>JARAXD010000009.1:0-282029 GCA_033793685.1 Streptomyces sp. ME19-03-3 | reverse complement strand
GGGGGGGGGGGGGGGGGGGGGGGGGGGGGGGGGGGGGGGGGGGGGGGGGGGGGGGTTTGGGGGGGGGTTGGGGGGGGGGGGGGGGGGGGGGGGGCCCCGCGGGGCCCCGCCCCGCCGTCATACGGGTACGGTCAGCTGCTCAGCGCAGTGATCGTGAGGGTGGCGCGGTAGCCGCCCTTGGTGACGCTGTCCGGGATCTTCAGGTCCAGGTCGGCGCCGAGCTTGGCGGAGCCGCGCGGGTGGCCCTGCACGGCGGAGCCGAGGCCGCGCGAGACGGACAGGCCCTTGCCCTGGTCGTCGTAACCGGAGGCCACCGGGTCACCGGCCGCGGCACCGGCGCCGCCGTCCAGGACGTACGGGGTCCAGCCGAGGTTGGAGCCGGAGAACGTCTTGTCGGCGTCCTTGAAGTCGCCGACGTTGGCCGAGATCGACCACGGGGCGAGCGAACGGCGGCTGTCGGAGACGAGGATCGGGTTGATCTTGCCGCCCGCGACGAAGTGGTCGCCGTTCTGCTCCTTGGCGGTACCGAGGTCCACCAGGCCGTTGTAGCCGTCGATCGTCCAGCCGAACTCGCCCGGAGCCGGGTTCGGGACGTTGACCTGCAGGTCCTGCTTGTCACCGTGGTACGGGTGCACCGTGACGTCGTCGACGTGCGAACCGACCGGCTGGTCGGGGCCGTTGGCGCCGCTGCGGATGTTCTCGACCACGAGCTTGTCGTTGCGCACCTGCACCTTGACGTAGGTGCGGACGTGCTCCTGGTTCTGGACCGAGTTGTACCAGTAGTTGCCCGGGTTCAGCGGGTCGGGGCCGTTCCCGTCATGGCCGCTCTCGCTGCTGTCCGGCTTGGTGATGTCGTAGTACTTCGAGCCGGAGGCGGAGTTGGCCGTCACGTAGAGGACGCCGCCGGGGCCCGGGTACACGTCGGAGGCGCCGGGCTGCTCGGCCGGGTTCTCCTTCACACCGTTCTTGATCAGGTAGCTGCGGGAGTAGCTGTGGTCGTGGCCCTGCAGGACGAGGTCCACGCCGAGCTTGGAGAACGTGGTCGGGAAGTCCAGACGACGCTGCTTGTTCTCGCCGTCCTTGGCGTGCGAGGCCGGCGAGTAGATCGCGTGGTGGTAGACCAGGACCTTCCACTTGGCCTCGTCGCCGTGCTTGTTGATGACGTCGGTGACGTACTTGACGTGCGCCGCGTCACCGCCGCCGTTGGCGGAGTTGTAGCTGTTGCTGTTCAGGTCGATGAACAGCACGTCCTTGTAGATGTACCAGTAGTCACCGCCGGACTTGGTGCCGTCGGGGTTCCCGTTGTCGTAGTACGGGGCCGAGCGGTCGGTGTTCGGGGTGGTGAAGTGCTGCTCGTAGGCCTTGCCGCCGACGTCGTGGTTGCCGATGGTGGCCGCCCACGGGTACTGGCGCAGACCGTCGGGAGCCAGGAACGACTTCCAGTCGTCCTCGTTGTTGGCGCTCTCGACCTGGTCGCCGCCGGACACCAGGAGCTCGGCGTTCGGGTTGGCCTTCAGCGAGACGTCGACCGTGTCCTGCCAGCCGGCCTGGTCGTTCGCCAGGTTGCCGGAGGAGCCGATCTGCGGGTCGCCGTAGAACAGGAAGTCGTACTCGCCCTCGAAGTCCTGGGTCTTGAACGAGTAGGTGGCGGACCAGTTGCCTTCGCTGCCGACCCGGTAGGAGTACTGGGTGTTCTCCTTCAGGCCGGTGATCGTCGCGTGGCGGTTGTAGCCGCCGCTGGAGGCGATGTTCGCCGCGCCGATGGCGTCGAAGGTGGCGGCGCCGGCCGGGAACGCGTTGTCCACCAGCTGCGCGGTCGGGACGACCTGGATCTGCTGCGCCGTGTCCGCGGAGGAGTACCACGTCACGGTGCGCTGCGCCTCGTTGGCGCCGACACCGAGGACGATGCCGCTGAGGGTGGCGGTGTCGGCGGCGGACGCCGTGGACACCAGGCCGTTGCCGAGGGCGACCGTCAGGCCGAGGAACGCCGCGGTGGCCCCGGTGGCCACACGGCGCCGCGCGGACCCGGAGGTCCGCGAGGAGTTGCTCGCTCTCATCTTTGTCTTTTCCTTCTGTGCACGAATCGTGTGCATCGAGTGGAGACCCCCACGCTCACCTCGGCGGGTAAAGCGAACATAAATGCGAGCCACGCGTCAGCTGAACTTCACGCGGCCGCTGTGCGGAACCTCAGGCTCCGGACACCCGCTGCACGAACCACACCAGCCCCATGACGAAAACCCCCGCGGACAGTGCCCCCGTGGCCCAGAGCCCGGCCCGGGCGGACCGGCGGCGCAGGAGGAGCAGCAGTGGGAAGACGACGGCGATGATGGCCAACTGGACGACCTCGATGCCGACGTTGAACACCAGCAGGGACCACAGCAGGGTCCACGACCACGCCTCGTCGATGCCCAGCGCGCCCGCGAAGCCGAGACCGTGCACCAGACCGAAGCAGAACACCACGCCGAGGCGGGTCCATCCGGCCCGGTCCAGGCTGAAGTGCCCCTGCCCGGGCGCCTCGAGCTCGGTCGCGTGGTCGCCGCGCCGCCAGATCCGCCACAGGTACCAGCCGGCGACCACGGCGATCGACAGCGCGATGACGGGCTCCACGATCCGCGCGGGCACGTCGACCGCCCCCAGCGCCGCCAGCATGAACGTCACCGAGTGGGCCAGGGTGAAGCTGGTGGCCGCCAGGACGACCTCGCGCGGCCGCCGCGAACCGGCGATCAACGCGAGCAGGAACAGGATGTGGTCGATCCCGCTCAGCAGATGCTCGGCGCCCAGGCGGAAGAACTCCCAGAAGCGCTCGTACCAGGACTGGCCGATGGAGAAGGACGGGTGCTCCGCGTCGAGCGCGGCACTGCCCGAGCGGCCGTCGAGCCCGTACGTGACGATGGTCTTGGTGCCCTTGACGTAGCCCTCGGAGTCCGGGAACAGCCCGCTGCGCACCTCGCGGTCGTCACCTCGCGGACAGTTCCAGTCCAGGCGGAGGGTGGCGTACGGCACGCCCTCCCGGGTGCCCATCGTGAAACCGCCGGCCGAAGTCGCGGTGCAGGCCCTGCCGTCCGAGGCGACCGTGAAGCGTGCGGTCGCGTACCTCACGGCGGACTCGGCGTGCGCCTCCAGCGCCGCGGCCTGCGCGTCGGCGTCCCCGGCGTCGAACGCGGCGGTCCCCTCGGGGAAGAGGCCGTCGTCGTGCTGGGAGTCCGCGACGGACACCACGAGGAGGTCGTACTCCAGCTGCAGCGTGGTGCGAATGCGGCCCCCGTCGGCGGGGGCGACGTCCGCGTACACGGTCGAGGTGAACCCGTGTGCGAGTGCGGACTGCTGCCCGAGGCCGAGGAAGGCGATCACCGCCGCGATGACCGATACGAGGCCGCGGCGGACGTGCTGTGACATGTGGCTCCTTCAGGTTGCCACTGCACCGTGCACGCCATGGGTGAACCGGAACCGGCCGGTCGGCGAATCGTACGGAAACAACTGCGACAACGGCCCCTCCGGGGACGGGGCGGCGGTAGCGGGATTGCAGGATGGGAACGAACCATTCGTCACCAACCGGAGGTCGATCGCCTTGCGCCCCCCGCTTCGGGCCGCCGCCACCCTGGCCGTGGCCGCCGCGCTGCTCACCGGATGCGGCTCCGGCGACGACTGGTCGCGACCGCACCCCCGGCCCAGCGCCGTCGGCACCCCCGGACCCGGCTTCGTCGACCGCGCCGCCCCGCCCGCCCCCGAGGCCACCGCCACCCCGCGACCCGGTTCCTGGTCGGGGGTCCACCCCTCCAAGGGCTACCGCGTCGCCCTGGTGACCGCGGGCGACGACCGCCCCACCAAGACGCTCACTGCCGCGGTCGAGGAATGGGCCCGGACCGAACACGTCGACCTCAGGAAAGTCGTCATCGACCACCCCGCCGACCTGCTCCCCGGCGTCACCCGGGCACTCGACATGCACCCGGACCTCCTCGTCAGCGCCGGCAACGACCTGATCGACCCCCTTGCCACGGTCACCCCGAACCACCTCTCCCAGCAGTTCCTGGTGGTGGGCGCGGAACTGGCCGAGCCCACCGCCAACGTCACGGCGGTCGACTGGTCCGGCGCGTCCTTCCGCGGCGAGGGCCTGGGCATGTCCTCCACCTACGACCCCGCCACCTTCACCCCGGCCCGCTGCGCCGCGGCGATCCGCGCGGGCGTCGCGTCCGTCCTGGGCGGCGTGACCGGGATCGTCCTGTGGCTCGACGTGCACGAGGGCTGAGGCCGGACCGCACACCGCCCGCGATCCCTCGGCGTCCGGGCGGGAGCGCGGGGGAGGCACGGCTCCACCGCCGTGCGGGACGGGGCCACGCGCACGGCGCCTGCCCGCGCCGGAGGTTGGCGGCCTTGCGGTCCCGCCACCGACGGCGACACCAACGCCCCCACCGGCGAACGCGGTACGGGCAGACGCGGCCCGAACCCAACCCCGCTCCACCGGTTACCGGCACGAGCCACGGCGGACGACCGCAAGAGGCAAGCCAGTTCGCGCCTGTCTCGCCGGTGTGTCCGTGCGGTCGCCGCCCTTCCGGCGGCCTTCGGCCTCCAGGACGGGCCCCGGCCCCGGGACACCTTTGAGGCATCCACGCTTCCGCGAGGCGCCGGCCCTCTTCCGCTGCCCCTCGCCGGCCGCTGGGTGGCGGGCCGCAGCCGCGCTGAGCACCGGGGAACGCGCGGTGGTGTCTCCCGACACCATGTGGCACCACGTGGTGCCGGGTGGCGCCAGGTGGCGCCGGGTGGTGCCGGGCGGCGCCGGGCGGCGCCGGGTTGCATCACGTGGCGCCGGGTTGCGCCAGGTGGCGCCAGGTGGCGTCGCCGGTGGCGCACCGAACCGGCGCAGCGCCCCCGGATCCACTCCAGAGGCGTCACGTTTTTGCAGGTCAGCGCCAATAAGCACATCCATGCGCCACACGTGGCACCAAGTGGCTTGCATGTGGCGCCAACTTGATGTCATCATGGCGTTATGGACCTCACCCCATATATCGACACCCTCCGCCGCGAGCTCGCGGTGGCCGCCGAAGCCGGCGGGGAGGAAGCCCGTGAGCTGGCCGAGCGGCTCACCGCTCCGCTGGAGTCGGCGACCCGCCTGACCATGCTCAACGTGCTCTCCGCCGCGATGGACGAGATCACCCGCGAACTCGCCCCGGGCTCGGTCGACGTACGACTGCGCGGGCTGGACCCCGACTTCGTGGTGACGCTGCCGCCCGCCGGCGGCGACCCCGCGCACACGGACGCGGTGACCCCTGAGCCGCCCAGGACCGCGGTCACCGCCGAGGGCGAGGAGGGCGGCACCGCCCGCGTGAACCTGCGGCTGCCGGCCCACCTCAAGGCCCGAGCCGAGGAGGCAGCCGGCCGTGAGGGCCTGTCGGTCAACGCGTGGCTCATCCGTGCCGTGTCGGCCGCGGTCGACGGCACGGCGCAGCCGCGTACGCCGGAGAGGACCCACACCACCGGACAGAGCTTCCGAGGCTGGGTGCGCTGACGCGCCCGCGCCTCGCCCCCACTTCATCCACACCACGTCCCACCAGCTGGGACGACCCGAGGACTCAGGAGAACGGGACAGCCATGCCTTCTTTCGACACCCCCGAACCGATCGCGGTCACCGCCCACGTGGGCGCCGGCTCCATCCGCTTCACCGCGGGCGACCGCTCCGACACCGTCGTCGAGGTGCGGCCCCGCGAGCCGAAACGGGACAAGGACGTACGGGCCGCCGAGCAGACCGAGGTCGCCTACTCGGGCGGCGCCCTGACCATCAGGACGAAGGAGCGCTTCCTGATCGGGCCCAGCGGCGTCGTCGACGTGACGGTCGAACTGCCCACCGGCTCACACGTCGACGTGACCGGCTCGTGGACCCAGGTACTGGGCGAGGGCCGACTGGGCGAGGTCCGGGTCAAGACCTCGTCCAACGACGTCCGCTTCGAGACGACCGGCCCCCTGCAGCTGACCTCGTCCCACGGCACGGTCACCGTCGAGCACGTCGAGGGCGCGGCGGAGATCACCACCAGCTCCGGCAGCCTGCGCGTCGGCACCGTCGACGGGCCCGCCGAGGTGAGGAACTCGCACGGCACCACCACCGTCGGCAGCGCGCTCGGCGAACTGCGGGTGCGCGGAGCCCACGGCAACGTCGACATCGCGCGCGCCGAGGGCTCGGTCACGGCCACGGTCGCCCACGGCAACCTGCGCGTCGGCGAGGTGGCGCGGGGCGCCGTCCGGCTGGAGACCTCCTACGGCGCCATCGAGGTCGGCGTCCGCGAGGGCACCGCCGCCTGGCTCGACGTTAGCTCCGAGCGCGGGCAGGTGCGCAACGCGCTCGCCGGATCCGAGGCTCCGCGGACGACCGACGACACCGTAGAGGTCCACGCCAGGACCCGCTGGGGCAACATCGAGATCCACCGCGCCCGGTCCTGAACGCCACGACCCCAACCGTCACCGCCACCGCCCACTACCTCTGAACGGGGGGCTTCATGCCTTCATCTGTCATGCCCACACCCAGACAGTCGGACGGCCGCACGCCGCCGGCCGCCGTCTCCGCCACCGGACTGCGCAAGTCCTTCGGTGACAAGACCGTCCTCGACGGCATCGACCTGCGCATCCCGGCCGGGTCCGTGTTCGCCCTGCTCGGCCCGAACGGCGCCGGCAAGACGACGGCCGTGAAGATCCTGTCCACGCTCATCACCGCCGACGGCGGGCAGGCCCAGGTCGCGGGGCACGACCTGGCCGTCGATCCGCAGGCGGTGCGCGCGGCGATCGGGGTCACCGGGCAGTTCTCCGCCGTCGACGGGCTGATCACCGGCGAGGAGAACATGCTGTTGATGGCGGACCTGCACCACCTGTCCAGGAGCGAGGGACGGCGGGTGGCCGCCGAACTGCTGGCGCGCTTCGACCTGACCGAGGCCGCGAAGAAGCCCGCCTCCACCTACTCCGGCGGCATGAAGCGCCGCCTGGACATCGCCATGACCCTGGTCGGCAACCCGCGCATCATCTTCCTCGACGAGCCGACCACGGGCCTCGACCCCCGCTCCCGCCACACCATGTGGCAGATCATCCGCGAACTCGTCACCGACGGCGTCACCGTTCTCCTCACCACCCAGTACCTGGACGAGGCCGACGAACTCGCCGACCGCATCGCCGTCCTGAACAACGGTGTCATCGCCGCCGAGGGCACCGCCGAGGAGCTGAAGCGGCTCATCCCGGGCGGGCACATCCGGCTCCGCTTCACCGACCCCGCCGCCTACAAGGACGCCACCGCCACGCTGCCCGCCGCCGCCCGCGACGACCAGGCCCTGACCCTGCAGATCCCCAGCGACGGCAGTCAGCACGCCCTGCGCACCCTCCTGGACCAGCTCGACGCCGCGGCCGTCCACGCCGACGAGCTGACCGTGCACAACCCCGACCTCGACGACGTGTTCTTCGCCCTCACCGGCGACACCGCCCTCCCCCACCAACCCACGGAGGCCCTGCGATGAGCACCCTGACCCTCGCCCTGCGCGACTCCTCGACGATGCTGCGCCGCAACCTCCTGCACGCCCGCCGCTATCCCTCCCTCACCCTCAACCTCCTGCTCACCCCGATCATGCTGCTCCTGCTGTTCGTCTACGTCTTCGGCGACACCATGAGCGCCGGCATCGGCAACGGCACCCCCGACCGTTCCGCCTACATCGCCTACCTCGTCCCCGGCCTGCTCCTGATGACCATCGGCAGCACCACCGTCGGCACCGCCGTCTCGGTCTCCAACGACATGACCGAGGGCATCATCGCCCGCTTCCGCGCCATGGCCATCCACCGCGGCTCCGTGATCGTCGGACACGTCGTCGGCAGCGTCCTGCAGTCCGTCCTCAGCGTCGTCCTCGTCGGCGCAGTCGCCGTCGCCATCGGCTTCCGCTCCACCCACGCCACCCTCCTCGAATGGCTCGCCGCCTTCGCCCTCCTGGTCCTGTTCGCCACCGCGCTGACCTGGATCGCCGTCGGCATGGGCCTGGCCAGTCCCAACGCCGAAGCCGCCAGCAACAACGCCACACCCCTGATCCTGCTCCCTCTGCTGTCCAGCGCCTTCGTCCCCCTGCACTCCATGCCCGGCTGGTTCCAGCCCATCGCCCACTACCAGCCCTTCACCCCCGCCATCGAAACCCTCCGCGGCCTCCTCCTCGGCACCGGCATCGGCGACAACGGCTGGATCGCCATCGCCTGGTGCGCCGGCCTCACCGTCCTCGGCTACCTCTGGTCCACCGCCAGGTTCAACAGCACCAGCACGTTCTGATCCCGTACCCGCGCACGACGGCGGAGGGCCCGCGACACCCGCGGAGCCCTCCGCCCCGCGTCTGGCGTCCCGGCTCCCGGGGCGCGGTGAACGGCTCGGCTCAGTCCGTCGTGAGGTGCGTGTCCATCACCGTCACCAACGCAGCCCGCCGCGAAGTCCCCTTCGGCGCGCGGGTCTGGTCCAGCCGGAGCGCGGCGGCGCGGCCCCGGAGGGTCAGGGTCATGAGCTGGTTGCCGAACCAGGGGCCGTCCAGTTTGCGCCAGCGCAGCGACGGGCTGCCGGGCGCGGCCGTGGGCCGCCCGTGACGGGCGGCCCACGGCCGTCATCCGCGGCTGCCACACCCCTGGATACACTGCTCCGCTCGCCCCTGACGGGAGGTCACCTGAATGTTCCTCGCACGGCTGCGAGCCGGTGGTCTGTCGGCCCTGGTGCTTCTGGCCCTGTCCGGTTGCTCTTTCCCCTGGGGCTGCACCGATAGGGCCGCGGAGCGCGGTGAGGCCGGTGTCAGGGTGCAGTCGAGGACACGTCCGGGCAGCCCGTCGGCGTCACCGCCGAGGTCGTCGACTGGCGCCTCGAGCCCCACCCCCAAGTGCCTGCCGAACGTGACCGGGTCCACTTCCGCTACCGCTTCGGCGGCGTCGCCGGGAGATCCGGCCCCGCGGTGGACGCCTGCGCGGTCGACAGGGAGCGCGTGGCGCTGGGGTGTCAGACGGTCCAAGCCTCCGGGCCGGACTTCACAGGCGACGACTGGCTTGCCGTCGAGCGCCCAGAGCGAGTTGTCGGAGTGCTGTTGATACCCAATGACCAGTCCTACGACAGACGAACCTGCGCGCAGGACATCAAGGACGGTGGCGGGACGCATCCTCCGAAGCCGGCCGCCGTGGGGGACCGCCTGTGAGCCGCCCATGGGTGGGCAGGCCGCCGCATATTGGGAGTCGCGGTCAAGGCGGGCGCGTGCTTGGGCACCTAGCGGCGTCGGGGCCGTGAGGCGCCGGCGACTACGTGGCGGGCTGGGCGGCGCCGAACTCGGTCACCGCATCGCGGACGATGGCCTCCAGGCGGGCGTGGTGCGCGCCGCGCCAGTACGGGCGCTCGCAGACGACGCACTGCGCGAACACGTCGTAGCTGCGGCGGGTGCCGTGCTCCAGCTTCTCCCAGACCGCGTCCTTGTCGGCCTCCCGCAGCGGTCCGTTGCAGGCCGTGCAGCGCGTCCAGGGTTCCAGGGCGGGCGCGAACCGGCCGAGCACGTCCCGCAGTTGCTCGTCGGGCCGGTCGCTGTAGACGTACGCGCCCGCCCACAGCTCCCGGCGGCGCAGCAGGCCGCGGTCGCGGGAGAGCATCACCCGCTGCTCGGCGGCCGACCGGGCGGCCAGGGCGGGATCGCCGATGTCCGCGCTCTCGTACGCGGCGTCGACGCCCAGCAGACGCAACCGGCGGGCGAGCGTGCCCAGGTGCACGTCGAGCAGGAAGCGCAGCGGTGCCCCCGGTACCGACTGCGGCCGGGTGACGGGCTGGACCTCCACGTGCTCGCCCGCGGCCGGCACGTGGGACACGGGGACCTCCCGGCCGTCGGCCAGCAGCCGGCCGACCTCGGTGAGCGGGACCCCGAGCGACTCCACGACATGTCCCAGGGTGGAGACCCCGTCGGTGGCGACGGTGGTCCGCCCCTCCCGTCGTGCCGCGGCGGCGAAGAGCCGCAGCGCGGGTGCGAAGGTGATGCCGATCTCGGGTCCGTTCAAGCCGCTCACCACGCCAGGATGTCACCCCGGTGGCACGGGGACACGCGGTTTCTCCCGGGACGGGTCACGCGGCTCCGTGCCGGGTGAGGTTCCGGGCGCGGTGCGGCGTTCGGCGGTTGTCCGTCGGACGGGGGGTGGTCTCCTGGATGGGGGCATCGGCCCGTCTCCCCGGGCGAGCCATGGTGCCGGCAGCGCGGGACTCCCCACGGCAGGACGCGGGGAGAGCGGTCATTGCCCGGCCTGATCGCCGTGCACCCGCCGTGCGGGACCGGGAGAGGTCTAGGCGCCGATGTGCAGCAGCAGGGTGCCGTCGGCGGCGGCCTCCACGCGGACCTGCGCGAGGCTGTCGACGTGGGCGGTGGGCTCGTGGGCCGCCGCGCGGGGGCCGACGCCGACCACGCGCATGCCCGCGGCCTTCGCGGCCGCGATGCCGACCTCGGAGTCCTCGAAGACCACGCATTCCTCCGGGCCGAAGCCGAGCTCGGCGGCGCCCTTGAGGAAGCCCTCCGGGTCCGGCTTGCTGGCGCTGACGCTCTCCGCGGTGACCATGACGGCGGGCAGCGGAAGGCGGGCGGCGCCCATGCGGGCCCGGGCGAGGGCCAGGTCCGCGGAGGTCACCAGGGCGTGGGGGCGGCCCTGCAGCGCGGCCATGAACGCCGGGGCGCCCTCGACCGGGACGACGCCGTCGATGTCGGCGGTCTCCTCGGCGAGCATGCGGGCGTTGTCGGCGTGGTTCTCCGCCATCGGGCGGTCCGGGAGAAGCACCGCCATCGTGGCGTAGCCCTGGCGGCCGTGGACGATCTTCATCACGGCGTCGCCGTCGAGTCCGTGGGTCGCGGCCCACCGGCGCCAGCAGCGCTCGACCACGGCGTCGGAGTTGACCAGCGTGCCGTCCATGTCCAGCAGCAGAGCGCGGGCAGGGATGACGGTGGACGGCGACAGCATGGGTCTCCCTCGGAGGTACAAGCAAGTGGCCCGCCCGCCGGTCAGGGGAAACGGGCGGAACCACTTTGTTCCTACACGATACAAAACCGTGCGGCGGTTCCGCCAGGGGGGTGCCCGCACGGCGGGCTCGGGCCCGGGCCGCCCCGCGCTCCGCGGCCCTCACGACGCGGCGCCCGTCCCCTCCACGTACTGCAGCAGTCCGTAGGTGAAGCCCGCGGTCCGGCGGGCGGACCCGGGCGGAGCCTGGGGGTCGGTGAACCGCAGCCGCCACCGGGTGGGGGCGTCGCCCTCCAGGGGGCGTGCGGGCGGGAACGCCCGGGCCACCTCGTCGACGGTGCAGGACCAGGGTGCGAGGTCGTCGAGGCCCGACAGCCGCGGCCCCCGCTCCCCCGGCGCACGGACCAGCCACTCGTTCCAGACCGCACCGCCGCCCGGCGCGCACAGGACCTCGAACCGCAGGGTCGGCCACAGCGGGACCGGCCACACCAGCGCCGGGCAGGTCAGCTCCCCCACCTGGCGCCGGAGCACAGCCTCGGGCGGCCCCAGCACCGTGCGGTAGCGGCGCTCACCGCGCGGGAAGCCCTTGGCGTGCCCCCATGCCTGCCAGCGGCGGTTCGCCTCCCGCATCTCGGAGCGGCTCGCCCCGAGCGTGCGCAGCGCGTCCTCCACCAGTTCCGGCCGGTGGTCGGCCATGCGCCGCAGCAGTACGAGCTGGAAGCCCCTCGGTCCGAAGTCGTCGATCGCCACGCCCCCATCCTGCCGGAGCGGCCGGGCGGGACATGACGGCGCCCGCCCCGGGACGGGGTCCCGGGGCGGGCGGTGTACGGGAGACGGGTTCGCCGGTCAGCCCCGGCCACCCGGTCAGTTTCCGTTGTCGGCGCCGCGGTCCGGCGTGGCCCCGGTTCTCGACTCCAGCGCGGCCCGGGTGTGGGGTCCGTAGACGCCCTGCGGGTCGCCCTTGACCCCGTAGAAGAACTGGAAACGGGCCACGGCGTCACCCACCTTCCGGCTGTAGTCGCCGTCCGAGGGCCCGTAGTAGAGCCGCACCGCCTTGAGGCGGTTCTGGAGGTCCACGACGGCGGGTCCGGTGTCGCCGCGCTGCAGCGTCGCGGGTACGGCCGGCGGCGCCGACCCGGGCGTCTGGGAGACCTGGCCGCCGGCGGAGGCCGTCGGTCGGGACGCGCTGACGCCGGGCGTCGGCCCCCCGGTCGTCCCCGTCGTCGCCGAAGCGGTGGCAGAGGCCGAGACCCGGGCCGAGGCCGAGGCGCTCGCGGAAACGCTCGCGGAGGAGCCGGCACTCGGCGGGGCCGAACGGGAGGCCGAGGCCGAGGGCCGCGCGGAGGACGGCAGTTCGACCGCGGGCTCGGAGGCGCCCTGGTCGGGAGCCGCCTCGGTACGGTCGGGCCGGCCGGTCAGCTGGGCTGTGACGAGGACCGCGCCGACGGCGAGGCCGGCGGCCGCGACGGCGGCGCCCGCTATCAGACCGCCGCGACGGCGGCGGTGGGCCCCGGCACGGCGCCTGCCCTCCGCACGGGAGGGGTGCGGCCCGGGTTCACCGGACACGGCGGCCGCCGGCAGCGGCGGCCGGTCCGAGGAGACCGTGCCGAGGTCGATGAGGTCGGTGTCCGCCTCCCGCCCCGCCGCCCCGGCTGCCCTCTGCGGCGCCACCGGAGGCAGGACCGCCGTCGGCGGACCTCCGTCCTGCGACGGGAAGGCCTCGGCGGCCCCCGCCGCCACATCGGCCGGGACGGGCTCCTGCGCGTCCGCGTAGTCCTCGGGCCCCGGCACGTACGGCCGCACCCGGAGGGACTCGTACTCGTGCTCCTGCGAAGCCGGTGATCCCGGCGCGTCCGACGCCACCGGCGCCCCCTCCCCATGTCCTGACAGACGCAGTGATTATGCAGACCGCGCAGGCCCGGTGCCCAGGCGTCTCCGGCGCCGACGGTCGTACAAACGAGCCAATCTCGTGGAAAGGGTGTGAATATTTACAAGGAAGTGACGTGAACGCGGTACCGCAGCCCCGGTACCCGAGCGGAACGAGACCCCATGGCGCAGGACGACACCACTGCCCAGGCGGGGCCGGCCACGGCCGACGGCCCGGCGGAAGTCACCGACAAGCGATCGGTGTACCTCGCGATCGGCGCGCTCGCCCTCGGCCTGCTGCTCGCCGCCCTCGACCAGACGATCGTCTCCACCGCGTTGCCGACGATCGTCAGCGACCTGGGCGGGCTGAAGCACCTCTCCTGGGTGGTCACCGCCTACCTGCTGGCCTCCACCGCCGCCACCCCGCTGTGGGGCAAACTCGGCGACATGTACGGGCGGAAGAAACTCTTCCAGTCCGTCATCGTGATCTTCCTGGTCGGATCCGCGCTGTGCGGCCTCTCCCGCAGCCTGGGCGAGCTCATCGCCTTCCGCGCGCTGCAGGGCCTGGGCGGCGGCGGGCTGATCGTGCTGTCGATGGCGATCGTGGGCGACATCGTGCCGCCCCGCGACCGGGGCCGCTACCAGGGGGTGTTCGGGGCGGTGTTCGGTGCCAGCAGCGTGCTCGGGCCGCTGCTGGGCGGGCTGTTCGTGGACACCCTCAGCTGGCGGTGGGTGTTCTACGTCAACCTCCCGCTCGGCATCGTCGCGCTCGCCGTCATCGCCACCGTGCTCCACATCCCGGTCCGGCGGACCACGCACCGCATCGACTACGGGGGCATGGTCCTGGTGGCGGCCGCGGCCACCTGCCTGGTGCTGATGACCTCACTGGGCGGTACGACCTGGGCCTGGGGCTCCTGGCAGATCGTCGGGCTCGCGGTGCTGGGCGTCGCGCTGGTCGGCGCCTTCGTCCTCGTCGAGCGGCGGGCGCAGGAAGCGGTGCTGCCGCTGCGCCTGTTCCGCGTCCGCACGTTCTGGCTGTGCTCGGTGATCTCGTTCGTCATCGGCTTCGCCATGTTCGGCTCGCTGACCTTCCTGCCCACCTTCCTCCAGGTCGTGCACGGCTACTCGCCGACCTGGTCGGGCGTGCACATGATCCCCATGGTGGTGGGCATGCTGGTGGCCTCCACGGCCTCCGGTCAGATCGTCTCCCGCACCGGCCACTACAAGGTCTTCCCGATCGCCGGGACCGCGGTCACCATCCTCGGGCTGTTCCTGCTGCACCGGCTCGACGAGACCACCGCGGTCTGGGTGCTGAGCATGTACCTGCTCGTCTTCGGCCTCGGACTCGGGCTGGTCATGCAGGTGCTGATCCTCGCCGTGCAGAACGCCGTGGACTACACCGACCTGGGCGCCGCCACCTCCGGCGCCACCTTCTTCCGCTCCATCGGGGCGGCGTTCGGCGTCTCCATCTTCGGCACGATCTTCGCGACCAGCCTCGCCCGCGAGATCACCGCCGCCCTCACCGGGCTCACCCTCCCGCCCGGCTTCGACCCGGCCATGATCCAGTCCGATCCGCGCGGCGTGCGGCAGCTCGCGCCGTCCCTGCGCGAACCGGTGCTGCACGCGTACTCCACCGCCATCACCGGCGTCTTCCTGTGGGCGGTGCCGATCTGTGCGCTGGCCTTCGTCCTTGCCTGGTTCCTGAAGGAGCAGCCGCTGCGGCGCACGGTCACCGTGCCCGACGCGAGCGAGACGCTGGGCGCCAACCCCGTCGACCGGTCCTCCCTCGACGAGATCGCCCGCGGCCTGAGCGTCCTCGGCAGCCGGGAGGCGCGCCGCGACCTGTACGTGCGGATCACCGCGCTGACCGGCCTCGACCTGCGGCCCGCGGCCGCCTGGCTGCTGCTGTACATCGCCCGCACCGGCTCCGCCGACCCCGTCGACCTCTCCGTGCAGACCACGGTGCCGTACAACGTCATCGAGGCCGCCGCCTTCGAGGTCGAGGAACGCCGCTACGCCGTGCGGCGCGGCAACCCGCTCCACCTCACCGAACGCGGCCAGGAGGTCGTCGCCCTGCTCACCGAGGCCCGCCGCAAGGTGCTGGCCGAGCTCCTCGGCGACTGGGAGCCCGAACGCCACGCCGACCTGGCGGCCCTCCTCACCCGGTTGACCACCGAGCTGTGCGGCCAGGACCAGGACCGCCCCGGCCCCCACCGTCCCCCGGCCTGATCCCGCGGGCGGTCACCGCGGCGACGCGGCGAAGGCGGCGAGCGCTGCGAAGTCAGGCGCGCGCAGGCCGACGCGGGGGTCGACGTGGTGCAGCAGGGCAGGACCGGGGTGGTGCGCGGCGACCCAGTCCGCGTCGGCGGCGCTCTGCTCGTCGTCGACCCAGGCGAAACGGCGCCCGGCGGCGTACGCCACGAGCGCCTCGGTCTTCCAGTGCACGAGATCGGGACGGTACGCGAACAGCGCGGCGCCGAAGTCCACGTACGGCAGCTCGGGCAGGCCGATGACCGGGGCGATCCAGCGGTTGGCCTCAGCCATCCACGTAGTGGCCCAGCACAGTTCGAAGCCCAGCCCGAGGAGCGCCTCGCCGTGTGCGGGATTGAGCCACACCCGCAGCGGGCGGGCAGAGCCCGCCGGCGCCGGCACGCGCAGCGTCGTGTAGCCCTCCGGACGCCGGGTGGGCTCGGTCGCGTACGGGTTGAGCGGGCCGTCGACATCGAGGAAGAGCAGGGGCCTTTCCATGGTCACAGCCTGGCGCGCGGTGATCGCGGACGGCAAGGCGGTTTCCCGGCGCGGCGGGCGGCGCCCCGGGGCGGGGCGCCGCGACGGGTCAGGGCTGCTTCGGCGCGGCCTGCTGGACGACCTCGAAGGACCACACGGTGGACCCGGTGGCGGCCGGCCTGGGGCGCTCGCCACCATCGCCGCCCTCGCGGTGGGCCGCCTGCATCGGGCCGGACATCCAGTTGCGGAAGTCCTCCTCGCTGCGCCACCTCGTGTACACGAGGTACTGGTCGGTGCCCTCCACCGGGCGCAGCAGCTCGAACCACTCGAAGCCGTCCGAACTCTCGACGGCGCCCGCCCGCGAGGCGAACCGCTGCTCCAGGACCTCCCGCTGCTCGGCCGGGACGGTCAGTACGTTGATCTTGACGACGCTCATGTCCCCATCGTGCCAGTTGATATTCGCGTGCCCCCGGTCGGCGCCCCGTGTCACGCTGCCAGGCGAGGTGTGTCGTCGCGAAAGCGGAGGAGTACGTGGTGTCCGAGAGTGGTGCGCATGCGGTGTCGGCCCTGTTCTCACAGGGGCGGCTCACGGTCATCCCGCGCCGGGCGGCGCGGCGCGAACAGCTGCTGCGGCACCTGACCGAAACCCTCTTCCGGCCGGGGCAGGACTACCACGAGCGCGAGGTCAACGAGGCCCTGCGTACGGTGCACGACGACTGCGCCGCCCTGCGCCGCTACCTGGTGGAGGGCGGCTGGCTGGAGCGTACGGCCGACGGCAGCGCGTACCGCGTGAGGCGCTGACCCGCTGTCCGGACGGCGCGCGGGGCCGACCCGCCGGGCGGGACGCCGTGCCCGGCCGGACCCGCGGGCGCGTCAGGGGGTGGCGCCGTCCCGTGCCCGGCCCGGACCCGCCGGCCCGCCGGGGCCGGGGCCGGGGCCCTCCGGGCCGGGCTGCTGCTCCCCCGGCGCGAGCAGCAGCACGCACACGGCGATGACCCACAGCCCGGCGAGTCCCAGGCCGATGAAGCCGGCGAACGGGATGAACATCAGCACGCCCAGGACGAAGGCCACCCAGCCCAGCGAGTGCGGCAGGGGGCGGCCTTCACCGCGGGAGACGGCAAGTCCCGCGCCGAGGAGCATGACCCCGATACCGGCCAGGATGGGCATGAACAGGTCGCTGCCGAGGGCGTTGAGGGCCTGCAGGGCGCCGCCGCCGACCAGCGCCCGATCGCTGGCCTCGACGAGGCTGAGGGTGAGCCCGGCGCTGATCCAGAAGCCGAGCGCGGCCAGGATGCCCCCGGCGAAGGCGACCTGGGGCAGCCAGCCGGTGCGGTCCGACGCGGCCAGGGCGTGCCGCAGGTAGCCGGCGAAGAAGATGAGGAAGAGGCCTGCGATGAACAGCAGGTACAGGCCGACGCCCTGCCTGGTGTCGTGGGCGAGGTAGAACGCCCTGACCGCGACTCCGGAACTGCCGATCCCCGGGGTGTCCCCTTGCAACGCGTAGGAGACGGCGGCGAGGATGACGGCCGCCAGGCCGGTGAGCGGTCCGAGTCGCATCGGGGTCTCCGATCCGTCCGTTGGCCCCCCAGACCGGTGGTAGGTCGGTACCGATGGTGTCACGGCTCATGGTGGGCCGCCCATTGGCGGCGCCCACCCGGGGCGGATGGGCGTACGGCTCAGCCGACCTCGGCGACGGCGGCCCGTTCGGGCGAGGCGGCGGCCTGCGCGGGCAGCGTCACCGGGACGACCGCCTGGGCGCGGCGCTCGCGGCGGAAGACGTACGCGGCGAGGGAGCCGGAGCCGAACAGCGCCACGGCGGAGGTGGCGGTGCCGAGCCAGCCGGCGCCGAGCCACTGGCCGCCGGCGTACCCCAGGCCCACGCTGTACGCGGCCCAGGCGAGGCCGGCCAGGGCCGACCAGGGCAGGAACTCGCGGATACCGCGGTGCGCGGCGCCCGCGCTGAGGCTGACGACGGAGCGGCCGGCGGGGGCGAAGCGGGCGAGCACGACGAGCGCGCCGCCGCCGCGGGCCAGGACCGTGCCGAGGATCTCCTGGGCGGTGGAGAGCCGGCGTGACTGCGTGACGTGCTGGTCGATCCAGTCGCCGCCGCGCCAGGCCAGGCGGTACGCGGCGAGGTCGCCGAGGGTGGAGGCGACGGCCGCGCAGAGCAGCAGCGCGAAGGCGTCGAGGAGGCTGTTGCCGTGGCCGGCGGCGGTGCCGGCCGTGGCAGCCGTGGCCGCCGAGATCAGCAGGACACCGCTCGGCATCACCGGCAGGAAGACGTCGAGCACGATGGAGGCTGCCACCAGGGCGTAGATCCACGGTGAGTCGAAGAGGGAGCCTGCGCCGACGAACACCGCGTTCTCCTCTCCCTTCGAGTGCGCGGCGCCTGCTCGGAGGGTGAGGCGGATCACGCAGAAGCGGTTCTTCTGCGATCCGCTCTCAGCCGTACAGCGTACGCCAGCCATGCTTCCGTGATCCCCTCGGGGCCGCGTGACATTCTCCTCATCTTCGATGGCGAGCTACGGGAATAGCACGCGATTTACCGGGTGCAACGACAGAACATCCCCGGAACGGGGTGCTCCGCACGTCTCCGGGTGGACATCATGGACACGTCACGCATCCACCCATCGCCTCCCGGCACCCGGAATCGCACACGTGCGCGCCCCGCGGGGTCGGCCCGCTCCCATGACCCGGGAAAGCCCTGCTCACCCGAATGAGTGAGTGCAGGGCACTCCACCCGGTGGGTAGCTTCCGAGAGGAAAGCGGCCGAAGGCAGGGGGAACACCGCACAGCAGACCTCGCTCCACCGTGAATTGTTTGCCTTAACCACGCTTTTGTGCGCGTGGGCCATCAGGCCGCAGAGGAAGGACCATCCATGACGGTTGAGCCGGGTGTCGCGTCGGAGGCGACGACGGGGAACGGCCAGTCCCAGCGGAGTCTGAGCACCGCCGCGGCGCGGAATCTCGCGACGACCACCAAATCCGCGCCGCAGATGCAGGGAATCACGTCGCGGTGGCTGCTGCGGGTGCTGCCGTGGGTCGAGGCCGCCGGCGGCGCCTACCGGGTGAACCGGAGGCTCAGCTACTCGGTGGGCGACGGGAGGGTGGACTTCGTCCAGACCGGTTCCGAGGTCCGGGTGATCCCCGCGGAACTGGGCGAACTGCCGCTGCTGCGCGGCTTCGACGACGAGGCGGTGCTGACCGCGCTCGCCGGGCGGTTCGAGCAGCGGGAGTACGCGCCCGGCGAGACGATCGTGGCCGCCGGGCAGCCGGCCGACCACGTCTTCCTCGTCGCCCATGGCAAGATCAACAAGTTGGCCCCGGCCAAATGGGACGGCCAGGGCGTGATCGGCAGCATCGCCGACGGCGACCACTTCGGCTCCGAGGGCCTGGCCGGCCCCGAAGGCACCTGGGAGTACACCGCCAGGGCGGTCACCCCCGTCACCGCGCTCGCCCTGCCGCGCCAGGCCTTCCAGGCCGTCATGCAGCAGGCCGACGCGCTGCGCGAACACGTCGCGGGCTTCGTCACCGGCACCCAGCAGGCCCAGAACAAGTACGGGGAGAAGGCCATCGAACTGGCCTCGGGCCACGTCGGGGAACCGGACCTGCCCGGCACCTTCGTCGACTACGAACTCTCACCACGCGAGTACGAACTGAGCGTCGCCCAGACCGTGCTGAAGGTCCACACCCGCGTGGCCGACCTGTACAACCAGCCCTACAACCAGGTCGAGCAGCAGGTGAAGCTGACCATCGAGGCGCTGCGCGAACGGCAGGAGCACGAGCTGGTCAACAACCGCGAGTTCGGGCTGCTGCACAACGCCGACTACCGGCAGCGCATCACCACGCACTCGGGTCCGCCCACCCCGGACGACCTCGACGAACTGATCAGCCGGCGTCGCAACGCGCAATACCTGCTGGCCCATCCGCGGGCCATCGCGGCCATCGGAAGGGAATTCAACAGTCGCGGCCTGGTGCCGCACACCATCGATTTCCACGGCCATCACATTCCGTCGTGGCGCGGGATCCCGATCCTGCCCTGCAACAAGATCCCGATCTCCCGCGAGAACACCACCTCGATCCTGGTGATGCGCACGGGCGAGGACAACCAGGGTGTGATCGGTCTGCACCAGACGGGAATCCCGGACGAGTTCGAGCCCGGACTCTCGGTGCGTTTCATGGGGATCGACGAGAAGGCGATCATCTCCTACCTCGTCAGCACCTACTATTCGGCCGCCGTCCTCGTCCCCGACGCCCTCGGCGTCCTGGAGAACGTGGAGATCGCGCGTTCCGGCGACTGACCACCGCCACGGATCACGGCCCCTGGGAGCGGCCCCGGCCCTCGGCCCGCGCAACCCCCAGGACGGGGTGGGGGTTTTCCCCACCCCGTTTCCGGTGGGCGGCCCGATTCCGGGCGCGACGGGCGCTCCGTAGCGTCCCGGGTATGACGAAGAGCACCCGCACGTTGAGAACCCTCGCCGCCGCGGCGGGCGTCGTGGCACTGATCGGCACGGCGTCCGCCTGCGCGAACGCCTCCGACGACAGCACGCCGGAGCGCAGGAACTTCGCGCTCGACGGAAACGAACTGACCATCGACTCCTCCGACAGCAACAAGGTGGTGGTGAGGCCGGCCGACGTGGACGAGATCCAGGTCACCCGGTGGTTCGACGGCTGGGCCGTGTTCGGCGACACGCCGAAGGCCACCTGGTCGATGCACGGGCACACCCTGACCTTCCGCACCAAGTGCCGGGGCGCGGTGCAGGACTGCTCGGTGCGCCACGAGGTACTGGTGCCGCGCGGGGTCCGCCTGACGGTGGTCAACGGTGACGGCAGTGTGGAGGCGAGCGGCTTCAGCACACCGCTGGCGCTCACCACGGGCGACGGCTCGGTGGTCGTCCGGGATGTGACCGGCCCGCTCCGGCTCTCCAGCGGCGACGGCCGGATCGACGCCGGTGGCATCGGCTCCCGCGAGGTCAGCGCTCACACCTCGGACGGCTCGGTGAAGCTGGCCTTCGACAAGGTGCCCGACCTCGTCGAGGCGACGAGCGGCGACGGCCGGGTCAGCGTCGTGCTGCCCCACCAGAGTTACCGGGTGTCCGCGCGGTCGGGCGACGGACACGTCAGCGTCGAGGTTCCGCGTGACGCGGCCAGCGGCCACGTCGTGACGGTCCGTACGGGCGACGGCTCGGTGAGCGTCACCGAAGCCGGCCGCTGACCGCAACCGCCCGACCCGTGTATTCGTCCCAGCCAGGTGGGAGACTGGAGCGGACAACCACCGGCGGCGGACCTGCGGGAGAGGGCGACTGTGACGACGGCACGCTCGTGGTGGCGGCGCGGGGACAATGTGCGCGCCGACGCCCAGGCCGCGAAGGACGCCGCCGCCGAGGCCTTCTACGAGCTGGACACCGCCCAGCGCGACCTGGTGATCTCGATAGAGACCATCACCGCGGTCGACAGCTCCCCCGCGGCACGGCGCGCGAGCGAGGACTTCAGGGCCCTGGGCGAGCGCATCGACCAGGTCAGCGCCGCCTACATCGCGGCGGTCGACGCCCACGACCTGGATCGCGACGAGTTGGAGGCCGCGGCCGCGGCCCGCGCCCGCGCCGAGCTCACCAAGGCGAAGGACGACCTGGTCCGTGCCAGGAAGGACCTGGACGCCTTCGCGCGAGGACTGGGTCCACTGCTCGACACCGCCGAGACCCAGTTGGCCCGTCTCGCCCCGGCCGTCGAACGGGCGCGGCAGGCCCTGCTCGCCGCCTCCAACGCGCTGGACGCGGTACGGGCCCACGGCCTGCGCGCGGACGACCTCGCGGCCCGGCTCGCGGCTCTGGGACCGGAGCTGACCAAGCTCAACCAGGGCGCCGGCACGCACGGCGTCCAGGAGACCATCCGGCGCGCCGACGAGGTGCTGCGCACGGCCGAGGCCATCCGCGCCGAGGCGGAGCGGCTCCCGGAGCGGGCGCGGGAGATCGGCAAGCGCATCGTGTCGCTGCGCACCCGGACCCAGGCCCTCGCCACCCGCGCGGAGGGTGTCGATCCCGTCCTCAGCGAACTGCGCCGCCGCTTCAGCATGGCGTGCTGGCAGGACCTGCAGCACGTGCCGGAGCGGGCGACGGAGGCCGTGGGCCGCGCGGAGCAGAAGCTCGCGGAGGCGGCGAGGGCCCGGGACGAGCAGCGCTGGCCGGACGCGACCGCCCTGCTCGGCACGGTGCGCGCCCTGCTGGACGACGCCGACGCGGCGGTGTCCGCGGCGGGCGACCGGTTGCGGCGGCTCAACGAGGTCAGCAAGGATCCCCAGGGCGAGATCGAGCGCACCCGGTTCGCCGTCCGGGACGCCCAGCGCCTCGCCATGCAGGGCCGCACGACTCCTGAGCAGCGGCACGCCCGCCCCCTCGACGAGGCCGTCGCCCGGCTCGACCGCGCCGTCGAGGGACTCCAGGGCCGGCACCCCGACTGGTGGCACTTCCTCACGGAGACGGCGGCGGTGCGCGACACGGTGGCCAGGGTCGTCGCCGCGATCCGCGAGGACCGCGCCTCCGGACGGGCCTAGCGGCCGGGTCGTCAGATGAGTGGCGGCCGCCCGGAGGGCGGGCCCCGCGGCTCCCCCGGCTCCGCCGGGGGTGCCCCCAGGTGCGGTGCATCGCAAGGCGGAGAGTCGTCCTCGTAGTGGGCTGATCGGACGATTCGACAACTCCCCCGGGCCGAAGGCTGGGGAGTGCCGTGCCTGGGGGCACCTCCCAGCGAAGCTGGGGGAGCGTCCCGGGGCAGCCGGGCATGTGACGACACGGCCCAGCGGCCGGGTCGTCCGCCGCCGTGCGGCGGAGCCGCCCGTCCGGGTGAGCGCCGTGCCCGCCGTCGCGGCTTCACCGTCGCGCCGGCGCGGGCGCGCGGCGGTCTCCGGCGGCGGGCGTCATCCCGGCGTGATGATCAGCTTGCCCCGCTTGGCCGTGCCGTTCCGCTCGAGTTCGGTGAGCGCCGCGATGGCTTGCGAGAGCGGGACCGTGCGGGCGACGGGGAGCCGCAGGGCTCCCTGGGCGGCGGCCCGGGCGATCTCTTCGAGGTCGTGGGTGACCGGCCGGGCGATCAAGGCGTGGAACGGTCCCGGCAGGGCGCTTCTCGCGAGGTTCGAGGGGGTGGGGAGGATGCTGACGATGCGGCCGCCCGGCTTGAGCATCGAACGCGCGGCTCTGACCGCAAGCGAGCCGGCGGTGACGAGGACGAGGTCGAACCGTCGGGTGAGGGAGGTGGCGTCGAAACCGAAGCCGACGACCGGTTCGACACCGAGGTCGCGGGCTTCGGACGCGGCGTCGTCGCGGCAGCTGCCCGCAACCGCGGCGCCGTGCGCGAGGGCGAGCTGCACGGCGGAGCGGCCGACTCCGCCGAGGCAGCTGTGGACGAACACGGCCTGGCCCGGCTGCAGCTTTCCCTTGGTGATCAGGGCCTGCTGAGCGGTGATCCCGACCGTCGGGAGTGACGAAACTTGGTTCCATCACCGGCCTCCCGCAGCGCCGGTTCACCGCGTGCGCGACGTGCCGGCCGCAAGGGCTTCGCACGGACATCGGCGGGTGCGCAGCCGGGCGTGCGACCCGAGGGGTGGCGCGGTCCGCCACCGCCGTGCGCGGCGTCACCCCGTCGCAACGGTCGCGGCCGGCCCGGCAGGGAAGTGGGTCAGGAGGTTGGCGCCGGCGGTGGGTCAGGAGGTTGCCGCCGGCGGCCCGCCTGCCACGGTGGTCTCGCGCGTACTGGTCGACCGCGCCGCGCGGAGCGGGGTTTCGACCACGTACAGCGCCGCGACGAACGCGGCCGCGCACAGGATCGCCCCGGTGAGGAAGATCTGGTGAGTGCCGTGGGTGACCGCGTTCAGGTAGTCGCCCTCGGCCCCGGCGGGCGGGTGGTCCAGGCTGTGCCCGTCGGTCTCGGCGCCGCCGGTACCGGACAGGGGTGAGCGGACGGCGTGGGCGAACAGCGAGCCGAAGACCGCGACGCCGAGGGATCCCCCCAGCGTGCGGAAGAGGGTGACCGCGCTCATGGCCGCGCCCATGTCCCGCATGTCGACGCTGTTTTGGGCGATGGTGCCCGCCGTCTGCTGGGTGAGACCGAGCCCGGTGCCGACAAGGAGCAGGTACCCGCAGGTCAGTATGCGGGACGTGCCCGTCCCCATGGTCGCGAGCAGTGCGAGGCCGACGGCGAGGAAGCCGGTGCCCAGGATCGGGCGCACTCGCCCAGGCCATCGCCGAGGCGGGCGGCGCCCCACAGGGCGACCCCACATGTGCGGCACTGGCCCACTTCGCGCTGGAGACCGCCGCCCTCGCCCGCGCGAGCGATGATCCGCGAACCGCTGTCGAGAGCGCCTTCAACCTTCTGGAACACGGCTGGCGGACCGCCGGGCCCGGCGTGTGAGAGCGGCAGCGCACCGGCGACACGCGGTTGCGACGCGGACAGCCCGATCACGCCCTCGACGGGCCTGCGCGGGGGGCCACCGGCATGGGTGAAGGAACCAAGTCCCGTACACTGTGCTCATGGCTCGCTGGGAACCGAACGCGGCGGATCGGCTCGCTCACGCCGCCCTTGACCTGTTCGCCGAGCGGGGTTACGAGAACACCACCGTGATCGACATCGCGCAGCGCGCGGGGCTGGGGAAGACCACCTTCTTCCGGCACTTCCAGGACAAGCGGGAAGTGCTCTTCGGCCGCGGCACGATGAACGACCTGCTCGCCGCGGCGATCGACGCGGCGCCGACGACCGCCACCCCGCTCGAGGCGGTCGCTCACGCGCTGGACGCGGCCGGCGGGGAGGTCTTCACGCACGAACGCCGCGCGTTCATCGCCCGCAGGCAGGAAGTGATCGCCGCCAACCCCGAACTGCGGGAACGCGAGGCGCTGAAGAACCTCGCCCTCATCACGTCGATGGCCGACGCGCTCAAGCGGCGCGGTGTTCCGGACCTGACCGCTCGCGTGGCCGCTGAGCTGGGCGCGCTCGCCTCCACGATCGCCTACGAACGCTGGAGCCGGTCGACCACCGGCGAGGGCTTCGGCGAGATCGCGCGGCAGGCGCTCGACGACGTGCGCACGTCCACGACCCTCTGCTGACGCGGCGGCTGCCCGCACGGCGGCCTTGCGACGCCGACCGCGGCGTCGCTTGCCCAGCGTCCCACCGGAGCGGTGGCCCGGCCCCGCGGCGGCCCGTCAGCCGCAGCAGCCGCCGCCGCAGCAACCTCCGCCGCCCGCGGCCGGACGGGGGGCCGCAGCGGCGGAGGCGGAGGCGGTGCCGCCGACCGCGACCGTCGACAGGAGCTTGACGGTGTCGTCGTGCCCGGCGGGGCACGACGCCGGCGTGGCGGACTCGGCCATCGGCCGGCTCAGCTCGAACGTGGTGCCGCAGGAGCGGCAGCGGTACTCGTAACGGGGCATGGGCACAGATTAACCACGGCTCACAGCTTTCGCGCCAGGGTCAGCCCGTCCGCGACCGTCAGCAGCAACGCTTCGACGCGCTCGTCGGACGCGACACGGTCGTTGAACGCCCGGATCCCGGCCGTGTCGCCCGTCGCGTGCGGGTCCACGACCCGTCCGTGGAAGAGCGTGTTGTCGGCGGCGATGATCCCGCCGGGCCGCATGCGCGGCACCAGCTCCTCCCAGTAGGCGACGTAGTTGGCCTTGTCCGCGTCGAGATAGACGAGGTCGATCCACTGATCGCGCGGCAGCGCCCGCAGCGTGTCCAGCGCGGGCGCGATCCGCAGGTCCACGCGGTCGGCGACACCGGCCTCGGCCCAGGCCTCCCGGGCGACCGCGGTCCACTCCTCGGAGATGTCGCAGGCGATCAGGCGCCCGTCCGCGGGCAGTGCCTGGGCCATGGACAGCGCGGAGAATCCCGTGAAGGTGCCGACCTCGACGACCTGGCGCGCACCGGTCAACCGCACCAGGAAGGCCAGCAAGGGGCCCTGCTCGCGAGCGGACTGCATGGCCGCCGCGTCGCCGAAGCGGGCGCGCGTGATCTCGACCAGTTCGTCCTGGACCGGGTCCAGGGGCGGGTTGTGCTCGAGGACGTACGCGTACAGTTCGGGCGTGAGCTGCGGGTTCTTGGTCTCGGGCACGGCTGCTCCTTAAGGTGGCGGCATGTACGTGGATGACGTCCTCGCCCTGGTGCCCAGCATGCCAGGCAGGCGGGTGCTGCTGGGGTTGGCGGGCGCGCCCGCGGCCGGCAAGTCGACGCTGGCCCGATCTCTGGTGGAGGGCGTCGACGCGCGGCTCGGAGCGGGCAACGCGGCGTACGTGCCGATGGACGGTTTCCACCTCTCCAACGCCCAGCTGGACCGGCTCGGGCTGCGCGGCCGCAAGGGAGCGCCGGAGACCTTCGACGTGGACGGCTACCTGCATCTGCTGCGACGGCTGCGCTCGCCGGGCGGGCGCGTCGTCTACGCGCCGGACTTCGACCGGGCCCTGGACGAGCCGGTCGCGGCCGGGATCGCCGTCCCCCCGGACGCCCGGCTGGTGGTGACGGAGGGGAACTACCTGGCCGACGACGCCCCCGGCTGGCACGAGGTCAGGGATGTGCTGGACGAGCTGTGGTTCGTCGAGGCCGCCCCCGCGGTCCGGGACGAGCGCCTGCTGGCACGGCATGTGACGGGCGGTCGCACGGAGGCGGAGGCCCGGGCCTTCATCGAGGCCAGCGAACGGCCGAACGCCCTGCGCGTCGAAGCGACGCGCAGGGCGTGCACGCGTGTCGTACGGCCGGACGGGATCAGCGGCGCGCCACGCTGAGCATCCGGCGCAGCATCTCCTCCCCCGCCGCGACACCCGCCAGGGCCAGCGCGTCGACATGGGGCGCGCCCCAGCCGGTGTCGGCGAGTTCGCCGTGGCCGGGACGCCAGGCGGTGTGGGCGGCGAGCAGCAGATCGGCGTCCAGGAGCGAGTCGCCCGCGGCGAGCACGTGGTCGGCGCCGGTGCGGCGGACGACCTCGGCCAGGGCCGCGGACTTGGTGAGCGGCCTCGGCACGGCGTAGATCTTGCGGCCCTGCAGCGAGACCGTCCAGCCGCGCTCCTCCGCCCATTCGGCGAGGTCCTTCACCCACAGCTCGGGCAGCATCGACCGCTCGACGACCAGGTAGACGAACAGGTCCTCGGCGACGCGTTCCTTGCGCAGCCAGGACTCGTCGGCGGTGCGCGCCATGTACGCGCGGACCTCGGCCAGCGGTGCGCACCCCTCGGCCAGGCGGCGGCGCATCTCGGCGTTCCAGTCGTGGTCGGTGTGGCCCTTGACCAGGATGTGCCCGCCGTTGGCGCAGATCGCGTACCGCGGCACCGGGCCGGGGAGGTTGATGCGCCGGTACTGCTTGCGGGTGCGGGTGGTCGCCGGGACGAACTCGGCGGCGGCCGCGAGCCGCTGGATCAGCGCCGCGGCATTCTCCGTCATGAAGGACAGCGGCCGGCCCTCGTGCACCTCGACGCACAGCAGCCGCGGCGCCTCCTCGTCGGCCATGGACAGGGCCAGGGCCGACGGCGAGTAGATGAGGGTGCGGTCCAGGTCGCTGGCGACGAGGGACTTCACGAGTTCCGGGCGCTGCTTCACTTGGCCTCCACCGCCTTGCCGTCCGTTCCGGTCGCGCCCCGGGTGAAGCGCGGGTGGATCAGCCCGACGCACGTGTACGGCAGGTCGTCCACCTCCTCCACCGGGACGCCGCGCTGCTCGGCGAGCAGCCGGATGTGCGCCAGGTCCTGCCCCGCGCCGCGCCGGGCGAGCACCCGCCAGGGCACGCGGCGCAGCAGCACCCGGGTGGTCTCGCCGACGCCCGGCTTGACCAGGTTGACGTCGCCGATCCCGTACTCCTCGCTGATCCGCTCGACCGCGGCCCAGCCCTCCCAGGTGGGCGTGCGGTCACCGGCCTGAAGCTCCTTGACGTCCCGCGCCACCTCGTCGGCCACGGCGGCGAAGCGGGCCGCGACCTCGTCGAGGAAGAGGCCGGAGACGTCCGAGCCGGCCAGTTCGCGGTAGAACTTGGCGCCGTGGAACTCGCCGGGGCCGATCAGGTCGGCGCGCAGCACGGTGCGCGAGACCAGCCCGGAGACGGTGGAGTTCAGGCACGCGGAGGGGATGAGGAAGTCGTCGCGGGTGCCGAAGGTGCGCACGCAGGAGCCGGGGTCGGCGAGCACCGCTATCTCCGGGTCGAAGCCCGCGAACGGGGCCACGGCGTCGGCCAGTTCCCGGGTGATGGCGCCCTTGCCGGTCCAGCCGTCGACGAAGACCGCCCGGGCGGGGTCGTGGTGCTCGGCCAGCCAGCGCAGGGCGGTGGTGTCGAGGCCCCGGCCGCGGACGATGGAAACCGCGTAGTGCGGCAGTTCCAGGCCGTGCGCGTGCCGGGCCCAGCGGCGCATCAGCACGCCGACCGGGGTACCCGCGCGGGCCAGCGACACCAGGACGGCGTCAGGGCCGCGTTCGGCGAGCACCAGCTCGGTCACGGCGCCGACGGCGCGGGCGATGCGGTCCGCGGATTGCGTCAGCGCGGCCCGGAAGAGCTCCTGGTACTCCGCGCTGGGCTGGTACTCCACGGGCAGCGACTCGGCGTAGTGCGCCCCGCCGCTCTGGATGGCCTCCTCGCGCTCCTCGGTGGGCGCCTCCAGCTCGACGCCGGTGAGGTCCTTGAGCAGCCAGCCGACCTCGTCGGGGGCGTACGAGGAGAACGCGGGCCCGCGCAGCGGTTCCGGGAGCGTCGCGGCGGACGGGCGGGGTTCGTACGAGGGCACCACGGCCAGCAGGAGCCTTTCGGTGTGGGCGGCGAGCTGCGCGAGCAGCCCTCCGGGGGCGTGCAGGGCGGGCGTGTCGCCCGCGCTGTCCACGACGGCGACGACGGCGTCGAAGCCCGCGCCCGCCACGTTGTACGCGTGGCGCTCGCCGGGGCCGTCGGCCGGGCCGTCGTGGTCCGGGAAGGTGATGCGGGTACGGATCGCGTACCCCGGGTCGTCCACGGCCAGGACCGGCGAACGGGTCGTGGTGGAGAACCGCACCTCCGCGGCGGGCAGGGCGTCCTGCAGGGCCTGCGCCAGCCGCAGCGGGACGTACATGAGCTCCTCGTTGCCGAGCACGAGGACGCGGGGTGCCGGACCGCCCGCGGCACGCTCGGTCCCCCCGGCCCCGGCCCCGTCCGCGATCGGCCGCAGCCCCTCGCGCAGGCGTGCCGCCATCGCGGGCAGCGCCGCCTCCAGGCGCGCGCGGTGCGCGGGCGTGAAGCCGTGCCGGCCGCCGTCGGGCAGACCGGCGGGCCAGCCGAGGTGCACCCGGTGCGGGGCCGCGGCCGGAGCCTGCCTGACGGGCTCGCGGCGCCGGGCGGCGCTGTGCGCGGCGACCAGTTCCTGCCCCCGCTCCAGGACCCCGTCCGGGAGGACGACCGTGCCCGAGGCCACGGCGAGGACGTCGACGCTCGCGCCCAGGTCCGCCGCGAACCGGTCGAGCAGTGCCCCGTCGGCCGCCGAGCGCATGTCGACCAGGGCGACCACCACGTAGCGGCGGCGCGGGTAGCGCGAGTGCAGTGCCCGCACCGTGTTGAGCACCGTCCGGCCGGTGGAGAACTCGTCGTCGACCAGTACCAGCGGCCCGTCCCCCGCCAGCAGGCCCGCGTCCTCGGGCAGCAGCAGGTGCGAGGTCGCGTGGCTGTGCTCCTCCTCGAAGCCGCCCACCGGCTCGACCCCGGGCACGGGGCGCCGCGTGGAGTGCAGGTAAGGGGCGGTTGCGAGGCCGTCGGCGACGGCGTGCCCGAGGCCGGTCGCGGTCTCGGCGTACCCGAGCACGACGGCCGCGGCCGCCTCGTCCTCGCCCAGCAGCTCCCGGACGCGCACGCCGAGTTCGAACCCGGCGTCGTAGACGACCTGCGGGCGCTGCGGCACGTGCTTGCCGAGCACGTTGGAGACCAGCAGGTGCGCCCGCTTGGGGTTGCGGCGCAGGGCGAGGCCGAGCAGACCGCTCAGACCGTCCCCCCGCACGGTGACACCGAGGCGGTCGGCGACCCATTGCCCGGACCAGACGTGCTCGACTGCCATGGTTCCGGCACTCTCCTTCTCGCTGCGGGTGGTCACGACGGCACACACGCGGAGAGCAGTTCGACGAAGCCGATCTCCTCCCGCGCCACGCCGAAGACCTCGGCGCGCCGCACGGTGCGCTCGGCCCAGGCGCGGTGCGGCTTCACCTCGTTCATCTTGTTCGTGTAGGCCGAGCGCAACACGCCCCCGCCGCTGCGGTCCTCGTGGAGGATGTCGACGGCGTCGCTCCACTCCTCGTGGGAGACGACGCTGAGCGCGTGCACGGGCTGCACGTGCGAGGGGTGGATGCAGGTCTTTCCCTGCAGGCCGTTCGTCCGGTCCAGTTCGATCTCCCGCAGCAGTCCGTCCATGTCCCGCTGGATGAGGGCGTCGCGCAGGTCGACGGCCTCGGGGACGAAGGGGCTCTGCCGCAGCAGCGGCTTGAACATGCGCTCGGAGTGCTTGAAGTACTCCCAGACCGGACCGGTGATGGTGAAGCCGGTGCCGTCGGCGCGCCCGAGGACGTTGACGACGTCGGCGATGACCGAGGCGACGATGCGGACGTCGTAGGCCGTCATGTCGGGCGAGCGGCGCAGCCCGTAGGCGGAGCAGAAGTCGGTGACGCCGAGCCGCAGCGCGAGGACGCGGTCGCGGTACTTGTCGACGGTGCGGGAGATGCCGTACAGCGTCTCGGTGCGGGTCTCGAGGTGGAGCAGCTGCGGGGACTCCAGGACCGGCATCGCGAACAGCCGCCGTCCGCAGTCCGCCTCGGCGGCGGCGAGGGCCTCCAGATAGGGGACTCCGGACTCCTCGGTGAACTTGGGGAGCACGAACCCGGAGAGCAGGGACGCGTGGTCGCCGAGCCGGCGCACGAGGTCGGTGATCTGGCCGGGGGTGCGGACGCGTATGAAGAGCAGCGGGGGGTCGCCGTCCGGGATCCGGTGCGCCAGTTCGCCGAGTTGGCGGACCAGGTTCTCCTCCCCGGCCTCGACCTCCCGGTCGTCGATGGAGTCCTCCAGGCACAGCACCATCGAGACGACCCCGCGCGCCGCCTGCTTGAGCACGTCGTCGGCCAGCCGCGCCCGGGTGGCCGGGCAGTAGAGGGTGGCTCCGAGCGCGACGGCCAGCGTGGCGGCCGGTGAGGCCGCGGTGAACTCGGCGGGCTCCCGGTGGAAGAGCTCGTGACGTACGCCGGATGCGAGGTGCCCGAAATGGCGCATGCGTTCCCCCGTGGCAGGTGGTGGGGTGGAGAGGTGGGAAGCGTCCCCCGACGCCGTGGCCGATTATCGTACGTGCGAGCCCCCGCCGGACGTTCCCGGCGTACGTGAAAATCAGGTAACCCCCTCGGGTCCGGTACGTGTCCGCCTGTCCGGATCCCTCCCCCCGGGCGCACCCGCCGTACGCCCCACGTTGTGGGCACGGCCTCCGGGAGGGCAGGATGGCGCGCATGACGCAGGCGATGGTGAAGGGCTCCAACATCCCGGTGACGGCCTCGGGGGTGCGGGCGGTGCTCCGCTGGAGCCCCGGGGCGGGTGTGCCGGACGTCGACGCCTCGGCGCTGCTGCTGGGTGCGGACGGCCGGGTGCGCTCGGACGAGGACTTCATCTTCTACAACCAGCCGCGGCACCCGGGGGGCGCCGCCCGGCACCTGCCCAAGCGCAGTGAGCCGGCCGGGCTGACGGACGCCGTCGAGGTTGATCTGGCCGCGCTCGAGGCGGGCGTGGACCGCGTGGTCGTCGCGGCCTCCGCGGACGGCGGTCCGTTCGCCCTGGTCTCCGATCTGACGGTGCTGCTCTACGACACGGCCGCGGGTTCCGAGGCCGAGCCGCTCGCGCACTTCGACGTCGTCCCGGACACCGGCGACGAGTCGGCGCTCATCTGCGGCGAGCTGTACCGCAGGGCGGGCGGTTGGAAGTTCCGCGCGCTGGGGCAGGGCTACGCGTCGGGGCTGGAGGCCCTGGCCACCGAGTTCGGCGTCACCGTGGAGGAGGGCGACCTCGACGAGGCGCCGCCGCCGCGACCGGAGGGCGAGGCGTCCTCGGCGCCGCAGCCCGTTCCCCCGACCGTCCTGGCCGCCGAGCCGGACGCGTACACCCTGCAGGCCCCGGCGCCGGTGCCCGTGCCGCCGCAGCCCACCGCGCCGCCGGCCTACGGCTACCCGCAGGAACCGCAGCCGACGGTCGCCGCCCCGGCCTACGGCTACCCGCACGAACCGCAGCCGACCGTGGCCGCCGCCCCGGCCTACGGCTACCCGCCGCAGCAGCCCGCCCCGCACCCGGCCGCCCCCGCGTACGGCTACCCGCAGCCGGCCGGGGGGTTCCGCCTGCCGCCGATGGGCCCGCAGTTCCAGGAGCGCCGCTGAGCCTGCCCGGCCCAGTGCCGCGGGTCCAGGCCTCGCTGCGGTAACGACGGGCCCACTGCAGACCCCCGGCGCCCGCGCCGCAGCCGACCGTCGCCGCCGCCCCAACCCACGGCTACAGGCCGCAACAACCCGCCCCGGACACGGCCGGCCCACGGCCCGCCCACGGCTACCCGCAGCCGGCCACGCCCGTGCCCGGCGCGAAGCCGCGCGGTCAGACCTTGCTCTTGTAACCGCGGCCCCACTGCAGACCCCAGCCGTAGAGCCGGTCAAGCTCCGCCTGGAAGCCGTAGACGTACTTCACCTCGCGGCGCACGGTCAGGTCGCCCTTCTTGTTCTCGATCAGCACCACGGCGCAGGAGCGGGCCTGCGGTTCCCGCTCGTTCAGCGGAATCTCGATCCGCGGGCCGGAACCGGGGAAGATCTCCACCTTGGCGTGGGTGCGGTCGAAGGCGGGCGTGCCGTCGTAGATGTAGACGAAGACCAGGATGCGCTTGAACTCGTCGTGCCTGTCGAGGTTGATGTAGAGCGTCTCGCCGGACGAGCCGCCGAAGCGGTCGTCGCCGGTCATCTGGATGTACGGCGGACCGTCGAGGTCGCCGAGGAAGTTGCCGAGCGGCTGGACGACGCCCTTGGTGCCGTCGGCCAGCTCGTACATGCAGGCCAGATCGAGGTCGACGTTGACCATGGCGGGCCCGGCGGCCTGCACCGGCTCCGGCTTGAACAGGCGCGTCTGGCGGCTCAGCCAGGAGCCGCCGCGCTGGTTCCAGCCGCCGGTGTCGGAGGTGCGCATCTGCCAGGACAGGTTGATGCGCAGATTGCCGACGACCGCCCCCTGCTTGGTCAGCGAGACGACCTGGTGCCGCTTGGTGAGCTCGATGGTGTGCGCGTTCGCCATGTCGAACTGGGCGTTGAATCCGCCGCTCGGCCGCAGGAAGTTCCACATGTCCGTCCGTCCCCCTGAGCGCAGGCCGCCCCCCGCCGGTTCGGCGGGGGGCGGCTCGACCCGATTGTCTTGACGAGACGACGAGGGGGGTCAGACCCCGCTCGTCACCTCCGCCTTGTCGTCCCGCTGCTCGGAGCCTTCCCCGAGACGCCGGTTTCGCACCACCGACGACCAGTAGGAGGCGCCGATCAGGACGACGCCGATGAGGCCGGTGATGACCTCGTTGATCTCGAACTTGATCGTGACCAGGAGGATGACCGCGAGCGCGCCGATCGCGTAGTGCGCGCCGTGCTCCAGGTAGACGTAGTCGTCCAGGGTGCCCTTGCGGACCAGGAAGACGGTGAGCGACCGGATGTACATCGCACCGATACCGAGGCCGAGGGCGATGATGAAGATGTCGTTGGAGATCGCGAACGCGCCGATGACGCCGTCGAAGGAGAACGAGGCGTCGATGACCTCGAGGTAGAGGAAGAGGAAGAACGCCGCCTTGCCCGCCAGGCCCACGGCCGAGGCGCCGCTGCCGACCGGCTTGCCGCCCGAGCTGATCTCCTCGAGCTCCTCGTCGGCCTCCTCCGACTCGTCCTCCAGCCGGTCCTCGAAGTAGCTCGAGATGCCGCCGACGATCAGGTAGGTGAGGAGGCCGCCGATGCCGGCGAGCAAGACCGTCCCGGACTTGTCGCCACCGCCGTGCGAGACGTTCGTGGCAAGGGTGGTGGCGGTGACCAGCAGGGCGACCAGGGCGACGACCACGGAGAGCGTGTCGAGCTTGCCGAGCTTGGAGAGCGGCTTCTCCAGCCAGGCGAGCCACTTGTGCTCACGCTCCTCGAAGATGAAGTCGAGGAAGATCATCAGCAGGAACATCCCGCCGAACGCGGCGATCGCCGGGTGCGCGGAGGTGACGAGGTGCTCGTACTTGTCCTTGTCGTTGATCGCCAGGTTGACGGCCTCGATGGGCCCGAGCTTCGCCGTGATCGACACGATGATGATCGGGAAGACCAGCCGCATACCGAAGACGGCGATCAGAATGCCGACGGTGAGGAAGATCTTCTGCCAGAAGGCGTTCATCTTCCGCAGGATGCCGGCGTTGATCACTGCGTTGTCGAAGGAGAGTGAGATCTCCAGCACCGACAGGATGGCCACGAGGGCCAACCCCTTGGCACCCCACAGGAAACCGGCGAGGGCCAGGCCGGCGGCGGTGACACCGAACGACCACCCGAAAGTTCGGAGGAGCACTGGATATCCAATCCCTTTACGAAACGTTGACTCCAAAGTCTAGGGCGATGCCCCGGAGCCCTGACGCATACCCCTGGCCAACGGCCCGGAACTTCCATTCGCCGCCGTACCGGTACAGCTCGCCGAAGATCATCGCCGTCTCGCTGGAGGCGTCCTCGGAAAGGTCGTAGCGCGCCAGTTCGCTCTGGTCGGCCTGGTTGACCACCCGGATGAAGGCGTTGCTGACCTGCCCGAAGGTCTGGCCGCGAACGTCGGCGTCGTGGATGGAGACCGGGAAGACGATCTTGTCGACCCGATCGGGCACCGCGGTCAGGTCCACCAGCAGGACCTCGTCGTCGCCGTCGCCGTCACCGGTCAGGTTGTCGCCCGTGTGCTCGACCGAGCCCTCCGGGCTCTTGAGGTTGTTGTAGAAGACGAAGTACTCGTCGCCGAGCACCCGGCCCGAGGCGCACAGCAGGGCGCTGGCGTCCAGGTCGAAGGGCGCCCCGGTGGTGGAGCGCGCGTCCCAGCCGAGCCCCACCAGCACACTGGTCAGGTCGGGTGCGGCCTTGGTGAGGGAGACATTGCCCCCCTTGGCGAGCGTCACGCCCATGCTGTCCTCCTCCCCCGCGGGAGCCCACGGCCCGGCACGGCGGACCGCGAGCCCCGGCGCATCAGACGTTGACGCCGAAGTCCTGCGCGATACCGCGCAGACCGGACGCGTAACCCTGGCCGATGGCCCGGAACTTCCATTCCGCGCCGTGGCGGTAGAGCTCCCCGAAGACCATCGCCGTCTCGGTCGAGGCGTCCTCGGTGAGGTCGTAGCGGGCCAGTTCCCTGTCGTCGGCCTGGTTGACGACGCGGATGAACGCGTTGCGGACCTGGCCGAACGACTGCTGACGGGACTCGGCCTCGTAGATCGACACCGGGAAGACGATCTTGGCCACCTCGGCCGGCACCCCGGCCAGGTTCACCTTGATCTGCTCGTCGTCCCCCTCGCCCTCACCGGTGATGTTGTCACCGGTGTGCTCCACGGAGCCGTCGGGGCTGCGGAGGTTGTTGAAGAAGACGAAGTGCTGGTCGGACAGGACCTTGCCCTCGGTGCCCGTGAGCAGGGCACTGGCGTCCAGGTCGAAGTCCGCGCCCGTGGTGGTGCGGGCGTCCCAGCCGAGGCCGACGATGACGGCCGTCAGGTTGGGGGCCTCCTTCGTCAGCGATACGTTGCCACCCTTGCTGAGGCTGACTCCCACGGGTCCTCCCATGTCGTCTCGTGCTGCTGGTCTCAGGTCGCATCAGGATCAACGCCCCGAGATTAGTACCGGGTTCCCCGGGACTACAGGGCTTTGAGCGCCTTGACGTAATCGTTCAGGTCGCGGGCGTCCGGCAGACCGTTGACGACGGTCCAGCGGATCACGCCCTCCTTGTCGATGACGAAGGTGCCGCGCACCGCGCAGCCCTTGTCCTCGGCGAAGACGCCGTAGGCCCGGGAGACCTCACCGTGCGGCCAGAAGTCGGAGAGCAGCGGGTACTCCAGGCCCTCCTGGTCGGAGAAGACCCGCTGGGTGTGCATCGAGTCGTTGGAGACCGCGAGCAGCTGGACCTCGTCGTTCTGGAAGACGGGCAGCTCGTCGCGCAGCGCGCACAGCTCGCCGGTGCAGACCCCGGTGAAGGCGAAGGGGAAGAAGAGCAGCACGACGTTCTTGGAGCCCGTGAAGTCGGACAGTCGCACGGCCCTGCCGTGCTGGTCCCGCAGCTCGAAGTCGGGGGCCTGGTCGCCTACGGCGAGCGCCATGGTGCACACACCTCTTTGGTGGACGGTGACGGGGCCCGCGGCGGGTCCCACCGCAAGTCTCGCATCGCTGCGCCCACGCGACGCGAGGCGCCCCCGCGACGCACGGTCACGGGGGCGCGGTGCCGGTCGGCAGCACTCAGCGCTTGCCGGCCTTCGCCGTCTTGGGGGTCACCAGACGACTGGCGGTCCAGTCCTTGGCGACGTTGACACTGCTGGTCTGAGCCAGGCCCGCGGTCTGCGCGGCCTCTCCGATGTCACTCGGCTCGACGTGCCCGTCACGGCCGGTCTTCGGGGTCATGAGCCAGATCTGGGCGCCCTCGTCGATGGCGGACGTGGCGTCGACCAGGGCGTCGGTCAGGTCGCCGTCATCATCACGGAACCACAGGATGACGCCGTCCGCGACGTCGTCGTACTCCTCGTCCGCGAGCTCCTCGCCCGTGATCCCCTCAATACCCTCACGGAGCTCGTGATCGACGTCGTCGTCGTAGCCGAGCTCCTGGACCACCTGTCCGGGCTCAAAACCAAGCCGGCTTGCCGGGTTGGTCTGCTCCTCCGCGTGGCCCGCGGTCGCGCTCACGCTCTGCCTCCTGTCATGGGGGTCGTCTTCCCGCTCCGGTGCGGGGTTATGGGCGGTAGTCCACACGGGCGCGGCGGATCGCGCAAGTACCCAGCCGCCCATCCCGCCCAAACGTTGACGTGTCACCGCAACCCGAACCGTGAGGGGTGACGTGGCTCACTCCACTATGCCAGGATTTCTCCCGAATCGGCGCCGCGGTCGGTCGTACGTCCGACTGGGCGTAGAGTTGCGGTTTGGTCGAACGGCCACCGGACAGCCATGCGGGAGCCTCAAGAGGGTCTGTTAGAGGGGTCTGTCTCACTTCGTAGTGGTTACCACTCGGTAGAGATGACGTATCCCGAACGCGCGGTACACGATGGAGGCGGCGCGACCCAGCAGCGCAAGACCCTAGAAGCGAAGGAATAGCGTGGCTTCCGGATCAGATCGCAACCCGATCATCATTGGCGGCCTTCCCAGCCAGGTCCCGGATTTCGATCCCGAGGAGACGGCGGAATGGCTCGACTCGCTTGACGCCGCCATCGACGAGCGCGGACGCGAGCGCGCCCGCTACCTCATGCTCCGCCTGATCGAGCGGGCCCGCGAGCGGCGGGTTGCCGTGCCCGAGATGCGCAGCACGGATTACGTCAACACCATCGCGACCAAGGACGAGCCGTTCTTCCCCGGCAACGAGGACATCGAGCGGCGCATCCTGAACGCCACCCGCTGGAACGCCGCGGTGATGGTGTCCCGGGCGCAGCGACCCGGTATCGGCGTGGGCGGCCACATCGCCACCTTCGCGTCCTCGGCCTCGCTGTACGACGTGGGCTTCAACCACTTCTTCCGGGGCAAGGACGACGGCAAGGGAGGAGACCAGATCTTCTTCCAGGGCCACGCCTCCCCCGGCGTGTACGCCCGCGCCTTCCTGCTGGACCGGCTCTCCGAGACCCAGCTCGACGCGTTCCGCCAGGAGAAGTCCAAGGCGCCGTACGGCCTTTCGAGCTACCCGCACCCGCGGCTCATGCCGGACTTCTGGGAGTTCCCGACCGTCTCCATGGGCCTCGGACCGCTGGGCGCGATCTACCAGGCCCGGATGAACCGCTACCTGCAGGCGCGCGGCATCGCCGACACCGACCAGTCGCACGTGTGGGCGTTCCTCGGCGACGGCGAGATGGACGAGCCCGAGTCGCTCGGCCAGCTCTCCCTGGCCGCCCGCGAGGGCCTGGACAACCTCACCTTCGTCGTCAACTGCAACCTGCAGCGGCTCGACGGACCGGTGCGCGGCAACGGCAAGATCATCCAGGAGCTGGAGTCGCAGTTCCGCGGCGCCGGCTGGAACGTCATCAAGCTGATCTGGGACCGCTCCTGGGACCCGCTGCTCGCCCAGGACCGCGACGGCGTACTGGTGAACAAGCTCAACACCACGCCCGACGGCCAGTTCCAGACCTACGCCACCGAGACCGGCTCGTACATCCGCGACCACTTCTTCGGTGAGGACCACCGGCTGCGCAAGATGGTCGAGGGCCTCTCCGACGACCAGATCCTGCACCTGGGCCGCGGCGGCCACGACCACCGCAAGATCTACGCGGCGTACAAGGCGGCCCGCGAGCACAAGGGCCAGCCGACCGTGATCCTGGCCCAGACCGTCAAGGGCTGGACGCTCGGCCCCAACTTCGAGGGCCGCAACGCGACCCACCAGATGAAGAAGCTGACGGTCGACGACCTCAAGCGCTTCCGCGACCGGCTGCACCTGCCGATCTCCGACAAGGAGCTGGAGTCCGGCGCGCCGCCGTACTACCACCCGGGCCGGAACTCCGAGGAGATCCAGTACATGCACGACCGGCGCAAGGGCCTGGGCGGTTACGTCCCGACCCGCGTCGTGCGCGCGAAGCCGCTGGCGCTGCCGGACGACAAGGCCTACGCGGGCACCCGCAAGGGCTCCGGTCAGCAGACGATCGCCACCACGATGGCCTTCGTCCGGCTGCTGAAGGACCTCATGCGGGACAAGGAGATCGGCAAGCGCTTCGTGCCGATCGCCCCGGACGAGTACCGCACCTTCGGCATGGACTCGCTGTTCCCGTCGGCCAAGATCTACAACCCGCTGGGCCAGACCTACGAGTCGGTCGACCGCGAGCTGCTGCTGGCGTACAAGGAGTCCCCGACCGGCCAGATGCTGCACGACGGCATCTCCGAGGCGGGCTGCACCGCCTCGCTGATCGCCGCCGGTTCCTCCTACGCCACCCACGGCGAGCCGCTGATCCCGGTCTACGTCTTCTACTCGATGTTCGGTTTCCAGCGGACCGGCGACCAGTTCTGGCAGATGGCCGACCAGCTGGCGCGCGGCTTCGTGCTGGGCGCCACGGCGGGCCGCACCACCCTCACCGGTGAGGGCCTGCAGCACGCCGACGGCCACTCGCACCTGCTGGCCTCGACCAACCCGGCCGTCGTCGCGTACGACCCCGCGTTCGGCTTCGAGATGGCGCACATCGTCCGGGACGGTCTGCGCCGCATGTACGGCGAGCCCGCCCCGGGTGAGGACCCGAACGTCTTCTACTACCTCACCGTCTACAACGAGCCGATCGTCCAGCCGGCCGAGCCGGCGAACGTGGACGTCGAGGGCATCATCAAGGGCCTGTACAAGTACCGGGCCGCCGAGGCGGGCGCGATCCCGGCGCAGATCCTGGCGTCCGGCGTGGGCGTGCCGTGGGCGCTGGAGGCGCAGCGGATCCTGGCCGAGGAGTGGAACGTCCGGGCCGACGTGTGGTCCGCGACCTCCTGGAACGAGCTGCGGCGCGACGCCGTGGAGGCCGAGGAGTACAACCTGCTCCACCCGGAGGAGGAGCAGCGCGTCCCGTACGTGACGCGGAAGCTGAGCGGCTCCGAGGGCCCGTTCGTGGCCGTCTCGGACTGGATGCGGGCCGTCCCGGACCAGATCTCCCGCTGGGTGCCGGGTACCTGGCAGTCGCTCGGTGCCGACGGTTTCGGCTTCGCCGACACCCGTGGCGCGGCGCGCCGGTTCTTCCACATCGACGCCCAGTCGGTGGTCCTCGGCGTGCTCACCGAGCTCGCCAGGGAGGGGAAGATCGACCGCTCCGTGCTGAAGCAGGCGATCGACCGCTACCAGCTGCTCGACGTCGCCGCCGCCGACCCCGGCGCCGCGGGCGGCGACGCGTAACACCGTCGCCTTGACTTGGGGCCCCCGCCGCGTGATCGCGCGGCGGGGGCCCCGGCGTTTCCCGGCTGCCTCCGGGGGCGTCAGGGCGATCCCGGCCCGCCCCGCGGGCACGGCTTCCCGGGATCGCGGCCGCCGCGGTCAGGGCCGTACCGCGCGGGTGGACCACTGCCGTGGTGGTCGAAGCTCCGGGGGTGAACGGCGAGGCCCGGGGCCGCCGGGGCCCCGGGCCTCGTTCACCCGGTCAAGCGAAGCGTCCGGCGTCAGATGTGCGCCCCGCCGCCCACGGCGTCCGCGTTGATGCCGCGCTTGGTCAGGAAGGCGACGGCCGCCGCGAAGGCGGCGACGACGCCGGCGACGGTGAAGGCCAGGCCCATCCCCGAGAGGAAGGTCTCGTGGGTGACCTTGGTGACCAGCGCGACGACCTCGGCCGGGGTGTCCTTGGCGACCGGAGGCACACCGACCACGATGGCGTCGGCGGCCTGCGCGGCCTGCTCGCCCTTCAACGGGGGCAGGCCGGCCTCGGCCCACTTCCCGGGCAGCACGCCGTCCACCCGCGAGGCCATGACCGTGCCCAGGACGGCGGTGCCGAGGCTGCCGCCGACCTGCATCGCGGAGCCCTGGAGGCCGCCGGCCACCCCGGACAGCTCCAGCGGGGCGTTGCCGACGATGACGTCCGTGGCACCGACCATCACCGGGGCCAGGCCGAGGCCCAGCAGCGCGAACCACAGGGACATGACCGCGGTGCCGGAGTCGGCCTCGAGGCCGGTCATGCCGAACATGGCGACCGCCGTGCACACCATGCCGCCGACCAGCGGCACCCGGGGGCCGAACCTGGTGATCAGCGCACCCGCGACCGGCGAGCTGACGATCATCATCGCGGTGAGCGGCAACAGGTGGACGCCGCACTCCACCGCCGACATGCCGTGGACGTTCTGCAGGTAGAAGGTGACGAAGAACAGGCCGCCCAGGAAGGCGAAGGCCATCAGCACCATCAGCGCGGTGCCCGCGGACAGCGGCACCGAGCGGAACATCCGCAGCGGGATCAGCGGCTCGGCGGACTTGGTCTCCCAGAGCGCGAACAGGACGAACAGCAGCACCGAGCCGGCCAGGAAGCCCAGGGTCAGCGGGTCGCCCCAGCCCCACACCGGCGCCTTGATCAATCCCCACACCAGGCCGAACATCGCTCCGGAGAGCAGCACGATGCCCGGGATGTCGAAGGACCGCGGGGCGTTCTCGGCACGCACGTCCTTGAGGATGACCAGCCCCATGACCAGCGCGACCAGACCCACGGGCACATTGATGAAGAAGACCGACTCCCAGTTGACGTGCTCGACGAGCAGTCCGCCCGCGATCGGCCCCGCCGCGGTGGAGGCACCGATGACCATGCCCCAGATGCCGATGGCCATGTTGAGCTTCTCGGCCGGGAAGGTGGCGCGCAGCAGGCCGAGCGCGGCCGGTTGCAGCAGCGCGCCGAAGACGCCCTGCAGGACCCGGAGCGCGATCACCATGCCGACGCCGCTGGACACGCCGATCAGACCGGAGGTGAGAGCGAAGCCCGCGAGGCCGACGAGGAAGGTCTGGCGGTGGCCGAACCGGTCGCCGAGCTTGCCCGCGGTGATCAGCGAGACGGCCAGGGCCAGCATGTACCCGGTGGTGATCCACTGGATCTGTTCGCGGGACGCCCCCAGGTCGGCCTGGATGGCCGGGTTGGCGACGGCGACGATCGTGCCGTCCAGCGCCACCACCATGACGCCGATGGCGACCGAGAACAGGGTCAGCCAGGGGTGGCCGCGGAGGGGTTTCTTGGAAGGCGCCGGTATGGGGTCCGGGACCTTGTCGGTGACGACGGAGCCATGGGTCATGGCCCGAGATTATGTCAGCGTCTGACATTTGACCAAGGAAGTCGTCCGTCGGTAACTGTCACGAGTCGCGGACGTATCGTGGTGACCTTCGGAGGTGTACGGCAGATGGAGCACGCGACGCGCGCGACGCCCGTGTGCGGGCTGCGCGAACGCAAGAAGCGGCGCACGCGCGACGCGCTCATACGGGCCGCGCTGGAGCTGTTCGTCGCCAAGGGCTACGAGCGCACGACCGTCGACGAGATCGCCGCCGCGGTGGAGGTCTCGCAGCGCACCTTCTTCCGCTACTTCCCGGGCAAGGAGGAGGTCGCGCTCGCGCTGGAGGACAGCGTCATGGAGGCCTTCGTCACCGCGGTGGCCGAACGCCCTGCCGGCGAACCGCCCTTCGAGGCGCTGCGGGCGGCTCTGGACGCCTCCTGGCACAGCATCGGCGCGGTCATCGCCGCCGTCGTGCCGCTGTCCACGCACATGGCGATGTACCGGGTCATCGAGTCCACGCCGACCCTGCTGTCCGCCCAGATGCGCCACTCGGCGGTCGTCGAGGAGCGGCTCACCTCGGTCATCGCCGCCCGCGAGGGCCTCGATCCGGCCGACCCGCGGCCACGGGTGCTCGTGGCGGCCGTCGGAGGGGTCATCCGGGTGGCCCAGCGGCTGTGGGGCGTCGGCGAGGAGACCAGTGTGGAGTCCATCCGCCGGGTCACCGAGGAGCACCTGGACCTGCTGGTCCCGGTCCTCGCGCAGCCGTGGGACGAACACGGAGGTGTGTCCGGAATCTCCCTGTTCCACACGTGACTTGGGTCACGGCGTGCTCCGGGGGCCGCGCGGCGTCTCCTAGGGTATCCCCCAGTGAACCTCGCCGACGAGCGTTTCAGCTCCCCCTCCCTGCGCGCCCTCCTGGCCCTCGCCGTGGTCCTCGTCATGCTGGCGACCACCGGCTGGACCGCGCTGCGCCACCACAAGAACGGCGGGGACGCGCTGGCGGTGGCCACCGCGGCGTGGCGGCACGGCTCGGTGGGCGGACGACCGCTGCCCGACCCCCAGGCGGCCCCCGGCCTCATCGCACGCTTCTTCGCCTCGGTCGGACCGGACCGGGCCAAGCTGCTCGCCGACCGCTACCCGCTGATCGTCGGCAACCTCAACGGCGCCCCGATCACCCTGCGCTACCAGGCCAACCGGCGCTCGCTCGGCACGGCCCGCGCCCAGGAGACCGCCCGCTCGCACAGCTCCCTGCTGACCGCCGAAGGCCGCCGGGACGCGGCGCTGCGCGCGGACCGCTACGCCTCCCTGCTCGGCGCCGGGCGGCGGATCCTCGCCTTCGACCCCACCGGCCGCGGCCGCGCCGCCGAGGTCTTCGGCGACCTCGGCACCGCCGAGCGGGTGTCGCTCGTCGTGCCCGGGGTCGACACCGACGTGCTCTCCTTCGAGCGCGAGGAGGATCCGGCCCGCGCCCCCGTCGGCATGGCCCGCTCGCTGTACGCCGCCGAGCACGCCGCCGCCCCGCGCACGCGCACGGCCGTCATCGCCTGGGCCGACTACACCACCCCGCAGGGCGTCGGTCTGGACGCCTCCACCGGGGAACTGGCCGAGCAGGGCGCCGTCCGACTCACCGCGCTGGTCCGGGCCCTGCCCGCGCGCGGCCGCGTCTCGCTGTTCTGCCACTCCTACGGCTCGGTGCTGTGCGGCGTCGCCGCCCCGGAACTGCCCTCCGGCCGGGTCTCCGACATCGCCGTCTTCGGCAGCCCCGGCATGCGGGTGGACAAGGCGGCCGACCTGGGTACGACCGCCCGGGTGTGGGCCACGCGGGATAGCACCGACTGGATCGGCGACGTGCCCCACCTGGAGTTCGCCGGGGTCGGCCACGGCGCCGACCCCGTCTCCCCGGCCTTCGGCGCCCGTGTGGTGTCCTCCGAAGCCGCCCAGGGGCACGCGGGCTACTTCCGCCCGGGCACCGACAGCCTCGCCAACTTCACCAGCATCGCCCTCGGCCGCTACCCGGACGTGCGGTGCGCCGCAGGCAGCGACTGCAGGGCGGACGTGGCCTAGTCCGGCCGTGCCCGGCCGGTTCCCGAAACGGCGACGCGGCCTACGATGACCCGTATGGGTGACGTATTGGCCGGATCCAACGCCGTATGGGAGTTCGACGCCGATGCGGTGCTCATCCGTTACGAGCGGGGGATGCGCAACTCGAAGCTGCTGCAGGTCCTGGGGCGGCGGCGGATCCCGTACCAAGCCCTCGCGGGGGTCGAGCTGGGCCCGGGCCGGCGCGGCACGATCGTGCTGCGCGCGCTCGCGCGCAGGGGTGCCGATCCGCTGATGGAAGCCGCGCGCGGCCAGCTCAGGGAGGCCGCCGACCCCTACCGGCTGGTGCTGCCCGCCGAGCGGGAGCTGCTCGCCGAGTACTACGCGCAGGAGCTGCGCTCCGCGATCGACGCGGCCGGGGGCGGCGCGGACGCCGGCCCCGCATCGCGCCACCTGGTGGAGGCGCCGTCCGCCCCGCAGGCGTTCAAGGCGTACGACGGCAAGGCGTCCTTCGACGGCGAGACGGTGTCCTTCCGCTGGTTCTGGACCGGCGCCTCGACGGCCAAGTGGAAGGCCGGCGACCAGCACTTCGCGGTGGCCGAGTTGTCCGGGGTCGACTGGCGCTCCCCCGAGATGCTCGGGGGTCACCTGAGGCTGCTGCCGCGTGAGGCCGACGGCCGCCGCGCCGGCGACCCCGACGACGACCCGGCGACCGTGGTCCTCGGCCTCGGCTACGGCCTCGTCCACGAGTCCCTGCCGCTGGCGGCGGCGGTCGTCGCGGCGGTCCAGCGGGCCACGCGGACGCGGCCCGCCCCCGACCCCGACGGCTACTCGCGCGCCGCCGACGTCGAGGACATGTCCGGGTAACGGTCACCCGCGACCTGCCCCGCGATCGACTCCAGCCGCCCCAGCTCGGCCTCGTCGAGGACGATCCGGGTGGCGGCGGCGTTCTCCCGCAGCCGCTCGGCCCTGCGAGTGCCCGGGACGGGCACAACCGTCAGCCCGTGCACCCGCGAGCGCTACCGCGTGACCCCGACGGCCCCGCGGCGGCGGTCGTCGCGGCGGTCCAGCGGGCCACGCGGACGCGGCCCGCCCCCGACCCCGACGGCTACTCGCGCGCCGCCGACGTCGAGGACATGTCCGGGTAACGGTCACCCGCGACCTGCCCCGCGATCGACTCCAGCCGCCCCAGCTCGGCCTCGTCGAGGACGATCCGGGTGGCGGCGGCGTTCTCCCGCAGCCGCTCGGCCCTGCGAGTGCCCGGGACGGGCACAACCGTCAGCCCGTGCACCCGCGAGCGCTGCTGCACCCACGCCAGGGCGATCTGGCCGGGCGTGGCGCCGTGCGCCTGCGCGATCTCGCGCAGCGGCTCCAGCAGGTCGTGGTTGCGCTTGGCGTTCTCCCCGGAGAAGCGGGGCTGGTACTGGCGGAAGTCGCCCTCCGGCAGCTGGGAGGCGTCCTGGAAGGAGCCGGTCAGGAAGCCCCGTCCCAGCGGGGAGTACGGCACGAGCGCCACCCCCAGCTCGGAGGCGGCTCCGGTCAGTGAGATCTCCACGTCCCGGCTGAACAGCGACCACTCCGACTGCACGGCGGCGATCGGGTGCACGGCGTGCGCCTCGCGCAGTTCGGCCCCGGTCACCTCCGACAGCCCCAGGTGCTTCACCTTGCCCGCCCGCACCAGTTCCGCCATCGCGCCGACCGACTCGGCCAGCGGCACGGCGGGGTCGCGGCGGTGCAGGTAGTACAGGTCGATGACGTCCACGCCGAGGCGGCGCAGGCTGCCGTCGACGGCCTGCCGGATGTACCCGGGGTCGTTGCGCACGCCCCGGTACCGCAGGTCCTCGGCCTTGCGCTCGATGCCGAACTTGGTGGCGAGGGTGATCTCCTCCCGGTGTTCGCGCACGAAGGGGCCGATGAACTCCTCGTTGGCCCCCAGGCCGTACACGTCGGCGGTGTCGAGGAGCGTGACCCCGAGGTCCAGTGCCGCGTCGAGGGTGGCGCGGGCGGCGGCCTCGTCGGTGGGGCCGTAGAACTCGCTCATGCCCATGCAGCCCAGGCCCTGCACGCCGACCAGGGGCCCGTCCGTGCCGAGCACGACCTTCGCGATCGGCTTGGTGGTGTCGCTCATGCCGTTCATGCCCTCTCCGGCGCCCGGCGGGCGTCAGCGTAGGTGTCGATCTTGTGGTCGAGGACCGCGAGGGTGCCCTGCAGCTCGGTGATCCGCCGCAGCACGTCGCGCCGGGTCGACTCCAGCAGCTCGCGGCGGGCGGAGAAGGTCTGCTCCCCCAGCCGCACCAGCTCGGCGTAGCGGACCATGTCCGCGACCGGCATCCCGGTCAGCCGCAGCTTGCCGACGAAGGCCAGCCAGTCGAGGTCCCGGTTGGTGAAGCGGCGCTGTCCGGTCTGGGAGCGGTCGACGTGCGGCATCAACCCGATGCGCTCGTACCAGCGCAGTGTGTGCGCGCTCAGGCCGGTGATGGCGGACACCTCGCCGATCGTGTAGCGGTCCCTGCCGTCCGGAAGGGGGTGCCGTGCCCCCTCCGCGCAGCTGAGCACGCTTGCGGGCTTGTCCTGGGCCACCTGCCTCACGGTCATGGCCTCCACGCTAAAACCCTGGAGTGCACTCCAGGCAAGGACTTTCGTTAGGCTCGCGGGCATGCGGAGCCTGAACAGCCTGAGCGCGATCGAGAACTGGCCTGTCCCGACGGCCGCGGCGGCGGTGGTGCGCCGTGACGGCACGGTCCTGGATGCGTACGGCGAGACCGGTCGGCGCTTCCGGCTGGCCTCGGTGACCAAACCGCTCTCCGCCTACGCGGCACTGGTCGCGATCGAGGAGGGTGCGATCGAGCCGGACGAACCGGCCGGCCCCGAGGGCTCGACCGTACGGCACCTGCTCGCCCACACCTCCGGCCTCGCCTTCGACGAGTACCGGGTGATGGCGGTCCCCGGCACGCGGCGGATCTACTCCAACGCCGGCTTCGACGTGCTGGCGGACCATGTCGCCAAGGCCACCGGGATCCCCTTCGCCGAGTACCTGCGACAGGGGGTGCTGGAACCGCTCGGCATGCATCACACCGACTGCCCGGGCTCGGCGGGCGCCGGCGCGGTCTCCACCGTCGACGACCTGGTCCGCTTCGCCGCCGAACTGCAGGCACCGCGGCTGCTGGCCCCGCAGACCGTCACCGAGGCGACCTCCGTCGCCTTCCCCGGCCTCAAGGGCGTGCTGCCCGGCTACGGCGGCCAGAACCCCAACGACTGGGGCCTGGGCTTCGAGATCCGGGGCCACAAGTCCCCGCACTGGACGGGCGCCGCGTCCTCCCCGCGCACCTTCGGCCACTTCGGCCAGTCGGGCACCTTCCTGTGGGTCGATCCCGACGCCGGCGCGGCCTGCGTCGTCCTGACGGACCGTGACTTCGACGCGTGGGCCCTGCCGCTGTGGCCCGCGCTCACGGACGCGGTGCTGGCAGATCTGTGACCAGCGTCAGCGGGATCGGTCCGCAGGACCGGCCGCTGATGCTGCGCAGGAGGGAACCGGCCAGGTGCCGAGGATCGGTGGAGGCGGCGACCCGGCCGCGTGCGTTGACCAGCGCGGCGGGCGCAGGCAGGCGGCGCAGCAGGGGCAGCACGGCGGCCTCGAAGTGGCGCAGGTAGACGTCGGCGGCGGCGACGCCGAGGAAGCGACCGCCGTGCTGGACCGGCACCGACAGGGTGAGGCTGTACTCGTCGGAGCACAGGTAGTCCACGTACGGTCCGGCCACGGCGCGTTCACCGGTGGCGCGGGGCAGGGCGAACCAGTCCCAGTGGGTGTAGTCGGAGTAGGCCGAGGTGCCCGGGTCGAGGTCGGGCAGCAGCGGCCGCAGGCCGTCCTCCCCGTGGTTCTGCCACCACTCCAGCCAGGCCGGTACGTCGCCGAGCAGCCCCGGTTCCGCGATGAAGCCGATACCGGAGATCAGGTCGTGCCGGCGCCGCAACCGCTCGTGCAGCAGCGGGCGCAGGGCGGCGAGGTCGGCGGTGGTCGGGGTCCGGCCGGCGGCACGGACCGCGGCGATGGCGGTGGTGCGCTCGGCAACCTGCGCGACGGCGGCGAAGACGTCCTCCAGGGTGCGGCGGACCCGGTCCACGACGTCGGCGACGACGTTTTCGGCCAAGGCGGTTGAGCTGACGGCCACGGCGGCTGCCTCCGGTGCGGGAGGACGGGTGATGCGGACGCCCGGGTCAGCCGGTGGCGGTCAGACGCAGTCCGATCAGGCGCTCCATCGCGTCCTGCACCCGCCGTTCGGCCAGGGACCGGGCCAGCTCCGCGTCGCCGTCGCGCACGGCGCCGAGCAGCGCGCGGTGCAGCGCGACGACCGCCGCGCGGGCGTCGTCCTCCCCGAGTGCGAGACAGATTAGCGGTCCGATCTCCGCCTGGATACGGATCTCCTCCTTGGTGAGACGGGCCGACTGGGCGGCAGCGGCGAGCTCCACGTGCAGCCTGCCGTAGACGCGGCCGCGCGCGGTGAGGTCGGCGGCGGCCTCGAACTCCTCCAGGGAGCGTTCCAGCGAGGCGAGGTCCTCGGGCTCGGTGCGCCCGGCGGCCAGCCGGGCGGCGGTGCCCGCGACGGCGGCCCAGTGGTCGGCGATGTCCCGCAGTTCCTCGGTGCTCCAGTCGGCCAGCCGGTGGCCGAGCCGGGCGGTGTGCGACTGGTCGGGGGCGGTGACGAAGCTGCCGCCGCCGCGACCGCGGCGGGTGGTGACCAGTCCCTGCTGGCGCAGGGCCATGAGGGCCTCGCGCAAGGTCACGGTGGAGACACCGAGGCGGGTGGCGAGCTCACTCTCACCGGGGAGCTGCTCGCCGTCGGCGAGCAGGCCCAGCTCGATGGCGTCCGCAAGGCGCCGTACGACCGCGTCGACCCGGGCGAGGTTGCCGACCGGTGCGAAGACGGCGTGCAGTGCGCCATTCGAAAGTTTGCTCACCCGCACACCTTCTCACTTGGGGAAAGTTTTACCCCGGCCGGGCCTTGTCCTCTGAAATATAACTTCATAGGTTTTTGATCAACACTCCGGCGAAGAGAAAGGTTCCCCGCCGATGGAGGGAACGGCCAAGGAAACGCACCTCGGGACTCCCGCCGTACGCCTGCGGGACCTGCGCAAGTCCTTCGGCCGGGTGCAGGCGGTCGCCGGGGTGGACCTGGAGATCGCCGACGGCGAGTTCTTCTCGATGCTGGGCCCCTCCGGTTCCGGCAAGACCACGGTGCTGCGGATGGTCGCGGGATTCGAGGCCCCCACCGCCGGCACCGTGGAGCTGGCCGGACGGGACGTCATCCGGCTCGCCCCCTTCGAGCGGGACGTCAACACCGTCTTCCAGGACTACGCGCTCTTCCCGCACATGACGGTGGAGCAGAACGTCGCCTACGGCCTGAAGGTGCGCAAGGTGCCCAAGGCGGAGCGGGCCGAGCGCGCCCGCGCGGCGCTCGCCTCGGTCCGGCTGGAGGGGTTCGGCGGGCGCCGTCCGGCACAGCTGTCCGGCGGCCAGCGGCAGCGGGTCGCGCTGGCCCGTGCCCTGGTGGGGCGTCCCCGGGTGCTGCTGCTCGACGAGCCGCTGGGGGCGCTCGACCTCAAGCTGCGCGAGCAGATGCAGGTCGAACTGAAGGCGATCCAGCGCGAGGTGGGCATCACCTTCGTCCTCGTCACCCACGACCAGGAGGAGGCGCTGACCCTCAGCGACCGGATCGCGGTCTTCAACGGCGGCCGGATCGAGCAGGTCGGCACCCCCGCCGAGGTGTACGAGCGGCCGGCCACGCCGTTCGTCGCCGGCTTCGTGGGCACCTCGAACCTGCTGACGGACGACACCGGGACCTACAGCGTCCGCCCGGAGAAGATCCGCCTGCTGGGCCCCGGCGCGCCCACCGGCCCCACGGAATCCTCGGACGCTTCGGACGACGGGCTGCGCACCGTCACCGGCACCGTCGCCGAGGTCATCTACCTCGGCGACACCACGCGCTTCCTGGTCGACCTCGACGAGGGCGGCCGGCTGACCGCCCTGCAGCAGAACCAGGAGACCTCCTCGGCCGACGTCGCCGCCTACCGGGGAACCCGTGTCCGCCTCCAGTGGCACCGCCGACACAACGTCACCGTCCAGTCCTCCCGTCCGGAAACGGAGTCCACGTGCGTCTGACCCGTGCCCTCGCAGCCTGTACCGTCCTGGCCCTGGCCACCGCCTGCGGCGGGTCGTCCTCCGACAAGGGCGCCGGCTCCTCCGGCGGCGCCTTCACCCCGCCCAAACTCAGCGCGCCCAAGGCCCTGGGCAAGACCGAGGGCGCGGTCAACCTGATCGCCTGGGCCGGCTACACCGAGGACGGCTCCAACGACAAGTCCGTCGACTGGGTCACCCCGTTCGAGAAGGAGACCGGCTGCCAGGTCAACACCAAGGTGGCGGGCACCTCCGACGAGATGGTCAGCCTGATGAAGACCGGCCAGTACGACGCCGTCTCGGCCTCCGGCGACGCCTCGCTGCGCCTCATCGCCTCGGGCGACGCGGCGCCGGTCAACACCGACCTGGTCCCCAACTACAAGGACGTCTTCGCCAGCCTGAAGATGCAGAAGTGGAACTCGGTGGCCGGGGTCGCCTACGGCATCCCCCACGGCCGCGGCGCCAACCTGCTGATGTACCGCACCGACAAGGTCTCCCCGGCCCCCACCTCCTGGTCGGCGGTCTTCGACAAGGCCTCCCCCTACAAGAGCCACGTCACCGCCTACGACTCCGCCATCTACATCGCGGACGCCGCGCTCTACCTGATGAAGACCAAGCCGGAGCTGGGCATCAAGGACCCGTACGCACTGGACCAGAAGCAGTTCGACGCCTCCGTCGCCCTGCTGAAGGCGCAGAACGCGGACGTCGGCGAGTACTGGAGCGACTACCTGAAGGAGATCTCCGCCTTCAAGAGCGGCGACTCCGTCATCGGCACCAGCTGGCAGGTCATCGCCAACCTCGCCAAGGCCGAGAAGGCACCGGTCGAGGCCGTCCTGCCGAGCGAGGGCGCCACCGGCTGGTCCGACACCTGGATGGTCTCGGCCAAGGCCCAGCACCCCAACTGCGCCTACAAGTGGCTGGACTGGATCGTCTCGCCGAAGGTGAATGCCCAGGTCGCCGAGTGGTTCGGCGAGGCCCCGGCGAACGAGAAGTCCTGCGCCCTGACCGCAGACAGGAACCACTGCACCGTCTTCCACGCGGCCGACGAGCCGTACTGGAAGCAGGTCCACTTCTGGAACACGCCCATCCCGCAGTGCCTGGACGGCCGCACCGACGTCCGTTGCGTGCCGTACGCCAAGTGGGTTCAGGCCTGGACCGAGATCAAGGGCTGAGCCGTTCGTGACCACCACGTCCACCCCCTCCACGCGATCCACCCCGTCCACCACGACGAGCCGCGCCCCCGGGCGGCGGCTGGCAGGTTCCCTGCACCGCCGCCCGCGGCTGCGGCTGTCGCTGCTGCTGTCCGCCCCGTTGCTGTGGCTGGTCCTCGCGTACCTGGGCTCGCTGGCCGCGCTCTTCCTCTCCGCCTTCTGGACGACCGACGCCTTCACCTCCGACGTGGTCAAGGTCTGGAGCACCGACAACTTCCGCGCCGTCCTCACCACGGACGTCTACCGGGACGTCGCCCTGCGCAGCCTCGGCGTCGCGGTCGCGGTGACGGCGATCGACGTCGTCGTCGCCTTCCCGATCGCCTTCTACACCGCCCGGGTGGCCGCCCCGAGGTATCGGCGCCTGCTGGTCGTCGCCGTGCTCACGCCGTTGTGGGCGAGCTACCTGGTCAAGGCGTACGCCTGGCGGATCATGCTCTCCGAGGACGGGCCGCTGGACTGGGCGCTGCGGCCGCTCGGTCTGAGCAGTCCCGGCTACGGCCTGCCCGCGACGATCATGGTGCTGGCCTACCTGTGGCTGCCGTACATGATCCTGCCGATCCACGCCGGTCTGGAGCGGCTGCCGGTCGGTCTGCTGGACGCCTCCGCCGACCTTGGGGCCCGCACCTGGCACACCTTCCGGTCGGTGGTGCTCCCGATGGTGCTGCCGTCGGTCGCGGCCGGCTCGGTCTTCACCTTCTCACTCAGCCTCGGCGACTACATCGCCGTGCAGATCGTCGGCGGCAAGACCCAGCTGATCGGCAACGTCGTCTACTCCAACATCACCCTCGACCTGCCGCTCGCGGCCGCGCTGGGCACCGTGCCGGTCGCGATCATCGTCGTCTATCTGCTGGCCATGCGGCGCACCGGCGCGCTCCAGAGTCTGTGAGGCCGTGACCATGCAACTGTCCCGTCCCGCCCGCATCGTCCTGCGCGTGGCGGCCGTGCTGGGCTTCACCGTCATCTATGTGCCGCTGCTGCTCGTCCTGCTCAACTCCTTCAACGCCGCCCGCGGCTTCGGCTGGCCCCCCTCGGGCCTGACCCTGCACTGGTGGGCCGACGCCTGGCACAGCTCCGGCGCCCGCTCCGCGCTGTGGACCTCGGTGAAGGCGGGCCTGGGCGCGACGGCGGTCTCCCTGGTGCTGGGCACCCTGCTCGCCTTCGCAGTCTCCCGGTACCGCTTCTTCGGGCGGGAGGCGCTCTCCTTGGTCGTCGTGCTGCCGATCGCGCTGCCGGGCATCGTCACGGGCATCGCCCTGAACACCGCCTTCCGTACGGTGCTGGAGCCGCTCGGCGTCGGGCTGGGCCTGTTCACTGTCGTGGTGGGCCACGCCACCTTCTGCGTCGTGGTGGTCTTCAACAACGTCGTGGCCCGGCTGCGGCGCACCTCCGGCTCGTACGAGGAGGCGGCGATGGACCTGGGGGCCGACACCTTCCAGGTCTTCCGCGACATCACCTTCCCCCTGGTGCGCTCGGCGCTGCTGGCGGGCGGGCTGCTCGCCTTCGCCCTCTCCTTCGACGAGATCGTCGTCACCACCTTCACCGCGGGTCCAGGCGTCCAGACCCTCCCCGTGTGGATCTTCAGCAACATGGCCAGGCCGCAGCAGGCACCCGTCGTCAACGTGGTGGCCGCCGTCCTGATCGCCGCATCGGTGATCCCGGTCTACCTCGCCCAGCGGCTGTCCGCGGACTCCGCCGCGGGAGGCCGTATCTGAGGAGGGTGCACGGAGCAGAGGGGGTCGTGCCGGGCATGCGCCCGGATAAGGCAGGCTTGTACCCGTGCCAGAACCCGCGCTGAACGCATACGACCCCGCCCGCGACCACCCCCACTCCGCCACGCTGAAGAGGCTGGAGAAGTCCGCGGGGCGCCTGGCGGCGGCCGCGATCGCGCGGATGGACGGGCAGCTGCCCTGGTACCGGGCCATGCCCCCGGAGAACCGCTCGTGGATCGGGCTGGTCGCGCAGGCGGGCATCGCGGCCTTCACGGAGTGGTTCCGCCACCCGCAGACCCCGCAGGCGATCAGCACCGACGTCTTCGGCACCGCCCCGCGGGAGCTGACGCGGGCGATCTCGCTGCGGCAGACGGTGGAGATGGTCCGCACCACCATCGAGGTCATGGAGGCGGCGATCGACGAGGTCGCGGCCCCCGGCGACGAGTCGGTGCTGCGCGAGGCGCTGCTGGTGTACGCGCGGGAGATCGCCTTCGCGACGGCCCAGGTCTACGCCCAGGCCGCCGAGGCGCGCGGCGCCTGGGACGCCCGGCTGGAGTCCCTGGTGGTCAACGCCGTGCTGTCCGGTGAGGCCGACGAGGGCGTGCTGTCGCGGGCGGCGGCGCTCGGCTGGAGCTCCCCCGACAGGATCGCGGTGGTGCTGGGCACGGCACCCGACGGCGACAGCGAGCTCACCGTGGAGGCGATCCGGCGGGCGGCGCGGCACGCCAAGCTGCAGGTGCTCACCGGGGTCCTCGGTGACCGGCTGATCGTGGTCGCGGGCGGGGACGGGGAGCCGCTGCGGGTGGCCAAGGCGCTGATCGGGCCGTTCGCGGCCGGGCCGGTGGTGGCCGGGCCCGTGGTGGGCGACCTGCTGGCGGCCTCGAAGTCCGCACAGGCGGCGGCCGCGGGCCTGCGGGCGTGCGCCGCCTGGCCCGACGCGCCGCGCCCGGTGCTCGCCGACGACCTCCTCCCGGAACGCGCGATGGCGGGCGACCGACACGCCCGCGATCAGCTGGTGGAGGAGATCTACAGGCCGTTGGAGGAAGCTGGTTCGGCACTGCTTGAGACTCTGTCCGTCTACCTCGAACAGGCCTCGTCGCTGGAAGGAGCCGCCCGGATGTTGTTCGTCCATCCCAACACCGTTCGCTACCGGCTCCGACGTGTGACGGATGTCACCGGCTGGTCGCCCTCGGACGTGCGCTCCGCGTTCACCCTCCGCATCGCGCTCATCCTGGGCCGGCTCTCCGACGCGGCCCAGACACCCTGATGCGCTCGGGGCCTTTGTGGGACACCAACAAATCGCCCGTCGGTTCTTGGTCCCTGTCCCCACCGGCGTGGATCACCTCGCTCAAGAGAGAGTTGAAAGCGTGCTCGTACTCGTCGCTCCCGGCCAGGGCGCCCAGGCCCCCGGCTTCCTGAACCCATGGCTCGAACTGCCCGGCGTCGCCGACCGTCTCGACGGTCTGTCCGCGACCGCCGGGCTCGACCTCGCCCGCTTCGGCACGAAGGCCGAGGCCGAGGAGATCCGTGACACCGCCGTCGCCCAGCCCCTGCTGGTCGCGGCCGGGCTGATCGCGGCGGAGCAGCTGTTCGGCGACCCGGCCGCCGCGCGTTCCGCGCTGGGCGCCGTGGCCGGTCACAGCGTCGGGGAGATCACGGCGGCGGCCGTCGGCGGCGTGCTGAGCGCCGAGGCGGCGATGACCTTCGTCCGCACCCGCAGCAGCGCGATGGCCCAGGCCGCGGCCGTCACCGAGACCGGCATGGCGGCCGTGCTCGGCGGCGATCCGGACAGGGTCGTCGCCCACCTGGAGAGCCTCGGCCTCACCCCGGCGAACATCAACGGCGCCGGCCAGATCGTGGCGGCCGGCACGGCGAAGCAGCTCGCGGAGCTGGCCTCGGACAAGCCGGAGAAGGCGCGGGTCATCCCGCTGAAGGTGGCGGGCGCGTTCCACACCCACCACATGACCCCGGCCGTGGCCGTGCTGGAGGAGCTCTCCCGGACGCTGCAGGTCCACGACCCGGCGCTGCCGTACGTGTCCAACACCGACGGCGCGGTCGTCGCATCCGGAGCGGAGATCGTCTCCCGCCTGGTGTCGCAGGTGTCCAACCCGGTCCGTTGGGACCTGTGCATGGAGACCTTCAAGGAGCTCGGCGTCACCGCGATCATCGAGCTGGTGCCGGGTGGCACGCTGGTGGGGCTGGCCAAGCGCGCACTGCCCGGTGTCGCGACCCTGGCCCTGAAGACCCCGGACGACCTCGAGGCCGCCCGCGCGATCGTGGCCGAGCACGGCACCCAGGAATAGGAGTCCCCGCAGACATGGCGAAGATCAAGCCCAGCAAGGGCTCCCCGTACGCGCGCATCATGGGCGTCGGGGGCTACCGGCCGACCCGTGTGGTGCCCAACGAGGTGATCCTGGAGAGCATCGACTCCAGCGACGAGTGGATCCGCTCCCGCTCCGGCATCGCCTCGCGGCACTGGGCCGGCCCGGAGGAGACGGTCGCGGAGATGTCGGTCACGGCCGCGGGCAAGGCCATCGCGGACGCGGGCATCTCGGCCGAGGACATCGAGGGCGTCATCGTCGCCACCGTTTCCCACTTCAAGCAGACTCCGGCGGTCGCGACCGAGATCGCGCACCGGATCGGCGCCGGCAAGCCGGCCGCCTTCGACATCTCGGCGGGCTGCGCGGGCTTCGCCTACGCCGTGACCCTCGCCAAGGGCATGGTCACCGAGGGCAGCGCACGCCACGTCCTGGTGATCGGCGTCGAGCGGCTGAGCGACCTGACGGACAAGTCGGACCGCGCCACCGCGTTCCTCTTCGGCGACGGCGCGGGCGCCGTGATCATCGGCCCGGCCGACGAGCCCGAGATCGGCCCCACCGTCTGGGGCTCGGAGGGCGACAAGTCGGACACCATCACCCAGACCGTGGCATGGGACCGCTTCCGCGTGGGCGACGTCTCGCAACTGCCGGTGGGCGAGGACGGGGAGCTGAAGTTCCCCGCGATCACCCAGGAGGGCCAGACGGTCTTCCGCTGGGCGGTGTTCGAGATGGCCAAGGTGGCCCAGCAGGCGCTGGACGCCGCCGGGATCACCGCGGACGACCTGGACGTCTTCATCCCGCACCAGGCCAACATGCGCATCATCGACTCGATGATCAAGGCGCTCAAGCTGCCGGAGCACGTCGCGGTCGCCCGCGACATCGAGACCACCGGCAACACCTCCGCCGCGTCGATCCCGCTCGCGATGGAGCGCCTGCTCGCCACCGGGCAGGCCAAGAGCGGCGACACGGCGCTGATCATCGGTTTCGGGGCAGGGCTCGTTTACGCCGCCACTGTCGTTACCCTCCCCTAGGCACCATCCCCCGCGGCGCGCACTCCCGCCCGCCGCAGCCCGTAGTAACCAGCACGAAGAAGGAGAGCGCCGCCATGGCCACCCAGGAAGAGATCGTCGAGGGTCTCGCGGAGATCGTGAACGAGATCGCCGGCATCCCGACCGAGGACGTCCAGCTGGACAAGTCCTTCACCGACGACCTGGACGTCGACTCGCTGTCCATGGTCGAGGTCGTCGTCGCCGCTGAGGAGCGCTTCGAGGTCAAGATCCCGGACGACGACGTCAAGCAGCTGAAGACCGTCGGCGACGCCGTCGACTACATCCTCAAGGCCCAGGCCTGAGATTGGGCCACCCCGGACGACGCGTCTGTCGCCCGCCCTTCTAGACGTGGAGAGACAATCCCTGTGAGCCCGACCAATCACACCGTGGTCGTCACCGGTATCGGCGCAACCACTCCGCTGGGCGGGGACAGCGCGTCGACCTGGGAAGGGTTGACCGCCGGACGTTCTGGCGTCCGACCCTTGGAGCAGGACTGGGCCGCGGAACTGCCGGTCCGCATCGCCGCGCAGATCGCCGTGGAGCCGCTGGAAGTGCTGCCCCGCCCGGTCGCCCGCAAGCTGGACCGCTCGGCGCAGTTCGCGCTGATCGCCACCCGTGAGGCCTGGGCCGACGCGGGCTTCACCGCCAAGGCCGGCGAGGACGCCTCCGTCGACCCCGATCGCCTCGGCACGGTCATCGCCTCCGGCATCGGCGGCGTCACCACACTGCTCGACCAGTACGACAACCTCAAGAACTCCGGCGCGCGCAAGGTGTCCCCGCACACCGTGCCGATGCTGATGCCCAACAGCCCGTCGGCCAACGTCAGCCTCGAGGTCAACGCCCGCGCCGGTGTGCACACCCCGGTCAGCGCCTGCGCCTCCGGCGCGGAGGCGGTCGGCTACGCGTACGAGATGATCCGCTCCGGCCGCGCGGACGTCGTGGTGGCCGGCGGCACCGAGGCGGCCATCCACCCGCTGCCGATCGCCGCCTTCGCCAACATGATGGCGATGTCCAAGAACAACGACGACCCGCGGGGCGCCTCCCGCCCGTACGACAAGGGCCGTGACGGCTTCGTCCTCGGCGAGGGCGCCGGCGTCGTGATCCTGGAGTCGGCCGAGCACGCCGCCAGGCGCGGTGCCCGGGTCTACGCCGAGGTGCTGGGCCAGGGACTGTCGTCCGACGCCCACCACATCGCCCAGCCGGAGCCCACCGGCCGCGGCATCGCCACCGCGCTGGAGCAGCTGATCACCGCGACCGGCCTGGACCTGGCGCAGGTCGCGCACCTGAACGCCCACGCGACCTCCACCCCGCAGGGTGACGTCGCCGAGGTCAAGGCGCTGCGCAAGGTGCTCGGCGACCACCTCGACCACGTGGCCATCTCCGCCACCAAGTCGATGACCGGTCACCTGCTGGGCGGCGCCGGCGGTATCGAGACGGTCGCCTCCGTCCTCGCCCTGCACCACCGGATCGCCCCGCCGTCGATCAACATCGACGAGCTCGACGACGAGATCGACCCCGGTCTGGTCTCCACCGAGGCGCGGAAGCTGCCCGAGGGCCCGATCGTGGCGATCAACAACTCCTTCGGCTTCGGCGGCCACAACGTGGTCATGGCCTTCAAGGCCTGAGCCGTACGGCCCTCGGTCGTTCCCGGGTCAGGGGCAGCCGACGACCTGCCCGGCCCAGGAGAGCCCGCCGCCGAAGCCGAGCAGCAGCACGGGGGCGCCGGGGGTGAGCTCGCCGCGCTCGACGAGCTTGGAGAAGGCGAGCGGCACCGAGGCCGCGGAGGTGTTGCCGGAGTCCACGACGTCACGGGCCACCACCGCCTGCGGGGCGCCCAGTTCGCGTACGACCGACTCGATGATCCGCAGGTTGGCCTGGTGCGTCACGATGCCGCCGAGCTCGCCGACGGCGACACCGGCACGTCGGCAGGCCTCCTCGGCGATCGGCGCGAGTGTCGTGGTGGCCCAGCGGAAGACCGCCTGACCGTCCTGGGCGAAGCGGGGCTGCCAGGCCCCGGCCAGGCGTACGGCGTCGGCGCGGGTGGGGTCCGAGCCCCAGACGACCGGGCCGATACCGGGGAGCGCCCCCGGGGCGGCACCGGCGGCGCTGACGACGGCCGCGCCGGCCCCGTCGCCCAGCAGGACGCAGGTACTGCGGTCGCTCCAGTCGGTGAGGTCGGACATCTTCTCCGCGCCGACGACCAGGGCGTGCCGGGCCGCGCCGGCCCGCACCGAGTGGTCCGCGGCGGCGAGCGCGGTGGTGAAGCCCGCGCAGGCGTTGTTGAGGTCGTAGGAGGCGGGAGCCGTCATGCCGAGCCGGGCCGCGACCCGGGCGGCGGTGCTGGGGCTGCGGTCGACGGCGCTGGAGGTGGCCACGACGACCAGGTCGACGTCGGCGGGGTCCAGGCCGGCCGTGGCGAGTGCCTTGCCGGCGGCGGCGACGGCCATGTCGGCGACCGTCTCGTCCGCGTCGGCGATGTGCCGGGTCGCGATGCCGGTGCGCTGCCGGATCCAGGCGTCGCTGGTGTCGACCATGGCTGCCAGGTCGTCGTTGGTGAGTACGCGCTGCGGCTGGTGGTGGCCCAGTGCGGCGATACGGGATGCAGTCATGACCGAACTATAGCGACCGACCGATCGGACGCTAAACGGGAAGCGGTCGTTACGATGGCCGCATGAGCCCACGCAAGTCCGCCGCCGAGGCACGCCACACCCGCGAGCGGATCATCGAACGCAGCGTCGCGGTCGCCTCCGTGGAGGGCCTGGAAGGCCTCACCATCGGCCGGCTCGCGGCCGATCTCGGGATCAGCAAGTCCGGACTGCTCGGGCACTTCGGTACCAAGGAGGCCCTCCAGATCGCCGCCCTGCGGCGGGCCTCGGAGATCTTCACCCGCGCCGTGTGGGTGCCGGCCGCCGGGGCCGCTGCGGGCCTCGCCCGGCTGACCGCGATCTGCGAGGCCTGGGTGACCTACCTGGACCGGGAACGCGAGGCCTTCCCCGGCGGCTGCCTGTTCACCGCCTCGGCCGTGGAGTTCGACGGCCGGGAGGGGCCGGTGCGGGACGCGGTCGCCCGGCTCTACGCCGTCTGGCGCCGCCGGCTGACCCGCGACATCCGGGCCGCCGTGGACGCCGGTGAACTGCCCGCCACCACCGACCCGGAGCAGCTCGTCTTCGAACTGAACGGGATCTACTTCTCCCTCAACCACGCCGTCCAGCTCTTCGGCGACCGGACCGCACCCGACCGCGCCCGGCGTGCGCTGCGGCGCGTCCTGAGCTGACGAATCAGTCCTTCGGGGGGATTGGACGAATCCCCCGGATGGGCGCACGCGACTGCGCGCACCATCATGTGCATGAGCATCTGGCTGAGGGCGGCCGGCCTCACGGCGGCCGCGGCGCTGGCGGTGCTGGGACCGGGAGCGGCCGGGGGGACGGCGTACGCGCACGACCCGCCGGGGCCACCGGGCCCGCCCGTGGTCCGGTTCCTGCCCGACGGCACGGTGCGGGTGGACGTGGGCGGCGGCGCCGTACGGGTGGAGACCCGTGACGGCGAGGCACACGCCCGGATCTCGCACGGCGGGGACACCGTGGACGCCCGTACGGGCAGGAGCGGCTCGTCCGCGACCGTCCGGCGGCGGCACTGCCCCGCCTACGAGTCGACGGTGCGCGCACGCACCGGCAGCGGCGGTCCACGGGGCTCGGTGTCCTGGCGGCACCCCTGCGCGCCGGCGCCGCGCCCCACGCCCGCCCGTCCGGTGCGCCCCGCACCGGCTCCCCCGCCTCCGCCGGCACCCGCGTCCCCGCAAGCACCTCCCGCACCCGAGCCGAAGCCCACCCCGCCCCCGACCCCCACGCCGACCCCCACCCCCACGCCGACCCCCACCCCCACGCCGCGCACGGAACTCCCGCCGGCCGCCTACCGCAAGGCGAGTGCGCCGCCCCCGCCCGGGGGGCCGAGCATCGTCCATCTCATGCTGCTCGTCACCGCCCCGGCGGTGCTGTCCGCCGCCGCGCTCAAGCCCCGCTCCCAAGCCCGCTCACGGAGGTGATCGATGTCGGACTGGCTCGTCCTGGGCATCGCGATGGCCGCGGCCTGCGCCGTGGTGCTGACCATCGTGCTCATCAACCAACGCCGCATCGGAGACGACGACGACCCCTCGGAGACCCCCGACGTCATCGAGTACATGACGATGATGATCGGCGTGGTGTACGCCATCGTCCTCGGACTCGCCATCGCCGGCGTGTGGGAGGCCCGCGGCGCCGCCGAGGACACCTTCCACCGCGAGACGCAGGCCCTGCACGAGGTGCACCAGCGCGTCCAGGTCTACCCGGCCGCCGTGCGCGACCAGGTGCGCGCCGACGTCGACGCGTACGTCTCCTACGTCGCGCACACCGAACTGCCCCACATGCTCGAACACGGGGAGAACACCCGGCGCGGCTCGGAACTGCTCGACAGGCTGCGCCGCGACGTGACCGCCTTCGAACCGCGCACCGCACTGGCCAACCAGGCATACCAGCCGGTCGTCGACCAGGTCGCGGCCGCCGACGACGCGCGCACCGCACGCGGCGAGAACGCCGGACCGACCATGCCGGCGGTGGTCTGGTTCGGACTGGTCACCGGCGCCCTCGTCGCGGTCGGGCTGATCTTCACCCTGCAGATCCGGCGCTCCCGGCGCGAACTCGTCCTCGCCGGGCTCTACAGCGCCCTGATCGCCTTCCTGCTCTTCCTGATCTGGGACCTCGACGCCCCCTTCGGCCGGGACGCCGCCGAGGCGGCGTCGTCCTTCACCAGCCTCTTCCCCCACATCGGGTGATCACTTCTCGAAGCTGGCGAAGTAGGTGGCCGCCATGTCCTCGGCGGCGTGCCCGAGTTCGGCCGCACGGCGGAACCGCTCGGCGCCGGCCGCCGCCACGTCGAGCCGGACCCCCACGGACTCCCCCGCCTCCACGATCAGCCGGGCGTCCTTCTCCGCGGTGCGCACGGCGAAGCTGGGGGTGAAGTCGCCGGCCAGGATCGACGCCGTCTTCGTGCGCAGGTAGCCCATGTCGAGGGGGCCGCCGGAGACGGCCTCGAGGAAGTCCGCGGCGTCCACGCCGAGGCCCTTCGCCAGCGCGAGGGCTTCGGCGGTGCCGTGGGTGACGGTCAGCACCCAGCTGTTGATCACCAGCTTCAGGCGGCTGGCCGCGCCCGCGGCCGCGTCCTCCCCCAGCCACACGGTACGGCTGCCGATCGCGTCGAAGACCGGCGCGACCGCCTGCCGGGCCTCCTGCGGCCCGGCGACCAGCACCAGGAGCTGCCCGCTCTCCGCGGGCTGCCGGGTGCCCAGCACGGGCGAGTCGAGGAGGACGGTGCCGCTCTCGCGTGCGAACTGCGCGAACGCCCCGAGGGCGCCCACGCCCGCGGTGGTGGCCTGCGCCCACACCGCGCCCTTGCGCAAGCCCGGCGCCGCCATCCGCATGGTCTCGAGGGCGGAGTCCGCGTCGTGCAGGATGGTCAGCACGACGTCGGCGCCGTCCACCGCCTCCGCGGGAGTGCCGGCGACGCGCGCTCCCTCCCTGCCGAGCGGCTCGGCCTTCTCCTTCGTGCGGTTCCATACGCGGACGTCGAGACCCGCCCTGACCAGGTTGCGGGCCATCGCGGCACCCATGATCCCGGTGCCCAGGACTGCTGCTGAGGTGGTGTCGGACATGAGTGCCACGGTACGACGGACGCATCCGTAGCGCTCGCGGCGCCGGATGCCGGACGCCGGGCGTGTGCCGCGGGGAGCCGCGGGGAGTCGCGGTCGGCGCCCGGGTCGGCGTCGGGGCCCGGGCGAGCGCCGCCGCGCTGCCGCGCCCTGATGTCCCGGACGGCCGGTACGGCCGCCCTGGCGACGGCGACCGCCACGTCGGTGTCCCGCTCCGGGACCGCCGCCGCGCGGCCCCACGCAGCCCCCAGGGGCATACGGGTACCGGGCGCCGTCCTCACGGCGAGGTCACCGGGGCGGGCCGCCTCCCGCCTGCCGCCGGGCGGCAGCGTCGGGGGCGGCGGCGGGGCCGCCACCCGGGCGACCCGACAGGAGACGGCCCACGACGGCCCGCGCGGCCGGCGTGGGCTCGGGCGGGTGCGGAGATCCGGCGCGATCCGGTCGCGTGCTCGCGGAGGCGGGCCCGGCGCGACGGCGGCGACTACATGAGCAACGGCGCCAAAACGTTCATCACGAACGGCACATGGGCGGACGCCGTCCTGCTCTTCGCCCGCACCGGGGGTGCGACGCGGTCGGTCGCGGCGGCGTGTGCCTTCTCCACGGCCACGGCCGCCTCGGCCCGTCCGGCCCCGCACCGGCGGTGCGACGCGGCGGGGCGCCTCACGCCGCCGGGCGGAGCCCCGCCATAGGCTCGCCGGACGGGGACCCCGGCCAGGAGGAGAGTGCACCGGACGTGACGACGACGTCGATCTGCCTGTTCACCTCCGACCTGCGGCTGCACGACAACCCCGTCCTGCGGGCCGCCCTGGACTCCGCGGAACAGGTCGTCCCCCTGTTCGTGCTCGACGAGGCCGTCGAGGCCGCGGGCTTCGCCACCCCCAACCGCGCCGCCTTCCTCGCCGACTGCCTCACCGACCTCGACGAGGGGCTGCGCAGGCGCGGCGGCCGGCTGGTGCTGCGGCGCGGGGACGTGGCCCGTGAGGCATGCCGGGTGGCGGACGAGACCGACGCCCGTCAGGTGCACGTCGCCGCCGGGGCGAGCCGCTACGCCGCCCGGCGTGAGGAGCGGCTACGGACGGCGCTGACCGGGGTTCGGCGCGAACTGCGGGTGCACGACGCCGTGCTGACCGCGGTGCCGCCGGGCGCGCTGACCCCGGCCGGCAGGGACAGCTTCGGAGTGTTCACGCCGTACTTCCGGCGCTGGGAGACCGCGGATCTGCGCGATCCGCTGGGCGCACCCCGCGCGGTGCGCGTCCCGGACGGTGTGGTGTCCCGGCCGCTGCCCGGGGCGCCGGAGGGCACGTCGCCCGGGCTGCCCGCGGGCGGGGAGACCGAGGGCCGCGAGCGCTGGCGGGCGTGGCGGGCGTCGGGGCTCGCCGCGTACGGGGACCGCCACGACGACCTGGCGGGCGACGCCACCTCGCGCCTGTCGCCGTACCTGCACTTCGGCTGCCTGTCGGCCACCGAGCTGGTCCGGCGCGCCCGGGCCGCGGGCGGGCCCGGCGCGGACGCTTTCGTACGGCAGTTGGCGTGGCGGGACTTCCACTACCAGGTGCTCGCCGCCCACCCGGACGCCGCCTCACACGACCTGCGTCCACGCGGCGACCGCTGGGGCGGCGACGGGCCGGAGGCGGACGCGTGGCGCCGGGGACGCACCGGCTACCCGGTGATCGACGCGGCGATGCGGCAGCTGCGGCACGAGGGCTGGATGCACAACCGGGCGCGGCTGCTCGCCGCGAGCTTCCTGACGAAGACCCTGTACGTGGACTGGCGGATCGGCGCCGCGCACTTCCTGCGGCTGCTGGTGGACGGCGACATCGCGAACAACCAGCTCAACTGGCAGTGGGTGGCGGGCACCGGCACCGACACGCGCCCGAACCGGGTGCTCAACCCCCTGGTGCAGGCCCGCCGTTTCGATCCGGACGGCGCCTACGTGCGTCGTTGGGTGCCGGAACTGGCCGGCGTACCGGGCGGCGCCGTGCACCGCCCCTGGCAGCTCCCCGAGGCCGAACGGGCGGCCCTGGACTACCCCGCACCCCTCGTCGACCTCGGTGAGGCCCTGACCCGCTTCCGCGGCGCCCGCGCCACGTAGGCCGCGTCGTCCCGCCATGGCGGGCCGGCCCGCCGCTCGGCCGCCGGGCGGTCCACCGGCCCGGCCGCTGCCCGACCTCGTCGTCGCCGACCACGGGACACGGGCACGCCGGGGACGGGAACCCACCGGCCGCCCGCACGGGTCGCTCGCGGCGCGGCCCGTCGTCACCGTCACCGTCACCGTCACCGTCGGCGTTGTTCCCGCGGAGGGCGGCCGTCGCATTCCACGGTGCCGCGGGTGCCCGCATGCGGCTCGGACCGCACCCCCGTCCGCGGGCGAGGAACGATCGCGTGCGGCGCTCCGCGCGCGGCGGACGCGGCACGTCCGGACCGGCGGCATGTGACGGGCGTCCCCGCGGAAGGCGGCCGATAATGGCGGATGGCTCACGAGAGGGGCATCCCATGACGTACGGTGCCGAAGCGTACGGCGGCACGCCGCGGCCACCGTCGCCTCCGTACCCGCCGCCCGGGCGTCCCCGCGGCCGCGGCGCGACCGTTGACGCCGCGTGGACCGGCGCGTGGGCCGCCGCGCTCCGGAGGCGTCCCGCCCTGCACACCGGCCGCCCGGCCGCCGGGCCCGAGGTGGGGCCCCCCGGGAGGGGCCACCGGCCGGGCGGGGGAGACGGCGAGCCCGAGGACCCGGCACCGGACACCCCGAGGATGCGGCAGGCACTGCCGCGCGGGGCCGCGGAGGTGCGCCCGGCGCCGACGGGGCGGCCGGCCGCGAGGAGTACGGCGAACCGGCCCCCGCACAGTGGCGCTCGCCCGCGCCGGGAGCCGCCCGGCCCCCCGCCGGGCACACGGCCCGCCGCGGCCCCGCACGCGACGTTTCCGCGCCCGGCCGCCGCGACGGCGACGGCGCTGGTGCGCGCCCTCCTGCCGGCGGGGCGGCCGGCAGGCCCCTTCACCCGTACGGAGGCGAGCCCGCGATGAACCTCACCTGCCTGGTCACGGGCGCCACCGGCTACATCGGGGGCCGGCTCGTCCCGGAACTGCTGGCGGCCGGGCACCGGGTGCGCTGCCTGGCCCGTACCCCGGGAAAGCTGCGCGACCACCCGTGGGCGGGCGAGGTCGAGGTGGTCAAGGGCGATGTCACCGACCCGGAGTCGGTGGCGGCGGCGATGGAGGGTGTGGACGTCGCGTACTACCTCGTGCACGCCCTGGGCAGCGGGCGGGACTTCGAGCGGACCGACCGGGAGGCCGCGGAGGTCTTCGGTGCGCGGGCGAAGGCCGCCGGGGTGCGGCGGATCGTCTACCTGGGCGGACTGACCCCGTCCGGGATGCCCGAGCGGGAACTGTCGCCGCACCTGCGCTCGCGTGCCGAAGTGGGCCGGGTGCTGCTCGCCTCGGGCGTGCCGACGGCGGCGCTGCGGGCCGCCGTGATCATCGGCTCCGGCTCGGCGTCCTTCGAGATGCTGCGCTACCTCACCGAACGGCTTCCGGTGATGGTCACCCCGCGCTGGGTGGGCACCCGGATCCAGCCGATCGCCGTCCGTGACGTGCTGCGCTACCTCGTGGGCTGCGCCACGCTCCCGCCGCAGGTGAACCGCGCCTTCGACATCGGGGGCCCGGACGTGCTCACCTACCGCGCCATGATGCTGAAGTACGCCGAGGTGGCGGGGCTGCCGCGGCGGCTGATCGTGCCGGTCCCGGTGCTGACGCCGAGCCTGTCGAGCCACTGGGTGGGGCTGGTGACCCCGGTCCCGGCCGGGATCGCCCGGCCGCTGACGGAGTCGCTGCGGCACGAGGTGGTCTGCCACGACCACGACATCGCGCGGTGGGTGCCCGACCCGCCCGAGGGCCTGCTCGGCGTCGAGGGGGCGCTGCGGCTGGCGCTGCAGCGCATCCGGGAGGCGAACGTGGCCACCCGCTGGTCCTCGGCCGCCGCGCCCGGCGCACCGAGCGACCCGCTGCCGACAGATCCGGCCTGGGCGGGCGGAAGCCTCTACTGCGACCGCCGGGCGCGGATCGTGGACGCCTCGCCCGAGGCGCTGTGGCGGGTCATCGAGGGCATCGGCGGCGACAACGGCTGGTACTCCTTCCCGCCGGCCTGGGCCGTACGCGGCTGGCTCGACCGGTTCGTGGGCGGTGTCGGGCTGCGCCGGGGGCGGCGGGACGCGGCGCACCTGCGGGCCGGCGACTCGCTCGACTTCTGGCGGGTGGAGGAGATCGAGCCGGGCCGGCTGCTGCGGTTGCGCGCCGAGATGCGGTTGCCGGGCCTGGCGTGGCTGGAACTGACGGTCGGCCGGGACCGTGCCGGGCGCACCGTCTACGGACAGCGGGCGCTGTTCCATCCGCGCGGGCTGGCCGGGCACGCGTACTGGTGGAGCGTGTCGCCGTTCCACGCCGTGGTGTTCGGCGGCATGGCGCGCAACATAGCCGCGGCGGCCCGGGAGGGCGCGGCGGGGCCGTAGGCCCTGCGGCCGGCTCAGTCCTCGGCGGGGACGCGCAGGGCGGTCAGCTCGTCGTTCATCGCGGCCAGGAAGCGCAGCACGACGGCGAGTTCGTCCTCGGTGAAGCGGGCGCGCGCCGCGTCGGTGCCCCGGGCCAGCGGCCGGAAGAACTCCCGGGCCACCTCCATCCCCCGGGGGGCGTAGTGCAGATGGACCACGCGGCGGTCGACGGCGTCGCGGGTGCGGCGGATGTGGCCGGTGCGTTCGAGCCGGTCCAGGCAGGCGGTGACGGCACCGGAGGTCAGGTTGAGGCGTTCGCGGAGCAGGCCGGGAGTCATGGCCCCGCCGTGGCCGTCGCCGTCCAGGACGGCGACCAGCGCCTGCACGTCGGTGTGGTGCAGGCGCTGGCTATGCGCGAAGTCCTGCGCGACGCGGTTGAACTCGCTGTTCATCCGGCGCAGCTGCACGGCGAAGGCGTGCAGCCCGGTCGGGGACTCGTCCTGGAAGTTGTCGGGCACCCCTCCATCGTAAATAATCTCAATCATCGAGATACTCAACAGCTGAGACGTATTTTCACCTCACGGGGAGATCCCCGGTTCCGCATCCCACGGGAGAGAGCGATGACATCCCTGCCACGCGCCGTCCGATGGCTGCTTCCCGTGGTGCTGCTGGTCGCCTGGCTGGGCGTCGGGGGCACCCTCGGCCCGTACGCGGGCAAGCTCGGCGAGGTCTCCACCAACGACCAGGCGGCCTTCCTGCCGCGCAGCGCCGAGTCGACGAAGGCCATCGCCGAACGGAAGGCGTTCAGCCGGAACGGGACCGTACCCGCGATCGTCGTCTGGACCGCCGACCGCGGCCGGGTGACCGACGCCCAGCAGCAAGCCGCCACGGCCGCCCTGGCCTCGCTCGGCGGCACCGAGGGGGTGGCCGGCCGCCCCTCCCCCGCGGTGCGCTCGGACGACGGCAGGGCCCTGCAGGGAGTCGTACAGCTCCGCCCCGACCTCGGCCGCGGCGTCGGGGACACCGTCGGCCGGATCACGCGGACGGCGGCCGGGGTGGCGGGGACCACCGCCCACGTGGCCGGGCCCGCCGCCTCGCAGGCGGACCTGGGCGACGCCTTCGCGGGAATCGACGGGCTGCTGCTGCTCACCGCGCTCGGCGTGGTGCTGGTGATCCTGCTGCTGGTCTACCGTGCGCTGCTGCTGCCCCTGGTCATCATCGTCGGCTCGGTCCTCTCACTCGGCCTGGCCTGCGGCGTGGTGTACGTCCTGGCCGACCACGGCGTCGTCCGGGTGGACGGCCAGGTCCAGGGCATCCTGTCGATCCTCGTCATCGGCGCGGCCACCGACTACGCCCTGCTGCTCGCCGCCCGCTTCCGGGAGGAACTGGCGGTCCGTGGCGACCGGTTCGCGGCCATGCGCGCCGCACTGCGCCGTTCCGCCGGTGCGATCGTGGCCAGTGCGGCCACCGTGGCGCTGGGCCTGCTCGCTCTGCTGGCCAGCGACCTCACCAACAACCGCGCCCTCGGCCCGGTCGGCGCCGTCGGGATCGTGTGCGCCGTGGCGAGCAGCCTGACCTTCCTGCCCGCGACGCTGCTGCTGCTCGGCCGGGCCGCCTACTGGCCCGCCCGGCCGCGGGAGAGGCGTCCGGAGGGCGAGGGCGTGTGGCGCCGGATCGCGGCCCTCGTGGACCGTACGCCGCGCCGGGTCTGGGCCGCGAGCCTGGCGGTGCTGGTGGCCTGTGCGGCCTTCTCCCCCGCCCTGACCGCCCGAGGGGTGCCATTGGACGAGATCTTCGTCCACCAGGCCCCCTCGGTGACCGCGCAGCGCGTCCTCGGCGAGCACTTCCCCGGCGGTTCGGGGAACCCCGCCGTGGTCATCGCGCGGGCGGACCGGCTGGACCCGGTCACCAGGGCCGCGGCCGGCACCGACGGCGTCGACGCCGTCGCCGCGCTCACCGCCTCCAGGCGCCCCGGCGGGAGCGAGCCCCTCGTCGCCGGGGGCCGGGTACTGCTGGAGGTGACGCTGAAGGACGCCGCCGACAGCGACGCCGCCAAGGCCACGGTGCAGCGGCTGCGCACGGCCGTGCACGCGGTGCCCGGCGCGGACGCGGTGGTCGGCGGGTACACGGCCCAGCAGGTGGACACCCAGCGGACCGCCCGGCACGACCGCACCCTCGTCGTCCCCGTCGTCCTGGCGATCATCCTGGTGATCCTGGCGGCACTGCTGCGCAGCCTGCTGCTGCCGCTGCTCATGGTCGCCACGGTCGCCCTCAACTTCGCGGCCACCCTGGGCGTGTCGGCACTGGTCTTCCGCCACGTGTTCGGTTTCTCGGCGACGGACGCCTCGGTGCCGCTCTACGGGTTCGTCTTCCTGGTCGCCCTCGGCGTGGACTACAACATCTTCCTGATGACGCGGGTCCGCGAGGAGACGCTGCGTCACGGCACGCGGCAGGGCATCCTCCGCGGGCTGACCGCCACCGGCGGGGTGATCACCTCGGCGGGCGTGGTGCTGGCCGCGACCTTCGCGGCGCTCGGGGTGATCCCCCTGGCCTTCCTGGTGCAGATCGCCTTCATCGTGGCCTTCGGCGTGCTGCTGGACACCCTGCTGGTGCGTTCGTTCCTGCTTCCCGCGCTGGTGCGGGACATCGGCCCCAAGGTCTGGTGGCCGGGCGACGCGGCGACCAGGGGTGGCGAAGGGCCGTCGGCGCCGGAGGGCGCCGCGGCACGGGGGTGGGTGGTGGAGCGTCAGACGACCTGATGGAGCCAGCGCACGGGGGCGCCCTCACCCGCGTAGCGGAACGGCTCCAGCTCGTCGTCCCACGGCTTGCCGAGCAGCTTGGCGACTTCCGTCTCCAGGTCGGCCTCGCCCTTGCGGGCACGCACGAGGGCGGCGCGCAACCGGTCCTCGGGAATGAGGATGTCCCCGTGGATGCCGGTGACGGCGTGGAAGATGCCGAGTTCGGGAGTGCTGCTGTAGCGCTCCCCCTCGGCGCCCGCGCAGGGCTCCGCCGTGACCTCGAAGCGCAGCAGGTGCCAGCCGCGCAGCGCGGACGCCAGTTTGGAGGCGGTGCCGGGTTCCCCCTGCCAGGAGAACTCGGCCCGCCACGTGCCCGGAGAGGCGGGCTGGCGGATCCAGTCCAGGTTCACGCGCACGCCGAGCACGCCCGCGACGGCCCATTCGACGTGCGGGCACAGCGCGCGGGGTGCGGAGTGCACGTACAGGACTCCACGTGTCGTCACCGGGACCTCCAGTGTGGGACGAGGTACGCCTTCCCCAGCGGCCTCATGCCCATAACCGAGCCATCCGGGACAGCAGTGGACATTCTGCACTAATCATAACGAATGAGACAAGATCTGACTTCTGATCACCTCTTTCGCACCACCTGTCAGGGAAAAAGCTACCGTGCGGCGTCGGGCCAGGAGTGACGTACTGTCGGGATCAACGAGAAGTCACCACTCGTCCGAGGGAGAACGGATGCGCCAGTCGCTCCCCCGCGGGGTCGCCGGCGCCCTCGTCGGGCTGGCCACCCTGCTCACGACGGCACTCGCGGCCGGCTGCTCCGCCGTGGACCGCCCGTCGAGCACCGAGGCCGGTGCCGCGGGCCGGGCGGGCGCGGTGCAGCGCCCGGCGCAGGTGTGGGACACCCGCCCCGCCTCGCTGGCCGCCCTCGGGGACTCCATCACCCGCGCCTTCGACGCCTGCGGGATCCTGACGGACTGTCCGGACCTGTCGTGGGCGACCGGCAGCCGCCGCTCGGTGGCCAGCGTGGCCGCCCGGGTGCTGGCCAAGCCGGCCTCCCAGAGCTGGAACCTGGCGGCCAGCGGCGCCAAGATGCGCGACCTGCCGGCGCAGGCCAAGAAGGCCGTCGGACTGCGGCCGCAGCAGGTGACGATCCTGATGGGGGCCAACGACGCGTGCGCGCGCAGCACCGACCGCATGACCCCGGTGGCCGAATACCGCCGGGATTTCTCCGCCGCCCTGCGGACCCTCTCCAGCGGGCTGCCGAAAGCCCAGGTCTTCGTCGCGAGCGTGCCCGACCTGATGCGGCTGTGGGAGGTCGGCCGGCAGAACGTGCTGGGGCGGCAGGTCTGGAAGCTGGGCCTGTGCCCGTCGATGCTCGGCGACGCGGAGTCGATGAGCACGGCCGCCCAGAAACGACGCCAGACCGTACGCGAAAGGGTGATGGCGTACAACGCCGCCCTGCGCCAGGAGTGCGCGCGCCACGAGCGCTGCCGCTACGACGGCGGCGTCGTGTTCGACTACAGGTTCACCCGGAAGGAGCTCAGCCCCTGGGACTGGTTCCACCCGAGCGAGGAGGGTCAGGCCAAGCTCGCGGGACTGGTCTACGCGGCGGCCTTCGGCCCGGGTTCGGCCGGCCGCTGACCGGGCCGGCCCCGGCGCCGGGTGCACGGTGCGGCGCAGGAAGGGGAAGGACGCGGCCATGCCGCCACCGCCGGCGGCGACATGGCCGGCGACCTCAACCGACCGGCGTCCGGGGTATCGGACATGGGCGGTACGCGCCACGCGCGGACGGACTCAACTCGGCAACATCGCCGACACCCGCCCGACACACCCATTGACACCGCCGGGAGCCCGTAACTACGTTCCCTTCAGCATTTCGAACGTGTGACGAAATCTCGAACAACACCCTGTAAGGGGCGGCTTCCCGTGCGCATCACCGGCATCAGCACCCATGTGGTCGGCACACCCTGGCGGAATCTCACCTATGTACTCGTCCACACCGACGAGGGACTCACGGGCGTCGGCGAGACCCGCATGCTCGGCCACACCGACGCGTTGCTCGGCTACCTCCGCGAGGCGGAGGCCAACCACATAGCCGGCTCGGACCCCTTCGCGGTCGAGGACCTGGTCCGCCGGATGAAGTACGGCGACTACGGGCGAGCCGGAGAGATCGTCATGTCCGGCATCGCCGTCATCGAGATGGCCTGCTGGGACATCAAGGGCAAGGCGCTCGGCGTCCCCGTCTGGCAGTTGCTCGGCGGCAAGGTGAACGAGAAGGTCAAGGCCTACGCCAACGGCTGGTACACCACTGAGCGCACCCCGGACGCCTACCACAAGGCCGCCCGCGCGGTGGTGGAGCGCGGCTACCGCGCGCTGAAGATCGACCCCTTCGGCACCGGCCACTTCGAACTGGACCACGCCGCGACCACCTATTCCGTCTCCCTCATCGAGGCCGTGCGCGACGCGATCGGCCCCGAGGCCGAGCTGCTGGTCGAGATGCACGGCCGGTTCAGCCCGGCGACCGCGATCCGGGTGGCCAAGGAGCTGGCGCCCTTCAAGCCCAGCTGGATCGAGGAGCCGGTGCCGCCGGAGAACCTCAAGGCCCTGGCGAAGGTGGCCGCCCACACCGACCTGCCGATCGCGACCGGTGAGCGCATCCACGACCGCTACGAGTTCCGCGAGCTGTTCGAGCTGCAGGCCGCCGACATCATCCAGCCCGACCTCGGGCACATCGGCGGCATCAACGAGGTGCGCAAGCTCGCCGCCACCGCGGAGACCCACTACGTCCTGGTCGCCCCGCACAACGTCGGCGGCTCCGTGCTGACCGCCGCGAGCCTCCAGCTCGCCGGGTGCACGCCCAACTTCAAGATCCTCGAGCACTTCAACGACTTCGCGGACTCCGACATCAAGAAGGTCGTCAAGGGTGCCCCCGTGGTCGGCGAGGACGGCTGCTTCACCGTCTCGCAGGCACCAGGCCTCGGTGTCGAGCTGGACGTCGACGCCGCCGCGGAGTTCCCCCAGCAGCAGGCCCGTTTCGACCTGTGGGCCGAGGGCTGGGAGCGCCGCAAGCCGAAGGGCGCCCAGTGAGCTCCCGCACCCCCCGCGCCGTCGTACTCGACGGGCCCGGGCGGCACCGGATCGCGCCGGCCGAACCGGTGCCGCCCGGTCCGGGCGAGGCGCTGGTCCGGGTGCACGCCGCGGGTATCTGCGGCAGCGACCGGGAGGTGTACGCCGGCACCCGCCCCGAGGGGTACGTGCGTTACCCCGTCACCCCGGGCCACGAGTGGTCCGGGACGGTGGAGGCGGTCGGGGCCGGGGTGTCCGCGGGGCTGGTGGGGCGGAAGGTCGTCGGCGAGGGCTTCCGCAACTGCCAGGTCTGCGAGCGCTGCCACGCCGGGGAGACCACGCTGTGCAGCGCGCCGTACGAGGAGACCGGCTTCACGCAGCCCGGCGCCATGGCGGACGCCCTGATGCTGCCGGCCCGGCTGCTGCACGTCCTGGACGACGCGGCCGACCTACGCAGCGCGGCGCTGCTGGAGCCGGCCGCGTGCGTGGCGGCGGCGTTGCTGAAGGCCCCGGCCGCGCCGGGCGAGCGAGTGGCGGTCGTCGGCACCGGAACGCTCGGGATGCTGGCGGTGCAGCTGCTGGCCGCGGTGTCGCCGGCGGAGCTGCTGGTGGTGGGCACCGGGCGGGTCCGCGAGGAGCTGGCCGCCTCGTTCGGCGCCACGCGGTTCCGCACCGCCGCCGAACTGGGCGACGCCGAAGGGGAGTACGACCTGGTGGTCGAGGCCGCCGGGTCCCCCTCCGCGGCGCAGGTGTCGGCGGGGCTGCTGCGCCGCGGCGGCAGGCTGGCGCTGACGGGCATCCCCGCACCGGGGGCGCTCGGGCTCGACCCGACCGACCTGGTGGTGCGCCAGCTGACCGTGCACACGGTCTTCGGGGCGCCGCCCGCCGCGTGGGCCCACACCGTGCGGGCCTTCGACGCCGGAATCCTCGACCCGGCCCCGCTGATCACGCACGACCTGCCCCTGGAGGAGTACGCCGACGCCCTGGAGCTGCTGGGGAGCCGGGATCCCGAGGTGGGGAAGGTGCTGCTGCGGCCGTGACCGCTCCCCGCACGGCGGACACACGATGTCCCATCCGCGCCCTCCCAGACCCAATGAACCGAACGTCGTCCGACATACCGAACGGCGAGAACGAAGGAGCACCGTGACCGACGCACCCACCCCGAGCACCGGCACGGCCGGCACCGCCTTCGGCCCCCGCCGCCCGGGCCAGCACGCGCTCTCCCTCCTCGGTCACGGCGCGCCGGCGGACGACCCGGCCGACACCTCCCCGCACTCCTTCCCCGACGGCGGCACCTGGCGCACCGAGATCCCGTCCGTGGAGGGCCCGGAGGCGCTGGCCACCGTGCTGGAGGAGAGCGAGCGGCTGGAGGTTCCGGTCCACCGGATCAGCCAGGGCAGCGGCATCTGGATGCTGACGGACGCGGAGATCACCGAGATGGTCACCGCCTGCGCCGAACGCGACGTCGAGCTCTGCCTGTTCACCGGTCCGCGCGGCACCTGGGACATCGGCGCCGCCACCCGCACCGACTCCCGCGGCGGCGGCCTGCGTGCCCGCGGCCACGACCAGGTGGCCGGCTGCGTCGAGGACGCCCTGCGGGCCACCGCCCTGGGCGTGCGCTGCCTGCTGGTCGCCGACGAGGGCGTGCTGTGGCTGCTGCACCAGCTGCGCGAGCAGGGGCTGCTGCCGGCCGACACCACCTTCAAGGTCTCGGCGCTGGTCGGCCCGGTCAACCCGGCCGCCTACGCGGTGTGGGAGCGGTTGGGCGCCGACTCCATCAACATCCCCTCCGACCTGACCCTCCAGCAGATCACCGAGATCCGCCGGGTCAGCCGGGCTCCGATGGACTTCTACATCGAGTCCCCCGACGACCTCGGCGGCTTCGTACGGCTCTACGACGCGGCGGAGCTGATCCGCCGCGGAGCTCCGATCTACCTCAAGTTCGGGTTGAGCAAGGCACCCGGCATCTACCCGTACGGGCGCCAGATGCGGGAGGTCGCCCTGTCGACCGCCCGTGAACGGGTCCGGCGCGGCCGCCTTGTGCTCGACCTGCTCTCCCGGCTGGGCGCGGACGGCGGGCACTCCCCGCTGGGCGCGCGGCTGCCGGGCCCGCTCCACCGCTTCCCCCAGGACATCGCGACCGACACCGGCCGGGCGACCGACCCCCGCCTGGCCGCCGAAAGGATCTGATCAGCCATGCGCATCGCCAGAGCCGCACGCATCACCGCCGCGCTGATGGCCACCCTCGCCCTCGGCGCCACCGCGACCGCCTGCGGGCAGAGCGACAGCACCGGTGGCGGCGACAAGGACGGTGGGAAGGGCGGCACCGTCGGCATCGCCATGCCCACCAAGTCGTCGGAGCGCTGGATCGCCGACGGCGCCAACATGGTCAAGGAGTTCAAGGCCCTGGGCTACAAGACCGACCTGCAGTACGGCGACGACAAGGTCGAGAACCAGGTCGCCCAGATCCAGAACATGATCACCAAGGGCGACAAGCTCCTGGTCATCGCGGCCATCGACGGCTCGGCCCTCAGCGACGTGCTGCAGCAGGCCCACGACGCGGGCATCAAGGTGATCTCCTACGACCGCCTCATCCTGGGCTCGGCGAACGTCGACTACTACGCCACCTTCGACAACTTCAAGGTCGGCCAGCTCCAGGGCGGTTACATCGTCGACAAGCTGGGCCTGAAGGACGGCAGCAAGAAGGGCCCGTTCAACATCGAGCTCTTCGCCGGCTCACCCGACGACAACAACACCCGGTACTTCTTCAACGGCGCGATGGACGTGCTCAAGCCGTACATCGACAACAAGCAGCTGGTGGTCAAGAGCGGCCAGACCGAGCTCAACCAGATCACCACCCTACGCTGGGACGGTGCCACCGCCCAGGCCCGCATGGACGACCTGCTCAGCAAGTCGTACACCTCGGAGGACGTGGACGCGGTCCTGTCCCCGTACGACGGCATCTCCCGCGGTGTCATCTCGGCGCTGAAGAGCGTGGGCTACGGCGCCGGCAACAAGCCGCTGCCGATCGTCACCGGCCAGGACGCCGAGGTCGCCTCGATCAAGTCGATCATCGCCGGCGAGCAGTCCCAGACGGTCTACAAGGACCTGCGCGAGCTGGCCAAGGTGGCCGCCCAGATGGGCAACGCGGTGCTCACCGGCGGCAAGCCGGAGATCAACGACACCAAGAGCTACGACAACCGCACCAAGGTCGTCCCGACCTACATGCTGCCGCCGGTGAGCGTCGACAAGTCCAACTACAAGGAAGCCCTCATCGACTCCGGCTACATCAAGGAGTCCGAGCTCCAGTAGTCCCGGAGCCCGTCGCACGACCGACGATTTCCCCTTCCCACCACCCGAGGAGAACGGAAAGCAGGAATGGCCGGACCCGTCCTCGAAATGCGCTCCATCACCAAGACCTTCCCAGGGGTCAAGGCGCTCTCCGACGTCACCCTGACTGTCGCCGAGGGCGAGGTCCACGCCATCTGCGGTGAGAACGGTGCGGGCAAGTCGACCCTGATGAAGGTGCTCAGCGGGGTCTATCCGCACGGCAGTTACGAAGGGGAGATCCTCTTCCGCGGCGAGCCCTGCGAGTTCCGCGACATCCGCGCGAGCGAGCAGCGCGGCATCGTGATCATCCACCAGGAACTCGCCCTGGTCCCGTACCTGTCCATCGCCGAGAACATCTTCCTCGGCAACGAGCACTCCACCCGCGGGGTCATCAGCTGGAACGAGACGATGCTGCACGCGGGCCGGCTGCTGAAGCGGGTCGGGCTGACCGACCCGCCGTCCACCCGCGTGGCGGACATCGGCGTCGGGAAACAGCAACTCGTCGAGATCGCCAAGGCGCTGTCCAAGGAGGTCAAGCTCCTCATCCTGGACGAGCCGACCGCCGCCCTGAACGACGAGGACAGCCGCAAACTCCTGGACCTCATCGCGGAGTTCAAGGAGCAGGGGATCTCCTGCATCATCATCTCGCACAAGCTCAACGAGATCGCCAGGGTCGCCGACTCCATCACCATCCTGCGGGACGGGCGGACCATCGAGACGCTCGACATGAAGGCCACCGACGAGGACGGACACAGCGCCGTCACCGAGGAGCGGATCATCCGCGGCATGGTCGGCCGGGACCTCGACCACCGCTTCCCCGAGCGGGAACCGGAGATCGGCGAGGTGGCCTTCGCCGTCGAGGACTGGACCGTGCACCATCCGATCGACCAGCAGCGCAAGGTCGTCGACGGGGTCTCCCTCACCGTCCGGCGCGGCGAGATCGTGGGCATCGCCGGGCTGATGGGGGCCGGCCGCACCGAGCTGGCCATGAGCGTCTTCGGCCGCTCCTACGGCCGCGGCATCAGCGGCCGGGTCTACCTGCACGGCGAGGAGATCCGCACCCGCACCGTCCCGGAGGCGGTGGGCCACGGCATCGCCTACGTCACCGAGGACCGCAAGCACTACGGGCTGAACCTCATCGACGACATCAGCCGCAACATCTCGCTGAGCGCCCTGTCCAAGGTCACCCGGCGCGGCGTGGTCAACCAGCACGAGGAGGCCCGGGTCGCCGAGTCCTTCCGTTCGACGATGAACATCAAGACCCCGACGGTCTTCGAGACCACGGGCAAGCTGAGCGGCGGCAACCAGCAGAAGGTCGTCCTCAGCAAGTGGATCTTCGCGGAGCCGGAGGTCCTCATCCTCGACGAACCCACCCGGGGCATCGACGTCGGGGCCAAGTACGAGATCTACACGGTCATCAACGACCTGGCGGCCCAGGGCAAGGCCGTCGTCTTCATCTCCTCCGAACTGCCGGAGCTGCTCGGCATGTGCGACCGCATCTACACGATGTCGGCGGGCCGGCTGACGGGGGAGATCCCGCGCGAGAGCGCGACGCAGGAAGTGCTGATGCGCCACATGACCATGGACCGAGGGAACTGAGATGGGCAGCCCGGTGAAGACCGACACAACTCCTCCGCCGCCCGCCGGGGGCGCGGCCGCCTCCGGCGAGGACGGCGGCGCGGCAGCAGGAGCCGCCGGCCTCCTGCTGCAGGCGGCACGGCGCAACATGCGCCAGTACGGCATGATCATCGCGTTGGTGCTGATCGCGGCGCTGTTCCAGATATGGTCCGGCGGCATTCTGCTGAAACCGCAGAACGTCACCAACCTCATCGGCCAGAACAGCTACATCCTGATCCTGGCGATCGGCATGATGGTCGTGATCATCGCCGGCCACATCGACCTGTCCGTCGGCTCCCTCGCGGCCTTCGTCAGCGCGGCCGCCGCGGTGATGATCATCCACCACCACGTCTCGTGGCCGCTGGCCCTGGTCGCCTGCCTGCTCATCGGCGCGGTCGCCGGCGCCTGGCAGGGCTACTTCATCGCGTACGTCGGGATCCCGTCGTTCATCGTGACGCTGGCCGGCATGCTGCTGTTCCGCGGCGGCACGCAGATCTTCCTGGAGGGCCAGTCCATCTCGCCCTTCCCGAGCGGCTTCCAGAAGATCGGCAACGGCTTCCTGCCCGAGGTCGGGCCGCACACGAACTACCACAACCTGACGTTGCTCATCGGTCTCGTGGTGATCGCCATCACCGTCGTCCAGGAGATCCGCGACCGCCGCCAGCAGCTCGCGTACGACCTCGACGTGCTGCCGCGGAACTTCTTCCTGCTGAAGCTGCTCGCCATCGTCGCCTGCGTCGTCGCCTTCACCATGACGCTCGCCAGCTACCACGGCGTGCCCATCGTGCTGCTCATCCTCGCGGGGCTGCTCATCGTCTTCGGCTTCGTGATGCGCAACGCGGTGATCGGCCGCCATGTGTACGCGCTCGGCGGCAACCAGGCGGCGGCCAAGCTCTCCGGCGTCAAGGACAAGCGGGTCGTCTTCCTGGTCTTCGTGAACATGGGCGTGCTCGCCGCGCTCGCCGGAGTGGTCTACGCGGCGCGGCTGAACGCCGGCGTCCCGCAGGCCGGCATCAACTTCGAGCTCGAGGCCATCGCCGCCGCCTTCATCGGCGGTGCCTCCGCCACCGGCGGCGTCGGCACGGTGCTGGGCGCCATCATCGGCGGCCTGGTGCTCGGGGTGCTCAACAACGGGATGTCGTTGGTCGGCATCGGCACGGACTACCAGCAGGTCATCAAGGGTCTGGTGCTGCTGGCCGCGGTCGGCTTCGACGTCTGGAACAAGCGCAAGGTCGGTTCGTAGAGCAGCTACCTATCGAAGGAGCCGCAAGTGGACAGACGTACATTGATCGCGGGCGCGGCACTCGGGGCGGTCGCGCCCGCGATCGGCGGGACGAACGCCTGGGCGGCCGGCAAGGCCGCCCCGGCGCGGCAGACCGCCGACGCCAGGCACAGGCCCGCTGGCAGGAGCAAGGTGAGCAAGGAACACTTCGGGACCCTCGAGGACGGCACCAAGGTCGACATCTGGACGGTCAGCAACGGCGGGATCACCCTCAAGGTGCTCTCGTACGGCGGCGTCGTCCAGAGTCTGGAACTGCCCGACCGGCGCGGCCGCCGCGCCAACGTGTCCCTCGGATTCGACGACCTGGCCGGATACGTGGCGAACAGCCCGTACTTCGGCGCGCTGATCGGGCGCTACGGCAACCGGATCGCGAACGGGCGGTTCACCCTGGACGGCCACACGTACCAGCTGCCCGTCAACGACGGCCCGAACAGCCTGCACGGCGGCGACCGGGGCTTCGACAAGCGGGTCTGGGCCGTCGAGAGCTTCACGGCGGGCTCGGACGCCGGGCTCGTGCTGCGCTACACCAGCGCGGACGGCGAGATGGGTTACCCCGGCACCCTGAAGATCAAGGTCGTCTACACCCTGACCGCCGACGCACGGTGGCGGATCGACTACACCGCCACCACCGACAAGGCGACGGTCGTCAACCTCACCAACCACACGTACTTCAACCTGCGCGGCGAGGGCGACGGCGGCGTCTACGACCACGAGGTCCAGATCGCCGCCCGGCGCTACACCCCGGTCGGCGCCACCCTGATCCCCACCGGTGAGCTGGCGCCCGTCGCGGGCACCCCGTTCGACTTCCGCTCGGCGAAGCCGATCGGCCGCGACATCCGCTCCGCCCACCAGCAGATCCTGTACGGGCAGGGCATCGACCACAACTTCGTGCTCGACAAGGGCCGCACGGCCGCGCCCGAGCACATAGTGACGGTCACCGAGCCCCTCTCCGGCCGGGTCATGCGGATCGCCACCACCGAGCCCGGAGTGCAGTTCTACACGGGCAACTTCCTGACCGGGGCGTTCGCCGGTTCCTCGGGCCGGGTCTACCGGCAGGGCGACGGGTTCTGCCTGGAGACCCAGCACTTCCCGGACTCCCCCAACCAGCCCTCGTTCCCGTCGACGGTCCTGCGGCCGGGGCAGACCTACCGCTCCACCACGGTGCACTCCTTCGGGACCCACTGAGCGGCGCCACCCTCCCCGCGGGCGGGGGCGGCCGGGATTGTCTCCCGGCCGCCCCCGCCTGTCGACGTGGGGACCGGCATCGGGTGAACCCCCCGTCGCCCGTACGTGAATGTTCTGGGCCACCGGAATGACAGCGGCAAAGAGTCCGCGTCCCGGGGGGTACGGATCCCGTCGATCAAGCCCTGCGGCTTTCGCCTTCGACGAGGAGTCCCCCATGAGCCCTGACCGCAGGTCGCCTTCGCCACGCCGGTTCCGGCGGTACGGGCGGCTGACCGGCGTGGTCGTGCCGCTCGCCGTCGCCGTGGCCGGCGTGTCGGCGCCCGTGCTCGCCACGACCCCCGGCACGGTGACGACGACGGCCGGCACGAGGGCCGCCGTGGACGACCCCCGGCCGGCCGGCACCCGCGGCGTCGCCGCCGACGAGGACGATGACGACGACAACGAGCGGGATTCCCGCGACGAGGGCGGCCGCGAGGGCGGCGGGGACGGCGGCGAGCGCGCGGACCAGCGGGGCGGCCGGGAGACCGACCGGGGCGACCAGGGCCGGGGCGGTGGCGCGGACGAGCGCGGCGGCCAGGGCCGGGACGACCGTGGTGACCAGCGCGGTGACCAGCGCCCGCAACAGCAGCGCGGCGACGACCAGGGCGGCGGCCGCGAGGACGGACGCCGGGAGGACCGGGGCGACGGCCGCGGCGGAGACTGCGTCAGCATCGACTCCACCCTCCGCAGGAGCGACCAGGAGATCTCCGTCGCGGTGTACGAGGGCCGGCTCTTCGTCGGCGGCCGCACCCTTCCGCGGGGACGCTTCGTCTGGCACTCCCTCAGCGGCAACCGCGGCTACCCGCGAGGCGTCTGCAGCGCCACGGTGACCGCCGCCGGACCCGGCGTGTGGATCAAGGCGATCACCCGGGACGGCCGGGTCGTCGAGACGCACTGCACCATCAACGAGAACCGGGGGCAGAAGAGCTCGTGCGGGGAGTGGAAGACCCTGGAGAGCCGCTCGTTCCGGTCCGTCAAGTGACCCCGCGCCCGCGCCGGCCGGTGAACGACCGGCCCGCGCGGGCGCGGGGCGGCGACTACGACGACAGGGCCCTGCCGGGCTTGCGGACGAGGAAGAAGATGCTGGGGCCGAACCCCACGCGGGCCAACGGGGACTGCAGCGCGCCCTCGGCCCGCAGCAGCGCCGCGGGCGGCACCACGCGCTTCAGCCGCGCGCTGCGCAGGTTGGACACCGAAAGCCGCCGCTCCACGCGCAGCCCCGCCGCCTCCAACTGTGCGGCGACCGTGCGCGGATGGTGGTTGACGAACGGGATGCTGTCCCGTTCGCGGTTGTCCGCCGAGCGGATGTCCACCGGGGTCAGCGGCACCCGCCGGCGGTGCGCCGCGTAGCGCAGCCGGTTCGCGGCGTGCGCGAGGTTGGCGGTCTCGACGACGGCGGTGCCGCCCGGGCGCAGTATCCGGGCTATCTCGGTCAGGGCGGCCCGGGGGTCGGGCAGGTGGTGCATGACGCGGATCAAGGTGACCAGGTCCACGCTCTCGGAGTGCAGGCCGAGGCCGCCCGCGCTCATCAGCCGCATGCTCACCCCGGCGAGCCCTCTGAGGTACTCCTCGGCGTCGTTCAGCTGCTTGCGGCTGGCGTCCACCAGCGTGACCCGGTCGGCGAACTCCCGCAGCACGGGGACGAGCCGGCCGTAGCCGCCGCCGACGTCCGCGGCGTGGCCGAAGTGCCGCCCTTCGAGCAGCCGGCGCAACGCGGCCACCTCTGCGTCGTGTTCGTAGCCGCGGCCCACCCAGTAGGTGCGGTAGCTCTGCGGGTTGTCGTCGTACTGGTTGGTGCGCTGCACCATGGCGCGCCTCCCCCTGCCGTGCTCGTCCGTCGGAGAGTAAGTTACACGCGACGGCGGAATGGTTCCCTCCGGTTCGCCCCGTACCACCGGAGTCCGTGCGCGCACGTGCTCGGCGTGCGGGACCGTCCTGGACCGGGACAACCACGCGGCGGTCGACGTCGCCGAGGCGGCCGCACCGGCCGCCTCTGCCCGTGGAGCGCGGGAGGACCGGTACTCGTCCCGGCACCGCGTGACGAAGCGGGAACCCACCCGACACCGCGGCCCCTCAACGGCGCGGTAGGCGGGGGCTCCCCCCGGGGAAGAGGACGTCAAGCCTTGCGCAAGTCCAGCCGTCCCACGGGCGCACCGGGCTCCCGCGGCGGCTCCGGGTCCTCCTGCGGCGGCATCAGCGAGCGCACCAGGAGCGTGGCGCCGGCCACCGCGCCGGGCATGAGCAGGACGGAGACCAGCGGCACCAGGAAGCACAGGATCAACGGCACCCCGAACCCGAGCGTGAGCGCCATCCGGCCGCGCAGCATGCGCATCCGCTCCCGCAGCGGCACTTGCCGGCGCTGGAAGGCCACCCCGCTGAGTTCGAGGGCGAGGAAGTAGCCGGAGACGCAGAAGCCGATCACCGGGACGACGGTCTGCCCGACGACGGGGATGAAGCCCGCGGCGAACAGCACGATGCCCCAGGCCGCGACGCGGACCAGCACCCGCAGGCTGTCCCGGGCGGACTGCAGCAAGTCCCGCCACAGCGGGACGTCGGGGGCGTCCGGGGCGCCGCCCTCGCAGGCGTCGACCTGCTCGGCGAGGGACTCGTAGAAGGGCTGTCCGACCAGGAGGGTCACCGCGGTGAAGGAGATCACCGCCAGCAGCAGGCCGCCGCCGAACGCGACCGCGGTGAGCAGTCCCCGGAACAGGCCGCGCCACGGCGCCTCCCAGTCGTCGGCGAAGGGCGTGGCCCAGGCGGTCGCGTCGTCGGCCCAGAAGGCGAGGGCGACCAGTGTCGCCGCGTAGCCGACGAGGGTGATCAGCGCGGGTAGCAGTCCGAAGCCCAGCCAGCGGCCACGCCGGAGCACCCATCGCTGGCCGTCGACGAAGAGCCGTATCCCGGAGGCAAGATCTCGCATGCGCGCCAGGGTATGCCAGCGCGGTCGTCGGTGCGGGTCAGACGACGACCTCGCAGTCCCGGGCGCCGGAGACGTCCGGGTCGTACAGGCAGACGTCGGAGCCCGTGTCACCGGTGACGACGCCGGTGCCCGCGATGTCCTCGGCCCTCAGGAACAGCACGTCGTCGCCCGGGCCGCCGGCGACGGTGCCGGAGTTGGCCTCGGCGTCGCCGATCAGGTCGACCAGGTCACCGCCGTCGCCGCCGGTGACGCGCCCGCTGTTCCCCCCGGTGATCTCGATCAAGTCGCCCCCGCCGCCGCCGTCGACCGTCCCCGCGTTGCCGCCGTGGACGGTGATGACGTCGGCTCCGCCGCCCCCGGCCACCACCGCCCCGGCGGGGACGCCGTGCGCGCAGGTGATCTCGTCGAACCCCTCGGTGCCGGAGACGACGCCGCCGGTGACCGGCCGGCCGTTCACCGTGCAGGCGGCGACGCCGGGCGCGGGCGGCTCGCCGGCCCGCGCGGAGCCGGTCAGGAGCACGGACGCGCCGGCCAGAAGGAGTGCCGCGCCGGCCAGGGCCGGACGGGTGCGCGTACGTACCGTCATCGCTGCTCCTCGGGTGGACGCCTGGAGTGGGGCGCGGTAGGCACGAGCGTCACGTCACCGCCGGCGGCCCGCAATCGGACGGGGTCCGCCCGGGGGACCGCGGACGCAAGGACCCTGACGTACCGTCATCATGCGCGCGCATCCCTCGGCCGGCCGCGTGGCAGCCCGCGACGGACGCCGTTTCAGCGGCGCGCCCGCTCCCGGTGCGCGGGGCAGCCCTGCCCGGGCGCCGTGGTCCCCGGGCCCGCCACCGGAAACCTGGCCATGCAGCTCAGAGGTGCTGCTGACCATGAAGCAGCCGCGGCGCTGTGCGTCAGCTGCGTAGCGCCCTGGCCCGAGCCGCGTATCAACGGGTGGCAAGGCGCGCGCCGCCTGCTCACCCCGGTCCGGCGCGCTCCCCGGTCGACCGCGGCCTGCGATCGCCAACGGTCCGGGTGGTCGACCCGGCGGCGCCGGTGAGGCCGACGCCGACGCTCTGGAGGAGTACGGCTACCGCCAGGGCCCGGCGCACGTCGCGGACGGGCCCCGTCCGCCCGTCGGATCCCGCGCGGCGGGCGGACACGGCGCGACGACCCGCGCCCCGGGGAGGCTGTCAGGGACCTCCCCGGGACGCGGGCGTATGGGCCGGGCCGTCCCCGCCACCGGGACCGTGCGCCGGCGGTCGGCGACGCTGCGCGCGACCTCGGCGGTGTACGTACCCGCGGAGTGCGTCCGTCACCCTCCGGGGGATCGTGGATCTGCGCGGAACGGCGGGGCCGCGCGAACGCTCCCGCGCCGCGGGGCCCGTCGCCGCTACTCGGGCAGACGGACCAGCATCTTCCCGGTGTTGTCGCCGCGCAGGACGCCGAGGAAGGCCTCGAGGTTGTTCTCGATCCCGTCGACGACGGTCTCGCGGTGGCGCAGCCTGCCCTCGCGGATCCAGCCGCCGACCTCCTGCACGAACCGGGGCTGCAGATCGCGGTGGTCGCCCACGAGGAACCCCTCGATGCGCAGCCGGTTCTGGATGAGCCGGAAGAGGTTGCGCGGCCCGGGGGCGGGCTCGGTGGCGTTGTAGAGGGCGATCATGCCGCAGACGGCCACCCGGCCGTGCAGGTTGAGGGCGCCGATGGCCGCCTCGAGGTGCTCGCCGCCGACGTTGTCGAAGTAGACGTCGATGCCCTCCGGCGCGGCCGCCGCCAACTGCTCGGCGACGGGGCCGTTCTTGTAGTTGAAGGCGGCGTCGAAGCCGTACTCCTCGAGCAGGAGCTCGACCTTCTCGTCCGAACCCGCGCTGCCGATCACCCGTGAGGCGCCCTTGAGCTTGGCGATCTGGCCTGCCTGGCTGCCGACCGCACCCGCCGCGCCGGAGACGAAGACCGTGTCGCCCTCCTTGAGGGCGGCGACCCGCAGCAGGCCCGCGTAGGCGGTGAGGCCGGTCATCCCGAGCACGCCCAGGTAGCTGCTCAGCGGGGCGAGCTCCGGGTCGACCTTGACCGCCGTCCCCGCGTCGACCAGGGCGTACTCGCGCCAGCCGAGGAAGTGCAACACGTGGTCGCCGGGGGCGAAGCCCTCCGCGCCCGAGGCGACGACCCGGCCGACGGCGCCGCCCTGCATCGGCTCGTCCAGCCCGTACGGCTGCGCATACGACTTGGCGTCGTTCATGCGGCCCCTCATATAGGGGTCGACCGACACGTAGAGGTTGCGCACGAGGATCTCACCGGGGCCGGGCTCGGGGACCTCGGTCTCGCGCAGCGCGAAGTCCTCGGGTTTCGGCCATCCGTGGGGACGGGCGACCAGATGCCATTCACGGCTTTTGGGCACGGGAGCACACCTCCGAAGCTTTAGATTATCAAGTCAGCATGCGTGTGCCCGTTCGGGGAAGTCAAACAGGCCCGCGGTGGGCGGCGTGTCCCCTCGCACGACGCCGAAGGACGCCGACCCAACGGGGGACGGGAGGCAGCCGTGGAGGACGGGCCCGGTGCCCGTCAGGTGCACCACCACAGGAAACGGTTGCAGGGGGGCTTCGGCGGCGGCGTGTGCGTGACCGGCGGCGACGCCGGGGCGGAGTGCGGCGGGGCCGTGGCGGTGGGGTGACCGCCGGCCGGGGCCGTGGTCCCGGACGAACCGGTGGGTGGGTGACTGGTGGGAGCCGACGCGGAAACCGTGGGGGACGCCGACTTCTCGGCGCTCTCCGAGACGCTGGGCGACACCGAGGCGCTCGCGCTCGCCGACGCCGACGCGGAGGCCTCGGACTCGGGCGCCGCCGGGTGCTCGGAGGTGTCGCCGCCGGGCGAGGAGGTCGAGCGCGGGGAGGCGCCGTCGGTCCCCGTGTGCCCCGCCGCGGCCGGCTTCGCGTCCGTCACGTAGCCGGCGAGCGGGAGTTCCGCCACGCTCCAGCCGACGAGCACGATGGCGGCGCCCACCAGGGCGCCGACCAGCAGCCGCGAGCGGCGGCGGTTGCGGACGCGACGGGTACGGGCCCGGCTGGCGGAGCGGCGGCCGGCTCCCTCGCCAGGGCCCCGCCCCGCCGTCCTGCGGCGTTCCCCGCGGCTTCCCTCGGTGGCCGCGGCGATCCCGGCGTCACCGGTCGCGGGCTCCTGCCCGGGTGCGGCGGCGGGCGCCTGCCCGCTGAGCTGATGGGCGGGCGTTCCGCACCCCGGGCATGACAGGGCGCCGTTGATGTGCCGTCGGCAGGCTGCGCAGTAGTCCATTGCCCCGGCAGCGTATGGGACGCATCGATACGACGTACATATGAGATGGCCGCTGATCCCGTGAAACCTCTGTGAAACCTGGGACATGCGGGTTTCGAGTGCCGATCAGCCCCGAATCAGCCCCGAACCACCACGCAATCAGCCACCGAACGGCACATCGGGCATGCCCTGCCCGGCTCCCGGCACCACCAGCAGCGATCCCGACAGGGGACGCTCCGCCAGTTCCCGGGCGTCAAGGCCCGTGCTCGCGGAGGTGATGTAGAGGTCCGTCAGGGAAGGGCCGCCGAAGGCGCAGGCCGTGGGCCGCCGCACCGGCACCTCCACGACCCGGTCCAGCTCGCCCCGCGGGGTGTAGCGGCGGACGGCCGCGCCGTCCCACAGGGCCACCCAGACGCAGCCCTCGGCGTCCACGGTGAGCCCGTCCGGCACCCCGGCCGTCTCCTCGACCACCGCGAACGGCCGCCGCCCGTGCACGAGTCCGGTGTCGCGGTCGACGTCGAACACGTCGACGCGCCGGGTCGGGCTGTCCACGTAGTACATGAGGGAGCCGTCGGGGCTCCAGTCGGTGCCGTTGCTGACGGTCACGTCGTCCAGCACCGGCACGACCGAGCCGTCCGGGGCGACCCGGCGCAGGCTACCGCCGCCGGGTGCCTCGTCGTAGCGCATGGTGCCGGCCCACAGGGTGCCTGCGGCGTCGACGGCCGCGTCGTTGCCGCGCCGCCCGGGGACGGGGTCGCGGTGCAGCCAGCGGAAGGCGCCGTCCGCGTCGTAGAGCCCGACGCCGTCGCGCAGGTTGACCACCACGCCGCCGGTCGCACGCGGCTTGGCCGCGCCGACGTGCTGCCCCGTCGCCATCACGGTGTCGCCGCCGGCGACCGGGTCGTACCAGTGCACCCGGGAGGCGAGGATGTCCACCCACAGCAACCGCGCGCCGACCGGGTCCCAGGTGGGACCTTCGCCGAGCCGGGCCGTGGCCTTCAGTGCGAGTTCGACCTCGGTCACCGCGCACCGCCCCGGTGCCCGAGCCGCTCGGACAGCTCCGCCGCGCCCTTGACGGCCAGTTCCTCCAGCTCCGCCCGGCGTTCCTCGCTCCAGCGGACCATCGGCACGGAGATGCTGAGGGCGGCCACCACCCGCCCGGCCCCGTCACGGACCGGGGCGGCGACGCACGAGACGTCGGGGTTGGACTCGCGTCGCTCGACGGCGACGCCCCGCTCGCGCACCGCGTGGAGTTGGCGGCGCAGTTCGTCGGCCGTGGTGATGCTGTGCTCGGTCATCGCCGCCAGCGGCGCGTCCACGGGCAGGCGTTCGTCGAGCTCGTCCGGGGTCAGCGAGGCCAGCAGCATCTTGCCGACGGAGGTGCAGTGCGCGGGCAGCCGGCGGCCGGCGGCCGACACCATCCGCACCGCGTGGGTGCTGTCCACCTTGGCGATGTAGATGACGTCGGTGCCCTCCAGGATCGCGACGTGCACCGTCTCGTCGCAGGTCTCCGCGACCGAGCGGGCCACCTGCCGGCCCTCGGCGGCGACGTCCAGCTGCTCGGCGTAACGGCTGCCGAGCTGGTACGTGCGCACGCCGAGCCGGTACCGGCCGGGCTGGCCGGCCTGCGGCACCAGGTAGTTGCGCGCGGCGAGCGTCGTCACCAGTTCGTGCACGGTGGTGCGCGGCAGACCGAGCCGGCGGGTGATCTCGGGCGCGGACATCGTCCCGTCGCCTTCGAGGAAGAGCTCCAGGATGTCCAGGGCTCTGGTCACGGCGGGTACGAGACGTCCCATCACTGCTCGCTCTCTCCGGCGCTGTTCGACATTTCGTATAGCGATCGGTATCGCGAACGCAGCGTATCCGTGCCACGTCGCAGCGGGCAACGCTTGCGCACCACGCCACGCCGATTGTCCGCTTGTCGGATAAGTCTAGGGCCGTTTGTTAGTTTCTCAGTGCCCATCAGGGGTTTTGTCCCACTTCTTCACCATTCGGTGATTCCTTCGCCGCTTTCACCACTCTTCTCCTTCGGGGTCGCCGTGACGATCACGCCCAGCAGCATGCGCAAGACGCCCGCCCGGCCCGGCGGGCTCGTCCCCTCCCCGGCCACCGGCGACGGCGACCGGCCGCCACCGGAATCCGGTGCTGCTCGCCGCCACGACCACGCGCGGTACGGCACACTCACCGGACCCCTGAACGACCCGCCGCGACCCGGAGTGCTCTACCGGGTCAGGTACCGCAGCCTCATGTCGCGCGAAGGGCACCGGGTCCGCACCTGGCTGCTGCTCACCGCCGCGCCGCTGGCCTCGCTGGGCGTGCTGGTCTGGCTCCTGCAGCCGCGGCACTGGACGGCCCGCGAGGCCGCACCCCACTGGGCGCACGTCGCGGGCACCGCGATGCTGGTCTGCCTCGGTCTCGTCGAACTCATCCAGCTGTTCGCCGCCGCCTCCCAAGCCCACGCCACCCGGGTCGCCCGCGACCCGGTCCCGGTCGCCCCGGTGCCGGGCACGCGGGTCGCCCTGCTGACCTCCGCCCCGGGCGCCGAGAGCCTGGAGGCGGTGCGGGCCACCCTGGAGGGCGCGCTGCGCGTCCGGCACGACGGCCCGGTCGACGTGTGGCTGCTGGACGAGGAGGGCGACCCGGAGGTCCGACGGCTCTGCGAGACGCTGGGCGTCCGGCACTTCACCCGCAAGGGCGTCGAACACTGGAACCTCCCCAGGGGCGCCTTCCGCGCCGGCGCCCGGCACGGCGACCACAACGCCTGGCTCGACGCCCACGGCGCCGACTACGAGTTCACCGCCCGCGTGGCCACCGGCCAGGTGCCGCTCCCCAACTACCTCGAGCGGACGCTCGGTTACTTCCGCGACCCGGACATCGCCTTCGTCGTCGGCCCGGACGTCCACGGCCGTCACGGCACGGCCGTCGCGAGGGCCGCGGAAAGCCACCGGCTCCTGGTCGACGCCCCCGCCCAGCGGGCGGGCAACCGCTACGGCTGCGCCCTGTTCACCGCCACCACCAACGTCGTCCGCGTCACCGCACTCCGGCAGGCCGGCGGGCTGTACGACTCCCCCGCCGGCGACCTGGCCACCGGGATGGCGATCCACGGCCACCGCAATCCCGCCACCGGCCGCAAGTGGCGCTCGGTGCACACCCCGGACGTGGTCGCCGTCGGCGACGGGCCGTCCTCCTGGGCCGGCCTCTTCCGCCTCCAGCAGCTCCGCGGCCGCGGCGCCGGCGACTGCCTCCTGCGCCAGTTCTGGAGGACCTTCTGGAAGCTGCGCCCGGGCACCCTGCTCACCTACACCCTGGCGGCCGCCCGCTACCCCATGACAGGCCTCACCTGGCTGCTCACCGCGTCCACCTGCGTCCTCTTCCTGCTGCTCGGCATCTCCGAGACCCCCTTCGAACCCCTGGTGTGGCTGGCCCTCCACGGCACCGCCGTCGCGTCCCGGACCGCCCTGCGCCTGGGCAACCGCGGACGCAACGTCAGCCCCCACCGGCACAGGGGCTCCTCCGGCATCGCCGGGGCGGCGGTGTCCGCGGTGGCCGCCCCGCTCCACGTGGCCGCCCTCGTGACGACGCCGTTCCGGTTCGCGGCGGGCCGGATCGCCGCGACCGGGGCGGGCCCGGTCCGCCCGGGCCGGATCGCCGCCTTCCGCGCCCGCCTGATGTGGGCGGTCCTGTTCGCGGCGTCGCTGCTCGTCTCGGTCTCCGTTGGCCGCGCTCAGGCGCCGGTGCGCGGCTGGGCGACGATCGCACTGCTGGCCGCCCTGAGCCCGGTGCCCGTCTGGCTGTACGGTGCGCTGCGGCGCCGGGTGGCGGCCGCCGCGGCCGCACGGCGGACCCGGCGTACGACCAGGGGCCGGCACCGGGCGCCGAAGCGGCGCGGCTCCTCCGCCCGCACGGCGAGGCTGCGGCGGGCCCCGGCACGGCACTGAGGGCGCAGAACGCCGAAGGGGCGAGGGCGGCCACCCGACACGGGCGGCCGCCCTCGCCCCTTCCTCCTTCCTCTCCCTGCGCGGGGCAGTCATCCGAACCGGGGCGGCCACACCAACCGGGGCAGTCACCGGAACGGGAGTCTGTGGCGGGGTGAACGGCGACAGCCGGGTGGCCGCCGTCGCCCGGCGCCGTCACGTCGGCGGCCGGGGGTCACCCGCTTCCGCCGTGCGAACGGGCCACGCCGTCCCTTCACGTGACGGCTCGTCACCCGGAATCCAAAGCCAGTACGACTATTCGGGTGATAGTGCGCATCCTTGGACAAATCGGGTCGTTGACCAGATCACGACCTTTGGGTCCCCTCCAGTCCGAAAGGAAGAGAAGTGAAGCGTTTCTCCAAGGCTGTCGCCCTGACGGTCGCCACCGGCGCCCTCGTCCTCGGTTCCGCCACCACCGCCCTCGCGAGCGGCTACGACGGCGGCGGCAAGGGCGGCGGTCACGGCTACGGCAAGGGTTACGGGAAGAGCTACGGCAAGAGCTACGGGAGGGGCCGCGGATTCGACGGTTACGGCTTCGGCCGTGGCCGTGGCGGCGCCAACGCCCGTGCCATCGCCTTCGGCTCCCCCGGCTTCCTGAGCGGCAACGTCATCCAGGTGCCGATCAACGCCCCCCTCAACGTCTGCGGCAACGGCCTGAACGGGCTCGGTTTCCTCAACCCGGTCGCGGGCAACGTCTGCATCAACGGCTGACGCCGACCGTCCCACCTCCCGGGGCCGCCGGAGGGCACATCCTCCGGCGGCCCCGCCATGTCACAGGCCGTTGGTGTACGCCGACAGCCGGGCGGTGCCGTAGCCGCCGTCGATGGGCACGTTGCGGACGGCGTGGCCGGTGAGCCACGCGCTGAGGTCCGCGAAGGACGCGTCACCGTGGGAGTCCTTGTACAGGGCGGCGATCCCGGTGACGTGCGGGGCGGCCATCGAGGTGCCGTCCATGTCGCGGAAGCTCCCGTTGAGGTACGCCGACAGGATGCCCATGCCCGGTGCGTGGATGTCGACGCAGGTTCCCCAGTTGCTGAACCAGGCGCGACGGTCCTCCTGGTCGATCGCCCCGACCGTGAAGGCCCCCCGCGAGCTCGCCGGTGAGACGAAGCACGCGTTGAGGTTGTCGTTCCCGGCCGCGGCCACGGGGAACACCCCGGCCGCGGCCAGGCCCTCGACGGCCCGGTTCGCCGCCAGGGACCAGCGCCCGGCCAGCGAGAGGTTGGCCACGGCGGGCTTCTTCGCGTGCCCGGCCACCCAGTCGATGCCCGCGATCACGGCGGAGTTGGCGGTCCGCCCGTCGCACGGGAAGACCCGCACCGACACCAGCGCCGTCTTGCGGGCGACACCGGTGTAGCTGCCGCCGACGACACCGGCCACATGGGTGCCGTGACCGTTGCAGTCCCCGCCGTCCAGGCCGTCGCCGATCGCGTCGTACCCGGGCACGGCACGTCCGCCGAAGTCCGGGTGGGAGAACTCGATGCCGCTGTCGACGATGTACGAGGTGACCCCGGCCCCGGTGGCCCGCACCTCGAACCCCGTGCCCCCGAGGGCCCGGTTGTTGATCCGGGTCAATCCCCAGGGCGTGAAACCGCCCAGCCCGCGCAGCCGCTTCGCCCGGGTCCCCGAGGGCTGCGGCGCCGGGTCCGCACCGCGTACGGCCCGCGGGACCAGGGCCGGTCGGGCGCCCGGATCCGGGGCGACGGACCCCCCCGGCGCCGCGGGATGCGGCGAGGACGGCTCGGACGCCGCCTGGCCGGGCCCGGTCGGTCGCGGTACCGGCGGGTGGGGCGCCGCCTGCTCCGGCGCCGCCTCGTACGGCACCGTCAGGTCCGGCCGGGACGGTTCCGCCGCCTGCCCGGGAAGTCGCCCGGGAGCTCGTTGCGGCGGCTGCCCGTCCGGGCCCGGTCCGGCCGGCGGGGATACTCCGGGTGCCCCCGCCGCCGGCCCCCGTTGCCGGCCCTCCTGCCGCGGCCCGGGGTCCGGGGACGGGAAGTCGACGGGACCGGTCGGCTCCCCGGGGAGGACTCCGGGGTAGGGGGGTTCCAGGTCGCTGTCCGCGGGGGCGTCCTCCCCGAGCGGGATGGCGACCACCGCGTCCTGCTCCACCTCGTCCACGCCCGGCGCGGCACGCACCCGCTGCGCCTGCGCCGGTGTGAGCCGGGCGGCGAAGCCCGTCAGCGCGTACCGGTAGGTGAACAGCGGCTGCACGCCCAGTCCGTCGAGGACGGTCCGCGGCGCGGCGCCCGGTTCGAGGGTCACGATGTACTGGTCCGCGATCACCCCGGGGGGAGCGGTCCGAGGCTGCGCCGCGCTCGGTGGAGGCCCCGCCGGCGCGAGCACGGGAAGGGCGGCTACCAGGGCGGCGGAGGCGGTCCGCCGGAAGGAAGGTCGCATCTGCGGGACTCCTTGACCGGTTCCTGAATCTGACGACCCCCCAGGTTTCTGGTTATCAGCTCGGCATCCTGGACGCCCGGTTCCGGCGGCTGTTCGGGTGATGCTCCGCATCCGCCCCGCCTCGAGCGTCGTTGACCAGACCGCACAAGCAGTGAACAAGGAAAGGAAAAGCTCGTGAAGCGTCTCTCGAAGGCCGCAGTGCTGACCTTGGCGGCCGGTGTCGCGGTGATGGGCAGTGCGGGCGGCGCCCTCGCAAGCGACGGCGGCAAGGACCGCAACTACGACCGCGGCGGTGCCTCGGCCGAGGGTGCGGCCGTCGGCTCCCCGGGTGTGCACAGTGGCAACGTCATCCAGGCGCCGGTCAACACCCCGCTCAACCACTGCGGCAACACCACCAACGCCGCGCCGCTGTCGCTGCTGAACTTCACCACCGGCAACGCCTGCATCAACGCCTGACGGCAGCGCTCGCAGGCGGGCGCCCCGCCGCCGTCCGCCTCTCGTCCGGAGCTCCGCACCATGCCGAGGAAGGCACTCGCCCGCGCCACCCTCGCGAGGGCCGCCACCGCGAGCGCCGCGGCCCTCGCGCAGACCGCACAGGCCTCCGACGTACCCGGTGGGAACCACGTGGAGAACCTCGGCGTCCTGCCGCAGCTGTGCCCGGACGTGGAGCGCACCTCACCGACGTCGGCGCGGAGCGGAACCGATGGCGGACGGGATGCCCGGCGGCCGTCCCCGATCCACGGGGGCGGCCGCCGGCCGTGCGTACGACGGGAAAAAGGGCCCGGTCCCACGGATCGCCGTGGGACCGGGCCTCGGTGCGCCCGGCCGGTGCGTTCCGGCGGGCCGCGACGTCCGCGCCGAGGCCGTCGGCCGCGGCGCCGGCCTCGGCATCGACGCCGGGACGGCACGACGCGATCCCGGCCACAACCACCGCACGGCACCACCGGCGACCGAACGCCTCGTCAGTACGAGGCGTCGTCCGCGTCCAACGACCCCAGCACGACGGCGCTGTTGAACCCGCCGGCCCCGCGGGCGAGGACCACGGCCGTCGTCAGCCGCTCCGGCCGGGTCCAGCGGGTGACCAGACGGATGCCGTAGTGCTCCCGAGCGGCCCGCGGGTCGCCCCCGCGGGTGGGCGGAACGATCCCGGTGCGCAGGGCGAGGGCGGCGGTCACCGTGTCCAGGGCGCCCCCGCCGCAGGCGAGCCGCCCGACGCCCGCCTTGGGCACCGTCACCGGGACCCGCTCCAGCCGGTCGCCGAAGACGCGATGGAGCGCCGCCGCCTCGGCCGCGTCCCCGGCCGGGTCGCCGGCTCCGTCGGCGAAGACCACGTCCACGTCCCCGGGAGCGCGACCGGCCTGCTCCAGTGCCGTGGTGACGGCCCGGGCCAGCTGCACGCCGTCGGGTGCGGGCGCCGTGTGGTCGTGGGCGTCGTGCGTGGCGGCGTGGCCGAGCAGTTCGGCGTAGCCGCGTACCCCGCGCTCGGCGGCGTGCGCCTTCTCCTCCAGGACCATCAGCGCGCCGCCCTCCCCGAGGACGAACCCCGAGGCGTGCGGGCTGAAGGGCAGGTAGGCCCGTTCGGGGTCGGTGCCGCGGTGCGTCCTGTCCGGGGTGGACCCGCGGGCGGGCACGCAGGGCGGCAGCGGCGCCCCAGTGCCTCCGACGATCACCGCCTTGCCGCCGCGCCGCAGCAGCCGCCAGGCGTGCTTGAGCACGTCCAGCCCGCCGGCGCCGTCCGCGGCGACGACGACGCCGCCACCAGTCAGCCCGTGCCGGATGGAGATCCGGGCGGCGGCGGCCGCATGGAACCAGGCGAGGGAGGGGTGGGTCTCCGCCTCTCCAGGCTGCGGCCCGGCGGACTCGTCTCCGCCGAAGCCGCCCGAGCCGCCCGAGCCGCCCGCGGTGACCACCGACAGATGGAAGGGGGGGTGGTCGGCGGGCCGCAGCGCCGCGTCGGCGAGCGCCATCTCGGCCGCGGCCAGGGCGAACCAGGTCCTTCGGTCGGTCTGGGCGCGCAGTGTCTCGTCGATCCAGCGGGCGGCGTCGAACCCGGTGACCACCCCTGCCGGCACGAGGGGGGAGCCGCTCGCGCCGGGCCCGCCGACGGCCCGGATGCCGCTGTGTCCGGCGACGGTGGCCCGCCAGTACGGGCGGGCGCCGACGCCGGTGGGGGCGACGACCCCGAGTCCGCTGATGACCGCGCGTGTGGTCATGCCCTCGCCTCCCGTAGCGGGTCCGGCTCCAGGGCCGAGAAGACCATCGCCGAGTGGAAACCGCCGAGGCCGCAGGCCACCGACAGCGCGTGCCGCACCCGCCGTTCGCGGGCGAGGACCGGGGTGTAGTCGAGGTCGCACCGCGGGTCGGGCTTCAGCAGGTTGGCGGTCGGCGGGATCACCCCCCGCCGGACGGCGAGGGCGCAGGCGGCCATCTCCAGGGCGCCGGCCGCGCCGAGGCAGTGGCCGATGACGGGCTTGACGGAGCTCACCGGGACCTTGCGCGCGTGCTCGCCGAGGGCGCGCTTGTACGCGGCGGTCTCGTAGCGGTCGCTCTGCACCGTGCCCGCGCCGTGGGCACTGATCCAGTCGAGCTGCTCGGGGACGATGCCGGCCTCCGACATGGCGGAGATGATCGCCTCGCCCAGGTCGTAGCCGTCGGGGCGCAGACCGGTCATATGGTAGGCGCCGGTCCGGTTGTCCCAGCCGCGCACCTCGCAGTACACGGACGCGTCCCGGGCGCGGGCGTGCTCCAGTTCCTCCAGCACGAGCACGGCGCCGCCCTCGCCGAGGACGAACCCGTCGCGCCGGGCGTCGAAGGGGGCCGGCGCCTGCCCGGGATCGCCGGCGAAGGCGGTGGTGGCGCCGATCGCGTCGAAGCAGGCGGCGGTGACCGGGGAGATGGGAGCCTCGGCCGCGCCCGCCAGCATCACGTCGGCCTCGCCGTCGCTGAGCGTCCGGAAGGCGCAGCCGATCGCGTCGAGGCCGGAGGTGCAGCCGGTGGTGACCACCGATGACGGACCGTGCAGGCCGTGCCGGAGCGAGAGTTCGGCGGCCACCGAGGCCGGGTGCGTCGCCCGGTGCGCGAAGGGCATGCCGTGGTCGGCGCCGGCCTCCCGGTCCGCGCCGCCGTCGCCGGCGGTGTACGGGTGCCGCTCGGTGACGTCCGCGCCGACGGCGGTGCCGAGGCAGACCCCGACCCGGTCGGCGTCCTCGGTCTGCGTGCGCAGTCCGCTGTCGTCGAGCGCCTCGGCGGCGGCGGCGAGCGCGAACTGGGCGAACCGGCCGGTGCGGTGTGTCTCCCGGGGGGTGAGCCCGGCGGCGAGGGGGTCGAAGTCGGCCTCCGCGGCGATCCGCGAGCGGTACCGCGAGGCGTCGAAGCGGGTGATCCGGCGGATCGCCGGCCTGCCTGCGACGATCCGCTCCCAGAACGCCTCCCGCCCGGTGCCGCCGGCGGCGACGGCTCCGACGCCGGTCACCACCACCCTGCGCGCGGTACGGCCTGCGGTCACCGGTCGACCAGTTCGCGGCCCGGCGCCGGGCCCTGCGTCGCGGGCCCCGCCGCGGTGGCGGCGCGGGCGATGGCGGCGGCCTGTTCGCGGGTCTCGGTGTCGACGTGCCCCAGCTCGGGACGCGGCGCGAGCGGGGCCAGGAAGAACACGGCGCGGGCCACGGCGCCGGAGGTGTTCACCAGCCGGTGGCGCACCCCGCGCGGAACGAGCAGCGCCTCGTCGGCGGCGACGCTGCGCGGCGAGCCGTCGAGGTCGACCCGCAGCTCGCCCTCCACCACGACCAGGTGCTCCTGCGAGTACGGGTGGTAGTGCTCGGCGACGGCCTCGCCGGGCCCGACGGTGACCATGCCGCAGAAACCGTCCGTCGTGCCGACCGAGGCGGTGGTCAGCAGGGTCCGGATGTCGCCGCCGCGACGGGTGTCCGCGGGAGTGTCCAGGGTGCCGACGGGGCGGATCCTGCGGGACTCCAGCCGGTCCTTGAGGAGCTGCATCTGGACGCGGGAGTTCGTGTTGATCCGCTGCCGCATGCCCTCGTCGTCGACGGGCGCGTCCACCTTCATCCGGAAGTCCTGCAGCCAGCGCATGCGGGTGCTCTCCGGGCCGAGCTCCTCGTACTGCCAGTAGATGTTCATGAACTCGAACGGGCCGGTCTCCAGCCGCCGGGCCCGCACGGTGCGGGTGGCGGGGTCGGCGGTGCGCTCGGACACCCAGGACCAGACCCGGCCCTTCTCGTCGGGGTGCATGGTGAGGCGGAAGCGGGTGGTGTCGCCGTCCTGGGAGATGATCTCGGCCTCGGCGTACTCGCTGAAGAGCGTGGGCCAGCCGGCGACGTCGTTGGTCCGCAGCCACACGTACCGCAGGGGTGCGTCGATGACGATCTCGTTCTCCGTGTGCATCGTCATCGGGTCCGCACCTCCGCGGCGCGGTCGCCAGGCTGACGTTCCGTCACTGGTTTCATGGGGGGACTACCTCCAACGAGCGGGCCGAATAATCACACAATCGGTCCCCGCAGTGACGGAAGCTGTCACACCCTCCCGGTCCGCTCCACCCGGACGGGGGGCACCTTTCCCGGCGCCCCGCGAGCGGCCCGCCGGGCCCTCGTCCGCGGGCTCAGGCGCCTACGGCCCCGCCTTCCCGGCGGGCCGCCCGCGGCGATCATCCGCTCCAGCCGGTGAAGCGGTCGGGCGGGGGTTCCGCCTGCCCACCGCTCACCCGAGCGCCGCCTCCGCGCGCGGCGCCGGACGACGACCCCGTACGACGACCCCGTACGAGCCCAGCAGCATGGCGAGCGCCGCGCCGCCGCCCTCCTGCCGGTGACCGCCGCGATCCGGTCCAGCGCCTCACGGACCTCGCGCACGGCCGGCCGGGGCCGGCCTCGCCCATCCCGCCGCCCCGGCGTGCGGGCGGCCGCCGCCGGCGAACAGCGCCCGCAGCACCCTGCTCGCGACGGTGGAGACGGCCATGCCCCCGTGCTCCGGACCGGCGCGAAGCCAAAGCGCGGGCTCCGGCGCCGCTCCGGTGCCCGCACCCGCCTCCGCTCTCAGGCGCGGTGGTGCGGGGCCTCGGTGCCGTCGACGTGAGTGCCGGGCACCACCGGGGCATGGGCGGGCGGGAAGTCCCCGATGGCGCTCTCACGGCCGCGGACCTCCTCGCCCCGCCGGACGGCGTGCCGGGCGGGCCCGCCGGTCCTGGCCCGGGAGCGGTGCGGCCAGAGGGATGTCTTCCTGTGCTTTCCGGTCATAACGGCCCAATACCCACACCGGGAGCCGTCACCCGTCGCCCGTCCGTGCCACGGCACCCGGCCCGGACCCCCGTCACGCCGCCGTGAGCGCGACCGCCGCCTCCGCCGTGTGCACCAGGAAGGTCAGGGTCTCCTGGAAGTACAGCCGCACGCTCGTGTCGTCGTGCGACAGGTATCCGACGGCCACGTCCTCGCCGATGCGCAGCTCGAAGTCCCCGCCCCGGGTGGACAGCAGGAACGCCCCGTCGATGGCGGGCGCCCACACGATCTCCCCGTCGAGGAGCCGGGCCAGGTGGGCGTGGATCGGGTAGCCGTAGTGGGAGGTCTCGTTGACCGCGGTGTACGCGTCGGCGCTCAGCGCGAGCGTGTACGGGCCGCCGACGCCCGCGAGACGGAGCGCCGAGACGGCCTGGCTGACGGCGTTGGGGTAGTCGCGCACGTCCTCGGGCAGACGCAGCGACGGATTCGAGGCGCTCGCGCGGATACCGGCGATGCCGGCGGCCGCATACCCCTCAAAGACCGCCCGGTCCTCGGTGAACGCGATCCGCCGCGCGGCGTCCTTCACGGGCTGCCAGTCCGCGTCCTGGGCGCCGCGCTCCACGATGTCGACCTCGCGGCGGTCGACCGTGAAGGGCACGCGCAGCTCGACGGCCGGCTGCGAGCGCCGCACGCGCGCGACGACGTCCTCGTGGGGTGCCTCGACCGGGTCCAGATGACCGGTGTTCACCCCGGCGAACTCCGGGCCCGCCGCCTCGGGCACGTCGACGATCCGGCGGGCCGCGACATGGCGCTTGAAGGTGCGCCGCGCCTCCTCCTCCAGGTCGTCCCAGGCGGCTTCGGAGACGGGGGCCAGTTCCCGGTGCAGGTTGTTCATGGTGTGACCGTCCTCCTCAGGTCGCCGATCCCCAGCGACTGCGCGGCCGCGACGGCCGCGACGGCCGGCGGATCGGGCAGGTCGTCCAGGAAGTCGGCGGAGGGCGCGAAGAACAGCGTGCCGGTGACGGCCCGGGAGAAGTCGAGGATCCGGTCGTGGCTCGCCTCCCCGTCACCGAGGAACATGTTGCGCAGCATCCGCTCGGTGACCTCGGGGGTCCGTGCGTAGCCGATGAAGTACGTCCCGAACTCGGCGGTGCCCACCCGGCCGAAGGGCATGTTGTCCCGGAGGATCTGCCGTTCCGTGCCGTCCGGTTCGACGATCGTGGTCATGGCGACATGGGAGTCGGCCGGCTTCACGTCGTCGTCCATCTCGACGTTGCCCAGCTTGCTGCGGCCGATCACCCGCTCCTGCGCCTCCACGGGCAGGGCGTTCCAGGCGTCGAGGTCGTGCAGGTACTTCTGCACGATCACATAGCTGCCGCCCGCGAAATCCGGGTCCTCGTCGCCGGTCAGCACCGCCTCGGTCGCCTCGGGGCCCACCGGGTTCTCGGTGCCGTCGACGAACCCCAGCAGGTCGCGGACGTCGAGGTACTTGAAGCCGTGCACCTCGTCACGGACCGTGACATGGCCGCGCAGCCGGTCCATCACCAGCGAGGCCAGCGCGAAGCACAGGTCCAGCCGGCCGGCCCGGATGTGGAAGAGCAGGTCCCCCGGGGTGGCGGGCGCCTGGTGGCGGGCCCCGGTCAGCTCGACGAAGGGGTGCAGTCCGGCGGGGCGCGGCCCCCCGAAGAGGCGGCCCCACACGTTCGACCCCACCCCGGCGACGCAGCTGAGTCGCCCGTCCGGGGTGCCGAAGCCGGCCGAGCGCTGCAGCCCGGACAGGTCCTCCAGCAGATCGCGGACCGCCCGCTCCCCGCCGGGGTCCACCGTCACGACGAGGAAGATCGCGGACATGGTGAGCGGGCTGAGCACCGGCTGCGGCCGCGGTCGCGCCATCACCACGCTCCTTCGCGCCAGGACGCGCCCGGGGCCGGACACGACACGCACAAGTCTGCTCCGGGGCCCGTCCCGGTGCATCCTGACCAGGAGCGGCACCGAACCTGGCGGAAGGCGTGCGGACATGAACGGTGGCCGGGAAGGGGGCCGGGGGCGTCTGCTGACCGTGCTGCTCCTCGTCCTCACCGTCCTCAGCGGGCTGGTCGACGCCGTGAGCATCCTCAACTTGGGCCACGTCTTCGTGGCGAACATGACGGGCAACCTGGTCTTCGTCAGCCTCGGCATGGCCGGTGCCGGCCAGTTCTCCGTGGTCGTCTCCGTCGTGGCCCTCGGCGGCTTCGCCACGGGCATCCTCTTCTGCCGGGCGGCGCTGACCCGGCTGAGGCCCCCGGTCGCGCTGGTGAGCGCGGCCACCCTGTGCGAGACGGCGCTGCTCGGCTCCGCCACGGCCCTGCACGTCCTGAACGGCCCGCGCAACGCACTGGTGCTGGTCCTGGCCGTGGCGATGGGCATCCAGAACGCCATGGCAGGACGCGTCGGCGTCGCGGGCCTGACCACGACCGTGATGACCCGCACCCTGGTCGGGCTGATCGGCGACACCGGCACCGCGGCGCACGACCGGCGGGTGGCCGTGCGCCAGGCACTGAGCGTCGCCGCCCTGGTGGCCGGCGCCGTGGCCGGGGCTCTCCTGGTGCTCCTGGTCGCACCACCCGCCGCCCTCGGCGCGGCCACCGGATGCGCCGCGGTGGTGGCCGCGATGGCGACCGTCGCCGCCCGCCGCGCCCGCCGGTGAGCCGCCGCCACGCCTGAGCGACGTACCTCCGGCCGACGGTCAGAGGCGGACCGGCAGGGCGGCCGGCTGCTCAGGGGTAGGTCAGCGGCGCCAGGACGGCGTTTCTGACGAGCTGCACCGTGTTCTCGTACCCGGCGAACAGCATGAGGAAGGTCAACGACATCAGCTCGTCCTCACTGAGCCGGTCCTCGTCGTCCCGGGCGGCGATCATCGTGGAGAGCAGGCAGGGCGTTGCGATTGTCCAGGGGCAGCAGCGGGTCGGCGAGCGCGTGGCGCACGTCCTCGTACCGGGTGACCACCCAGGCCGGACGTCCGTCGGTGCCGGTCACCCGGTGGGCGGGAGGACCTCGCGGAGTCTGCCGTACGCCCCGTACGGCTCGGCGTCCAGCCCGGCGGGGCCAAGGGCGGCCTGTGAGGGAGGTGTTGCGTCGGGCGCGGCGTTCGGCGAGGTCGAGGAGGCCATGGCCCCACCCTCGGAGTCGGATGGAAGCGCTCCGGCCTCTCCCCGCGAAACCGCCTCAACGGGGCTTACCCGAGCGCCGCCGACAGGCCGGCGGCGGCCACGAGGTAGGCGACCGCGGCGGCGAGGACGACGCCCACCATGGCGAGCGCCTTCAACGCGGAGGACAGCCCGGAGCGGGCGATCTTCAGGTTGATTACGGTGGCCGCTCCGCCGGCGAGTCCGCCGAGGAGCCCTCCGACGACGATCAGCACCAGCGGGAGCACCGCGACCACGACCTGCCATGGGGGAAGCCCGCGGAACTGGGATCAGGGGTCGCGCTTCCCGGCGGAGTCGGACAGCAGGTCGGGCAGTTGAGCCATGAGGACGTCCCTGATCACGTAACGGCTTGGGGAGCGATAAGAATCTGGGCAGGCGGCTGAGCGATCCGCCTGGGATTGATCAGCAGGACGAGGATGAGACAAGGCCGTGCGGGCTGATGACTTCACATCCACGGGCGCCGCGCCTCGCGCCGCCTACGCCTGCCGCCGCTCCCACTGCTCCTTCGTGATCTCGTACCGCACACCCCCGTGCTCGGAACCCTCGACCGCCATCATGTCGTCCGGCGTGGGGATGCTCTCCGCGAGCGTCATCCCGAGCTTCTCCATGACGTTGCGCGAAGGGCGGTTCACGGTCATCGTCTCGGCCCAGACCATGCGGATGCCGAGCTCGGCGAACCCCTTCGCCAGCAGTGCCTGCGAGACCTCGGTGGCGTAGCCCCGGCCCCAGGCCGCCTGGCGCAGGCGGTAGCCGAGTTCGGCCTCCTCACGCGGGCCGCCGCGCAGCGGACGCAGGCAGAACCAGCCGACGAACGCGCCGCCGTCCTTCTCGTACGCCGCGAACAGGCCGAGGTCGTGATCCCAGCGCTCGTAGCCGGCGAGGATGCTGGGGATGGCGAGGTCGCGGACCTCCTCCGGCGGGGTCGGAGCGCCGCCGGTCAGGTAGCGCATCACCGCCGGGTCGCTGTCCAGCTCGATCAGCAGGTCCGCGTCGGCGGCTGCGAAGGGACGCAGGGTCAGGCGCTCGGACTCGAGGTAGGTGGTCACGTGAGGATCATGGCCGAGACGGGTCTGACGGTCCAAGGCGTTTTCGGGCTGCGTCTGTCACCGGGGCTGGAGGAGCAGCAGCATGGCACTGCCGCCTGCACGTCACGGCCGAGGACCCGCCTCTATCGCTCCCCAAGTCGTAAGAGTGGGAGCGCGATCATATGCGAAGTGCCGGGGCGGTATGGCAGGGCCGGTCAACAGCCGACGGGCAGTCCACGTCCCGCGGACGCGGAGCCCGGCCCAGGCCGTGCCCGTCGGGGTGTCGCGCACCTGTGAATCTCACGGCGTCGCGCCCGGCGCCCGCCGGCCTCGGCGCTGCTCGGTCATCCGGCGCTCCCGAGGCACCGGGCACACGACGGTGCCTACGAGGGAGCGCGGATCACCGGCCCCCTGGAGAGGGGCGGGATAGCCGGGGCCCGGGGCGCCCGTGGAGTGGCGCCGGGCCGTCATCGACAGACCCAGCACATCACAGTCACCCAGATGACGCATCCGCAGCGGACCCGGTCCCGGCCGCCTGCTGGCGGGGAGCCCTGAAGACGGCCGAGCGGGGCCCCACCGCGCCCTCGCAGCCGGGGAGTTGCGAGGACGACCGCTCACACGCGGGCAGGAGGCGCGTGCTCCGCGTTGCCACGGCGGACATCATCCGCCCCCTCAGCCTGCAGGGCCGGGTCACAGCCGCCTCCCAGGGGTAAGCGGCCCGCCCCTTGGGACCTCGCACGCCTGGCGGCTCCCTTGTTGCCGGGCCCGTTCCCATGTCCCGCATCGTTGACGCGACGTCAGGGCCGGCGGTGCGGCATCGCCGCCAAGCTCATCCACACTTTGACATCGGCGCCACCACCGATGCGGACCGGCAAGGCGGAGGATCTCCCCCTCGCCTACGAGAAGTTCGGTGAGTTCCATCCGCATCAAGTCGCTTACCTGCAGGCCGTGGCCTGCCGGGGCGCCCTCAGCTCCAGCGGGCACCGTCTCACTTAGGCGCCTACCCCCTGGCGGAGCCCACGGCCCTATGTTGACGCTGATGTCCGCGCCTCCTGACGCCCATCGGAGCACATGCCCCATTTCCTCAGACGATCCGCGGTTCGTACCGTGAATCTGCGTAGGAATCGAGGTGCTGGCCGCCAATTCCAAACTGCCGGCGCACTTGCTCCAGCCCGCGGAGCGGTTGGACACCGTAGACTCCTGAACGATCAATCGCCGCACTGGCGGCGACCGCAGTGCTATATGCGGCAGCCTGAAAAGGCTCACAGCCTGGGGTTCCGGGCGGCGAATGCTGCCGAGCCCGGCGGATTCGCACCTCAGGTACACGCTGGGTGCTCGAGTCACTTCACTGGAGAGCCATCACCACGTTCTGCTCCGGTTCAGCCCAGAGGACGGTTCGCCCCTCATAGTCGCCCAACCACATGGTGGCCGAACATCCGTCATCGTATTCCAGATAGACGGTGGTTGCGCCGTTCACGTCGGCGTGGCGCCACACCCCCTGACCCCGCTTCACTTGCACCTCACCACCCGGAACACACGAGTAGTACTCAAGCCTGAGGGCGTTGGCAGCAAACTTGCCACCGCTCTGCAAACTAAGCCAAGATTCTCCGGAAGCCCACCGCCGAACCAATGCACCCGAGTCGACCACGCGACCTTCCGGGAATTCAATTCCGTAGTCTGCGGCACACCCGGTACACAACGCCACGAACGCAATAAGTGCGGAAAAGAGCGACGCCGACCTACGAAGCCGAAATTCCGCCCAACCATCGAACCCAGACACATTCACTCCAGCACTTGCATGTACGCCTTCAACCAGAAGGCCTCGGAGCGCTGCGCATCTCGCACTTCGGGCGCTTCGGCACTGGCAGCCGAATCCCGCGGGAGAGCGCGGGCCGTCGACCGGGGTCACGCACTGCCCGCGCCGTTGGTCTGGCATCCCCCATGCGGGACGCCCAGCTGCTCCTTGACGAGGTGTGCAGTCGAGCGAGCAGCGGGCGAGCAACGATCTTCGGCCCCCTCCACGCAGTGTGGAGGGGCACCGCTCGATCTTCCACTGCGGGTCAAGGGCTCGCAGGCGCACGGCCCGTGGTGGGGCGGGTGGGACTCGAACCCACGACCGACGGATTATGAGTCCGCTGCTCTAACCGGCTGAGCTACCGCCCCGTACGGCGTGCCGTCACCATCCCGTGCACGCCGTCTGCCGCAGCATAGCTGCTCATACGATCTGTCGCCCTCGCGGGTGGCAGACGCACCACCTGGTGGACCGCGATCACCGCGTGACCGGTTCCCCGGGGCACGAAAAAGGACCCCCGGAGGGGTCCCTACTGATGCTCCCCCGACTGGACTCGAACCAGTAACCTGCCGGTTAACAGCCGGCTGCTCTGCCAATTGAGCTACAGGGGATAGAGGAGCGCGAGCTCCCCCGACTGGACTCGAACCAGTAACCTGCCGGTTAACAGCCGGCTGCTCTGCCAATTGAGCTACAGGGGATCGCTCCGCTTGCACCGATTGCACCCGTTTCCGGCATCCCGGACGGCGTGCGCTCGCTGCGACACATACATTAGCGCAAGGTGGGGGGTGCTCCGCCAACCGGTATCTGCGCGGTTGTCCGCCGACGACGGCGGGTAGGCGCGGAGCACAGCCCCGAGACGAGGAGAGGGTGGAGGCCATGCGCTACCGGCTGACGTTCATCAGCGGGGTCGCCGTCGGGTACGTGCTCGGGGCCCGGGCCGGCCGCGACCGGTACGAGCAGCTGCGCAAGAGCGCCCGGAGCTTCGCGCAGAACCCGGCGGTACGGAACTCCGTGGAGTCCGCGGGGCAGGCGGGGCGCGGGGCGGCCGTGAAGGCCGTGGACGCGGTGACCGCCAAGGTCGGGGACCGGCTGCCGCACGCGGTCACGGAGCGGTTGCGCCGGGTGCGCGGCAACGGCTCCGCCGTCGCGGACGACTGGGGCACCAGCAACACCTGACGGCGCCGGCCCGGCGCGGGCGGGCACCGGTGCGGGTGACCGGTTTTCCGCCGTACGCACCGGGTGCGGCATGATGCCCGCATGGCGATTGTGGCGGGGATCGACAGCTCGGGCACCGGGACGACGGTGGTCGTGTGCGACGCCGGGAGCGGTACCGTGCTCCGGCAGACGCACGCCCCCCACCCCATGCCGGGTGGCGAGGGGGGCGCCGTGCCCACCGAGGTCGATCCCGAGGTGTGGCTGCGCTCGCTGGGCGAGGCGGCCAAGAGCGGGATGCTCGAGGGCGTGGAGGCGATCGGGGTCTCCGGGCAGCAGCACGGCATGCTGGCGCTGGACGCCGGTGGGGCGCTGGTGCGGCCCGCACTGCTGTGGAACGACAAGCGCGCGCAGATCCAGGCCGCCGACCTGACCGAGGAGCTGGGCGGTCCCGGCGCCTGGGCGGAGGCCGTCGGGGCGGTGCCGCAGGCCGCGTACCCGGTGGCGAAGCTGCGCTGGCTGGCCCGGCACGAGCCGGCCTCGGCGCAGCGCACCGCCGAGGTGCTGCTGCCGCACGACTGGCTGGTGTGGCAGCTGATGGGCCGGCCCCGGCGGCGTACGACGGACCGCGGCGACGCGTCGGGTACGGGCTACTGGTCGGCGGCGACGGGCCGGTGGCGCACGGACCTGGTGGAGTTGGCGCTCGGCCGTCCGGTGCAGCTGCCCGAGGTGCTGGCGCCCGCCGAGCCGGCCGGCCGGACCCCGGAGGGGCTGCTGATCTCGGCCGGCACCGGGGACAACATGGCGGCCGCGCTCGGTCTGGGTGTCGGTCCCGGGGACGCGGTGGTGTCGCTGGGCACGGCGGGGACGGTCTTCGCGGTGCACGACCACGCGCTCAGCGACCCGACCGGCATGATCACCTCCTTCGCCGACGCGACCGGCCGCCACCTGCCGGTGGTGCACACCCGCAACGCCGTGCGGGTGCTGCGGGGAGCCGCCGAGCTGCTGGGCACCGACCTCGCGGGTCTTTCGGACCTGGCGATGCGCTCCACGCCGGGTTCCTACGGCCTGGTGCTGCTGCCGTACCTGGAGGGCGAGCGGACCCCGGACCTGCCGCACACCGCGGGGACGCTGCACGGGCTGCGGCGCGAGAGCATGAAACCGGAGCACCTGGCGCGGGCGGCGTTCGAGGGGATGCTGTGCGGGCTGGCGGACGCGCTGGACGTGCTGCGCGGGCGCGGGGTGGAGGTGCGCCGGATCTTCCTGCTGGGCCCGGCGGGTGATCTGCCCGCCGTGCGGGCGATGGCGCCGGCGCTGCTGGGCGCGCAGATCGTGGTGCCGCCGCCGGGCGAGTACGCGGCGCTGGGCGCGGCCCGGCAGGCGGCGTGGTCGCTGGGCGTGGTGAAGGGCACGGCGGCCCCGGAGCAGCCCCCGTACTGGCAACCCGCGGACTACGCCGTGGTCGATCCTGGCCCGGACGACGGACCGGTCGGGCACTCGGTGCGGCAGCAGTACGTCGCGGTGCGTGAGCAGGCGCATCCGGGGGCGTTCCCGGGTTGACCCCGGTGTCGGCCATGAGCCGGTAAACCCGACGCCTGCGGCAACCATCGGACTATAGGGTCATCAGTCGTGCTGATCCGTCTCCTCCGGTCCCGTCTCCTGCCCTACCGGCGGGCCGTCTCGGTCCTCGTCGTGCTGCAGTTCGTGGCGACCCTCGCCATGCTCTACCTGCCCACCCTCAACGCCGACATCATCGATGAAGGCGTCGTGAAGGGGGACACCGGCTACATCCTCACGACCGGCGGGATCATGCTCGCCGTGACCGTGGTCCAGCTCGCCTGCTCGGTGGGCGCCGTCTACCACGGGGCGCGCACCTCGATGGCGGTCGGCCGGGACATCCGCGCCGCCGTCTTCGACCGGGTGCAGCGCTTCTCCGCGCGTGAGGTCGGACAGTTCGGCGCGCCCTCGCTGATCACCCGTACGACCAACGACGTCCAGCAGGTGCAGATGCTGGTGCTGATGACCTTCACGCTGATGGTCTCGGCGCCGATCATGTGCGTCGGCGGGATCGTCATGGCGCTCGGCCAGGACGTGCCGCTGTCCTCGCTGCTGCTCGCGGTGGTGCCGGTGCTGGCCGTGCTGGTGCTCCTGCTGGTCCGCAGGCTGCGTCCGCTCTTCCGTTCCATGCAGGCGCGGCTGGACACGGTGAACCGGGTGCTGCGCGAGCAGATCACCGGCATCCGGGTCATCCGCGCCTTCGTCAAGGACGACTTCGAGCGCGACCGCTTCCGCAAGGCGAACGACGACCTGACGGACGTCGCGCTGCGCGCCGGGCGGACGATGACGCTGCTGTTCCCGGTCGCGATGGCTGTCGTGAACATCACGAGCGTGGCGGTGCTGTGGTTCGGCGCCCACCGGATCGACAGCGGTGGCATGCAGATCGGCGCGCTGACCGCCTTCATCAGCTACCTGATGCAGATCCTGATGTCGATCATGATGGCCACCTTCATGGTGATGATGGTGCCGCGCGCCGAGGTCTGCGCCGAGCGCATCGAGGAGGTGCTGGGCACCGAGCCCAGCGTCACCCCGCCGGCCCGGCCGGTGCGGCTGCCGGCCAGGCGCGGCGAGCTGGAACTGCGCGCCGCGGACTTCGCCTACCCGGGCGCCGAGGCCGAGGTGCTGCGCGGCGTCGACCTGATCGCCCGGCCCGGTCGGACCACGGCGGTGATCGGCTCCACCGGCAGCGGCAAGACGACCCTGCTGGGCCTGGTGCCGCGGCTGTTCGACGCCACCGGCGGCCAGGTGCTGATCGACGGCACCGACGTCCGCGAACTGGACCAGGCCCACCTGGCCGAGACGGTCGCCCTCGTCCCGCAGAAGCCGTACCTGTTCTCCGGGACGGTCGCCTCCAACCTGCGCTACGGCAACCCCGAGGCCACCGACGAGGACCTCTGGCACGCCCTGGAGATCGCGCAGGCCCGGGACTTCGTGGAGCGGCTCGCGGAGGAGGGCGGCGGCTCGGGGCTGGACGCCCCGATCTCCCAGGGCGGCACCAACGTCTCGGGCGGCCAGCGCCAGCGCCTGGCCATCGCGCGGGCCCTGGTGCGCAAGCCCGCGATCTACCTCTTCGACGACTCCTTCTCCGCGCTGGACTACGCCACCGACGCCGCGCTGCGCCGGGCGCTGGCGCGGGAGACGGCGGACGCGACGGTCGTGATCGTCGCGCAGCGGGTCAGCACGATCCGCGACGCCGACCGGATCGTGGTCCTCGACGAGGGACGTGTGGTGGGCACCGGCACCCACCACGAACTGATGGACGGCAATCCCACGTACCGGGAGATCGTGCTCTCCCAGCTCACCGAGCAGGAGGCGGCATGAGCGTCCCCGCGCCCCGCAGGGGGCCAGCACCCGCGGCGGGCCCGATGCGGTTCATGAGCGGCCAGCCCACCGAGCGGTCCATGGACTTCAAGGGCTCCGGCAAGCGGCTGCTGGGGCTGATGCGCCCCGAACGTACGCTGGTCGTCGCCATGCTGGCCTGCACGACGCTGGGGGTCGCCCTCAACGTCGTCGGCCCGAAGGTCCTGGGCGAGGCCACCGACCTGATCTTCGGCGGGGTCCTCGGCCGTTCGCTGCCCGCCGGGACCGACAAGGCCCAGGCGATCGAGCAGCTGCGGCAGCAGGGCAGCGGCACCCTCGCCGACCTGCTGCAGTCCACCGACTTCACGCCGGGCGCCGGGATCGACTTCGACGCCGTGGGCCGTGTGCTGCTGACCGCCCTCGCGATCTACGCGGCCGCCGCGGTCTTCGCGATCGTCCAGGGCCGGCTCGCCACGACGGTCATCCAGCGCACCGTCTTCCGGCTGCGCCAGGACGTCGAGGCCAAGCTGGCCCGACTGCCGCTGTCGTACTTCGACCGGCAGCCGCGCGGCGAGGTGCTGAGCCGGGCCACCAACGACATCGACAACATCGGGCAGACACTGCAGCAGACGCTGGGGCAGATCGTCTTCGCGCTGCTGTCGATCGTGGGCGTGCTGGTGATGATGTTCTCGATCTCCTGGCTGCTGGCGCTGGTGGCCCTGGTGACCGTGCCGCTGTCGGTGTTCGTCGCCACGGCCGTCGGCAAGCGGGCGCAGCCGCAGTTCGTGCAGCAGTGGGCGACCACGGGCAAGCTCAACGCCCACATCGAGGAGATGTACACCGGGCACACCCTGGTCAAGGTCTTCGGCCGCCAGGAGGAGTCCGCGCAGGCCTTCCGCGAGCAGAACGAGGCGCTCTACCGGTCCGGCTTCCGGGCGCAGTTCATCTCGGGCGTCATCCAGCCCGCCATGATGTTCATCGGGAACATCAACTACATCCTGGTCGCCGTCGTGGGCGGACTGCGGGTGGCGAGCGGCGCGCTGTCCATCGGCGACGTCCAGGCGTTCATCCAGTACAGCCGGCAGTTCAGCCAGCCGCTGACCCAGGTGGCGAGCATGTCCAACCTGGTGCAGTCCGGGGTCGCCTCCGCCGAGCGGGTCTTCGAGCTCCTCGACGCGCAGGAGCAGAGCCCGGAGCCGAAGACGCTCTCGCTGCGCAAGGACCAACGCGGCGAGGTCCGCTTCGAGGACGTGGCGTTCCGCTACGAGCCGGACAGGCCGCTCATCGAGGACCTGTCGCTGGCGGTCGAGCCGGGCCACACGGTGGCCATCGTCGGCCCCACGGGCGCGGGCAAGACCACCCTGGTCAACCTGCTGATGCGCTTCTACGAGGTCACCGGCGGGCGGATCACCCTCGACGGCAGAGACATCGCGTCCATGCCGCGGGAGGAACTGCGCTCCGGCATCGGCATGGTGCTGCAGGACACCTGGCTGTTCGGCGGCACCATTGCGGAGAACATCGCGTACGGGACCGTGAAAGCCACCCGCGAGCAGATCGAGGAGGCCGCGCGCGCCGCGCACGCGGACCGCTTCATCCGCACCCTCCCCGACGGGTACGACACCGTCATCGACGACGAGGGCACGGGTGTCAGCGCCGGCGAGAAGCAGCTCATCACCATCGCGCGGGCGTTCCTGTCCGACCCGGTGATCCTGGTCCTCGACGAGGCCACCAGTTCGGTCGACACCCGTACCGAGGTGCTGATCCAGCGGGCGATGGCGCAGCTCAGCCACGGTCGGACCAGCTTCGTCATCGCGCACCGGCTGTCCACGATCCGCGACGCGGACGTGATCCTGGTGATGGAGGGCGGCGACATCGTGGAGCAGGGGACCCACGAGGAGCTGCTGGCCAGGAACGGTGCCTACGCCCGGCTGTACGCGGCGCAGTTCGCACAGGCGGTGGCGGAGGTCGACTGACCCGCCCGCGCCGCCGCGGCACGAGCCCCCGCCGGCCCGCCGGCGGGGGCCGCCGCGTCTCAGTCCAGGTAACCGCGCAGCTGGTCGGAGAAGGCGTGGTCGCGCAGCTTGCCCAGGGTCTTGGACTCTATCTGCCGGATGCGCTCGCGGGTGACCCCGAAGATCCGGCCGATCTCCTCGAGGGTGCGCGGGCGTCCGTCGGCCAGGCCGTAGCGCAGCTGGACGACTCTGCGCTCGCGTTCGCCGAGGGTGGACAGCACCGCCTCCAGGTGCTCGCGCAGCAGCAGGAAGGAAGCGGACTCCACGGGCGAGGTGGCGTCGCCGTCCTCGATGAGGTCGCCGAAGGCGACGTCCTCCTCCTCGCCCACCGGGGTCTGCAGGCTCACCGGTTCCTGGGCCAGGCGCAGTACCTCGCTCACCCGCTCCGGGGGGATGCCCAGGTGGGCGCCGACTTCTTCGGCGGTGGGCTCGTAGCCGCGTTCCTGCAGCAGGCGGCGCTGGACGCGGACCACGCGGTTGATCAGTTCCACGACGTGGACCGGGACCCGGATGGTGCGGGCCTGGTCGGCGAGGGCACGGCTCATGGCCTGGCGGATCCACCAGGTCGCGTAGGTGGAGAACTTGTAGCCGCGGGCGTAGTCGAACTTCTCCACGGCGCGGATCAGTCCGAGGTTTCCCTCCTGGACCAGGTCGAGCATGGTCAGGCCCCGGCCCACGTAGCGCTTGGCCACGGAGACGACCAGGCGCAGATTGGCCTCGATCAGGCGGCGCTTGGCCATCCGGCCGAGCACGACCAGCCGGTCGAGGTCGACGGCCAGCCGGGAGTCGGGGTCCGGCGCGCTGTTCAGCTCCTCCTCGGCGAAGAGACCGGCCTCGACCCGGCGGGCGAGCTCGACCTCCTCCTCGGCGGTGAGCAGGGGTATCCGCCCGATCTCGCGCAGGTACTGGCGGAACAGGTCCGCGGAGGGACCGGAGACCTCGCCGCCGGACCGCCGCCGCGGGGAGCCCGGGACCGGGTCGGACGCGGGGTCGAGGTCGGGGTCGGGGTCGCCCGCGGGGACGGGGTCGAGGTCGGGGTCGGGGTCGGAACTCGCCTCGGCCGCTGCCTCGGCCCGCGCGTGCGCCCGTGCCTCGTCCGGTTCACCGGCCGGCTCCTCGGGGTGCACGGCCCCGTGGTTCTGCTCCGGCACGCGCTCCAGCAGGTCGTCGGCCAGGGCCGCCGGGGGCGTCAGCGTATGGATGTGCACGGGAGCGACCTCCACGGTGAGCGCGGCCACGGACTCGGATACGCGCACCGGCGGAACGGTTGCGGCGTCCCTCGCCGCGGCCCGTCCGGGGTTCGCCGTCAGCGGTAGCCCGGTGGTGTCACCGTCGACACCGCTCGGCAATCCGCGCTCCGAGGACTCTTGCACCGCCCCCAGTGTGGCGTACGGCACACCGCGCCCACGAGGGGCGTGCGCCGCTTTTTTGTGACCGAGGGCTACCTCCTCGTCACGCACCCGTCACGGGCCGTGCCGCTGGAGTACCCGCCAAGCGCCCTGGACGGCGAAGACGCGTGCCTGTCCTGCGCGGGCGGGACCGCCGCGTACGGCAGAAAGGGGCGTGCGCCGCGGCGTGGAGGGGACCGGGGACGCCGCCCGCGGTGTGCCCCGCCGCCGCCCTCTCCCGGGCCGGACAGCCCCGCGCGGACCGGCTCAGAGGGCCGCGGCGCCCTGTTCGCGCAGCCGCTGGCCGTACTGCTGGAGCGCCCACAACTCGCTCTGGACGGCGGACGACTGCGCCTCGTCCGGGTGGGGGCCGAGCCGGGCGAGGGAGGCCCGGACCTCGGCGACGCGGCGGTCGACCGCGAGCAGGCGGACCCGGACCAGGACCTCGCCCGCGTAGATGTCGGGGGCCTTGTGCATCACGGCCTCGACGGCGAGTTCCGTCACCATGCTGCGGACCGTGTCGTCCGGCGCGACGTCCCGGACGCGGGCCAGGTACCCGTCGTCCGCGGACTCCGCGCCGCCCGCCTCGGCGATGGCACGGCGCACGGCGATGTAGGGCGGGGCGGTGAACTCGTCCTCCCCGTAGGCGTCGAAGGCCGGGGAGACGAGGCCGGGGTGCTGCAGGGCCAGCTTGAGCAGCTCGCGCTCGACGCGGTGCGCCGGACTGCGCAGGTCCAGCCGGGGACCGCGCGGCGTCGCGGGGGCCGCAGGGGCCGACTGCCGCGCCTGGGGCGGGCCGCCGCGGGTGCCGGCCGGGCCGCCGGGGCCCGACGGGCCGCCGGACTGGCGGCGTTCGCGCTGCCAGCGGGCGAGCTGGGCGACCCGGCGCACCACGAACTGCGAGTCGAGGATGCCGAGCATGCCTGCGAGCTGCACCGCGTACTCGTGCTGGATGGCGGCGTTCTTGATGCCCGCGACGATGGGCGCGCCCGCCTCCAGTGCGGAGGCCCGTCCTTCGGCGGTGTCGAGGTTGTAGCGGGCGACGGCCGACCGCAGCGCGAAGGCGAACAGCGGTGTGCGGGTGTCCATCAGCCGCTGCACGGCCGCGTCCCCTTCGGCCAGGCGTAGTTCGCACGGGTCCATGCCGCCGGGGGTGATGGCGATGGAGGTCTCGGCGGCGAACTTCTGGTCGTCCTCGAAGGCCCGCAGCGCGGCCTTCTGGCCGGCCTCGTCGCCGTCGAAGGTGAAGACCACCTCGGCGTTGGCGTTGTCCATCAGCATCCGGCGGAGGATCTTGATGTGATCGCCGCCGAAGGCGGTGCCGCAGGTCGCGATGGCGGTGGTGACGCCCGCGAGGTGGCAGGCCATGACGTCGGTGTAGCCCTCGACCACGACGGCCCGGCTGGTGCGGCCGATCTCCTTCTTGGCCAGATCGATGCCGTACAGGACCTGGGACTTCTTGTAGATCGGCGTCTCGGGGGTGTTGAGGTACTTCGGCCCCTGGTCGTCCTCGCGCAGCTTGCGGGCGCCGAAGCCGATGACCTCGCCGGTGATGTCGCGGATCGGCCAGATCAACCGGCCGCGGAAACGGTCGATGGCGCCGCCGCGGCGGCTCTCGCTGGCCAGTCCGGAGACGATCAGCTCGCGGTCGGTGAAGCCCCTGCCGCGCAGGAAGCGGACGAGGTGGTCCCAGCCCGCCGGGGCGTAGCCGACCCCGAAGTGCTCGGCGGCGGCCTGGTCGAAGCCGCGCTCGGCGAGGAACTTCCGGCCGATCTCGGCCTCGGCGCCACCGAGCTGCTCGACGTAGAACTGCGCGGCCGCCTTGTGCGCCTCGATCAGCCGGATCCGCTCGCCCTGCTGGCGGCCCGGGGTGTAGCCGCCCTCCTCGTACCGCAGCGTGATGCCCGCCACGCCGGCGAGCCGCTCGACCGCCTCGGAGAAGGACAGGTGGTCGACCTTCATCACGAAGTCGAGGGTGTCGCCGCCCTCCTGGCAGCCGAAGCAGTGGTAGAGCCCCTTGCCGGGGCTGACGTGGAAGGACGGGGACTTCTCGTCGTGGAAGGGGCACAGGCCCTTCAGATTGCCGCCGCCCGCGTTCCTGAGCTGCAGGTATTCGGAGACGACGGCGTCGATCGGGACCGCGTCCCGCACCGCCTTGACGTCCTCGTCCCTGATCCGCCCAGCCACGGAAGGATTCTACGGCGCGGCCGGAGGAAGGTCAGACCAGCTTGGCGACGAAGAGGAAGTGCGGACCGGCCGGCTCCAGCACGAACTCCTCCCCCACCGCCGTGAAGCCCTGGCTCTCCCAGAAGCCGCGCGCCGAGGTGCGGCCGTTGCACCACACCAGTTCGGCACCGCGCTGCCGGGCCTGCTCCAGCGCGGCGCGCAGCAGCGCCGCCCCGTAGCCGCGGCCGCGGACCTCGGGCGCGCTGGCCATGCCGCGGATCCGGTACTCGACCCCGGTCTCGCCGGGCCGCCGCTCCGGGAAGAGCGTGACGCACGCCACGACCTCGTCGTCGCCGTCGCCGTAGGCCGCCATGTGGAAGGCGAGCGGGTGGCCGTCCTCCAGGAAGATCGCCGAAACGCGGGGGAGCCCGGGTCGCAGTACCCTCCAGCGCAGCTCGAAGATGTCCTCGACGGGTACGACGGCGGTCCTGGGCTCCATGCGGACCATGCTAGGCGCTCCTGCCGGCGCTCACTCCAGCAGGGAGGCCAGCGGCACCGCGGGGTCGGCCAGCGCGTCGGTGTCGACCTGGCGGCCGGAGCGGATCAGCTTCTGGACGGTGTCCGTCACGTCCCACACGTTGACGTTCATCCCGGCCAGGACCCGGCCCTCGCGCAGCCAGAAGGCGATGAACTGCCGCTTGCCCATGTCGCCCCGGGCCAGCACCTGGTCGTAGGTGCCGGGGGCGGCGTGCCCGGAGAACTCCATCCCCAGGTCGTACTGGTCGGTGAAGAAGTACGGGACCCGGTCGTAGACCACCTCCCGGCCGAGCATGGCCCGCGCCGCCGCCGGGCCGCCGTTCAGCGCGTTGGCCCAGTGCTCGACCCGCAACCGGCCGCCCATCAGGGGGTGTTCGGCGTTCGCCACATCACCCGCGGCGAAGATGTCGGGGTCGGAGGTGCGCAGGGACGCGTCCACCGCGATGCCGCCGCCCGCCGTGCGGTCGGCGAGGGCGAGTCCGGCGGCCTCGGCGAGGGCCGTGCGCGGGGCGGCGCCGATCGCGGCGAGCACACCGTGGGCGGGGTGTTCCTCGCCGTCGTCGGTGAGCACCGACAGCACCATGCCGTCCTGTCCGGTGATCTCGGTGAGCCGGGCGCCGAAGTGGAACCGCACCCCGTGCTCGCGGTGCAGGTCGGCGAAGACCTCCCCCAGTTCGGGGCCGAGCACCGAGAACAGCGGGCACGGCTGCGGCTCCACGACGGTGACCTCGACCCCGTAGGTGCGGGCGGCCGCCGCGACCTCCAGTCCGATCCATCCCGCCCCGGCGATGACCAGGTGGCCGTTCTCGCGGCCGAGGGAGGTCAGCACGTTCTTCAGGCGCTCGGCGTGCGCCAGGCGGCGCAGGTGGTGCACCCCGGCCAGGTCGGTGCCGGGGATGTCCAGCCGGCGCGGCTCGGCGCCCGTGGCCAGCAGCAGCTTGTCGTACGGGAGGGGGGTGCCGTCGCCGAGGACGATCCGCTTGCCGGCCCGGTCCAGGCCGGTGACGGGCTGGCCGAGGTGGAGTTCGACGTCGTGCTCGGCGTACCAGGCGGCGGGGTGCACGAAGACCGAGTCGCGGTCCTCGTTGCCCAGCAGGAAGCCCTTGGAGAGCGCGGGTCGCTCATAGGGGTGGTCGCGTTCGTCCCCGATCAGTATCACGCGGCCGGTGAAACCCTCGGAGCGCAGCGTCTCCGCCGCCTTCGCCCCGGCGAGCCCCGCCCCGACGATGACGAATGTGTGGTCTGCGTCCACCACTGTGCGCCTCCCTGGTGTCCTTCGAGTGCCCCGCGGCCCTCCCTCTGGCACATGCCAGTCATGTGAGCGTCCCGCACGGCAGGGCCCACGTGAAGAGTGCCGCGCCGACCGAGAAGGGCGGCTGCGCCGCGGGCGGGAAGGTTCAGGGGGCGCGCCGGGCTCAGCGGCGGCCGGTGAGGCGGGCGTGCAGGGCCGTCGCCGCGGCGTCGGTGAGCGAGGCGATCTGGTCGACGACGGCCCGCTGCCGGGCCCGGTCGTCCTCGGCCGCGTCGAAGATGCCCCGGAACTGCGGGTCCAACCCCTCCGGCGCCCGCGCCATCAGCGCCTCGGCGAGCTCCCCGATCACCACGCGCTGCTGGGCGCGCCGCCGCTCCTGCGCCGCGGGCGGGAAGGTTCAGGGGGCGCGCCGGGCTCAGCGGCGGCCGGTGAGGCGGGCGTGCAGGGCCGTCGCCGCGGCGTCGGTGAGCGAGGCGATCTGGTCGACGACGGCCCGCTGCCGGGCCCGGTCGTCCTCGGCCGCGTCGAAGATGCCCCGGAACTGCGGGTCCAACCCCTCCGGCGCCCGCGCCATCAGCGCCTCGGCGAGCTCCCCGATCACCACGCGCTGCTGGGCGCGCCGCCGCTCCTGCGCCGCGCGCTGCATGACGTAGCGGTCGGCGACCGCCTTGAGGACGGCGCACTCGAGCCGCTGGTCGCGCGGGACGACCAGCTGGGCGCGGTAACGGGTCAGCCGGCCGGTGCCGTAGGCGTCCCGGGTGGCGCGCTCGGCGGCCAGGCAGAAGCGGCCGATCAGCTGCGATGCGGCGTCCTTCAGCCGGGCCTGGGCGATGGCGGAGCCGTCGTAGCCGTGCGGCCACCACTCCATCCCCAGCAAGCGGTCCAGGGCCTCGGCGAGCTCGTCCTCGGCCGCCCCGGGTGCGTAGCGGCCGGCGGCGACGGCGAAGATCTCCCGGCGCTCGGGCTCGGCCCGTAGCACCGCGGGGTCCAGGTGGCCGGCGTGCAGCCCGTCCTCGACGTCGTGGACGGAGTACGCCACGTCGTCGGACCAGTCCATGACCTGCGCCTCGAAGCACTGCGCGTGCGGGCGGCCGGCGGGGGCGGTGCCGCGCAGCCACTCGAACACCGGCAGGTCGTCCTCGTACACGCCGAACTTCGGGCCGGCGGGGTCGGTGGGGTGCCCACCGCGCGGCCACGGGTACTTCGTCGCCGCGTCCAGCGCGGCCCGGGTCAGGTTGAGGCCCACGCTGGTCAGCGTGCCGTCGTCGGCGTGCGCGAAACGCTTCGGCTCCAGCCGGGTGAGGATGCGCAGGCTCTGCGCGTTGCCCTCGAAGCCGCCGCAGCCGGCCGCCACCTCGGCGAGCACCATCTCCCCGTTGTGCCCGAAGGGCGGGTGGCCGATGTCGTGGGCCAGGCAGGCGGTCTCCACCAGGTCGGGGTCGCAGCCGAGGGCGGCCCCGAGCTCACGGCCGACCTGGGCGCACTCCAGGCTGTGCGTCAGACGCGTCCGCGGGCTGACGCCCATCGCCCGGGCGTCGTCGACCGGGTCCACCACCTGGGTCTTCCCGGCCAGCCTGCGCAGCCCCGCGGAGTGCAGCATGCGGGCCCGGTCCCGCTGGAACGAGGTCCGGCCGGGCCGCTTGTCGGGCTCGGGCACATAGCGTTCGGTGTCGGCTTCGCTGTAGGGGGCGTGGTCGGCCGCCGCGGGGTGGTTCGCGTCCATACCGCGACGGTAGCGGGCGCGGCGGGCCGCCGGTGGCTACGCCGTGACCGGCTGCGCGGCGGCGGAGCCGGCCACGGCGGCCCGCGCCCGGTCGTAGCGGTGCAGCACCAGCGCCGCCATCGCCGGATGCGCGCCGAGCGGGGCGGCGGCGATCCCCGGCGCGGCGGCGGCCGCCGCCGCCGCGAAGCGGCCCGGCGCCGCGAAGCAGGACGCCACCGCGACCCGGTCGCGGCCGGCCGCGGCCAGCCGCCGCACCGCCGCGGCGACGTCCGGCCCCGCCGACGCGTACGCGGGCACCACCGGGACTGTGCCGCCGAGCCGGGCCCGCAGCAGCGCCGCCGTCGCCTCGGTGTCCCGGGCGGACTCCGGGTCTCGCGAACCGGCGGCGGCCAGCACGACCCCTTCCCGCCGGGCGGCCCGCGGGCTGCAGGCTCGCCGGCCCGCCTCGGCCAGGCGGTCGTACAGCGCCTCGGCGAGCAGCGGATGCGGACCCAGCGGCGCCGCGACGAGGCCGTGCAGGTGCGGGGCACGCGCCAGCGCCCCGGGGATGTCCTGTTTGACGTGGTGGCCGCGGGTGAGCATCAGCGGCACCAGGACCACCTCGCCGCGCAGGGCGGCGAGCGCCTCGTCCAGCGGTGGCTCGTCGATCTCGATGTGGCCGAGCCGGACGGGCAGCCTTGGGCGCAGGTCCCTGATCCGGTCCAGCAGGGCCTTCGCGGTGCGCAGCGCCGCCGGGTCCCGGCTGCCGTGCGCGACGGCCACCAGGGTGGGGGGCCGCGGGTGCGCGCGGCGCGGCGTCACCCGGGTGGGCCCGCTGCCGGGCGGCGCGGGCAGCCGCGACACGGGTCGCGGCGCGGTGTCGCGGTGGTCCGGTCCTGGCGCGCCGTGCGCCGCGGGTTCCTCGGCCGTCATGGACCGAGTGTCGCGACGGGGGGTTGCGGGACCGTTGCACCCGCGTGACGACCGGTTTCCACGGCATCACACGCCGCGCGCGCCGCTGTGAGGGCTCCGCGCGCACGGGGAGCGCGTCAGCGGCGCTTCCAGTCGCCGCCGGCGATGGGGCGGGCCTTTTCGCGCAGTTCCCGCTCGTGGTCGGCGGCCGCCAGGTAGACCCAGGCCCGCAGCGTCTGCCCGGAGTAGGTGCGCACGTCGCGGACGACGCGTTCGTACAGGTTCCCGGGCGCGCCGGGGCTGTACTCCTCCAGACGGTCGAGGTCCGTGAGGACCTCCTGGTACAGGTCCTCGACCGGATGGATGACGTCGCCGTGCACGCGGCCGCGTTCGTCGGCCACGGCGTACGGGTAGCCCGGGCCCTCGAGGAGCAGCGCGCCGTGCAGCACGGCGGGCGTCTCGGACTTCGTCCGGCCGCGCAGCAGCCATGAGTGGTTGATCTCGCCGGGCCGCAGGGTCCCGTACACGAAGAACGGGAGGCGGGAGTCGTCGTCACGCATCAACATCATGGAACCGCAGGGACGTGCGCGGCGTCGACTCGGACGTGGTGGAAGGAAGCGGGACCGGCGAGGCGCCGTGGGCGCGCGGAGGGGCCGTCCGGTCACGGATGGGGCGGCGGCTGCCGCGGCTGGGGCGGCTGGGGCGGCTCGCGCGGCTGCCGCGGTCCAGGCGGGGGCGGCGGCGCCTGCTGTGGGCGGCCGTGGCGCTGGGTGTGCTGGCTCTGCTCCCCTCGGCGTGGCTCCGGGTCACCGCGGACAGCCGGATCCGCACGGTGGGGAACGCCCCCGCGGAGCCCGTGGCCGTCGTCTTCGGCGCGGGCCTGTGGGACGGCGAGCCCTCCCCCTACCTGGCCCACCGCCTGGACGCGGCAGCCGAGCTGTGGGCGGCGGGCACAGTGCGGGCGGTCCTCGTCACGGGCGACAACAGCCGCACGGACTACGACGAGCCCACCGCGATGCGGGACTACCTGGCGGCACACGGCGTGCCACGGGACAAGATCGTCCTGGACTACGCGGGCTTCGACACATGGGACTCGTGTGTCCGGGCCCGGCGGGTCTTCGGTGTCGACCGGGCGCTGCTGGTGAGCCAGGGCTTCCACATACGGCGGGCGCTGGCGCTGTGCGGGGCGGCCGGCATCGAGGCGTACGGGATCGGGGTCGACGAGCGGCACGACGCCACCTGGTACTACGGGGGTGCCCGCGAGATCGCCGGAGCCGTGAAGGCGGCCTTCGACGCGGCGTTCACCCCTGATCCGCGCTTCCTCGGCCCCCGCGAGCGGGGCGTCCGGCGCGCCCTGGGGTGACCGGGGGGTTGCGGTTGCCGCCGGTGTTCGGGGGCGGTCGTGGTCGGGTGCGGCCTTGTGCGCGCCTGCGGCGGGCCGTCTCCCGCCCTCCCGCCCGATGCCCGGCGCGGTCAGTGACCGCCTCGCACCCGTGTGCCTGGGTCGGTGCCACGCCGGCGCACGTCCTCGGGGCTCGCGGTTCACGTTCACGTCATTCGGCACCGGGTTCGCGCTCGTCCCCTGCGGGCGCACCCCGCCACGCCCCCTCCCGGAGCGTGGGCGCATGACCGCCGGTGGGGGATTGAGGCACTTGCGGGTACCCAGGACCGCCTCCCGACCCCTCATCAGCCGTTGGTAGCCGTTCATGCCATCGGCGTGGATGTGCGTTCCCAGATCGCCCGCCCCACCCACAGCGCGACCAACCGCGTCGGGCGCGCCCGGTCACCTCACACCCCGTGCCGCCCCGCGGGGAGCGCACCGTAGACCGGGTGTAACGCCCCCGCCCGGGGGGCGAAACACCGGCGCCGCATCGTGGGCGGCATGAGCGCCAGCGGAACCGTCGACACGCACTGCCCCTACTGCGCCCTGCAGTGCGGAATGGGCCTCCTGCGCACCGCCGCGGGCACCGTGGACGTGGTGGAGCGGGACTTCCCCGTGAACAAGGGCGCGCTCTGCGGCAAGGGCCGCACCGCGCCCGCCGTGCTGTCCCCGACGGTGCGGCTGACCGGGCCGCTGGTCAGGGACCGCGACTCCGGGCGGCTGGAGCCGGCCTCCTGGGAGGACGCCCTGGACCGGGTCGCGGAGGGCCTGCTGCGGGTACGGGCCGCCCGTGGACCCGATGCCGTCGGGGTCTTCGGCGGCGGGGGCCTGACGAACGAGAAGGCGTACGCCCTGGGGAAGTTCGCCCGCGTCGTGCTGCGGACGTCCCAGATCGACTACAACGGCCGCTTCTGCATGTCGTCCGCCGCGGCCGCCCACACCAGGGCCTTCGGCCTGGACCGGGGCCTGCCCTTCCCGCTGGCGGACATCTCCCGGACGGGCTGCGTGGTCCTGGTCGGCTCGAACCTCGCCGAGACGATGCCGCCCGCGCTGCGCCATCTCACGGAGCTGAAGCGGAACGGCGGCCGTCTGATCGTCGTCGACCCGCGCCGTACGCGCACCGCCGAGCACGCCGACCTGCACCTGCAGCCGCGTCCCGGCACCGATCTCGCCCTCGCGCTGGGCCTGCTGCACCTGGTGGTCGCGCAGGGCCGCGTGGACGAGGACTTCGTCGCGCGGCGGACGACCGGCTGGCCGCGGGCGCGGGCCACCGCGATGGCGCTCTGGCCCGAGCTGGTCGAGCGGATCACCGGGGTGCCGGTACCGCGGCTGCGCGAGGCGGTGGAGATGTTCTGCGGCGTGCCGGAGGCGATGGTGCTGACGGCGCGCGGCCCGGAACAGCAGTCGAAGGGCACGGACACGGTGAGCGCGTGGATCAATCTGTGCCTGGCGACGGGCCGCGCGGGGCGTCCCCTGTCCGGGTACGGCTGCCTCACCGGGCAGGGCAACGGCCAGGGCGGCCGGGAGCACGGTCAGAAGGCCGACCAGCTGCCCGGCTACCGCAGGCTGGACGACCCGGCGGCCCGCGCCCACGTGGCCGGGGTGTGGGGGGTCGACCCGGACGATCTGCCGGGACCGGGGCGCAGCGCGTACGAACTGCTGGACACACTGGGCCGGGACGTGCGGGCACTGCTGCTGATGGGCTCCAACCCGGTGGTCTCCGCACCGCGGGCGGCGCATGTCACGGAGCGCGTCGCGGCGCTGGACTTCCTCGCCGTGTGCGACGTGGTCCTGTCGGAGACCGCGGCGATGGCCGACGTGGTGCTGCCGGTGACGCAGTGGGCGGAGGAGACGGGGACGACGACGAACCTGGAGGGCAGGGTCCTGCTGCGGCGCAAGGCCGTGGACCCGCCGGAGGGCGTGCGCAGCGATCTGTACGTGCTGAACGGGCTGGCCGCGCGGCTGGGTCGGGAGAAGGGCTTCCCGGCCGACCCGGAGGAGGTCTTCGAGGAGCTGCGCCGCGCGTCGGCGGGCGGGCCCGCGGACTACTCGGGGATCACCTACCGCAGGATCGAGGCGGAGGACGGGGTGTTCTGGCCGTGCCCGGACGTACTGGGTGGGGACGGCCAGGATCACCCGGGCACACCGCGGCTGTTCCTCGACCGGTTCGCGACGCCGGACGGGCGGGCGAGGTTCGTGCCGGTGGCGCACCGGCCGGCGGCCGAGGAGCCGGACGCGCAGTTCCCGCTGTATCTGACGACCGGCCGGGTGCTGGCGCAGTACCAGTCGGGCGCCCAGACGCGGCGGGTGGCCGAGCTGAACGCGGCCGCGCCCGGTCCCTTCGTTCAGCTCCACCCGCGCCTGGCCGAGCGCATCGGCGTGACCGAGGGCGATCAGGTCGCCGTCACGTCGCGCCGGGGCCGCGCGGTGGCGCCGGCCCGGGTGGACCGCGCGATCCGTCCGGACACGGTCTTCATGCCCTTCCACTGGGCGGGCGAGGGCCGGGCCAACACCCTCACCAATCCGGCGCTCGACCCGACGTCCCGCATGCCGGAGTTCAAGGTGTGCGCGGTCCGCGTCGAGCGGGCGGAGCCACGGACCGTCGACGTCTGATATCGCTGTTGATATACCGACATCCCAGCTGATATCAACCGCGGGAGGCCGTCATGGCACGCACGGTCATCGATCTGGACGACGCGATGCTCGCCCTCGCCCAGCGGCAGCTCGGCACCAAGACGAAGCGCGAGACGATCAACCTGGCCCTGTCGATAGCGGCCGGGACGAGCGCCGACGACCGTGCCCGCGGACTGGCGTGGCTCCAGGAACATGCCGAGGACGTTCTGGACCTCGGCCACCTGGCGGAGCAGGAGCGCGGCGGCCGATGAGCTACCTCGCCGGCACCTCGGCGGTGTGGCGCCTGTTGCGGCGGCAGATCCCCGAGCCGTGGCCCACGCATGTGGCCCGGGGGCTGGTCGCCATGTGTCCGCCGGTCGAAGCCGAGTTGATGACCGGTGTGCGCGCCGATCGGGAGTACGAGCCCTTTCTCTCCGTGCTGCGCCGGACCTTCGGCTGGTGCCCGGCGCTCGACGATCCCTGGCGCCGGATCCACGCCGTGCAGCGTGATCCGATCGCCATCGGGCACCACCGTGGACCGTCGCCCATGGACATCCTCATCGCACTGACCGCGCAGGCCCACGGTCTGACCCTGATCCACGCCGACCAGGACTTCGCGTCGGTGGCCAAGGTCCGGCCCGGGATCACCATGATCAGGATCGACCGTCCGTAGCGAGGGCGCGGGGCCGGGCAAGCCGGGTCGCGGGTCCCATGGCGTGGGCCGCCGCGAGGAAGAGGGCGCCGAGGACGAGCCAGCCCGCGGTGCCGCCGGACAGGACGAGGGGCGTGAGGAGGGCCGGGCCGAGGGTGCGGGCGGCCGCGGTGCCTGCGCCGAAGAAGCCCTGGTACTGGCCCTGGCGGTCCGATGGTGCCAGGTCGAAGGCGATCTGCCAGGAGCCCGCGGACTGCAGCATCTCCCCGGCGACCTGCAGGGCGGCGGCCGCCAGCAGCACACCCGTCGCGACCGCGGCCGAACCGCCGTACGCGGAGAGGGCGAAGACGGCGCAGGAGGCGAGCAGGAGGACACCGGAGCGGCGCACGGCGCGGCCCGCGGACGCCAGGCCGGTGACGGCGCGCGCCGCCCGCACCTGAGCGAGCGTCACGGCGGCGGTGTTGAGCAGCAGCAGGGCGGCCACGATCCAGCCGGGGGCGGAGGTGTGCTCCACCACCCAGAGGGGGACGACCAGCGACAGCAGCGGCATGCGCAGCAGCAGGACCGCGTTGAGCGCGGTGACCAGGGCGTACCGGCTGTCGCGGAGCACCGCGAAGGCCGGTTCGGCGGCGGCGACGCGCGGCCGGGGCGGTACGGCGGGCAGCCGGGACAGCACGGCCGCGCAGACGACGAAACCCGCCACGTCGACGGCGAGGACCGCGACGTAGGCGGTGCGTGTGCCGGCGTGCAGGGCGAGCCCGCCCAGCGCGGCTCCGGCTCCCAGCCCGGCGTTGAGCGTGGACTGGAGGTACGCCAGCAGCCCGGTCCTCTCCTCCGGCCGCACCAGGGCGGCCAGCAGGGCCTGGCGGGCGGCGGCGAGCCCGCACTGGCCGACGGCGTACGCGCACACGGCGAGGAGGAACGCCGCGAAGGACCGGGCGGCGAGGAGGCCGGCCACCGAGGCGGCCGTGGTCAGCGCCAGCACGACGGCCGTGCCGCGCGGGCCGCGCCGGTCGGCGAGGTGGCCGAGGGGCACACCCGCGACGGAGCCGAGGCCCCAGGCGAGAGTGAGGCCGAGGCCGACCTGCTCGGGCGGGAGGCCGACGATCCTGGTGAAGTAGAGCGCGGAGCAGACGAGATAGGCGCCGTCGCCGACGGAGTTGGCGAGCTGGGCGAGCGCGAGGAGTCTGGGTGGGCCGGCGGGCGGGGTGAGTCGCGCCAGGGTCATGGGTCAACGGTAGGGGCCGGGTGGACCTGCGGACAGGGCCACCAAGCCACCGGATCGATGGGCCACTTCGGCCTCACAGCCGTGCCGGCCCGACGCTGAGGGCACTGTTCCCGCCGGGAAACGGCGGGGATGCGACCGGTTAACAGCGAAACCGCAGGCTCGTGCCATGAGGATGGTCGTGGTCGGCGCGGGAATGGCGGGGGCGCGCCTCGCGCAGCGTCTGGCGCCCTTGGGCGCGGAGGTCACGCTGCTCGGCGAGGAGCGGCACGCGCCGTACAACCGGGTACTGCTCGCGGAGGTGCTGGCGGGCCGTTACACGCCGGAGGTGGTCGCCCTGCCGGACGCGCCCGGCGCCGTGCTGCGCCGCGGTGTCAGGGTGGTGCGGATCGACCGCGCCGAGCGGGCCGTGGTCTGCGACGACGGCGGTGTGGTCCGGTACGACCGGCTGGTGCTGGCGACCGGCTCCAATCCGGTACTGCCGCCGCTGCGCGGACTGTTCCCGCGCAGCGGCGGGACCTTCCCGGAGGGGGTGCACGCCTTCCGGACGATGGACGACTGCCTGGCGCTCTCGGCGGCGGTGCGTCCCGGGGTCCGCGCGGTGGTCGTCGGCGGGGGGCTGCTCGGGGTGTCGGCGGCACGGGCGCTGGCCGCGCGCGGGGCGCAGGTCGTGGTCGCCACCCAGGGCGAGCACCTGATGGAACGCCATCTCGACGCGGCCGCTTCGCGCTTGCTGCGCACACATCTGGAGGGGCTGGGCGTGGAGGTGCACACCCAGTGCCGGGTTCGCGGTCTGCTCACCCGCGAGGCGGACGCCGGTGCGGAGCCCTCCCGGTCCTCGGGGCCGCCCGGGGCGGCGCGTACGGGGAAGGGGTCGGCCCGGGCGCACCCGCGGACACTGCCCCGCGGGACCGCGGGCGGGCGAGCGGCGCTCCCCGTCGTCACCGCGGTCGAACTGGCCGACGGCTACCGCCTCGGCGCCGACCTCGTCGTGCCGGCCTGCGGCGTCCGGCCGCGCGTCGGGCTCGCCCAGGCGGCGGGGCTGGCGGTCGCCAAGGGTGTGGTGGTGGACGACGCGCTGCGCACGTCCGACCCGGCGGTCCACGCCATCGGCGACTGCGCCCAGCACGACGGCGTCGTCTACGGCCTCGCGGCCCCGGCCACCGAACAGGCGGACGCACTGGCGGACGTCCTGACGGACGGCCCCGCGCCGCGGTACGGCGGCACCCGCTCACTGACCCGGCTCACCCTGGGCGGCCCGGCGGCCCTGGACATCGCGTCCTTCGGCGAGACCACCCCCGCCCCGGGCGACGACGTGCTCCGCCTCGCCGACGCCACGCGCGGCGCGTACCGGAAGGTCGTCCTGCGCGGCGACCGCCTCGTCGGCGGCATCCTGCTCGGCGACCTCGGCACCGTGGGCGCTCTCGCCCGCGCCTGGGAGGGCGACGAGCGGCTGTCCGCTCCCCCGCTCCACCTGCTCACCGACAACGGAGGGTCATGACATGACCACGCCCACCATTGTGCTCGTCGGCCACGGGATGGTCGGACAGCGGTTCCTGGAGGCGCTGGCCGACCGGGGCCTGACCACCCGTGCCCGGGTGGTGGTGCTCTGCGAGGAGCCCCGCCCCGCGTACGACCGCGTCCACCTCAGCTCGTACTTCACCGGCACCGGCCCCGAGGCGCTCTCCCTGGTGGAGGACGGCTTCCTGGCGGAGCACGGCATCGAACTGCACCTGGGCGACCCCGCGGTGGCCGTCGACCGGGAGGCCCGGACCGTCACCGCCCGCTCCGGTCTGACCCTCGGCTACGACACCCTGGTGCTCGCCACCGGCTCGTACCCCTTCGTGCCGCCGGTCCCGGGCAGGGAGGCGGGCGGCTGCTTCGTCTACCGCACCATCGAGGACCTGCTGGCGATCGAGGAGTACGCGCTGACCTCCCGCACCGGCGCCGTGGTGGGCGGCGGGCTCCTCGGGCTGGAGGCGGCGGGCGCTCTCAAGGGGCTCGGACTGGACACCCACGTCGTGGAGTTCGCGCCCCGTCTGATGCCGGTGCAGGTCGACGAGGGCGGCGGCGAGGCGCTGCGGCGCACCGTCGAGGATCTGGGCGTGACCGTCCACACCGGGGTGGGCACGCAGGAGATCCTCACGAGCGGCGACGGCTCGGTCCGGGCCATGGCGCTGTCGGACGGCTCGTCCCTCGAGACCGACCTGGTGGTCTTCTCGGCGGGCGTCCGGCCGCGCGACCAGCTGGCCCGGGAATGCGGCCTGCCGGTCGGCGAGCGCGGCGGCGTCGTCGTCGACGCGAGCTGCCGTACCGAGGACCCGTACGTCTACGCCATCGGCGAGTGCGCCCTGGCCGCGGACGGCCGGGTGTACGGCCTGGTGGCGCCCGGCTACGAGATGGCGGAGACCGCGGCGAGGGCCATCGCCGGCGAGGAGGGCGCCTTCACCGGCGCCGACACCTCCACCAAGCTGAAGCTGCTCGGTGTGGACGTGGCCTCCTTCGGCGACGCGCACGGCGCGACCGCGGGCTGCCTCGACGTGGTCTACTCCGACTCCCGCTCCGGGGTGTACAGGAAGCTGGTCGTCTCGCCGGACGGCGTGCTGCTCGGCGGCGTCCTCGTCGGCGACGCCGAGCAGTACGGCATGCTGCGCCCGCTCACCGGCTCGGTGCCACCCGTGCCGGCCGAGCAGCTGGTGCTCCCGACGGGCGCCGGCGCCCCCGTGGCGCTGGGCCTCTCCGCGCTGCCCGACGAGGCGGTGATCTGCTCCTGCCACAACGTCACCAAGGCCACCATCCGCGGCGCGGTCGCCGAGCACGGCTGCACCACCGTCCCCGAGGTGAAGAAGTGCACCAGGGCCGGGACCGGTTGCGGCAGTTGCGTGCAGGTGCTGGGCCGGCTGGTCACCGCCGAGCTGGAGGCCTCGGGCGTCGCGGTCGACAAGGGGCTGTGCGGCTGCTTCGCCCACACCCGCCAGGAGCTCTTCGAGATCGTGCGGGCGCTGCGCATCACCGGTTTCCGCGAACTGCTCGACCGGCACGGCCGCGAGGACGCCCGTGGCGGCGACGGCTGCGAGGTCTGCAAGCCGGCCGTCGGCTCGATCATCGCCTCGCTCGCCCCGGCGATCGGCGCCTCCGGCTACGTCCTGGACGGCGAGCAGGCCGCGCTGCAGGACACCAACGACCACTTCCTGGCCAACCTGCAGCGCAACGGCTCGTACTCGATCGTGCCGCGCATCCCCGGCGGTGAGATCACCCCGGAGAAACTGATCGTGATCGGCGAGGTGGCCCGCGACTTCGGCCTCTACACCAAGATCACCGGGGGTCAGCGGATCGACCTGTTCGGCGCCCGGGTCGACCAGCTCCCGATGATCTGGACCCGGCTGGTGGACGCCGGCTTCGAGTCCGGGCACGCGTACGGCAAGGCGCTGCGCACCGTGAAGTCCTGCGTCGGGCAGACCTGGTGCCGCTTCGGCGTGCAGGACAGCGTCCGCATGGCCATCGACCTGGAGCTGCGCTACCGGGGCCTGCGCTCCCCGCACAAGCTCAAGTCCGCGGTCTCCGGCTGCCAGCGCGAGTGCGCGGAGGCCCGGAGCAAGGACTTCGGGGTCATCGCCACCGCCGGGGGCTGGAACCTCTACGTCGGCGGCAACGGCGGCGCCACCCCGCGGCACGCGGACCTGCTGGCCCAGGACCTGAGCGACGCCGAACTGGTCCGTCTGATCGACCGCTTCCTGATGTTCTACATCCGCACCGCCGACCGGCTGGAGCGCACCTCCGCCTGGCTGGAACGGATCGAGGGCGGGCTCGGCCACATCCGGGACGTCGTCGTCCACGACTCCCTCGGCATCTGCGCGGAGTTGGAGCGGCAGATGGCCGACCACGTCGCCCACTACCGCGACGAGTGGGCCGAGACGCTGGGCGACCCGGAGCGGCTGCGGCGCTTCGTCTCCTTCGTCAACGCGCCCGGCGTACCCGACCCGTCCGTCCGCTTCGTCCCCGAGCGGGACCAGGTCAAGCCCGACCTCGGCCTGCTGGCAGGCCCCGTGCTCCCCGTCCGCACCCTCGAAGGGACCACCGCTTGAATCCTCCCCCCGCTAAAGCAGGGGGATTCCTGGCTCACGTGGGCTGGAGACCTGCGGTCCGTCAGCTCTTACACGATCAACACCAGCCGGGTTGAGACCAGCCCGGTTCGATGAAACAAACCCTGGAGGTGCATGTGCTGTCTTGGCTCTCGATCAGCACGGTGTACGCGCTGCTTGGTTCCCGCAACGCACCGCGATCAGCTCACCCGACGGTGTGGACGGTCTTTCGCCCCGACGGCGAAACCCCGTTCCCTGCCCTGCTCCGCAAGGGTCCGATTCCTCCCCGGCTCGAAGGCCGGGGCATCCTCGGAAGTTCCCGGTGAACGTCGAAGTCCTCCTGCCCGGCAGCGCCGACTGGTTCGCGGTCTGCGACCACGACGCCCTCACCCCCGGCCGCGGTGTCGCCGCCCTCCTCCCCGACGGCCGGCAGGCCGCCCTCTTCACCGACCGGCACGGGCGACCGTACGCCATCGACAACCGCGACCCCTTCACCGGCGCCTACGTCCTGTCCCGGGGACTGCTCGGCTCCACAGCCGAGGGCCGGGCCTACGTCGCCTCCCCGTTGCTCAAGCAGCGCTTCGACCTCGGCAACGGCCGCTGCCTGGACGACGAGGCGGTCTCGGTCCCGGCCTTCCCGGTGCGGATGCGGTGACGGGCGCGGCGCCTGATTGAATCGGGCCATGGTCGAAGTCGAGGTGCTGAGGGTGTTCGTCGGTCCCGAGGGGCGGGGCGGGAACCTGCTGGGAGTGGTACGGGACGGCGCGTCGGTACCCGGGGAGCGGGCGCGGCAGCGGCTGGCCGCGGAGCTCGGGCACAGCGAGACCGTGTTCGTGGACGACGCCGCACGCGGCGTGATCGACATCTGGACCCCGAGCGTGCGGCTGCCCTTCGCGGGCCACCCGACGGTGGGGACGGCGTGGTTGCTCGGGGCCGAAGTGCTGCGGCCGCCGGCCGGCGAGGTGAAGGCCTGGACGGAGGGCGGGTTCACCTGGGTGCGCGGGCGCGCCGAGTGGGCGTCGGGACGTCGCACCCAGCGGTTCGGCTCACCCGAGGAAGTGGACGCGCTGCCCGCGCCGCCGCCCGGCGAGGGCTGGCTGTACGCCTGGGCCTGGGCGGACGAGGCGGCCGGGCGCGTGCGCGCGCGGGCCTTCCCGCGACGCGGCGACGGGATCACCGAGGACGAGGCGACCGGAGCCGCCGCCCTCGTCCTCACCGCCGAACTGGGCCGCCCGCTGGACGTCCGCCAGGGCGTCGGCTCCCAGATCCTCACCCGGCCCCATCCCGACGGCACCACCGACATCGGGGGCCGGGTCTCCGCCGCCGGCTGACCGGCCGGCGAGCCCGGGCAGGGACCGTCCGAGCCCCGCCGCCCGCGGCTCCCACCCGCCGCGCGCCACCATCCGACCGCCCTGCCCACCCGCACCCCGGCCGGCACAGGCCCGGCGCGCCCGGGCCGAATCCGGTCTCCGCGACCGAAGCACAGCACACCCCGGGCGGGCGCAGCCTTCCTCAACGCCCCGGCGACCGCCCCCGACCCCACTACGAGCCGCCTCACCTCCCCCGACGGACCGTCCGAGCCCCGCCGCCCGCGGCTCCCACCCGCCGCGCGCCGCCGTCGGACCCCCCTGCCCCACGACCACAGGTCGCCGCGGCGCGGGGCGGTAGGCCCTTGGATCGAGGACGTGCGCCGGGCACCGCCGCGCCACCCCGGCCGCTTCCTGCCGCGCCCGGTCCCGTGGTGCCCGCGGCCGACGCGCCGAAGTCGCCGCGGCGGGCACCGACCGCCCCCCGGTACGCGCCGCGCGGGACTCGCCGCGCGGCACGCCCCGGGTCGCACGGACACCGTCCGGTGGGCGGCCGCCGCATGACCGGCCGCCGCAGCCGCACCCGGAGCACCTCGCTGACCTGCAGATTCGACCCCCCTCTCGCTCCGGATGCGGATCTTCGGCGGGGCGGTGATGCTGGGAGAAGTGCCACTTACGGCGAGGAGGACAGCGATGTCCATGTTCGACAAGATCAAGGCCAAGCTGAAGGGCCACGAGAGCCAGGCCCAGAAGGGCATCGACAAGGGCGGCGACATGCTGGACGAGAAGACCGGCGGGAAGTACCAGCGCCAGGTCGACACCGGTCAGGACAAGCTGGGCAACGAGTTCGGCTCGGGCAGCACCGGCGAGGACCGTCCCCCGCACTCCTGACGCCGATGGGCCGTCGCGCACCCGAAGGACGGCGCGGCGGCCCTACGCTGTCCCGCATGGCGTGGACGGCGAACGACATTCCCGACCAGAGCGGCCGTACGGCCGTGGTCACCGGCGCGAACAGCGGCATCGGCTACAGCACGGCCCGCGAACTCGCCCGCAGGGGCGCGCGGGTACTCCTCGCATGCCGCAGTGAGACGCGCGGCAAGGAGGCGGTCGAACGCCTGAGGGCCGAGGTGCCCGGCTGCCGCGCCGGCTATCGCCACCTCGACCTGGGCGACCTGTCCTCGGTGCGCGCCTTCGCCGCCGGGTACGACGGCACCGGGCTGGACCTGCTGGTCGACAACGCCGGTGTGATGGCCCTGCCGTACGGCACGACCGCCGACGGCTTCGAGACCCAGATGGGCGTGAACCACCTCGGCCACTTCGCCCTGACGGGGCTGCTGCTGCCACGGCTGCTGGCCACCCCCGGCGCCCGGATCGTCTCCGTCTCCAGCGGCATGCACGCGGTCTCCACCGTCGACCCCCGCGACCTGGGCGGCGAGCGCCGCTACCGGCGGTGGATCGCGTACGCCCGTTCCAAGAGCGCCAACCTGCTCTTCGTCCACGAGTTGTCCCGACGGCTGGCGGCCGCGGGTGCGGACACCGTGGCCGCGGCGGCCCACCCTGGCTACGCGAACACCGACCTGCAGACCCGCGCCGCCCGCATGGAGGGCCGCAGGACCGTCGAACGCGTGATCAGACTGGGCAACCGGGTGCTCGCCCAGTCCGCGGACGCCGGCGCGCTCCCGCTGCTGTACGCCGCCACGGCCCCCGGCGTGCTCCCCGACTCCTTCACCGGCCCCCGCTTCCAGGGGTGGCGCGGCTCCCCCGCCCCCTCCTGGCGTGCCCCGTGGACCCGCGACGACCGGGCCGGCGAACTGCTCTGGGCGGCTTCCGAGCGGCTCACCGGTGTCCGCTACGACCTGCCGCCGGTGGCCTGAGCCACCGGCGGCAGGTCGTAGCGGACAGGCCCGGGCCGGGGCGTGCGCACATCTGCCGTCGGGGCGCGGCGCCCGTCCGGCCCTTCCGGTGCTCCCGCCCGCTCATAGCCGTAACGGGGGTGTGGGGGCGGCGCCTTCGCACAAAGGCGCCGCCCCCGGTGAGGGTGGGAGATGGTCTTCCGGGCCGGGCTTACCGGCTGCCGCTGCTGTGGTTCTGCGCCGCGGCCCGGCCTGCCTCCAGGCGGGCGACGGGGATGCGGAACGGGGAGCAGGAGACGTAGTCCAGGCCCACCTCGTGGAAGAAGTGGACGGACTCGGGGTCGCCGCCGTGCTCGCCGCACACCCCGAGCTTGAGGTCGGGACGGGTGGCGCGGCCGGCCTCGGCGGCGGAGCGGACGAGGGAGCCGACGCCCTCCTTGTCGATGGTCTCGAACGGGGAGACGCCGAAGATGCCCTTCTCCAGGTAGGCGGTGAAGAAGCTGGCCTCGACGTCGTCGCGGCTGAAGCCCCAGACCGTCTGCGTCAGGTCGTTGGTGCCGAAGGAGAAGAACTCGGCGGCCTCGGCGATCTGGGCGGCGGTCAGCGCGGCCCGGGGCAACTCGATCATCGTGCCGAGAGCGAGGTTGAGCTCCGTGCCCGTGGCCGCCTGCACCTCGGCGATGACGGACCCGGCCTCCTCACGGACGATCTCCAGCTCCTGGACGGTGCCCACCAGCGGGATCATGATCTCGGCCCGCGGGTCCCCCTTGGCGTTGCGGCGTTCGGCCACGGCCTCGGCGATGGCCCGCACCTGCATGGCGAACAGACCGGGGACGACCAGCCCGAGGCGCACGCCGCGCAGGCCCAGCATGGGGTTCTGCTCGTGGAGCTTGTGGACGGCCTGCAGCAGCCGCAGATCGTTCTCGTTGGCGTCCTTGCGCGCCTCGGCGAGCGCGACCCGCACCGACAGTTCGGTGATGTCGGGCAGGAACTCGTGCAGCGGCGGGTCCAGCAGGCGCACGGTCACCGGCAGCCCGTCCATCGCCTCGAAGAGCTCGACGAAGTCGGACCGCTGCAGCGGCAGCAGTGCGGACAGCGCCTTCTCCCGCTCGGATTCGGTCTCGGCGAGGATCAGCCGCTCGACCAGCTCTCGGCGCTCGCCCAGGAACATGTGCTCGGTGCGGCACAGGCCGATGCCCTGGGCGCCGAAGCGGCGGGCGCGCGAGGCGTCCTCGGCGTTGTCGGCGTTGGCGCGCACCCGCAGCCGGCGGACCCGGTCCGCGTACGCCATGATCCGGTGCACGGCCCGCACCAGCTCGTCGGCGTCGTCGGCGCCGGCGTGCATACGGCCCTCGAAGTACTCCACGACCGGGGACGGGACGACCGGCACCGTGCCCAGGTAGACCTTGCCGGAGGAGCCGTCGATGGAGATGACGTCGCCCTCCTCGACCACGACCCCGCCGGGGGCCGTCATCCGGCGCCGCTTGGTGTCGACCTCGAGCTCCTCCGCGCCGCACACGCAGGTCTTGCCCATGCCGCGGGCGACGACCGCGGCGTGCGAGGTCTTGCCGCCGCGCGAGGTCAGGATGCCCTCGGCGGCGATCATGCCGTTGAGGTCGTCGGGGTTGGTCTCGCGGCGGACGAGGATGACCTTCTCTCCGGAGCGCGACCACTTCACGGCGGTGTACGAGTCGAAGACGGCCTTGCCGACCGCCGCGCCCGGTGAGGCGGCGATGCCCCAGCCGATCCGCTCGGCCTTCGCCTTCTCGTCGAAGCGGGGGAACATCAGCTGCCCGAGCTGCGCGCCGTTGACCCGCTGCAGCGCCTCGGCCTCGTCGATCAGGCCCTGGTCGACCAGCTGGGTGGCGATGCGGAAGGCCGCGGCGGCGGTGCGCTTGCCCACCCGGGTCTGCAGCATCCACAGCTTGCCGCGCTCGATGGTGAACTCGATGTCGCACAGGTCCTTGTAGTGCGTCTCGAGGGTCTCCATGATCTGCAGCAACTGGTCGTAGGACCTCTTGTCCAGTTGCTCCAGTTCGGCGAGCGGCACGGTGTTGCGGATGCCCGCCACGACGTCCTCGCCCTGCGCGTTGGGCAGGTAGTCCCCGTACACACCCTGGTGGCCGGTGGCCGGGTCGCGGGTGAAGGCCACGCCGGTGCCGGAGTCGGAGCCCAGGTTGCCGAAGACCATCGAGCAGATGTTGACGGCCGTTCCCAGGTCGCCGGGGATGCGCTCCTGGCGGCGGTAGAGCTTGGCGCGCTCACCGTTCCAGGAGTCGAAGACGGCCCGGACGGCCAGGTCCATCTGCTCGCGCGGGTCCTGCGGGAAGTCGCGGCCGGTCTCCTTGGCGACGACGGCCTTGAACTGCTCGACCAGGTCCCGCATGTCGCCGGCGTCCAGGTCGAGGTCGTCGTGGGTGCCCCTGGCCCGCTTGGCCTCCTCCAGCGCGTCCTCGAAGAGCTCGCCGTCGACGCCCAGTACGGTCTTGCCGAACATCTGGATGAGGCGCCGGTAGGAGTCCCAGGCGAAGCGCTCGTTGCCGGCCTGCGCGGCCAGGCCCACGACCGAGGCGTCGGACAGACCGATGTTCAGGACCGTGTCCATCATGCCCGGCATGCTGAACTTCGCCCCGGAGCGGACGGAGACGAGCAGCGGGTCGTCCGCCTGACCGAGCTTCTTGCCCATCTTCTGCTCGAGCGCGTCGAGGCGCGCGCTCACCTCGTCGCGCAGCGCCGGGGGCTCGGCGCCCGACTCCAGGTAGACCCTGCAGGCCTCGGTGGTGATCGTGAAGCCCGGAGGGACGGGCAGACCGAGGTTGGTCATCTCGGCGAGGTTCGCGCCCTTGCCACCGAGCAGGTCCTTGAGATCCTTGTTGCCCTCAGTGAAGTCGTAGACGAACTTCTGGATTACTTGATCTTCCGACACGGGACTCGCTCCTCGCGGCCGGGATGCCCTGACGGCGGGGAGCGTACCCATCTCGAAGGCGCCGCAGTACGTCAATCACCAGGTCACACGGCCGCAACCACCCGTCCGCCGAGAGATCGAAAGTCCGGGCCCCCCTACGGGTGAACGAAGAGTGCGTTCAAGCGTCGAACACACGCTCTCGCATGGGTGAGCGGCACGCGCGAACCGGCTACGCACCGTGGCGGATGGCTTGACCTTGTGACCATGACAACGATGGCACCCAGTGCCAGTCCTTGGAGAGGTGAATGACACTCGAAGCGCTCATCTGAGCGACACACCTATCAGGCGTGGCGAGAATCACTCGCTCTGCGTGCCCCTCAGCCCGCCGACCCGGACGGCTCCACGGGCCGGCACGACACCCTCAGCCCGCCGACCCGGACGGCTCCACGGGCCGGCACGACACCCTCAGCCCGCCGGCCCGGACGGCTCCACGGGCCGGCACGACACCCTCAGCCCGCCGGCCCGGACGGCTCCACGGGCCGGCGCGACGCCCTCAGCCGCCCGACGTGTCCAGCTCGGCGTCGGCGCCGACCATCACCGAGCAGTCGTACGGGTCCTCCAGCCACCCGTCCGGGAGCACCACGCGCTTGGCGCCCGCCGTCCGGCCGCGCGGACCCTCGGCGCCTTCCGGCCATTCCTGGTCCAGGTCGAGGTCGGCGAGATGGGCGTCGAGCTCGGCCAGCGAGGACGCCATCGCCAGTTCGCGGCGCATCTGCGAGCCGACCGAGAAGCCCTTGGTGTACCAGGCGACGTGCTTGCGGAAGTCGATGACACCGCGCTCCTCGTCACCCAGCCACTCCCCCAGCAGCTCGGCGTGTCGCCGCATGACGCCCGCGACCTCGCGCAGCGTCGGAGCCGCGGGGGCACCGCCGCCCTCGAAGGCGGCCACCAGGTCACCGAAGAGCCAGGGCCGGCCGAGGCAGCCGCGGCCGACGACGACGCCGTCACACCCCGTCTCCCGCATCATCCGGACCGCGTCCGCGGCGCTCCAGATGTCGCCGTTGCCCAGCACCGGGATCTCCGGGACGTGCTCCTTGAGACGGGCGATGGCGTCCCAGTCGGCCGTGCCGCCGTAGTGCTGGGCGGCGGTCCTGCCGTGCAGGGCGACGGCGGTGACGCCCTCCTCGACGGCGATCCGGCCGGCGTCCAGGTAGGTGGTGTGGTCGTCGTCGATGCCCTTGCGCATCTTGATCGTGACCGGCAGGTCGCCCGCGTTGCCGACCGCCTCGCGCAGGATCGAGCGGAGCAGGTTGCGCTTGTAGGGCAGGGCCGAACCGCCACCGCGGCGGGTCACCTTGGGGACCGGACACCCGAAGTTCAGGTCGATGTGGTCGGCGAGGTCCTCGTCGACGATCATCCGGACCGCCTTGCCGACGGTGACCGGGTCGACCCCGTACAGCTGGATGGAGCGCGGCTTCTCTGCGCCGTCGAAGTGGATCAGCTGCATGGTCTTGTCGTTGCGCTCGACCAGGGCCCGGGTGGTGATCATCTCCGAGACGAAGAGCCCCCTGCCGCCGGAGAACTCGCGGCACAGCGTGCGGAACGGCGCGTTGGTGATTCCGGCCATCGGTGCCAGCACCACCGGCGGCCACACCGTGTGCGGACCGATGCGGAGTGCGGGAGCGGTGGCGTCAGCAGTCATGCGGACCATTCTCCCGTATCGCCGGGACCGGCTTGGGTGTAGCGTGCAGTGGTTACATGTGTACAACCACCTCCGGATCAAGGAGACCGAACAGCCGATGCCAGAGCTGAGCCGGGGCAGACGTGTGCTGGTGCTCGCGATCTGCTGCATGAGCCTGCTGATCGTCAGCCTCGACAACACCATCCTCAACGTCGCGCTGCCCGCCATGCGCCGGGATCTGCACACCTCCATCTCCGGACTGCAGTGGACCATCGACGCCTACACGCTCGTGCTGGCCTCACTGCTCATGCTCTCCGGCTCGACGGCCGACCGCATCGGCAGGCGCCGGATCTTCCGCACCGGCCTGGTGATCTTCACCGTCGCGTCCGGTCTGTGCAGCATCGCCCCCAGCCTGGAGTGGCTGGTCGTGTTCCGCATGCTGCAGGCGATCGGCGGTTCGATGCTCAACCCCGTCGCGATGTCGATCATCACCAACGTCTTCACCGATCCGCGTGAACGCGCGCGGGCGATCGGCGCGTGGGGCGGCGTCGTCGGCCTCAGCATGGCCGCCGGGCCGATCATCGGCGGCGCGCTCGTGGAGACGGTCGGCTGGCGCTCGGTGTTCTGGATCAACCTGCCGATCGGACTGCTCGCCCTGGTGCTCACCGCGCTGTACGTGCCCGAGTCCCGCGCGCCCCGGGCGCGCCGGATCGACCCGGTCGGTCAGCTGCTGGTCATCGCGCTGCTCGGCTCGGTGACGTACGCGATCATCGAGGCTCCCGCGGCGGGGTGGGGCTCCCCGTTCATCGTCGGCTGCCTCGTGCTCGCCCTGTGCTCCGCGGTGACCCTGGTCCGCTACGAACGGCGACGCGAGCAACCGCTGATCGACCCGCGTTTCTTCCGCAGCGCGCCCTTCAGCGGGGCGACGGTGATAGCGGTGAGCGCCTTCGCCGCCCTCGCCGGTTTCCTCTTCCTCAACACCCTGTACCTGCAGGACGTGCGCGGGATGTCCGCCCTGGACGCCGGTCTGCACCTGCTGCCGATGGCGGCCATGGCGCTGGTCTGCGCCCCGCTGTCCGGACGCATGGTCGGCAGCCGCGGACCGCGGCTGCCACTGCTGCTGGCGGGCGTGGCCACCACGGCGAGCGGCGTGATGTTCGCCGCGCTGGACGCGACCGGCTCGGACGCCAGACTGTTCACCGCGTACGTCCTGTTCGGCATGGGCTTCGGTTTCGTCAACGCGCCGATCACCAACACCGCCGTCTCCGGCATGCCGCGGACCCAGGCGGGGGTCGCGGCGGCGGTGGCCTCGACCAGCCGCCAGGTCGGCCAGTCCCTGGGCGTGGCCGTCATGGGCGCCGCCTTCGCCGCCGGACTCGACCTCACCGCATGGTGGATCGTCACCGGTTGCGGTGTGGCGATCCTGACCCTGGGGTGGCTGACCTCGGGGCACTGGGCGGCGGGCACCGCCGTGCGGGCCGCCGAGCGGCTCAGTGCGGACGCCGCCCGGGAGCCGGTGGGCGTCCGGTGAACGAGTCCACGGCCGCCCGGGTCTGGCGCGACCTGCGCACCCTGGTCCTCGAACGCAACGAGCGCCGCCGCGAGGTCGCCGAGGCCCTCGGCATGAGCTTCTTCCGGGCCAAGGCGCTGCGCCGGATCGCGGCGGCCCCCGTGACCCCGGGCGACCTCGCCGCCGACCTCATGACGGACCGCCCCTACGTCACGCTCGTCGTCGACGACCTCGCCCGGCGCGGACTGGTGGAACGCACGCCGCACCCGCGCGACCGGCGCAGCAAACTCCTGAGCGTCACGCCCGCGGGGGCCGCGGCGGCGCGGGAGGCCGACCGCATCCTGAACGCTCCCCCACCGGGCCTGGCGGAGCTGGACCCGGCGGACCTTGCGGCGCTGGACCGGGTGGTGACCGAGCTGCTGCGGTCGGCCTCGGGGTGACCGGGTGGTGACCGAGCTGCTGCGGTCGGCCTCGGGGTGACCGGGTGGTGACCGAGCTGCTGCGGTCGGCCTCGGGTGAGCGGGGAAAACCGGGGGCCGTTGTCGGTGCCCGGCGCTAGCGTCACTGGCATGACGACGCAGATCGCCGAACCACGTGACGCCCGTTCCCGTGCTGCGCTGACGGAACTGACCGCGCGCGGTGTGCGGCCCCGGTACCTGTTCTTCTGGGGCCACCAGCCCCAGCGCGACGGCGGCGTGGGCGCGGGCTGCCTGAGCCAGTGGTGGCCCGCGGAGTTCACCGTCGACGGCGTCGACTACGCAACGGCGGAGCACTGGATGATGGCCGGCAAGGCGCGCCTCTTCGGCGACGACCGGACGCTCACCGCGATCCTCGCCGCCCCGCACCCGCACGCCGCGAAGAAGCTGGGGCGCCAGGTGCGCGGCTTCGACGGCGCGACCTGGGAGCGGCACCGCGAGGAGCTGGTCGTCGAGGGCAACGTCGCCAAGTTCGGCCGGTACCCGGCCCTGCGCGACTATCTGCTGGCCACCGGCTCGCGCGTGCTGGTCGAGGCCAGCCCGGTGGACCCGATTTGGGGCATCGGGCTGGCCGCCGACGCCGAGGACGCCGCCGACCCCGCGCGGTGGCGCGGCCTGAACCTGCTGGGCTTCGCTCTCATGGAGGTGCGGCAGCGCCTTCTCACACCGCCGCCGGCATGACGCTCGGCGCGGACCGGACGACCTCGTACAGCTGCTCCAGCCGCTCACGGGTGGCCGCGTCCGCCGGCATGTAGGTGACCAGCCGGGGGCCCTGGCTGGGACCGAGCCACAGGTGCGTGAAGTGGAAGGTCAGCAGGCCGACGCGGGGGTTGAGGAAGCGCTTGGTGCGGTTCTCCGGTTCCTGCACCTCATGCTGCTCCCACAACGCACGGAACTCCGGGGAGGCCTGCTCCAGCCGCTTGACCAGGGACTTCCACGCGGGCTCCGCGAGGTGCTCGGCCATGGCCGCGCGGTACTTGGCGACCATCTGCCGGGTGGTCTCGTGCCAGTCGGGCAGGCCCTCGCGCCAGGCGGGTTCGGTGAAGACCAGCCACATGATGTTGCGGTCCTCGAAGGGGAGGCGGTCCAGGTCGTCGACCAGCCGCGCGTAGGTGCGGTTGTGGGCGATGACGTCGGTGCGGCTGTTGAGGACCGCGGCGGGCAGCGGCTCCAGCTTCGCCAGCATCTCCCGGATCTGGTCCGACATCCCCGGGCACTGGGCACGCGGGCTGGGGTCCGCCACCCCGGCGAGCAGGAACAGGTGGGCGCGCTCGTTGGGGTCCAGCATGAGCGCCCGGGCGATGGAGTCGGCCACCTGCGCGGAGATCTGGATCTCCCGGGCCTGTTCGAGCCACGTGTACCAGGTGACCCCCACCGCCGCCAGCTGTGCCACCTCCTCACGGCGCAGCCCCGGGGTGCGGCGGCGGCGGCCGGGCGGGATTCCGACCTGTTCGGGCGAGATCCGTTCGCGCCGGCTCCGGAGGAAGGACGCGAGCTCGCTGCGCGCGGCGGCGCTCGGAGTGGTCATACCTCCAGGGTGCCTGACTCCCCACACCCTTGCCAGGTGGTCGCGATACCCGGATAAACGCTCTCTGGTACCCCCATCAAGCACAGCGCACTGTGGCATGCGTGACCGATCCCACCAAAGCCCCGCTCCCCGCCGACATCCGTTCCCGCGCCGACGTCGGACCCCACGTCGTGCGGGCCGGTACCGCCGGCCCGGCGCGGGCCGCGAGAATCACGCCACCGGCCGCCGAGGCGCCGCCCGGCAGCACCGCGCCGGCGCTCAGCGGGCTGGGTCTGTTCACCGTGCTGCTGGGCGCGGCGCTGCCGCTCATCGACTTCTTCATCGTCAATGTCTCCCTGCCCGCCATCGCGACCGATCTGCACGCCGGGCCCGCCCTGCTGGAACTGGTCGTGGCCGGCTACGGCGTGGCGTACGCCGTGCTGCTGGTGCTCGGCGGCCGGCTCGGCGACTCCTTCGGCCGCCGCCGGCTCTTCATCGCCGGCATGACGGCCTTCGGCCTGACCTCGCTCGCCTGCGGACTGGCGCCGGACCCTTGGGTGCTGGTGGGCGCGCGCGTCGCACAGGGCGCCGCGGCCGCGCTGATGCTGCCGCAGGTGCTGGCCACCATCCACTCCGCGACGGCGGGCCACCGCAGGGCCAAGGCGCTGAGCCTGTACGGGGCGACCGCGGGCCTGGCCATGGTCGCGGGCCAGATCCTGGGCGGCGTCCTGGTCGCCGCGGACATCGCGGGCACCGGTTGGCGCGCGGTGTTCCTGGTGAACGTGCCCGTCGCGGCGGTCGGTCTGCTGCTCGCGCTGCGCTCGGTTCCCGAGACCCGTTCCGACCGGCCCGCGCCGGTCGACCGGCCCGGCACCCTGCTGCTGGCGGTGTCGCTGGTGACCCTGCTGGCGCCGCTCACCGAGGGCCGGGCGGCCGGCTGGCCGGTGTGGACATGGGCGTCGCTGGCCGTCTTCCCGTTCGCGGCCCTGGCGTTCTTCCTGGTCGAGCGGCGCGCCGACAGGGCCGGGCGGACCCCGCTCGTGCCGCCGAGCCTGTTCGCTCTGACCGGCATGCGGCGGGCACTGCCGTTGCTGGTGCCGTTCTCCATCGGCTTCGGCGGCTTCATGTTCGTGATCGCCGTCGCGCTGCAGGAGGGTCTGCGGTACGGGCCGGTGGAGGCAGGCGCCACGCTGGTGCCGATGGCCGTGGCGTTCTTCCTGGCCTCCCTGGCCGGGCCGCGCCTGGTGGTCCGCTACGGCGGGCGCGTGGTCACCGCCGGCGCCGTCCTGCAGGGCGTCGGCATCGCGGTGCTGGCGCTGGCCGTCGTCCGCACCTGGGATTCCGGGATGACGGTCTGGGCGCTGCTGCCGGGCATGGCCCTGGCCGGCTTCGGTCAGGGGCTGCAGATGCCGGTGCTGTTCCGGCTGGTGCTCGCGGACGTGCCGGGCGAGCGGGCCGGGGTGGGCAGCGGGGTCATGGTGACCACCCAGCAGTCGTCGCTGGCGCTGGGGGTGGCCACTCTCGGCACCCTCTTCCTCGCCCTGGTCCCTTCGCACGGCACCCGTGACGCGCTGGTCGCGGTACTGGTCGTGCAGCTGGCGGCAGTCGTCGTGACGGTGTTCGCCAGCCTGCGGCTACCGCGCCAGGTGGCCTGAGGCGCCGCGGGGGTCGCGGGGCGGGCGTCGCCCCGCACCCGCCCATGCGTATGACAGACACGCGATGACAGATATTGAAATCTGTCATCGCATGTGTCATTGTTGCGGCATTCCCGTACGACCTTCCGCACCCACCAAGGAGTCCCCTTGCAGACCCGCACCCTCGGCTCCACCGGCCCCACCGTCTCCGCCCTCGGTCTCGGCGCCATGGGCATGTCCGCCCTCTACGGCGACGCCGACCGCGGCGAGTCGATCGCCACGGTCCACGCCGCTCTCGAGGCGGGCGTCACGCTGATCGACACCGGCGACTTCTACGGCATGGGCCACAACGAGCTGCTCATCGGCGAAGCCCTGCGCGCGGCCTCCCCCGCCGCTCGCGAGAAGGCGCTCGTCAGCGTCAAGTTCGGCTCTCTCCGCGGCCCAGACGGCTCCTGGCTGGGCCACGACGGCCGCCCGGCCGCCGTGAAGAACTTCGCCGCCTACTCGCTGCAGCGCCTGGGCACCGACCACATCGACGTGTACCGCATCTCCCGGGTCGACCCGGACGTCCCCATCGAGGAGACCGTCGGCGCCATCGCCGAGCTCGTCCAGGCCGGCTACGTACGCCACATCGGCCTGTCCGAGGCCGGCGCCGCCACCCTGCGCCGCGCGGCCGCCGTGGCCCCGATCAGCGACCTGCAGATCGAGTACTCGCTGATCTCCCGCGGCATCGAGGACGAGATCCTGCCCACTGCCCGCGAACTGGGCATCGGCGTCACCGCGTACGGCGTGCTGTCCCGCGGCCTGATCAGCGGTCACTTCACCCGCGACCGGCAGCTGGCCGCCGACGACTTCCGCGCGTCGAGCCCCCGCTTCCAGGGCGAGAACCTGGAGCACAACCTCGGGCTGGTCGAGGCCCTGCGCAAGATCGCGGACCAGAAGGGCGTCACCGTCGCCCAGACCGCCATCGCCTGGGTCCTGTCCCGGGGCGAGGACATCGTCCCGCTGGTCGGCGCCCGCACCCGCGAGCGGCTCGCCGAGGCGCTGCGCGCGCTGGACGTGACCCTCGACGCCGCCGACCTGACGGCGATCGAGGCGGCGGTCCCGGCCGGCGCCGCCGCGGGCGAGCGCTACTCGCGGCCGATGATGGCGTCCCTGGACAGTGAGCAGCGGCACTGACGAGCATCCGCCCGGCCCTGGGAGAATGGCGACCATGCCACCCGAGACGCTGACCGCCGAACGCATCCTCGAGACCACCGAAGAGGTGCTGCGTCGCTACGGCCCGGCCAAGGCCACGGTGGTCGACGTCGCCCGCGCCCTCGGGGTCAGCCACGGCAGCGTCTACCGGCACTTCCGCACCAAGGCGGCGCTGCGCGAGGCGGTCACCCAGCGGTGGCTGGACCAGGCCCGCGCGGAGCTGTCGGCGATAGCGGAGGACGGCGACCGCCCGGCGCCGGCGCGGTTGCGCGCCTGGCTCGAGGCCCTGTTCGCGGCCAAGCGGCGCAAGGCGGGCGGCGACCCCGAGTTGTTCGCCACCTACCTGGCGCTCACCGACGAGCACAGCTCCGTGGTCGCCCAGCACGTCGCCGACATGGTGGCGCTCCTCGCCCGGATGGTCCGGGACGGCGTGGCCGCCGGCGAGTTCACCGCCGACGACCCCGACGCCGCCGCGCAGGCCGTGTGGGACGCCACCGCCCGCTTCCACGACCCGGCGTACGCCGCCGAGTGGTTCACCCCGGACATCGACGCCGCGTTCTGCGCAGTCGGCGAGCTGATCCTGCGGGGTCTGAAGACCTGAACCCCCGCGCACGCGCGAAAGGCGCCCGGCCGCCCCCGAGAGGGGTGGCCGGGCGCCTTTCGCGTACGTCCGGGACTAGCAGCCGAGCAGCCGGCCGCCGAGGTAGGTCTCGACCTGGTCCAGCGACACACGCTCCTGCTTCATGGTGTCGCGCTCGCGCACGGTGACCGCGTTGTCCTCGAGGGTGTCGAAGTCGACGGTCACGCAGAACGGGGTGCCGATCTCGTCCTGGCGGCGGTAGCGGCGGCCGATGGCGCCGGCGTCGTCGAACTCGATGTTCCAGTGGCGGCGCAGGTCGGCGGCGAGGCCCTTGGCCTTCGGCGAGAGCTGCGGGTTGCGCGACAGCGGCAGGACGGCGACCTTGACCGGCGCCAGACGCGGGTCGAGGCGCATGACGGTGCGCTTCTCCATCACGCCCTTGGCGTTGGGGGCCTCGTCCTCGTTGTACGCGTCGAGCATGAAGGCGAGCATGGCGCGGTTCAGACCCGCCGCGGGCTCGATGACGTACGGGAAGTAGCGCTCACCGGCCTCCTGGTCGAAGTACGACAGGTCCTGGCCGCTGGCCTGGCTGTGGGCCTTGAGGTCGTAGTCGGTGCGGTTGGCGATGCCCTCGAGCTCGGAGTACTCGGTGCCGCCGAAGTTGAAGCGGTACTCGATGTCTACGGTGCGCTTGGAGTAGTGGGACAGCTTCTCCTTCGCGTGCTCGTACCAGCGCATGTTCTCCTCGCGCATGCCGAGGCCCCGGTACCAGTCCCAGCGCTGCTGCATCCAGTACTCGTGCCAGGTCTCGTCCTCGCCCGGCTTGACGAAGAACTCCATCTCCATCTGCTCGAACTCGCGGGTCCGGAAGATGAAGTTGCCGGGAGTGATCTCGTTGCGGAAGGACTTGCCGGTCTGGGCGATGCCGAACGGCGGCTTGCGGCGCGAGGCCGTCTGCACCAGCGCGAAGTTGGTGAAGATGCCCTGGGCGGTCTCCGGGCGCAGGTACGCGACCGCGCCGGAGTCCTGGGTCGGGCCGAGGTGGGTGGCGAGCAGACCGGAGAACTGCTTGGGCTCGGTGAAGGTGCCCTTGTTGCCGCAGTTGGGGCAGTTGAGGTCGGACAGGCCGCTGGCCGGCAGGTGGCCGTGCTTGGCCTCGTACACCTCCTCCAGGTGGTCCGCGCGGTAACGCTTGTGGCAGGAGGTGCACTCGGTGAGCGGGTCGGTGAACGTGGCCACGTGGCCCGAGGCCTCCCAGACCTCGCGGGCCAGGATCACCGACGAGTCGAGGCCGACCACGTCCTCCCGGGAGGTGACCATCGCGCGCCACCACTGGCGCTTGATGTTCTCCTTCAGTTCGACGCCCAGCGGCCCGTAGTCCCAGGCGGCGCGCTGACCGCCGTAGATCTCGCTGCAGGGGAAAACGAAGCCACGGCGCTTGCTCAGGCTGACGATGGTGTCGATCTTGTCGGCGGCCACGGTGCTCTCTTCAGACGACGAAGCGGTCGGTGAGGTCCGCCGGGTCGCGTGCGCTCCGGCGAATACCCCAGATTACCGGCGGGTGCGGGGCCTGTATCAAATCGGTTCCGCGGTCGGGGGGTGCCGGAGCGGGCCACAGCCTCAATTGACAATCGTTTCCAATTTTGTTGAAAATGGGTGTCATGAACATAGGTCGCGCTCTGGTCCCCCTCAGCGCCGTCGCCGGGCTGGCCGTCCTCTCCGCCTGTACCACCGCGGGCGCCGGCGAGGGGGACGGCAGGCTGAAGGTGACCGCCTCCTTCTACCCGATGCAGTTCCTCGCCGAGCAGATCGGCGGCGGGTACGTCGACGTGACGGGACTGACCAAACCGGGAACCGAACCCCACGACGTGGAGCTCACCCCGCGGCAGACCGGCGAGCTGGGCGAGTCCGACCTCGTCGTCTACCTCAAGGGACTGCAGCCCGCCGTCGACGACGCGATAGCCCTGTCCGGGGTGGAGAACACCGTGGACGCCGCCACGCTGACCGCGCTCGAGGACCACGGCACCGAGGTCGACGGCCGCCACCACACCACCGGGGACGACCACCCGGGACACGGGGGCGGCGTGGGGTCCCCCACGCCGGAGGCCAGGGGCGCGGGGGCCGACCCGCACATCTGGCTCGACCCGGTCCGCTACGCCGAGGTCGCCGAAGGCGTCGGCAAGGCCCTCGCCAAGGCCGACCCGGGCCACGAGGCGACCTACGCGAAGAACACCACCGCGCTGGTGGAGAAGCTCGACGCGCTCGACACCGACTTCGAGAACGGACTGAAGAACCGCACCTCGGACACCTTCATCACCACCCACGCCGCCTTCGGCTACCTGGCCGAGCGCTACGGGCTGGTCGAGGAGGCGATCAGCGGCATCGACCCCGAGTCCGAGCCCAGCGCCGCCCGGATGAGGACGCTGCACACCCTCGTCGAGGACAAGGGCGTCAGCACCGTGTTCTTCGAGACGCTGGCCAGCGACCGGACCGCCCGGACCCTCGCCGGCGACCTCGGTCTGAGGACCGCGGTGCTCGACCCCGTCGAGGGCATCACCGACAAGTCGGCGGGCCGCGACTACTTCGCGGTCCAGCACAGCAACCTGCGGGCCCTGCGCACGGCGCTCGGCGCGAAGTGAGGCCGGCGATGACACCATCCGGTACGGAGGCAGGAATGGACACGGTCATAGCGATGCGGGGCGCGACCGCCGCGCTCGGCTCACGGCCGGTGCTGCGTGGCGTCGACCTGACCGTGCGGCGCGGCGAGGTCGTCGCGCTGCTCGGCGCCAACGGCTCGGGCAAGTCCACCGCGATCCGCGCGGTGGTCGGCCAAGTGCCGCTCACCTCGGGCGGACTGGAGCTGTTCGGCACCCCGCTGAACCGGTTCCGCGACTGGGCCCGGATCGGCTACGTGCCGCAGCGCACCACGGCGGCCTCCGGCGTCCCCGCCACCGTGCGCGAGGTCGTCTCCGCCGGGCGGCTGGCCCGTACCCGGCTGGGCCTGCCCCGGAAGGCGGACCGCCGGGCCGTGGAGCACGCCCTGGACCTGGTCGGGATGGCCGACCGGGCCGGCGACCCCGTCGAGGCGCTCTCCGGCGGCCAGCACCAACGGGTGCTGATCGCCCGCGCGCTGTCCGTCGAACCCGAACTGCTGATCATGGACGAGCCGATGGCCGGCGTCGACCTCGCCAGCCAGGAAGTACTCGCCGGGACGCTGCGCGAACAGGTCTCGCTGGGCACCACCGTGCTGCTGGTCCTGCACGAACTGGGCCCGCTCGAGCCGCTGATCGACCGCGCGGTGGTGCTGCGCGACGGCTGCGTCGTCCACGACGGCCCCCCGCCGAAGGCCCAGGGGCAGCACGCGCTGCCCGGCCACGACCATGTCCACCCGCACGCGCACCACGCGGCCGAGCCGATCCGGACGGGGCTGTTCTGATGGAGTTGTTCTCCCACGCCTTCATGCAGCGGGCGCTGATCGCCGCCGTCCTCGTCGGCATCACCGCGCCCGCGATCGGCATCTACCTCGTCCAGCGCCGCCAGTCGCTCATGGGCGACGGCATCGGCCACGTCGCCCTCACCGGCGTCGGCCTCGGCTTCCTGCTCAGCACCAACCCGGTGTGGACGGCGGCGGCCGTCTCGGTCGCGGGCGCGGTCGTCATGGAACTCATCCGCTGGTACGGCAGAACGCGCGGCGACATCGCGCTCGCCATGCTCTTCTACGGCGGCATGGCGGCGGGCGTGCTGTTCACCTCGCTCGCGCCGAACGGATCCAACGCCAACCTGCTCACCTACCTGTTCGGCTCCATCACCACCGTCTCGCCGCAGGACATCACCTCGATCTGCCTGCTGGCCGGCTTCGTGGTGCTGGTCACCGTGGGTCTGCGGCGGCAGCTGTTCGCGGTCTCCCAGGACGAGGAGTTCGCCCGGGTGACCGGCCTGCCGGTACGGCTTCTGAACCTGCTGGTGGCCGTGACCGCGGCGGTCACGGTCACCGTCGCGATGCGGGTCGTCGGACTGCTGCTGGTCAGCGCGCTGATGGTGATCCCGGTCGCCGCCTCCCAGCAGATCGCCCGCAGCTTCGCCACGGCCTTCGGGCTGTCGGTCGTGATCGGCGTGGTGGTCGCCTTCTCGGGGACCGTGACCTCGTACTACGCGGACGTGCCCGCCGGGCCGACCATCGTGCTGCTGGCCATCGGGGTCTTCATCACGCTGACGCTGCTGGCGGCTCCTCTGGCGAAAAAGCGCGCACGCCGTGCCGAGGGGGACGGGACGCGGTGCACCCTGGAGGTACCCGCGGCGCGTCCCACCGAGGACGACGTCCGGGTATGACCGCCGGCCTGGCAGAATGACCGACCACCCGACCGAGTAGGAGGCCACCGGTGACGACCGCCAAGCCCCCCGTCCGCGGCCGATCGACACGGCAGCGCGCCGCCGTCGCCGCGGCCCTCGCCGAGGCCGACGAGTTCCGCAGCGCGCAGGAACTGCACGACCTCCTGAAGCACCGGGGCGACTCGGTCGGCCTCACCACGGTCTACCGCACGCTGCAGTCCCTCGCCGACGCCGGCGAGATCGACGTGCTGCGCACCGGCGACGGCGAGTCCGTCTACCGGCGCTGCAGCAGCGGTCACCACCACCATCTGGTCTGCCGGGTCTGCGGCAAGGCGGTCGAGGTCGAGGGTCCCGCGGTCGAGAAGTGGGCCGACACCATCGCCGGCGAGCACGGCTTCGTCGACGTCGCCCACACCGTGGAGATCTTCGGGACCTGCGCCGACTGCGCCGGCTGCGGCGGCCCCGCGCAGCCTGAGCCCGCGGCCGGCGCGGCCGGTCAGCGGTCGTAGCAGCCGTACGAGCCGTCGGCCCGCGGCCGACGCTGTTGTGGGACCAGCGGTGCGGGGCGGGGGCGACGGGGCACACCCGCCACGCGAGGAGCGCGGCCGGGCACAGGGCCGCGCCGCGCGCGGCCCGTGAGCGCCGGCCCGCCGGCGCGACCGCGCCCGCGCCCGCGGCGAGCAGGGCCGCGAGCCCGCACAGGTGGACAGCCATGGGAGCGGTGTTCTCGCGCAGGCCCGGAAACGACTCCATCTCCGTCGTGACGAGGAGGGCGAGCATCACCGGGCAGGCGCCGGCCGCGAAGAGCACCGCGGCACCGCAGCCGCGCCCGGCGGCCACCGCTCGCGCCGCGCCCCCGCGCCGGCCGTCCATGCCCCTCCCCCGGCCTGGCCGCGGTCGCCCGGTGGGCGACCGCGGGGTGACTACTCGCCGTCCGCGCCGCTCTCCGCCGCCGACTGCTGCTCGTTGGGGATCGCGCCGCCGAAGCGGCGGTCACGGGAGGCGTACTCCAGGCACGCGCGCCACAGGTCGCGGCGGTCGAAGTCCGGCCACAGCACGTCCTGGAAGACCATCTCGGCGTAGGCGGACTGCCAGAGCAGGAAGTTGGAGGTGCGCTGCTCCCCGGAGGGGCGGACGAACAGGTCCACGTCCGGCATGTCCGGGTGGTACATGTACTTGGCGAGGGTCTTCTCGTCGACCTTGGAGGGGTCGAGACGACCCGCCTTTATGTCCTCGCCCAGGCGCGCCGCCGCGTCGGCGATCTCGGCGCGGCCGCCGTAGTTGACGCACATGTACAACGTCATCGCGTCGTTGTCGCGGGTCATCTCCTCCGCGACCTGGAGCTCCTTGACCACCGACTTCCACAGCCGGGGCATACGGCCGGCCCAGCGGACGCGGATGCCCATCTCGTGCATCTCGTCGCGGCGGCGGTGGATGACGTCCCGGTTGAAGTTCATCAGGAAGCGGACCTCCTCGGGGGAGCGCTTCCAGTTCTCGGTGGAGAAGGCGTACAGGGAGAGGTTCTTGACCCCCAGTTCCAGGCAGCCCTTGAGGACGTCCAGCACGACCGTCTCGCCGACCTTGTGCCCCTCGGTGCGGGGCAGCCCGCGCTCCTTGGCCCAGCGGCCGTTGCCGTCCATCACGATGGCCACGTGCTGCGGGACCAGCTCACCTGGGATCTTGGGGGGCCGCGCGCCCGACGGGTGCGGGTCGGGCGCCCGGTACTCGCGCCGGGGGCGGCTGAGAATCCCGCGTACTGCCATGAGCTCGCTCTCCACTTCCTGTGCCTCACGACCTGGTGCTGCCGGGACCCGCCGGTTCCGCTACTTCTCGATGAAGCGCAGACTGCGCAAGCCCCGCTCCAGGTGCCACTGCAGATACGCGGCGACCAGTCCGCTGCCCTCCCGGCAGTGGCGCGGTTCGCACGCGTCGGCGGTCTCCCAGTCCCCTCCGAGCAACGCACCGAGGAGTTCCAGTGACTCCAGTGAGGGTACGACGCTTCCCGGCGGGCGGCACTCGCCGCATACGACTCCTCCCGCGGCGACCGAAAAGAACCGGTTCGGCCCGGGCATCCCGCACTTCGCGCAGTCCACGAAGCTGGGCGCGTAGCCGTTGACCGCCAGCGAGCGCAGCAGGAAGGCGTCGAGCACCAGGCGCGGGTCGTGTTCACCGCCGGCGAGCGTGCGCAGGCCGCCGACCAGCAGCAGGTACTGCTGGACGGCCGGTTCGCCCTCGTGGTCGGTGAAGCGCTCGGCGGTCTCCAGCATCGCCGTGCCCGCGGTGTAGCGCGCGTAGTCGGTGACGATGCGGCTGCCGTAGGGGACGATCGTCTCGCCCTGGGTGCACAGCGGCAGGCCGCGGCCCACCAGTTCCCCCCCGCGCGCGAAGAACTGCACGTCCACGTGGGAGAAGGGCTCCAGCCGCGCCCCGAACTTGGACTTCGTGCGCCGCACGCCGCGGGCCACCGCCCGCACCCGTCCGTGCCGACGGGTCAGCAGGGTGATGATCCGGTCCGCCTCGCCCAACTTCTGGGTGCGCAGCACGATGCCGTCGTCACGGAACAGACTCATGCGCCCATTCTCCCGTACGCGGCGACCGGTCCCGCCCGGGTCGTACGCTTCGGTCCATGTCGATCACAGCGACCGTCGCCGTGCTGCTCATAGCGGCCCTCCACGTCTACATCCTGGTCCTGGAGATGTTCCTGTGGACCACTCCCCGCGCCAGGAGCGCCTTCGGGACCACCGCCGAGTTCGCGCGGGAGAGCAAGGCGCTCGCGGCCAACCAGGGGCTCTACAACGGCTTCCTCGCCGCCGGGCTGGTGTGGGGCGCCGTCGCCCCCGACCCGGTGGGCTTCCCGGCGAAGGTGTTCTTCCTCGTCTGCGTGGCGGTCGCCGGGGTGTACGGCGCCGCGACCGCGAGCCGCCGCATCCTCTTCGTGCAGACCGTGCCGGCGCTCGTCGCCGGGGCCCTGGTGCTGGCGGCCGGCTGACGGACCCGGTCACCCACCGCGGCACGGCGACCGGGCCCGACGGCACCGCGCCGGAAGTACTGTGCTGCTGCGCGGGGCACGAACAGACGCCCGGGCGGCGGCCCGGCGGCACACGTGCCGAAGGCCCGTGCAGGTCCACGGGCGTACCGGGGCGTCGGTGCCGGCCCTGCGCAGGGCACGAGCAGCCCCGGGGGACGGCGGCCCGGCGGGCACACGTGCCGAAGGCCCCACTGCCACAGGCTCCGGGGCGGCGGCCCGGGACAGGGCGCCGGCACACCTGCCGCAGGCCCCGGCCGTCCCAGGGCGCTGGTGCCGGCCCTGCGCGTGGCACGAGCAGGCCCACAGGGCAGCGGCCCGGGACAGGACACCGGCACACCTGCCGCAGGCCCACTGCCGCAGGCCCCCGGGCGTATCGGGGCGCCGGCCCCGCGCGAGGCACGAGCAGACCCCCGAGGCGGCGGCCCGGGACAGGACACCGGCACACCTGCCGCAGGCCCGCGCAGGCCCCCGGGCGCACCGGGGCGACGGCCCCGCGCGAGGCACGAGCAGACCCCCGAGGCGGCGGCCCGGGACAGGGCACCGGCGGCACATGTGCCGAAGGCCCGCGCGGGGCACGAGCAGGCCTCCGGGGCGGCGACCCGAAGGCCCACTGCCGCAGGCCCGCGCAGGCCCCCGGCCGTCCCAGTGCGCCGGACGCGGATGCCCGGCACCTGACCGGACGGTGTGGGTCGTGCTCGCCCGCTCCGCCCGTCGCGGTCGCGGTCGGGGCGGTCAGCCGCCGAGTCCCGCCGTCCCGCCCGGCGCGACCAGCCCCGACTCGTAGCCGGCGATCACCAGTTGGGCGCGGTCGCGGGCACCGAGCTTGCCCATGATCCGGCTGACGTGCGTCTTGGCGGTGAGCGGGCTGAGGCCCAGCGCCTCGGCGATCTCCGTGTTGTTCAGACCCCGCGCGACGAGGGTGAGCACCTGCCGCTCCCGTTCGGAGAGCGCTGCCAGGCGCTCCGGAGCCGGCCCGCCCGGCGGCGGGCCCTCCGGGAGGCGCAGCACCCGGGCGATGAGCCGCGCCGTCGGTCCGGGCGAGAGCAGTGCCTCGCCCGCCGCGACCGTCCGAATGGCGTCGAGGAGGTCGGCGGGGCGGGTGTCCTTGACGAGGAAGCCGCTGGCCCCGGCGCGCAGCGCTGGGAGGACGTGGTCGTCGGTGTCGTAGGTGGTGAGCACCAGCACCCGGACACCGGCCAGGTCGTCGTCGGCGGCGATGAGCCGGGTGGCCTCGATGCCGTCGAGGTCCGGCATGCGGATGTCCATGATCACCACGTCGGCGCGCCCGGAACGGGCGGCAGCCACGGCCTCCCGTCCGGTCGCCGCGTGCCCGACGACCTGCATGTCGGGGGCGGACTCGACAAGCATCGCGAAGGCCTCGCGCACCAGGGTCTGGTCGTCGGCGAGCAGGACGCGGATCACGCCTGGCCTCCCGCGAGCGCGCCGCCCTCGGCGAGTGGGAGGACGGCCGCGACGGCGAAGCCACCCTCCGCGGAGGGGCCGGCGGTCAGCGTGCCGCCGACGCTGCGGGCCCGCTCGCGCATGCCGATGAGGCCGTAGCCGGCCGGGGCGGGCACCTGCACCGCGGGTTCGGCTGGTGCCATGGCCCGCCAGGGACGCCATCTGCCGTCCGGCTGCGACGGGGCAGGCGCCTTCGCCCCGGTGCAGGGCCCGTCGTCGATGACGGCGATGCGCAGAGCCGCCGCCTCGACGTCGAGACGGACGCCCACGCGGACCCGGGTGCCGCCGCCCGCGTGCCGCACCGCGTTGGTCAGGGCCTCCTGCACGATCCGGTAGGCCGCAGCGCCGATGGCCGGGGGCACCCCGTCGGCACCGGGCTCGACCGCCAGTTCCACCCGGGCCCCCGCGGCCTGCGCGGACCGGGCCAGGTCCGTCACCCCGGCCAGGCCGGGCAGCGGGCCGCGCTCGTCGTCGCCGCGGAGCACCTGCAGGGTGGCCCGCAGTTCCGTACGGGCGTCGCGGCAGGTCTGCGCGATGTTGTCCAGCGCCCCGGCCACGGCCGTGCGGTCCAGCCGGTCCGGGTCGGCGAGCAGCACGTGCGCCGCGACCGAGGTCTGCACCCCGATCACGGTGATGCTGTGGGCCAGCAGGTCGTGCAGGTCCCGGGCGATCCGCAGGCGTTCCTCGGCGACGCGGCGGGCCGACTCCTCCTCGCGGGTGCGGATCGCCCGCTCGGCCCGCTCCACGACCGCGACGACGTACTTGCGCTGGATCCGCACCGCCTCGCCCACCAGGGCCATCGCCAGCACCCAGCCGCCGCTGCGGAGCATGTCGGTGACCGCGTGCCGGTTCGGCGTCGCCGCCATCACCGAGGCCATGATCCCGATGAGCGCCGCCACCGTCGGGAAGGTCCGCAGCGGCGGCCCCGCCACCGCGAGCGAGTACAGCGCCACCATGCTCGCCGGCAGGACGGCCACGTGGAGGTTGTCCAGGGCGTGGTAGGGGGCGACGGCCAGGACGGTCGCGGTCATCACGGCCATCGGCGCCCGCCGCCGCGCCGTCAGCACCAGCGCGCTGACGACGAGCAGCGTCCAGCCCAGCGCGTCCGGCCGGTGGCCGTTCCGCTCGGGGAAGAACACGGCGAGCGCACACTGTGCCGTGAGCACGGCGACCGCGAGGAGGGCGTCGCCGTGGGAGGCGAGGACGATGCGTGGCTGCTTCGGCACGGCTCCATCTTCCGTTACGGGGTCGGCCCTTTCCCAGGGTGCCGACCGGGTCGTCCGGGGCCGGTCGACCCGGTCGGGCCGACCGGCGCGCGGGCTCACGCCTTGGAGAGCCGGCCCGGCCACCACACCCGGCGTCCCAGCGCCAGGCTCGCCGAGGTGACGAGATAGGTGCGCACCAGGAAGGTGTCCAGCAGCACTCCGACCGCGATGACGAAGCCGAGCTCGACCAGCGACACCAGGGGCATGGCGAGCAGCACCGAGAAGGTCGCCGCCAGCACCAGCCCGGCGGAGGCGATGACCCCTCCGGTGGTGCGCAGCGCGGTGAGTGCCGCGGCGGCGGGCGCGGCGCCGGCGAGCGACTCCTCGCGCATCCGGTGCATCAGGAAGATGCCGTAGTCGACGCCGAGCGCGACGAGGAAGACGAAGGAGAGCAGCGGCAGCCCCGGGTCCGTCCCGCCGAAGCCGAGGAGCGGGCCGAAGACCAGGCCGCCGATGCCCAGCGATGCCCCCCACACGGCGATCACCGCCGCGACGAGCAGCAGCGGCGCGACGAGGCTGCGCAGCAGCGCGACGAGGACGAGCAGGACCGAGAGCAGGACGAGCGGCACGACGAGCAGGCGGTCCCGCGCACTGGTCTGCGCCAGGTCGATCTGCTGGGCGGCGGGCCCGCCGACGTACGCGTCGTGGCGACCGTCCAGTTCCGCGCGCAGCGCCTTGACGGTGGCGGCCTCGCCCGATGAGTCGGCCACGGCACGGGTGGTGACGGACAGTTCGGTCCAGCCGCCGCCGCTGCGGCCGCGTTCCACGGCGGTGACACCCTCGGTCGCCCGTGCGACGTCCGCCACCTCGTCCGCCCGGGCGGAGGGCGCCATGACGGTGATCGGCTGGGCGCCGCCGCCGCTGCCCGCGCGGGCCAGGGTGCGCATGGCCGCGACCGACTCGGGGGCGCTGGTGAAGGCGTCGTCGTTCCTCAGGCCGCCCGGCAGGTTGACCGCGCCCAGCGCCAGCGCGCCCAGCAGGACCGCCCCGCCCACAATCACCGCCCGCGGCCGGCGGGCGGCGGAGCCGCCCATCGCGGTGAACAGTCCGCGTCGGGAGGGCGGTTGGCTGCCGTAGGCCGGGACCAGCGGCCAGAACACCCGGCGGCCCGCCAGCACCAGCAGCGCGGGCAGCAGGGTCGTCATGGCCACCAGCGCGCACAGCACGCCGACCGCGGCGATCGGTCCCATCCCCCGGCTGCTGTTGAGGTCGGCGGCGAGCAGGCACAGCAGGCCCGCGGCCACCGTCGCGGAGGAGGCCAGCACCGCGGGTCCGCAGCCGCGCAGCGCGGCGCGCATGGCGTCGTGCGGGCGCTGTACCCGCCGCAGTTCCTCGCGGTAGCGGGAGACGAGCAGCAGCGCGTAGTCGGTCCCGGCGCCGAAGACGAGGATGGTCATCACGCCCTGGCTCTGGCCGGTGACGGTGATGTCGAAGGCACGGTGGAGGCCGTGGACCGCGGCCATGGCGGTGGCGTCGGCGACGCCCGCGACCAGGAGCGGCAGCAGCCACAGCAGCGGGCTGCGGTAGATGAGGATCAGCAGCACGGCGACGACGGCCACCGTGGTGTAGAGCAGCGGCCCGTCGAGCGAGGAGTAGACCTCCTTCATGTCGGTGCCGACCGCCCCCGGGCCGCCGACCTGGACGGTCAGCCCGCGGCCTGCGGTCACCGTGGCGCGCACGTCCTCGACGAAGGCCTCGGCGGCCGCGTCGTCCTGGCCGGGCTCGGTGCTGGCGACGGGGTACATCAGGGTGTTGCCGTCCCGTGACGGGACGGCGCGCGGCTGACCGTCGCCCGTGAGGTGGTGCGCCTTCGCCACCTCGGCCATCTGACCGGCGGCCGTGGCCCGGTCGGCGTCGGTCAGCCCGCCGTCGCGGTGGTAGACGACGAACAGCTCGGTCGCCTCGCCGCCGGGCAGCGCGTCCTGCAGCGTGGCCACCCGCGTCGAACCGGCGCTCGTCGGGAGGTAGTCGACGGCGCGGTTCTGCTGGTCGCCGGCGAGTCCGCCCGCCATCGGCCCGGCGAGCGCGAGCACGGCGAGCCACAGGACCAGCACCCCCCAGGGCACCAGGCGCGCCCAGCGCCCTCCGTCTCCTCCTCGTCGAGGCGGCGTCCGCGTCGGCGCGCCCGCCGTGCTCTGCGTGCTCGTGGCCCCCATCATGGGTCTCCCTCCGGGCCGGTGGTCTGGTCGCTTCCAGACTTCCGGCCACGGAGCGCCGTTTCATCGGGCCCGAGGGCGAACCGCGCGTTACTGCCCGGGGTGCGGGACGGGTGCCGTTACTCCCCGGGGAGTACGCCCGGCGGTGGGGCGGCCGCCGGCAGCGGGTGGGTACGCGGGGCCCGGTGTCCCACGGCGGGTGCGGGCTCCAGGGCGGCCCACGGGCGCCCGGGCAGGGCCGGCACGGCCTCGGGTCCGGAACGCGCCGCGGTCACCCGCACCGGAACGCGACCGCGTCCACCGGCCCCGGAGACGGTGCCGGCGTGCGCTCGGGCAGGGCCTGTCAGGACGGCGTGCGGGCCGCCGCCTCCAGGATGCGCTCGATGTCCTCGCCGACGAGGCCGAGGCAGCGGCCGACGGCGCCGAGGACCTCCCGCTCGGCAGGCAGGTAGGGGCCGTCGGCGAGGGCGATGAGGGCACCCTCGAGCAGGATGTGCTCGCGGCCCTGGGGGGCGAGGTGGCGGGCGAGGGGATCCAGGGCCTCGTGGAGCTCGATGGACAGCCAGCCGCCGCAGCCGTCCTGGGCCCCCGCAGGCCCGTCCGCGTCCGAGGCGTCGCAGGCGCCGGGGAAGCGGCCCTCGTCGGCGACGATCGCGGCGAGCAGGCCGAGCAGCTGGTCCTCGGTGCAGTCGGTGAACCCCGCCGAGCGGACCGCGCCGACGGCGGCCTCGCGGGCGCCGCGTCCCGTCGCGCCGCCCGCGGTGAGCACGGCGAGGGCGACGGTGTGGACGGCGTCGCGAAGCATGGCGGAGAAGACGGTGGTGGTGGGCTGCTCCAGGACCTCCGGGCCGTGGTGCGTGCGGCACACCACGCACTCCACGACCGTGCCGGCCGAACCGCGCGGCAGCAGGGGCAGACCCAGCAGGGTCAGCCGCCGGGTGCCGGTGCGCCGCCGGTAGCCGCGGTCGCCGCCGCACCCGGCGCAGAAGAACTCCCCGTCACCTTCGGTGTGCCAGACCGTCCGCACTCCCACGATGCACAAGCCCTTGATCTGGAGCACTTCGCACCCTCCGGCCGCCATCCCGATTACACCGGTTCGTCCCATTACGAGCCGTGGGCATCGGTAACGCTCCGGCAACGGCGCCGCAATGACGTGATGTTAGCCACATGAGCGACGCGCAGTCAGTACCACGAGAGGCCGATTTCGAGAATCGGCCACGGCGCCGGGTGGGCGCCGTGGCCGGTTCACCGCCTGAGGTGACTAACGGGCCACGCGATTGACGGCGGAGACGACCGCCTGCAGCGCGGCGCGGGTGGTGTTGGCGTCGATCCCGATGCCCCACAGCACCCTGCCGTCGATGGCGCACTCGATGTACGAGGCCGCCTGGGCGCTGGCGCCCTCACTCATGGTGTGCTCGGTGTAGTCCAGCAGGCGGGCGTCCACACCGACCGCGGCCAGCGCGTCGAAGAACGCCGAGATCGGACCGTTTCCGGTGCCGGTCAGGACGGTCGCGGCGCCGTCCACGACCGCCTCGACCGTCAGGGTGTCGGTGCCGTCGCTGCTGGTCGAGGTCTGCGCCGAGCGCAGGGCGATGCGGCCCCACGCGTTCTCCGGGGTGGGCAGGTACTCGTCGGCGAAGATCGCCCAGATGTCCTTCGGTGTGACCTCGCCGCCCTCGGCGTCGGTCTTCGCCTGAATGATCTTCGAGAACTCGATCTGCATGCGGCGCGGCAGGTCGAGCTTGTGGTCGTTCTTCAGGACGTACGCCACGCCGCCCTTGCCGGACTGCGAGTTGACCCGGATCACGGCCTCGTAGGAGCGGCCGACGTCCTTGGGGTCGATCGGCAGGTACGGGACCGCCCACTCGATCTCGTCGACCGTCTTCCCCCGGGCGGCCGCGTCGGCCTCCATGGCGTCGAAGCCCTTCTTGATGGCGTCCTGGTGGGAGCCGGAGAAGGACGTGTAGACCAGGTCGCCCACGTACGGGTGGCGCGGGTGGACCTCCATCTGGTTGCAGTACTCGGCGGTGCGGCGGATCTCGTCGATCTGGGAGAAGTCGATCATCGGGTCCACGCCCTGGCTGAACAGGTTCATGCCCAGGGTGACCAGGTCGACATTGCCGGTGCGCTCGCCCTGGCCGAACAGGCAGCCCTCGATGCGGTCCGCTCCCGCCATCAGTGCCAGTTCCGCGGCGGCGACGGCCGTGCCGCGGTCGTTGTGGGGGTGGACCGACAGGCACACGTGCGCGCGGCGCGACAGGTTCCTCGACATCCACTCGAAGCGGTCCGCGTGCGTGGACGGCGTGGAACGCTCCACCGTCGCCGGCAGGTTCAGGATGATCTCGCGGCCTTCCTCGGGCTGCCAGACGTCCATCACCGACTCGCAGACCTCCAGCGCGAAGTCCAGCTCCGTGTCGGTGAAGATCTCCGGGCTGTACTGGTAGCCGAGGACGGTCCCGTCGCCCAGGATCTTGTCCGCGTACTCCATGACCAGCCGCGTGCCGTCCACGGCGATCTGTTTGATCTGCTCCTTGGAGCCGCGGAAGACCACCCGGCGGAAGGTCGGGGCGGTGGCGTTGTACAGGTGCACGGTCGCGCGCGCCGCGCCGCGCAGCGACTCCACGGTCCGCTCGATCAGCTCCTCGCGGGCCTGGGTCAGTACGGAGATCGTGACGTCATCGGGGATCGCGCCCTCCTCGATGATGGAGCGCACGAAGGCGAAGTCGGTCTCGCCCGAAGCCGGGAAGCCGACCTCGATCTCCTTGTAGCCCATCTTCACCAGCAGGTCGAACATGGCTCGCTTGCGGGCCGGCGACATGGGGTCGATCAGCGCCTGGTTGCCGTCCCGCAGGTCGGTGGACAGCCAGCGGGGTGCCTTGGTGATGCGCCGGTCGGGCCAGGTGCGGTCCGGGATGTCCACGGCCTCGTAGGGCCTGTACTTGTGGACCGGCATCGCGGTCGGGCGCTGGCGCACGGTCGCGGCGGTGATGGGCGTGGGGCGGCCGACTGCGTTCGGGGTGGACATCTGCGGGGGTGCTCCTCGGATGCGGCTGTGGAGGCGGCCGACCGGCGCTGGTGCAACGCCAAACCCCGCGGGGAGGGAGTCGACCTGGACTACAGGCCCTCGCCGCGGCAGCTAAGAAGAAGCAGCCCGAAACACATGGTGCCCTCGACCCTAGCCGAGCCCTCGGGGGCCCTGCAGCCGCGGCGGCGTTCTTCTCAGTATGCAAGACCGCCCGCTATGACAGGAAAAAACACACATCTCCCTCCTTTTCGTGGATCGCGCTCACAACTAGTGACAGGGCGTGAGCACCGTGCCACATTGCCCTGCATGGAGCAGACACCTGTTTTCTGCACGATCGTGCCGCCGCACATCCTCGACGAGGTCGCCCGCAACGAGGACCGCGCGCTCGCCGCGCCCGCCCGCCGCACTCTGGAACGCGACGCCGCGGAGCGCACCCGCCGCCGGCTGACCACCGTCATCGGGGCCCTGCCGGTCACCGGGGCGCAGCCGCCGGACCGGCCGCGCCGCACCATCAGCGACGCGGAACACCGCACGAGCCTCCCGGGGCGGAAGGTCCGGGGCGAGGGCGGCCCGGCTCTCGCCGACGACACCGTCAACCGGGCCTACGACGGGCTGGGAGCGACCTTCGAGCTCTACCTGACGGCGTACGGCCGCCACTCCATCGACGACGGCGGACTGCCGCTGGACGCCACCGTCCACTACGACCGCGACTACAGCAACGCCTTCTGGAACGGCGAGCAGATGGTCTTCGGGGACGGCGACGGGGAACTGTTCCTCGACTTCACCCTCCCCCTCGACGTCATCGGCCACGAACTCACCCACGGCGTCACCCAGTACACCGCGAACCTCGACTACTTCGGCCAGTCCGGCGCCCTCAACGAGTCGCTGTCCGACGTCTTCGGCTCGCTCATCAAGCAGTACGCGCTGGGCCAGACCGCCGACGAGGCGGACTGGCTGATCGGCGCAGGGCTGCTCGGCCCGCGGGTCACGGGGGTGGCGCTGCGCTCCATGAAGGCCCCCGGCACGGCGTACGACGACGACGTCCTCGGCAAGGACCCGCAGCCCGGCCACATGGACGCCTACGTCCGCACCTCCCGAGACAACGGGGGCGTGCACATCAACTCCGGCATCCCCAACCGTGCGTTCCACCTGTTCGCCACCGCGCTGGGCGGCAACGCCTGGGAACGCGCCGGGCTGGTCTGGTACGACGTGCTGAGCGGTGGCACCCTGTCGCCGCGCGCGACCTTCGCCGAGTTCGCCCAGGCGACGGCCGCCGCGGCCGCCGCCCGCTTCGGGCAGGGCGAGGAGCACGCGGCGGTGGTGAAGGCGTGGTCCGAGGTCGGCATCGCCGCCTCCGTGGGCGGCCCCGACGTGCCACGCCAGTCCGCCGTGCCGGAAGGTGCCCGACCGCCCGTCCAGGGGTAGACGTCCGCCATGCGCATACAGGTCATCCGCTCCGGCGGTTTCGCGGGGATCGAACGCCGGGCCGTGCTGGACACCGCCGGCCGGCCCGACGCCTTCCGCCTGCACACCCTGGCCCGCCGCGTCCTCGCCGGGGACCCGGGCGGGCCCCCGCAGGGCGTACCGGACGGCTTCCGGTACGAGATCACGGTCGACGCCCGCACGGTGCACTGCGCCGACCCCGGGCTGACGGAGGAACAACGCGAACTGGTCCAACTGGTACTGAAGGAGGGCGCCTAGGCAGTGGCCACGGCCCGGCGGCCCGGTCGCACGGCCCGGCGCGGGGCGGTGCGTCGCGGGTCAGAAGCCGAGCTTGCGCAGCTGCTTGGGGTCGCGCTGCCAGTCCTTGGCCACCTTCACGTGCAGGTCGAGGAAGACCGCCGTTCCGAGCAGTGCCTCGATGTGGCGGCGGGACTTGGTGCCGACCTCCTTCAGCCGAGCGCCCTTGGGGCCGATGATGATGCCCTTCTGGCTGGGGCGCTCGATGTAGATGTTGGCGTGCACGTCCAGCAGCGGCTTGTCCGCGGGCCGGTCCTCCCGCGGGAGCATCTCCTCGACCACCACGGCGATGGAGTGCGGCAGTTCGTCCCGTACGCCCTCGAGCGCGGCCTCGCGGATGAGTTCGGCGACCATGACCTGCTCCGGCTCGTCGGTGAGGTCGCCCTCCGGGTAGAGGGCCGGGCCCTCCGGCAGCAGGGGGACGACGAGGTCGGCCAGGAGGGAGATCTGCTGGTCGCCGACCGCCGAGACCGGGATGATCTCGGCCCACTCGATGCCCACCTCGGCACCGAGCCGGTCGACGGCCACCAGCTGCTCCGCGAGCCGCTTGGAGTCCACCAGGTCGGTCTTGGTGACGATGGCCACCTTGGGGGTCTTGCGGACCTCGGCCAGCTCCTTGGCGATGTAACGGTCGCCGGGGCCGAGTTTCTGGTCGGCCGGCAGGCAGAAGCCGATCACGTCGACCTCGGCCCAGGTGGTGCGGACGACGTCGTTGAGCCGCTCTCCGAGCAGGGTGCGCGGCTTGTGCAGGCCTGGGGTGTCGACGAGGACCAGCTGGGCGTCGGGGCGGTGCACGATGCCGCGCACGGTGTGCCGGGTGGTCTGCGGCCGGTTCGAGGTGATGGCCACCTTCGTGCCGACGAGAGCGTTGGTCAGGGTGGACTTGCCCGCGTTGGGGCGGCCCACGAAGCAGGCGAAGCCGGCCCGGTGGGCGGGGGCGGGGGTCGTCTCGGTGCGCACGCTCATGGCGACCATTGTCCCTGATCCACCGGGCCCGGCTGACGCGCCCGGCAGCGGCCGCTATCCGGCGCGCTCGAGCACCATCACGGGGATGCGGCGGCCGGACCGTTCCCGGAACTCCTCCATCATCGGCATCCGCGCGACCTGCGCCGCCCACAGCCGTTCGTACGCCGCTCCCTCGGCGGGGGTCGCCCTCGCCTGGAAGCGCTCGGTCCCGACCTCCACGGTGGCCCGAGGGTCGGCGCACAGGTTGTGGTACCAGCCGGGGTGCGTGGGACGGCCGCCGTTGGCGGCGAAGACGACCAGCAGGTCGCCGTCCGGCACGTACGCGAGCGGCATGGTGCGGGGCAGCCCGCTGCGCGCGCCGGTGGTGGTCAGCAGGAGCAGCGAGCTGCCCTGGAACTGGCCGCCGACGACACCCTCGTTGGCCCGGAACTCCTCGATGACCTGCGTGTTCCAGGCGAGTCTTTGCGCTTGGTCGGACACGGGAGGGCTCCTTCAGCCCTTCAAGGGCGGTCGCGCCCTCGAAGCCGTACCGCTCCCAGGGTCTGGTCGATGCGGGTCGGGTGGTCTGGTCGGGTGGTCGGGTCGGGTGGTCTGGTCGAGTGGTCGAAGCGGGTCGGGTGGTCTGGTCGGAGTGCGGCGGGATCCGGGCGGCCGCGGGACGTTCCGCGATCGTGCACCGGGACGAGGCCGCGGTCGGCGGCGACCGTGCGGACGGCCGCCAGGTGCCGCGGTTGGTGGCGGCGTTCCCGTCAGTGGCCGGGCCGGGCGCTCATCCCGCGGTGACGGTCGACCTGACGGCCCCGTCGGGTCCGGCCAGCAGCACGGGGGTGTCGGCGCCGCCCAGGTCGCGCACCGCCGCGCGGTCCGCCTCGGACACGGTGGCCGCCTCGGACACCACGGCAGCCGCCTCGAGCGACGTGGCACCGCCGGCCACGGCCATGGCGACCGCGGTCTGCAGCGCGCTGAGCGACAGGGACCGCAGTGCGACGGTGCCCGCCACATAGGTGCGGCCCGTCTCGTCGCGCACCGCCGCGCCCTCGGGGACGCTGTTGCGGGCCCGGGTCGAGCGGGCCAGAGTGATGATCTTGCGGTCTTCCGGGTGCAGCGCGTCGCTCATGGCGGTCAGCGTAGCTCCCGGGGTTGCCCAGGGGAGCGGGCATTGTCATGATCCCTACATGAGGGGGGACCAGGAACATGTCTACGAGGCCCGCTTCGGCTTCGACCGCAGGACCGTCGCCGTGCTGGCGGCGGCCGGGCTGTTCACCGCGGTCCTGGTCGCACCGGGGACGGGCATCTCACCGGTGGCGCGGATCGCGGGAGTACTGCTCTTCGGCGGCGGCGGACTGGTCATGGCCGCGCAGTCACTGACCCGCAAGGTGGCCCTGCGGATCGACGCCACGGGGGTCCTCCTCGGCGGGTCACCGCTGCGCTACCGGGCGACCACCGCTCAGGTGCCGTGGGAGGACATCACGGCCGTGGTGCTGTGGCGGCAGCGGGTCGCGCACGGTCAACGGCTCCCGTGGATCGGCCTGGCCCGCCGGGAGGGCGCACCGCCGCTCCCGGGCGCCGGCCAGGGACCCATGGGACGCGCCGCGGCCGGAGCGCTGGTTCCCGTGCCGTTCGACCTGCTCATGGCGTCCCGCCGGATCGGCGGCTGGCGGCTCGACCGCCGACGCCTGGCCGCCGCTCTGGAGCACTTCGCCCCCGGCGTTCCCCTCGTCGACCGGGGCTGACACGGGTGGTCGCCGGTCCCCCGTCCCGAGGCGCCGCGACCGAGCCGGCGACGGCGAAGCAGCCGACCGCGACGCCGGACACGCCGCCGCCGCGCCCCGCACGCCGCCACGCCGGACACGCCGCCGCCTCCAGCCGGCGGCGAGGTCCGGCCGGCGCTAACCGCCCTGTACCGCCTCGTCCGGCTCATGGCCCGCCGGGTCCTCGTCCGCGACGGCCTCGACCGGTTCGACCAGAACCGCGCCGATCCGGTTGCGGCGGCCCGACGGGGCCTCCGCCGTGAGCCGCAGCGCGGCCGGGGCGTCCGGTGCCGAAGCGGTCTCGGGCAGCCCGACGACCGCGGAGGCACCCGGGATCGGCACCCGGCCGAGAGTCTTGGCGAGCAGGCCGCCGACGGTCTCGACGTCCTCGTCGTCCAGGTCCACGCCGTACAGCTCGCCCAGGTCGCCGAGGTCGAGGCGGGAGGTGACGCGGTAGCGGCCCCCGCCGAGTTCCTCGACGGGCGGCAGCTCGCGGTCGTACTCGTCGGTGATCTCGCCGACGATCTCCTCCAGGATGTCCTCGATGGTGACGATGCCGGCCGTGCCGCCGTACTCGTCGATGACGACGGCGACGTGCTTGCGCTCGCGCTGCATCTCGCGCAGCAGGTCGCCGGCGTTCTTGGTGTCGGGGACGAAGAAGGCCGGCCGCATCAGCGAGGAGACCGGGTCCGTCTCGGCGTCCCGGTTGATGTGCACCCGGCGGGCGAGGTCCTTGAGGTACACGATGCCGACGATGTCGTCCTCGCTCTCGCCCGTGACCGGGATGCGCGAGAATCCGCTGCGCAGGGCGAGGGTCATGGCCTGGCGGATCGTCTTGAAGCGCTCGATGGAGACCAGCTCGGTGCGCGGCACCATCACCTCGCGCACCAGGGTGTCGCCGAGTTCGAAGACGGAGTGCACCATGCGGCGCTCCTCGTCCTCGATGAGGGACTCGCTCCCGGCGAGGTCCACCAGCGCGCGCAGCTCCGCCTCGGAGGCGAACGGGCCCTGGCGGAAGCCCTTGCCGGGGGTGAGCGCGTTGCCGAGCAGGATCAGCAGCGCCGGGACCGGACCCATGACCCGAGCCAGCGGCAGCAGCACGTAGGCCGCGGCGGTGGCGGTGTTCAGCGGGTGCTGGCGGCCGATGGTGCGGGGCGAGACGCCCACCGCGACGTACGAGACCACGATCATGACGGCGACCGACACCAGGACCGCCTGCCAGGTCCGCTCGAAGTGCCGGACGCACACGACGGTGACCAGCACCGCCGCCGCCATCTCGCAGGCCACCCGGACCAGCAGGGCGACGTTGAGGTAGCGGGTCGGGTCCGAGGAGACCGCCAGCAGCTTGTCCGCGCCGCGCCGGCCGGCACGCACCGCGGCCTCCGCGCGGAAGCGGGAGGTGCGGGCGATGCCGGCCTCGGCGCAGGCGGCCAGCCAGGCGACGACGACCAGCAGGACGGCGAAGACGACCATCGCGGTCAGTGGGTGGTCGTCGGAGCCGGCGACGGCCCCTGGATGCCGCGCTCGGTACGCCAGCCGTCGAGTATGGCCTTCTGCAGGCCGAACATCTCGGCCTTCTCGTCGGCCTCCTCGTGGTCGTAACCGAGCAGGTGCAGCACCCCGTGGACGGTGAGCAGCTGCAGCTCCTCGTCCATGGAGTGCTTGGTCACGGCCGCGTCGCCCTGCTTCTTGGCCACCTCGGGGCACAGCACGATGTCCCCGAGCAGGCCCTGCGGGGGCTCCTCGTCGTCCTTCCCCGGACGCAGCTCGTCCATGGGGAAGGACATGACGTCGGTGGGGCCCGGTTCGTCCATCCACTGGATGTGCAGCTGTTCCATGGCGTCGGCGTCGACCGCGATGACGGAGAGCTCCGACAGCGGGTGGATGCGCATGTGCTGCAGGGCGTAGCGGCTGATGTCGAGCACCGCCGCCTCGTCGAAGTCCCAGCCGGATTCGTTGTTGACGTCGATCGCCATAGTGCTTCGGTGGCTACTTTCGGTTGCCGTTGAGGTCGTCGTAGCGCTCGTAGGCGTCCACGATGCGCCCCACCAGCTTATGGCGTACGACATCCGTGCTCGTCAGCCGTGAGAAGTGGACGTCCTGCACGCCCTCGAGGATGTCCACGACCTGGCGCAGCCCGCTCTTCGTGCCACCGGGGAGGTCGACCTGCGTGACGTCGCCGGTGATGACGATCTTGGAGTCGAAGCCGAGCCGGGTGAGGAACATCTTCATCTGCTCGGCGCTGGTGTTCTGCGCCTCGTCGAGGATGATGAACGCGTCGTTGAGCGTGCGTCCGCGCATGTACGCCAGCGGGGCGACCTCGATCGTGCCGCTCGCCATGAGGCGCGGGATCGAGTCGGGGTCGACCATGTCGTGCAGCGCGTCGTACAGCGGGCGCAGGTACGGGTCGATCTTCTCGTAGAGCGTGCCCGGCAGGAAGCCGAGCCGCTCGCCCGCCTCGACGGCCGGACGGGTCAGGATGATCCGGTTGACCTGCTTGGACTGCAGGGCCTGGACGGCCTTGGCCATCGCCAGATAGGTCTTGCCGGTGCCGGCCGGGCCGATGCCGAAGACGATCGTGTGCTTGTCGATCGCGTCGACGTAGCGCTTCTGGTTGAGGGTCTTGGGGCGGATCGTACGGCCCCGGTTGGACAGGATGTTCTGGGTGAGCACCTGGGAGGGGGTCTCCTCCAGGCCGTCGCTTCCGCTGTCCTGCCGGAGCATGGCGATCGACCGCTCCACTGCGTCCTCCGTCATCGGCTGGCCTGTGCGCAGGACCAGCATCATCTCGTCGAAGAGGCGTTGCACCAGCGCGACGTCCGCGGGTTCACCGCTCGCGCTGATCTCATTGCCTCGTACATGGATGTCGACGGCCGGGAACGCCTGCTCTATCACGCGCAGGAGCGAGTCGCCGGACCCCAGGACGGTCACCATGGGGTGCTTGGCCGGTACGACGAAGTGGGCGCTCGCCTGCGGTCGCTGCGTTGTCGGTGTCTGAGTCATGGGCCAGGCTCGACGGCCTGCTCATCCCGCCTTCTGCTGTTCGACATGCCACTGGGCTTGGGGTTCAAGGGTACGTCGGTGCGGCGGGGGTGCCGAGGGGTTTTACGCTGCGTGAGGCGCCGGGCAGGACCAGGAAATGGAGATCAGGACCGGAGGACCCGAGGACCTGTTCGCGACGCTCGCCCTGCTCGACGGCCCGCCACAGCCGCCGAACGGGTCAGCGCAGTGGAGGGGGCCGGAAGCCGATCGTCGGCACCGCCCGCCGCAGGGGCCAGCGGCGGGTGCCGGTCGGCAGCAGGTCGTCCAGGAAGGCGTAGCGGCGCAGCGCCGTACGGTCCTGGTCGTCGTAGGCCTTGGCGTGCTGCCACCAGGCCGCGATCTCGAGCCAGCCGGGCGCCGACAGCGAACCGCCGAACTCCTGCACCGACAGCGCCGCCGTGAGACACGCGAAGGCCAGCCGGTCGGCGAGCGGCCAGCCGGCCAGGGTGCCGGCCAGGAAGCCCGCCACGAAGACGTCCCCGGCGCCGGTGGGGTCCAGGGCCTCCACGGAGAGTCCGGGGACCTCGGCGGTCTGCCCCGCGGCGGAGTCCACCACGTACGCGCCCTCGGCGCCGAGCGTCACGACCGCCAGCGGAACCAGTTCGGCCAGCTTGCGGGCCGCGGCCCGGGGGCAGTCGGTGCGGGTGTAGCGCATGGCCTCGACGGCGTTCGGCAGGAAGGCCTCGCAGTGCGCCAGATCGGCGAGGTCGGCGCGGTCCCAGCGGCCGCTGTCGTCCCAGCCGACGTCGGCGAAGACCCGGCTGCCCCGTCCGGCGGCGGTGCCGATCCACGCCTGCTGCGGTACCCCGGGCACCAGGGAGGCCACGCACGCCCGGCTCCGCGGCGGGCACGGCGGGGCGGGCTCCTCGGGCGGCGGGGCCTCGTGGCCGTGGCTGACCATGGTCCGCTCGCCCTCGTACGCCATGGAGACCGTGACCGGGGAGTGCCAGCCCCGGATCTTGCGGGACAGCGCCAGCTCGATGCCCTCCCCGTCGGCGAGGGAGTCCCAGCAGTAGTCCCCGTACACGTCGTCGCCGAAGGCGGCCGCGAGCGAGGTGCGCAGCCCGAGCCGGGCGAGGGCGGTCGCCATGTTGGCCACGCCGCCGGGACTCGAGCCCATGCCGCGCGCCCAGGACTCGGTGCCGCGTACGGGCGCGCTGTCGAGACCGGTGAAGATGATGTCCAGGAAGACCGTGCCGGTCAGGTACACATCGGTCTCCGGGTCGCCCGGCCCGCGCACCGCCGCGAGCGGGTCGAGGACGGGCTGGTCTTTCACCCGGACTCCTCCCGGCCTGAGTCGTTGCGACGATCGTACGCGCGCCCGGGGCCGTGACCGGCGCCCCCGCCACGCCGACGCGGACGGATGTCGAAGGTGTCCGGCCTTCCCTGCCTTTCCGGCCTTCCCGGCCTACCGGTGCCGACCTCCCGGCCCGGTGCCGACCTCCCGGCCCGGTGCCGGCCTCCCGGCCCGGTGCCGGCCTCCCGGCCCGGTGCCGGCCTCCCGGCCCGGTGCCGGCCTCCCGGCCCGGTGCCGGCCTCCCGGCCCGGTGCCGGCCTTCCCGGCCTACCGGTGCCGGCCTCCCGGCCCGGTGCCGACCTCTCGGCGGGGAGCGCGCCGCCGGACCGCCCAGCCGCAGTGTGCGTCCGGGGCGGCGCCGGGAGGCAGGCCGACCCGGGGACCGGGCTCCGCGGGGTGCGGTCGCGGCCGCATACCAAAGCTTTGCCCGTCCTTTCCGCACGTGGCGACCTGGGATGATCCGTCCTCGGACGACCCTTCCGCATCACCGCGCGTAGACATCGCTTGACCGGCAGATCAGGCCCCCCTAGCGTCGCCGCGTCAAGAGCCCCGCAGGCCCGCCGGACCCTCAGACGCGTGGGTCGCCGGCCGTGCGTGCCCTCCGGCCGGATCGAAGGAGCCCTCCATGCCCGCAGCCAGCCCGTCCGTGTTCACCCGCGGACGCCGTCGCACCCTCGCCGCCGCCGTCGCCGCGGTGGCGGCGGCCGCCACCCTCTACGGGGTCGGCGCGGCGACCGCGGACACCTCCGTGCCGCGCAGCGACAAGCAGATCCCGAACCTGACCGACGTGGTCAACAGCATCAAGGCGTACTACGGCGACACTGTCGACGCCTCCGGCGAGCACCAGGCCGCCGCGGACGGCAACTACGCCAAGCAGGTCGCGGGCGCCGAGAAGAAGGCACGGGACTACCTGCGGGGCGCCCTCGCGAAGTCCGCGCACCACCGCCACGGCAAGCCGGCGATCGTCCTGGACGTGGACGACACGTCCCTGCTGACCTACAACTACGAGCTCGAGGTGGGTTTCGACTACACGCCCGCCTCCAACGACGCGTACATCCAGAACAAGGACATGGCCCCGGTGTTCGGCATGCCCGCGCTGACCAACTGGGCCGCGAAGCAGGGTGTGACGGTCTTCTGGATCACCGGTCGGCCCGAGTCCCAGCGCGCCGCGAGCGTCCGCAACCTGCAGACCGCCGGCTACACCTCCGCCGCCGACCCGGCCCACTTCTTCCTGAAGAACAAGGTCGCCACCGACTACCTGCCGTGCTCCGCACCGACGTACACCTGCTCCACCGTCGACTACAAGGCGGGCACCCGGGCCCACATCGAGGCGGAGGGGTACGACATCATCGCCAACTTCGGCGACCAGTACAGCGACCTGAGCGGCGGTCACGCCGACAAGTCGTTCAAGCTCCCCAACCCGATGTACTACGTGCCCTGACCGCGGCGGAGCGAAGCGGGAACAGGGCCACAGGCGGCGGCCGGGCGACCACGGCGCGGAGCGGCGACCACGGTACCGCCGTGCGCGACCGCACGACCGCACGACCGCGCGACCCGGGCCGGTGCCGGCGCCGGCGAGCCGCGGCCGTCACCGTACGCCGGAGCGCTCCGGCCACCGGCCACGCACAGGCTGCCGAGGGTCATACCCGACGGCGCTTCGGCACGGCGACCCGGCCGAGGTCCTGGGCGACGGTCAGCTCGCCGTCGAAGCCCGCGTCACGCGCCTGGCGCTCGAAGTCCGCCGGGTCGGTGTAGCGCTGCGAGAAGTGCGTGAGGACCAGGTGCCGGACTCCGGACTCCGCCGCCACCCGCGCTGCCTGACCGGCCGTCAGGTGACCGTGCTCCTCGGCCAGCGCGGCGTCCCCGTCCAGGAAGGTCGACTCGATGACCAGCAGGTCGCAGCCGTCGGCGAGGGCGTACACCGCGTCGCACAGCCGGGTGTCCATCACGAAGGCGAAGCGCTGCCCCGGGCGCGGCTCGCTCACGTCGGCGAGCGTCACCCCGTCCACCTCGCCCGCGCGCTGCAGCCGGCCGACCGCCGGGCCGGTGATGCCGTGCGCCGCGAGCCGCTCCGGCAGCATGCGGCGCCCGTCGGGCTCGACCAGCCGGTAGCCGTACGCCTCGACCGGGTGCGACAGCCGGCGCGCCTCCAGCAGGAAGGCGTCGGAGTCGACCAGCACCGCCGCCTCACCCGCCACCGGCTCCTCGCGCAACCGCACGGTCTCGCGATAGGCGGTGGCGTACCGCAAGCGGTCGAAGAAGCGTCGGCCGGACTCGGGGTAGTGGGCCGTGACGGGGTGCGGCACCCGGTCGAGGTTGATCCGCTGGATCACCCCGGCGACGCCCAGGCTGTGGTCCCCGTGGAAGTGGGTCACGCACAGCCTGGTCAGGTCGTGCGCCGCCACGCCGGCCCGCAGCATCTGGCGCTGCGTGCCCTCCCCCGGGTCGAAGAGGATGCCCTCGGCGTCCCAGCGCAGGAAGTAGCCGTTGTGGTTGCGGTGCCGGGTCGGAACCTGGCTGGCCGTGCCGAGCACGACCAGTTCACGGGCGGACACCTCGTTACCCGGGCGGCCACTCGAGGCCGCGGCCGCCCAGCACGTGGGCGTGAGCGTGGAAGACGGTCTGGCCCGCCCCCGCGCCGGTGTTGAAGACGATGCGGTAGCCGCTGCCGTCCACCTTCTCCCCGGCGGCCACCTCACCGGCCTCCCGCAGTACGTCGGCGGTGAGCTGCGGCGCCTGGGCGGCCAGCGAGGCGGCGTCCGGGTAGTGCGCCTTGGGGATGACCAGGACGTGCGTCGGCGCCTGGGGGTTTATGTCGCGGAACGCGACGGTCGTCTCGGTCTCCCGCACGACGGTCGCGGGCACGCCTCCCGCGACGATCTTGCAGAACAGGCAGTCCGCCTGCGGCTCTCCCGCCACCTGACGCCTCCGTCCAGGGGTTGATCAGTTCGTCCCGCATGCTACCGGTGCACCTCGCCGCGGCGCGCCGTCGCGGGGCCCGGTCGCGCCGGGCCCCGCTCCCGCCGCTACGGCAACGGGGGCGCGGTGCGGGCCGGCTCGGCCTCCAGCGCCTCCAGCGCGAGGCGGACGGCCGCGTCGAGCTGCGGGTCGCGCCCGGCCGCCCAGTCCTGCGGGGTGTGGACGACCTCGACGTCCGGGTCCACTCCGTGGTTCTCCACGTCCCAGCCCATGCCCTCCAGCCAGGTGGCGTACTTCGGCTGGGTCACCAGCGTCCCGTCGACCAGGTGGTACCGGGAGTCGATGCCGATGACGCCGCCCCAGGTCCTGGTGCCCACCACGGGACCGATCCCCAGCGCCTTGATCGCCGCGTTGACGATGTCGCCGTCCGAGCCGGAGAACTCGTTGGCCACGGCCACGACCGGGCCGCGCGGCGCGTCCAGCGGGTAGCTGAACGCGGGCAGACCGCGCGGCAGGTCCCAGCCCACGATCCGCCGGGCCAGCTTCTCCACGACCAGCTGCGAGGTGTGGCCGCCGCGGTTCTCCCGCACGTCCACGACCAGTCCCTCCCGGACGACCTCCACCCGCAGGTCGCGGTGGAGCTGGGCCCAGCCGGAGCCGACCATGTCGGGCACGTGCAGGTACCCCAGCCGGCCGCCGGACAGCTCACGCACGTACGCCCGGCGCCCGGCGACCCAGTCGTGGTAGCGCAGCGGCTCCTCGTCCGCGATGGGCACGACCACGACGTGGCGCACCGCCCCGCCGCCGGCCGGGCCGATGGTCAGCTCGACGGGCTTGCGCACGGTGCCCAGGAGCAGCGGGCCGGGACCGGTCAGCGGGTCCACCGGCCGTCCGTCCACGGCGAGAATCGCGTCGCCGGCCCGGACGGCGGCGCCCGGCGCGGCCAGCGGGGAGACAGCCCTCGGGTCGGAGGTCTCCGAGGGGAGCACCCGCGCCACGCGCCACACGCCGTCCGGATCGCGGGCGAGGTCCGCGCCGAGCAGGCCCTGGCGGTGCAGCGCGTCGCCGCCGCCGCCGGGCGGGGACACATAGGCGTGGGAGGTGCCGAGTTCGCCCGCCACCTCCCACAGCAGGTCGACGAGGTCGTCGTGGGTGGCGATCCGGTCCAGGACGGGCCGGTAGCGCTCGCGCACGCCGTCCCAGTCGACACCGCCCATGTCGGCGCGCCAGAAGTTGTCCCGCATCAGGCGGTGGGACTCGTCGTACATCTGGCGCCACTCGGCCTGCGGGTCCACGGTGACGCGGACCCGGGAGAGGTCGACGGTGACGTTGCTGTCGGTCTCGTCGTCCGAGGGCGCCGACTTGTGGTCGGCCGCCGCCACCCGCAGCCGGTGACCCGACGTCACCAGCACCTTGTTGCCGTCACCGCTGACGGCGTAGTCGTCGGCGTCGTCGGAGAGCTCCTCCACGCGCAGTTGCCTGAGGTCGTAGCGCTCCAGCGCCGTGGACGGCGCCTCGGCCTCGGGCGAGGCCAGGCTGGCGCCGAGGACCCCGCGCACCGGGTGACGCAGCCACAGGACGCCGTCCTTGGCCGTGCGCAGCGTGGAGTAGCGGGCCGCCTCCACCGGGAAGGGCACGATGCGGTCGGCCAGACCCTCGATGTCGACCGTGGTCACGGGTGTACGGGGCCGCTCGTCGCCGCCCTCCTTGCGGGAGTCCTTGGCGCCCTCGTCCTGGCCGCGCTGGTCGCCGTCCCGGTCCTCGGAGGAGGAGTCGACGGGCCGCCCGTGGCGCTGCGGGCCGAAGGGCGAGGGCGTGGTGGCGGCCAGGGTGATCAGGTGGGGGCGGCAGGCGCCGAGGAAGGCCAGGTCGAAGACGTGGTCGTCGTAGACCGGGTCGAAGGAGCGCTCGGAGAGGAACGCCAGGTGCTTGCCGTCCGCGGTGAAGGCGGGCGAGAAGTCCCGGAAGCGCAGCGGGGTCGCGTCGACGACGGTCAGGTCCGCGGTCGAGGCGAGCCTGAGCCGGCGCAGCGGGTCGGGGCCGGCGTGCGACCAGGCCAGCCAGGCCGAGTCGGGCGAGAAGGCGAGACCCGTGGCGTGGCCGTGCTCGCCCTCCTCGACGGTGCGGACCTCGCCGGTCTGGGCCTCGACGAGCAGCACCCGGCCGTCGTGCGAGGCGACGGCGATCCGGTGGCCGTCCGGGGAGACCGTCATCTCCAGCACCCGGCCGAGCCGCCCCGCGGCCAGCCGCCGGGGCGCGGCCGTCCCGGCACCTGACGCCGGGGCGATCTCCAGGGCGTCCTCGCCCTCGGCGTCGGTGACCCAGACGACCTGCTGGTCGCCCTCGCCGCCGAACACCCGCGGCAGCCGTGTGCGTACCCCCGGCTCCGCGGACAAGGCCCGTGCCGGGCCGCCGCGGTGGGTGACCCAGTGCGTGGTGCCGCGGATCTCCACCGCGCTGCCGCGGCCGGTGTGGTCGGGCCGCGCGTCACCGAGGTGGTGGGCCGCGTGGATGTGGTGGGCCTGCAGGTCGGCCCGCTGGCCACCGAGGCGCACCTCGACGGGGCGGGCCCGCGCGCCGTCGAGGTCGTCGAGCAGGAACAGCCGACCGGTGCAGGTGTAGACGACGCGGGTGCCGTCGGTGGCGGCCTGCCGCGCGTAGAAGCCGCCGTCCTGCACGGCGGTGTGGCGGCGCAGGTCACCGCCGTCGGGGAGGCTGGAGTAGACCGCGCCGACGCCCTCGTGGTCGGAGAGGAAGGCGATCCTGTCCCCGACCCACATCGGGCACTCGAGGTTGCCGTCCAGGTCGGCGTGGATCCGCTCGAACTCCCCGCCGCCGGTGCGGTCGATCCACAACTTGCCCGCGGTGCCGCCCCGGTAGCGCTTCCAGGCCGCCGCCTCGCGGCCCATCGTCGCCGACAGCAGCAGCACCGCCCCGTCCGGCCCGTGGGCCACGCCGCCCACCGGCCCGTACGGCAGCGTCGAGGCGGGACCGCCGTCGACCGGGATCGCCCGCGCCCAACTGCGGCGCAGCGACGCCTGCCCGTACGTGCTGATGGCCAGCACGTCGCCGCCGGGCGTCCAGCCCCGCACGGAGGTGCGGTCGCTGCCCCAGTACGTCAGCCGTTTCGACGGCCCGCCGTCGGTGGGAGCGACATGCACCTCGGGTGCGCCGTCCCGTGTGGAGGTCCACGCGATGAGCGTCCCGTCGGGCGAGAACCGGGGATGGCCGACCGGCATGTTGTCGGCGCTGACCCGCCAGGCCCGGCCCGGGCCGTCCAGCGGGGCGGCCCAGACGTCGTCCTCGGCGGTGAAGGTGATCAGGTCCCCGTGCAGGTGCGGGAACCGGAGGTACGCGGGGTGCGAAGGTTGCGGCTGCGTCACGTAGTCACATTAACCACCTGGCATCCGGCTGGTCAGGGGTTTTGCATCTCATTGCCCGCCAGAGGGAATCGGGGCGGGCGGCCGCGTCGGTCCCGGGTGTCCGGAGGCGGCCACGGCGGCGGGGCGGCGACGCGAGGCGCGCAGGGCGCCGGCCACAGGCGGTACGGCGCGACGCCCCCGCGCAGGCCGCACCCCGTCACCCGCCCCCGAACACCCCGCGTCAGGGGTTGCCGCACCCCGACCGCGGCGTCAACCCCAGCACCGTGGCGGCACGCACGACGCCGGGCACGGGCGGTACGGCCCGACGCCCCCGCCTAGGCCGCACCCCGTCACCTACCCGCAAGGCACCGCGCGTCAGGAGCTGCCGCAGCGGCGGAGTGGGCAGGCCGAAGAAGTCGGCGATCACTTTCACGAGCCGTGTGTGGTCCTCGAAACGCCCCGACCGCGGGCGTCAACCCCAGCACCGTGGCGGCACGCACGACGCCGGGCACGAGCGGTACGGCGCGACGCCCCCGCGCAGGCCGCACCCCGTCACCCGCCCCCGAGCACCCCGCATCAGGGGTTGCCGCACCCCGACCGCGGCGTCAGCCCCAGCACCGTCGCGGCACGCACGACGCCGGGCACGGGCGGTACGGCCCGACGCCCGCCGCGAAGGCGGGCACCCCGTCACCTACGGAGCGCGAAGCGGGAGTTGCCGCGCCCCGACCGCGGGCGTCAACTCCAGCGCCCGGTGCGGCCCAGCAGCAGCGCGGTGGCGGCGACACCGGCGGTGGAGGTGCGCAGGACGCTGGCACCGAGGCGGTACGGCTTGGCGCCCGCCGCGGCGAAGGCGTCGAGCTCCTCCGGGGAGACCCCGCCCTCGGGGCCCACCACGAGCACGATGTCGCCCTCGGGCGGCAAAGGGGCGGTGGCGAGCGGTTGCGACCCCTCCTCGTGGAGGACCGCGGCGAACGCGGCATCCGACAGCAGCCCGGTCACCTGACGGGTCGTCAGTGCGGCGCCGACCTCCGGGAACCGCAGCCGCCGGGCCTGCTTGGCCGCCTCCCGGGCGGTCGAACGCCATCGGGCCAGCGACTTGGCGCCGCGCTCGCCCTTCCACTGGGTGATGCACCGGGCGGCGGCCCACGGCACCACGGCGTCGACGCCGACCTCGGTCATCGTCTCGACGGCGAGTTCCCCGCGGTCGCCCTTGGGCAGCGCCTGGACGACGGTGATCCGCGGGCGGGCAGCGGCCTCCTCACGGATCTCGGCGACGGCCACCTCGAGGGTCTCCTTGCCGTCGACGGCCGCCACCGTGCCGTACGCGCCGCGCCCCAGGCCGTCCGTTAGCACGATCTCCTCGCCGACCCGCAGCCGGCGCACGGAGACCGCGTGCCGTCCTTCGGGGCCGGACAGGGTGATCCGGTCCGGGCCCAGTACGCCGGGTTCGACGACGAAGACGGGTGCGGTCACGGCGCGGTCCTCGGGAAGCGGTGGGTCAGGGCGGGCATGCGCCCATCGTTTCACGGTGTGCGACCGCCCGCGGGCCAGGGTGTCGTCCTTCCGGCCGCGGGCCGCAGCTCACCGGGTAGCCGGTCCTGGTCGGCGGCCCGCCACCCCGCCGCGCTCCCGACCGGCCGCCCGCGAAGCGGCGAGCCGGCCTCCGCGCGGTGGGGGCTCCTGCCCGCGGTGGCCGGCGGCAGCTTCGACGACCGGGGCCGGCTAACGCCCGTTGAACGCGTCCTTCAGACGGGAGAAGAGCCCCTGCTGGCCCGGCTGGAACTGCCCCAGAGGCCGCTCCTCGCCGCGCAGCTTCGCCAGCCGGCGCACCAGTTCCTCCTGCTCCGGGTCGAGCTTGCCCGGGGTCTGTACCTCGACGTGCACGATGAGGTCGCCCCGGCCGCCGCCCCGCAGGTGGGTGATGCCGCGCTGGTGGAGCGGGATCGACTGGCCGGACTGCGTCCCGGGCCGGATGTCGATCTCCTCCAGTCCGTCCAGGGTCTCCAGCGGGACCTTGGTGCCCAGCGCGGCGGCCGTCATCGGGATGGTGACGGTGCAGTGCAGGTCGTCGCCGCGCCGCTGGAAGGCCGGGTGCGGCAGCTCGCGGATCTCCACGTACAGGTCGCCGGCGGGGCCGCCGCCGGGGCCCACCTCGCCCTCGCCCGCGAGCTGGATGCGGGTGCCGTTGTCCACACCGGCCGGGATCTTGACGGTGAGCGTGCGCCGCGACCGGATCCGGCCGTCGCCCGCGCACTCCGGGCACGGGGTGGGGACGACGGTGCCGAATCCCTGGCACTGGGGGCAGGGCCGGGAGGTCATGACCTGGCCGAGGAAGGATCGTGTGACCTGCGAGACCTCACCACGGCCGCGGCACATGTCGCACGTCTGGGCGGACGTGCCCGGCGCGGCGCCCTCGCCATGGCAGGTGTTGCACACGACGGCCGTGTCGACCTGGATGTCCTTGGTCGTGCCGAAGGCCGCCTCGTCCAGCTCGATCTCCAGCCGGATCATCGCGTCCTGGCCGCGCCGGGTGCGCGAGCGCGGGCCGCGCTGGGACGCCGTGCCGAAGAAGGCGTCCATGATGTCGCTGAAGTTGCCGAAGCCCGCGCCGAAGCCGGCGCCCGCGCCCCCGGCCCCGCCGTTGGCGGACAGCGGGTCGCCGCCGAGGTCGTAGACCTGCTTCTTCTGCGGGTCCGAGAGCACCTCGTAGGCGGCGTTGATCTCCTTGAACCGCTCCTGGGTCTTCGGGTCCGGATTGACGTCCGGGTGCAGCTCTCGGGCGAGACGGCGGAATGCCTTCTTGATCTCGTCCGGGCTCGCGTCGCGGCGCACGCCGAGCACGGCGTAGTAGTCCGTGGCCACTACGACTCCGCCAGGATCTGTCCGACGTAACGTGCCACTGCGCGTACCGCTCCCATCGTTCCGGGGTAGTCCATGCGGGTCGGTCCGACCACGCCGAGTTTCGCCACCGCCTCGTCGCCCGAACCGTAGCCGACGGAGACGACGGATGTGGAGTTCAGGCCCTCGTGGAAGTTCTCGTGCCCGATTCGCACCGTCACGCCCGAGTCCTTGGCCTCGCCCAGCAGCTTGAGGAGCACCATCTGCTCCTCGAGCGCCTCCAGCACCGGGCGGATCGTCAGGGGGAAGTCGTGACCGAAGCGCGTCAGGTTGGCCGTGCCGCCGAGCATGATGCGCTCCTCGGTCTCCTCGACGAGGGTCTCCAGCAGTGTGGCGAGGACCACCTGGACGGAGGGCCGGTCGTCGGGCTCGAAGCCCTCGGGGAGATCCTGCACCAGCGGCGGGACGTCACTGAACCGCCGCCCCACCACCCGGCTGTTCAGCCGGGCGCGCAGGTCCGCCAGCAAGGTGTCGCCCACCGGTGCGGGGGCGTCCACCAGCCGCTGCTCCACACGTCCGGTGTCCGTGATCAGCACGAGCATGATCCGGGCCGGGGCGAGTGCCAGCAACTCCACGTGGCGCACGGTCGAGCGGGTGAGCGACGGGTACTGGACGATCGCGACCTGCCGGGTGAGCTGCGCCAGCAGCCGGACCGTGCGGGCCACCACGTCGTCGAGGTCGACGGCGCCGTCCAGGAAGTTCTGGATGGCCCGGCGCTCGGCGCCGGACAGCGGTTTGACGCTGGTGAGCCGGTCGACGAAGAGCCGGTAGCCCTTGTCGGTCGGCACGCGGCCGGCGCTGGTGTGGGGCTGCTGGATGTAGCCCTCGTCCTCCAGTACGGCCATGTCGTTGCGGACGGTGGCCGGGGACACACCGAGGGCGTGCCGCTCGGTGAGCGCCTTCGAACCGACCGGCTCCTCGGTGCCCACGTAGTCCTGGACGATGGCACGCAGCACCTCCAGCCGTCGTTCGCTGAGCATCGCGCACCTCCAGTCACTCGGTCACCGTGGTCGTCTCGACCCTGCGGCCTGGCACTCCTCTTCCCTGAGTGCCAGCTTTCCCCAAGTCAGTGTACGGCGGGGTGGCAAGGCCCCGGCAAGGGCCGTCCACGGGTCGGCCGCGGGACGTCCCTGACCGGCCACCGTAGCGGGCGCCGGTCGTGGCGCGACGATACGGTCGCGTTGTGGAGACCACACCGACCCCGCAGGGCTCAGCCGGCGGCTGGGAGCAGCTCGCACCGGGGGTCGCGCGTCGGCGGCTGCCCTTCCTCGACGTGACCGTCGGGGTCGTCGTCGGCGACGACCGCGTGCTGCTGATCGACACGGGTTCCTCCGTCCCCGAGGGCGCCGGACTGCGCCGCGAGGTCCGCGAACTGACCGGGCGGGACGTGACGCACATCGCACTCACCCACGGCCACTTCGACCACGTCTTCGGCGCCGCCGCCTTCGAGGACGCCCAGGTCTTCGGGGAGATGACCCTCGACGCCCACCTCGACCGCGAGCGCTCGGCGCTCGCTGCCGACGCCGTCGGGCACGGCGCGGACGAGGAGGAGTCCGCGCGGGCGGCGCGGGCCCTCGTGCGCCCCGGCCGCCTCGTGGACGGCTCCTGTGAGCTCGACCTCGGCGGCGACCGGCAGGTCCTGCTGGTCCACCCGGGTGAGGGGCACACCACGCACGACCTGGTGGTGGTCGTACCGGGCACGCCGACCGTGGTCTTCTGCGGCGACCTCGTCGAGGAGTCCGGCGAGCCCCAGGCCGGGCCCGACGCCGCCCCCCACGCCTGGCCCGCCACCTTGGACCGCCTGTTGCGGCTGGGCGGCGAGACCGCGCTGTACGTGCCCGGTCACGGCGCCGTCGTCGACGCCCGCTTCGTCCGCGCCCAACGGGACGCGCTCGCCGCCCGGTTCGGATCCGGCTGAGCGCCTCCCGCGCGGTTACGATCCCTGGCATGCGCAGCCGCGACTACGACCCCGACCTCACCCCGCCGTGGAAACGGCCCGCCGCGCCCGCACCCGAGGTCGCGGCCGAACGGGACCTGGTGGTGGAGGAGGTGTCCACCGGCTTCTGCGGCGCGGTCGTGCGCTGCGAGAAGACCGCCGAGGGCCCGACGGTCACCCTGGAGGACCGTTTCGGCAAGCACCGCGTGTTCCCGATGACGCCCCGCGGCTTTCTCCTGGAGGGCCGCGTGGTCACCCTGGTGCGCCCCACCGCCGCCCCCGCTGCCGGACCGCGGCTGACCGCCTCCGGCTCCATCGCCGTCCCCGGCGCCCGGGCGCGGGTCGCCCGGGCCGGCCGGATCTACGTCGAGGGCCGCCACGACGCGGAACTGGTCGAACGCGTGTGGGGCGACGACCTGCGTGTCGAGGGCGTCGTGGTCGAGTACCTGGAAGGCGTCGACGACCTCCCCGCCATCGTCGCCTCCTTCGCCCCCGGCCCGGACGCCCGCCTCGGCGTCCTCGTCGACCACCTCGTGCCCGGCAGCAAGGAGTCCCGCATCGCGGCGGCGGTCACCGGTGAGCACGTCCTGGTCGCGGGCCACCCCTACATCGACGTCTGGGAGGCCGTGAAGCCCTCCTGTCTCGGCATCCCCGCCTGGCCGGCCGTCCCCCGCGGCCAGGACTGGAAGACCGGCGTGTGCCGGGCCCTGGGCTGGCCGGAGAACACCGGCGCCGCCTGGCAGCACATCCTGAGCTCGGTCCGCTCCTACAAGGACCTTCAGCCGGAGCTGCTGGGCCGCGTGGAGGAACTGATCGACTTCGTCACGACCCCGGAGTGAGCCCGGGCAGGACCTGGAACTCCGAGGTGTCGAGCGCGACGTCCACCACCGGCAAGCGCACCGTCTCGCCGAACTTCCAGGTCCGCTCGGCCCGGTAGTCGGCCTGGTCGCCGGTGCCGACGGGCTCGGTGAGAACGACGCACTCGGCGGCAAGGGGGTCGATGATCAGGTAGACGGGCACTTTCCCGGCGGCGTAGATCGACCGCTTGACGACGTGGTCGCGGTGAGCACTGGTCCGGGAGACGACTTCGACGACCAGGGTGACGGCCTCGGACGGCAGGAGGCGCCCCGAGGAGGGGCCCGCGCCGCGCTCGAGGATCACGAGGTCCGGCTGGGGTTCACTCGCCTCCTCGGGAATCGCGAGGTCCTGCGTCTGCAAGCGCCTCCACCGCGTGCGGGGGAACTGGTCGATCACCGCGTCGATGATGTCGTTGTGGACCAGGTCGGGCCCGGCCATCATCACGATTTCCCCCCTGAGGAGCTCGACCTTGACCCCCTCGGGAACTCGGAGGTTCTCGAAGAAGTCAGTCATCCGGCGATCATCCACAGCGGTCATCTCCGTGGCCCTCCGCTTCCCGCCGCCGCTTACGCGGAGGCATCTTACGAACAGCGTAGGGAGGCACGGCCGGTATGCGCAGCGCTTCACTCGGCCGAGTGAGCGGACAGGCCCGAGCTCAGTCCACCAGGTCCCTGACCACCGCGTCCGCGAGCAGACGACCGCGCAGGGTGAGGACGGCGCGGCCCTCGCGGTAAGGACCGGTCTCCAGGAGGCCGTCCCTTACGGCATGCTCGGCGGCCTCGGCGCCCGCCGGGGCCAGCACGTCGAGCGGGCACCCGTCGGACAGCCTCAGCTCAAGCAGGATCCGCTCCACCCTGCGGTCCTCCGCCGCCAGCACCTCACGGCCCGCCCCAGGGCTGCGGCCTCCGGCGAGCGCCGCCGCGTACGCCGCCGGGTGCTTCACGTTCCACCAGCGCACCCCGCCCACGTGGCTGTGCGCGCCCGGCCCGGCACCCCACCAGTCCGCGCCCGTCCAGTACAGCTCGTTGTGGCGGCACCGGGCCGCCTGCGAGGTCGCCCAGTTCGACACCTCGTACCAGCCGTAGCCGGCCGCCGCCAGACGCTCCTCCGCGATCAGGTAGCGGTCCGCGTGCACGTCGTCGTCCGTCATCGGCACCTCGCCGCGCCGGATCCTGCGGGCCAGCTGGGTACCCTCCTCGACGATCAGCGCGTACGCCGACACATGGTCCGGCCCCGCGCCGATCGCGGCGTCCAGCGACGCCCTCCAGTCGTCGTCCGACTCCCCGGGCGTGCCGTAGATCAGGTCCAGGTTGACGTGCTCGAACCCCGCCGCCCGCGCCTCCGCCACGCACTGCTCCGGCCGGCCCGGGGTGTGCCGGCGGTCCAGCACCTGAAGCACGTGCGGGCGGGCGCTCTGCATCCCGAACGAGATCCGCGTGTACCCCCCGGCCCGCAGCTCCTCCAGGTACGCCGGGTCCACCGACTCCGGGTTCGCCTCCGTCGTGACCTCCGCGCCCTCCGCGAGGCCGAACTCCTCCCGGATGGCCCCCAGCATCCGGGTCAGGTCCGCGGCCGGCAGCAGGGTCGGTGTCCCGCCGCCGACGAACACGGTCTCGACTTGGCGGGGGTCGTCGCCCAGCACCTTGCGGGCCAGCCGGATCTCGTCGACCAGGGTGTCCGCGTAGTTCTCCCGGGAGGCGAGCACACCGCCTGTGCCGCGCAGCTCGGCGGCGGTGTAGGTGTTGAAGTCGCAGTAGCCGCAGCGCGTGGCGCAGTACGGGACGTGCAGATAGAACCCCAGTGGGCGGGACGCCGCGTCACGCAGGGCGGTCGGCGGGAGTGCGCCGTCCTCGGGCATGGGGTCCCCGTCGGGCAGTACGGATGGCATGCGTCCCATTGTCCGTCATGCCCACCGGGCATCGCGTCGCCGTCGGGGGCACCCCCTGCGCCGCCCGTCCGCTGCGGGCGGCCCCTTCCCGCTGCCCGCCCTCCCCGTTCTCCGGCCGCGAGCACGATCCGGTACCGGCACCCCACCACGCCCGCGTCATCCCGTCCGCTCGCTGTCACGGCGCCGCAGCGCACGGTGAACGCAGGGAGCCGCTCACACAGCACGGCCTTTCGTCGCTGCCGCAACCGGTGCTCCTGGATCGTCCGCATGCTCGACCGGCGGAGACGTTCGGCGTCAGCCGCGCGGGCTCCGGCCGTGCCGGTGGGACGCCCGCCTCGCTGAGAGCGCCCACCTCGGTGAGAGCGGGGAGCAGCAGGCTCGAGGGCGTGGCCCGACCGACGGGCCTCTCCCATGCCGAACGAACAGAGATGCGTGCCGTCACGGGAGTGGGCGGACACGGACGGTGCCCTCGGGCCGGCAGGCAGCCGACCGCCTCCACGCCGCCGGCGGAGACGGCCCGCGAGCCGGTGGCGGTGGCGCCGACCGCGTCGCCGTACCCGACGGCGAAGGACCGGTCGCCGGCCCGGCTCACCCTGGCAACGCTTCCGGCGCCGCCCCCGGGCGAGGAGATCGAACCGCGTCGTCGGCGGATGGCCGCAGTGGCTGCCGGCCCTGGCACGCTCCCAGCCGTACGGCGAGCTCGGCCGGCTCGACGTCACGGGCGAAGGCCGGGCAGTCGCTCAGGTGGGGCTCCGTAATCCATGCGATGCCGTCGACCACGCTCTTGCCTCGCCACGGAGACACCACGCGTGTTCTCCTGCGTCACCGACAACACCGGCGCCGCGTCAGGACCCTGCGCAAGCCCGGGCCGCCCGGCGTGGAGCTGCCGGGCCGCCGTCGGGCGGTGGGCCCGCTCAGTCCTCCCGCGTGCCGGCGTACATGTCGTCGATCAGCTCCCTGAACTCCCGCTCCACGACCGGCCGCTTGAGTTTCAGGCTCGGCGTCAGGTCGCCATGCTCGACGTCCAGGTCGCGCGGCAGCACGCGGAAGGTCTTGATCTGCTGCCAGCGCTGGAGGTTCTCGTTGACACGCCGCACGTAACCGTCCATCAGGGCCCGCACCTGCTCGGAGCCGACGACCTCCGCGTACGGCCTGCCCTCCAGCCCGTTCTCCTTCGCCCAGCCGAGGATCGTGGGCTCGTCGAGGGCGAACAGGGCGGTGCAGTAGTTGCGGTCGGCGCCGATCACCAGAACGTTGCCGATGAACGGGCAGGCCGCCTTGAACTGGCCCTCGACCGCGGCCGGCGCGATGTACTTGCCGTTGGAGTTCTTGATGATGTCCTTCTTGCGGTCGGTGATGGTGAGGTAGCCGTCCGCGGAGAGCTCCCCGATGTCACCGGTGTGGAACCAGCCGTCCGGCTCCAGCACTTCGGCCGTCTTCTCGGGCAGCCCGTGGTAGCCCTGCATGATGCCGGGGCCGCGCAGCAGGATCTCGCCGTCCTCCGCGATGCGGACCTCGGTGCCGGGCAGCGGCTTGCCGACCGTACCGGTCCGGTAGGCCTCGCCTGGGTTGACGAAACTGGCGGCGCTGGACTCTGTCAGGCCGTAGCCCTCGAGGATGTGGATGCCGGCGCCCGAGAAGAAGTAGCCGATCTCCGGGGAGAGCGCCGCCGAGCCGGAGACGCAGGCGCGCAGCCTGCCGCCGAAGGCGTCGCGGAGCTTCGCGTACACCAGGCGGTCGGCGACCGCGTGCTGGGCGGACAGGCCGAAGGGAGCGCTCGCCCTGCCGGTGCGGCGGCGGTTGTCCTGGGTGACCTTGGCGTAGTCGCGGGCGACCTCGGCGGCCCACTTGAAGATCCGGTACTTGGCCGCGCCGCCGGCGCGGGCCTTGGCGGCGACACCGTTGTAGACCTTCTCGAAGATGCGCGGGACGGCGGCCATGTAGGTGGGCCGTACGACCGGAAGGTTCTCGATGATCTTCTCGACGCGGCCGTCGACCGCGGTCACATGGCCGATGGTGATGTGCCCGGCGAGGAGCACCTTCCCGAAGACGTGCGCCAGCGGCAGCCACAGGTACTGGACGTCGTCCGCCTCCAGCAGGCCGTTCGCCTGGATCGCCCTGGCCATGTAGGCCCAGCAGTCGTGCGGCAGCCGCACGCCCTTGGGGCGGCCGGTCGTGCCGGAGGTGTAGATGAGGGTGGCGAGCTGGTCCTTGGTGATCTCGCCCACGGTCTTGCGGACGGCCCCGGGGTTCTCCTCGAGGTACGCCTTGCCACGCTGTTCCAGCTGGGCCAGCGAGAGCGCCCACCCGTCGTCCCCGAGGTCGGCGCCCTCGGCGTCGACGACCACCACGTGGGCCAGCCCGGGCAGTTCGGCGCGGTGCTCAGCGGCCTTGGCCAGTTGCACGGCGTTCTCGGCGATCAGCACCCGGCTGCCGGAGTCGGCCAGGATGAAGGCCGTCTCGTCGCCGTTGGTGCTCGGGTAGACGGTCGTGGTCGCCGCTCCGGCGCACAGCACACCGAGGTCGGCCAGGATCCACTCGACCCGGGTGGCGGAGGCGATGGCCACCCGCTCCTCGGGGCGCACCCCCAGATCGATCAGGCCCGCGGCGACCGCGTGGACCCGGTCCGCGGCCTGCTTCCAGCTGAGGGATCTCCACGACTCGGCGGTGCCGTCCGCCGACGCCACAGGGAAGCGGTACGCCTCGGCGTCCGGTGTCGCCTCGACGCGCTCCAGGAAGAGATGCGCCACGGAGGGCGGCCGGTTCTCGATCAACGTCTGCGTGTCGGTCACGACAACCTCCGGAAGCCCGCCTCTTAGCTGGGTGACTCGTCGGTAACCACCGAGTGGTGATCAGAGTAGGGAATCCGCGCGCGCTTGGTAAGGGGCCGCGGCCACCGCGATGCAACCGTGACGCCCGAATGCGCGGCGCATACACGCAATGGCGGGCCCTCCCGAAATCCGGGGAGCCCGCCTTCCCGGCCGGCCGCCCACGGCGCCGCGGGAAGCGCGCCACTCAGCCGCCGATGGGCAGCCCGCCGATCATGCCCTTGGTACCCCCGGTCCTGCCCGCGCCCCCGAGCAGCTCGCCCGTCTTGCCGGCGACCGCCTTCAGACCGGTCTTGGTGACCTCGTCCTTGGCGTCCAGGATCTTCATCGGCCCGTTGCCGAGCGGGAGGGCCTCCCCGGCGAAGGCGGGGGACGCGGCGGCACCGGCGGCGCCCAGCGCGATCACGGAACCGGCGACGACGGCCGCGGCCTTCGAGTACTTCACTTCACATTCCCCTTCCACAGTGACGCCTTTCGCCACTGTCACGATGAGTAACGTGCCGGACTCCCGGCAGAAACCGCACGGGCCTGGGTTTTTGCCAATCACCCGAATGCCGGTCCGCTCATGCGAAAGGGCGCCTGACCGGTAATCGGACAAGCGCCCTTTCGGGGCCCGCGTCGGCGGGCACGCACGGACTACTTCTTCTTCGCCGCGCTCTCGTCGCTGGAGAGCACCGCGATGAATGCTTCCTGCGGCACCTCCACGGAACCGACCATCTTCATCCGCTTCTTGCCTTCCTTCTGCTTCTCCAGCAGCTTCCGCTTACGGGAGATGTCACCGCCGTAGCACTTGGCGAGGACGTCCTTGCGGATGGCGCGGATGGTCTCGCGGGCGATCACCCGCGCACCGACGGCGGCCTGGACCGGCACCTCGAAGCTCTGCCGCGGGATGAGCTCGCGCAGCTTGGCCACCAGCCGCACGCCGTACGCGTACGCGTTGTCCTTGTGCGTGATGGCGGAGAACGCGTCCACCTTGTCGCCGTGCAGCAGGATGTCCACCTTGACCAGGCTGGACGACTGCTCACCGGTGGGCTCGTAGTCCAGCGACGCGTAACCGCGGGTCTTGGACTTCAGCTGGTCGAAGAAGTCGAAGACGATCTCGGCGAGCGGCAGGGTGTAGCGGATCTCGACCCGGTCCTCGGAGAGGTAGTCCATGCCGAGCAGCGAACCGCGCCGGGTCTGGCAGAGCTCCATGATGGCGCCGATGAACTCCGTGGGCGCCAGGATCGTGGCCCGCACCACCGGCTCGTACACCTCGGAGATCTTGCCCTCGGGGAACTCGCTGGGGTTGGTGACGACGTGCTCGGCGCCGTCCTCCATCACCACTCGGTAGACCACGTTCGGCGCGGTCGCGATCAGGTCCAGCCCGAACTCGCGCTCCAGCCGCTCGCGGATCACGTCCAGGTGCAGCAGGCCGAGGAAACCGACGCGGAAGCCGAATCCGAGGGCGGCGGAGGTCTCCGGTTCGTAGACCAGGGCGGCGTCGTTGAGCTGGAGCTTGTCCAGCGCGTCGCGCAACTCCGGGTAGTCGGAGCCGTCCAGCGGGTACAGGCCGGAGAACACCATGGGCTTGGGGTCCTTGTAGCCGCCCAGTGCCTCGGTGGCGCCCTTGGTCTGCTGGGTGATCGTGTCACCCACCTTGGACTGGCGGACGTCCTTCACACCCGTGATCAGGTAGCCCACCTCACCCACGCCGAGGCCGTCGGCCGGCAGCATCTCGGGCGAGTTGGTGCCGATCTCCAGCAGCTCGTGGGTCGCGCCGGTGGACATCATCCTGATCCGCTCGCGCTTGTTCAGTTGGCCGTCGACGACCCGGACGTAGGTGACGACACCGCGGTAGGAGTCGTACACCGAGTCGAAGATCATCGCGCGGGCGGGCGCGTCGGCGACGCCGACGGGGGCCGGCACGGTCTCCACGACGCGGTCCAGCAGCGCCTCGACGCCGAGGCCGGTCTTCGCGGAGACCTTCAGCACGTCGGAGGGGTCGCAGCCGATGAGGTTGGCCAGCTCCTCGGAGAACTTCTCGGGCTGCGCGGCCGGCAGGTCGATCTTGTTCAGCACCGGGACGATGGTGAGGTCGTTCTCCATCGCCAGGTAGAGGTTGGCCAGCGTCTGTGCCTCGATGCCCTGGGCGGCGTCGACCAGCAGGACCGTGCCCTCGCAGGCCGCCAGCGAACGCGAGACCTCGTAGGTGAAGTCCACGTGCCCCGGGGTGTCGATCATGTTCAGGATGTGGGTCTTCCCCTGACCGGCACCCTCGGTGGGCGCCCAGGGCAGACGGACGGCCTGGGACTTGATCGTGATGCCGCGCTCGCGCTCGATGTCCATCCGGTCGAGGTATTGGGCACGCATCTGCCGCTGGTCCACCACACCGGTGAGTTGCAGCATCCGGTCGGCAAGGGTCGACTTGCCGTGGTCGATGTGCGCGATGATGCAGAAGTTGCGGATGAGCGCCGGGTCGGTACGGCTGGGCTCCGGCACGTTCGAAGGGGTCGCGGGCACGCAGGGTCCTGTCTCTTGAGGCGCCTGTCGCCTCTGGTCGGATCGATACGTATGGCTCCCATAGTCCCATGGCCGGGGCCCCCGGCCATGCCGGGCGGTGCGGGACGGGCCGGGACACCCGCCGTCGGCCACCGGTTTGGGCGGCGCGGCGGCCGACTGCTAGCCTGGGCAGTCGCGTCTCGTGCCCTCCACCCGAGGCGCGGACCCCATCAGATCAAACCTGAAAAGGCTCTTTCGTGGCGAACATCAAGTCCCAGATCAAGCGCAACAAGACCAACGAGAAGGCGCGCCTGCGCAACAAGGCCGTCAAGTCCGAGCTCAAGACCGCCATCCGTCGCACCCGTGAGGCCGTGGCCGCCGGCGACGTCGAGAAGGCGACCGAGGCCGCGCGCCTCGCTTCGAAGAAGCTCGACAAGGCCGTGAGCAAGGGCGTCATCCACAAGAACCAGGCCGCCAACAAGAAGTCGGCGCTGGCGCTCAAGGTGACCGGCCTCCAGGGCTGACCTTCCCGTGCACCACCCGTCGGTGAGGACACAGCGGTCCCTCTCACCCGCTCCTCCACCGGCACCCTTGATCTTCTGGCCGCACGCGGCCTGCGTTCGCCGTTCTTCGGCGAGTGTCGACGTGGGTAGCGCCTCCGGGTAACGCCACGCCTGGATGCGGTACGAAGCCCCCGACCTGCGGTCGGGGGCTTTTCGTCGTCCCCGGGCGGGCAGGTCGGCCCCCGCTCTTCCCCGGGGGGCGGGGAGTGACGAAGAGTCGCCATACGAGGGCCGTGCCCTGCGGACCGCCCGGGCCCGGTCGCCCGGTCGCCCGGTCGCCCGGTACGGACCACCGCTTCCAGCACGCGCACTCCGTGCCGCTGCGTGACGGCGATCCGGGGTCCGTGGCCGTGGCCGTGGCCGTGACACGACGAGGGCGGACCGCCATGACGGCAGCCGCGCCACGACGGCCGCAGGGGTCAGCGAGGCCGCGCCGCCCGTGCGACGGCGACGACCGCCTTCTCCAGGGCGTAGGCCGGGTCGGCGCCGCCGCCCTTGACCGCGGCGTCGGCTTCGGCGACCGCGCGCAGGGCGGCCGACACCCCGTCACCGGACCAGCCGCGCATCTGCTGGCGGACCCGGTCGATCTTCCACGGCGGCATACCCAGCTCCCGGGCGAGGTCCGCCGGACGGGCGCCGCGCGGAGCGGACGCGAGCTTGCCGATGGCCCGGACGCCCGAGGCGAGCGCGAAGGTGATGCCGGGCAGCGGCTGGCCGACGGCGATCGCCCAGCGCAGCCGCTCCAGCGCCTCGGCGGCACGGCCGGTCACCGCGAGGTCCGCGACCTCGAAGCCGGTGGCCTCGGCCCGACCCGTGTAGTAGCGGGCCACCACCGCCGCGTCGACCGCACCCTCCACGTCGGCGGCGAGTTGCGCGCATGCGCTCGCCAGCTCCCGCAGGTCGCTGCCGATGGCGTCCACCAGTGCCTGGCAGGCCTCAGGGGTCGCGGAACGGCCCAGCGTGCGGAACTCCTGCCGGACGAAGGCCAGCCGGTCGGCAGGCTTGGTCATCTTCGGGCAGGCCACCTCGCGCGCGCCGGCCTTGCGGGCCGCGTCCAGCAGGCCCTTGCCCTTGGCGCCGCCCGCGTGCAGCAGGACGAGCGTGATCTCCTCGACGGGCGCGTCCAGGTAGCCCTTGACGTCCTTGACGGTGTCCGCGGACAAGTCCTGCGCGTTCCGGACGACGACGACCTTGCGCTCGGCGAAGAGCGACGGGCTGGTGAGCTCCGCCAGGGTGCCCGGCTGGAGCGCGTCCGGGGTGAGGTCGCGCACATCGGTGTCGGCGTCGGCGGCGCGCGCCGCCTGCACGACCTCCCGTACCGCGCGGTCGAGGAGCAGGTCCTCCTGCCCCACCGCGATCGTCACGGGGGCGAGCGGGCTGTCTGTCGTACTGTTCCTGGCCATCGCGTTCCAGCATCCCACGCGGGTCCGACACAATATCCCGGTGACCGATGTCAGACATGTGCTCGTCCTCCCCGACCGCGATGCCGCGGAGGAGGCCGCCGACGAAGCCACCGAGCGCTTCGACCTGCCCGCCCGTCCCCAGCTCGTCCGCGACTCCCTCGCCGGCGAGGACGACGCCGAGGACGCCCAGTGGCTCGTCGTCATCAACGACGAGGACGAGGAGCTGGACCCCACCGCGCTGAACGACCTGGCGGAGGAGTTCGAGGGCTGGCTGGAAGAGGACTAGGCCGTGCCGTCGCGCGTTCCCGCCCAGCGCCGCCGCTCGCAGGAGCCGCGGACGGATCACCCCGGAACGGCCGGGGTGCTGCCGGCCGTCCCGTTCAACCAGCGGGTACGCCTCCTCGTCGAGGCCGTCGACCAGCCCGACGAGCTCGCCCTCGCCCAGGGGCTGATGGAGGCGCGGGGCTGGGCGGTGCGCCGGGCGGGTCGTGAGGACGCTCCGGCCACCGCGGGCGGCGGCCGCGTCGCGCTCGTCGTCGAGGTGCGGCTGAGCGGCTCGCGCTGGCGGGCCGAGAGGGCGGCGTGCGGGGCCGTGGAACGGCTGGCGAGGACCCACCAGCTCGGCGTGTGGGTCAGGGACGCGGCGTTGCTGCTCCGGCCGGACGAACCGCGGACGGAATACCGTGTGATCCGCCGTCCCGGGGCGGGCACCGGATGGCGTGACCGGCTCGCCCGGTGGTGGGCCGCGTGCGGCGGGCGCGGTGCTCACCGGCTGCTGCGGCTGCCGGACGGGCTCGGCCGGGAGGCCGCGGAACGCGAAATCTCCGAACGTCTCCTGGGCGGTGTTCCGTTCACCACTGACGCCTACGAACTGCGCCCCGCACCGCCCGAGACGAACGAGGCGGCGGCCGGAGAACGCCGCAGCGGTCCCCGGGTGCGGACGTTGCCGGGTGTCGCCGCCGCCACCACGGCGGCGCTGCTGGGCTGGGCGACCGCCGAGGCGGACGCGGGCCCGCTGTGGTGGCCGCTGACCGCTGCGGTCCTCTTATGCGCGCCGGGGGTGTACTTCGCCCTGCGCGACTCGTGGTTCTCACGCAACGCGGTCTGGCTGGCGCCGCTCGCCCTGCCCGTGGGGTGGTCGCTGGTGACCTGGCTCGGCCGTCTGATGCAGGCGTCGTACCTCGATCGGTTCGGCATCCCGTCCGGTTTCGTCCGTACGACCGGGGACGTGTGGCCGTATGCGGCAGCCGCCGAACCGCTGGGCCTCGCGCTGGCGTTCGTCCTGTTCTTCACCTCGGTCACGGGCTGGTTGCGGCACGTGCACATCGCCAAGGGCGACAACCGCCTCGCCCTGGTCGCCGTCACCGCGCTGCTCTCGGCGGCCTTCGCGGCCACCGCCCTGCTCGCCGGAGCCCACGATGCGGACCGCGCCGCCGCGCACGCGGCGACCGCCGCCCGCCAGGGGCACGCGCCGGCGGCGTACTTCGGGGTGCGCGGCTCCCTGATGTGCGTGGTGCCGGTCGGCGACGGCCTTGTCCCCGGGGAGAACGGGCCGGTGCCGGTCGACCACGCCGTGCTGTCCTTCGGTGCCTCGGGGGACTGGATCTGGCTGTGGGATCCGCGCCGCTCGCAAGCCCTGTCCCTGCGCCGGGACGCCGTGCAGTTGCTGCCCGCGCCCGCGGTCAGCGGGAGTCCCCGAACAGGATGCGATAGATGATCAGAAGGACGAGCGCGCCGCCTATGGCCGCGCCCCAGGTGGGCAGGTCGTAGAAGTCCTTGGTGATGGGGTGGTCGAGGAACTTCGCCGAGATCCAGCCGCCCACCACTGCGCCCGCGACGCCGAACAGTGTGGTCCCGACGACTCCGCCGGGATCCTTCCCCGGCAGCAGTATCTTCGCGATGGCGCCCGCGATCAGGCCCAGTACGATCCAGCCGATGATGGTCATGCCGTCAAACTGCCACGGAATCGCCTCCTTCACGCGGGTCCGTACAAAGCCATGGGCAAGCCGTGACACGGCGGTTGCACATCAGGGCGTCCCGGATCGCCGCGGCGTGCGGCGCCGGGTGTGAAAACCGGTGGCGTCAGCGCCTGCCGCCGCGCAGGATCTGCGGGTCAGCCGGTCCGAGCCAGGAGGCCCCCGTGGTGCGCCGCACGATCGTCCCGACCCTGTTCCCGCCGCCCGGTTACGCGCACGCCGCGGTCGTCGAGGCCGGGCAGCGGCTCGCCTTCATGGCCGGTTCCGTGCCGCTCGACGCGCAGGGCGCCCTGGTGGGACCGGGTGATCCGATCGCCCAGGCGCGGCAGGTCGTCGCCAACCTCGACGAGGCCCTGCGCGCCGTGGGCAGCGGCCTGGAACACGTGGTAGCCAGCACCGTCTACGTCGTGGCCGGCGATCCCGCCGCGTTGTCACGGGTGTGGGAGGTCGTACGCGCCTCGGGGCTGGGCGAGGGGCCCCACACCTCGACGCTGCTGGGGGTCGGCTGCCTCGGCTACACCGGCCAGCTGGTGGAGGTCACCGCGACAGCGGTGGTGCCCTGAGCCGCGGCGGTTGTCCGGGGCGCCGGCCGTCCGCACCCGAGGCGGCCCTCACCGGCCCTGCGCGGGGACGACGGGCTCTTCGCCGTCCTCGGACGGCCCGCTGCGCGGCCTGCGCCGGACCCGCCGAGGCGGCCCGCAGACTCTCCCGGTCGCCCAGGACGGCCACCGGGCCGTCCCGGTCGGTGCGCAGAACGGTGGAGCCCTGCGCGCGCAGTGCGGCAAGCGTGCGGGGCGACGGGTGACCGTACGGGTTGCCCGCGCCGCAACTCACGAGCGCCAGACGCGGCCTGAGCCGGGCCAGCAGCGCCGGATCCTGGTAGGCGGAGCCGTGGTGGGCGACCTTGAGGACGTCCACGCGCGGCAGTCCCGGAACGGCGGTCAGCAGACCGCGCTGGGCCACCGGCTCCAGGTCTCCGAGGAGGACCACGGTGAGCCCGGCCGTGCGGACCAGGAGGGTGATGCTGGCGTCGTTGGGGTTGGCGTCGTCCGGGACGGCACCCTCGGCTCCCGCCGGGCGGGAGGACGCGGCGGGCCACAGCACGCGCCAGTCCAGGGAGCCCACCCGGCGGCGCTCTCCGGGGGCGGCGCGCAGCACGGGGACGCGGGCGGCGGCCGCCTGACGGCGTACGAACGCGGCCTGGTCCTGGGGCTCGTCGAGGGTAGTGGTCTCGATGGCGCCCACGGACCGACCGCGCAGCACCCCCGGGAGGCCGGCGACGTGGTCGGCGTGGAAGTGGGTGAGGACGAGCAGCGGGACCTCGGTAACACCCAGGGAGCGCAGGCAGCGGTCGACGAGACGGGGTTCCGGGCCGGTGTCCACCACGACGGCGCTGCCGCCGCCCGCCGACAGCACCAGCGCGTCGCCCTGGCCGACGTCGCAGGCCACCAGCCGCCAGCCCGGCGGCGGCCAGCCGGTCACCGGTCGGGGCAGCGGCACCGGACGCACCACGGCCAGCACCAGCAGGAGCGCGGCGGCGGCGCACAGCCAGGGACGGCGCAGCAGGCGGCGCCCTGCCGCCACCAGCACCACGGTGACGACGGCCAGCAGCAGGGCGCCCGCCCAGGTGCCGGGCCAGTCGAGCGTCGCCCCGGGCAGGGCGGCACCGCACCGGGCCACCGCCGCGATCCAGCCCGCCGGCCAGCCCGCGACCCAGGCAAGGGCCTTGGCGGCGGGCATGGCGAAGGGCGCCGCGGCCAAGGCGGCGAAGCCGAGGACGGTGGCCGGGCCCACCGCGAGTTCCGCCAGCAGGTTGCACGGGACGGCGACCAGACTGACGTGGGCGGCCAGGACCGCCACCACGGGTGCGCACACCGCCTGCGCCGCCGCCGCGGCGGCCAGGACCTCCGCGAGACGCGGCGGCACCCGCCGGTGCCGCAGGGCGGCGCTCCAGCGCGGCGCGAGGACGAGCAGCGCACCGGTGGCCAGCACGGACAGCGCGAAGCCGTACGAGCGGGCGAGCCAAGGGTCGTAGAGGAGGAGCGCAAGTGCCGCCCCGCACAGCGCGGGCAGCAGGCTGCGGCGGCGGCCCGTGCCGATGGCCAGCAGGGTGATCAGCCCGCAGGCTGCCGCGCGCAGCACGCTCGGGTCCGGCCGGCACACGACCACGAAGGCCGCGGTGAGCCCTCCGCCCAGTACGGCCGTCACGCGGAGCGGGAGGGCCAGCCGCGGCGCCAGGCCGCCGCGCTCGGCGCGCAGGGCGAGACCGGGCGGACCGATCAGCAGGATCAGCACGAGGGAGAGGTTGGAACCGCTGACCGCGGTCAGATGGGTCAGGTCGGTGGCCTCGAACGCGTCGTGCAACTCGACCGGGATACGGGACGTGTCCCCCACGACCAGCCCGGGAAGCAGGGCCCGGGCGTCGGGCGGCAGGCCTGCGGTGGCCTCGCGCAGTCCCGCGCGCAGTGTGCCGGCCACCCGTTGCGCACGGCCCGGCGGCTCGACGACACGCGGCGGCCCCCGGACCGACAGCACCGCGGCGACCCGGTCGCCCGGGCGGGCGGCAGGGGCGAGCCGGGCCTCCGCTTCGACGCGCGTTCCCGGCAGCAACCCGAGCCATCTGCGGCCCGGTTGCCGGGCGATGAGCAGGACCGGGGTACGGACGGCGGTCGTTGTGGCGCCGGCCGTCACGCGCACGGCCTCGGCCCCCACCAGCGCCGCGTCCGGGACGCGGACGGCCCCGCGTACCTGCGGCCGGATCGGCCGGGGGTCCGTGGTCAGCCGCAATTCGACACGGGCGTGCGCGTGTTCCGCCGCCAGCGCGGGCAACGGGCCGCGGTGCAGGTCAGCTGCGTGCAGCCCCGCCGCGGCCGCGGACGCCGCCGCGCAGAGCGCCACGGTGGCCGCCGTCGACCAGCGGCGTGCGAGCGAGACGAGTGCCGCGAGGACGGCCGTCGCGCACGCCCACGCCACGACTCTCCCCGGCGCGACGAGCGCGATGCCCGCGGCGATCCAGGCCGCGAGGGCCGGCGGCACCAGACGCAGGTCTGGCGGGCCCTCTTGGCGCGGGTTCGACGCGCCCCGGGGCGAGGCGGCCGCCGCATGGACCGCAGGGCGGGGCGCCGGCGCGCTCACGGGGTGACCAGCGGCTTGAGATCGGAGAACCGGCGGTCGCCGATGCCGTTGACGTCGCGCAGTTGCTCGACGGAGCCGAAACCGCCGTGCTGGGTCCGGTAGTCGATGATGTGCCGGGCCAGCACGGGCCCCACTCCCGGCAGGGCGTCCAACTGCTCGGCGGTGGCGGCGCTGAGGCTGATCGGACCGCTCGCGCCGACGCCTCCCGGGGCGCCGGCGCCGGATGCCGGGACGGGTCGGCCGACGACGATCTGCTCCCCGTCGCCGAGCGGGCGGGCCAGGTTCAGGGCGCTGGTGTCCGTACCGGGCAGCGCTCCCCCGGCGGCGGCCACGGCGTCCGCGACACGCGACCCCGCGGGCAGCCGGCGCAACCCCGGTTCGCGGACCTTGCCCGCGACGTCCACGACCAGCACCGGTTTCGCCCCCGGCGCGGGGCTCGGCGTCCGCGGCCCCGCGCCGGAGGAAGTCCGGGCGGCGGGCACCTCGGCCGCGGCCGGCAGCGCCGCCGTGACGGGGGGCACCGCGACGGTTCGGGGTCGGCCGGTCCAGTAGTGGTGCACCGCGAGGACCAGGGCGACGAGGAGCACCACGGCGAGGGCGGCCGCGGTCTTCGCCTCGACGCCGCAGCGCACGGAGAACCAGGTGGGGAGGCGTTCGGTGAGCGCGAGGCGCCAGGCTCCCGTGACGCGGCGTCCCGGTGGATCCGGCGCAGCCCGGCGCCGCGGCGGATCCGGGGCCGCCGGTGGCTGCGCCCGCCGCGGTCGCCCCGGCGACCCCGAAGGGCCCGGCGACCCCGAAGGGCCCGGCGACCCCGATGCGCCCGGCACGGCCGCCGGGTCCGGCACGGCCGCCGGCGCGCGATGCGCCGGCGGCCGTGCGAAGAGTGCGGCGGCCCGTTCCCGGACCGCGGCGGGCCCCGGCGCGGCTCCGGCTCCGGCTCCGGCTGCGCGTGTCGCCGCGCCCGTGCGTGTGCCCGCGCCCGCGGACGGATGCCTGCGATGACGAGGAGTTGCGGTGGTCGATCCCATGTCCGCGACGGTAGGCGCGCCGCCACCCACCAGATGATCTTGCTCCCAAACCTGTGGATCATCCCCAGGTTGTGGATATCTCCGTCACCCGAAAGACGTCAGAGCGGGGAGACGACCGCCCCCAGCAACCCGGGCCCCGTGTGGGCGCCGATCACCGCGCCGACCTCGCTGAGGACGAGGGTGTTGAGCCCGGGAACCCGCATCCGCAACCGCTCCGCCAGGGCGGCGGCGCGGTCCGCCGCGGCCAGGTGCTGAACGGCGATGTCCACCGGCCGGGTACCCGCGCTCTCGACGACGATGTCCTCCAGCCGCGCCAGCGCCTTGGAGGCCGTACGGACCTTCTCCAGCAGCTGGATGCGGCCCTCGTCGAGCTGCAGCAGCGGCTTGACCGCGAGCGCCGACCCGAGCAGTGCCTGCGCCGCGCCGATGCGGCCGCCCCGGCGCAGGTAGTCCAGGGTGTCCACGTAGAAGTACGCCGACGTGTCCGCGGCCCGCTTCTCCGCGGCCGCCACGATCTCGTCCGCGGTACCGCCGGCCTCCGCCGCCTCGGCGGCGCTCAGCACGGGGAAGCCGAGGGCCATGGCGACCATGGCGGTGTCGACGACGCGGACCGGCACCGGCGCGTCCGCCCCCGCGAGCAGCGCGGCGTCGTAGGTGCCGGAGAACTCGGCCGACAGGTGCAGGGAGACGATCTCGGTCGCCCCCGCCTCCGCCGCCGCGCGGTAGGCGGCGGCGAACTCCTCGGGGCTCGGCCGCGACGTGGTGACGGGTTTGCGCCGCTGCAGGGCGCGGGCCACCGCGGGCGCCGACACCTCGGTGCCCTCTTCCAGCGCTTCGTCGCCGATCACCACCGCCAGGGGCACCACGGTGATCCGGTGCCGGGTCAGGGCCTCCTGCGGCAGGTAGGCCGTGGAATCGGTGACGATAGCGACATGGGACGACATGTGCGGGAGGTTACCCGTGCCGGAGGCCGCGGGACAGTACGGCTCAGCCGAGCTGGACCCGGGTGAGCCTCCACCCGGACCCGTCCCGGCCGTGCCGGTCGCGTCACAGGGCCTTGGGCGGCTCTCCGTCGGCGGGTTCGGGCGCCCGCTCACGCCGCGCACCCGGCCGGCCGTGCGGTGCGGGTGCCGGTCCCGGCTCCGGGAGCGCGGCGGGCGCCCAGTGCCGCAACGCCCCCGCCTCCAGGTCGATGTCGCGGCCGAGCGCCGCCAAGTCGTCGTCGGCGAAGCGGCGGGCGCGGTCCTGGGCGGCCCACCGCAGCGAGTCCGCCGAGTGGGTGATGCGCCGTGTGCGCTCCTCGAGCTCGCCGATCCGGGCGGCGACGCGGGCACGGTCGGGCTCGCGCTCCAGCAGCCTCAGTTCCGCGTCGAGCTCCTCGGCGTGGGAGCGCAACCGTTCGAACAGGGCGACGGCCTCGCTCAGCGACGCGTCGACTGAGGCCTGTCCCCGCAGCGCCTCCCCCGTGCTGGCGACGGACGTACGCAGCGCCAGGCGCAGCCCCGCGAGCTTCCCGGCGGGCCCGGGCCGGCTGTAGCGGCGGGCCTTCAGGCCGGTGTCCTCGACCACGCGGCGGGCCTCGACAGAGGTGCGCTCCACCCCGCGCTTGACCGCCCGCGCGGTCTTGACCGTCGCGACGACGCCGAGCGCCACGAAGGAAACGAAGAGGAGCAGGATCACGGCGACGGCGACATCCACGGCGGCTCCTGTGCCCGGCGGCCCGGTCCGTGCGGCCGGGCCGGTCCACTCGATCGGCTGGTTGTCCACCTTGAATCCTCCCCCCGCTGAAGCAGGGGGATTCCTGGCTCACGTGGGCTGGAGACCTGCGGTCCGTCAGCTCTTACACGATCAGCACCAGCCGGGTTGAGACCAGCCCGGTTCGATGAAACAAATCCAGGAGGTGCATGTGCTGTCTTGGCTCTCGATCAGCACGGTGTACGCGCTGCTTGGTTCTCGCAACGCACCGCGACCAGCTTACCCGACGGTGTGGGCGGTCTTTCGCCCTGACGGCGAAACCCCGTTCCCTGCCCTGCTCCGCAGGGGTCCGATTCCTCCCCGGCCTGAAGGCCGGGGCATCCTCGGAAGTTCCCGGTGAACGGACGGAGGCGGACAAGGGTTCCGGGAGAACCCCTGCCCGCCCCACATCGGCGCCAACCGCCCGGGCGACCAGGCCGCCATCGGACGCTCGCACGCTCGGGCCAGAAGGCCCCAGCCGCCAGCCCTCAGCCCTCAGCCCTCAACCTCGGCCCCCAGGCCGGCCCCCTCACGCGGGAACGATGTTCACCAGCTTCGGCGCCCGCACGATCACCTTGCGGACCCCCGCGCCGTCCAGCGCCGCGACGACCGCCGGGTCGGCCAGTGCCTGGGCCTCCAGGTCGGCGTCCGAGACCGTCGGCGGCACCTCCAGCCGCGCCTTGATCTTGCCCTTGATCTGGACCACGCAGGTGACGGTCTCGTCCACCACGTACGCCGGGTCGGCCACCGGCAGGTCCTCGTGCGCCAGGGACCCGTCGTGGCCCAGCCGCCGCCACAGTTCCTCGGCGATGTGCGGCGCCAGCGGCGCGATGAGCAGCACCAGGGGCTCGGCCACCGAGCGCGGCACCGGGCCGCCCGCCTTGGTCAGGTGGTTGTTCAGCTCGGTGATCTTGGCGATGGCGGTGTTGAAGCGCAGGCCCTCCAGGTCCTGTCGGACGCCGTCGATCGCCTTGTGCAGGGCGCGCAGGGTGTCCTCGTCCGGCTCGGCGTCGGTCACGGTGACCTCGCCGGTCGTCTCGTCCACGACGTTGCGCCACAGCCGCTGCAGCAGACGGTACTGGCCGACGACGGCACGGGTGTCCCACGGACGGGAGACGTCCAGCGGGCCCATCGCCATCTCGTACAGGCGCAGCGTGTCGGCGCCGTACTCGGCGGCGATCTCGTCCGGGGTGACGGCGTTCTTCAGGGACTTGCCCATCTTGCCCAGCTCGCGCTTGACCTGTTCGCCGTCGTACCGGTAGCCGCCGTCCCTGTCCTCGACCTCGGCCGCCGGGACCGGGAAGCCGCGGCTGTCGCGGTAGACGTAGGCCTGGATCATGCCCTGGTTGAACAGCTTGTGGAACGGCTCCGCGGACGAGACGTGCCCCAGGTCGAACAGCACCTTGGACCAGAAGCGCGCGTACAGCAGGTGCAGCACCGCGTGCTCCGCGCCGCCGACGTACAGGTCGACACCCCCGTGCGGCTGCCCTTCGCGCGGGCCCATCCAGTACCGCTCGATCTCGGGGTCGACCAGTTCCCGGTCGTTGTGCGGGTCCAGGTACCGCAGCTCGTACCAGCAGGAACCGGCCCAGTTGGGCATGGTGTTGGTCTCCCGGCGGTACCGGCGCACGCCCCGGCCGTCGCCCAGGTCCAGCTCGACGTGGACCCACTCCGCGTTGCGGGACAGCGGGGTCTCGGGCTCGGTGTCCGCGTCGTCAGGGTCGAAGGTGCGCGGCGAGTAGTCCTCGACCTCCGGCAGCTCCAGCGGCAGCATCGACTCGGGCAGCGGGTGGGCCACGCCGTCCTCGTCGTAGACGATCGGGAAGGGCTCGCCCCAGTATCGCTGACGGCTGAACAGCCAGTCCCGCAGGCGGTAGTTGATGGTGCCCTCGCCGATGCCGCGCTGCTCCAGGTACGCGATGACCTTGCGCTTGGCGTCGGCGACCTCAAGGCCGTTCAGGTCGATCTCGTCGTTGGCGGAGTTGATCGCCGGGCCCTGGCCGGTGTACGCCTCGCCCTCCCAGCCCTCCGGCGGCCGGACGGTCCGGACGATGGGCAGGTCGAAGACGGTGGCGAACTCCCAGTCGCGCTCGTCCTGGCCGGGGACGGCCATGATGGCACCGGTGCCGTACCCCATCAGGACGTAGTCGGCGACGAAGACCGGGACCCGGGCGCCGGTCAGCGGGTTCAGCGCGTACGCGCCGCTGAAGACGCCGGTCTTGTTCTTGCCCTCGGTCTGCCGCTCGACGTCCGACTTGGCCTGGGCCTGCCGGCGGTACTCCGCGACGGCCTCGGCCGGGGTGGCCGCGCCGCCGCTCCAGGCGTCCTTGGTGCCCTCCGGCCAGGCGGCCGGCACCACGGTGTCGACCAGCGGGTGCTCGGGGGCCAGCACCATGTAGGTGGCGCCGAACAGGGTGTCCGGGCGGGTGGTGAAGACGGTGATCGGGCTGTCGGCGTGGCCTTCGACGGCGAAGTCGACCCTGGCGCCCTCGGAACGGCCGATCCAGTTGCGCTGCTGCAGCTTGATCGCCTCGGGCCAGTCCAGCGCGTCCAGGTCGGTCAGCAGGCGGTCCGCGTAGGCGGTGATGCGCATCATCCACTGGCGCAGCTTCGCCTTGAAGACGGGGAAGTTCCCGCGCTCCGAGCGGCCGTCGGCGGTGACCTCCTCGTTGGCCAGTACGGTGCCCAGGCCGGGGCACCAGTTGACCGGGGACTCCGAGGCGTACGCCAGGCGGTATTCGCCCAGCACCGCGTCGCGCTCGGCCGGGGTCAGCTCCGCCCAGTCCCGCCGGTCCGGCGTCGCCCGCTCACCCTTCTCGAACTGCTCGACCAGCTCACCGATGGGACGGGCCCGACCGGCCTGCTCGTCGTACCAGGAGTTGAAGATCTGCAGGAAGATCCACTGTGTCCACTTGTAGTAGTCCGGGTCGATCGTCGCGAAGGACCGGCGCGTGTCGTGGCCCAGACCCAGCCGGCGCAGCTGGGACCGCATGTTCCGCATGTTGGCCTCGGTGGACACCCGCGGGTGGGTGCCGGTCTGCACCGCGTACTGCTCGGCGGGCAGGCCGAAGGCGTCGAAGCCCAGGGTGTGCAGCACGTTGTGCCCGGTCATCCGCTGGAAGCGGGCGAAGACGTCGGTGGCGATGTAGCCGAGGGGGTGGCCGACGTGCAGTCCCGCGCCCGAGGGGTACGGGAACATGTCCATGATGAACTTCTTCGGCTTGGCCAGATCGCCGTCCCCGGCCAGGTCACCGGTGGGGTTCGGTGCGGCGAAGGTCTGGTCGTGCTCCCAGAAGTCCTGCCAGCGGCTCTCGATGTCCGCTGCCAGGGCGGCCGTGTAGCGGTGGGGCGCAGCCGCCTCGGCGGCGGGGGTGGTCTCGCTCATCGTCCTTCGTACTCCATCGCTGTCATGACGGCCTGCGGCCCGGCCGCCGTACGGAGATCTGCCTGTGGAACCGCGCTACCGCGACAACGCGGAAACGAAAAAGCCCCTCGCACAGGAGGGGCGCCGCGCTGACATCGAACCTGGTCAGCGCGGCTTGCTAAGCAGAAGGCGTACGGCACGCATGGGGTCAGGTTACCCCAGAGCGGGAAGGGCCCGCACCGAGGTTCCCCCCGGTGCGGGCCCTTCCGTGACATGCGCGACCTTGCTCAGCGGTGGTGCGGCTTGTACGAGTCGACGTAGCCGCGCGCCGGGGTGCCGACGCCGGTCACGTCGTCGTAGCCGACGACCGCGGACAGCGAGCTGTCCTTGCCGAGGCTGCGGAGCGAGGTGATCGTGCCGTCGGCCGCGTCGAAGCCGTTGGCGTAGTCCACGCGGACCACCGCGAGGTCCTGGCCGCGGCCCAGCGGGTGGTCGGTGACGTCGTGGTACGCGCCGGTGCCGTAGCGGTCGTAGATCAGCGGGTTGGCGAAGCCGATCGGCACGCCGTGCCGGGCCTGCTGCGCCAGCGCCTGGACGCCCGCGATGACCGGCGCGGCGAGCGAGGTGCCGCCGATCCGGTACTCGCTGTACTGGAAGGACCCGTCGGGGAAGGCCTGGGTCTGACCGACCAGGAAGCCGGTGTTCGGGTCGGCGACGGCCGAGATGTCGGGCTCGACGCGCTGCTTGACCTTGCCGCCGCCTGCCAGGGCGAGCGAGTCGGGGACGACGCCGCGCTGGTAGAACGGCTGCGCGTACAGCTTGCTGGTACCGCCGCCCGCGCCGGAGGTGAAGCCGCCGGGGAAGTCCGTCCAGCTCGAGCCGTTGTCGGCCAGCGTGGTCCTCAGGGTGCCCCAGCCGGTCTCCCACTGGTACTTGTCGCCCTTGCCGACGGCGAGCGAGGTGCCGCCGACGGAGGTGACCCAGGGCGAGTTCGCCGGGGTGTCGACCTGCTTGGAGCCCGTCCCGAGGGGGTTGGCGACGTTGTCGCCCGCGTCGCCGGAGGAGAAGTAGAAGCCGATGCCTTCGACCGCGCCGATCTGGAAGATCTGGTCGTAGGCGGCGGCGATGTCCGGCGTCTCGTTGGACTCGAGGTCGCCCCAGGAGTTGGAGACGATGTCCGCGAGCCGGTGGTCGACGATCTTGCCGAGCGCGTCGAGCAGGTCGTCGTCGGTGCAGGAGGAGGCGCCCACGTAGACGATGTCGGCGGCCGGGGCGACCGCGTGCACCGCCTCGACGTCCAGGGTCTCCTCGCCGTACCAGCCGGAGGCGTCGCACTCGTCGGGGCTCGTGTAGCGGTAGTCGCCCGGCAGCACCTGGGAGAGCTGGCCGCGCTTGTACGAGGCGTCGCCGTTGCGCGCCGCGTACTCCTTGGCGTCGGCGACGATCGTCGGCGAGGCGAAGGCGTCGGTGATGGCGACGGTGACGCCCTTGCCGTTGTACGAGCCGGCGCCGTAGGCGGCGCGCACCTGCTTGCCCGTGTAGCCCTTGACGGCGTACGGGGCGTGCGTGCCGTACGCGACCGGAAGCTTCTTGTTCGTCTTGGACCCGTAGTACGTGGAGAACGGGCCGGCGTTCTTGAAGACGGCGCCCGGCGCCGGCAGCGTGTCCTGGTGGCGCGCGCGCCGCGGGGAGTTGTCCAGGCCGGTGACCGTGAGCACCGCGCCGCCCAGCGAGGCGGGCACGGAGGCGGTCCCGGTCGGGGCGTGGTAGGTCTTGCCGCCCTTGGCGAAGTTGTGGAGCTGGGTGCCGAACGCCTGTTCCGCGTCGGCGACGTCGCCGGTCACGGTCAGGTAGTGGTCGTCGGCGCCGGTGACCTTCAGTCCGGAGTCCTCCAGCCACTGCCGGGTCTGGGCCACCTGCTGCGCGGTGGCGCCGAAGCGGGCCTTGGCCTGCTGCGGCGAGAGGAACCTGCCGTACGAGGCGGAAGCGGGGTCGGACACGGCCTGGGCGTAGGCCGCCAGGCCCTGGGCGTCGCGTCCGGCGAGGTACACCCGGAGGGTCACCTTGGCCGAGTCGGCCGTGGCGCCCTTGTCGGACTTGGCGGTGGCCCAGGCGGGCTTGCTGCCGGCGAGAGTGTGCCGTGCGTGCGGAGCGTCGGCCTGGGCGGAGGGTATGCCCAGCGCCAGCGCACCGGCGACCAGCGGCAGCGTCGCCGCCAGAGCCAGGCCGGCCCGCTTTCTCGAACGGGTGGAACTCATGTAACCCCCTGCTGTGTGGATTCTTGCGGAGCGGCGGCCGCCTGAACCGGCGTCCGCACATGCACCGGACGCCACTCTCGCCGTGAACAGCTCATGCCGGGCACATGTGTTCGCCAAGAACGACACAAGGAAAGCCCATGGAAAGGCAATTGAGTGGTGATCTGATCCGGAATGCGGACATATGGCGCCGGGGGGCGGACGATCCTGTAAAGGACCGGCCCTTCCTGCCGCTCGAGATCCGGCAAGAGCCCGCGGAAAGCCCGAGCGATGGGCTTTAACAGGGCTGTAACAAAACGACGTTAGCAGTTGGTGACGACCCTTATCCCCGGTTGTCGAAAGACGACCGGTTCGGCCACCCGTTCGGGTTAGCGTCGCCCGTATGCGCTCCCACCGACAGTCCCCGGACGGTCGCCGGACCCCAGCGATCCCGGCGAGCGACATCCTGTCCGGGGCCCTCCGCGCCGCACGGTCGCCCCGCGCCTGGGCGATCGCCGGCACCGCCGCCGCCCTGCTCGTCCTCGCCGTCGGCGCGGGTCCTCAGCTGCGGGCGTTCTTGGACTTCGGCGCCGGCGTGCTCACCCTCGTCTCGCTGAGCTGCACCGTCGTCTGGGGTCTGGTGTCCACCGGCACCGTCTTCCTCGGACCGCGCGAACGCCTGCTCAGCCAGGGGATCCACCGCGGTCTGGGCGTCGCGGCGATCGGATTTCTGATCCTGCACGTCACCACGAAGGTCGTCGAGGTACGGGTCAGCACCGCCGGCGCCTTCCTCCCCCTCGCCGTGACCGGCCGGGACGGGCTCATCGCCCTCGGCGTGCTGGCCGCGTACCTGATGATCCTCGCCGCCGCCACCGGCGCCCTGCGCAGCGTCTTCGCCGCCAAGCGGCACCCCGTGCGGTGGCGCGTCCTGCACAGCGCCGCCTACGCGTCGTGGTGCATGGCGCTGGTCCACGGCCTGCAGTCCGGCCGTTCCGCCCGGACGTGGATCGTCGTGGCCTACGCGATCTGCCTGGTGGGCGTCGCCATCGGCCTCGTCCACCGGCTCCGCAGGACGCGCGGCGAGGCGCTCTTCCCCGAGACCCGGGAACGCTCCGCCTCCTTCCGCCGACTCGGCGGGGTACGGGCCGCCTCCCGCGACGGATCCGGCGGCCGGCGGCACGCCGTACCCCGCGAGAAGTCCGGGCCCGGCCTGGCAGGCGCCTACAGCGAACCGCTGCCGCCGCTGCCCGGCTTCCCCACCGTCCCGCGGTACACCGCTGTCCCGCCCGCGGTCCCGGACCGTGTCCTGGGCACGGATCACGCGGCCACCACGACGCCGATGCCGCAGGTGACCACCACTGGCACGACGTACGCGCAGTACCCGCAGGTGCCGTACCAGCAGCAGTCCCAGCAGACCGGCCGGGACGGCACCCCGGCGTGGGGCACTTCGGTGCCGGGCGGCGCAAGGGACCAGGACCCGCTCGGGGCCGACCGGCTCCGGCCGGTCGCCTGGCAGCAGACCGCCCTCGGACCCCACGAAGGACAGCCATGAGCATCCCCGCCCTGCCGGGCCGGTCACCCGCCCCTCGTCAGGGCACGGGTGACGTGCTGCCCGACGTGCGCACCGTCGGGCTGCCCCGGATCACCGCGGGCTTCGACGAAGTGGAGCGCCTGGACCGGGTGACGCACCTGAGCGTGCACGGTTCCATGCCGCGGATGACCGAGGGCGAACTGCTCGACCTCGCCGAGCTGATGGGCCTGCGCGGCCGCGGCGGCGCGGGCTTCCCCTTCCACCGCAAGCTCAAGGCCGTCGGTGAGGCCGCGCGCCGTCGCGGCACCCCGACCGCCGTGGTGGTCAACGGCTGCGAGGGCGAACCGGCCTGCCGCAAGGACGCGGTCATCCTGCGCCGCGCCCCGCACCTGGTGCTGGACGGCGCCCTGCTGTGCGCGGAGATCCTCGGCGCCCGCGAACTGGTCGTCAGCGTCACCCGCGACAGCAACGAGCGGTCCGTCCGCGACGCCCTGGCCGAGCGCGGCCTCGGCGCCAGGCGCGGCCGCCGGTTGAAGGCCCGGATCGTGCGGATGCCGGAGCGCTTCGTGTCGGGCGAGTCCTCGGGCATCATCTCGGCGGCCAACGGCGGCCTCCCGCTGCCGCCGGGCAAGAAGGTGAGCGCGAGCGAGTCCGGCCTCGGCGGGCTGCCGACGCTCTTCTCCAACACCGAGACCTTCGCCCAACTGGCCGTCGGCGCCCGCATGGGCGCGCTCCGCTTCGGTTCCGCGGGCGCCCCCGGCGAGCCCGGCACCGCCATGCTGACCGTCTCCGGCTCGGTGCCCCGACAGACGGTCGTGGAGACCCCGACGGGTGTGCCGATGTCGTACATCCTGCAGATGTGCGGCGGGAACCCGGGCCAGGGCGTGCTCGTCGGCGGTTACCACGGCAACTGGATCGACCCCGGCGTCGCCTCGATGGTGACCATCGCCCGCGGGAGCCTGGAGGCCCACAAGGCCACCCTGGGGGCGGGTGCGCTGCTCCCCCTGGACCCGGGCCTGTGCCCGCTGGGCGAGTCCTTGCGGGTGGCGCAGTGGCTGGCCGCGGAGACCGCCGGGCAGTGCGGGCCGTGCCGCCTCGGACTGCCCCGCATGGCCGGGCTGCTGCAGGACGTGCTGGGCGGCGGCGGACAGGCCGCACTGGAGCAGTTGCGGCAGACCGCGGTCGCGGTCAAGGGGCGCGGGGTGTGCAGACACCCCGACGGATCGATGCGCTTCGTCATGTCCACCATCAACGCCTTCACCGACGACCTGGCCGCCCACGTCCTCGGCGGCGGCTGCGGCCGCCCCACGGTGGGCGTGCTGCCGCTGCTGCGGCCCGACCCGCCCGGGCCGCGCGGCGGGGCGGCGCCGACCGCGCGTGCCGCGCGCGGTGACAAGCGGCTGGTCGTCGACTGGACCCTGTGCAAGGGCCACGGCCTGTGCGCCGGCGTGCTCCCGGAGATCGTACGGCTGGACCGGGACGGCTACCCCGACATCGCCGGCACGTCCGTCCCGCCGCACCTGGACGCGGCGGCGCAGCGCGCCGTGGCCCGCTGCCCCGCGCTGGCGCTGCGCATGGAGGAGGACGGCCGCCGCTGACCGCGGCCGCACGGCACAAGGGTCCGGCACCGCGTTGGCGCTGCGCATGGAGGAGGACGGCCGCCGCTGACCGCGGCCGCACGGCACACGGGTCCGGCACCGCGTTGGCGCCGCTGCCCGTCCCGTTCGCGGCGCAACGCGAAGAGCCCGGCCGATCGGTCTGATCGGACGGGCTCGGTTCACACTGCAGAAGTGGAGCTACGGGGATTCGAACCCCGGACCTCTTGCATGCCATGCAAGCGCTCTACCAACTGAGCTATAGCCCCGCGGTGCCGTTCTCCGGGTTCCCCCGGCGACCTGGGATACATTACACGGCCCCGGGGCCGGATCGCCAAATCGATTCCTGGCCCGTGGGCGGGGCGCCCGGTACTGTCGGCTGACCGCTCCCCGGGAGAAACGAGAAGGCCGCAGTGACCGCGACGCACCCGATCGCCGACAGCGTGGCGCGCAGGCCCCGGGTCCGGCGGCCCACCCTGGTCGCGGCGCTGGTGTGCCTGGTGTCCTTCGCGGCGTTCTGGGCGGCCCAGCGCGCGGCGCACGTCTCGATGATCGACCTCACCGTCTACCGGGCCGAGGGCTGGTCGGTGCGGCACGGGGAGGACCTGTACGCGATGCGGGTCACCCACGCGCAACTGCCCAACACCTACCCGCCGTTCGCGGCGCTGCTCTTCACGTCCCTGACGCTGCTCGGCCCGGGTGCCGCGCGGATCGCGGCGACCGCGCTCAACCTGGGCCTGCTGGTCGCCCTCGCCCATCTGTCGCTCCGGCTGGCCGGCCTGCCGCGGCGACTGCCCCCGGCGGCCGCCGCGTTGGGACTCGCGGCAGGCGCGGTGTGGTGCGAGCCGGTCTGGACGACGCTGCGGTACGGGCAGATCAACCTGCTGCTCGCGGTGCTCGTGCTCGGCGACCTCACCTGGCGCCGGAGCAGGACCGCGGGGGTCGGCATCGGCATCGCGGCGGGAATCAAGCTGACACCGCTGCTGTTCGTGGCCTTCCTGGCCGTCGGTGGAGCGGTGGTCGCCTGGCGGCGGCGTGAGCGCTGGAACGCCTGGCTGCGAACGGCCGCTGTGGCATCCGTCACCTTCGTCGCGACCATCGGTCTTTCCGCGCTCGTCCTGCCGGGCGACTCCCGCCGCTTCTGGACGGAGGCGGTGCTGTCCGCCGACCGCGCCGGCAACGGCGAGGACACCGCCAACCAGTCGCTGCGGGGCGTCCTCGCCCGCGCCCTGCACACCGGCGACCCCGGCACCTGGTGGCTCCTGGGAGCCGTGCTGGTGGCCGCCGTGGGGCTGGCGGTCGCCACGGCGCACCTGGCCGCCGGGGAGCTCGGCTGGGCGGTCATGTCGTGCGCCGTCACGGCGCTGCTGGTCAGTCCCGTCTCCTGGTCGCACCACTGGGTGTGGGCGGTCCCCCTGGTCGTCCTGCTGGCCGGCCAGGGGCCGCGACGAAGCCGCCCCGCGCTCTGGTGGGCGGGCGCCGCCGTGTCCGCCCTGCTCTTCTGTTCGTACGCGCTCTGGCTCACCCCGCACGGTGACGGCGTCGCGCGGCCCGAACTCCACCAGTCCGCAGGACAGATGGCCCTGTCCGCGGTCTACCCGGCCGCCGGGGCCGCGTTCCTGTGCCTGTCGGCCGCCCTCGCCCGGCACGGCCGGCGCGGCGGACGCGGTGCCCCCGCGGCGGTCGCCTGAGCGGCCCTCAGGGGCTCCGCCCCCGTGCCGGCACGAGCACGCCGGCCGCCGGCGCTCCGGAAGAACCGCGAGGGCGTGCGCGCAGGAGCGGCCGGCGGTCGGCCGGTTCAGGAACGGGGTGCCGAAGGTGGCGACCCCCGGACCCCGGCCCCGACCTCGCCGGCGGTCGAGGCGATGCGGGAGCACCGGGTCGTGCTCTGCACGCCGGCCGACGAGGAGAACCGGAGCTGACGGCTCGGCTGCGCGAGCCGGACGACCTGCTGGTGGCCGGCGCGCCCGCCCGCTGCCGGCGCTCGCCGCGCAACGGGGACCGGTTCCCGGACGGACCGGGTGAAACGCGAGGATCCCGCCTCCCCTGGGGGAGACGGGATCCGGTGCTTCTGTGGAGCTACGGGGATTCGAACCCCGGACCTCTTGCATGCCATGCAAGCGCTCTACCAACTGAGCTATAGCCCCGCTGTCCTCGGGCTTTGCGGCCCTGCGAACGAGAAGAAGCTTAGCCGGTCAGGGCCGGATTCCTGAAATCGACTGCGTCCCGACCCCGCCCGGCTCCCCGACCCGTCAGTCGTCGTCGCCGAGCACCGGCTCCGGCAGGCTCCCGGCGTTGTGCTCCAGCAGCCGCCATCCCCGGGCGCCCTCGCCGAGGACCGACCAGCAGGTGTTCGACAGCCCGCCGAGCGCCTCCCAACTGCGCGGGTCCAGCCCGAGCAGACGGCCGATGGTGGTGCGGATGGCGCCGCCGTGGCTGACCACAACCAGTACACCGCCGTCGGGCAGCTTGTCGGCCGCCGCGATGACGACCGGGGCGGCCCGCTCGGCGACCTCGGTCTCCAGCTCACCGCCGCCGCGCCGCACGGGCTCGCCGCGCTTCCAGGCCGCGTACTCCTCGCCGTACCGCTCGGTGATCTCCTCGTGGGTCAGGCCTTGCCAGACGCCCGCGTAGGTCTCCCGCAGCCCCTCGTCGTACGAGATGTCCAGGCCCGTGACGGCGGCCAGCTCGGCGGCGGTGTCCGCGGCGCGCTGCAGGTCGGAGGAGACGATCGCGTTCGGCCGCAGCCCGGCCAGCAGCCGCGCGGCCCGCTTGGCCTGGGCGACGCCCGTGGAGGTCAGCGGGATGTCCGTGGTGCCCTGGAAGCGGCCCTCGAGGTTCCAGGAGGTCTGGCCGTGCCGCCAGAAGACGACACGTCGGCCGCGACCGCGCACGTGCCCGTTCAGATCAGCTCTCCGTCCTCTTCGGCGGCCGCGGTGGCGCGGGCGTGCTCCTCGGCCTTGCCGCGCGTGGCGACGGCGTCCTTGGGTAGCTCGAGCTCGGGGCAGTCCTTCCACAGCCGCTCCAGCGCGTAGAAGACCCGCTCCTCCGAGTGCTGGACATGCACCACGATGTCGACGTAGTCGAGCAGGACCCAGCGGCCCTCGCGCTCGCCCTCGCGGCGCACCGGCTTGACGCCGAGCTCCTGCTGCAGCCGCTCCTCGACCTCGTCGACGATGGCCTTCACCTGGCGGTCGTTGGGCGCCGAGGCCAGGAGGAACGCGTCGGTGATCGAGAGGACGTCGCTGACGTCGTAGGCGATGATGTCGTGCGCGAGCTTGTCGGCGGCCGCCTGCGCGGCGGTCTGGATGAGCTCGATGGAGCGGTCCGTGGCGGTCACTGGTACGGCTTTCCGGTCGGGGACGTCGTAGGTCCAGGGTCTCACGGACCGTCCGCGGTCCCCGACCGGTTGTGCGCCGCCGCGGTCAGTCCCTCTTCGGCGGGCTGTAGTCCTGGCCCAGGACGACCGTGATGTCGGCGTTGGAGGCCACCTCGCCCTTCTTCGCGGCCTTCGCGGGCAGGCCCAGCGTCTTGGCCAACTCCTCCGCGTTCGTCTTCTGCGCGGCGTCGGCGTACAGGACCTGCGAGGCGGACCGGGTGCCGGCGGTGGTGCCGGAGACGAAGGTGTAGCCGCCGCCGACGATCTGCACCTGGGCCTCGCCGGTGTTCGTTGCGACGCCGCTGGCATTGCGCAGGACGACCCGGGGGATGCCGTCGGAGTCGGTGTTGGTGACGGCGCCGCCGAGCACCGTCTTCACGACGTCCTCGGTGGCCTTCTCGCTCAGTGTGCCGTCCGGCTCCACGGGCAGCGTCTGCGTGGTGTAGTCGCCGCCCTTGGCCTCCTCCGACAGCGCCGCGAGGCTGCTGCCGAGGTCCTTCTCCGTCAGCGGGGGCTCGATGACCTGGTTGAGCCCCTCGACGGTCTTGGTCGCCAGGTCGGGGTCGCTGTACATCTTCTTCAGCAGGGCCTGGACGACCTGCCCGAAGCGGGCGAGCTGCTTGTCGGGCCCCTCGCCCGGTCCCCGGTGGATGGCGTACGCCACGGCGGCCTGGCCGCCGAGCTCCTGCTGCCTGCCGGGCTTGACGAGCGTCTTGCCGTCCTGCTTCTTGCCGGCCTTCACCGTGGCGTCGGTGTCGACGAGGACGCCGCCGAGGGACTCGACGAGGTTGTCCAGGTAGGGGGTGTCCAGTCGCCAGGTACCACTGATCTTGGTGCCGAGCAGGCCCTCCAGCGCCTCACGAGTGGGGCCGGAACCGTTCTCCACGACGGACTTGCCGAGCGTGGTGCTGCCGCCGTCGTCGCTGCTCACGGCGAGCGAGTTCGGCAGCAGGACGGTGGTGCCCTTCTTGGTGGTCGAGTTGCTGACCAGCAGCGCGGTCGAGGTCTCGTCGCTGCCGACCGGTCGCAGGTGCAGCACGATGACGTCGCGCTTCTGGCCCCCCGCGGCCTGCTGGGAGGTCCCCGGGCCAGCGCCGAGGCCGGGGATTTTGCCGGCCTTCCACAGGTAGCCGACGCCGCCGACGGCGGCCAGCGCCACGACGACGACCGCGGCCACCACGCGGTTGCGGCCGCGGCGCCTGGCCTCCTCGCGGCGCTCGGTGCGCGACTCGGTGAACTTCAGCCAGTCGATGACCTCTTCCGACTCCTCGGCCTCCTCGTCCACGAAGGAGAACTGGCCGGTGTGGTAGTCGGCTTCACCCGAGGGCGCCCGGCCCGCGGCGGGCCGCGCCGGCGGCTCCTCGTACGGCGGCTGCCGCTGGGGCGGAGGCGCCTGCACAGGTGCTTGCTGCGGCGCCGGGGGCTGCTGGTACTGCTGCCGCTCCTGCGGGTGGTACGGCTCCTGGTACTGCGGCTGCTGCGGGATCCACCCCTGGTACTGCTGTGTCTGGTGAGGCTGTTGGGCCTGGAGAGGCTGGGTGTGCGCCTGCTGCTGTTGGTACGGCTGCGGCTCCTGCGGCTGGTACGGCTGCCCCGCGTAGTCCTGCGGCCCCGGCTGCCCCTGGTAGGCCTGCTGCTGACCGGTCTCCTGCGCGTACGGGTCGTACTGCCCGTACCCACCGCCGTAGCCGCTCGCGTAGTCACCCCGCTGCTGTGCGTAGGGATCCTCTCCGTAAGGGTCCTGGCCCCCCTGCTCGGGTGTTCCCTCGGCGTATTGCCATCGGGGGTAGTCGTTCACTGGGGACCCCTCCAGTTGCCGATCAGCCGCTGATCACTTACCGGTACAGCCTGCGCTTGTCGATGTAGCGGACGACGCCGTCGGGTACGAGGTACCAGACCGGCTCTCCCTTGGCGACCCGCTGGCGGCAGTCGGTCGAGGAGATCGCCAGGGCGGGGACTTCCACCAGGGAGACCCCGCCGGCGGGGAAGCCGGGGTCGGACAGGGTATGCCCGGGGCGGGTGACGCCGATGAAGTGCGCCAGGGAGAACAGCTCCTCGGCCTTGCGCCAGGAGAAGATCTGGGCCAGCGCGTCCGCCCCCGTGATGAAGAACAGCTCCGCCTCGGGGTGCTCGGCCCGCAGGTCCCGGAGCGTGTCGATGGTGTACGTGCGGCCGCCGCGCTCGATGTCACTACGGCTGACCGAGAACTGCGGGTTCGACGCGGTGGCGATCACCGTCATCAGGTAGCGGTCCTCGGCCGCCGACACCTTCTGCGCGTTCTTCTGCCACGGCTGGCCGGTCGGTACGAACACCACCTCGTCCAGCCGGAAAAGGTGCGCCACCTCGCTGGCCGCCACGAGGTGGCCGTGGTGGACGGGATCGAACGTCCCGCCCATCACACCGATCCGCTTCTTCATGCGGACAGACCCTACCCGCATCGCCTGATCGGGCTCAGCGGTCGCGGTTGAAGCGAGTGGTGATGAACAGCAGGAGCAGCAGCGCGAACAGCGCGCCGCCGCCCGTGAGGTACGGGCTCAGGCTCTCGTGGTTGCCGCCGCCCTCGCCCTCGGCGAGCGTGGTCAGAACGGCGGCGGTCGCGTAGGAGGTCATTCGGCGTCCCTTGGTGGCTTCGGGGTCGGTCGACGGGCGGAAGACTAGGGCAACATCGTACGGGCGGGGCCCGCGGAACTTCGCGGTGGCTCCGCACGTCCTCACTACATACCCAATGGGCGAGCAGGGGGGCGGGGACATATGTCCGGTCCGAACGATTCGAGCGGTGCGCAGGCCGGCGGAAACGGTGGTCGGCGGCTGCCCGGACGCAACCGGCGGCGCTTCGAGGGCATCTCCTCTCGCGCGTACGAGCACCCGGCGGACCGCTCCGCGCTGGTGGCGCTGCGCAAGCTGAGCGGCTTCGACACCGTCTTCAAGGCGCTCAGCGGCCTGCTGCCGGAACGCTCGCTGCGGCTGCTGTTCCTCTCGGACTCCGTGCGTGTCGGCGACCAGCAGTTCGCGCACCTCAACGACATGTTGCGGGACGCCTGCTACATCCTCGACCTGCCCAAGGTCCCGCCGATGTACGTCACCCAGGACCCGCGGCCCAACGCGATGTGCATCGGCCTGGACGAGCCGATCATCGTCGTCACCACCGGGCTGGTGGAGCTGCTGGACGAGGAGGAGATGCGGGCCGTCGTGGGCCACGAGGTCGGCCACGCGCTGTCCGGCCACTCCGTCTACCGCACCGTCCTGCTCTTCCTGACCAACCTGGCGCTGCGGGTCGCCTGGATACCGCTCGGCAACCTCGCGGTCATGGGCATCGTCACCGCGTTGCGCGAGTGGTTCCGCAAGTCCGAGCTGTCCGCGGACCGCGCCGGACTCCTGGTCGGGCAGGATCTACAGGCCTCGATGCGCGGCCTGATGAAGATCGCCGGCGGCAACCACCTGCACGAGATGAACGTGGACGCCTTCCTGCAGCAGGCCGAGGAGTACGAGGAGGCGGGAGACCTGCGCGACTCGGTGCTGAAGATCCTCAACGTCCTGCCGCGCAGCCATCCGTTCACCACGGTGCGCGCCGCGGAGCTGAAGAAGTGGGCCGCGAGCCGCGACCACCAGCGCATCATGGACGGCCACTACCCGCGGCGCGGTGAGGACAAGGACACCTCGGTCTACGACTCGTTCAGGGAATCCGCGAGCCACTACGCCGAGACGGTGAAAACGAGCAAGGACCCGCTGATGAAACTGCTCTCCGACATCGGGTCGGGAGCGGGTGACATCGGCGGCCGGCTGCGTGACCGCTTCACCGGGACGCCGGGCTCGGGGCCCGGCCCGTCGGGGCACCCGCCCAAGGACTCGCGGGAGTCGCCGCCGGAGAGCTGAACACCGGTCCGGCCCGTGCGGCCGGGGCGAGCACGCCGCACACCGAGCTGATCTCGTGGCGGTGGTCGTGGGGGTCGACGCCGGGCTGCGCCGACGGCCGCTGCCCGGCCAGCAGCGGCAGGAAGTGCGCCACGGGCGCCGGTACGCAAGGCAGCGGCCCGGCCTCGACGACGGCCTGCAGCAGTTCCACGTGCTTGTCACGCAGGTCCGCGCGGTCCAAGCGCAGCCGTATCTCGCGCCGGACGGTGAACAGCGAGGCTGGGCCGCTGCCGGCGGCGGCCTGGACGACATAGACCACCGTGTGGTCGGCGACGACCTCCAGGGTCTCTTCCCCCGACTCGGCCACGGTCATGGTGCCGTGCACCTTGACCTCGTCGTCGGCCAGCACGACGCGGGTGGGGTCGAAGCGCACCAGCCAGCCGGTCGCCGCGTGGCGTCCGTCGTCGGCGGGTAGCTCCAGGCTGCGGTCGAACTGGCCGAGCTGGCCGGGGTCGAGCATGATGCGCACCCCACGGACGTCACCGCCGGTCAGGGCCCCGGGAACGGCGGAGGAGGCGACCAGGTACTCCTTGGCCAGAACCAGCGCCTGCATGACCTGGCTCGCGCTGAAGTGCGCGGTACGCCGCGCCGGTGGCAGCGTGTAGCCGTCCTCACCGGCCCGGTAGTGCTCGGCGCGCTGCCCCGCGAAGGGCCTGGAGCGGTCCACGGCGGCCACCACGGCCGTGGGGGCGAGGGGCAGCAACGTGATCCGCAGCGGCTCCGCCGAGGGAGGGGCGGGCGGGTCGTAGGGGCCGCGTATGCCCAGGTAGACGGCGGTACCGAGGGCCACGACCAGGAGGAGGACGATGACCAGGGCCTGCCGCGGGGCGCCGCGGCGGGCCCAGGGGCGGCGGGCGCGCACCGAGCGGGCCGATCCGTCCAGCCGCTCCCGCGCGGAGAACTCCTGTATCCGGGCAGCACGGACGAACGATTCGTCGAAGACGACGGATCGGTACTCCTCCTCGCCGCCTCCGGGGGAGCCCTCGGGGTTCCCCTCCGGCGGGTCACCAGGCCGGGCCATACCTCAAGCGTAGGTCTGTCAGGGCCCTTTGAAACGTCCTGGTGCGAGCGGAGTCCGGCCGGCCCTCAGGGGCCGTGGCTGACCGCCACCGGGGGCAGCGAGGGCGCCCCGATCCGGCCCGTCGGCAGGGGCGGGACGGAGGGCTGCCGGGCCCCTCCTGCGCCCCGGTAGACCGCCGCGAACGTCAGTGCGACGACGCCGATGCCCATCACCACGGCGAGCACCCACGCCACCGTCCGGTGCCAGCGCCCGTTCCCCCGGTAGGGACTGCGCTGGGAGTAGAGGTCCTGGTACTCCTCGTCCTCCGCGGAGCCCTCGGCGTCCTCCGCGTCGTAGGGACCGGTGCTCTCCTTCCCGCCCGGGACGCGGGGGCGGGACGCCTCGGCCTCGGCCTGTGCCGTGGCGGCGGCGAGCATGCGCTCGTGGGCGCTGGGTTCGTGGAAGGCGGCCGCCCGTATGAAGGCCTCGTCGAGCACCACGGACGCGAATTCGTCATCCGCGCCACCGTGGTCCTCGCCGTCCGGGAACGGCCTGCCCCCCAGTTCGTCCGGCACCCGTCCAGAATAGGGCCGATGACGCGGATTGGGCAGGCCGCTCGGAAAGTCCGTCCGCCGACGGTCAGCCGCGCACGTGGCCGTCCCCGGTGAAGACGTACTTGGTCGAGGTGAGCTCCGGCAGGCCCATCGGGCCGCGGGCGTGCAGCTTCTGGGTGGAGATGCCGATCTCCGCGCCGAAGCCGAACTGCCCGCCGTCGGTGAACCGGGTCGAGGCGTTGACGGCGACGGCCGCGGAATCCACCAACTGGGTGAACCGCCGGGCGGCCGGCTGCGAGGTGGTGACGATGGCCTCGGTGTGCCCCGAGGACCACAGCCGGATGTGCTGGACGGCGGCGTCCAGCGAGTCGACCACGGCGGCGGCGATGTCGTTGCTCAGGTACTCGGTCTCCCAGTCCTCGGAGGTGGCCGGGACGACGGTGGCCGCGGTGCCGCTCTTGGCGGCCAGTTCCCGCACCCGCTCGTCGGCGTGCACGGTGATCCCGGCCTCGGCCAGCGCGTCCAGGGCGCGCGGCAGGAAGTCGGCGGCGATGTCCCGGTGGACCAGCAGCGTCTCGGCGGCGTTGCACACGCTCGGCCGCTGCGCCTTGGAGTTGACCAGCACCGAGACGGCGGTGTCGAGATCGGCCTGTGCGTCCACGTACACATGGCAGTTGCCCGTGCCGGTCTCGATCACCGGGACGACGGACTCCTCGACCACCGTCTTGATGAGCGACGCGCCGCCGCGCGGGATGAGCACGTCGACCATCCCGCGGGCGCGCATCAGCTCGCGCACCGACTCCCGGCTCTCCCCCGGCACCAACTGGACGGCGTCGGCCGGCAGTCCGGCGCCGCCGATCGCGTCGCGCAGCACCGTCACCAGGGCGGAGTTGGAGTGGTAGGCGGAGGAGGAGCCGCGCAGCAGCACCGCGTTGCCGGACTTCAGGCAGAGCGAGGCGGCGTCCACGGTGACGTTGGGCCGGGCCTCGTAGATGATGCCGACCACGCCCAGCGGTACGCGGATCTGACGCAGGTCCAGTCCGTTGGGCAGCGTGGAGCCGCGCACCACCTCGCCGACGGGGTCGGGCAGGCCGGCGACGTCGCGCACGTCGGAGGCGATGGCGCGGACGCGCTCGGGCGTGAGCGTCAGCCGGTCGACGATCGCCTCGCCGGTGCCCGCCTCGCGGGCCCGGGCGACGTCCTTCGCATTGGCCTCGACGATCTCCCGCGTGCGCACGACCAGGGCGTCGGCGATGGCGAGCAGCGCGTCGTCCTTCACCGAGCGCGGCAGCGGCGCCAGGTCGGCGGCGGCGGCCCGGGCACGGTAGGCGGCCTGCAGCACCGGGCTCTTCGGCCACGGCGAGGGCATGGAGGCGGCGAGGTCGTCGTTGCTGTGGCTACGGCTGCTCATAGCGGCCAGGGTACGGCGTGGGCACCGGCCGGCGGGCCGGATTCCCAGCGGGTGAGATCCGCGCGAGCCGCGTGGCGGCCGGACCGCCGCGGCTCAGTAGGGGTGCACCCCGACGGGGACCGCGGGGGGCCGTCCGTGGCCCTCTGCGACGCGCTGGTGGTAGGTCTCGCGGTCGATGACCTCCAGGCCCACCGTCTCCCAGGGCGGCAGGTTCGCGGAGGAGCGGTGCTCGCCCCACAGCCGCAGCGCGATGGCGGCGGCGTCGTGCAGGTCGCGCGCCTCCTCCCAGTAGCGGATCTCGGCGTGGTCGGCCGCGTAACGGCTGGTCAGCAGGAAGGGATGGTCGTGGGCGAGCTGCTCCAACGCGCGCCGCACCTCGGTGAGCGGGGCCTCGGGCCCGGAGACGCTGATCGTCACATGCCAGAGCCGGGACACGGGGCGCTCCCGCTTCGGCAAGGCGGTGTCGTCGCTCGTCACGCTCACCAGCGTCCGCTCCGCCGTCCCTCGGGACGACGATGCCCCCGGGCGCCCTCGTCCCACCACCGGCGGCCTCCCTGTCGTCCCTGTCTTCACGTCCGTGGCCGGATTCCGTGCTCCGCCCTCAAAGTCCAGCAGCCCGGCAGCGGCCTCGGGGCGGTTTTCACGAAGTAACCACGAAGGAGATCCGCCTCAGTGGTGCAGGAGTACGAGGTCGTCCCGGTGCACGACCTCGCGCTCGTAGGCGGGGCCCAGCTCCCGCGCCAGTTCGCGGGTGGAACGTCCGAGCAGCCTCGGCAGCTCCTTGGCGTCGTAGTTCACCAGGCCGCGCGCGACAGCGCGGCCGGAGGTGTCGCGCAGCTCGACCGGGTCCCCGGCCGTGAAGTGGCCCTCCACCGCCGCGATGCCCGCCGGCAGCAGTGAGGTGCGGCGCTTGACCACCGCCTGCACGGCGCCTTCGTCCAGGATGAGCGCGCCGAGCGGTGTGGAGGCGTGGGCCAGCCACAGCAGCCGGTCGGCGGAGCGCTTGCCGGTGGCGTGGAAGAGGGTGCCCGTAGGCCGTCCGGCCAGGGCGTCCGCGGCCCGCGAGGCGGAGGTGAGCACGACGGGGATGCCGGCGTCGGCGGCGATCCGGGCGGCCTCGACCTTGGTGACCATGCCACCGGTGCCGACGCCCGCCTTGCCCGCGCTGCCGATGGAGACGCCCTCGAGGTCCTGCGGCCCGTGGACCTCCTCGACGCGCGAGGTGCCCGGGAGGGAGGGGTCGCCGTCGTAGAGGCCGTCGACGTCGGAGAGCAGCACGAGCAGGTCGGCCCGGACCAGATGGGCGACCAGGGCGGCGAGGCGGTCGTTGTCGCCGAAGCGGATCTCGTCGGTGGCCACCGTGTCGTTCTCGTTGACGACCGGCAGGGCGCCCATGGCGAGCAGTTTGTCGAGCGTGCGGTAGGCGTTGCGGTAGTGCGCCCGGCGGCTCATGTCGTCGGAGGTGAGCAGCACCTGGCCGACCCGTACGCCGTACCGGGCGAAGGAGGCCGTGTAGCGGGCCACCAGCAGTCCCTGGCCGACGCTGGCGGCGGCCTGCTGCCGGGCCAGGTCCCGGGGCCGCCGGACCAGCCCGAGCGGCGCCAGGCCCGCGGCGATGGCACCGGAGGAGACCAGGACGACCTCCTTGGCGGACGCGCCCTCCTGCCCCGGGCCCTCCACCGTCCCGCACGCCTTGGCGAGCGCGTCCACGAGGGCGTCCACCCGGTCGGCATCCAGGCCGCCGGCGGCCGTCGTCAGCGACGACGATCCGACCTTGACCACGACCCGCCGGGCCTCCGCCACGTCCTGCCTCGCGCTCGCCACCTCGGTCCCTTTCCTCTCCCGGCTTCGCAATCTACGGCAGAGGGGCGGCCCGGTGCCGCCGGCGTTCGCTGGGCGGACGGTGCTCGGGAGGGCTCTCGGGGCCGATCCGCCGCGCCACCAACGCGGGATCACCCGGCAACAGGGCACGAAACTCGTACTAAGGCATCTCCATCTCGTAGGCAAGTAGTAGTAATTCGCCCCCAATGGGAACGATTTGCCTGCGGATTCGAACACGAGGCAGCGTGCTCCGGTACGGCGAACCACGCTCGGGGCGCCACCGCGCACGCGCGCGCTTCCGGGCCGGTTCGCCGGTAGCCGAACGCCCGACGATGGGAAGTCGCCGCTGTGAAACGCGCCGTGAGGAACCGGCCGAAAGCTCACCACTTCGGCCTCCTCCTGATCCAGATGTGCGCACTGGTCACCCAGGTGGTGGGCGTGGCCCTCCCCAACGGGGCCGTGCTGGCCGCTGCCGCCCTCGCCGGCTACGCCGCCGACGTCTTCCTGCAGGCCGACAAACGCTCGCCGGCCAAGGCTCTCGCTCTGGTTCAGGCCGAGGCCGTCACCCGGCAGTCCCTGCGAGACCTGCTGCTGGTCGCGGGAACGCTGCGCCTGGAACAGCCGGAGCCCACGCCGTTCCATCTCATCTGCCTCGGCGGCCTGCTGTACGTCCACGGCGCGCACATCGCCCTCCAGGCCGGGACGGTGCTGGTGCAGCGGGCCCGTCGGTTGCCGGTCGTCACGCGGAACATCGACACCTCCGACCTGCCGCTGCCCGCCGCGCCGCCGGCACTGATCACCCGCCAGCCGGGTCTGCGGCTCCTGCTGATCGCGGGTTCGGCGACCACCGGGCTGAGTGTCGCCGCGGCAACCGGCGCCACGGCGTACGCAGCCGACGGCATCGCCCTGTCAGCGGTGCTGGCCACCGTCGCTCTGGTCGTGCTCCTGAGGTGCTTCATGCCGGGCAGGCGGGCGCCAGGCGCTAAGGAGGTGCTCGAGTGGTTCGACCGCTGGCTCGACCGGTACCAGCCCACGGTCGGCATGTACTTCTCCGGGGGCACGAGCTCCGCGTACCAGGCGAACATGTGGCTGGCTCCTCTGGCCGAGCTCGACGGACGGCCGGTGATCGTGCTGCGGGAACGCGCGATGGTGCCGCGTATCGGCCCCACCGAGCTGCCCATCGTGTGCCTGCCGAAGGTCGCCGACCTCATGCGGCTCGGCGACACCAGCCTCAAGGTGCTGCTCCACCCGGCCAACGCGCCGAAGACCTCGCAGGTGCTGCGCATCCCGTCGATCATGCACGCCTTCGTCAACCACGGCGAGAGCGACAAGCTGTCCAGCTGCAATCCCTATGCCAAGGCGTACGACGAGGTCTGGGTGGCGGGCCCCGCGGCCCGTGAGCGCTACGCGTTGGCCGCGGTGGGCGTGGCCGACGAGAACGTCGTAGAGGTCGGCCGCCCCCAACTCGGCGCGATCCAGGTGCACTCGGGCCCCGCGGCACCCGGGAGCACCCTCACGGTGCTGTACGCGCCCACCTGGGAGGGGTGGACCGAAGACCCGGGCAACACCTCGATCGTCCTGGCCGGCGAGGCCATCGTCCGCCGGTTGCTCGCCGAGTCCGGCGTCCGCGTGCTCTACCGGCCCCACCCGCTCACCGGCAGCGTCGATCCGAAGGCCGGTGCCGCCCACCGGCGGATCGTCGAACTGATCGAGGACGCCAATCGCCGGCGGCGTACGAACTCGGCTCTCCCCGGGCGGCGTGACCTCCTGCGCCACACCGAGCGCGAGCTGAATCGGCTGACCGCCGCCTGGTCGTTGCCCGACGCCGACGACCTGGAACGCATGGCCGACCCCGGCACGACGCGGGACGGGAGCATCCCAGGCGCCCTACGACGGGCGACCGAGGCCTGGGAGCACGCGTACTGGTCGGCGCACTCCGCGGAGGAGCACCTGGTGATCACCGAGGAGCGCCCTGGCCTCTACTCCTGCTTCGACCACTGCGACGTCCTGATCACCGACGTCTCCAGCGTGATCTCCGAGTTCCTGGTCAGCGGCAAGCCCTATGCGGTGACCAACACCACCGACCTGAGCGCCGCCGCCTTCCGCGAGTCCTTCCCCACCGTGCGGGCCGGAACGGTCCTCACCCCCGACGCGGCGGACGTCACCGACTTGCTCGCCGTGGCACGTGGCACGGCCGAGGACCCGCTGGCGACCGCGCGCCTGGATCTGAGGAAGCACTTGCTGGGCCCGGCGAAGCCGTCCTCCAAGGAGCGCTTCCAGGCGGCGGTGCACGCCTTGACGGTCCGGGTCGACGAGCGGCGCGCAAGGGCGGCGCAGAGCGCCTCCCAGGCGCTGCCACGGCAGCGCGCGGGCGTCGCCTGACCGTCGCCAGGGAGGCAGCAGGGTGGTGCCTGCGGCGAAACGATCCCGATCGCCACAGGCCCGCCCACTGCCACCCGCGGCCGGAACTCAGTCCCCGGCCTGCTCCGGGTGGCGCAGGCACCAGCCGGCCCAGGCGGACGCGACCATCTCCCGCACCTCGTGGCGGGCCGTCCAGCCCAGTTCCTCCTCGATCCTGGAGGCAGACGCGACGACGCGGGCGGGGTCGCCGGCGCGGCGCTCGACCACCTGCGGCGTCACGTCGGTACGTCCGGTGACCGAGGCGATGATGCCCACCATCTCGGCGACGGAGACGCCCTCACCGCGACCGATGTTCAGCACCAGGGCGGCCGTCGGGTCTTCCGCCAGCCGGCGCGCGGCGGCGACGTGGGCCGAGGCGATGTCCTCGACGTGGATGAAGTCCCGCACACAGGTGCCGTCGGGGGTCTCGTAGTCGTCGCCGAAGATCAGCGGGGGCTTCCCCTGCGAGAGGCGCTCGAAGACCATCGGCACCAGGTTGAAGATCCCAGCGTCACCGAGCTCGGGGGTGGCCGCGCCGGCCACGTTGAAGTAGCGCAGGCACGCGGTGGCGATGCCGTGGGCGGCGCCCGTCGCCCGGACCATCCACTCACCGACCAGCTTGGTCTCCCCGTAGGGGCTCATCGGGGCGCACGGTGTCTCCTCGGTGACGAGGTCGACGTCCGGCATCCCGTAGACCGCCGCTGAGGACGAGAACAGGAAGCTGCTCACGCCGGCGCGCACGGCCGCCTCCAGAACGGTCTGCAGGCCCTGCACGTTCTCCCGGTAGTAATGGAGCGGCCGCTCCACCGACTCCCCGACCTGCTTCTTCGCCGCGATGTGCACGATCCCGTGCACCGAGTGCTCACGCAGCACCCGGTCCAGCAGTTCCGCGTCCAGCACGGAGCCCTTCTCCAGATGCACGCCAGCGGGCAGTCGCTGCGGATCGCCCGTGCTCAGGTCGTCGACGACCACGACCTGCTCGCCGCCGTCGGTCATCGCCTTCACCACGTGCGAACCGATGTATCCGGCTCCGCCGGTGATCAACCACGTCATCCGATCATCGTAACCGGACGCCGTCGCGTCCCCGGCGGGTCACGCAAGCACCGCAGGCTACGGTTCGCCAACTTTTTTTCTACTCCCCGTTCACTTGTGCAACCATTTGCGGGTCGCCGGGTGTCGTATGTGCGGTGGACGACGGACGTCCAAGGCGGACGCGCCCTGGCACCACCCCTACCGAGCCGGAAGCCGGTTCGGCGCCTTCATTGCCTCGAAAGGTTCCTGCTCCATGGACATACCGCCGCTCGCGGAAGTACGGCGCCTCACCGAGAAGCAGCGCGACGCTTGGTGGACCGTGTTCCTGGTCGATCCGGTGGCGACACCGCTGGTGCGCTGGGCGGCGAGGTGGACCCGCGTCACACCGAACCAGATCACATGGGGGGCCCTCTTCCTCGGTCTCGGCGCGGCAGCGTGCTTCGCGATGGCCGACTGGAAGTGGCTGATCATCGGAGCCGTCCTCTACCACGCCAGCTTCATCCTCGACTGCATGGACGGCAAGCTGGCGCGGCTGACGGGCAAGGGCTCGGAGTTCGGCGCATGGCTGGACTACATCTTCGACCGCATCCGCGTGGTCTGCTGCGCCGCGGCCCTGATGGGCGGGCAGTTCTACCGCACCGACAATCCCATCTACATGTGGCTCGCCCTCGTGGTGATCTTCCTGGACGCCTTGCGCTATCTCGACGCCCTACAGATCTTCAAGGTGCGGGCCGGGATGCGTAAGAAGATCAATGCGCGGCTGGAGGAGCTCGAGGCGGCCAAGCCGACCGCCTTCATGGAGGACCTGCTGCGCGAACAGGCCGAAGAGAACCACACGCGGGCAGACACGGCCACCTACGGTGCCGGCGAGCCCGACCGTCGGACCGTCCCCGCGCAGTGGTCCGGCCCTGACACCTCCTCCTCGGACACGACCGGCAAGAGCGAAGACCCGACCGACGCGACCACGGCCGCTGCACCGTCCGAGGACGCGGACGCGGACGCCCAGCGCGTCATCGACCTGCAGCAGACCTTCAAGAAGCGCTTCGGCCCCTACGCGACGTTCCGCGACTTCATGATCAGGCACCGCGTGCGGCCGCACCTGATCAGCGGCATCGAGTTCCAGATGGCAGTCTTCATCATCGCCCCGCTCACCGGCGCCATCGTCGGCGTCACGATCGGCGCGGGCGTACTGCTGCTGGCCTTCGAACTCGCCATCATCTACAAGCTTCTGCTCTCCACCCGGGACTTCGAGCGCGTCATGGCGCAGCTCGAGACCGAGGTCCACGAGCAGGAGGAGAGGGCCGCGAAAGAAGGCTCAACGCCGCTTCAGGCGTTTGTGAACTGAACCGGACAGCACAACGCCGAAGGGCCTGTCGCCCCTTATCAGGGGCGACAGGCCCTTCGGCACGTGTGGCCGGGTTCAGCCCTCGAAGGGGTCGAAGCCCTCGAACTGCTGCTGGACGTCGTCGCGCTCGGCGTCGCGGTCCCTGCGGCGCTGGGCGGCGGGGCGGGGCGCGTCGAAGCGGTGGTCCTCGCCGCGGCGTCCGAGCATCTCGGCGCCGGCCGCCACCGACGGCTCCCAGTCGAAGACCACCGCGTCGTCCTCGGCGCCGATGACGACCTCGTCGCCCTCACGGGCGCCTGCCTTGACCAGTGCCTCCTCGACACCGAGGCGGGCGAGCCGGTCGGCGAGGTAGCCGACGGCCTCGTCGTTGGCGAAGTCGGTCTGGCGTACCCAGCGTTCGGGCTTCTCGCCGCGGACGCGGTACAGGCCCTCCTCGGCGGTGACGGTGAAGCCCGAGTCGTCCACGGCCTTGGGCCTGATGACGATGCGGGTGGCCTCCTGGACCGGCTGCGCGGCCCGCGCCTCGGCCACGATGCCTGCAAGGGCGTAGGACAGCTCGTTGAGGCCCTTGTGGGCCACCGCGGACACCTCGAAGACCCGGTAGCCGCGCGCTTCCAGGTCGGGGCGGACCATGTCGGCGAGGTCCTGGCCGTCGGGGATGTCGACCTTGTTGAGGACGACGATGCGCGGACGGTCCTCGAGACCCCCGTACGCCCGCAGCTCCGCCTCGATGACGTCGAGGTCGCTCAGCGGGTCGCGCTCGGACTCCAGGGTGGCGGTGTCCAGGACGTGCACCAGGACACTGCAGCGCTCCACGTGCCGCAGGAACTCCAGGCCGAGGCCCCTGCCCTCGCTGGCGCCCGGGATGAGTCCTGGGACGTCGGCGACCGTGAAGACCGTCGAACCGGCCGTGACCACACCGAGGTTGGGGACGAGGGTGGTGAAGGGGTAGTCCGCGATCTTCGGCTTGGCGGCCGAGAGCACGGAGATGAGCGAGGACTTGCCCGCGCTCGGGTAGCCGACCAGCGCCACGTCGGCGACCGTCTTCAGCTCCAGGACGAGGTCCCGGCTCTGGCCCGGCTCCCCCAGCAGCGCGAAGCCCGGTGCCTTGCGGCGCGCGGAGGCCAGCGCCGCGTTGCCGAGGCCGCCGCGGCCGCCCTGGCCCGCGATGAAGGTGGTGCCGTGGCCGACGAGGTCAGCGAGGACGTTGCCGTGGGCGTCCATGACGACGGTGCCGTCCGGGACGGGCAGGACCAGGTCCGTGCCCTCCTTGCCGGATCGGTTGCCGCCCTCGCCGGGTTTGCCGTTGGTGGCCTTGCGGTGCGGGTGGTGGTGGTAGTCGATGAGCGTGGTGACCGACTGGTCGACGACCAGGGTCACATCGCCGCCACGACCGCCGTTGCCGCCGTCAGGGCCGCCCAGCGGCTTGAACTTCTCCCGGTGCACGGAGGCGCAGCCATGGCCCCCGTTACCCGCGGCGACGTGCAGCTCGACGCGGTCCACGAAGGTGGTCATGCGGATGTTCCTCCTGAGGCGTGCGGGAATGTCTGTGGGTTAACGCGCCGAGGGCGGACCTGCTTCCCGTCCCGGGAAGCAGCGTCCGCCCTCGGTGAAGTCGTATCGCGACCGATCAGGCGACCGGGACGATGTTCACGACCTTGCGACCACGGCTGGTGCCGAACTCGACCGCGCCGGCGGCCAGGGCGAACAGCGTGTCGTCCTTGCCACGGCCGACGCTGGCGCCGGGGTGGAAGTGGGTGCCGCGCTGGCGGACGATGATCTCACCGGCGTTCACGACCTGGCCGCCGAAGCGCTTGACGCCGAGCCGCTGGGCATTGGAGTCGCGACCGTTCCGGGTGGACGATGCGCCCTTCTTGTGTGCCATCTCTGTTCAGTCCCTTACTTCGCAGCGGCGGGGATGCCGGTGATCTTCAGCGCCGTGTACTGCTGGCGGTGACCCTGACGACGGCGGTAGCCGGTCTTGTTCTTGTACCGCAGAATGTCGATCTTCTGGCCCTTGTGGTGGTCCACGATCTCGGCCTGCACCTTGATGCCGGCCAGCACCCACGGGTCGCTGGTGACCGCGTCGCCGTCGACGACGAGGAGCGTCGAGAGCTCGACCGCGTCGCCAACCTTGCCCGTGGAAATCTTGTCAACCTCGACGATGTCGCCGACGGCCACCTTGTGCTGGCGGCCACCGCTACGCACGATTGCGTACACGCGGAACTCACTCTCTCGCTCGGATCATCACTCCCGACGCCAGCCTTCCGCACCGCTTGGAAGGCCTCTTCCGGCCGAGCCGGAAGGGATTTGCTCAGGAGTGGGCGCAGAAACGCCGAAGGTCAAGGTTACGGGCCACCCCTTGCGGGGTCAAACCGGAGCGGACATGGCGGGTGACGCGCCGCGGGCCGCCCTCCGGAGGAGGACGGCCCGCGAGCGTTGACCGTGGGTCAGGACGCCTCGGTGGGCGCCTCGGCCGCGGCCTTGGTGACGGCCTTCTTCGCCGTCGCCTTCTTGGCCGTCGTCTTCTTCGCAGCCGTCTTCTTCGCAGCCGTCGTCTTCGTGGCCGTCGTCTTCGTGGCCGTCGTCTTCTTGGCGGCGGCCTTCTTCGCCGGTGCCTTCTTCGCGGCCGTCTTGCGTGGTGCCCGCTTCTTCGGCTCCGCCTGCTCCGCCTCGGTGGTCTCCGGCTGCGCCTCGGCCGCCGGGGTCTCCTCCGGCTGCGCCTCGGTGGCCGGGACCACCACGACCGCGGCCGCCTCCCCGGAGGACGGCGCGCCCGCGGGGGCGGACACCCGGCGCGTGGCCCGACGGCGGACCGGCACGGCCGGCTCCTGCACCTCCGCCACCGGCTCCGGGGCCAATTCGGGCTCCGGGGCCGTGACGACCGGCTCCGCCGCGGGGACGACCACGGTGGCGGCCTCACCGGCTGGAGCGCTCGGCGCGGTGGCCTTGCGGGTGGCCCGGCGCCGGCCGCGGACCGGCGCGGCAGGCTCCTCCGCCACCTCGGCGGTACCCACCGGGGCGGGTGCGGATGCCTCGACGGCGGTGGCCGTCGCGGCCTCCGCGGCCTGCGGCTCGGTGACCGGGGCGGCCGACGGGACGACGGTGACGATCTCGGCCGTGGCGTCCGGCGAGCTCACCGGGGCGGTGACCCGGCGCGAGACGCGTCGCCGGGAACGCCGACCGGCCGCCGCCTCGGCCTCCGCCGGGCTGCTGAACCACTCCTCGTCGCCGCCGACGGCGGGCACCAGGTCGGCCTCGGTGACCGCGACCGGCTCCAGTTCGGGAAGCTCCTCCGCGGCCTCCTCGGCCTCGAGGACGGCGGCGGTCCCGGCGACCGCCGGCTCCTCCGCAGCGCCGCCGCGACGGCGCTTGCGCTTGCCGCCGCCACCGGCCGCCGTGGCCTGGTCCATGTGGACGATGACGCCCCGGCCGTTGCAGTGCACACAGGTCTCGGAGAAGGACTCCAGCAGGCCCTGGCCGACCCGCTTGCGGGTCATCTGCACCAGGCCGAGCGAGGTGACCTCGGCCACCTGGTGCTTGGTACGGTCCCGGCCCAGGCACTCCAGCAGCCTGCGCATCACGAGGTCGCGGTTGGACTCCAGCACCATGTCGATGAAGTCGATCACGATGATGCCGCCCAGGTCGCGCAGCCTCAGCTGACGCACGATCTCCTCGGCCGCCTCCAGGTTGTTCCTGGTGACCGTCTCCTCCAGGTTGCCGCCCTGGCCGGTGAACTTGCCGGTGTTCACGTCGACGACGACCATCGCCTCGGTCCGGTCGATCACCAGCGAACCGCCGCTCGGCAGCCAGACCTTGCGGTCCAGGGCCTTCAGCAGCTGCTCGTCGATCCGGTAGGTCGCGAAGACGTCGACCTCGGAGGTCCAGCGGCTCAGCCGCTCGGCCAGGTCGGGCGCGACCTGCGAGACATAGCCGTGGATGGTCTGCCAGGCGGTGTCACCGCTGACGATGACCTTGGTGAAGTCCTCGTTGAAGATGTCGCGGACGACCCGGACGGTCATGTCCGGCTCGCCGTAGAGCAGCGACGGCGCGTTGCCACTCTTCGCCTTCTGCTGGATCTCCTCCCACTGCGCCTGCAGCCGCTCGACGTCACGGCGCAGCTCGTCCTCGCTCGCGCCCTCGGCCGCGGTGCGCACGATGACGCCCGCGTCCTCGGGGACGATCTTCTTGAGGATCTGCTTCAGCCGGGCACGCTCGGTGTCGGGCAGCTTGCGGCTGATGCCGGTCATCGAGCCCTCGGGCACATAGACCAGGTAGCGGCCGGGCAGCGAGACCTGGCTGGTCAGCCGCGCACCCTTGTGTCCGATCGGGTCCTTGGTGACCTGGACCAGGACCGACTGGCCGGACTTGAGGGCGGCCTCGATGCGGCGCGGGCCGTTGCCCATGCCCAGTGCCTCGAAGTTGACCTCACCGGCGTACAGCACGGCGTTGCGGCCCTTGCCGATGTCGACGAACGCGGCCTCCATGGACGGCAGCACGTTCTGGACCTTGCCCAGGTAGACGTTGCCGACGTACGAGGTGGCCTGCTCCTTGTTCACGTAGTGCTCGACGAGGACGTCGTCCTCCAGCACACCGATCTGCGTCCGGTCGCCGTTCTCGCGGACGACCATGACCCGCTCCACCGCCTCGCGGCGGGCCAGGAACTCGGCCTCGGTGATGATCGGCACACGGCGGCGGCCCTGCTCGCGGCCCTCGCGGCGCCGCTGCTTCTTGGCCTCCAGCCGGGTGGAACCCTTGATGGACTGCACCTCGTCGACCGGCTCGGACGCCTTGCGCGGCTCGCGGATCTTGACGACCGTGCGCTCCGGGGCGTCCTCGCCCAGGCCCTCCTCGGCCGTCCCCTCGCCACCGCGGCGGCGACGACGGCGACGGCGGCGGCTGGTGCTGCTGCCCTCGGCGTCCCGCTCCTCGTCGTCCTCGGAGTCCTCGGCGGCGCCCTCCGCGTCCTCGTCCTCGTCGGCGGTCTCCTCGCCGTCGGCGGCCTCACCGCGACGACGGCGACGGCCGCCGCGACGACGCCGGCGCGAAGTGCGCTCGCCGTCGGTCTCGTGCTCGTGGTCGTCTGCCTCGTGCTCGTCGGCCTCGGCCTCGGCGTCACTCTCGTGGGGCGCCTCGGGCTCCTCGTCGGCGTGCGCGGTGACCGCGGTCGGCGCGGACTCCACGGCCTCCGCGGGCTCGCCGCGGCGACGACGGCGACGACGGCGACCGCCGGCGTACTCCTCGGCCTCGGCCTCGGGCGCTTCCTGCTCCTCGGGCGCGTCTGCCGGCACGGCCTGCGCCGCGGGGGCGGAGGCGGGAGCGGCGGTCTGCGCGGGGGCCTGGAACACCGGTGCCTGGAACACCGCCACGGGCGGGCGCACGACCCGGCGGCGGCCGCGCGCAGGGGCGGGCTCGGGCTCCACCTCCGCCTGCGGCACTGCCTCGGCCTCCACCTCGTCGCCCTGCGGCTCGCGGACCTCGATGACGACCGTGTCCGCGGGAACACCGAACGCCTCCGCGACGGCTGCGACCGCGGCGGCACGGGCCTGCTCCACGGTGTCGCCGTAGCCGCGGATCTCGTAGGCCTCCTCGACCTCGACGGCCCACCCGGAACCGTCCGGGATGGCCTTGGCGGTGTACGCGCGCTGCTCCGGGGCGGCGGACGCGGCGGCCTCGGGACCGGTCTCTGCCTCCGCCTCCTCACGCGGCGCGAGCGCGCCGGGCTTCAGACGGCGTGAGCCGTCGTCGGCGGCGAGGAAGGAGGCGGCCGGGGCGGTACGCCGGCGCGAACGAGCCGCCGTGGACTTCTCGGACCGGGGCTTCTCGCCCCTGCCGCGCTTCGGCTTCGACGCGGGCTCCTCCTGCAGGGCCTTGGCGGGCGCGTCGGCGGCGGCCGCAGCCACGTCCTCAACAGCGGCGGCCGGCTCGGGGGTGGCCACCTTGCGCGTGGCACGCCGCCGGCCACGGGCCGGAGCCGCCGACGGCTCCGCCTGCTCCGCCCCCGGGGGCTCGGCGTGCAGCGGCAGATCTGCCTGCAGCTCCTTGGCCTGCGTGTCGGCGCCGGCCACAGCCACGTCCTCGACAGCGGCGGCCGGCTCGGGGGTGGCCACCTTGCGCGTGGCACGCCGCCGGCCACGGGCCGGAGCCGCCGACGGCTCCGCCTGCTCCGCCCCCGGGGTCTCGGCGTGCAGCGGCAGATCTGCCTGCAACTGCTTGGCCTGCGTGTCGGCGCCGGCCACAGCCACGTCCTCGACAGCGGCGGCCGGCTCGGGAGTGGCCACCTTGCGCGTGGCACGCCGCCGGCCACGGGCCGGAGCCGCCGACGGCTCCGCCTGCTCCGCCCCCGGGGTCTCGGTGGCGGGGCTCTCCACGAGGTCGGGGGCCTCAGGGGCGGCCGCCGGGGCGGTGGTCTTCCGCGTCGCACGGCGCCGGGCCGGGGCGGGGGCGGCCTCGGCCGTCTCCTCGGCGGACCCTGCCGCCTGCGGCTCCGGGGCCGAGGCCTTGCGGGTCGCCCGGCGCCGGCCGCGCGCGGGGGCGGCCTCGGCCGCCGGCTCGCCGGAGGGTGCTTCGGCCGGCACGGTCGGCGCAGCGGCCCCCGGGGTCATGTCTTCGGCGGCCTCACCGGCCGCGGGTGGTCCCGCGGGGCGGCTTGCCGCGCGGCGACGACGGCGCGGGGCGCCCGTCGCTTCGGTGTCGGTGCCGCCGGAGGCGGCTTCGGTGGCGCCGGTCTCGGGCGCCTCGTTCGGCTCGTTCTGCTCGAGCATGCGGGCATTTCTCCCGTCGCGCTCCCGGGCGCCGCGTCCTGATCCGGTGCGCGGTCCGCTTCATCGCGGTTCCGCCGCCCGGGGGCGCGTGCGCCACACGGGAGCTGTCGTGTAGCTCGTCGGCACCGCACTGGCGGGCCGACGAAAGTCTCGTCTGATACGTGCTGCCGGACCCGGGTTTCCCCAGATGCGTCGGCCGCACAACGACGACTGTCCTAGGCGGAGCCCTCCGGCACCGTCGCGGCATCGCGGTCGGGCGCGAGCGGATCGGTCACCGTGCCGGTCTCCTCGTCGAGCGGCCCCTGCGCCAGCCTGGTCACCGCAGCGGGGACCGGCGGCGCGAGGTCGGCCACCGCACGGAGGCCGGACAGGACGTCGTCGGGTCGTACGGCTGGTGTCACATGCCGAACAACCAGGCGCAGTATCGCACAAGCTGCTGGCGTCGGCCTATCGGCCACCTGTTCGAAACCGCCGTCAAGGGCCCCGGCCACCTGCGGATCCACCGCTTCCAGCCGGGTGACGGCCTCGCGCGCGTCGAAAGTCCGCACGCCGTTCTTCGTCATGCGCTGGACCTCGACGGTCCCGGCGGCCAGGAACGCGGCCACGGCTCGCTCGGCTTCGGACCGCTCCACACCGTCCAGCCGCAACTGCCACACGGACGCCTCCAGCCGCTCGGCGAGCCCCGAGGTGCGGGCCTCGGCGGCCTCGACGACGTCGAGTCCGGCCGGCAGCGACTCGTCCAGCAGCAGGCGCAGCTTCTCCGGCTCACGAGCCTCGGTGAGCGCGATCTCCAGGTACTCGGCCTCGCTCGCGACGCCGGTGGGTGCGGCGTTCGCGTAGGAGACCTTGGGGTGCGGGGTGAAGCCCGCCGAGTACGCCATGGGCACCTCGGCGCGCCGCAGCGCCCGCTCGAATGCGCGCTGGAAGTCGCGGTGGCTGGTGAACCGGAGGCGGCCGCGCTTGGTGTAGCGCAGTCGGATGCGCTGCACCGCGGGTGCGGGCGGCGGGCCTTCGGGCTGTCGCTTGCCCAGTGTCGTTCAGTCCCTCGTGTGTCTGGTCACCCCGGACGGGGTTGCCTGTCGTCTACCAGATTACTGGGGGTTCCGGCCTTCCGGTTCCTTATGGCGCCCGCCGGTGCCGTCCGCTCCGTCCCGGCACGGTCCCGGAGACCCCGAGGGGCGTGCGGGGCGCCCGCTCGCACCCCGCACGCCCCTTGGGCAGCCCCCGCTCAGCGCTCCATGAACGCGAAGAGATCCTCCCAACGGGTGGTGATCCGCTCCGGCGAATAGCGCTGGACGTTGTTCCGCGCCAGGTCGCCCATGGTGTCCCGCAGATCCTGGTCAAGGATCATCCGCACCATGTGGCGGGCCAGCTCCACGACGTTGCCCGGCCGGGCCAGCAGGCCGTCGACCTCGTCCTGCACGATCTCGTGGACGCCGGGGGCGCAGTCGAACGCCACACACGGCAGCCCGCAGGCCATCGCCTCCAGCAGCGCCAGGGGGAAACCCTCACCGCGGGAGGCCTGGACGAACAGTGACGCACCGTGGAGGGCGCCGACGACATCGTTGGTCTGCCCCATCCACTCGACACTGTCGTCCAGGCCCAGAGCGGTGCACTGTGCGCGCAGTTCGGCCTCCCGCTCTCCGGTGCCGTACAGCCGCAGCTTCCAGCCGGGCACTTGCGGCGCCGCCTCCGCCCAGGCGTCGAGCAGCATGTCAACGCCCTTCTGGTCGTCGAGCCGGCCGACGCTCACGACGGCCTTCTCCGTCCGCGGGGAGGGCGAATCGGGCATCATCGGCAGCGGGTTGGGCATGAAGCCGACATTGTTGAGACCCTGCCGGATCCAGCGGTCGGCGTCTTCCTGGGTCAGCAGCAGCAGCCGGTCGGCCTCGGGGTAGTACTCCTCCACGCGTCGGAACCGCGAGGAGGTGCGGGAAGCCTCAAACGACTCGTGACTCATGCCGATCACGGTGTGCTCGGCGGTGTCCGCGAGGCGGACCCACTCCATGGCCCATACCTGGGTGACGATGATCATCGCACCTGGACGGGCGGCCCGGAACAGTTCCGACAGCCGGTCCACGGCCTTGCGGACCTCGGATGTCCGCCGGGCGTCCCGCCACAGGCCCACGACGTTGAGTGTCCCCAGGGACCGTCCTTTACGGCGCTGGGGCCTCGGCCGGACCGCATGCAGAGTCTCGGTCGCGAAGCCGGGGTCCTGACCGAGGTCCATCGGATTGCGCGCCGGCGCGACACCGATGACGCGCACCTGGTGGCCCCGGTCGGCCAGCAACCGCGCCATCTGGGTCTGCCAGCGGCCGACGCCGCCGAGTTCGTCGGCCTCGTTGCCGACGAAGAATATGTCCCGGCCCGTCATCGGGGCTCCCCTTTCGCACCGAAGCAGCGGTCGACGATCCGAGCCGCGGCGTCGCCCTGGTCGTACTCTCCGTAGCCCGCCACGAACTCCTTGAGCCGTGCCGAGTACGCCGAGGCGATGCCGTCGAGGTCGGCGAGGGCCGCGAACAGCCCCTCGGCGTCCCGTACGACAGGTCCGGGTGCCTGTGCGAGCAGGTCGAAGTACGTGCCGCGCGCGTCATTGGCGTACTCCTCCCAGTCGTGGGCGAAGAACACCATGGGCCGCTGGAGCAGTGCGTAGTCGAACATCACCGATGAGTAATCGGTGACCAGCGCGTCGGCCAACAGGTAGAGCGGCGTGATGTCGTGTTCGTCCGAGACATTGACCACCCTGTTCCCGACCGAGGGGGGAAGGGTCACCTTGTTCAGGTAGTGGGTGCGCACCAGCAGGGTGCAGCGGTCACCGAGTTCGTCCACGAAACGCTGCAGGTCGAAGGCGAACTCGAAGGGCGCGACCTTGCCGTTCTCCTGCGCCCGGAAGGTCGGTGCGTAGAGCACCACCGGCAGGTTCCTGCGGATGCCGAGCCGCTTCGCGAGCGCCTGCACCGCGGGGTCGGCGGTGGCGGCGTCCCTGCCGCGGACGAGGGCGTCGTTGCGCGGGTAGCCCGTGCGGAGCCACTTCTCCTCAGGCACCCGGAAGGCCCTGGCCAACGTTCGGGCGTCGTGTTCGCTGCGCAGGACGAAGTAGTCGAAGCGATCGATGGAGCGCTGGTACGCCTCACGCTCGGCCCACGGCTTCGCGCGGAGCCCGGCCTCGTCGAAGCCCATGCGCTTGAGTGCCGAACCGTGCCAGGTCTGGATGTAGGTGGTGCCGCGGCGCTTGGCGAGCTTGAGAGGCATGCCTTGGTTGTCGACCCAGTACTCAGCCTGGGCAAGGGCCCGCAGATACCGGTAGGACCAGCGGCGCACCCGCCGGGCGTCGGCGGGGAAGTCCTCGGGCCCGTCCGCGTAGGACCAGACGGGGCGGAACTTCACGTTGCGCCGCCGCAGTTCCTCGTAGATCGCCCGCGGGCTGTCGCTGTACTGCTTGCCGAGCTGGCTCTCGAAGACCACGGTGCCCTTGCGCACCGGGAGGACGCGAATCATCCGGTGGTACATACGGATCTTGACCGGGGTGGACCCCAAGCTTTTGCGCAGGCCGACGACCGAGCGGTAGCCCGCCTTGGCGGACCTGCCCACGAACCTGTCGAGGTTGCCCTGCATGAACGCCATCGTCCGCTGGGCCGCCTTGCCCCGCTGGGAGAGCACGAAAGCGAGGTGGTGCTTGGTCGACACCTCCGGCTCGAGGTGGTCGGCGACGAGCCGGCTGAGCCGCGGCCGAATCCGTATCGTGCCGCGCTCCGGGAGATCGGTGTCACCCACCGTGATCCGGCTCGTGGTGCTCACGCCGTCCACGGTCAGTTTCAGGCGCACGTTCCACACCGGGTCGACCACGCCGATCGGGCGCAGCCTGCGGCTCAGCGGGGCCTCGGCCTCCCAGGCGATGACGTGACCCTCGTGTCGAACGGCGCCGACGGGGAACCGCCGCGGCCGCGCCCCGTGGTGACGGGACACGAACTCCAGCGTCGCCTTGAGCTTGCTGCCCGGGGTGATTCGGCCGAGCGGGTTGATCACCGTCCCGGACATCCTGACCGTGCCCTCGTGCTCCGCGTAGGACGTGAGCTGGTTGCGAAGCTTCATCTTCGCCAACGGGCGCCCGTGGTAACCGAGGTCGGTGACGTCGAGGATCCGGCGGCCCCGCGGGTCGTCGAGGTGCTCGGCGCACCAGTAGATCCTGCCGTCCCGCTCGACCAGCGGCGCGGAGAGCTTCTGACGGTTGATCAGCGTGTCGATCGCGGGCATGAGGTTGGCCCAGTCACCCTGCACCAGGAGGTACGCGCAGATCCGCTGGATCGCGTTGATCTCCGCGTACGCCTCGTCGGGGAAGCCCCGCAGGTAGTCACGGGCGATCTCGGTGAACTGGTTCCGGTACTCCTCGCCCAGGAACGGCAGTTCCCGGAGGTAGAGCACCATGTCGTGCTTGAGGAACTTGCGGTCCTTGTGCTGTTTGAGCTCGTCGAGTCCGTGGGCCGCGAGGACGGCGTCGATGCGCTGGTGGATCTCGACCCGGTCCGAGAAGTTCCTGATCTCGTTGCGTCGATTGCTGATCGACTTGACCTCGGCCTTCTGGACGACGTTCCAGAAGTAGACCCGGTTGGGTATCAGCGTGATCCGCTGTGCCGCAATGTACGCCTGGGCTGAGAAGAGAAGGTCCTCGTAGTGGATGCCCCTGGGGAACCGCAGGTCGTTCTCGAGCAGAAATTCGCGCCGGTAGCACTTGTTGGTCGAGAGCGTGTCGTAGAGGAGATCAGGTATCTCCTCTATGGACTCAACGGTGCGGGTCGATCGGTACAGCGCGGGGTACCAGTCGGTCTGCTTGCCGTCGCGGCTGTCGACGTACACCCGCACGCAGACACCGGAGACCAGGTCGGACCCGGTACGCTCGGCCGCCTCGAACATGTTCCGGCAGGCGTCTGCCTCGAGCGTGTCGTCGCTGTCGAGGAACATGACGTACTTGCCCCGCGCCACGGCGATGCCCTGGTTGCGGGGCTCACCGCAACCGCCGCTGTTCTCCGGAAGCCGGATGGCGCGCACGCGGCCGGGATGGTCGGCCTCGAGAGCCCGGGCGACCTCGAACGACCCGTCTGTGGAGCAGTCATCGGCGATGATCACCTCGACTGCCCGCAGGCTCTGGTCGAGTACCGACTGGACCGCCACGGGCAACCGCTCCGCGTCGTTGTAGACAATGACGACGACGCTTACATCCGGCGCGGTCTTCGCCGTTTCTGAGGACAAACTTGGCACGGCCACCTCTGGTCGGGTACGGGGTCACCATGGAACAACGGACGCGCGTCCACGGGCGGCGGCTGACCGGCAGAGCTGCGGTCACCGGAGCAAGGTGGGTTCACGGTGACCGCGAGATGACCAACCCGTCTCTCCCATGGCTGCGGGCTACGAAAGGGTATCCCATGGCCTGAGGTGATCGGCGAGCACGAGACCCGCACACGTCCCCGGCCCCTCCTGCCGCAGCGGGTGACGCGGGGGCCCCGCCGTCGGCCCGGGACAGGCGCGACAGCGGGGCCTGCGCCCACCGTGGTCAGGAGTTGACCACGGTCAGCGGCAGCAGCTTCTTCCCCGTCGGGCCGATCTGGATGTGGGTGTCGAGCTGAGGACACACCCCGCAGTCGAAGCACGGGGTCCAGCGGCAGTCCTCGACCTCGGTCTCGTCCAGGGCGTCCTGCCAGTCCTCCCAGAGCCAGTCCTTGTCGAGGCCGGAGTCCAGGTGGTCCCAGGGCAGGACCTCTTCGTAGGTGCGCTCGCGCGTGGTGTACCAGGCGAGGTCCACGCCCTGCTCCGGAAGCGTCTGCTCGCACATGCGGATCCAGCGGTCGTAACTGAAGTGCTCGCGCCAGCCGTCGAAGCGGCCGCCGTCCTCGTAGACGGCGCGGATGACGGCGCCCACGCGGCGGTCGCCGCGCGAGAGCAGGCCCTCGATGATGCCCGGCTTGCCGTCGTGGTACCGGAAGCCGATGTTGCGGCTGAACTTCCGGTCGCCGCGGATGGCGTCGCGCAGCTTCTCCAGGCGGGCGTCGGTCTCCTCGACGCCGAGCTGCGGGGCCCACTGGAACGGGGTGTGCGGCTTGGGCACGAAGCCGCCGATCGACACCGTGGCGCGGATGTCGTTCTGGCCGGTGACCTCGCGGCCCTTGGCGATGACGTTCTTCGCCATGTCGGCGATCTGCAGCACGTCCTCGTCGGTCTCCGTCGGCAGACCGCACATGAAGTACAGCTTCACCTGGCGCCAGCCGTTGCCGTAGGCGGTGGCGACGGTGCGGATCAGGTCCTCCTCCGAGACCATCTTGTTGATGACCTTGCGGATGCGCTCGGAGCCGCCCTCGGGGGCGAAGGTGAGGCCCGACCGGCGGCCGTTGCGGGTCAGCTCGTTGGCCAGGTCGATGTTGAAGGCGTCGACGCGGGTTGAGGGGAGGGACAGGCCGATCTTGTCCTCCTCGTACCGGTCGGCGAGGCCCTTGGCGACGTCGGCGATCTCGGAGTGGTCGGCGGAGGACAGCGACAGCAGGCCGACCTCCTCGAAGCCGGTGGCCTTCAGGCCCTTGTCGACCATCTCGCCGATACCGGTGATGCTGCGTTCGCGCACCGGTCGGGTGATCATGCCGGCCTGGCAGAAGCGGCAGCCCCGGGTGCAGCCGCGGAAGATCTCCACGGACATGCGCTCGTGGACCGTCTCCGCGAGGGGGACCAGCGGCTGCTTCGGGTAGGGCCACTCGTCGAGGTCCATCACCGTGTGCTTGGACACGCGCCACGGCACGCCGGAGCGGTTGGGGACGACGCGGGCGATCCGGCCGTCGGCCAGGTACTCCACGTCGTAGAACTTCGGTACGTAGACCCCGCCGGTGCGGGCCAGCCGGAACAGCAGTTCGTCGCGGCCGCCGGGGCGGCCCTCGGCCTTCCAGGCGCGGATCACGTCGGTGATCTCCAGGACGGCCTGCTCGCCGTCGCCGATCACGGCGGCGTCCAGGAAGTCCGCGATCGGCTCCGGGTTGAAGGCCGCGTGGCCGCCGGCGAGCACGATGGGGTCGTCCTCCGTGCGGTCCCGGGCCTGCAGCGGGATGCCCGCGAGGTCCAGGGCCGTGAGCATGTTGGTGTAGCCGAGCTCCGTGGAGAAGCTCAGGCCGAACACGTCGAAGGCCCTGACCGGGCGGTGCGCGTCGACGGTGAACTGCGGCACGCCGTGCTCGCGCATCAGCGCCTCGAGGTCCGGCCACACGCTGTACGTGCGCTCCGCGAGAACCCCTTCGCGCTCGTTGAGCACCTCGTAGAGGATCATGACGCCCTGGTTGGGCAGCCCGACCTCGTAGGCGTCCGGGTACATCAGGGACCAACGGACGTCGCACTCGTCCCAGGGCTTGACGGTGGAGTTCAGTTCCCCGCCGACGTACTGGATCGGCTTCTGCACATGCGGCAGCAGGGCCTCGAGCTGGGGGAAGACCGACTCGACAGGCATCAGAGGTGTCTTTCGTGAGCTGGCAAGGGTGACCATTCAGCGTAACGCGTCACGAAGGGCCTTCCGGCCGCGCTCCGCGCGCCGGGGACATCCTCCGGCGGCCGTATCCGCCGTCCCCGGCCTGCTCAACCGGACAGCTTGCCGCGGTTTGCCTTGGGCCAGACGTCCGGCAGTTCCCGCTCGGCCACGCCGGCCCGGTCGCGTTCCAGCTGGAAGAGCACCCCGTACGCGAAGGTGTCCTCGCCGGCCGCACGGGCGTCGTCGGCGAGCCGGAGGACGGCGTCGCGGCAGATGACGCTGTCCTGGTGCTCGCCCAGCAGCTGCTGGACGGCCTTCATGCGCTTGGTGTGCTTCTTGGCGGCCTTGCGGAGCGCCGGGACGGCCCGCGAGGCCTCGCTGCTGTAGCGGGCCCGTTTGGCGGCCTTGCGGGCCTCGTGGAGGGCGAGGTCGCGCTCGTGGCCGGGTTCCAGCTCCAGCGCGGGCTCGACGCGCCGGCGCAGCCGCCGGTGGTCGCGACGCACGGCCTCGGCGACGGCATCGGCCGCGGGGGCCGCGGCGCCGTCGAGCAGGGGCGGCTCGGCGAGGAGTGACTCCAGGGTGTCCAGGAGCCGGAAGTAGCGCCCGCTCCCCAGTTCGCACAGGAGTTCCCTGCGGGCGCCCGCGTGGACGGGGGCGTCGCCGCCGATGCGTGCGGTGACGGCCTTCGTGGCGAGTTCCGCCGGCAGTCCGGCCAGGCGGTCCCTCAGGCGCTCGGCGAGGACCTCGCGGTCGCGCTCGAGGCCCAGCACTCCGGCGAGCCATTGCAGTTCGTCGCCGATGGGGTCGGTCACCGCACGGTCGAGCTCGCGGCGGAAGGTCTTCAGGGCGCTGCGCAGCCGGCGGGTGGAGACCCGCATCTGGTGCACGGAGTCCGGTTCGTCGCGGCGGACCTCCGGGTCCCAGCCGGTGATCGCGGCGACCTGCTCGTGCACGTACGCGAGGGCGACGTCCCCCGCCGTGCGGGCCGAGGACGGCGGCTGCGGGGGCCGGGGAGCGGCGGCCAGGCGATCACCGAGGGCGCGGGCCAGCTTCGAGGGGGACTTCGAGCGCCGCAGCCCGACGGCGCGCAACCGCTTGCCGACGGCGTCGAGCAGCGCGGTGTCGCCGTCGAGGAGTTCGGTCTCGACCTCGGTCCAGGCGCGCTCCGCCCCGGCGCCGTGGTCGAGGGCGGTGGCGCGGACGCGGTCGTCGGCGATCTCCACCAGGGGCGTGCCCTCGGCGTCGACGAGGTGCACGCGGCTGCGGCTGGTGCGGAGCCGGGCGACCGGGACGAGCTCCCGGTCGTGGACGATCGCGGCGATCTCGGCGAGCAGGGGCCCGGGCACCCGCGGGCCGCCCCTGCGGCCCTGCTTGCCCAGTGGCGCGTGCACCTCGGTGCGGGTGTCGGCCTGTGCGCTGGGCAGCTTCAGGTGCCAGCCCGCGTCGTCGCCGCCGGTGCGGCGGCGCAGCGTGATCTTGTGGGTGGCCAGCCGCAGGTCGCGGGTGTCGACGTAGACGGCGTCCAGTTCGGCCGGTTCCAGCACACGCACCGCCGCGACCCCGGGCAGGCCCTCGAGGTCGGGCTCGCCGGTCCGCCGGTCGGCCTCGTACTTGCGCTCGGTCTCCGCGACACGCTTCCCCATGTCAGGAACGTAGTCGCGGCCTCGCCGGGCCGCAATGGGGCGTTCGCCCGGTGCGCGGGGTCAGGCCGACATCGGCCGCTTCATGTGGATGGCCTGCAGCAGCCCGATCGCGATCCAGACCGCGAACATCGACGATCCGCCGTACGAGACGAACGGCAGTGGCAGACCGGCCACCGGCATGATGCCGAGGGTCATGCCGATGTTCTCGAAGGACTGGAAGGCGAACCAGGCGACGATGCCGGCCGCGATGATCGTGCCGTACAGGTCGGTGGCGTTGCGGGCGACGCGGCAGCCGCGCCACATGATCACGCCCAGCAGCACGATGATCAGGGCCGCCCCGACGAAGCCGAGCTCCTCCCCCGCCACGGTGAAGACGAAGTCGGTCTGCTGCTCCGGTACGAACTGCCCCGTGGTCTGGCTGCCCTCGAACAGGCCCTTGCCGAGCAGTCCGCCGGAGCCGATGGCGATGCGCGCCTGGTTGGTGTTGTAGCCGACGCCCGCGGGGTCGAGGGCGGGGTTGGCGAAGGCGGCGAAGCGGTCGATCTGGTACTGGTCCAGCACACCGAGCTGCCAGACCGCGGTGGCGCCGCCGGCGCCGGCGGCGATCAGTCCGAGGACCCAGCGGTTGGAGGCGCCGGAGGCCAGCAGCACGCCGAGCACGATGACCGCCATCACCATGACCGACCCGAGGTCGGGCATCAGCATGACGATCCCCATCGGCAGTATGGCGAAACCGAGCGACTGGGCGACCGTGCGGTGGTCGGGGAAGAGCCGGTCGCCGGCGTCGACGCGCGCCGACAGCATCATCGCCATGCCGAGGATGATGGTGATCTTGGTGAACTCCGAGGGCTGCAGCGAGAAGCCGCCGCCCAGCACGATCCAGGCGTGGGCGCCGTTGACCGTGGAGCCCAGCGGGGTCAGCACCGCGGTGACCAGCAGCACCGAGACGGCGTAGAGCACCGGCACGGCGCCCCGCAGCCGGCGGTGGCCCAGCGTCACCGTGCCGGCGGCGAGTGCGAACCCGATGGCGGTGTTGAGCATGTGCCGCAGCAGGAAGTAGTACGGATCCCCGTGGGTGAGCTCCGTACGGTTGCGTGTCGCGGAGAACACCAGCGCCGTGCCGATCACGGACAGCGCGAGGGCGGCGCCGAGCAGCAGCCAGTCCATCCGGCGCAGTATCGAGTCCCGGGCCAGGAGCTTGCCCAGCGTGCCCCGTTCGGGGGTGAGGCGCCGGGCCACGTAGCCGTACGCGCTCACGACCGGTGCCTCCTGCCCGACAGGACCTTCCCGGTGCGGTCCGGGGGCAGCGCGGCGGCCGCCAGCACGGTGTCCCGCGGCGCGGCGGGCAGCTGCGGCAGGTCGGCCCAGGCGGCCTTGGCGACCCGGATGGTGCCGTCGGTGTCGATCTTCGGCAGCTCGCTCAGGGGGCGCGGCAGCAGCGCCTTCTTGGTGTCGATCGACCCGTCCTCCTGGACGCCGTACATCGCCTCGTAGATCTTGCGGACGGCCGGACCGGAACCACCGGAACCGGTACCGCCCTGGGAGATCGTCATGACGATCGCGTAGTCCTTGCTGTACGTCGTGAACCACGACGTGGTCTGCTTGCCGGCGACCTCCGCGGTACCGGTCTTGGCGTGCAGCGGGATCTTGTCCTGCGGCCAGCCGCCGAACCGCCAGGCGGCCGTACCGTGGGTGACGACGCCCTCCAGGGCCTCGTTGATGTACTTCAGCGTCTTCTTGGTGGCCGGGGCCTTGCCGTTGACCTTCGGCTTGATGCGGGTGACCTTGCTGCCGTCGGCGCTGATGACCGCCTTGCCGATGGTGGGCTGGTAGAGCGTGCCGCCGTTGGAGATGGCCGCGTAGATGTTGGCCATCTGGATCGGGGTGACGAGGGTGTCGCCCTGGCCGATGGCGTAGTTGACGGAGTCACCGGCGCGCATCACGTAGCCGTCGACGCAGTTCTCGCGCGCGATCTGGCTCGCGTAGTCCTGCTTGTCGGTCTTGGCGACCTTGCACCAGTAGTCCTTGTTGGCCTCGTAGTAGTCGCGCTTCCACTGCCGGTCCGGGATCCGGCCCGGCACCTCGGCGGGCAGGTCGATGCCGGTCACCGAGCCGAGGCCGTACTCCTTGGCGGTCTTGTAGAACCAGTCGTTGGGGTGCTTCTTGGGCTTGGTGCCGCCGTCCTTCAGCCATTGGTCGTAGGACAGGCCGTAGAAGACGGTGTCGCACGAGATCTCCAGGGCGTGGGCAAGGGTGATGGAGCCCGCGCTCTCCCCTTCGAAGTTGTTGAAGACCCGGCCGCCGATGGTCATCGACGACGGGCAGGGGTAGCGCCCGTTGATGTCGTAGCCGGCCTTCACGGCGGCCGAGGTGGAGATCGCCTTGAAGGTCGAGCCGGGCGCCGACTGACCCTGTATGGCCCTGTTGAGCAGCGGGAAGTTGGAGTTCTTGCCGGTCAGCCCGGCGTAGTCCTTGGCGGAGATGCCACCGACCCAGACGTTCGGGTTGTACGTGGGCGCGCTGGCCATCGCGATGACCTGGCCGGTGTGCACGTCCATGACGACGACCGCGCCCGAGTCCGCCTTGTAGAGGCTGCCGGTGACCTTGTCGAAGGTCTTGCGGGCGACCTTCATCGCCTCGTCGAGCTCCTTCTCGGCCACCGCCTGGACGCGGGCGTCGATGCTGGTGACCAGGTGGCTGCCGGGCTCGGCGGCGGTCTCGCCCGCCTTGCCGATGACCCGCCCGAGGTTGTCCACCTCGTAGCGGGTGACGCCGGCCTTGCCGCGCAGCTCGCGGTCGTAGGTGCGCTCCAGGCCGGAACGGCCGATCTGGTCCGAGCGCAGCAGCGACTGGCCCTTCTTCTCCGCCGCGGTCAGCTCCTCGTCCGTCACCGGCGAGAGGTAGCCGAGGACCTGGGAGGCGTTGGCGCCGAACGGCGAGGTGTAGCGGCGCACCGCGGTGGGCTCCGCGGTGATGCCGGGGAAGTCCTCGCGGCGCTCCATGATCTGCAGCGCCTGCTGGGTGGTGGCCTCGTCGGTGATGGGGATCGGCTGGTACGGCGAGCCGTTCCAGCAGGGCTTGGGGGTCTGGGAGTCGCAGAGCCGGACCCTGCCCAGGACCTCCTCCGGCTTCATGTGCAGTACGTCGGCCAGTCGCGTCAGCACCGCCTTGCCGTCGTCCTTCTGCTTCAGCAGGTCGGTGCGGCTCGCCGAGACCACCAGCCGGGTCTCGTTGTCGGCGAGCGCCACTCCCCTGTCGTCCAGGATCGAGCCGCGGACGGCGGGCGCGACGACCTCCTGGACGTTGTTGCTGTTGGCCTGCGCCGTGTAGGCGTGGCCGTCACGGATCTGCAGGAACCACAGCCGTCCACCGAGAGTGAACAGCAGGGACAGGACGAGGATCTGGAGGACCACCAGCCGGATCGTGACCCGCGGCGTCCGTCCCGTCTCGGGGATGTTGCTCACGCCGCCCCTCCCGCACGAGGTCTTTTCGTCGCAGTGGTGGTGGTGACGGGCTCCCCCATGGCGAAGCCCAGGGGCTGGTGGGACCTCACAAGCGCCGTCCTCCCTTGGCGACGCTCCCCACCCGGCCCAGCAGGCTCGAACGCGGACCGCCGATGCGGGCGCCGAATCCGGGGCCGGAGGCGTCCTCCGCGAGGGGGTCGCTCTGGGACCGGCGGGCCAGGGCCATGATCCACGGCACGGTGAACGGCGCGAGCAGCAGGTCGTACAGGGCGGCGGTGAACAGCAGTTTGCCCAGGCCCACGTGCTGGGCCGCGGTGTCCCCGACCAGGGCGCCCACGGCCGCGTACAGCACCGTGGAGCCGATGGCGGCGCCGACCACGACCAGCATCGGACGGGTCGCCGACCGCAACTGGCCGCCGTCGGGCTTGACCAGGCCGGCCAGGTAGCCGACGACGCACAGCACGAGGGCATAGCGCCCCGCGGCGTGGTCGGCGGGCGGGGCGAGGTCGGCGAGCAGGCCGGCGCCGAAGCCGATGAGGCAGCCGGCCACGTGGCCGTACGTCAGTGCGAGGCCGAGGACGACGAGCAGCAGCAGGTCGGGGACGGCGCCGGGCAGATGGAGGCGGGCCAGGACACACACCTGGAGGACCATGCCGACGACCACGAGGCCGGTGGCGAGCGCAGCGCGCTTCATCGACCTACTCCTGTCCGTAGAGCGAGGGCTGAGAGGGGCTCACGCTCGGCGTCGCCGTGACGGTGACCGTCGGGACCGGCTTCGGCCCTGCCGGGAGCACCGAGTCACGCGGGTCCTTGCGCGGTCCCTGGACGACGACGCCGACGATGTCGAGCTTGGTGAAGCCGACGAACGGGCTGACCTCTACCGTACGGGTGAGACCGCCGCCGGCCCGGTCGACCTTGGCCACCGTGCCGACCGGCACACCGGGCACGAAGGGCTTGTCCGCCTGCGAGCCGAAGGTGACCAGCCGGGAGCCCTTCTTCACGTGGGCCTTGCCGTTGAGGAGCTGCACCCGCATCGGCCGGTTGCCCTGGCCCGTGGCGAAGCCGAGCTCGGAGGACTTCTCCAGCCGCGTGCCGACGGTGAAGTCCGGGTCGCAGGCGAGCAGGACGGTCGAGGTGGAGGGGCCGACCGTGGTGACGCGGCCGACCAGGCCGTCCCCGTTGACCACCGTCATGTCGCGCTGGATGCCGTCGTTGGCACCGGAGTCGATGGTGACCGTCCAGGAGAAGCCCTGGGCGGCTCCTATCGCGATGACCTGCGCGCCCTTGACGCGGTACTGACCGGCTCCCGCGAGCTTGAGCAGCTTGTCGAGTTCGCGGGCCCGCTCGCGCGTGACGTCCTTGCTGCCGAGTTGCTGCTTCAGCTCGGCGTTCTCCCGCTCCAGTTGGCTGATGCGGCTGCTGCGGTCGCCGGAGTCGCGTACCGCGTCCACGGCGCCTTCCACCGGGTCGACCGCGGCCGCGACCCCGTTCTCGACGGGGCCGAAGACGGCGGCCGCGCCGGACCGGGCGCCGTCCAGCGGTGAGTCCTCACCGCCGCGGATGTCGACGGTGATCAGCGCGAAAGCGATCGCCACCAGCAGCACCAGCAGAAGCCGGCTCTCTCGTGTGTCCCTCACGGGGGCCAGTCCGTGCCTTCCTCGTCAGAGCGTGTGAGCCCGTGGGCCCGATGGGCCCTTCCGGGAGGTAGAACGATCCGGCGTGCGGGTGCGACTTCACCCGTACGACGGATCGTGAGGACTCATCTGCGCGGCTGCGCGTCCAGGACCTGCTGCAGCGCCTCGAACTCCTCGACGCACTTGCCGGCTCCGAGAGCCACGCAGTCCAGCGGGGACTCGGCGATGTGGATCGGCATACCGGTCTCGCTGCGCAGCCGCTCGTCCAGGCCGCGCAGCAGCGCGCCGCCGCCCGCCAGGACGATGCCGCGGTCCATGATGTCGCCGGACAGCTCGGGCGGGCACTTGTCGAGGGTCGTCTTGACCGCGTCGACGATGGCGTTGACCGGCTCCTCGATCGCCTTGCGCACCTCGGCGGCCGAGACGACCACCGTCTTGGGCAGGCCGGAGACCAGGTCGCGGCCGCGGATCTCGGTGTGCTCCTCGTCGTCCACCGCGAAGGCCGACCCGATGGTGAGCTTGATCGATTCCGCGGTGCGCTCGCCCAGCAGGAGGCTGTACTCCTTCTTGATGTGCTGGATGATCGCGTTGTCCAGCTCGTCACCCGCCACCCGGATGGACTGCGCGGTGACAATGCCGCCGAGCGAGATGACGGCCACCTCTGTGGTGCCGCCGCCGATGTCGACGACCATGTTGCCGGTCGCCTCGTGGACCGGGAGCCCGGCGCCGATCGCGGCGGCCATGGGCTCCTCGATGATGTGCACCTGGCGCGCGCCGGCCTGGGTGGCGGCCTCGATGACGGCGCGGCGCTCCACCCCGGTGATGCCGGAGGGGACGCAGACCACGACGCGCGGGCGGGCCAGGTAGCGACGCTTGTGGATCTTGAGGATGAAGTAGCGCAGCATGCGCTCGGTGATTTCGAAGTCCGCGATCACCCCGTCCTTGAGGGGACGGACCGCGACGATGTTGCCGGGGGTCCGGCCGATCATCTTCTTCGCTTCGGAGCCGACCGCCAGGATGCCGCCCGTGTTGGTGTTGATGGCGACGACGGACGGCTCGTTGAGGACGATCCCGCGACCCCTGACGTACACCAGCGTGTTGGCGGTGCCGAGGTCGACAGCCATGTCACGGCCGATGAACGACATGTTGTTCGCCATGAGGATACGTCTGGCCTTCCCGAGCTGGAGCGATGTGGGGGTGAGCACGGCGGTGCGCTGCTGGGCGCCGAGCCGGAGGTGCGGAGATTCCATCGTAGTCGCGCCCGCTGGTGCGCGGGGTCAGGGTTCCGCCGCCATTGTCATCAGAACGCACAGCCGTCCTTCGCAATGGTGACGCCGTGTCGGCGGAATTGGTTCCCCCACGCCCCCGCGCAGGCCTGTGGACGGCCGGAAAATTTCCGGCCGCCCGTTGAGCTGATCGGGCGTCAACGGCGGATGCGGGGGGCGAATCCGCCGGGGAGGATCAGGCCAGACCGGGGAAGAAGATCTTGATCTCGCGTTCGGCCGACTCCTCGGAGTCGGAGGCGTGGATCAGGTTCTCGCGGACGATGGTGCCGAAGTCGCCGCGGATCGAGCCCGGGGCGGCCGCGATCGGGTCGGTCGGGCCGGCCAGCGCGCGCAGCCCCTCGATGACCCGCTCCCCCGTGACGACCAGGGCGACGGCCGGACCGGAGGCCATGAACTCGACCAGCGGCTCGTAGAAGGGCCGGCCCACGTGCTCGGCATAGTGCTGCTCGAGGATGGCGCGGTCGAGCGTGCGCAGCTCCAGCGCGGTGATGCTCCAGCCCGCCTTGCGCTCGATGCGGCCGAGGATCTCGCCGACCAGGCCACGACGGACGGCGTCCGGCTTGAGCAGGACGAGGGTGCGCTGGGACACGGTGTGACTCCTTCGTACGTGATGCGGGTACGACGACATTACCGGGGTTCACCACGCCCGACGGCACCCCTTCGCCCGGGGCCGGCGGACGTGGTCAGGCCGGCTGCGCGGCCCGCGCCGCCTTCACCTCGTCGACCTTCCGGCCGAAGTGGATCGCGGCCCACCACAGCGCCGCGAAGACCGCGCCCAGGAAGAACATCACCGGGACCACGAAGCCGCTCGCGATCAGTCCCGCCTGCAGCAGCCAGCCGACGCCCAGTGCGCCGCGCCGCCCGAGCACGCCGCACAGCAGCACGCACAGGGCCATGGCGATGCCGCTGAGCGTCCACACCGTGCCGGCCGACAGCTCCGGCTGCTTCATCGCCACCAGACCGGCGAAGCCGATCACGAAGAACTCACCGATCAGGGTGCTCGCGCACAGGGTCCGCATCCGCTTCGCTTCGCTTCCCGCTCGTCACTTCCGGCCCAGCAGCAGCCGGGCCTCTCCCACCGTGATCACCGATCCGGTGATCAGCACCCCGGCGCCCGAGAACTCCCCCTGCTCCTCGGCGAGCGTCACCGCCGCCTCGATGGCGTCGTCCAGCCGCGGCTCCACCTGTACGCGCTCGTCCCCGAAGACCTCGACCGCGAGCGCGGCCAGCTCGTCGACGTCCATGGCGCGGTGGGTGGAGTTCTGCGTCACCACGACCTCCGCGAAGACCGGCTCGAAGGCCTCCAGCAGGCCCCGTACGTCCTTGTCGGCGCTCGTCCCGACCACGCCCACCAGATGGGTGAAGCCGAAGGCCTCGCCCAGGGCGGCGGCCGCCGCGCGGGCTCCCGCCGGGTTGTGTGCCGCGTCCAGCACCACGGCGGGGCTGCGGCGCACGACCTCCAGCCGGCCCGGCGAGGTAACGTTCGCGAAGGCGGTGCGGACGGTGTCGACGTCGAGGGTGCGGGCGTGCAGGGTGCCGACGCCGAAGAAGGCCTCCACCGCGGCGAGCGCCACGACCGCGTTGTGCGCCTGGTGCTCGCCGTGCAGCGGCAGGAACACCTGCTCGTACTCCCCGCCCAGACCGCGCAGGGTCAGCATCTGCCCGCCGACGGCCACCTCACGGTGCACGACGCCGAACTCCATGCCCTCCCGGGCGACCGTCGCGTCCACCTCCACGGCTCGCTTCAGCAGCACCTGGGCAGCCTCCACGGGCTGCTGGGCCAGCACGACGGTGGCGTCCTTCTTGACGACGCCGCTCTTCTCCACCGCGATCTCGCCGGGCGTCGCGCCCAGGCGGTCGGTGTGGTCCAGGTCGACCGGGGTGACGACGGCGACCGTACCGTCCACCACGTTGGTCGCGTCCCAGCTGCCCCCCATGCCGACCTCGACGACGGCGACGTCGACCGGGGCGTCGGCGAAGGCGGCGTACGCCATGCCGGTCAGCACCTCGAAGAACGACATCCGGTACGGCTGCGAGCCGTCGACCATCTCCACGTACGGCGTGAGGTCCCGGTAGGTCTCGATGAATCTCTCCGCCGAGATCGGCCGCCCGTCCAGGCTGATCCGCTCGGTGACCGACTGCACGTGCGGGCTGGTGTAGCGGCCGGTGCGCAGGTCGAAGGCGAGCAGCAACTGCTCGATCATGCGGGCGGTGCTCGTCTTGCCGTTGGTACCGGTGATGTGGATCGAGGGGTAGGTCCGCTGCGGCTCGCCCAGGATGTCCATCAGCGCGGTCATCCGGTCCAGCGACGGTTCCAGCTTCGTCTCCGGCCAGCGGCCGGCCAGCTCCCCCTCGACCTCGCGCAGGGCCCTGTCGGCCTCCGGGTCGGTGGGCCGTGCCGGGATGCCGTCGTCCTGCGGCACCGGTGACCCGGCCCGGAGGGTACGGCTGCCCGCCTCGATCACCGCCAGGTCGGCCTCGCGGCCGGGGTCGGTGTCGGCTTCGTCCTCGTCCCCGCCCAGGCCCATCGCGGCCAGCGGGTCGGAAAGGGGCTCGTCGTTCTCGGGGCGCGGGTTTGTCACGACCTCATTGTACGAAGCGGCCAGGTGGATCCGCGTTGCGGGCAGGCGTTTCCCGCCTGCCCGCAACCGGTGCCTCAGCCCTGCGGCAGCGAGGACAGCTGCGCGGTGATGCGTGCGATGTCCGCCTCCGCCGCCTCCAGGCGGGTGCGGATCTTGGCGACGACCGGTTCCGGCGCCTTCGCCAGGAACGCCTCGTTGCCCAGCTTCGCCGTGGCCTGCGCCTTCTCCTTCTCGGCCGCGGCCAGGTCCTTGGCGAGCCGCTTGCGCTCGGCCTCCACGTCGATCGCCCCGGACAGGTCCAGCGCGACCGTCACGCCCGCGACCGGGAGGGTCGCCGTCGCGGTGAAGCCCTCGCCCTCGGGCTGCAGGCGCAGCAGCTGCCGGACCGCCGCCTCGTGCGCCGCGAGGCCCGTGGACCCGAGGTGGAGCCGGGCCGGGACCTTCTGGCCGGGCTGCAGGCCCTGGTCGGCGCGGAACCGCCGGACCTCGGTGACCAGCGACTGCACCGCCGCGATCTCCTGCTCCGCGACCGCGTCACGGAAGCCGGAGTCGGCCGGCCAGTCGGCGATCACGATCGACTCACGCCCGGTGAGCGTGGTCCACAGCGTCTCGGTGACGAAGGGGACCACCGGGTGCAGCAGCCGCAGCAGCTTGTCCAGGACCTCGCCCAGCACCCGCCGGGAGACCTCGGCGGGGCGGCCGCCCGCGAGGAAGGTCGTCTTGGAGAGCTCGACGTACCAGTCGAAGACCTCGTCCCACGCGAAGTGGAAGAGCGCGTCGCTCAGCTTCGCGAACTGGTAGTCGTCGTAGAGCGCGTCCACCTCGGCGACCGTGGCGTTCAGCCGGGACAGGATCCAGCGGTCCGTGGCGGACAGCTCCTCGGGCCCGGGCAGTTCGCCCTCGACGGTGGCGCCGTTCATCAGCGCGAAGCGCGTGGCGTTCCAGATCTTGTTGGTGAAGTTGCGGGAGCCCTGGACCCAGTCCTCGCCGATCGGCACGTCGGCGCCCGGGTTGGCACCCTTGGCCAGGGTGAAGCGGACCGCGTCAGAGCCGTACTTGTCCATCCAGTCCAGGGGGTCCACCGCGTTCGGGTTGGACTTCGACATCTTCTTGCCGAACTCGTCGCGAACCAGCCCGGTGAGCGCGATGGTCTTGAAGGGGGCCTCCCCGTCCATCGCGTACAGGCCGAACATCATCATCCGGGCGACCCAGAAGAAGATGATGTCGTGGCCGGTCAGCAGGACGTCGGTCGGATAGAACTTCTCCAGGTCCCGGGTCCGCTCAGGCCAGCCCAGCGTGGAGAACGGCCACAGGCCGGAGGAGAACCAGGTGTCCAGGACGTCGGCGTCCTGCGTCCAGCCCTCCCCCGTCGGCGGCTCCTCGTCGGGGCCGACGCAGACGACCTCCCCCTCGGGGCCGTACCAGATCGGGATGCGGTGGCCCCACCACAGCTGGCGTGAGATGCACCAGTCGTGCATGTTGTCGACCCAGTCGAAGTAGCGCCGCGACAGGTCCTCGGGGTGGATCCCGACCCTGCCGTCGCGGACCGCGTCACCGGCGGCCTTCGCCAGCGGACCGACCTTGACCCACCACTGCATCGACAGGCGCGGCTCCACGGTGGTCTTGCAGCGTGAGCAGTGGCCCACGGAGTGCATGTACGGGCGCTTCTCGGCGACGATCCGCCCCTGCTCGCGCAGCGCCCCGACGATGGACGAACGCGCCTCGAAGCGGTCCAGGCCCAGGAACGGGCCGTGGACGGTGATCACGCCGTGCTCGTCCATGACGGTCAGGGCGGGCAGGTCGTGGCGCTGCCCGATGGCGAAGTCGTTGGGGTCGTGCGCCGGGGTGACCTTGACGGCACCGGTTCCGAACTCCGGGTCGACATGGGTGTCGGCGATGACCGGGATGGTGCGGTCGGTGAGCGGCAGCTTGATGTGCCGGCCGACCAGGTGCCGGTACCGCTCGTCGTCGGGGTGGACGGCGACCGCCGTGTCGCCGAGCATCGTCTCGGCACGGGTGGTGGCCACGACGATGGAGTCCTCACCCTCGCCGTAGCGGATGGAGACCAGTTCCCCGGCATCCTCCTGGTAGTCCACCTCGATGTCGGAGATCGCGGTCAGGCAGCGCGGGCACCAGTTGATGATGCGCTCGGCGCGGTAGATCAGGTCGTCGTCATAGAGCTTCTTGAAGATCGTCTGGACGGCGCGGGAGAGCCCCTCGTCCATCGTGAAGCGCTCGCGCGACCAGTCGACCCCGTCGCCGAGGCGGCGCATCTGGCCGAGGATCCTGCCGCCGTACTCTTCCTTCCACTGCCACACGCGCTCGACGAAGGCCTCGCGGCCCAGGTCGTGCCGGGACTTGCCCTCCTCGGCGAGCTGCTGCTCGACCTTGTTCTGGGTGGCGATGCCCGCGTGGTCCATGCCGGGCAGCCACAGCGCCTCGTAGCCCTGCATGCGCTTGCGGCGGGTCAGGGCGTCCATCAGCGTGTGCTGGAAGGCGTGGCCCAGGTGGAGGCTGCCGGTGACGTTCGGCGGCGGGATGACGATGGTGTAGGGAGGCTTGTCGCTCTTGGCGTCGGCCTCGAAGTAACCGCGCTCTACCCAGCGCTCGTACAGGGGTCCCTCCACCTCGGCCGGCGCGTACTGGGTCGGCAGTTCGGGGGTCGCGCTGTTCGGTCCGCTCGCGGCGGCCTGCTGAGTGTTGTCGGTCACGGCGCTCAGTTTACGGGCGCGGCGGGCCGGGTTACGAATCCGCCGGTGCCCGGGCGCGAGGGGTGGGGGAGGGCGGCCGGCGGGAGAGTGCCCGCCGGGAGCCCGGCCGGAGACCCGCCGCCGCGGATCCGGGTGGCCCGTGGCGCCCGCCCACGGGACATCCCCCACGGGACATGGAGACAGCCGCGGCTCGGGGCGGGACACGCGACGCCGGACCACCGGTCACCGCCGCGGCACGCGAACCGCCCGGCCGTCCGGCACTCCTGACGGCCTTTCGGTCCACCCGGCGGCGCGCGGGCCAGAACGCGTGGGCGGCATGGTGAGCAACCGGACATTCACGCCGCCTTGTTGCCAAGTCCTGACGGTCCCGATGTAAAGACGGTTTAAATGATCCGCGAGGATGAGTACGAGGTGTACGAGAAGACAGCAGTTCAACGAGGGGACTCACCGATGAGCTTCAACCAGCCGCCACCGCAGCCGGGTTTCGGCGGACAGTCCGGCTACGGGGGCCAGGGCGGCCAGCCCCAGCAGCCACCGGTCCCGCCGGGACAGCCCCAGCCGCCCGCCCCCGGGTACGGCTACCCGCAGCAGCCCCCGGCCCCTCAGCCGGCCGCCGGCTACGGCTATCCGCAGCAACCGGGACCTTACGGTCAGCAGCCTGGCCCGTACGCTCAGCAGCTCGGCCCGTACGGTCAGCAGCCGGGGCCCTACGGTCAGCAGCCGGGCGCCTGGGGCGCCCCGCCGCCGCCGTCCGGCGGCAAGGGCAAGATCATCGGCATTGTTATCGGCGTCGTGGTCGCCGTCGCGGTCATAGGCGGCGGCATCGTCGCCCTCACGAGCGGCGGTGTCACCGGCGGCGGTGGCGACTACAAGCTGTCCATGCCGACCGCGCTGCTCGACGGCCAGTACACGAAGTCGGGCAACGACGCGTCGCTGAGCAACGGCAAGACCGGCGACGACGCGGGCATCGACGACGCCACCACGGTCTCCGGCACGTACAAGAAGGGCAGCACCCAACTGATCGTCACCGGGGCCTACGGCGACGTCAGTGACCCGAACACCGTGCTCGACAAGATGCTCGGCGCCTTCAACTCCAAGGCGGGCGCCGCGGGTGGCGAGCCCCCGAAGGAGGTTCACCCCTCCGGCTTCGACGGGGACATCATGAAGTGCGGCACACTCGGCACCGCCGCGACGGCCTTCCCGTACTGCGCCTGGGCCGACGACAGCACGGTCGCCCTCGCGGTCGACATGAACATGGACTTCACCGGCGCCACCAAGGCCCCGTCCCTGACGGAGTGGGCCGACAGCACCGTGAAGATCCGCGATGAGGTACGCGTCAAGAATTGACCGGGCACCACGGCACGTGAAAGGGGCGCCCGGATCGCCGGGCGCCCCTTCGTGTACCGGGTGGGCGCTACGCGCTCTTCTGCTCACCCTTGCCGATGATGCGCGGCTCGCGCGGCACCAGGGTGGGGTTCACATTGGAGTGGACGACGTCCTCGGTGATGACGACGCAGGCGACGTCCTTGCGCGAGGGCACCTCGTACATCACCGACATCAGCACCTCCTCCATGATGGCGCGCAGGCCCCGGGCGCCGGTCTGGCGGAGGATGGCCTGGTCGGCGATGGCCTCCAGGGCGCCGCGCTCGAACTCGAGCTCGACACCGTCGAGCTCGAAAAGCCGCTGATACTGCTTGACCAGGGCGTTGCGCGGCTCGACCAGGATCTGCAGCAGTGCCTCGCGGTCCAGGTTGTGGACCGAGGTGATGACCGGCAGACGACCGATGAACTCGGGGATCATGCCGAACTTCACCAGGTCCTCCGGCATGACCTCGGAGAACTGGTCGGCGGCGTCCATCTCGCGCTTGGAGCGGATAGTCGCGCCGAAGCCGATGCCCTTGGCCCCGGCCCGGGACTCGATGATCTTCTCCAGGCCGGCAAAGGCGCCGCCGACGATGAAGAGCACGTTGGTGGTGTCGATCTGGATGAACTCCTGGTGCGGGTGCTTGCGCCCGCCCTGCGGGGGCACCGAGGCGGTGGTGCCCTCCAGGATCTTCAGCAGCGCCTGCTGCACGCCCTCGCCGGAGACGTCCCGGGTGATCGACGGGTTCTCGCTCTTGCGGGCGACCTTGTCGATCTCGTCGATGTAGATGATGCCCGTCTCGGCCTTCTTGACGTCGTAGTCGGCCGCCTGGATCAGCTTGAGCAGGATGTTCTCGACGTCCTCGCCGACGTACCCCGCCTCGGTCAGCGCCGTGGCGTCCGCGATGGCGAACGGTACGTTCAGCATCCGCGCCAGGGTCTGGGCGAGCAGGGTCTTGCCGGAGCCCGTGGGGCCGAGCAGCAGGATGTTGGACTTGGCGAGCTCGATGCCGTCGTCGTGGCCGCGGCCACCGCCGTTCTCACCGGCCTGCACCCGCTTGTAGTGGTTGTAGACCGCGACGGACAGCGCCTTCTTCGCGGGCTCCTGGCCGACGACGTAGCTCTCGAGGAACTCGTAGATCTCGCGCGGCTTCGGCAGGTCCTCCCACCGCACCTCGGAGGACTCGGCGAGCTCCTCCTCGATGATCTCGTTGCAGAGGTCGATGCACTCGTCGCAGATGTACACACCGGGTCCTGCGATGAGCTTCTTCACCTGCTTCTGGCTCTTTCCGCAGAACGAGCACTTGAGCAGATCGCCGCCGTCACCGATGCGTGCCACGAGGTGCTTCCCCTTCGCCTGGGTCCCGTCAGTTCGACGAGTCCTGGTGCTTGCCTATCGACGGTACCTTGCCGCGCCCCCGGTGCGGGCCCCCCTTGGAGCTACTGGGTCGTGACCTGCACAACCCTGCGGCTCCAAGAGGGGACTTCTTGTCGCGAAGTGCCCTGCCGTGCGTCAGACCGCGATCGCCGAACCCTTGCGGGTCGAGACGATCTGGTCGACCAGACCGTAGGAGAGGGCCTCCTCGGCCGTGAGGATCTTGTCTCGCTCGATGTCGTCGCGGATCTTCTCGATCGGGGTGCTGGAGTGCTTGGCCAGCATCTCCTCCAGCTGCGCCCGCATCCGCAGGATCTCGTTGGCGGCGATCTCCAGGTCGGAGACCTGGCCGCGACCGGTCTCGCTGTACGGCTGGTGGATCAGGATGCGGGCGTTGGGCAGCGCCATCCGCTTGCCGGGGGTGCCGGCGGCGAGCAGCACGGCTGCGGCGGAGGCCGCCTGGCCCATGCAGACCGTCTGGATGTCGGGCTTGACGAACTGCATCGTGTCGTAGATGGCCGTCAGCGCCGTGAAGGAGCCGCCGGGGCTGTTGATGTAGACCGAGATGTCGCGGTCCGGGTCCATCGACTCCAGGCACAGCAACTGCGCCATGACGTCGTTGGCGGAGGCGTCGTCGATCTGCACCCCGAGGAAGATCACGCGCTCCTCGAAGAGCTTCGCGTACGGGTCGTACTCGCGGATGCCCTGGGAGGTGCGCTCCACGAAGCGCGGGACGACGTAGCGGGCCTCGGCGGCGTTCGCGCGGTCGTACAGGCCGCTGCCGGAAATGTTCTGGGTGGTCACGTTCACCGTCCTGGAGATGAGCAGTGGGCTGGGGTCGGTGCTGCGGGGCGGTACGGGCTCACGGCCCGGTCACGCCCCGGTGCCGCCGCCGCCCGGCACGTTCACGGCGTGCGTGATGACGTCGTCGATCAGGCCGTACTCCTTGGCCGCCTCGGCGGAGAACCAGCGGTCGCGGTCGGAGTCGCGGGTGATCGCCTCGACGCTCTGGCCGGAGTGCTCCGCGATGAGCTCGGCCATCCGCTTCTTCGTACGGAGGAGCTGTTCGGCGTGGATCTTGATGTCCGAGGCCGAGCCGGCCAGGCCGGCGGACGGCTGGTGCATCAGGATGTCCGTGTTCGGCAGCGCGAAGCGCTTGCCGGGGGTACCGGCGGTCAGCAGGAACTGGCCCATGGAGGCCGCCAGGCCCATGGCGATGGTGACGACGTCGTTCTTGATGAACTGCATGGTGTCGTAGATCGCCATGCCCGCCGTCACGGAGCCGCCGGGGCTGTTGATGTAGAGGTAGATGTCCTTGTCCGGCTCGGCGGCGAGGAGGAGGAGCTGCGCGGTGATCTTGTTGGCGATGTCGTCGTCCACCGGCTGGCCGAGGAAGATGATCCGCTCGCCGAGCAGCCGGTTGTAGACCTGGTCGCCGAGGCCACCGATGGTCGGCTCGCCGGCGGCGGAAGGCATCGGAGTCGTCACGTATCCACCTGCTCGTTGTCGGACGGCGCGGACGCCGTCACAGGGTCTTCTCGTAGGGCACGGGCCCTCGTACTTACGGACCCTAACGCGCAGGTGGGGCCCGGCAATCCCTCACGCGGAACTGTTCGCTGTGAGCGCAGGGAGGGGGTAAGCGCTGAGCGAAACGGGCCCGGACGAACTGTCGTCCGGGCCCGTCAGACGGTGCTGCGGGGCGAGGCTCAGGCCTCGGAGCCCTCACCCTCGGCGGTGGCGGCGTCCGTGTCCTCGGAGGCGGCCTGGACCGTCTCGCCGGTCTCGTCCTCCTCGTCCTCCAGGTCGACGACCTCGCCGTTGGTGTCCTTGACCGTGGCGGCCTCGACGACCAGGGCCAGCGCCTTGCCGCGCGCGACCTCGCCGACGAGCAGCGGCACCTGGCCGCCCTCGACGACCGCCTGGGCGAACTGGTCGGGGCTCATGCCGGAGGAGGCGGCACGGCGCATGAGGTGTTCGGTGAGCTCCTCCTGGTTGACCGAGAGCTTCTCGGTGGAGACGAGCTCGTCCAGGACGAACTGGGTCTTGATGCCCTTCTTCGCCTGCGCCTCGATCTCGGCGTCGTACTCCTCGCGGGTCTTGCCCTCGTTCTCGAGGAAGGAGTCCCAGTCCAGGCCCATGGCCGGGAACTGGTGGTGCTCGAGGTTGTGGACGCGGGTCTCGATCTCGTCCTTGAGCAGCTTCTCCGGCAGCGGGATCTCGACCAGCTCCAGGAGGGCGTCCAGCACCTTCTCCTGGGCCTGGGTGGCCTGGTCGTACTGCTTGATGCGCTCCTGGCGCTTCACGGCGTCGGCGCGGAGCTCCTCGAGGGTGTCGAACTCGCTCGCCAGCTGGGCGAAGTCGTCGTCCAGCTCGGGCAGCTCGCGGGCCTGGACGGTGGTGACGTCCACCTTGACCTGGGCCTCCTTGCCCGCGGCGGAGCCACCCTTGAGCTCGGAGGTGAAGGTGGCGGAACCGCCCGCCTCCAGGCCGATGACGGCCTCGTCGATGCCGTCGAGCAGCTGGCCGGAGCCGATGGTGTAGGAGACGCCGCTGGCGACGCCGTCCTCCAGCACCTCGCCCTCGACCGATGCCTCCAGGTCGACGACGACGACATCGCCGTCGGCGGCCGGGCGCTCCACGTCGCTGGTGGACGCGAAACGCTCACGCAGCTGCTCGAGGGCCTTGTCGACGTCCTCGTCGGTCACCTCGACGGCGTCGACGGTGACCTCGATGCCGGAGTAGTCCGGGATCTCGATGACCGGGCGGATGTCCACCTCAGCGGTGAACTTCAGCTCCTCGCCGTCGTTGAACTCGGTGATGTCCACCTCGGGCTGGCCGAGGACATTGAGCTCGCCCTCGTTGACCGCCTCCGTGTAGAACTTCGGCAGTGCGTCGTTGATGGCCTCTTCGAGGACCGCGCCACGGCCGAACCGCTGGTCGATGACGCGCGCGGGGATCTTGCCCTTACGGAAGCCCGGCACCGTGACCTGCTGGTTGATCTTCTTGTACGCCGCGTCGAGGCTGGGCTTGAGCTCCTCGAAGGGCACCTCGACAGTGAGTCGAACCCGGGTCGGGTTCAGAGTCTCGACGGCGCTCTTCACGGTTGGGTCTCCTTGGGGGCTTTACGTTGATGGGCGGCCACTCGGCGATCGTGCGGAGCGGCTGGTGTTCGACCTGGCTTTTCCGCGTATCAGTGGCCGACGATCCATCCTACCGGTACCACAATCCTGCGGCCGGGCCTGCTCGGCGCAGGACAGCCGAGCACTGGTCGGGGTGGCCGGATTCGAACCGACGACCTTCCGCTCCCAAAGCGGACGCGCTACCAAGCTGCGCCACACCCCGTCGGTGCGACACGTAGAGTACATGCCCCCGCACACCCCGGCAGCCGGATACGCCGTGCGCGGGAGCCGGCTCGATCCGCTACGATCTGATGTGCCAGAATGACTGGCCGTTGCGGGCGTAGCTCAATGGTAGAGCCCCAGTCTTCCAAACTGGCTACGCGGGTTCGATTCCCGTCGCCCGCTCTGCAGGTGAACGCCCAGGTCAGGGAGCTTCTCTCCGGGCCTGGGCTTTGCCGTTCCCCGCTTGATCAGTCACCGATGCCTCCCGCGTGCCCCTGTCGGCGCGAACCGCACTCCACAGGCTTGCAGATCATGGCGGCGATGGCATCGGGATGTCGCGCTCTCGGTACGGTTCCCGTGTTGACAGACCAAGGCGCCGCGTACCGAGCCGTACCCGGGCCTCGCCTGCAAGTCGCGCGTCCTGGCCGTGGTGTGTCAGGCCAAGGTGTTGCCGGTGTCCCGAAGATCGTCGAATCGGACCCCATTCACGCCTGCCTTGCGGCGCCAGTGGTTGAAGTGGTTCCGGCGCGGGGTGGCGCCCTTCGACCCCACAAGGGACACGCCCGGCGGCGCCGGCCTCCGCGTAGATCGTCGCCATGTGCGAGTCGTCCAAAGGAAGGATGCCGGCCGAAATGGCCGCCCTGATCAACTCACCCCATCGGAGACCGCAGAAGGCCGCAGCCTCCGGACAGACGCTGGGGGGCGCTCTGGGGTGCCAACCGTGCCGTCGTTCTTGATCTGGCACGGATTGCGGCGGACCAGGTCGTCTTCCATGGCGGTAGCCATGACGGTCAGCAGCAGGGCGTAGGCCTCAGCCCGCACAAAAGGGGTCAGGCCAAGGCACCGCTACGGCAGTGGCATCGGACCCGGACGCCTGCGGCAGCCCGCAGTGTGTGACGGAACCCGAACGGCCCTCTGCGGCCGCGCCGTGGAGGTGCCCGCATCCCCAAAGCGTCGGCTCGGTCGTGGCTGACACCACCGGATGACAGCAACGCCGGGGGCAACCACGCAAGGCGGCAGCCGGAGGTCGACCCGGGCGCGACCGTGCCGGCGGCTTCTGCCAGCCTGTACGATGCCTGGCCCGAGCTTACAAGGCATACCCTGGCGGTTCTTGCACCGTCCACGCCCGACAGACCCAACGCACACGCGGCGAAGGCCCAGGCCCACCGGTACGAGTCCGGCAGCCTGGGCCTTGTTCAACTCCCACACCGACGTGCCGCCTACGTGCCGGACGGATCGGCGTCCGGCGCGACTGATCTGACGTGCCTGACCATCTGGTGGTCGCGGCCGTTGACGGGGCAGTGATCAATCGACGCGGCCCGCTCCGACGAGCGCACCGGTCTACTTGCCCGCCCGGGGGTCCCTACGATCCGCGGAGAGGTTCCGGTGGGTCAGGTCGCTTGCGGGTGTGGCGTTCCGCCCCGTACCCGGAGTCGACTGGCCGGGGCACGGGGCGGTCACGCCCGCGATGGACTCATGCGATCAGGCGTCAAGCTGGACGCCGTATGAGAAGAGATCGCTCAGCCGCAGGACGCATGACGAGGCTGAAGCGGCGCGCGCCACTCCCAGTTGCAATCCCAGTCCTCGTCATCCTTGTCGTGGCTGCCGTGATGGGGCTGAAGGCAGGGACGACAGTAGTCGTCATCGTCCCCGTAGTCGCCGTGGTCCGGGTAGTCGCCGTGGTCCGGGTAGTCGCCGTGGTCCGGGTAGTCGCCGTGGTCCGGGTACCCGGGCCCGGCGGGTCCAGGAGGTCCGGGAGGCCCTGCGGGTCCGGGCGGTCCAGCGGGCCCGGGAGCACCGGGGGCACCAGGCAGGCCGGGGGCACCGGGAGCACCGGGGGCACCAGGCAGGCCGGGGGCACCAGAAGGACCGGGAGCACCGGGAGCACCGGGGGCACCAGGCAGGCCAGGCGCACCAGAAGGACCGGGAGCACCGGGAGCACCGGGGGCACCAGGCAGGCCAGGCGCACCAGAAGGACCGGGAGCACCGGGAGCACCGGGAGCACCGGGGACGCCGGGAGCACCAGGAGCGCCAGGAGCGCCGGGGGCACCAGGAGCGCCAGGGGCACCGGGAGCACCGGGGGTTCCGGGAGGACCGGAGGGTCCGGGAGGACCGGTCGGACCGGGAGGACCGGGCGGACCGGGCGGGCCAACCGCACAGGCTGCACGCGTGACGACATTGCTGTCCAGCGTGACCGCGCCATTACGGGCGAGGAGCCGGCCCTCCACATTCGCGTTGGTTTGCGCTGTGATCGAGGTCAGGGCCAGGATGTTGCCCTTGAAGACGGAAGCGGTCCCGAGGGTGGCGGAGCTGCCCACCTGCCAGAACACGTTGCAGGCATTCGCACCGTTGATGAGGGTGACGCGGCTGCCCGAACCGGTGACCAGAGTCGATTCGGTCTGGAAGATGAAGACGGCGTTGGGATCGTTCTGGCCATCGAGAACGAGGGCGTTCGGGGCGGTGATTTGGAATGTCCCGTTCGTGTAGACGCCTGGCGTCAGCATCAGTCCGCCGAGCTCGACACCTGGGTTTGCCCCAGGACCTCGGCTCGCCGCGTCGTTGTACGCGGTGGTCAGGTCCGCCTGGGCCGGGGCGGCTGCGGCGCCGGTGCGAATCGCTCCGTTGACGATTCCCGGCGGAAAGCCCACCACCGCGAGACCCGGGCTGACACCCAGATCGCCGTTGATGACGCTCGGGCCCGTGTTGGTGACTGTCGAACCGCCCAACACCGCGTAACTCGTGGCCGTCCCCAGCCCCACGGGGGCTTCCGCCGCGTGCGCGGCGTCGGCAAACAGGCCGGCCGCCGTCAGCCATGCAAGTGCGGGAATCGCGACCAGGGTCGCCTTCAGACGGGTACGTCTCCGCCACAGGCCTATACAGGAGGGCGGAGTTTCAGCCAATTCCATAGTGCAAGACCTTTCTTGTCGCGTTGAACACGACGCCGAAGCGACGGGGGCGCCGAGAGCCGAAGTGGGCCTGGACAAGAGCCACGAAACCCCTGTGATGTCGAGCCTTCGAGGGCCTCTCAAGGGGACGCCAGGACTCTCTCCCGCCGAGGCTGCAAACGCGCCCACCACTCATGGGGCAGAACCTAATAGAGAACGCATACGGCGCACATACACATAAGAAGCCAAAAGGGGCACGGCCACGCGCTGGTTCATTCCGCCGGCGGTGTCCGGTCGCACATGCCAACCCGGTCTGGTTGAGTGTCCGGCCTTCAGAACGCGCCCGTGATCGACAGAGCTGGGCTCGAAACCGTGCGGGCTAGCTCGCGTGTCCACGGCGCCTGCGCGTCTCCTCCGTGCCTGCAGTGCAGAGCAGCGCCGCTGACGCCGAGACCGCGTCGATGCGGGTCGCGTCGCCACCAAGTGCGGTCCCGAGCGGCGCCCCTCCACGGGCACGAGGGGACCGCCCGGGAGATGAGGGAGGCCCCCACCGCACAGCCCCCACCTACCTGGGGGCTGTGCGGTGGGGGCTCGGAGACGGCGTCGTGCCACGCCACGTGCCCGCAAGTGGTCCACCCAGGGGGAGCTGGCTCGCGCAGGCAGGCGTTAACCGCGAAGGAGTTGCCGTTGCCGGCCTGGCCGTAGATGCAGCGGGAAGTCCAAGGCGCGAAGACCGGTTCCGGGCACCCGAACCGCCGTCAGGGCTCGGCGAATCGGCGCGCACCGTGTCATCCAAAGGCGCGGGTGGCTTCCCCGTCGCCGCTCTGCAGTCAGAAGCCCAGGTTACGCACTCGTGCGGGCGATGCGGATGACTGTGACGGTCACGGTGAGGGGTGTGACGAGCCGAATGAGTGACGCCCGGGTCCGGTCATGGACCGTGCGCGCGACGTCCACGGCTCGGTGGCCCTCGGCCAGGACACAGCGTATCTCCACCTGCCAGCCGGACCCGTCCGGGTCACGGGCGACGCGGATACCCGACAGCGGCGAAGCGATCTCGTTGGCCGCCGCTTTGCGAACGGGGCCCGCTGCTCCGGCGAGGCGGCTGGCGAGAGTGGGCTGCAGGGCGAGTACCCCGCTGACCGCCAGGGCGGCCTCAGCAGCGCTCCGTCGAATCTCGGCAGGGCCGCAGTCCGTCATGGCGAGCCCTCCGGTCCTTGGTGGGCGCCCTCTGAGATACTCGGCGACCCGACTGCGTGGTGTACGTCGATCACCGTGACGTCTATCGCTGCCGTCGGCAGGCCCAGTGCGCGGTCGGCGGCGTCGCGTACCGCACGCCGCACAAGCTCGGCTGTCTCGGGCAACGGACGGTTCAAAGCGGCGGCCAGAGTGATGCTCACGCGTGTGCCCGTGTGCTGGTCGGCTCGGGTGAGGCGACAACTGGCAGTCGTGACACCGGGGACCGAGTCCGCAGCGCTCCGCAGTACACCGGCGGCGGTGTGTTCCGCGATCCGCAGGATGCGCGTCGGGTCGCCCAACGGCAGCATCGGCCCCAGCAGCACTTCGTTCCGGACGATGTCCATGACGCGGGAGATGATCGTCTGCGTGTCGGGGGGTTCCCGGTCCCGCAGGGCACGCGTCGCCCTGGCCAAGGCAGCCAGGCCGTCTACGGCGTCGCGGCAGTAGGTGCACGTGGCGACGTGGGGGTCCGTGGGCGGGCCGCAGTCCCGGGCCTGTTCCCAGGCGTGCCTGAGAGTGCGCCCGCACGTGAGCACTTCGTCGCCCGTGTGGCGGCGGACCTCGTCGACGGGGCAGCCGTCTGCCGGAGGTGGGGGAGAGCGGTCGCTCAGCGCCATGGGCCCAGCGCCTCCTTCAGGGTTCGCCGTGCTCGGTAGAGTCGCCCGCGGACCGTTTGCTCGGTGGTGCCGGTTACGTGGGCGATCTGCGCGTAATCCAGGCCGTGCAGCTCCCGCAGGATCCAGCAGATGCGCTGCTGCGGCTCCAGCGCGCCGAGCGCAGCGGCCAAGGCGTCAGTGAGGGCATCCTGTTCGGCTGCCCGCGCCGGCGAACTCCGCATATTGGGGGCGGCCGGTTCGGCTATCGAGGCCAACGGTACCGGGGCCGGCCGGTGGCGCAGGGAGTTCCGGCAGCGGTTGACGGTGATGCGGTACATCCAGGTCCTGAACGCTGAGCCATGGCGGAACTCGGGCAGGCGCCGCCAGGCGCTGATGAACGCGTCCTGGACGGCGTCCTCAGCGTCCTGCCGGTTTCCCAGCGTGTGGAAGGCCAGGGTGAGCAATGGACGGCTGTGGCGCTGGACCAGAATCGCGAAGGATTCCTCGTCGCCTTCGCCGGCGCGGGTCGCCAGCAGATCGTCCGGTGCGGACTGCAGGCCGCCGACCCGGCCTGGGGCGATGGGACCCGGCGGCGCGCCGGGACCGGCCAGACGAGACGGGGAAGGCCAGACGCCGTGCGTCATGACCGCACCTCCTCCCTCCCTCATCACGCATGCCCGGCTTCGGCCGTGTGATTCCGGTTGACGGATATGCATGACGAATTGCCGGTCAGGTGTGTCCAACGCTGTGACGGGCGCGTACCGGTGCCCGCAACGACTGATCGAGGCGACTGCCATGACGGACACCACAGACCGCCCCCTCACCGGACAGAACGGCTCCACCGGGGCCGGGACGACGCTGAAGGGGCCGACCGGCCCGGACACCTCCCCCGAAACGCGGGGCAAGACCACCATCGCCGACGGTGTCGTGGCCAAGATCGCAGGCACTGCCGCCCGCGAGGTACCCGGCATCCACAACCTTGGCGCGGGCATGGCTCGTGCCATGGGCGCCATGCGCGGGCGCGTCCCCGGCGGGGGAACCGGCAGCGTCAGCCGCGGAGTGAAGTGCGAGGTGGGCGAGAGCCAGGCGGCACTGGACCTCGACGTCGTCGTCGATTACGGCTATGCCATACCCGATGTGGCAGCGGAGGTCCGCGTCAGCGTCATCTCCGCCGTGGAACGCATGACCGGTCTTGAGGTCGTCGAGGTGAACCTCGTCGTCGATGACGTGAACCTGCCCGATGAGGAAGACGAAAGCGAGCCGGCCGAAGGCCGCGTCCAATGATCTCCGTCAGTGGGCCTCCCACTGGGCACTGAAGCGCCCGAGGCGGCGGTACACGGGTGCGGGACAGGTGAGTGAATCATGAATATAGCGACAGTGGGTCTGGCAGCCGGAGTGGCTCTGGGATTCGCCGGCTTCTTCGGCGGGTTCTGGGCCTTCCTCCTGGTGGCCGTGCTCGGCGCAATAGGTCTGGGCGTCGGCCTCGTCCTGCAGGGTGACGCCGACGTGTTCACCCGGCGGCAGCGGGACATGTCCGCTCGGCGGCAACGGTGAGTGCCCCCAGCCATGCCGCCGGATTCCCCGGTCATCCCCCTCGTGGGCATACGGACGACGCCCCCGGGCGTGTGCCGCCTGACAGGCGTGGCGCGACGGTGGTCCCCGACCGGGTCGTGGCCCGCATCGCCGGCCGGGTCGCGGGCACGGCGCTGCGCCGACTCACCGGCCCCGCAGATCCCCGCACGGATCTGGCCACCCCCGAGGCGCGCGCAACCACATACGGCGGGGGGGCACAGCTGGCTCTGTCGGTGGACCTTCCCTACCCCGCTGACATCGCCGTCACATGCCGGCAACTACAGCGTGAGATCGCCGAACGGGTGGCCCAACTGACCGGACTGGACGTCCAGTACGTCACGCTGACCGTTCGGCGTCTGGCGGCCGTCGGCGGACCGGGCCGCGTTCAGTGACCACCGCCGCTCCAGCCCAGCCGCACGGGCATCGGGGCGACGATCGCGCACCGACCAAGGAGCCCCCATGACTCATCCATCCGGCCTTGCACCGGCCGGTCGCCCTGAACAGGCACCCGAACCCGAGAAGGCCGTCGACTCTGGCCGACCCCGCATCCGCGCTCACGCGACGAGGCCGCCGGCACACGGCCGCCAGGGGGCGAGGTCACCGCGCCTGTGGTCGGCACGCCGTATCCCAGCCGCGGTGGTGGCTCTGGCGGCGTTGTGCGCCTTCGGGGTCGTGCTGTACGACGTGATCGCGGTGCGAGCCGGGCGCCGCGCAGGGGCATGGCGCTCCCGCCTCGCCGATGAGATGGCCAGCCGCCCCGTCGACGACCTGTGGATGCTGATCGGCGCCGCTGTCGCCGTCGTCCTCGGCCTGTGGCTGCTCTTCCTCGCGCTCACCCCCGGCCTGCGCCGATTGCTGCCGCTCCGAGCGCCTGACGGCTGTGCCGGACTACGTGCCTGGCTGGACCGCCGGGGAGCCGAACTGATGCTGCGCGACGCAGCGATGCGGGTCCCCGGCATCGGCCGAGTTTGGGTCCGGGTCGGGCGCCACCGCGTCGTCGTCCGCGCCGACGTCCGCTTCCGCGACCCAGCGACCGTCCGCGACGACCTCAGTGAGGCCGTGCGGGAACAGTGCCGTGAACTCGCCCTGGCGCATGCCCCACGGCTGGCCATCCGTATACGACAGCACACCCGTTGACCCGCCCCTGGGAGCGCGCCATGAACGGCCGATCCATGCTCAACCGACTCCTCCTGGCCGTCAGCGGCCTGGTGCTGCTGGGTGGCGGGCTGCTGATCTTCACCGCCGGCATCAACTTCTACCGTTTGCTTCACGTCACTCCGCCCGCCGGCTGGCCGTTGACCACGCACAATGACGTACTGCTCAGCAAGGCCGACCAGATCCGCTGGAGCGACCAGGGCTGGTGGTGGTGGCCCGCCGTCATCGCAGGCCTCACCCTGGCGACCGTCTTGGCCCTTCTCTGGCTCCTCGCACAGCTGCGTCGTCGCCGCCCCGGTGCAGTGCGCCTGGGCGGAACGCCTCCGCCAGATGGTGTCGAACTGCGGGGCCGCGCCCTCAGCGACGCCGTCGCCGACGAAGCGCGCGCCTTGCCCGGCATCGGCCGGGCCGGCGCCCACGTGACCGGACGGCCCGCGCGTCCTCGGCTCGATCTGGCTCTCACGCTGACGGAACACGGCGCACCCGCCCCTGTCCTGCGCGCGCTGTGTCACGGACCCGTGGCGCACGCACGCGAGTGCACCGGGTTGACCGACCTTCCCATCCGGGCGCGCTTCGACGTCGGCAGGCACAAAGCGCGCCGTGTCGAATAGGCCGCCGCCATCAGGGCGCGACTTTTCGCACTGGCGTGGCGGCCCACTCCCGTTGGGCGTCGTACCGGCCTGCTGCAGCGGCCCGGGAGCGATGCCCTGCGCGTGCGCCCGCCGACATCACCGCCCACACTGAAAAAGTGGGCAAGCGGGCGCGCGGCAACTGCCCAGCCACTGCCCACTGCCCTTCAGGAGCTCCGCCCTCGCGAGCGAGCCACGTGTTCTCGGTGACGGCGGCCGTCCGAAACACCAGCTTCGCAGCCTCGAAGGGAAACCTGATGAGTAGTGACGTACCCAAACTCGCCATTGCCGTCGCAGTCGTCGGAGGCTACATTCTCGGCCGGACAAAGAAGGGGCGAATGGCCTTCGCCGCGACGACCTACCTGGCGGGACGCCGGTTCGGCCTTGAACCCCAACAGCTGCTGGCGGAAGGGGCCAGGAGACTGCGCGAACTTCCTCAATTCGAAGAACTCAGCGGGCAGCTACGTGGTGAGACTTTGAAAGCCGGACGTCAGGCGATGGGCGCGGTTGCCGACCGCAAGCTTTCCGAGCTGGCCGACTCTCTCCACGCACGCACAGAACGCATGGGAAAGAGCCAGGAAGCGGAGACGGAAGAAGAGGCCGAACCCGAGGACGAGTACGAAGGGGAAGCGGAAGAGCAGCCTGAAGACGGGGACGAAGAGGACACGTCTGAGGGCGAGCCGGAGTCGGAAGCAGAGGAGCCGAAGAAGCCTGAGCCAAGGCATCGCCGGACGGCTCGGAAGCAGGACGCGGGCCGCGACAGGGGGGCGCGCGGTCCCGGGGCCGCCCGTCGGCCCACCGAGGCGGGTCCCCGCAAGGCGTCCTCCGGGAAGCCGGCCGTGAAGAAGGCGCCGGCGAAGAAGACGGCGGCGAGGACTGCACCCACACGGCGGACGTAGGCCCATGGCCGGCACGCCACGGGACAGCGAGCACGGCTCGGGACTCGGGTGCAGTTGCGCGGCGCCTTCAGGGGTTTCGAACATCTCGCAAAAGACCAGCGACAAACTCAGCCACATCACCAGCGGGCTCCAGGGTGCAGCTGACGGTGGTGGCGTTCTCCCCGAAGCGGGACTGCGCGCACTCCAGGATGATTCACCGGTCAAGGCGTTGCTCTGTGCGAAAGCGAGAAGCACCAAGGACCGCAGTAGTTCGTGCACTCCGGCTCGGGTCGTTCCCCATAAGCGCCGTCAAGAGGGCAGCGGTACAATTGATGGCGAACTGCTGCACGCTCACGTGCGGCAGTTTGGAAGGGCGGCCCTGGCGTGTGAATGCGCCGGGGCCGTTGTGTACGCGGTGGGGCGAGCGAGCAGCACCCAGGCGGTCACAGAAGTACCGTCCCGGCGGGCCGGGGCGGTATCCGCCCGCTTGCGCCCTCCACCGCAAGAGCCTCCTGGCCTTGCTGACCACGCTGACGGGGGTGCCGTCGCCGGATCGGGCGGGCAGCTCCGGGCAGCCTGGTCCGCCCGCCCAGCCGCCGCCGGCCCGTTCGGGTCGGGGCCGGTACAGCCGTCACCACCTCTGGCGCCGCGGCGGCTGCGTGCATGCGGGCCGATGGGTCGCCGGCCGCTTCGCTGGTACCGCGCCCGCGGCGGGGTTACCGGGCACCTCCACATGCGGGGGCGGCCTAGTCTGCGCAGGCTGTTGGGTGTGCCGGTGATCCACGGTGAGCAACGATGATCGTGACGGTGGTGTCGATGCCCGAGGGCGTCGTCGCGCGCGCCGCCGTGTCGGAGGCTCGTGAGCGACTGGCGGTGTCCCGTTTCCTGCTCGTGGACATCGAGGTGCCCGGTGAGGGCCGGCCCGACGAGCCGCCGATCGCCCACGAACTGGGCCTGCAGGCGGAGGACCTGGCGTGGCTGGGCAGGCCGGGCGAGACGGCGCGGGCGGAGTTCCACGGGGACAACGCCCGGTTCGTCGTGCCGGTCGTCGACGACGGCGAGGTCGTCCACGTCCATGTCTTCGTGACCGAGCGGTATCTGCTCACCGTCCACCGCGGGCCCAACACACCGGTCGAAAGGTTTCTCACCCGGCTGCCGCACGAACGGCCCCCGGACACCGCGGCCGCGCTGTTCCTGCTGCTGGGGGACGCCCTGGAGACCTTCCGCAGGGCCGCCGTGGAGGCGCTGCTGCAGGTGGAGGACCTCGAGGACGAGATGTTCGAGAGCCGGCACCCGCAGCAGGTGTACCGGCTGGCGCGGCTGCGGCGGCGCGCCGCCGGTCTGCACCACGCGCTGCTGCCGTACCTTCAGGCAGCCGAGGAGACCATCACCCGGCGGATGATGAGCGGCAGCTTCCCCGAGGAGCGGCAGCGGCTCGCCGCCTCCTACCAGCGGGCCGCTCGGATGGTGCTCGCCAGCATCGAGTCGCTGCAGGACGCGACCCGGCGGGCCTTCGCCAGCTACTCCTCGCTCGTGTCCGGCGAGCAGAACGGTGTGATCAACCGGCTGACGATCGTGTCGACGATCTTCCTTCCGCTGACCTTCCTGACCGGCTTCTTCGGTATGAACTTCACCTATATGACGGACGAGTTGGAGAGCCGGGTCGTCTTCTGGCTGCTGGCCGTGGGACTCCAGGCGCTCGTCATGCTCATCGCCGTCTACGCGCTGCACCGCACCCGCATCTGGCGCAAGCTGCGCGACGACGGGCGCGACGACGGCTGAGGTCCCCTCACTACATTGGAGTCATGGAGATCTGGATCAACCCCGCGTGCTCGAAGTGCCGCTCCGCGCTGCACCTGCTGGACGAGGAGGGCGCGCAGTACACTGTGCGCCGCTACCTGGAGGACCCGCCGGACGCCGACGAGATCCGCGCGGTGCTGGAGCGGCTCGGACTGGAGCCGTGGGACATCGTGCGGACCCAGGAGGCAGAGGCGAGGGAACTCGGCCTGAAGGAGTGGCCGCGCGAGCCGGGTGAGCGGGAACGCTGGATCGAGGCGCTGGCGGCGCACCCGCGGCTGATGCAGCGTCCGATCATCACCGCCGAGGACGGCACGGCCGTCGTGGCACGTTCGGACGAGGCGGTGCGGGACGCACTCGGACGGGTCCCGGGCACCGCCGGGACCTCCGCCTGAGGCACCGGCGGTCAGGTGGCGCCGGGAAAGCCGGGAACCGCGTCGAGGGACCGGGGCAGGGCCGGGCTAGCCGACCGGCACGCCTTGCGGCCCCTTGATCCGCTTCATGATCATCTGCGAGTTCACCTCACTGACGCCCGGCAGGGCGATCAGCTTCTCCGTCCAGAAGCGCTCGTAGGCGTCGCTGTCCGCCACCGCGATCCGCAGCAGGCAGCCGGGCGCGCCGTAGAGCCGGTAGGCCTCGACGATGTCGGGGATCACTCGCACCTGCTCCTCGAAGGCGGCGACGGACTCGCGGTCCCGCCGCACCTCGACGGAGGCGAAGACCTCGAAGCCGCGGCCGACGGCGGCCGGGTCGACGACGGCCCGGTAGCTCTGGATCACCCCGTCCTCCTCCAGCTGGCGCACCCGGCGCAGGCACGGGGACGGGGTGAGGCCGACCCGGGCGGCCAGTTCCTGGTTGGTGAGCCGGCCGTCGGCCTGCAGCTCGCGCAAGATTCTTCTGTCGATGGCGTCCATGGGGACGATACATACCACGCTCACGGGGTCTACGCGGGCTGATTCGCAATCGAATGCCCGGTCTCAGCGCATATCCTTGCCGTAGCTGTTCGGGTGAACGCGCGAGCGAGGGAAACGTGAAGCACATCGTTGTGATCGGCACCGGCGGAACGATCGCCAGCCGGTGGCAAGGGGCCGGCTACGCGGCCGAGGCCGCCGGTCGTGAGGTGCTGGCGGCGGGCGCCGTCCCCGAGGGCGTCGAGGTGACCGTCCGCGACCTGTTCACCGTGAACAGCTCGCGGCTGACCTCTGCGCACCAGTTGGAACTGCTGCGGACGGTCCACGAGGTGCTGGCGGACCCGGCCGTGGACGGCGTCGTGGTGACGCACGGCACCGACACCATGGAGGAGTCCGCCTTCCTCCTCGACCTCCACCACGACGACCGGCGTCCGGTCGTGCTGACCGGCGCCCAGCTCCCGCTGGACTCCGTGGACGGGGACGCGGCGGGCAACCTCTACGACGCGCTGCTGACCGCGGCGAGCGGCCGGGACATCGGCGTGGTGATCACCTTCGGGGGCTTCGTGCACGCCGCCCGGGGCACGGTCAAGGCGCACACACTGGACGTCCAGGCCTTCGCCGACCCCTCGGGCCAGCCGCTGGGCCGGGTGAACTTCGGCCGGATCGCCTGGGGTGCCCCGCGGCCGCGCCCCGCGGCGCTGCCGCTGCCGGAGCCCGGCGTGACGGCACCGCGCGTCGACGTCGTGATGCACCACGTGGACGCCGACCCCCTGCTGTTCGACGCCGCGCTGGGCGCGGGGGCCCAGGGGATCGTGCTGGTCGGCACCGGGGCGGGCAACGCGACACCCGACTTCGTGGCGGCGGTGCGCCGTGCGGTGGACGCCGGCGTGCTGGTCGCCGTCAGCACCCGTGTGGCGGCGGGACCGGTGGCCCCCATGTACACCGGGGGCGGCGCCGTGGATCTGGCCGCGGCCGGCGGTGTGCTGGCCGGAACGCTGCGTGCGGGGCAGGCCCGCATCGCCGTACTGGCGGCGCTGCTGTCCGCGGAGGGACCCGAGGAGCGGTCCGCCGCGCTGCGCCGCCTCGTCGCAGCGGCCGGGGACCGCGCGCCGGCCGTCGCCTGACTCCCCGTCACCCGGCGTGCCCGACGCGCCGGGTGACGGGTGACCTGACGCGGTGTGCCGGGTGCCTGTGACGCGCTCCGCGCCGGGGACCGCGTCAGAGGTTTATCTGGTTGATGGTGTCGGCCAGCGAGTCGAGGAACTTGTTGATGGCCGGGGCCATGCCCGTGGAGGCGAGGAAGAAACCGAAGAGCGCGGCGATGATGGCCGGGCCTACCTTCAGCGACTTGCCTCTTATCAGGACGGTCATGATGATCGCCAACAACAGCACCACGGACAGGGAGATGGCCACTGGGGATCACATCCTCGGTCTGACGCCTCACCGTTCGGGGGGAGCCACGGCAGCCACACCCCCGCGACGTCCATCGTGCCACCTGCCAACGACACCGTGACCCCGCGGAACACCTCTTCCCCGTGCGCCGTGGTCGCACACATGTGACGCCACGCCGGAGCGGTTCCGATCACTTCGGACGATGCTCGTCTCGCAATTGCGCGGCACGTTCGAGTGAATTCCCCGCACGTTGCGTACCCGCAGAGCCACTTGCCACATAAACGATCACCGAAAAACCCATATGTTCGTCAAAAGCGTTGACTCTATGGGCGGTTCGTCCCTTGTGTGACCACCCATAGCGGGGCACACCGGGCACAGAATGGCACGCACATTCGTGGGAAGCGGCGTCGGTACCGCCATTCCGGCCGGAAATTTACTCACGCGGAGACGCCCCGCTATGGTGCATCAGATGTTCCAGCTCCCCCGCACGAACACCCTGTCCCCCGGCAGGACCCGGACCGGGAATTCCGTTCTCCCCGCTCCACGCGAGCGGGCCCCGCTCGGCCCGGAGCCGGCCGCCCCGTCGGGTTCCTCCACCCCGGCCACGCCCACCACCCCCGCCGCCGGGCGCGACCCGTTCTTCGACAACGCCAAGTACCTGGCCATCGTCCTGGTCGCGATGGGCCACGCCTGGGAACCCCTCACCGCTCACAGCAGGGCCGCCGGCGCGCTCTACTCTTTCGTGTACACGTTCCACATGCCGGCGTTCATCGTCATCTCCGGCTACTTCTCGCGAAGTTTCGACGCCCGCCCGGACCGTGTCAGGAGACTGGTCACCGGCATCGCCGTCCCCTACCTGCTCTTCGAGGCCGCCTACTCGCTCTTCAGGAACTGGGCCGACGACGCCGCCCCCCAGCCGCTCAGCCTGCTGGACCCCTGGTACCTCACCTGGTTCCTCGTCGCCCTCTTCATCTGGCGCCTGACCGCCCCCTTGTGGCGCATCGTGCGGCAGCCGGTCGCCGTCGCCCTGGTGATCGCGGCACTGGCGTCGCTCTCCCCGGACATCGGCGACGACCTGGAACTCCAGCGCGTGCTGCAGTTCCTGCCCTTCTTCGTGCTGGGCATGTGCCTGAGGGCCGAGCACTTCCACCTGGCACGGCGCCGGGTGGTGCGCGTGCTGTCGGTTCTCGTGGGGCCGGCCGCGCTGGTCGTCTCCTACTGGGCGGTGCCGAGGATGGACCGGGCCTGGCTCTACCACCGCACGAGCGCCCAGGAGCTGGGCGCGCCCTGGTGGGCGGGCCCGGTGATGACACTGGCGCTGTTCTGCTGCTCCATGGCGCTGACGGTGTGCTTCTTCGCCTGGGTACCGCGCCGCCGCACGTGGTTCACGGCGCTGGGTTCCGGCACGCTCTACGGCTACCTGCTGCACGGCTTCGTCGCCAAGGGCTCGCGCTTCGGGAACTGGTACGACAACGGATGGCTCCACACACCACTGGGGCAGGTCACGGTCACCGCGATCGCCGTCGTGGTGGTCACCGCGCTGTGCACGCCGCCGGTACAGCGGCTGTTGCGCTGCGCGGTGGAGCCGAAGATGTCCTGGGCGTTCCGGCCCGTGCCTAGTCCCGGCACACGATGAGCAGGGCGCGGTCGTCGTTGACGTCCTTGGCGACCGCTTCGATCAACTGCCAGGCCGCGCCGCGGAAGCCGTGCGCCACGTACCGGTCGGCCTCGCCGATGAGCCGGTCGATGCCCTCGGTGAGGTCTCGGCCGGCGGCCTCGACCAGGCCGTCGGTGAAGAGCAGCAGGACGTCGCCCGAACGCAGGGTGCCCTTGACGCCGTTGAACTCGGCCCCGTCGTACACCCCCAGCAGCGGGCCCTCGGCCGCCTTCTCCTCCCAGCGGCCGGTGCCCGCGCTGAGCTGCATGCCGGGCAGGTGACCCGCGGACAGCAGCTCGTAGTCACCGGTCTCCAGGTCCAGCACCAGGTGGACGGAGGTGGCGAAGCCCTCGTCCCAGTTCTGGCGGAGCAGGTAGCCGTTGGCGGCGGTGAGGAAGGCGTGCGGCGGCAGCGAGCCGAGCAGGCCCCCGAAGGCGCCCGACAGCAGCAGCGCGCGCGAGCCGGCGTCCATGCCCTTGCCCGACACGTCGGTGAGCACGGCCTCCAGGATCCGGCCGCCCGAAGTACGCGTCGCCACCACGAAGTCGCCGGAGAACGACTGGCCGCCGGCCGGCCGCAGCGCCATCTCGGCGTGCCAGTCGTCGGGAAGCCGCGGCAGCCTGCTCTGCACCCGGATGCGCTCGCGCAGGTCGAAGAGCATCGTGCCGCCGCGCATCCACGGGACGCCGACCCGGGCGCGGAACTGCGCGACGATCAGCCCGGCCAGCGCCACCGCGGCCACCACGAGCACGGTGCCCGGGGTCACCCGGCCCACGCCGTCGCGGTACCCGCCGAGGACGGCGGACTCCACCACCAGCGCGGCGGCGCCGGCCCCGTACAGCAGCAGGAGGCTGGAGGGACGCAGCAGCAGGCCGCCGACGAGGACGGGCAGCACCAAGGTGGTGGGCGGGCACCATTGCGGCGCCAGCACCGTGCCCCAGGCGATCAGCGGCACGCTGATCGCCAGGACGGAAAGCGCCAGCCAGTCGGCCGCGTCGCCGCGGAAGTAGTCCACAGCGGATTTGCGCAGGCTCACCCGGGCCCGGTGGACCGCCTTGCGCCACCGGGCCCTGAATCCGTCTCCTACCGGGCGTCGTGCCATCTTCCCGGCGACCCTATCCACCCTCCCGCGTTCTCCGCATGGGTGGTGTCCCTCAAAGGTGGCCCGATTCGCCGCGCCGACCGGCGAAAACAGTCGCCCGCTCCCCCGTGCGGCTGGTAGGCAGGGCGCATGACGGTGGAGTTGCGGGTTCTCGAGTCGGAACAATGGGACGCGTGGTTCAGCACGCTGGAACGTGCGTTCGGCAGCGCGCGTGAGCTCACGGAGGAACGGGCGTTCTACCGCGATGTGACCGAGGTCTCCCGGTCGATCGCCGCATGGGACGGCACGGAGGTCGTCGGCACGGCGGGGGCGTTCTCCTTCGGCGTCACGGTGCCGGGCGGCGCCGTGACGCCGGCGGCCGGCGTCACCATGGTCAGCGTCGCCTCGACGCACCGTCGGCGCGGGCTGCTGACCTCGATGATGCGGCGGCAGTTGGACGAGGTGCGCGAGCGGGGCGAGTCCCTCGCGGTGCTCACGGCGTCCGAGCCGGGGATCTACGGCCGGTACGGCTACGAGGTCGCCACCCGCCAGATGACCCTGGAGATCGACACGTTGCGGGCGGGCCTCACGGTGCCCGCGGGCGCCGACGAGGTCACGCTGCGCTTCGCCGACCCGGAGGAGTCCCTGGCAGCCTGCGAGGAGGTCTACGCGCGCCTGGTGCCCACCCGGCCGGGCATGCTGGAGCGGCGCCCGAACTGGGAGCGCAAGGGCGTGCTCGACCCGGAGGCGGGCCGGGACGGCGCGTCGAATCTGCTCTGCGTGGTCGCCGAGCGTAACGGTGAGGTGCGGGGCTACACGCGCTACGCGGTGAAGTCCGCCTGGAAGGCGGCCGGACCCGACGGAACGGTGCTGTTGCGCGACCTGGAGGCACTGGATCCGGACACCTCGGCGGCGCTGTGGCGCTACCTGTTCGGCATCGACCTCACCAGCCGCGTCACCTCCCGCAACCGTCCAGCCGACGACCCGGTGCTGCACCTGGTCGACGACGTCCGCCGCTGCGGCGTGCGCTTCAAAGAAGGTCTGTTGCTGCGCCCGGTCGAGGTGGGCGCTGCCCTGTCGGCTCGCACCTACGCGGCCCCGCTGGACGTAGTGCTGGAGGTCTCCGACCCGTTCTGCCCGTGGAACGAGGGCCGCTGGCGGCTCGGCGGCGACGCCAAGGGTGCCACGTGCGAGCGGACCAGGGACGCGGCGGAGCTGGCGCTGTCGGTGCGCGAGTTGGGGGCGGCCTACCTGGGCGACACCTCGCTGACCGCGCTGGCGCGGGCCGGCCGTGTGCGGGAACTGCGGCAGGGCGCGCTGCGGGAGGCGGCGGTGGCCTTCGGCGGTGACGTCGCCCCCTGGCTGCCGCACGGCTTCTGAAGCCGGGCCGGAGCTTCCCGTTGGCCGTTCGCCGGCCGTGACGCGCCCTGGTCTCCCGGGCGGCCCCTCGCCGCTCCGCGGGCCCGAGCGCGCCGGCAGTCCGCCGCCGAGGGAGTCCGCCGCCGCCGTGCCCCGCCGCGGCGGCGACCCCCGGGCCGCCGGGGTGTGCGCCGGCGTCAGTTCGCGGCGGGCTGGCAGGAGGGGCACCAGAAGAGGTTGCGCGCCGCCAGAGAGGCGGTCCGCACCTGGGTGCCGCAGATATGACACGGCATCCCGGCCCGGCGGTAGACGTAGACCTCGCCGCCGTGGTCGTCGACGCGCGGGGGACGGCCCATGGCCTCGGGGGTGTGCTCCGGGCGGACGGTGTCGATGCGGTTGTGCCGCACGCCCTCGCGCATCAGGGCCACCAGATCGGCCCAGACCGCCTCCCACCGCGCCCGGTCCAGGCCGCGGCCCGGCAGGTAGGGGTCGATGCCGTGGCGGAAGAGGACCTCGGCGCGGTAGACGTTGCCGACGCCCGCGACGACCTTCTGGTCCATCAGCAGCGCGGCGACGCTGGTGCGGCTGCGCGCCACACGGGCCCAGGCGCGCTCCCCGGAGTCGGCCGGCCGGAGCGGGTCCGGACCGAGCCGGTCGTGTATCGCCTGCTTCTCGGCCCCGGTGATCAGTTCGCAGGCGGTCGGACCGCGCAGGTCCGCGTGGTGCTCGGCGGTGGCCAGGCGCAGCCTGACCTGACCGACGGGGGCCCCGCCGGGACCGGTGCCGAAGCCGAACTTCCCGTACAGGCCGAGGTGGACGTGGACCCAGCCGACCGGGCCGAACCCGAGGAAGAGGTGCTTGCCGTGGGCCTCCGCGGACTCCAGCACCGTGCCGTCCAGGAGGGCGGCGCCGTCGGAGAACTTGCCCTGCGGGCTCCCCGCGCGGACCACGCGGCCGCCGAAGCGTTCCTCGTGGTCCGCGGCGAGGCGGTGGATCGTGTGCCCCTCGGGCATCCCCGGATCAGCCCTGCTGCGGGTGGTGCGGGGGGATCGGGGGCAGCTCGCCGGTGGTCTCGTACGTGGTGAGCATGTCGATGCGGCGGCTGTGGCGCGACTCGCCCGAGTAGGGCGTGGCGAGGAAGACCTCGACGAACTTGGTGGCCTCGTCCGTGGTGTGCATGCGGGCGCCGACGCTGATGACGTTGGCGTTGTTGTGCTCGCGGCCGAGGGACGCGGTCTCCTGGCTCCAGGCGAGCACGGCCCGGACGCCCTTGACCTTGTTGGCGGCGATGGCCTCACCGTTGCCCGAGCCGCCGATCACGATACCGAGGGAGCCGGGGTCCGCGGCGGTGCCCTCCGCGGCGCGCAGGCAGAACGGCGGGTAGTCGTCCTGGGCGTCGTATACGTGGGGGCCGCAGTCGACGGGCTCGTGCCCGTTCGCCTGGAGCCACTCCACAAGGTGGTTCTTGAGTTCGAAGCCGGCATGGTCGGAACCGAGGTACACGCGCATAGGGCGAGTGTCGCACGGTCACCCCGCGCGACATGCCGAGGGTGTTCCGTGCGGGGTTTCGTCGCGGCGCCGCACCCGATCGACCGTCGCACGCGCCGGGCAGCGGCCCGTACGCTGCGCCGCGCTGCCCCGGCTCCGCACCGCGGTGCCGGGTCCAGGGCGTCGGCCCGCGCCACCGGACGCCGCGCCGCCGCGGCGGTCCCGGCGGCAGTCCCGGCGGCACACGTACGCGCGGCGCGGCAGGTTCCGCGACGTTCCGGTGAAGCGGTCCGCGTGCGCGGAGGCCGTGGAACGCTCCGCGGTCGCCCGGAGGTTCAGGACGATGTCGCGGCCCTCTCGGGCTGCCGGACGTCCACGACCGACTCGCGGACCTCCCGCGCGATGTCCGGCTCGGTGCCGGTGTGGGTCTCCGGGCCGTACGGGTGGCCGAAGAGGGTCGCTCCGGGCGTGTGCGGGCGCCTCGTGGGCCGGTGGGGGGAGCAGGCCCGCGTCATCGGACGTCGCGCGACGGCATGGAGCGCGCCCTGGCCGCCGTGCCGCCGACTGCCTGCCGTGCGGTGTCCCGACCCGTCGGGCACCGTGCGGACCGCGGCGTCCGCCTCCCCGGCACCACGCGCAGGCGCGACCGGACGGCACGGTCCCGCGGGTCGGGAGCCCACCGCCACGACGCAGAACGGGTGGGGGCGGGACCTCTCCCTGCCCCCACCCCGGTGCGTCGTACGCCCTGTCCGGTCAGCCGCGGCGGCCGGCCAGCTTCCAGGCGACGGGCAGCACGCCCATGGCGAGGACGGCCTTCAGCGCGTCGCCGATGAGGTACGGGGTCAGGCCCAGCGCCACGGCCTGGCTCAGCGACAGGTGCGCGGCCAGCGCGAGGTAGGGGACGCCCACGGCGTAGGTGACGGCGCTTCCGGCCACCATGACGCCGGCCATCCGCCACACGCCGCGGTCCGCACCCCGCCGGGCCAGCGCGCCGACGAGCGCCGACGCCAGCGCCATGCCGAGGATGTAGCCGAAGCTCGGCGCCGCCGCGCCGGACGATCCCTCCGCGAACCACGGCACCCCCGCGACACCGGCCACCGCGTACAGCGCGAGCGCCAGGAAGCCGCGGCGCGCGCCGAGGGCGGTGCCCACCAGCAGCGCGGCGAAGGTCTGGCCCGTCACGGGCACCGGCGACCCGGGGACCGGCAGCGACAGCTGCGCGGCCAGGCCGGTCAGTACGGCACCGCCGGCCACGAGGGCCACGTCGCGCAACCGCGACGCGGGCATGAGATCGGCGAGGACCGGGTTGGTCCGTACGGCGGAAGCGGCGGGGACTGCGCTGGCCATCGGGTGACTCCGCGAGGTGAGGGTCGGTTGGGGACACCGTGACGTTAACCCGCCCCGCCCTCGCTGATCATCGTCCGCCGATCACAAAGGCGCGATCAGAGCGTTTATTGTCTTCCCACAAAGAAGCCGGGCCGGGCGTGAGCTTCGTCACCCCGGCCTTAGTGGGGTTTCTCCAATCGCCCGTGCGCGGGGCGGCCGCCCGGCGGCGACACGGCTCCGGCACCCGGACGGCGGCCTCCTATGCTGCCCGCATGAGCGCTCCGTCCTCCGCTTCCCGCGTCGGCGTCGTCGGCGAGGTCCTCGTCGACCTGCTGTGGCGTTCGGGGGAGCGGCAGGTCACACCGGTGCCCGGCGGCAGCCCGGCCAACGTCGCGGTCGGCCTGCACCGGTTGGGGCGCCCGACCACCCTGGTCACCACCTGGGGCGACGACCCGCCCGGCGAACTGGTGCGGGCGCACCTCGCGTCCACCGGGGTCGATGTCGTGCGCGCCACGAGCCCCGCCGGGCGGACCACGCTGGCGATGGCCTACCTGGACCGCAACGGCTCCGCCTCCTACGACTTCCTCGCCGCGTGGGACCCGGATCGGCTGCCGCTGCCCGCGGACACCGCGGTACTGCACACCGGTTCGCTCGCCGCGGTGGTCGAACCGGGTGCGACCCTGGTGCTGGAGCTCTGCCGTGCGTCGCGCGCCGTGCCGGGGCGCACCGTCGTCGCGGACCTCAACGTGCGGCCCGCGGTCCAGCCCGACCGGCCCGCCTACCTCCGGGCGGCCCTGCGGCTGGCCGGCGTCACCGACGTGGTCAAGGCCAGCGACGCGGACCTCGCCTGGCTCTTCCCGCGGCTGCCCCCGGAGGACGCGGCGCGGACGCTGCTCGCCGAGGGACCGGGGCTCGCGGTCGTCACGCTGGGCGCGGACGGCGCGTTCGCGGTGACGGGGGACGACGCCCCCGTGCGGGTCCTCGCGCCGGAGATCGAGATCGTGGACACCATCGGTGCGGGTGACGCCTTCCAGGCGGCGCTGCTCGACGCGATCGCCGGTGCGGGGGTCCCCGCCTCGCGGGAGGCCCTCGGCGCCGTGCTGGAGCGCTGCGTCATGGCGGCCGCGCTCAACTGCACGCGGGTGGGCGCCGATCCGCCCTCCCGCGCGGAGCTGGACGCGGCGCTCGCCGCAGGGCGCGCCTAGCGCCGCCCACGCGGCCGGGAAAAACCCGCCGCCGGGAAATGCGGCGCGGGCGGGCGCGCGCGCTGGCTACCCTCCCGGGATGGACGAGCCACGGCTGATCGGGCAGGTACTGATCTTCGACGCGGACGACACGTTGTGGGAGAACAACGTGGTCTTCGAGCGGGTCATAGAGGACTTCCTGGACTGGGTGGCCCACCCGGTGCTGGACCGCGCGCAGATCAGAGCGCTGCTCAACGAGATCGAGGCGGCGAACGCGGTCGTCCACGGCTACGGCAGCAAGGTCTTCCTGCGCAGCCTGGGCGAGTGCCTGGAGCGGCTGCGGGAACGGCCGGTGACGGAGGCGGAGCGTCTGCGCGTGGAGGAGCTGGCCGCGGCCCTCGTGCGGCACGAGGTGGAGCTCATGCCGGGAGTGGCGAGCACGCTGGAGGATCTGGGTACCCGCCACGAACTCCTCCTGCTCACCAAGGGTGAGCAGGAGGAGCAGGCGCGCAAGGTGGCGGCCTCAGGGCTGGCGCACCGCTTCCGCGGGGTGCACATCGTGCCGGAGAAGGCGCCGGACACCTACCGCGCGCTGCTGGCGGAGTACGGCTTCGCGCCGGGCAGGAGCTGGATGATCGGGAACTCTCCGAAGTCGGACATCCTGCCCGCGCGCGAGGCCGGGATGAGCGCGGTGTTCATTCCCAACGAGAACACCTGGGTGCTGGAGCAGTCCGAGTTGGACCCGGCCGACGCGCGGGTCCTGCGGCTGGCGGCCTTCCCCGAACTGCTCCGGCACTTCTGACCGGACCGGCCGGCTCAGTCGAAGATCGGGCCCTGGTCGCGGGTCCGCTTGAGCTCGTAGAAGCCGGGGGTCGACGCCACGAGCAGCGTGCCGTCCCACAGGCGGGCCGCGGCCTCGCCCTTGGGCGCCGGGGTGACGACCGGACCGAAGAAGGCGATCTGCTCGCCGTCGGCGCCGGGGACCGCGATGACCGGGGTGCCGACGTCCTGGCCGACCTTGGAGATGCCCTCCTGGTGGGAGGCGCGCAGCTGCGCGTCGTACTCCTCGCTGTCCGCGAAGTCGGCGAGGTCGGCGGGCAGGCCCGCCTCCTCGAGAGCCGCGATGATGACCCCACGATCCGCGTGGCCCAGGCCCTGGTTGTGAATGCGGGTACCCAGGGCGGTGTAGAGGGGGCGGAGCACCTCGCTGCCGTACTTCTGCTCGGCGGCGATGCAGACGCGGACCGGGCCCCAGGCCGTGGTCAGGAACTCGCGGTACTGCTCGGGCAGCTCGTCGCGGTCCTCGTTGAGCACCGCGAGGCTCATCACGTGCCACCGCACCTCGACGGGGCGTACCTTCTCGACCTCCAGCATCCAGCGGGAGGTCATCCACGCCCAGGGACATGCGGGGTCGAACCAGAAGTCCACCGGGGTGGGGGTGGTGGTGGTATCGGTCACGTTTCTCTCCTCCGTGCACGGCACGACGACACGCGGCTTTGCAGGGCGCAACGCCCTCGGTGCCATCCCCATTCCCGTGCCCGGCCGATGAGGGCGACGTGCGAAGATCGTGGCGTCCACAGGACAGAACCCACGACGGCGTGCGAAGGATGGAGAGCCCGTGCCCGGTGAGAACCTCACGCGTGACGAGGCCCGCGAGCGGGCACGGCTGCTGGCCGTGGACGGTTACGAGGTCGCCCTCGACCTCCGGTCGGCGCTGAGCCCGCAGGAGCACACGTTCCGGTCCGTGACCACGATCCGGTTCCGCTGCGCGGAGCCCGGCGCGTCCAGCTTCGCGGACCTGCTCGCCCCGTCCGTCACGTCGGTGACGCTCAACGGCCGCGAACTGGACCCCGCGGTGGTCTTCGACGGGACACGGATCGCGCTGGACGACCTGGCCGCCGAGAACGTGCTCGTCGTGGACGCCCGGTGCGCCTACAGCCGCACGGGCGAGGGCATGCACCGCTTCACCGACCCCGAGGACGGCGAGGTCTACCTCTACACGCAGTACGAGCCGGCCGACGCCCGCCGGGTCTTCGCGAACTTCGAGCAGCCGGACCTGAAGGCGCCGTTCGCCTTCTCCGTCACCGCGCCCGAGTCCTGGGTGGTGCTCGGCAACGAGCGCGTCGTCGAGGTCCTCGACGACGGCCGCACCCGGCGCTTCGCGGCCACCCGGCCGATCTCCACCTACATCACGGCGGTCGTGGCCGGGCCGTACCACATGGTCCACGACACCTACCGGCGCACACTGCCGGACGGCTCCGAACTGGAGATCCCGCTGGGCGCGCTGTGCCGCAAGGGCCTGGCCCGGCACTTCGACGCCGACGAGATCTTCACCGTCACCAAGCAGGGCCTGGACTTCTTCCACGACCACTTCGGCTACCCGTACCCCTTCGGGAAGTACGACCAGGCCTTTGTGCCCGAGTACAACATCGGCGCGATGGAGAACCCGGGGCTGGTCACCTTCCGCGAGGAGTACGTCTTCCGCGGCAAGGTCACCCAGGCGTCCTACGAGGGCCGGGCGAACGTCATCCTGCACGAGATGGCGCACATGTGGTTCGGCGACCTGGTCACCATGCGGTGGTGGGACGACCTGTGGCTGAAGGAGTCCTTCGCCGACTTCATGGGCGCTTTCTCGCTGGTGGAGGCGACCCGCTACCGGCAGGGCTGGATCACCTTCGCCAACCGCCGCAAGGCCTGGGCCTACCGCGCCGACCAGCTGCCCTCCACGCACCCGGTCACGGCCGACATCCGCGACCTGGAGGACGCCAAGCTCAACTTCGACGGCATCACGTACGCCAAGGGCGCCAGCGTGCTCAAGCAACTGGTCGCGTACGTGGGACGGGACGCCTTCCTGGAGGGCGCGCGCCGCTACTTCCAGCGCCACGCGTACGGCAACACCGAGCTGGGCGACCTGCTGTCGGTGCTGGCGGAGACGTCGGGGCGCGACATGGCCGACTGGTCGCGGTCCTGGCTGCAGACCGCGGGCGTCAACTCCCTCACGTCGCAGGTGACGTACGGCGCGGACGGGCGGATCGCCGAGCTCGCGGTGGTGCAGGAGGCGGCGCCCTCGCATCCCGAGCTGCGGCCGCACCGGATCGCGGTGGGTCTCTACCGGCGCACCGCGCAGGGCACGGTGGAGCGCTACGCGCGGGTCGAGGCCGACGTCGCGGGACCGCGCACGGTGGTGGGTGAGCTGGCCGGGGCGGAGCGGCCCGACCTGGTCCTGGTCAACGACGACGACCTGACCTACTGCAAGATCCGCTTCGACGAGGACTCCCTGGCGACCGTCCGAGGGCACCTTGGCTCGCTCACCGACCCCATGGCCCGAGCGCTGACCTGGTCCGCCGTGTGGAACATGACCCGCGACGGGCTGATGCCCGCCCGCGACTACCTCGGCCTGGTGCTGCGCTTCGCGGGCGCCGAGACCGACATCGGCGTCCTGCAGGTGCTGCACACGCAGGCCCGTACGGCCCTGGACGACTACGTGGCGCCGGCCTGGCGTGAGCAGGGCGCGCGTGAGCTGGCGGACGGCGCCCTGCGCGAGCTGCGCGCGGCGGCCCCGGGCAGCGGCCACCAACTGGCCTGGGCCCGCTTCCACGCGGCCGTGGCCGGCGGGGACGAGGGGCGGGACGTACTGCGCGGGCTGCTCGACGGCACGGAGAAGATCGACGGGCTGGAGGTGGACCAGGAGCTGCGCTGGACCTTCCTGGAGGCGCTGGCCGCCGACGGCGCGGCCGACGAGGCCGCCGTCGCGGCGGAGCTCGCCCGCGACGACACCGCCTCCGGCAGGCGGCACCAGGTGCGCTGCCTGGCGGCGCGGCCGTCCGCGGCCGTCAAGGAGCAGTGCTGGGCGGCGGTCGTGGAGTCCGACGCGCTGTCCAACGCGCTCGTCGAGGCCACCATCGCGGGATTCGCCCAGGCGGGGCAGCGCGAGCTGCTCGCCCCGTACGCGGACCGCTACTTCGACGTGATCGAGCGGATCTGGAAGGAGCGCTCGATCGAGATCGGCATGGCCGTGGTCCGCGGGCTCTTCCCGCACCAGCAGGACCGGCCCGCCACGCTCGACGCCGCCGACGCCTGGCTGGACGGTCACGCGGACGCTCCCCCGGCGCTGCGCCGGCTGGTCGGCGAATGCCGTGACGACCTCGCGCGGGCACTGCGGGCGCAGGCGCGGGACGAGGCGGCGGGGGCCGCCTGAGACTCCCGCTCACGAGGGGAACGGGTGACCGGTCACCGCGACGGCGTATGTCGGACACCGTCCGTGACCGGTGATGCGGCGGCATCCCCGGTCCGGGCCGCAGGTCAGCGCCGGCCGGTCACTCGGATGGGTGAAAAATGACAGTCGGCAACCGAACGTCTGCACTTTAGTGCGGGGATGTCCATATTTGTCGACGGAACGGTAACAGCCGTTAGGCCCGCCGGGGGAGGGGGGAATCCACCCGCCATGAACCCCAACATCCCCCTCAGCCCCCGCCCCCTCGAGCACCTCTCCCGCACCCGGCCGACGGTGCTGTCGGCCCGCCAGCTGCTGGAGCACGGCGTCACCCCCGAGGCGCTGGCCGCGCGCTGCCGCCCCGGGGGCCCGTGGCAGGAGGTGCTGCCCCGGGTGTACGTCCTGCACCGCGGCCGGCCCACCGGCGACGAGCGGGTCCGGGCGGCGCTGCTCTACGCGGGCCGGGAGGCGATGGTCACGGGGCTCGCGGCGCTCGCGCTGCACCGCTTCTCCTCGGTGCCCCCGCTGGTCGGCCTGGCCCGGATCGACCTGCTGGTGACCCGGCAGCGCCGGTTGCGCGCCATCGGTGACGTGGGCCTGGTCCGCGCCGCCGCGCTGCCCAGGCCGCAGGCGGTGCGGGGGGTGCCGTGCGCTCCGCTGCCCCGGGCGCTGGTGGACGCGGTGGAGGAGCTGGACGACGCGCGCGCGGTGCGGCAGGTGCTGACCGAGGCGGTGCGCGGCGGTCACTGCGAGGCGACGGTGCTGGTCGGCGAGCTGAGCCGGGCCCGGCTGCTGTCCCGGCCGCACGTGGTGGAGGCGGTGGACGCGCTGGTGGCCGAGGGCCGCGCGATCGCCGAGAACCGGCTGTACACGATGGTGCGCTCCTTCGGCCTGCCCGACCCCCTGTGGAACGTGGACCTGCGCCTGCCGGGCGGGCCGCACCTGGGCGGCGTGGACGCGTACTGGCCGGAGCACGCCGTCGCGGTGGAGCTCGACACGCGCGCACACCGGCAGGAGGACGACACCATGGCGGCCGAGTACGCCCGCAAGCGCGAGCACCTGGAGCGGCTCGGCATCGCGGTGGTGCACATCACGCCGCGCAAGCTCCGCGAGTCCCTGGAGCAGCAGGCCACCGTCGTCCGCACGGCCCTGATGGCCGCCGCCGACCGCACCCCCGCGTCGTGGGTGGTGGTGCTGCCGCGTTGACATCCTCCCCGTCCTTAAAGGACGGGGATTCCTGGCTCACGTTGGCTGGGGACCAGCGGTCCGTCAGCTCTTGCACGATCGGCACCAGCCGGGTTGAGACCAGCCCGGACGAGCATCACGCGGGCGGAGTTCTTGTCCCTGGGAGACACGGCTCCGCACGCGGTGCAGGTGTAGGTACGTTCCGAGAGTGGCAGTGCGTGCTTGGTTCTCGCTCCGCACGACGCGCAGTCCATGGTGGTGTGCGCGGGATGCACGAGGCGGATGTCCCGCCCGTGCTTGCGGCCCATCTCGATCAGGGCGGTCTTGGTGGCGCCGATCGCCGCGTCGGCGGCTTTGCGGGCCATGGTGGTACGGCTGAGGAACTTCGGCCGGAAGTCCTCCACGGCGATGGCGTCGTGGTCGGTCACGACGCGCTTGGCCCACTTGCGGGCGGTGTCCTGGCGTTGCCGGGCGACCTTCTTGTGCACCTTCGCGGTGCACGTCTGGGCGTGCCGGTAGCCCTTGGACGCTGCTCGGCCGCGCGCGGGGCGGCGGCGGGCCATCATCCGCTGGTAGCGGGCCAGGCGCTGCGCCGCGCGCTTGCCGTGCTCGGCGTGCGGGAGGTCGTGCGCGTCGCTCGTGGTGGTGGCGGTCTCCTTGACGCCCCAGTCCACACCCAGCACGGTGCCCGTGGCGGGGAGAGGCTGGATCTCGGTCGCGACGACGAACGACGCGTACCAGTGGCCGAGGCTGTCCCAGTACACCCGCACCGAGGATGGCGCGGACGGCAGGTCGCGGGACCAGACGACCGTCAGGACGATGCCGCCCGCAAGGTGCAGGCGTCCGTCCTTCAGTCGGAAGCCGCGCGTGGTGTAGTTCAGCGTGGGCAGCGCGTCCCGCTTCCGCTTGATCCGGGGCATCCCGGCCCGCTGCCTCACCGGCAGCCGCGCCTTGATGTCCTGCAACGCC
>JARAXD010000084.1:0-511 GCA_033793685.1 Streptomyces sp. ME19-03-3 | reverse complement strand
GACGGTCCGTTCGACCTGCGGCACAGGGCATACATGTCGCAACTCCTCCATGGTGACGAAGACAGCGGCGGCCATGGACGCGACCGACTTCTCACCCTCTGGGCGCCACCCTTCCCGACGTCATGGCGACGCCCGCGGACGAGCGCCCGACCTCCGAACGGAATCACGTTTTCGAGCTCTGGAGCCGTTTCGTGCCCCCGAACCCCCACAAGGCCGTGCATCGCAAGGACGGCATTCCGGTCCGCTCATGGCTGCAGCCGGCCCTGATCGCCCTCATCATCGTATCGGCCTTCATCAGCTGCTACGTCGGGTTGCAACGGAGCCCTCAGCCGCACAGACTGCCCATCGCGGTCTCCGGCAGGAACCTGCCCGCCCAGATCGGGCAGGCGCTCGGCGACGCTGTCGAGGTCCACCCGGCCGCCACAGCCGGCGACGCCCGCACCGCACTCGAGCGGCACGATGTGGTCGCTGCCCTGAGCCCCGCACGCGGCGGGGACGCTCTGCACCTGGA
>JARAXD010000083.1:0-512 GCA_033793685.1 Streptomyces sp. ME19-03-3 | reverse complement strand
GCATGCGGATACCAACCCGCGTCCACCGCCGCACGCGACGCACCCACCGCCGCACCCAGCGAATCCGCCAACGCCTCGATCACCGCGAAGTTCTCCGCACCACCCACACCCCGGCCACCGGACACCACGATCGCCGCCTCACTCAACTCCGGACGACCCGAAACCTCCCGCGGCTCACGCGCCACCACCCTCGTCCCCGACGCCAACGCACCGAACTCCACACCGAGGGCCTCCACCGTGCCCGCCGCCGCGACAGCCTCCACCGGCGCCGAATTCGGCTTCACCGTGATCACCGGCGTCCCCGTCGTCACCCGCGACCGCGTCGTGAACGACGCCGCGAACACCGACTGCGTCACCACCGGACCCTCCGCACCGGCGACCACATCCACCGCGTCCATGACGATCCCCGAACCCAACCGCAACGCCAACCGCGCCGCGATCTCCTTGCCCTCACCCGACGACGACACCAACACCGCCACCGGCCCCACCACCCGCGCGGCCGCCTGGAGCGC
>JARAXD010000082.1:0-574 GCA_033793685.1 Streptomyces sp. ME19-03-3 | reverse complement strand
CGCGGTCGCAGGTGTCGCGGATCGAACCGTTGCTGTGGCTGACCAGGAAGACGGTGCCCGCCTCCTGGCGCAGCTCGCGGATCCGCGCCTCGGAACGCTTGCGGAACCGGCTGTCACCGGTCGCCAGCGCCTCGTCGATCATCAGGACGTCATGGCTCTTGGCCGCGGCGATCGAGAACCGCAACCGGGCCGCCATACCGGAGGAGTAGGTCCGCATCGGCAGGGAGATGAAGTCCCCCTTCTCGTTGATCCCCGAGAAGTCGACGATCTCCTGGTACCGCTCCCGCACCTCGGCCTGCGACATGCCCATCGCCAGACCCCCGAGCATCACGTTGCGCTCACCGGTCAGGTCGTTCATCAAGGCCGCGTTCACACCCAGCAGCGACGGCTGCCCCTGCGTGTACACCCTGCCGCTCTCCGCCGGCAGCAGCCCCGCCACCGCCTTGAGCAACGTCGACTTGCCCGAGCCGTTGGAACCGATCAAACCGATCGACTCACCCCGGTACGCGGTGAAACTCACCCCGCGCACCGCGTGCACCTTACGCACGTTCGGATTGGCCTCGCGGCGGACCAG
>JARAXD010000081.1:0-590 GCA_033793685.1 Streptomyces sp. ME19-03-3 | reverse complement strand
GGGTGTGTCAAATTAACGGCTGATCTTGGTTGTTGAGGTTGTCAGTGACCGGCCGGGGTGAGTCGGCCTTCGAACTCGATCTGGAAGGCGTTCAACGGTGCCTTCCAGCGCATGGTCCACCGCTTGCGGCCCTTGCCGGTCGGGTCCAGCGACATCAGGGCCATGTAGACGCACTTCATCGCGGCGACCTCGTTTGGGAAGTGCCCGCGGGCCCGGACGGCCTTGCGTATCCGCGCGTTCACGCTCTCGATCGCGTTGGTCGAGCAGATGACCTTGCGGATCTCGACGTCGTAGGAGAGGAAGGGTACGAACTCGGCCCAGGCGTCGGACCACAGCTTGATGATCGCCGGGTACTTCCTCCCCCAGGCTTCCTGGAACTCCAGGAACCTCTCCTCTGCCGCGTCCGCGCTCGGCGCGGTGTAGACCGGCTTGAGCGCCTTGGCGATCTTGTCCCAGTCCTGGCGGGCCGCGTAACGGAAGCTGTTCCTCAGCAGGTGAACGACACAGGTCTGAACGATTGTGCGAGGCCAGACGGTCTCCACGGCCTCGGGCAGGCCCTTCAGTCCGTCGCAGACCAGCATCAGCACGTC
>JARAXD010000080.1:0-600 GCA_033793685.1 Streptomyces sp. ME19-03-3 | reverse complement strand
TGGCGGTGGCGGGTCCGTTGCCGGGGCCGGAGGCGGAGGCGGAGTTCGGGTTCGAGCCGTTGTTCAACGGGGCTCGGGTGCTGGTGTATCTGCCGGGGGACGGGCAGGTGCGGTTGGTGTCGGGGATCGGGCAGGACGTGACGGCGGGGTATCCGGAGTTGCGGGGGTTGGCGCGGTGGCTGCCGCCGGGTCTTGTGGGGGTGCTGGACGGGGAGGTGGTGGCGTTGGGGAAGCACGGTGGGGTGTCGGTGGAGCGGTTGCAGCGGCGGATGAGTCTGCGGCATCCGGTGGCGGTGGCGGAGGCGGCCGCGGCGATGCCGGTGCAGTTGGTGGTGTACGACATCCTGCACTTGGGGGAGCCGGTGTTGCACTCGCCGTACACGGCGCGGCGGGCGTTGCTGGATGATCTGGGGGTGTCGGGGCCGCATGTGGTGGTGCCGCCGTACTGGCCGGCGATGGCGAGTGAGGCGTTGCACTACATCCGGCAGGAGGGGTACGACGGTGTGGTGGCCAAGCGGTTGACCAGTATGTATCTGCCAGGTCGCCGCAGCCGTGACTGGATCAAGGTCAAGAACCTGCACGACGACGCATCCTGACCTG
>JARAXD010000079.1:0-601 GCA_033793685.1 Streptomyces sp. ME19-03-3 | reverse complement strand
CAGGGCTTGATCAAGTTCCGTTGAGGTCGGGCTTGTAGGTGATGCCCAGGATGGGGAGGGCTCGTTCGGGTTGGTCGCGGATGGCGCGGGTGGTCTTCGCAATGTTGGTCGCTCCGAGGGCTTTGAGGGCTCCGATCGCGAGGTTGCGGAGGGTGGCCATGACGCGGGGTGCGTTGCCGGCGTGGACGGTGGAGGCGTCTTCGGCGAAGGTGCGGTCGCGGATGTGGTGCTGGGCTTCCACGGTCCAGTGTCCGCGCAGGTGGGAGGCGAGTTCGGCTGGTTTCGCCTGGTGGACGTCGAGGCTGGTGACCGCGTAGACGGTCTCGCGGGTCTCCTTCCTGCCGGTCTCTTTGCGGCGGCGGTGAATGCGGAGGGCGAGCTTCGCGTGGGGGAAGGCGATGCCGCCGAGGTTGTCGGCGATGGCGAGAGTCTTGATCGAGCGGGACTCGCGACGGCCGTGTCCCTTGCTCGAGGCGGTGTGCTGGATGGCCACCGCATGCCAGTCCAGACCGTCCAGTTGGGCCCAGGCGGTGGGCTGATTGGGCTTGATCACGGCCACGTAGTGCGCCTTCTTGGTCTCGGCCAGCCAGGCGACATTGGC
>JARAXD010000078.1:0-605 GCA_033793685.1 Streptomyces sp. ME19-03-3 | reverse complement strand
GACAGTGTCTTCCAGGGCCGTCGGGGCTTGATGAGCTCCGTCTTGAACAGGCCGATCGTGCTCTCCATCAGGGCGTTGTCGTAGGCGTCGCCGACCGATCCGATCGAGGCGGCGATACCGGCAGAGTCCAGGTGCTCGGCAAGCCGGAAACTTGTGTACTGCGACCCGGCGTCCGAGTGGTGAATCAACTCGCCCGGCTGTATGGGGTGTCGATCGCGGTCGCGTTGCCAGATCGCCATCTCCAGGGCGTCCAGCACGAACACCGTCTCCTTCACGGTGGCCGCCGACCAGCCGACGATACGGCGGGAGAAGGTGTCCACGACGAAGGCGACGTAGACGACACCGGCCCAGGTCTTCACGTGGGTGAAGTCCGCGACCCAGCAGCGGTTCGGGGCGCCGGCGACGAAGGCGCGATCCACCAGGTCCGGGGCCCGCTCGACCTGCCCGCCGGGCAGCGTGGTGATGACGCGTTTGCCGCGGACCGCTCCGGCGATGCCCAGCTCGCGCATCAGGCGTTCAACGGTGCAGCGGGCCACCTCATGGCCCTGTCGGTTCAGCTCGCGCCATATCTTCCTCGCTCCGTAGACACGGTAGTTGGCCTCGAA
>JARAXD010000008.1:109253-299063 GCA_033793685.1 Streptomyces sp. ME19-03-3 | reverse complement strand
CGTCGCCATCGCCCGCGCCCTGGCCAACCGCCCCTCCCTGATCATCGCCGACGAACCCACCGGCCAGCTCGACGCCGACACCGGCCGCGCCGTCATGGAACTCCTGCGCGCCGTCGTCCACAGCGAAGGCGTCACCGCCCTCGTCGCCACCCACGACCCCACGCTCCTCACCCTCGCCGACCGCGTCCTCGAACTCCGCGACGGCCACATCGTCCCCACCGACTGAACCGGTGCCGGAGCGTGGGACAGCGCTCCGCGCAGCGCGTATTTTGGGGTGTGAACGGTGTCTTTCCGTGTGCACGTGGCATGCGGAGGTGAGGGGATCGCATGGCCCCGGTGTCCCGGCCGGCGCGGAGTGTCGAGCACACGGCGGAGAGCCTCCAGAACGATCTGATCCGCCTCGAGGCCCAGAGGCAGGCCCTGCAACGGGAACTGGCCGCGGTCGTGGCACACCTGGGCTCGGTGCAGCGGGCGCTCGGCGCCCTCCAGGCCGTCATGGGCTCCCCGGCGCCCGTTCCGGGTCGCGCCACCGTTCCGGTTCACGCGGACGCCCCGGCCGACGCGGACGCCCCGGTCCCGGCCGGCGCCGGTAGGACGTACGGGAGGCTGACCGAGCAGGTCATGGACTTCCTCGAGCGGGCGGGTGACGCCGAGGTGCGGGCCCGCGACGTCGCCTCGGCCCTCGGCCGCGACGGCGACAGCGGCAGCATCAACGCCGTCCGGAGCACGCTGGACCGCCTCGTCGCGGCCTCGCGCGTCGACCGCGCGGGCCGCGGCCTGTACCGCGCGCGGCGGTCCTGAGGCCCGGGTCGCCGGACCCCGCGTCGGGTCGGCACCTTCGAGGACCGGATCGCCGGCCGGACCCCGCGCGGGGGCGGGGTGAGGGGTCCGCGACGTGACGCCGGTCTCCCCGCCGATCCGCGGTTCCACATTCTTCGAACATTCAGGTTATCGTGACGGTATGGCGGACCAGCATTCCCACGAGGCCGGCGAGATGAGCCTGCCCCGCGTCCTCGCCGCGCTGAGCGACCCGACACGGATCGGGATCGTGCGCGTGCTGGCCGACGGCCGGGAGCGAGGGTGGGGCCAGCTGCGGGCGCCGGTCGCCAAGTCCACCCTGAGCCACCATCTGAAGATCCTGCGTGAGGCGGGTATCACCCGGACCCGCCAGGAGGGGACGCGTTGCTATGTGACGCTGCGCCGTGCCGAGCTGGACGAACGGTTCCCCGATCTGACGCGCGCCCTGCTCGCGGCCGCCGACGCCGAGGACGTCGGTGAGGTCACCGTGGTCGAGGCGTGACGCCGGCACCGCCGTTGGCGTTCAGCAGGGTCACCGAGTGTGTTCGCCGTACTAGTCTGGGTGCGCGGACACTGGGCCCCAGCGGCCGGAAATGAGAGGACACATGGTCTCAGCAGCGCACACGACCGAGGATCTCCAGGTCACGGCCGGAGCCCTGCAGGGAGAGTTGCAGCGCCTGGAGTTGCAGAAGCAGGCGCTCGAACGGGAGTTGGCGGCGGTCGTCGCCCACCTGGGTTCGGTACGCAGGGCGCTCGGCGCTCTCCGGCACCTCGCGGTCGCCGGTCCAGCCGCAGCGGACCCGGACACCCGGTCCGGGGAACCGCAGTCTGCCGTCGCGGGTGACGGCGCGGCCGAGGAGAGCGGGTACCCGGGCGAGCAGGGCGACGAGGACGGCACGACGGAGCAGACCGCCGCTTCCGCGGCGGGCGGCTACGGCAGGCTCACCGAGCAGATTCTGGAGTACCTGGCCACCACGCGCGGCGCGCAGGTGCGGGCCCGTGACGTAGCCGCCGCCCTCGGCCGGGACGACAACGCGGGAAGCATCAACGCGGTGCGCAGCACGCTCGACCGACTCGTCGGCGCCTCCAGGGTGCAGCGGGCCGGGCGCGGTCTCTACCGGGCCGCCGTCTGACGTCCCGGGGCGGGGCCACCGGGTTCCTGTCACGTTCCGGGCGGCCGACCTGTCAAGAGTGTGCTTGACCGGCGCTGCGCGCCGGATGAGCGGCCGGAGGAAGGGGTCCCCTGCCCCCGCCTCCGGCCGCTCCCGTCTCCACCGGCCGAATCCGACGACGGGAAGGGCAACGATGCTCCCGAACACCGAGGGCGCCGCCGACGTGCCGGCGATCGTCATGTCACTGGCCGCAGAGGCCGACTCCCTGGACGCGCACGTCCGCCGGCTGCACGCGGAGATCTCCGCGGTGGACGCCCGGGTGGACGCCGTGCACGAGGCCCTCAGCGCCCTGCCCGCTCCCACGCCCCGGGGACCCGACGTGACCGGCGGCAGGAAGGACGCGGACGCTTCCTCCACGGGGTGACACCGAAACACAGCGTGCGAAGCATGTGAACGCTTCTGTCGTACCTTCCCCGACCTACCGCACCGCCGTCACGCCGCGGTACGGCGTCGCCCCTGGTGCGGGCCCGGCACTCGCGGCGCCGGGGGCGGACCCGTCCGCTCGCCGCACGACACAGCGGGCACCCGCGCCGCGCCGCGGTGGAAGGTGGCGGTACGTCAGCGGCCGCCCGGGGCCGGAGCGGAGACCGTGAGGCGCGGCGGGCGATCCCGTCCGCCGCGCCCGGTCGCGCGGTTACCCCCGGGGCAGGTGGTACGGCTCGTGCGGCACCCGGAGAGCGGCCGCGACCAGACCGTCCACGTACTGCCGGACCAGGCGCGGACACCTCTCCTCGGTGGCGCGCCACGTGGCCCCCGGCAGCGGGCGGCCGAACTGCGACACCACCGCCAGGACGTCCTCGGCGGTGACCTCGTCACGTACCCGGCCCGCCCGCTGTGCACGCAACAGCAGTCGCCGCGTCGCGGCCAGCACGCGGGCCCGCGGTCCGGCATCACCCGCCGGGTCGTCGCCGGGGCCCTCGGGCAGGCAGTACAGGGCCGCCGGCCGGACGGACGCCAGGGACGTCAGGAAGCCGCGCAGCGCTACCAGGGGGTCGCTCGTGGCGAGCCGGGCCTCCGCGCCGGCGGCCACGGCCGCGATGCCCTCGGCGACGTCCGTCAGCAGCTCCGCACGGCTTCCGTAGTGGCGGTAGAGCGTGGCGTTGCTCACCCCGGCCAGGCGGGCTATACGGTCCAGCGACACGCCCGCGCCCTGCTCGGCGAGCAGGTCGGCGGCGGCCGTCCGGATCCGGCGGCGGTTGCGCACCGCGTCGGCCCGCAGCCCGCCGCCGCGCGTGCCGTAGTCCTCCCGGGCTCCGCCGTCCTGTACGGAAGGCGTCACGCGCCGGTCCGCACGGGGCGCGTGGCGCGCAGGTGGGCGCGCCGGGCCAGTTCCGCGTCGTCGACCAGGGTGAGCATCGGCCGGCCGGGCGCGCACAGCATGGTCACGACGAAACGGGTGCGGGCGTCCGGCAGGGCGTTGCCGTCCTGGTAGTGGATCACGTCCCCGCCCGGCTCCCAGAACGTCTCGCCGGCCCTGACGATCCGCTCCGGCTCGCCTTCGAGCTCGAAGCGGACCGCGCCCTCGACCACGTACCCGAAAGCCGGCCCCGAGTGGCGGTGCGGCGGTGTCCCGGGGTCGCCGGGAGGCCACTCGACGGCGATGGTCATCCCCTCGGCGTCCTCGGGGATGAAGGGCGGTTTGGCTTCCTGCAGCATCGTCACCGCTGTCTTCCAGACCTCCGACCGCGGCTGCTCGCCGCCCCCCGGTGTCTCCTTGTCCACCATTGCGCTGCACCTCCGTGATCGTGCCCGGTGTGGGATGGACGAGGTGTCCCGCCGTGCCGCCCGCCGCTGTGGAGGCGTCGACAGACGACGGCCACGTCCGTGCCGCCGGGCTGACGTGCTCCTTCTCCGTACGACCGGACAGCGTGCTCCTTTGTGACGTCCGCCTCGCCGCGGCCTCATGCCCACATCGCCACGGCACCGCCCCCGCGCCCTCGCCGCGGCCTCATGCCCGCATCGCCACGCGCCGCCGCGGCACGGCCCCGCGGTGCTGTCACAACCGCGGCACCGCCGCTGTCACAGCAGGTGGAGTGGCCGACCACGGCCGCATGTGACGCCGGCGGCGCCGTCCGGGCGTCCGGCGCGCCGCGCCCCGGCGGCAGCCGCCGCACCCGCCGCCCCCCGCCTGCCGGGTCGCTGGCGGAGTTCACGGCCGCCGCGACCTCGTACGCCACGCACGGCGAGCCCATGATCCCGTTCTACATCTTCTACGCGATGTTCGGCTTCCAGCGGACGGGCGACCAGTTCTGGGCGCTGGCAGACCAGTTGGGGCGCGGCTTCGTGGTCGGCGCGACCGCGGGACGCACGACGATGACCGGTGAGGGCCTGCAGCACGCCGACGGGCACTCGCACCTGCTGGCGTCCACGAACCCCGCTGCCGTCTGCTACGACCCCGCGTTCGCCTTCGAGATCGCGGTGATCGTCAGGGAGGGGCTGCGGCGCATGTACGGCGACCGGCCCGAGGACGTCTTCTACTACCTGACGGTGTACAACGAGTCGAAGCGGCAGCCGGCCATACCCGACGGGCCGTCGGTCGAGGAGGGGATCCTGCGGGGCATCTACCGCTTCCGGGCGGCGGCGTCCACCGGCGCCCGGCCGCGGATCCAGCTGCTGGCTTCCGGCACGGCGATCCACTGGGCGCTGGAAGCGCAGGAGTTGCTCGCGGCCGAGTGGGGGGTGGAGGCCGACGTCTGGTCGGTGACTTCCTGGACGGAACTGCGCCGCGACGCGCTGGACGCCGACCGGCAGCGGCTGGCCGGCGAGGAGCGCGTCCCGTACGTGACGTCGGCGCTGTCGGGGGCGCCCGGGCCCGTCCTGGCCGTCAGCGACTGGATGCGGCAGGTGCCCGACCAGATCAGCCAGTGGGTCGAGCAGGACCACTCCTCCCTCGGCACGGACGGCTTCGGCCTGTCGGGACACCCGCGAGGCGGCGCGCCGCTACTTCCGGGTGGACGCCGAATCGATCGTGGTGGCCCCGCTGGACCGGTTGGCGCGCACCGGAGCGGTCACCCCGCGGACGGTGGAGCTGGCCCGCGGCCGATACGGCTGGCAGGCCTGACGCACCGACCGGCGACGCGGACGTCCCCGCGGCCCGGCGGACCTTCGGCGTACACCGCGCCGAGGGCCCGCCGTCCCGCGCCGGGCGGCGGCCCGGCGCGGGGTTCACTCCCGCGTCCCCGCCAGTGCCGCCGCAGGGCCCCGCAGCGCAACCCACGCCGGGACGGTCGAAGCGACGACCGCGAGCACCGCGCACGCGCCCACGGCCGCCCCGACGGCCGTCCACGGCAGTTCGACCGGGCTGCTCACCGACAGCCGGGCCAGCGCCCACCGCATCCCCGCGAGGTTGAGCGCCGCCACGGCGAGTCCGAGGAGGGCGCCGACCGCGACCACGGCCAGGGACTCGGCGCCCACCAGCCGCAGCACCTGGGGTCGCGTGGCCCCGGCCAACCGCAGCGAGGACAGCTCCCGGACCCGGTCGGAGGTGGCCATCACCATGGTGTTCACCAGGGAGATGGCGGTGTAGAGAAGGGCGATGCCGAGGACGAGCAGGAAGCCGATCCGGGTCGTGCCCACGTTCTTCGGCCGCAGGGACGCGAGCCACTCGTCCCGGGTGAGCACCCGGCCGCCGTCCGGCGCCGCGGCTTCGCGCAGCGCGGCGGCCGCCTCGGCGGGGTCGGCGCCGTTTGCGAGAGCGACGTCCACCCGGTCGACGGGCGCGTCCGGGGCGTTCGCGGGCGTGACGTAGGCGCCGTTGCCACCCGTGCCGGTGGCCATGACCGCCGCGACGCGCAGCGTTCTTCCGGTGCCGTCCCCGAGCCACACCCGCACGCTCTGCCCGACGGAGTGCCGTTCCCATTCCTCGTTGACGATGATCGATCCGTCGTCGAGGTCGGTCACCTTCCCCGCGACGATCGGCAGCCGGGTGGTGGCGGCGAGGGCCACCGGGTCGGCGGCACGCGCCTGCGACCTGATCAGTGCCGGGCCGTCCTCGAGGACGTGCACCTCGCTCGACGCGCTCGGTGCGACCCGCGTCCCGGGGACGCCGCGCAGGCGCTCCAGGGTCCGGGCGCCGAAGTCCTTGCCGGCCGGCGCGGTGACCACGAGGGCGGCGGTGGTGCGCTCGCGCGCCTCGCGGGCCCTGGCCTGGTCGAGGGTGGCGGTGGCGCCGAGCAGCGAGCCGGTGAGGGCGACCATCACCAGGACCGGCGAGGCGACCGCGGCGGTACGCCGCACGCCGGCGGCGGCGTTCTCGCCCACCAGCATGCCGGCCGCGCCCGGCAGCCGGCCGAGGGCCTTGGCGAGCAGCCGGGTCGGCGCGCGCAGCACGACGGGTGCGAGCAGCGCGGTCGCGGTGATGAGCAGCATCGGGCGGCTCACGTACGTCTTGCGGTGCAGCAGCTCACCGGGGTCGCCGGCGAGGCTGATGCCGAGGGTGACGACGGCCGTCAGCAGCAGCCCGGCGCCGCACAGCCACCGGCCCCACGTCATCGCCCCGGTGTCAACGGAGGATGCGCGCAACGCCTGCGCGGGGCTGGTGCGGCCGGCCCGCCGGGAAGCCGCGGCCGCTCCGCCGAGGGCCACGAGCAGGCCGGTCCAGAAGGCCGCGTGGTACGGCCAGTCGTGGTCGCCGATGCCGAACCAGCCCGGTGCCAGTCCGCCGTCGACCAGCGACGCGGCCAGCGGCGGCGCGGCGTTCCCGCCGAGCACACAGCCCGTCGCCGAGGCGGCCGCGCCGACCAGCAGGGACTCGGCCAGCACCATCCGGCTCAGCTGGCCCGGGGTGGCGCCCGCGGTGCGCAGCAGCCCGAACTCCCGTCGGCGCTGGGCGACCGCGAAGGCGAACGTCGACGCCACGACGAACACCGACACGAAGGCGGCGACGCCGCCGGCCGTGCCGAACAGAGCGTTCAGCGCGGTGACCGCCGTGTCGTCCCGGCCGGGGTCGGCGTCGGCGTACCGGCGGTCGTTCCCGGTGAGGACCCGGGCGCCGCTGCCGCGGACCGCGTCCCGCACCGCCGAGGCGTCCGCGTCGACCACCAACTGCACGCTGCGGGGGCACAGTCGGGCGGCGTGGGCGTCGGTGTAGAAGACGGCGTCCTCGAACCCGAGGCCGGGTACGGTCCCCACGACGCGCACGGTGCCCCGGTCGGTACGGACGCGCTCGCCCGGTGCGGCCCAGCCGCCGGTCACGACGACCTCGTCGGCGGCGCGGGGCGCGCGTCCCGCGCTCAGCCCGTACGGCGCGAACGCGGCGGTGGACCAGGGGTGCCCGACGAGTCCGCCGGGTCCGCCCTCGGCCCGTACGGGGAAGGCGCGGTCCTCGACGACCCGGCCGAGCCGCCGCAGGCCCGCCACGGTCGCGGCGGGCACCGCACGCGGCTGCGCCAGTGGACGGCTGCGCTCGCCCCTCGCCGTGGGCACCCGCAGCGTGTCCTGGCCGCGCACCACGACCGGCGCCGCGGCGAAGCGCTCCGGCCGGCGTTCGGGCGCGTCCTGGGCGGAGGCGAGGACCAGGCCCGTCACGGCGAGCAGCGCGACCCCCAGCGCCAGCGCGACGAAGCTGCCGGCGAAGGTGACCCAGCGGGTGCGCAGGGTGCGCAGGGCGACGCTCAGCACGGCACGGCCTCCAGCCCGGTCATGCGGGCGGCGATGTCCTCGGCCCGGGCCGCGGCCAACTCGCCGTGGACGCGGCCGTCGACGAGGAAGACCACACGGTCTGCGTAGGCGGCGGCCACCGGGTCGTGGGTGACCATCACGACGGTCCGGCCGTCGTGGTCGGCCATGCCGCGCAGCAGGGCCAGCACCTCATGACCGGTCCGCGAGTCCAGGGCGCCGGTCGGTTCGTCGCCGAACAGCACCTCGGGGCGGGTGATCAACGCCCGGGCCAGGGCGACGCGTTGCTGCTGTCCGCCGGACAGCTGCGACGGCCGGTGCCCGGTGCGGTCGCCGAGGCCCACCTGCCGGAGCACTTCGCGGACCCTGTCGCGGGAGGGCCGCCGGCCGGCCAGCCGCAGCGGCAGCGCGGCGTTCTGCTCGACGGTCAGCGACGGCAGGAGGTTGTACGCCTGGAACACGAAGCCGATGCGGTCGCGGCGTAGCCGGGTCAGCCGGTCCTCGCCGAGCGCGGTCAGGTCGGTTCCGCCGAGCAGGACCGACCCGGACGTGGGCCGGTCCAGGCCGGCGGCGCACTGCAGGAGGGTCGACTTGCCCGAGCCGGAGGGCCCCATGACGGCGGTGAAGGAGCCCTTGGGGAAGGCCAGGCAGACCTCGTGCAGGGCCGTCACGGCGCTCTCGCCGGATCCGTACCGCCTGCTGACGCAGTGCAGGCGGAGGGCGTCGTCGTTCATCTGTCCCCATTCGGTCGGGTCGTTCTCCCCCGCGCCGGGCGGGGCTCCGGGGGCGGCGCCTCCCGGACGACTCCACGACATCGCATGGGAGGCCGCGGCGCAGTGCGGCAGGGGCGAGACCTGGGGTAGGGCCAGGCATACCCCCGGTCCTCGCCCCGGGCGGATGGCCCGGTCCCACGTCCCGGTCCTACGGTGGTCCGCATGCATCCCAGCAACGTGTGGCAGGCCATGTCAGGACGAGGCTTTTTGCTGTCGGCGTGGCCGTGGCGCTCGCTGGCGTACCTGCTGACCGGTGTGGTCGCCGGCGCCGTCACCCTGGTGGGGATCGTGACCGCCGCGGCCGCCGGGGCCGCGCTCGCCGTCGTCCTGGTGGGCCTGCCGCTGCTTGTCCTCACCGCGCTCGCGGGCCTTCCCGTCGCCGTGCTGGAGCGGGCCCGGCTGCGCCTGGTCGACCGCGACCCCGCGCCGGGTCCGCATGTGGCGCCCGCCGCAGGCGGGTTGTGGCCGTGGCTGACGACCCGGCTGCGGGAGCGGGCCACCTGGCAGGAGCTCGGTCACGCCCTGCTGCTCGCGGGTGTGCTGTGGCCGGTGGACGCCCTGGTCGTCACCTTCGCGCTGGTGGTGCCGCTCTCCCTGGTCGCCGCTCCGGTGCTGATGGCCACGGTCGGCGGGGGGCACGAGACGAAGGTGCTCAAGCAGTGGACGGTCACCACCTGGCCGGCCGCGTGGGGTGCGGCGCTCCTGGGGGTGCTGCTGCTCGCGCTCGGCGCCTACGTGCTGGGCGCCGCCGCGGGCGCCCGGGCCGGCCTCGCCCGTCTCCTCGTCGCCCGGCGCGGCCTCGACCCGGCCGCCCGGATCGTCGAACTGACCCGCTCCCGCGTGCGCCTGGTGGACGCCTTCGAGGCGGAGCGGCGCAGGATCGAGCGGGATCTGCACGACGGGGCGCAGCAGCGCCTCGTCGCGCTGAGCATGGCCTTGGGGCTGGCGCGCCTGGACGTGCCGCCCGGCCCCCTGGCCGACCGGCTCGCCAAGGCCCACGAGGAGGCGGGCAGGGCAGCGGAGGAACTGCGCGAGCTCATCCGCGGCATCCACCCGCGGGTCCTGACCGACTTCGGCCTGGAGGCGGCCGTCGCCGACGCCGCTGACCGGTCCGCCGTCCCCGTCGACGTGGTCCTGGAACTGCCCGGGCGGCTGCCGCGGGCGGTCGAGGCCGCCGCGTACTTCGTGGTCCGTGAGGCCCTCGCCAACGTCGCCCGGCACAGCGCCGCCGAACGCGCGGAGGTGAGCGGCGGGCACCGGGACGGACGGCTCGTGCTCCAGGTGCGCGACGACGGACGGGGCGGCGCGGATCCCGGCGCCGGGAGCGGGCTGACCGGGCTCGCCGACCGGGTGTCGGTCCTCGATGGCAGACTCTCCCTGTCCAGCCCTCCGGGCGGACCGACCCTGCTGCGTGTGGAGATACCTTGCGAGTGGACCGAGCACTCCGCGTAGTGCTGGCCGAGGACAGCGTGCTGCTGCGGGACGGGCTGACCGGTGTGCTCGACCGCTACGGGCACCGGGTCGTGGCCGCCGTGGGCGACGCCGGCGCGCTGGTCGCGGCCGTCGGCGAGCACTCCCCCGACGTGGTGGTGACCGACGTCCGCATGCCGCCCGGCTTCCAGGACGAGGGCCTGCGGGCCGCGGTGCGGCTGCGGCGGGAGCGGCCCGCCCTGCCCGTGCTCGTCCTCAGCCAGTACGTGCAGCGCGCGTATGCCGCCGAGTTGCTGGACTCCGGCGACGGAACGGGCCTCGGGTACCTGCTGAAGGACCGGGTCGGCCAGGTCGAGGAGTTCGTCGCGGCGCTGTGCGAGGTCGCGGCGGGCGGCACGGTCGTCGACCCCGAGGTGGTACGGCAGTTGCTGCGCCGCCGCCGCGATCCGCTGGAGCGGCTCACCCCGCGCGAGCGGGAGGTGCTGGCGCTGGTCGCGGAGGGCAGGTCGAACGGCGCGATCGCCCGCCGGCTGGTCGTCTCCGAGGCGGCCGTGGGCAAGCACATCGGCAGCATCCTCACCAAACTCGACCTCCCCCCGGCCGACGAGACCCACCGCCGGGTCCTGGCCGTCCTCGCCTACCTGCGGGCCTGAGCGGGCCGGCCGCCCGAGGCACGACGCGACGGCCTGCCGCAGGGCAGCCCCGGGTGGCCGTCCGCCACCCCGGGGCCGGCCCTGGCAACCCGGTCACCTTCGCCAGAACAGGTGGTGCGTCACGCCGCTCGGGCTGGGCACGACCTCCAGGTGGAACCGGTCGAGGAGCTCGTCGGGGGAATCCCAGAGCCGCAGTCCGGACCCCAGCTTCACCGGCGCGACCGCCACGTGCAGGGTGTCGACCAGGTCGGCGTCCAAGAACTCCCGGACGGTGGTGACCCCGCCGCCGAGCCGGACGTCCTTGCCCTGCGCCGCCTCCCGCGCCTGCCGCAGGACCGTGGCCGGATCACCGTCGACGAAGTGGAACGTGGTGTCGGAGAGCGTGAACGAAGGGCGCTCGTGGTGCGTCAGGACGAACACCGGGGTGTGGAACGGGGGCTCGCCACCCCACCAGCCGCGCCACTCGTGGTCGTTCCAGGGCCCGCGCTGGGGCCCGAACTTGTTGCGGCCCATGATCTCGGCGCCGATGTCGTTCGCGAAGTCCCGGGTGAAGTAGTCGTCGAGGCCCCGGCTCCCACCGTGATCGGTGCGCCCGGGCCAACTCGCCGTGGCACCGGCCCAGGCGAACAGCCTCGCCGGGTCGACGTCCCCGCCGAACGGATTCTCGAGGCTCTGGTCCTCACCGGCACCGATCCCGTCACTCGAGACGGTGAAGTTCTGGACCTTCAGCAGCTGGGCCACGTGCTCCTCCTGTGTTGTCGGCAACGGTGGAAAGACTCTCCAGGCCGCGAGAACTCATCGCTGGTTCCGTGACCGGTCGGGGAGCGTGTGGGCCGCCACTGCCACGGACGGCGAGCGGCCCTGGGCGCCGAGGTCATGTCCCGCCCGCACTCCGCTGCCGGCCCGGTGCGCGCCGGCCCGGCGCCGCCGCGGTCAGCGGGTCCTACGCGGCGGCGAGGTCCAGTTCGGCCCAGACGACCTTGCCGTCGGCCGCCGAGCGGGTTCCCCAGCGGCGGGAGAGTTGGCCGACCAGGAAGAGTCCGCGGCCGCTCTCGTCCATGGCGCGCGCCCCGCGCAGTCGCGGGGCGCAGACGGTGGTGTCGGACACTTCGCAGGTCAGGGTCTGGTGCCGGATCAGGCGCAGGTCGATCGGGCCGGCGCCGTGGCGCACGGCGTTGGTTACCAGCTCGCTCACGAGCAGTTTCGCGGAGTGCTCGAGTTCGTCCAGGCCCCATGCGGTCAACTGGGCGGCCGCCAGGCTCCGCGCGCGGCGGACGGCGCTCTCGTCGCAGGGCAGGGTCCAGGACGCGATCTGGGCCGGGCGCAGGGCCCGGGTCCTGACCAGGAGCAGGGTGACGTCGTCGGAGGGTGCGTGCGCCGGGATGCCGGCCGTCGCGCGCGTGCAGAGCTCCTCCAGGGAACGGCCCGGTTCCGCGAGGGCCGCGCCGAGGCGGTGCATCCCTTCCTCGAGGTCGTCGTCGCGGCTCTCGATCAGGCCGTCGCTGTAGAGGGCGATGAGGCTTCCCTCGGGCAGTTCCAGCTCCACGGCCTCGAAGGGATCGCCGAGGCCGATTCCCAGGGGCGCCCCGGTGGGCAGGTCGGGGAAGGTGACACGGCCCTCGCGGTCGACGATCGCGGGTGGCGGATGTCCGGCCCGTGCCATGGCGCACAGGCGGGTGGCGGGGTCGTAGACGGCGTACAGGCAGGTGGCACCGACGACGGCGGGCGTCTGGTCCGCGGGGTCGGTGTCCTCCTCGACGAGTCGCTGGACGGTGTCGTCGAGCCGGTGCAGCAGTTCGGCCGGGGGCAGTTCCATGTCGGCCAGGGTGCGGACGGCGGCGCGGAGGGTGCCCATGGTCGCGGCGGCGTGCAGCCCGTGACCGACGACGTCGCCGACGACGAGGGCCACCCGGGCGCCGGAGAGCGGAATCACGTCGTACCAGTCACCGCCCACGCCGTGGTCCATGTCGGCGGGCAGGTAGCGCGAGGCCGCCTCGACCGCCGTGCCGCCCTTCAGCCGGCGCGGCAGCAGGTTGCGCTGCAGGGTGAGGGCGGCGGTGTGCTCGCGTGCGTACTGGCGTGCGTTGTCCAACGCCACGGCGGCACGTCCCACGAGTTCCTGGGCCATCAGCAGGTCGACTTCCTGGAACGGCTCCGGGTCCGCGGTGCGCACGAACAGGACCAGGCCCAGGAGTGCGCGCCGGGCACGGATCGGGACGACCATCAACGAGTGGACGCCGTTCGTGCGGATCCGCGCGACGAGGGACGGGTCGTGGTCGACCCAGGTCCCCGGCGCCGTGTCCAGGATCGGCTCGAGGTACGACCTGCCCGTGCTCAGCACCGAGGCGAAGGGCGAGCAGGGCGGCACGGTGACGGGCTCACCGCGCACCCCCAAGGAGGTCGGGGCGCCCGGGGGGATGGAGGCCAGACCGGCGCGCCACAGCACGCGGCCGCGCCCGTCCGCGGGGTCGATCCGCGCCGGAGGTCCTTCGCTGAACGGAACGGACTGCTCCAGGTCCACGGCGACGTGGTCGGCGAGCAGGGGTACGGCGAGGTCGGCCAGTTCCTGACTGGTCTGCATCACGTCCAGGGTGCTGCCGAGGCGCGCGCTGGCCTCGCCGACCGCGGCGAGACGCTCGCGCGCCAGCCGGCTCTCGACGACGTCGGCGCTGATGACGCCGAGCCCGAGTGCCTGGCCGTCGGCGCCCTGCAGGCAGTGGAACGACGCGGCGAACGGGTGCTCCGGGCCCCTGCTCACCGGCAGCCACGTACGGTATTCGTGCACCTTGGTGGTACCGCTCTTGAGCACCTGCCGCATCACTGCTTCCAGCGCCCCCGCCTTGGCGCCGGCGAGCACGTCGACGAACCGGCGCCCGAGTCGCTGGTCGCGCGGGATGCCGTCGTGCTCCTCCATCACGTCGTTGACGAAGACGCAGCGCAACTGGGGGTCGCGGATGACGACCCCGACGGGCGCGCGGGCGAGCAGGGGTCCCCACACGGATCCGCTCGTCGCGTCGCCGGACAGTGCGCCGGTGTCGGTCAGGGTCGCGAACCAGCGCATCACCCCGTTCAGGCCCCGCAGCAGCGTGAGGCGCAGGCTGACGTCGATCACCCGCCCGTCCCGGTGGGTCACCGCGGCCGTGCCCGGCCAGCCGTTCTCGGCACGGCACTTCTCGATGAAGGCGGACATCGCCGAAGCGTCCCCGAAGGACGGCAGCACAAGTGCGGCGGAGCGGCCCACCGCGTCACCGGCGGAGTAGCCGACCAGCCGCTCGGCGGCCGTCGTCCACGCGACCACCGTCCCCCGCTCGTCGAAGACCGCGAAGGCCGAGTCGGATATACCCGGCGTGTTCACGTGCTTGCCAACGGTCGCGATGTCTGCACAGGTCATCGAGTCTGCCCTCGGGTTCTGGTCGTCGGACAATAGGACGGATTGCCCGATTTGCGGTTTCCGTGAAGCAGACAGGGCAGCGTCCGGAACTGTGACAGCGACGCACGCGGCGCCGCCCCCCGTACCGCCCGGCCGGCCGGCTTCCCCGGCCGGGCTGTCTGGGCGTTCGTCGCCCTCCGGCGGTCGTCATGCCGCCTCCACCGGAACGGAGCCGGACCCTCCTCGGTGCGGTGCTCGCCGCCGGCGCGCTCCCACGGTCGCTTCCTCGACGCCCGGCACCACAGCGCGCTCGGCAAGGCGGCGGCGATCGCCCGACGTCGTTGCCGGGCCGCGCCCGGCGTCCCGGCGACACGGCGACGGTGTCACACGGCGGGGCGCCCGACGGTCTGGTGGTTGACTTCCGGTACATCGTTCGCAGCATGCGACATCCGAGATGAGGTTCATCGTGTCCCCTGAGAACACTTTCGTGATCGTCGGAGGCGGTCTGGCCGCGGGCAAGGCAGCGGAAGCCCTGCGGGACAACGGCTACGACGGCCGGCTCGTCCTCATCGGCGACGAACAGGACAGGCCCTACGTCCGACCGCCGCTGTCGAAGGGCTACCTGACGGGCAAGGAGACCCGCGACTCGATCTTCGTCCACCCCGACGACTGGTACCGCGAACACGACGTCGACCTGCGGCTCGGCACGACGGTGACCGGGCTCGACGCGCGAGCCGGGGAGGTGGAGATCGACGGCGGAAGGCGCCTGCCCTACACCAAGCTGCTCCTGGCCACCGGTTCGACCCCGCGCCGTCTGCCCGTCCCGGGTGCGGATCTGGAGAACGTGCTCTACCTGCGCCGAGTGGGCGACAGCGAGCGGCTCAAGGACGCCTTCACCGCGGGCTCGCGGATCGTCGTCATCGGCGCCGGCTGGATCGGCCTGGAGACCGCCGCCGCCGCCAGGCAGGCCGGGGCCGAGGTGACGGTGCTGGAGGCCGAGGAACTGCCGCTGCTCAGGGTGCTCGGGCGCGAGGCGGCCGAGGTCTTCGCGGCCCTGCACACCGAGCACGGCGTGGTCCTGCGCCACGGCGTGCGGGTGGAGCGCATCACCGGCACCGGACGTGCCGACGGCGTGCAACTCGCCGACGGCACCCATCTCCCCGCGGACGCCGTGGTCGTGGGCGTCGGCATCACGCCCAACGTCCAGCTCGCCGAGGCAGCCGGCCTGGAGGTGCGCAACGGCATCGTCACCGACGCGCACCTGCGCACCTCGGCACCGGACGTCTTCGCCGCCGGCGACGTCGCCAACGCCTACCACCCGTTCCTCGACCGCCACATCCGCGTCGAGCACTGGGCCAACGCGCTGAACCAGCCGGCCGTCGCCGCGCGGGGCATGCTCGGTGGCGACGCCGTCTACGACCGGTTGCCGTACTTCTACACCGACCAGTACGACCTGGGCATGGAGTACACCGGCTACGTGGAGCCCGGCGGCTACGACCGCGTCGTCTTCCGGGGGGACAAGGCGGCGCGGGAGTTCGTCGCCTTCTGGATGTCGGGCGACCGCGTCCTGGCCGGCATGAACGTCAACGTCTGGGACGTCGTCGAGCCGGTCCGCGAGCTGATCACCTCGCGCGCCGCGATCGACGACACGCGCCTCGCCGACCCGCAGGTGCCGCTGGACCACGTCGCCTCCTGACGGCCGGCACGACGGGCGGGGGGACGACCGGACGACCGATCGTCCCCCCGCCCCTTCCCGCGTCCACCCCACGTCTTGGACGCTGCCCGGCCGCCGGTCGGCGCGGTCCCCGGGGGTTGCGGCACCGTGTCACACACCGCCAGACCGCGCGGTCGTACTGGTGACAACCAAGCCGATCGGAGCGGACCAGTGGCCCTCACTGAACAACACATTTCCACCATGGTGCTGGTGATCGGCACCGGAGGCGCGGGACTGCGGGCGGCGATCGAACTGGCGGAGGCCGGTGTCGATGTCCTCGCCGTCGGCAAGCGGCCCAAGGACGACGCGCACACCGCCCTGGCGGCCGGGGGCATCAACGCCGCGCTGGCCACCATGGATCCCGAGGACAGCTGGCAGCAGCACGCCGCGGACACGCTCAAGGAGAGCTATCTGCTGGCCGACCCCCGCACCGTGGAGATCGTCACCAAGGGCGCGGCCCGGGGCATCGACGACCTGGAGCGGTACGGCATGGACTTCGCCAGGGAGGAGGACGGCCGCATCTCGCAGCGCTTCTTCGGGGCGCACACGTACCGCCGGACCGCCTTCGCCGGCGACTACACCGGCCTGGAGATCCAGCGCACCCTCGTCCGGCGGACCGAGCAGCTCGGCGTCCCCGTGCTCGAAGGCGTGTACATCACCCGCATCCTCGAACACGACGGGGCCGTGTTCGGCGCGTACGGTTTCGACCTGACGGACGGCACGCGCTACCTCATCCACGCCGACGCCGTCATTCTGGCGGCCGGCGGTCACACCCGGATCTGGCGGCGCACCTCCTCGCGGCGCGACGAGAACACCGGGGACTCGTTCCGTCTGGCGGTGGAGGCCGGCGCCCGGCTGCGCGACGCCGAGCTCGTCCAGTTCCACCCCTCCGGCATCATCGAACCCGAGAACGCGGCCGGCACGCTGGTCAGCGAGGCGGCCCGCGGTGAGGGCGGCATCCTGCGCAACGCCCTCGGCGAGCGGTTCATGAGCCGCTACGACCCCGAGCGGATGGAGCTGTCCACCCGCGACCGCGTCGCGCTGGCCTCGTACACGGAGATCAAGGAAGGCCGCGGCACCCCCAAGGGCGCCGTCTGGCTGGACGTCTCCCACCTGCCGCGGCAGACGATCATGAACCGGCTCCCCCGGGTCTACCAGACGCTGCTGGACCTGCAGATGCTGGACATCACCCGCGACCCGATCGAGATCGCGCCCACCGCGCACTACTCGATGGGCGGCGTCTGGGTGCGGCCCGAGGACCACAGCACCGACGTCCGCGGCCTGTACGCCATCGGTGAGGCCTCCAGCGGCCTGCACGGGGCGAACCGCCTGGGCGGCAACAGCCTCATCGAACTGCTGGTCTTCGGCCGCATCACAGGTGAGGCGGCTGCCGCGTACTCACTGGGGCTGACCTCGCAGCCGCGTTCCGCGGCGGCGGTGGCACAGGCCCGCGCGGAGGTCGACGACCTGCTGGCCGCGGACGGGCCGGAGAACGTCCGCGCCCTGCAGCGCGCCATCCGCAACACCATGACCGAGCACGCGGGAGTCGTCCGCGACGAGGAGGGCCTGCGCGCCGGCCTGGCCGAACTCGAGGTCATCGAGCAGCGGATGAAGTCGGTCGGGGTCCACCCGGACATCGCCGGATTCCAGGACCTCGCACACGCCTTCGACCTGAAGTCGGCGGCCCTGGCGGCACGCGCCACGCTGGAGTCGGCGCTGGAGCGGCGGGAGACCCGAGGCTGCCACAACCGCAGCGACCACCCGCAGACGGACCCGGCACTGAGGGTCAACCTCGTCTGGTCCCCGAAGACCGGTGTCACCCGCGAGAGCATCCCGGCCGTCCCCGAGGAGATCGCCACCCTGATGCGGGATGTCTCCAGCGAGGGCAAGCTCGTCGAGTAGCGGCCGGCGGCCTCGCCAGGGGATGCCTGCCCCACGCGAAGCAGCCCCACGCAGGGACCTGTCACAAACCGCCCGGCCGCCCGGTCCCCCCTGCGGACCCCAAGCCGGCCCGGCGCCGGTGGGCGGCTCACCGCACCGTGCGCCCACGCACGAGAACACTCGAGAGGACTCCATCATGAAGGTCGTAGTCATCGGCGGAACCGGGCTGATCGGCTCGAAGGTCGTCAGCAATCTCACCGCTCAGGGGCACGAGGCCGTCCCGGCCTCCCCCAACACCGGCGTCAACGCGCTGACGGGTGAGGGCCTGGCCGAGGTCGTGCAAGGCGCGCAGGTCGTGGTCGACGTCTCCAACTCGCCCGTGTGGGACGACGAGGGCGTGATGAACTTCTTCCGGACCTGCACCGGCAACCTCGTGAAGGCGAACGCCGAGGCCGGTGTCACCCACTACGTCGCGCTCTCCATCGTCGGCACCGACCGGCTCCCGGACAACGGCTACTTCCGCGCCAAGCTGGCCCAGGAGGAGCTGATCAAGGCGTCGGGCATCCCCTACTCCATCGTCCACGCCACGCAGTTCTTCGAGTTCGTGAACGGCATCGCGGACGCCGGTACCGAGGGCGACACGGTGCACATCGCGCCCGTGAAGTTCCAGCCCATCCAGTCCGACGACGTGGCCTCGGCCGTCGCCCGTGTCGCGGTCGGCGCGCCCCTGAACGGCGTGGTGGAGATCGCCGGCCCGGACGTGTTCCGGTTCGACGAGCTGGTCCGTGAGGTGCTGACCGCACAGGACGACCCCCGCAAGGTCGTCGCGGACCAGCACGCCCGCTACTACGGGTCGGAGCTGCAGGAGGACTCCCTCGTCCCGGGCCCCGGCGCGCAGCTCGCCGCCACCCGCTTCGCCGACTGGTTCGAGCAGCAGCGGTGACCCCCGCCGGTGGCCCCTGCCCGGCGGCGGGGGCCACCGCGGGCCCCGGAGATCCGCCCCGTACGAAGAGGTCGACCCGCCATGCCCGTCAACCGCGCGCACACCACCGTCCCCGGTGCCGGTCCGCACCGAGAACTGACCGGTGCGTACGTCATCGACCCCGTCCACAGCGTGCTCGGCTTCTCCGTCCGGCACGCCATGGTCGCCGGCGTGCGCGGCAGATTCACGGCCTTCGAGGGGTTCCTGCGACTCGACGCGCTCCGGCCGGCCCGTTCCGAGGCCCATGTGAGCGTGCAGGCCGGCAGCCTCGACACGGGTGTCCGGGCACGGGACTCCCGCATCGCCGGCCCCGGCTTCCTGGACTCCGCGACCTTCCCCCTCATGGTCTTCCGCTCCACCGCGGTCGTCGCCCTGCACGGGGACGGAAACGGCTTCCGCATGACGGGGAACCTGCGGATCAAGGACGTCGAGCTGCCGCTGCACATCGACCTCGGCTACCGCGGCACCTCCTGCGGCGCCGACGGACAGCGGCGGATCGGCTTCGCGGGCTCGGCGAGCCTCCGGCGCTCAGACTACGCGCTCGGCCGGAACGTCCCCCTGGGGGCCGGGGGCGTCCTGCTCGGCGACAAGGTGCGGCTCGAACTCGGCGTCCGCGCCATGCGACTCGGCCCGGAGGCCCTGTGATGACCCGCTCACCCGACCACCGCCCCGACCTCGCGGCCACCGCCGCGGCCCTCACCGCCCAGGCCGTCGCCCTGGAGCGGCGCGTCGTCGAACTGCGCCGCGAACTCGCGGACGTCGCCGGCCGGATGACCGCCATCGCCGAGGCCCTGGGCGGCCTGCGCGCCGCCGGCCTGCTCCCGGAGCAGGACGCGCGCGACGACCGCTGAGATGGCCGAGGGCCGCAGGGTCGGGGCCTGAGGCGGTTCTCCCCGCGACCTGACGAGCCCTCGCTGCTCCGGCGGTGCGGACCCCTCAGGCGGGTTGCCACAGCTCGATCCGGTTGCCCGCGGGATCGGTGACCCAGCCGAAGCGGCCGACACCCTCCATGTCCTGGGTCTCCTCAACCACCTCCGCGCCGTGGCGCGCAGTTGCGCGAGCATCGCGTCCAGGTCGCGGACCCGGAAGTTGAGCATGGCCTGCTGGGCGCGGGACCCGAGGTAGTCGGTGTCCGGCTCGAACGCCGCGAACACCGTGGCCCCGCCTCCTGGCGCCACAGGCCGTCCTCGTCGGCGTCCCGACCAAGGCAGTCGCGGTACCACGCGGTCAGGGCCGCCGGGTCGGCGGCGCGCAGGAAGCAGCCGGCGATGCCGAGCACTCGTTCCATGCCGCCATCCTGCCAGGACGACGATCGGGCGGCTCAGCGCCGCCCCCTGGCCGTGCACGGGGGGGGGCGGGGCGTGATCTCCCCGGCCCCCCGTGCTGTCGTGCCGAGCCTCGGGTCAGGCGCCCACGTAGGAGGCCAGGTGCTGCCCGGTGAGGGTGGTGCGGGCGGCGACGAGGTCCGCCGGGGTGCCCTCGAAGACGATCCGGCCGCCGTCGTGGCCGGCGCCGGGGCCGAGGTCGACGATCCAGTCGGCGTGCGCCATGACCGCCTGGTGGTGTTCGACGACGATGACGGACTTGCCGGAGTCGACCAGCCGGTCCAGCAGGGCGAGCAGCTGCTCGACGTCGGCGAGGTGCAGACCGGCGGTCGGCTCGTCGAGGACGTAGACGCCGCCCTTGTCGGCCATGTGCGTGGCCAGCTTCAGCCGCTGCCGCTCGCCGCCGGACAGCGTGGTGAGGGGCTGGCCGAGGCTGAGGTAGCCGAGCCCGACGTCGGCGAGCCGGCCGAGGACACGCTGTGCGGCGGGGGTGTGCGCCGCCCCGGCGCCGAAGAACTCCTCGGCGTCGGTGACCGACATGGCGAGCACCTCGCTGATGTCGCGCCCGCCGAGGTGGTACTCGAGCACCGACGCCTGGAAGCGCTTGCCCTCGCACTCCTCGCAGGTGCTGGCCACCCCCGCCATCATCGCGAGGTCCGTGTAGACCACCCCGGCGCCGTTGCAGGTGGGGCAGGCGCCCTCGGAGTTGGCGCTGAACAGTGCGGGCTTGACGCCGTTGGCCTTGGCGAAGGCCTTGCGGATCGGGTCGAGCAGCCCGGTGTACGTCGCCGGGTTGCTGCGCCGCGAGCCGCGGATGGGGCTCTGGTCGACGGACACGACCCCGGCACCGGCGGGGATGGACCCGTGCACGAGTGAGCTCTTGCCGGAGCCGGCGACGCCGGTGACGACGGTGAGCACCCCGAGCGGGATGTCCACGTCGACGTCGCGCAGGTTGTGCGCCGCGGCGCCGCGGATCTCCAGGTGGCCGGTGGGCTCGCGCACCGTCTTCTTCAGCGAGGCGCGGTCGTCGAAGTGGCGGCCCGTGATGGTGCCGCTGGTGCGCAGCCCTTCGACGTCGCCCTCGAAGCAGACGGTGCCGCCGGCCGTCCCGGCGCCGGGACCGAGGTCGACGACGTGGTCGGCGATGGCGATCGTCTCCGGCTTGTGCTCCACGACCAGCACGGTGTTGCCCTTGTCGCGCAGCCGCAGCAGCAGGCCGTTCATCCGCTGGATGTCGTGCGGGTGCAGACCGGTGGTGGGCTCGTCGAAGACGTAGGTGGTGTCGGTGAGGGAGGAGCCGAGGTGGCGGATCATCTTGACGCGCTGCGCCTCGCCGCCGGAGAGCGTGCCCGAGGGCCGCTCGAGCGAGAGGTAGCCGAGACCGATCTCCACGAACGACTCGAGGGTGTGCTGCAGCTTGGTGAGCAGCGGGGCCACCGAGGGCTCGTCGAGGCCGCGGACCCAGGCGACCAGGTCGCTGATCTGCATCGCGCAGGCGTCGGCGATGCTGGTCCCCCCGATCCGCGACTCGCGGGCGCCCTCGCTGAGCCGGGTGCCGTCGCACTCGGGGCAGGTGGTGAAGGCGACGGCGCGGTCCACGAACTCGCGGATGTGCGGCTGCATCGCCTCCCTGTCCTTGGAGAGCATCGACTTCTGGACCCGGGGGACCAGCCCCTCGTAGGTCATGTTGATGCCGGCGATCTTCATCCGGGTCGGCTCGCGGTACAGGAAGTCGTGCAGCTCCTGTTCGGTGAACGTGCTGATCGGCTTGTCCGGGTCGAAGAAGCCGGACTCCACGTAGAGCCGGGAGTTCCAGCCGCCGCCCTTGTAGCCGGGGACGGTGATCGCGCCCTCGTTGAGCGACTTGGTGTCGTCGTAGAGCCGGCTCAGGTCGATGTCGGAGACCGTGCCGCGGCCCTCGCAGCGCGGGCACATGCCGCCGGTGCGGGTGAAGACGACCTTCTCGGCCTTGCTCGCGCCGCGCTCGACGGTGATCGCGCCGCTGGCCCGGACGGAGGGGACGTTGAAGGCGTAGGCGCTGGGCGGCCCGATGTGCGGGGTGCCCAGCCGGCTGAAGAGGATGCGCAGCATGGCGTTGGCGTCGGTGACGGTGCCGACCGTGGAGCGGGGGTCGGCCCCCAGCCGCTGCTGGTCGACGGTGATCGCGGTCGTCAGCCCGTCGAGGACGTCGACCTCGGGCCGTGCCAGCGTCGGCATGAAGCCCTGCACGAAGGCGCTGTAGGTCTCGTTGATCAGCCGCTGCGACTCCGCGGCGATCGTGTTGAAGACCAGGGAGCTCTTGCCCGAGCCGGAGACGCCGGTGAACACCGTCAGGCGGCGCTTCGGGATCTCGACGCTGACGTCCTTGAGGTTGTTCTCGCGCGCCCCGTGCACGCGGATCAGATCGTGGCTGTCGGCAACGTGCGGCGCAGGCGACTGCGCGTCCGCCTTCTCGGCCATGCTTGTCGTCTCTCCAACTGTCTCGTGCTGTCTCGTCATCTGTCTCGTGCGTGCGGGGCCCGCCACGCGGTCCCCGAGGGTGTCGCGGGGACGGATCCGGCCGGCCCGGGGCCGGGTACGCCCCGCGGTCGCGCGTCGGCGCGGTCGCGGCCACGGTAGCCGTCCGCCGGGCCGCCCCGCTCCCGTTTCCCCGGTCCCCGTCGAACGGGGCGCAGGGCGGCCGGGTTCCCGGGAGGGCCCTGCCGGGAGCGGGAGCGGGGATCACAGCCCGGTCAGCGGACCTCGTTGAAGCGGATCATGTTGCCCGCCGGGTCGCGGAACGCCGCGTCGCGGACCCCGTACGGCTGCTCCGTCGGCTCCTGGACGACCTCGGCGCCGCCCGCGACCAGCTGCTCGAAGACCCCGTCGAGGTCGGGTGTGGCCAGAACGACACGGGCGTAGGTGCCCTTGGTCATCATCCCGGCGATGGTGCGGCGCTCGTCCTCGGTGATGCCCGGATCGGCGGCGGGCGGCTCCAGGACGATCGACGTGCCGGGCTGATCGGCGGGGCCGACGGTGATCCAGCGCATGTCGCCGTAGCCGACGTCGCTGCGGACCTTGAAGCCGAGGAGGTCCCGGTAGAAGGCCAGCGTGGCCTCGGGGTCGGTGTGCGGGAGGAACGTCCAGTGAATGGTGATGTCCATGGCCATCACGCTAGCCGCGGCCCGCTCCGGGGGGCTTCTCCATTCCTGACCGATCCGGCCGCCGCTCGTCAGGCGGGGTTCGATACGCGGGGACGCCACCGGTCGGCCGTCATCCGCCAGATGACGTCGACCCCCTCCTCCCCGGGAGTGGCGGGCCCCTGCGGCACGGGGACACGCGCGACCTCGGTGAAGCCGAGGCGCCGGGCGACAGCGCCACTGGCCGCGTTGGCGGCGTCGTGCTGGATCTCCAGCCGGTCGATACCGGGCAGCGTGAAGCCCTGGCCGACGAGGGCGGCGGCGGCCTGCGTGGCGAGACCGCGTCCGGTCCACGCGGGGTGGAGCCAGTACCCGATCTCCAGGCCGCCGGCGCCGATGCGGCGGTGGAGGCCGCAACTGCCGATCACGGTGCCCTGTGACGTGATCGCGTAGGCGAAGGCCTCGCCGGTCGCCCACTCGTCGTCGCTGCGGGCCAGGAAGGCGGCGGTGTTCTTTCTGCCGTGGGCGGCGGCCCAGGGCATCCAGGGAATCAGGTGGTCCAGGGACTCGCTGATGGCGCGGTCCAGTGCGTCGAGGTCGCCGGCGTGCCAGCGGCGCAGTTCGACTCGGTCGGAGCTCAGGATCTCGGCGGGTACGTCCATCCCCGGATGCTCTCGCGGAGCCTCGGAGGCCGACAACGCGATATCGCCCGGCGGCGGAGGCGGGGGGCGGCGTGCGGCCCGTCGGCCCGGCTCTGATATTCCTGCCGGTATGAGTGCCGATACCACCGCCCTCGATGTCGCCGAGTGGGCCGCCGCATGCCATGGCCGCGTCAGGGACCTCCTGTCCGGGCACGGGCACGCCCCCGGTCTGCTGCGGAGGGATCCCGTCGTCGCGGCCCGCGTGCTCGCCGAGAGCCTGGCCCGGGAGATACCCGCGCTCCTGGACGGTGAGGAGTGGACCCGGCTGCACGGCCTGCTGGCGGCCTGCCTCGGGGAGCTGCTGATCGGCCTGCACGGCGCACGCTGGGCGTGGCTCGACGATTCGGCATCGCCCACGGGCGGCCGCTGGGTGGTCACCGGGTTCGCGCCGCGGCCGGCCGCGGCGGTCGACGTGGCCTCGCTGGCGGATGACGCGCTGGCGTCGCAGCCGGCGGTCGGCCTCCTCGTGCTGATCGACCGTGCGGAGCGGTCGGCCGGTGTGCGTGCCGTGCTCCGCTGAGGGCTCGCGGCGACGCGCTCGACGACGCGGTGTGCGGGGCGGCGCGTGGCGCGCCGCCCCGCACACCCGGTCACCAGGCAGGCGGTCAGCGGACCGAACGCGCGGCTTCCTCGATGATGCGGGCGGTCTCCTTCGGGTGCGACACGCTCACCGCGTGGGAGGACCGGACCTCCTCCACGTGGGACTTCGCGCGCTCGGCCATGAAGACCTGGAGCTCGCGGGGGATGTTCCGGTCGTCGGACGCCACCAGGACCCAGGACGGGATGGTCTTCCACGCGGGCTCACCGGAGGGCTCGTTGAGCGCGCCTCCGGACACCGGGCGCTGGGTGGCGGCCATGATCTGCGCGGTGTGCGCCGGGACGTCCGCGGCGAACTGCTCGTGGAACTTCGCCTGGTCGATGGAGAGGTCGACGCCCTTGGAGCCGTCGGGCATGGTGACCGGCACCTGCTTGAGCGCGCCGCCGAGCGTGCTGCCGTCGAACTTCAGCGACAGGGTGAAGGCGTCCTCGCCCTTGTCGGGCATGAAGGCGGCCAGGTATACCAGGGCCTTGACCTTGTCGGAGCCATGGGCGGCGTTGGAGATCACGGCACCGCCGTAGGAGTGGCCGGCCAGCACCACGGGGCCCTCGATGCTGTCCACCAGTTCCCTCACGTAGGCGGCGTCGGTGCTCAGCCCGCGCAGCGGGTTGGCCGCGGCCACCACGGGGTATCCCTCGTGCTTCAGCCTCTTGACGACGTCGTTCCAGCTGGAGGAGTCGGCGAACGCACCGTGGACGAGGACGACCGTCGGCTTGCGGTGCTGCGGGGCGGCGTGGCCGCCGCCCTTGGTGGCACCGGCGGGACCCACGGTCGCGGCGAGCAGACCGGCGGCGACGGTCACGGTCGCCAGGACGGTGAGCGGGGTCCGGACGGTCCGGTAACGGGCATGACGATTCACAGGATTGGCCCTTTCGAGGCTGGTGTCGGTAGTGCCACCCGGCCCGGGGGACGGAGGCCGGGGGTGGGCACGGCAGTGACTGCCGTGGTTCTGGAAGAGGCGGCTCGCGGCCGCGGAAGGGGGGACGTGCGGCTCCGGGTCACCCGGAGTCACCCGTGCGGGGCCGCGTCCTCCGGGCACCCGGGGGCGGTCCGGCGCGGCGGCCCTGCCCGCGATCCGGAGAGCGAGGTCAGTCGGTGTGCAGCGCGGTGTGCAGCGCGCGGGTCGCCTGCTCCACCGCGGCGCTGGTCGCCTGCGTGGAACGGACGGGGTTGAGCATCATGAAGTCGTGCAGAGTGCCGTTGTAGCGGACGCTGACGGTGGGCACGCCGGCCAGGGTCAGCTTGCGGGCGTACGCCTCGCCCTCGTCGCGCAGCACGTCGTTCTCGTCGGTGATGACCAGCGCGGGCGGCAGCCCCTCGAGGTCCGCCAGGCTCGCCCGCAGCGGCGAGGCGGTGATCTGCGCCCGCTCCGCCGGGTCGGTGGTGTAGCAGTCCCAGAACCAGGACATGGCCTTCGCGGTCAGGTGCGGGCCGTGGGCGAACTCCCGGTAGCTGGCGGTGTCCTGGGCCGCGTCGGTCACCGGGTAGTAGAGCGACTGGTGGACGAAGGCGACGTCGCCGCGCTGCTTGGCCATGATGGTCAGGGCCGCGGCCATGTTGCCGCCGACGGAGTCGCCGGCGACGGCCATGCGGGAGGCGTCCAGGCCCTCCTCCACGCCCTTGGCCGTGACCCAGCGGGCCGTCGCGTAGGCCTGCTCGATCGCGACCGGGTAACGGACCTCGGGCGAGCGGTCGTACTCCACGAACACCACCGCGGCGTGCGCCAGAACGGCGATCTCGCGCACGAGACGGTCGTGGGTCCCCGCGTTGCCGAGCACCCAGCCGCCGCCGTGCACGTACAGCACCACCGGCAGGACCTCGTCCGCGCCCACGGGCGTGACGATGCGCACCCGGACGTCACCCGCCTCGGCGGGCACCGTGAGCCAATTCTCCTGGACGTCGTACTTCGCGACCGGCGCCGCCTGGATGTCGTCGAGTACCTTGCGGGCACCGTCCGGACCGAGTTCGTACAGGAAAGGCGGCTTCGCCGTGGCGTCCGCTATCGCCTGGGCGGCGGGCTCGAGTACGGGCTTGCTCATCTGCGAACTCCCAAGTTCGGAACTTTCGTGCGCTTTTCTCCACCCAATGGACAAAGGAGCGGGGAGAAATGTGACACATCAACGCGACACGGTGGCGTCGTCGTGCCTGTGGGCGTTCTCCTCGTATTCCCGCACGGTCGGCTTGGGAATCTGTGTCCCCTTTCCGTACAGACCCCTGCTGAGCAGCGCCCGCATACGCTCGACTCGGCCGGCCCTGCCGTCCGGCGAGAGGCGGATGGGCGTGTACTGCTCGTGCTGCGTGAGGACGTGGAGCTTGGGGCGGTCGAGCGGCTGGTGGACCTCGATGTACTCACCGCGCGGCAGGCGCTTGATGATCCCGGTCTCCCGGCCGTGCAACACCTTCTCGCGATCGGCGCGTTGGAGTGCGAGAGCCCATCGCTTCGTCACGGTGTAGACGACGAAGGGCACCACGAACAGGCCGATCCGCACGGCCCACGTCACGCCGTTGACCGACGTGTGCAACCGGACGGCGATCACGTCGTTGGCCGCTCCGAGCAGCGCCACCGCGTACACGCTGATCCATGCCGCGCCCAGAGCCGTGCGCACCGGCCGGTTGCGCGGCCTGTCGAGGAGGTGGTGGTCGCGGTCGCCGTCCGGGGTGACCCAGGCCTCGACGAACGGGTAGGCCCCCAGGGCGAGGAAGAGGCCGGCGCCGGCCAGCAGCGGCACGAGGTTGTCCAAAGCCAGGGTGTGGCCCCAGAAGGCGGGCTCCCAGCCCGGCATCACGCGCAGCAGTCCGTCGAGAACGCCCATGTACCAGTCGGGTTGTGAATCGGCGGTGACCTGGTCGGGCCGGTAGGGGCCGTACAGCCAGACTGGGTTGATCTGCGCGATCGAGGCGATGATGAGCACGACGCCGGTGACGAGCAGGAAGTACGCCCCCGACTTCACGGCGTACACGCGCCAGGGCAGGCCGACGATGTTCCTCTCCGTACGCCCGGGTCCCGGGTACTGGGTGCGGCGGTGACGGCGTGCCAGGACCAGGTGGGCGACGAGGATCGCCGCCATGAGGGCGGGGATCACCACGACGTGCAGCGTGTTGAAGTGCGCGATCAGGTCCTTGCCCGGGTATGCGCCGCCGAAGAGGAACATCGACAGGTAGGTCCCGACGACCGGGACGGACAGGATGGTCCCGTTCACGACCATGAGCCCGGTCCCTGACAGCAGGTCGTCCGGGAGGTCGTATCCCGTCAGGCCTTCGAACATGGCGAGGACCAGCAGCGAGAAGCCGAGCACCCAGTTGAGTTCGCGCGGCTTGCGGAAGGCGCCGGTGAAGAAGACCCGCAGCATGTGGGCGAACAGGCTGGCGACGAAGATGAGGGTCGCCCAGTGGTGGGCCTGGCGGATCAGCAGGCCGCCGCGCACCTCGAAGGAGATGCGCATGGTCGAGTCGAAGGCCTCGGACACCGTCCGGCCCCGCAGCGGCGCGTAACTGCCGTGGTACTCCACCGGCGTCATGGACGGGTGGAAGTACAGCGACAGGTAGATGCCCGTGAGCACGAGGACGAAGAAGCTGTACAGGGATATCTCCCCCAGCATGAAGGACCAGTGGCTGGGAACGGCCTTCCGCCTGGCGGACGACGGGGAACCGGTTTCGACGCCGAGGCGCCCGCGGACCCACTGCGCTGCCCTCGCGGCCCGGTCCGCCCGTCGTGCTGCCGTCGGACGGCCCGCGCTTCCCATGCCTGTGCCACCATCCATGTTTCCACCTAGGGGCCGATCTCGGCTCAGCACTTTCGTGCACCTTCCGCCCATATGACCGCGCACACGGAGCATGTGTGACACCCGCACCCGCCGCGGGGTGGCGGCGACGACGGGCGAAAGAGCGCAATGTCACACGGCGTGCGCCCGGCCGGTCTCACCAGGGGGACAGCAGAACGGTGCCGTGTCCGTGTGGTGGGCGAGGGAGGCCAGGAGCCATGGAATTCTCCGATGACGCGGTGCCGATCGCGGAACTGCTCGACGAACGCCGGCATCTGCTGGACATGGCGCTGGGGATGGTGGGCGCCCCGACCGAAGCCGAGTCGGTGGTCGATGAGGCGTACCGGAGGTGGTTCGCGCTGCCGGCGGCGGCGCGTGGGGAGATCGGGTCGCCCGGGGGGTGGCTGGTGAGAGCGGTGGGCACGATCGGCCTGGCCCATCCGGCCACGTCCGCCAGGCACACCGAACCGGCCGAGACCGCCTCGGGGCCCGCGCCCCACCGGGACGGGCCGCGGGGGTGGGCGACCGGCGAGGTCCTGCCGGGGGGCCCGGCCGCGCTGTCGCCCGCCGAGCGCGCGGCGTACCGGCTCGAACACCGCTTCCGGATGGCGTCGGGCGCGGTGGCGGACGGTGGGGATCGGCCGGAACCGGAGTTCGCCGAGTCCATCGGCCGCGCCGGACGCACGGTCCGCGCGTGCCGGTCGCGTCCCGCGACAGGGGCGGAGCACGACGCCGTGGTGCGCGCGGTGCGCGCGGCCTGCCTGCGCAGCGACGCGGCACGGTTGTCGTCCCTGATGCGTCCGGACGCCACGGCGTTCTTCGACGGTGGCGGGAAGCTGCGGGCGCTGGTCCGGCCGGTGTGCGGCGCCGAGCCGGTCGCGCGCAGCCTCCTGGTCCTGCTCGGCCACCAGCAGCGAGTGTCGCTGTGCCTGCATTCCGTCAACGGCCGCACCGGCGTGGTGGCCCGCTACAGGGGGCAGGTGGTGGCCGTCGTCGGCCTGGACGTCGCCGACCGCCGTGTCGCACAGGCGTGGATCGTGCTCAACCCGGCAAAGCTGCGGCCCTGGAATCCGCCGGCCCGCACAGTTCGTCCTGTCACCGGCTCCTGACGGCACCGCACCCACAACCGTGCGGGCCGGCCCCGCACCGGGCAGGCCGCCGCGTTCACACGTGCCGACGGCATCCGGGGACGAGCAGGGCCTCCAGCGGTGCGAGGTCCCCGGTCCGGGCCGCCGAGACGAAGACCTTCAGAAAGCGTCGGTGCTCCGCGGTGTCCGCCGTCCCACGGGGTCCCGCCATCACATGCTTGCGCGCCCGGCTGACGATCTTGCGGACGTTGACGAGGCTGACCTGCAGTATCTCGGCTATCTCCGGATAGCCGTAGTCGAACGCCTCACGTAGCACGTAGGCCGCGCGTTCCGTGGGGGTGAGCCGCTCCAGCACCAGCAGCAGGGCGAGTTCCACGGCCTCGGCCCGCTGGGCGCCCACCTCGGGGTCCGCGCTCGTGTCGACGGGCTCCGGCAACCAGGGTCCGATGTAGGTCTCCCGGCGCACCCGGGCGGACTGGGCCACGTTGATGGCCAGGCGGGTCGTCGTGGTCGAGAGGAAGGCGGCCGGGCTGAGCACCGCGGCGCGGTCCGTCCGCTGCCAGCGCAGCCAGACCTCCTGCACGACGTCCTCGGCCTCGACGGCGCTGCCGAGCACACGGTAGGCAATGCCGAACAGACGGGGCTGGAGTTCCATGAAGACGCAGGCGGCCTCCTCCAGGCACTGTGTGGCGGGAGACGGCTCACCGTCCGTGTTCCCCTTGGTCTCCTCCGCCCGCGCGGCCCCGCCGTCACCGGGCGGCCGGCCGGGACACACACCACTGATCAGGTCAGAGACCATGCGCGGGCAGCCCCCAGCTGCATGACACAAAGGTGCCACACGATGTGTTGCATGAAGGGCCATTTCGCAGCCTCGAGTCACAGAACGTCACGGTTCTCCCGTCAATCCCCTGAAAAGACCGGCCATGAGCCGATCATGCGACAGATAAAGGTGGGAAAAGTCATCGACGGCCACCGGACAACAAAACCTCGGGCGAGTGCACGGTGCATGCAAGGAGCCCACAACCCACCGTTTCCACATCATACGCTGGACAAAATGCGCGAGATGAACGCCCCTGCCGGTACATTGGGAGGCAACCACACGGAACGAGACGAACAGTGTTCCAGAAAGTGGTGACACGTTATTCAACCGACGGTGAAGTACACACGCACAGCATCACGTCACGGTGCGTTACCGCGGCAAGTGGGAGCACTCCGGCATCCCCCGGGGGCTCTCCTGATGGATCGTCAGGGCACGGACGCGCGGGCTCACCCGTTCCTGGTGCGGTACCCGTTCGACGCGGTCTCCGACCGGGCGGTGAAGCCCTTGCGCGCGCCCCACCGCCCGGTCGCCGTCATGCTCGCGGCCGTCACACCGCCGCGTGGTCACCCGCCGGCTGCTCCGTGGGGCGCCGGGGAGCCGCGCTGGTGAGGAACGCGTCCCGCGGGTGCTGCACCGAGGCGAGCGACACGAGGTCCCGGCCGAACAGCGCAGCGGTGAGCCACACCGTGAGGACCCGGACCTTGCGCTCCCAGGTGGGCACGGCGAGTACGTGGTAGCCGCGGTGCATCAGCCAGGCCGGGAAGCCCTTGACGACGATGGCCTTGTACTGGAAGATGCCGCGCCCCAGCCCCAGCGTGGCGACCACGCCGAGGCTGCTGTGGCGGTAGTCCCGCACCCTGCCGCCGCGCAGGCTCGCGACGATGTTCTTGGCCAGGCGCTTGCCCTGCCGGACCGCGTGCTGGGCGTTCGGCACGGTGTGCGCCCCGGGTACCGGGGACGCAAGGTCGGGCACCGCCGCGTCGTCCCCGGCCGCCCACACGTCCGGCACCGGCTCGTCCTCCGTGCCGACCCGGAGGTCGGGGCGCACCACGAGCAGTCCGCGCTCGTCGACCGGCAGGTCCGTGTGGTTGTGCACCACGGGGTTCGAGGCGTTGCCCGCGGTCCAGACGATGAGTTCCGACTCGAACTCCTCCCCGTTGGACAGCACGACCCGTCCGTCCCGCGCGGAGACCAGCTGGGTGTTCAGGTGCACATGGGCGCCGCGGCGCTCCAGGTGGCGCACGACCCAGGCGCCGGGCTTGTCGCCCACCTCCGGCAGGATCCGGCCCCGGGCCTCGACCAGGTGGAAGGACAACTCGCCCAGACTCAGTTCGGGGTAGGACCGGAGCATCGCCGTCGCCAGCGACAGCAGCTCGCCGAAGCCCTCGACCCCGGAGAACCCGCCGCCCACGAAGGTGACCGTGAGCAGCTTGCGCCGCTCGGGACCGGGAGGCAGCGAGGCCGCCTGGTCGAACGCCGTCAGCAGCCGGTCGCGGATGGCGACCGCCTCCTCGACGTGCTTGAGGCCGATGGCGTTCTCGGCCAGGCCGGGGATGGGGAAGGTGCGGGTCACGGCGCCCGCGGTGACGATCAGGGTGTCGTAGCGGAGTTCGTACTCCTGCCCGTTCACCGGCCGAACGGTCACCGTCCGGTCGGCGTGCCGGACACCGGTCACGCTCCCCGCGATCAGACGGGACCTGTGCAGGTGGCGGCGCAGCGACACGGCGGCGTGGCGCGCCTCCACCGATCCTGCGGTGACCTCCGGCAGGAACGGCTGGTAGGTCATGTAGGGACGCGGGTCGACGACGGTGACCCGTGCTTCCCCGGGCCGAAGCTTCTTCTCCAGTCCCCAGGCCGTGTAGAAGCCCGCGTAGCCGCCGCCGACGATCAGGATCTCGCGCATGTTTCCCTCTGTCTTTTCTCTCCGTCACACGTAGGACAGCGCAGCCCCCGGTCGATGTGACAGACACGCCCGAGCGGTGGCGAAGGTCTTGCGGACAGGGGCGACACATGCGGACCTCTGCCACCGGTGCGTGCCCAAGGACACGTTCCGTTAGGCTGGACAGGTCGGCGGAACCCCGGTCGGGCCTGTGTCGGTCGGCGGATTGCAACCCGAGCGGACTCCCTTCGGAAGCCGGCGCGTCCCGACGGCACACGCGGGCGACACCCGCCTCTTCGGCCTCCTCCGCACGCGCGCGTGCCGACAGCCGTCACAACCGCGCGGGCAACGCGGTCTTTCCGGTAGGGCGTGGCCGGACCCGCCGGCGTACGCGTGGCGAGCAAAGGATGACAGGCATGTCATACCCACAACAGGTTTACTTCGGGGAGACCGGCGAGATCAACGCCAACTTCCGCCCGGCCGGCACCTCGCCGGACGTCGGCACGGCGGGAGACGGCATCCACTACCTGGCGACCACGGACATGACGCGGGGCGAGTACGGGCTCTACCGCGTCATGATGCGGGCGAACGCGGGTGGCCCCAAGACTCACTTCCACCGGACCATCTCGGAGTCCTTCTACATCCTCGAGGGAACCGTCCGGCTCTACAACGGCGAGACCTGGGTCGACGCACACCAGGGCGACTTCCTGCACGTCCCGCAGGGCGGGCTGCACGCCTTCCGCAACGACTCCGACGCCCCGGCCGAGATGCTGCTGCTCTTCACGCCCGGCGCACCGCGCGAGGAGTACTTCGAGAAGCTGTCACAGATGGGCAACGCCACGGCGCAGGAGCGCGCCGCCTTCCTGGACAAGCACGACTCGTACTTCGTCGACTGACGGCTGCGGCGCCACCGGTGGCGCCCGCGGGTCCCGCGATGCGGGACGGTCCCACTCACCCGTCCAGGACGGCGAGTTTCCTCGGGTTCATCATCCACATGACACGGTCGATGCCTTCCGGTGTGACGCTCACCATGACCACGGCGTAGACGGCGCCGTCGCGGGACAGCTTCATGGCGGGCCGGCCGTTCACCTGGAGGGGCTCCACGGTGGCACCGATCCAGAACCGGTCGGCGAAGGCGTGGATGTACTTGGCCACACGCCGACGGCCGACCACGGGGAACTTCGATGCCCGCACCTCGCCGCCTCCGTCGGCGTACGACACGACGTCCTCGGCGAACATCTCCTCCAGAACACCGATGTCCCCCGCCTTGGCCGCCGCCACGAACGCCGTCAGGAAGCGCTGGTGGTCGCCGGCCACGATGCTCGACCGCTTCTCCGCCGCCAGGTGCTTGCGGGCCCGGCTCACCAGTTGGCGGGCGTTGGCGTTGGACTGGCCGAGGACGTCCGCGATCTGCGCGTACGGGTACGCGAACGCCTCCCTGAGCACGTAGGCGGCGCGTTCTGCGGGGGTGAGCTTCTCCAGCAGCATCAGCACCGCGACCTCGAGCGCCTCGCCGTTCACAGCCCCCAGCGCGGGGTCGCTCTCGGTGTCCACCGGCTCCGGCAGCCAGGGCCCGACGTAGGTCTCACGGCGGGCCCTGGCCGACTGCAGCACATTGATCGCGAGCCGTGTGACCGTGGTGGCGAGGAACGCCCTGGGGTTGTCGACCTTGGCGCGGTCGCAGGTCTGCCAGCGGATCCAGGCGTCCTGCAGGATGTCCTCGGCCTCGCTCACGCTGCCGAGCATCCGGTAGGCGATGCCGAACAGGCAGCCGCGGGCGGCATGGAACTCCTCCTGTGCCACCTGGAGGTCCTCGGCGTCATCCACTGCTTCGTCCAAGGTCGGCGTCCTGCGGGTACGGGACGCGCGTTCGTTCAGGACAGCCAGTCCCTGTAGTGGGTGGGGGCGATGCGGGCGTCGCCCCCACCGGTGAGGACGTCGCCTCGGGGCACCGCGAACATGCCCGCGGAGTCGTCGACGACGACGGTACGTCCGTCCCCCTTGGCCGCGATGGTGATCCGGCCGATCTCGTCGAGGGGGAAGACCTCCGGCCCGGCGATGTCGACGGTGCCGTTGAGCGGGGGCCCCGAGGCGACCTCGGCGACCATGCGCGCGACGTCGGCGGCGGCGATCGGCTGGAGCGGGGTCCGAGGCAGACGTACGGTGTCGCCGTCGGTGGTCCAGGACATCGTCGCTTCCATGAACTCCATGAACTGGGTGGCGCGGACGATGGAGTAGGGGATCGAACTCGCCTTGAGGATGTCCTCCTGCAGCACCTTGGCCCGGTAGTAGTCCAGTTCCGGCACGTGGTCGGCGCCCACGATCGACAGGACGACCATGTGGCCGACGCCGCCCTTCTCGCTCGCGGCGACCAGGTTGTCCATGGACGTCTGGAAGAAGGCGGGCGAGGCCTCGTCGAAGGTCGGGGAGTTCGTGAGGTTGACGACGACGTCGGCGCCCGCGACGGCCTCCACGACGCCCTCGCCACTCAGGAGGTTCACGCCGGTCGACAGGGAGTGCGGCACGGCCTCGTGCCCGGCCGCCTCGAGGTCCTTCACGACCTGCGAGCCGATGAGCCCGGTTCCGCCGATGACTGCGATTTTCATGGCTCTGCCCATCTCCCGATGCTGGTGACCGGTGAAAGCCTCTACGTGCTTAACGTACCTTCGCGGCAGTCCGCGCGCCTGGTCTGCCGCGGGCAGCCCGGCCCGGAGACACATCGACACGGTGTGCGGTACACCACGGTGTGACGCGGGTCGGCCTCGAAGCCCGGCGGATGTGACACGGATCCCGTTCGCCGCCGTCCCCGGTTCCGCGACCTGGGAGTACATTGTTCGACATACGACGAACATCGAACAGAAACAGGGAACGTCATGACCAGTTCTGCCGACCTGCCCTTCTCCGGGCGCACAGCCATCGTCACCGGCGCCGGCTCGGGCATCGGCCGCGCCACCGCCATCGCCCTGGCAGGGGCGGGGGCACGGGTCCTGGGCGTGGGACGCCGCAAGGACGCGCTGGAGGAGACCGCCCGGGCGCACTCCGGCATCGAGGTACTGCCGCTCGACATCTGCGCGGACGGCGCCCCCGCCACCGCCGTCACCACCGCCGTGGAGCAATGGGGACGCCTCGACGTGCTGGTGAACAACGCCGGCGCCACGGCGGTGATGCCCCTGGAGGCGACGGACCGAGCCGTGATCGAGCGGCTGTTCGCGCTGAACGTGACCGCACCGAGCCTGCTCGCGCACGCCGCCCTGCCGCACCTGCGGGAGTCCTCGGGCTCCATCGTCAACGTGTCCAGCACTTACGGACACCGCCCGCTGCCGGGCGGCGGACACTACGCCGCGACGAAGAGCGCGCTGGAGCAACTGACACGTACCTGGGCCCTGGAACTCGCGCCTGAAGGGGTCCGGGTGAACGCGATCGCCCCCGGCCCGACCGACACGGACGTCATGCTCGCCGCGGGACTCTCGCCCGAGGAGGCCGAGTCGATGGTCGGTCTGGAACGCGACCGCATCCCGATGGGCCGCCTCGCCGAGCCCAGCGACGTGGCGCAGTGGATCCTGCGGGTCGCCGAGCCGCTGCGCACGCACGTGACCGGCCAGGTCCTCACGGTCGACGGCGGGCTGGAACTCGTCTGATCCGGGTCAGGCGTCGGCCGGCCGCCCCTGGCGCCAGCGGTCCAGGTAGTCGCGGCGCTGGATCGTACGCCGTTCCGCCTCGGTGGTTCCGCCCCAGATCCCGTCCAGGCGGCCGGCCGTCAGCGCCCATGCGAGGCACTGCCTCGTCACGGGGCACCGCAGGCACACGGCCTTGGCCTCCGCGATCTGCGCCAGGCCGGGGCCGCTACCGCTGATCGGGAAGAACAGCTCCGGGTCCTCCTCGCGGCACGCCGCCTCGTATCGCCAGTTCATGCAAACCTCCTCGTACAGACCCCGGTTCCCCGGCACACCCGCGCGCCGTCGGTCGGCGGGACCACGGGCCGTCCGGGGCGGACTCCCCCATGGAGACCAGTTGATCGACGGGTGTGTGACGCCCGTGTGCCCGCTCCCGGCAGTCGGTGGGCTGCTCCGGTCCCGGGCCACGGCGTCCGGGGCGGTCGCCCGGGACCAGTCGCGCGCGTCGACATCCGCGGACCGCCATGAGCGGTTGGGCGGTGGCGACCCGGGTAGCCGATGGGCGGTCGGCGCTACGAGGCGAGAGCCCAGGAGGCGAACATGGAGCCGTCGATGGACCGGATCGCACATCCGTGGGGCAGCCGGACCCCCTACGGCCGGCACGAGCGGTGGCCCACCCGGGTGGACGCCTACCTGGCCGAGGGGATCGCCCCGGAGGACGTGGACCGGTGGGTGCAGGCGGCCTCGATCCTGCACTCCGACGGCGACGCCATGGACATCGCCGTCCTCGGGGACCGCATGGTGGGTGTGCGGGGCCGTGCCACCGATCGTGTGAACCGCGGCCGGCTGGGTCCGAAGGACCTCTTCGGCTGGCAGGCCAACGGTTCCGCGGACCGGCTGACCCGGCCGCTGATCCGGCACGGCGGCCGACTGGTCGAGTGTGACTGGGACGCCGCGATGGAGCGCGTCGTGTCCCGGTCCCGGGCACTGCTGGACGACCGCGGTCCGGGGTCGATCGGCTTCTACACCTCCGGTCAGCTGTTCCTCGAGGAGTACTACACGCTCGCCGTCCTGGCGCGGGCCGGCATCGGCACCAACCACCTGGACGGCAACACGCGCCTGTGCACGGCGACCGCCGGTGAGGCGCTGAAGGAGTCGTTCGGCTGCGACGGCCAGCCGGGCTGCTACGACGATTTCGACCACGCCGATGTGATCGCCCTGTTCGGGCACAACATGGCGGAGGTGCAGCCCGTGCAGTGGATGCGCGTCCTCGACCGTCTCGAGGGTGCCGCTCCCCCGCGGCTGCTCTGCGTCGACCCGCGTCCCACCCAGGTCGCCCGCCGTTCCGCCGTCCACCTCGCCCCGCGCGTCGGCACCAACCTGGCACTGATGAACGCCCTGCTGCATGAGATCATCCGCACCGACCGGGTCGACCACGGCTACATCAGGGCGCACACGGTGGGTTACGAGGAGCTGGCGAAGCGGGTGCGGGACTGCACCGCCGAGTGGGCCGCGGAGATCTGCGACGTACCGGCGGCGCGCATCACCGAGGCCGCGGAGCTCCTCGGGACCGCGGACCGGCTGACCTCGACCGTGCTGCAGGGGTTCTACCAGTCCCACCAGGCGACCGCCGCCGCCGTCCAGGTCAACAACCTGCATCTGATCCGCGGCATGCTCGGGCGGCCCGGAGCCGGAGTGCTGCAGATGAACGGTCAGCCCTCCGCGGAGAACACCCGCGAGTGCGGTGCCGACGGCGACCTGCCCGGCTTCCGCAACTGGGAGAACGACGCCCATGTCGCCGATCTGGCGAAGGTCTGGAACGTCGAGCCGGCGGTGATCCCGCACTACGCCCCTCCCACCCACGCGATGCAGATGTTCCGCTACGCCGAGCAGGGTTCGATCCGCATGCTGTGGATCAGCGGTACCAACCCCGCCGTCTCCCTCCCCGAACTGGCCCGGATCCGCGCCGTCCTCACGCAGGAGCGCCTTTTCGTCGTCGTACAGGACCTGTTCCGCACGGAGACGGCGCAACTCGCCGACGTGGTGCTGCCGGCGGCCACCTGGGGCGAGAAGACGGGGACCTTCACCAACGCCGACCGCACGGTGCACCTGTCGGAGAAGGCCGTCGACCCGCCCGGCGAGGCCAGGCCCGACCTGGACGTCTTCCTGGACTACGCGGCCCGGATGGGCTTCCGTGACAAGGACGGCGACCCGCTGGTCCACTGGCACGACCCGGAATCCGCCTTCGAGGCGTGGAAACGGTGCAGCGCCGGCCGCCCCTGCGACTACACCGGCATCACCTATGACAAGCTGCGCGGCGGCAGCGGTGTCCAGTGGCCGTGCGACGAAAAGGCGCCCGGAGGCACCGAACGGCTGTACCGCGACGGGATCGCCTGGGCCCATCCGGACATGTGCGAGAGCTACGGCAGGGACCTGGTCACCGGCGCCGCCAACAGCGTGGTGGAGTACCGTTCCCTCAATCCCGACGGCAAGGCGGTCCTCAAGGCGGCCGAGTACCTTCCGCCGCACGAGGAGGCGAGCCCGCGGTACCCCTTCCAACTGACCACGGGCCGCACGCTCTACCACTTCCACACCAGGACCAAGACGGGCCGCGCGCCCCAGCTCAACGGCGCCGCCCCCGAGGTGTGGGTGGAGATCTCCGCGGGCGACGCCGAGGCGCAGGGCCTGGACGAGGGCGACCTGGTCGAGGTCACCACCCCTCGCGGCGCGCTGCGCGGACGGCTGCGCGTCACCGGCATCCGGCCAGGACTGCTCTTCGTCCCGTTCCACTACGGATACTGGGACACTCCGCAGGGTCACGGGCCGCAGGAGGACGCACCGGGCCGGGCGGCCAACGAGGCGACCGTCACGGACTGGGACCCGGTCTCCAAGCAGCCACTGTTCAAGACCGCCGCGGCCGCGCTGACCCTGGTGCGGCGCGGCGGGGGAACCGCCGCCCCGGCACCGACGAACACGGCCTCCGCCCCCGTGCGCGGCGGCGACCTGCCGGCCACCGCCGGAGGCCCGGGCGCGTACGCGTCCCAGACGGCCGGCGGGTCCGCGGGCACGCGGGAAGGCGGCACCCGGTGAACGGCGTCAAGGACCTGCTGCGCGTGCTGCACAGCGGCGAGGAGCACCTGGCGAAGGAATTCGCCACCGTCGCGGACCGCCACCGCACGGACCACGAGGTGCGCCACGTCGCCATGGATCTGGCCGCGTGGTCGCGCGAGCACACCCGGCGGCTCGCGGAAGCCGCCCAGGCCTACGATCTGGACCTCGACCCGTCCGGGGAACCGCACACCGGCCTGTTGTCGGAGCTCGGCAGGAAGACCGCCGAGGCGGTCGGCCGCCGCCCCGAACCGGCGCTACTGCTGCTGCGTGACCTGCGCGACCTGCACCTGGCCGCGGCCGGCAACTCCCTGTACTGGGAGATGGTGGCGCAGGCGGGGCAGGCCACCCGGCAGGAGGGGCTGCTCGACCTGGCCGCACAGTGCCATCCCCGGACACTGCGGCAGATGCGCTGGACGAACACCATGATCAAGACCTTGTCACCGCAGGTCCTGACGAGCCTGCGCTGACCGCCCCGGACGGCGGCGTCAGCACGGGCGCCGGGTCCTGGCCCCGCTCGCGTCAGCGCGGCGCCGCATCCCGGCGCCGGCTCGCGTCGGCACGGCCGCCCTCTCCGAGCAGGCCGGTGTCGGTGATGTCGCCCCGCTCCTCCAGGTCCCCCAGTACCGTCCGGGCCCGCCAGGTGACCAGGCCCGGCAGGAGGGCGCGCACCGCTTGGACGCCGCGCAGCCACGGCTGCACGTAGACGACGGACGCCCGGTGCTCGACACCCCGCACCAGCCGCTGCGCCGTGGCCTCGACGGAGTAGGTGCGGCTCGCCGGCCAGGGCAGCATGCCGCGCAGTTCACGCATCGTCGCATGGCACTCGGCGTCGCGGATCATCCCGGTGTCCGTCCAGCTCAGATACGCGACGGCGACGCCCACGCCGCGGTGCGCGACCTCGGCGCGCAGCGAGTGGGTGAAGGCCTCGACCCCCGACTTCGAGGCGCAGTAGGCGGACATCAGGGGAGCCGCGCCCATGGCGGCGAGCGAGGAGACCTGAAGGTGGTAGCCGCCGGTGGCCAACAGGTGCGGCAGGAAGGCACGGGCGGTCAGCGCGCTCCCGACGAGGTTGACCTCGATGATCCTGCGCCAGGTCGCCATGGAGGACTCCATGAAGGGGCCCCCGGACGCGATTCCGGCGTTCGCCACGACCACGGAGGCCGGGCCCAGGCGCTGTACCACCTCGTCGGCCACACACCGCAGCGCGGCCTCGTCCGTGACGTCGACGCACCACGCCCGCGCCGGGCCGGGGGCGGTGGCCGCGGCCGACTCCAGTTCCTCCGGTTCCAGCCCGAGGAGGGCGACCCGGGCGCCACGGGCCGCGAGGCGGTGCGCCACCGCCCGCCCGATGCCCCGGGCGGCGCCGGTGACCACGGCCGTTCGTCCCGCCAGCGGAAGGGAGCCGGTCACCTCTGGCCTCCATATCCCGCGGTCCTTCACCGTCGTCGGGAAGAAACTCCGCGAAGCGCCTATAACGACCGTAACCGAGGGCAGGAGAACAAGCGGCCGGGAAGCACGAGGTGCCACCGGAGGAACTCATGGCAGTACGACACCGACTGGTACGCGGCACGCCGGAGGACGTGTGGGCCGTCCTCTCGGACAGCACGCAGTACGGGCGCTGGGTCGTGGGACCCTCGTCGTCCCGGCACGGCGACGGGAACTGGCCGGCGACCGGCTCCAGCATCGAGTACACCGTGCCCCTGGGCCCGGTGAAGCTGACGGGCCGGACGATCGTCCGGATCTGCCGGCCCCCGGAGCAACTGGAGCTCGAGGCCCTCAGCGGATGGCTGGGCACCGCGCGGATCGCCTTCGAACTGCGCCGCTGGGGCCAGGACACCCTGGTCATCGTGGACGAGCATCCGTTGCGCGGCCCCGGCGGGCTGCTGCACAACGCCGGTCTGGACGCCCTGCTCCAGTTGCGGCACCGCAGCATGCTCGGCCGGCTGGCCAGGGCCGTGGAGACGCACGCCGGCCGCGACGGCGAGGACGGCTGAGCCCAGGACGGGAGGCACGCCATGGCGGACGCGGTGGTGATCGGAGCGGGGCCCAACGGCCTCGTCGCCGCCAACCTGCTCGCCGACGCCGGATGGAGCGTCGAGGTCCTCGAGGCGCAGGACGAGCCCGGCGGCGGTGTCCGCTCCGCCCGCGACGTCCATCCCGCGTTCGTGCACGACCTGTTCAGCTCCTTCTACCCTCTCGCGGCCGCCTCGCCGGTCATCCGCGGGCTCGGGCTGCACCGGGAGGGGCTGCGGTGGACCCACGCCCCGGCCGTGGTCGCCCATCCGCTGCTCGACGGGCGCTGCGCGGTGCTGCACCGACGAGCCGTGGACACCGCCGCGGTCCTCGACGCGGACACCGACGGCGACGGAGCGGCGTGGCTACGGCTCTGCACGGCCTGGGACCGCCTCGGGGACGACCTGGTCGACGCGCTCTTCACCCCCTTCCCCCCGGTGCGTGCGGGGCTGCGACTCGCGGCACGGCTGCGCGCGGGCGGCGGGCTGCGGATGGCCCGCACTCTGGTGCTGCCCGTGCGGCGGTTGGGCGAGGAGGAGTTCCGGGGCGAGTTGGGCGCCCTGCTGCTGGCCGGCAACGCGCTCCACGCCGACCTCGCACCGGAAGCCACGGGGAGCGGGGGGTTCGGCTGGCTGATGGCCATGCTGGGGCAGACCCACGGCTTCCCCGTGCCCGTCGGCGGCGCCGGATCGCTCACCGCCGCCCTCGTCGCACGCCTGCGCGGACACGGCGGCACGCTCCGCTGCGGGGCGCGGGTGACCTCCGTCGTCGTGCGCGGCGGGCGGGCGGTGGGAGTCCGCACCGCCGACGGCGACGCCGTGCCGGCCCGCCGCGCCGTGCTGGCCGACGTGTCGGTGCCCACCTTGTACGGGGCGCTCGTGAGCGCGGACGACCTGCCTGCCCAGGTTCTGCGGGACCTGCGCCGCTTCCAGTGGGACTTCGCGACCTTCAAGGTGGACTGGGCCCTGGACGGCCCGGTGCCGTGGTCGGCGCCCGCGGCCGCCCAGGCGGGCACGGTGCATCTGGCCGAAGGGGTCGACGCGCTCACCCGGTTCACCGCGGAGATCGCCATGGGGCAGGTACCCGAACGGCCCTTCCTCGTGTTCGGGCAGATGACGACGTCCGATGCTTCCCGTTCGCCCGCCGGGACGCAGTCGGCCTGGGCGTACACCCACCTGCCCCACCGCGTCCGCGGCGACGCGGGCGGGTCGGGGATCGCCGGCACCTGGGACCGGACGGACCAGGAGCTGATGGCCGAACGGGTCGAGGCACAGGTCGAGCGGTACGCCCCGGGCTTCCGTTCGCTCATCACGGCCCGCCGCGTCCTCGCCCCGCCCGATCTGGAGGAGAACGACGCCAATCTCCACGGCGGCGCCATCAACGGCGGGACCACGGCCATGCACCAACAACTGGTCTTCCGTCCGCTGCCGGGCACCGGACGCCCCGAGACGCCGATCACCGGACTGTTCCTGGCATCGGCGGGGGCGCATCCGGGAGGCGGGGTCCACGGCGCGCCGGGTGCCAACGCCGCCCACGCCGCGCTGCGCTCCCGCTCCCCCAGCCGGCTGCTGAGCGCCGCCCAACGCTCGCTCACCCGCCGTAGCCGCCTCCGCCGGCCGGCCTGAGCCGCCGCGCGCGACGGCTCACCTCCGGGTACGGCGCACGCGGGCCGCGACGGCCTCGCGGAGGCCCGGCACGACGGAACAGATCGCGCCGGATCCGGGCGCCGTCGCGGCTCCGCGTCGAACATCCCTGCCGCCGCGCACGGCGCGGTGTTCGAGGCGGAGCCGGCGCGCCGCCGTCGACAGCGCCCGCGGCTGCCGGGACTCGGCGTCCGGCAGCAGGAGCCCCTCCTCCACACACACCCACCGTCCGCGTCGCGCCTCTCCGTTTCCACGACCACGCGCCGGCCTGGAGCGACGCGCCCGCCGGGGCAGTGCGGCCAAGCCGAGTCATCCATGACGGCACCAGTACGCCAGGCATCACCTCTGCTTCCCGGCCTTCCACTTCGGTGCACCGGCGGCGCCCTCCCGGCACGCGGCCGGCTGAACGCCGCCGGGGCGGATCCGCGTCCCCGGTCACCGCGGCGGGCGGTGCCACCGGATTTCCTCTCGGTGTCGTCGCCGGCACCTTCGCCAGCGGCCCCGGGCCCTGCCGCCGATATGCTGGGGTGATGGAGAAGGGCAAGAGCGGCGACTGGCTCACCGCCGACGAGCAGCGGGCCTGGCGCACCTACCTCGAGGTCGGCACGCTGCTTCTCAACCAGCTCGGACGGGACCTGGAGCCGTTCGGCCTGACCATCAACGACTACGAAATTCTGGTGAACCTCTCGGAGTCGCCCGAGCACCGCATGCGGATGACCGACCTGGCCCGCGCCACCCTGCAGTCCAAGAGCCGGCTGTCGCACCAGATCAGCCGCATGGAGACCGCGGGCCTGGTCCGCCGCGAGAACTGCGAGTCCGACCGGCGCGGCCTGTTCACCGTCCTCACCGACGAGGGCTGGGAGACCATGCGCAAGGTCGCCCCGCACCACGTCGCCTCCGTACGGGAGCACTTCATCGACCTGCTCCCCGCCGAGGACCAGGAGGCCCTGCGCAGGGCCCTCGACCCGGTCGCGGACCACCTGCGCGCGCGGCGCGGCAAGAACTGAGGCGCCACCGACCTCACGCCCCGCGTCGCCTGTTCGCGAATGCGGGCGTTTCGGACACTTGTGCCCGGGCATGCGACCAGCCGAGGGGGGTTTCCCGTGAGTGCTAGGGAGTCGGCCCCATGTCAACAGGGACACTTCTGGCGATCATCATCCCCATAGTCGTGATACTCGCCCTGATCGCTCTGGCGTCCACCCTCTTCGTGCGCCACCAGCGCTTGAAGCAGCGGTTCGGCCCGGAGTACGACCGCACCGTCGAGGACACCGGCAGCCGGAGGACAGCCGAGCAGGACCTGGCCGAGCGCGCCAAGCGCCACGACGCGCTGGACATCAAGCCGCTGCCGAGCGGTGCCCGCGACCGCTACGCCCGGGAGTGGACCAGCGTCCAGGAGGAGTTCGTCGACCGGCCCGAGGACGCCGTCCACGACGCCGACAGCCTGGTGGCCTCCCTGATGCGCGAGCGCGGCTATCCGACCGAGGACTTCGACCAGCAGGTGAAGGACCTGTCGGTGGAGCACGGCCGGACTCTGGACCACTACCGGGCCGCCCACCAGGTCAACGACCTCAGCACCCGGCACGAGGCGACGACCGAGCAACTGCGCGGCGCCATGGTCCACTACCGCGCCCTGTTCGACGAGCTGCTCACCGACGGCGGTGGGCGGCGCCACGCCAGGGCCTGACACAGCACCGCCCAGCGACACAGCCTGGAAAGGCGGAAACCATGGAACGCGAGCGTGTCTCCCGCGGAAGCGGGCTGGCAACCGAAGACCTCGCCGAGACCCACGCCCCCTCCGGCGCCCCGCCGGATCGCCCAGCGGAAAGGGCCTCCAAGCCGCCGGAGTTCCCCGGCGAGAGCACCGAGTCGCGCGGCGAGCCGCCCGCGGACGAAGCGGCCGCGGCTCCGGCACGGGACACCGCCGCGGACGAGGCACCACGGCTCCTGGGTTCCGACGACGAGGACCACTTCCGTTCCCGTTGGCAGCGGATCCAGAGCGAGTTCGTCGACGACCCCCGCGACGCCGTGCACGCGGCCGACGAACTGGTCGCCGACGTCATGCAGAAGCTGGCCTCGACCTTCGCCCAGCACAAGCAGGGCCTGGAAGGCCAGTGGACCCGCGGCGAAGAGGTGAACACCGAGGACCTGCGCACCGCTCTGCGGCGTTACCGGTCCTTCTTCAACCGTCTGCTGTCCACGTAGGCGCCGGCGCGCGGGGGCACCCCTCGGGTCAACCCCATCCGTCGTGGACCGGGCTGGGAACCTCTCCCCGCCCGGTCCGCGCATGCGCGGGTGGAAGTCCGCGCCCGGCGCGCACGACCGCGTTCCCCCTCCGGTGGTCCGCCGCCCGTTCCGCGAGCCGCCCGCGCCGGGCGAGCCCGCCGGCCGCCTCCGTCCGGGCGGTCCGCGTGGCAGGTCCGCCTGGGAGGTCCGGGGGGCGGTTTCGGCGGTCGCCCCGAATCCACGTGCATGGTGACGTGACGGCCGGGCACACGCGGGGTCAGGAGGTTGAAGACATGGTTCCTTTGCTGCTTGTCCTGCTGCTGGCCCTGATCCTCTTCGGGGCGGGATTCGCCCTCAAGGCCCTGTGGTGGATCGCCGTGATCGTCCTGGTGGTGTGGCTGCTCGGCTTCGTGTTCCGGGCCGCCGAGGGCGGTGGACGCCGCCGCTGGTACCGATGGTGACCTGACGTCGTCGCAGCATCCGGGGTGCCGGCCGCGAAACGCGGCCGGCACCCCGGTCGCGGTGATGGCCGGTGCCGCCCGGCCGGGGCCCGTGTCGTGGGATCGCTCGTACTCCTTCGTCTTCGACGGGAGCGCGGTTCACCCCCCGGACGGGGAGCCTGGCGCGAGGGCGGCGACGGCCACGGCCGCGGTCACCCCCGCCCACGCGACGGGGCCGAGGGGGGTGCAGCCGAAGAACTGGCTCACGCCAGGGGTCTGGATCACCGCGACCAGCGCGGCGGCCGAGCCGAGCACCGTGAGCCAGACCAGGGGGCTGTGACGGCGACCGGTCACGGTCTGGGTGAGCTGGGCGCCCACCACCCCGCACAGCGCCATGGTGCTGGTGCGCCGGGGGCTGCCGGGTGTGACTGTGCCGACCAGCCAGGCCGTCGTGGCACCGAGGGCGGTGAGGACTCCGCGGCGACGGATCCGGCGGGCCAGGGGCGCGCCCAAGGTGCCCAGCCCCATCGGGGCGGTGCCGGTCCGCGCCGCCCCCTGCTCCCGCGTTCCGCGCTCCCCCGGTGCGGCAGCCGCCTCCGCGGTGCCTTGCGGGGTCACGGCGACCGCCATCGCCGGGAACATGTCGGTGAGCAGGTTGACCAGCAGCAGTTGACGGGTGGACAGCGGTGAGGCGCCGGAGATCAGTGTCCCGAGCAGGGAGAAGCCGATCTCGCCGGCATTGCCGCCGATCAGGACGGTCAGCGCGTCGGCGACGCTGCGCCACAGGGCGCGTCCTTCGGCGACCGCCTCCGTCAGTGCCGAGAGTTCGTCGTTGACGATGACGAGGTCCGCCGCGTTGCGTGCGGCCGCCGAGCCTCGGACGGCGATGCCGACGCCGACGTCGGCCGCCCTGATGGCGGCCGCGTCGTTGGAGCCGTCGCCGACCATGCCGACAACCCGCCCGGACTCCCTGAACGCCTCGATGACCTGCAGTTTCTGCTCCGGCGCGACGCGGGCGACGACGCCGCAGTCGCGTACGAGCGACGCGCGTCCGGCGCGGTCACGGGTGGCGAGCTCGTCACCGGTGACGACGGTGACGTCCTCGGGCCACCCGAGGGCGACGGCGACGGCGCGGGCCGTCTCGGGGTGGTCGCCGGTGAGCATCACCGGTCGTACACCCGCCTGCCGGAGTCCTGAGATCAGCGGTGCCGCGTCGGAGCGGGGCGTATCGGCCAGGGCGATGAAGCCGACGAGGTGCAGCCGGTACCGCTCCAAGGGCCGCTCGAGGGCGCCCGCGAACTCGCCCGGCTCCACCCGGCGTTCCGCCACGGCCAATACCCGCAGCCCCTCGGCCGCCAGTTCCCGGGCGGTCTCGCCGGTGGTCCCGTCCGCGTCGGGGCACAGGGGCAGCACCACTTCCGGAGCGCCCTTGACCACCAGCATCGGGGTGTCCTGCGCGTCGTGGCCGGTGGCCGAGGCGTAGCCGCGGGACGCCTGGAAGGGCTGGGTGTCCCCCGGGGTCCAGTGCGGATCGTCGCCCGCCGCTTCGAGTACGGCGCCGTCGGTGGCATGGGCGTGGACTCCGTGGTCGTCCTCGACCTGGGGGCAGGTCCGGGCCGCCTGCCGCAGGATCGTGCGGCCCTCCGCGGAGTCGGTCCCGTGGCGGCGGCCGTCGGGCGCGGCGGTGCGGACCACGCGCAGCCGGTTGGCCGTCAGTGTGCCGGTCTTGTCGAAGCACACGGTGTCCATCCGCCCGAGTGCCTCCAGGGTGCGCGGGGTGCGTACGAGCACCCCGTGCTCGGTCAGCCGGCGGGCGGCGGCGAGTTGGGCCACGGTCGCGGTGAGCGGCAGCCCTTCGGGTACGGCCGCCACGGCGACGGCGAGACCCCCGGACACGGCCTGCCGCACGGGGGTGCCGCGCAGCAGCGACAGCCCGGTCACAGCGGCGCCACCGGCCAGGGTGAGCGGCAGCACGGACGAGGTCAGTTCACGGAGCCGGGCCTGCACCCCGGGCGCCGGCGGCATCCGGGCGGCGAGGTGGGCGGCGCGGCCCGCCTCGGTGTCGTCCCCCGTGTCGACGACGACGGCGCGCCCCAACCCGGCCACCACGGTGGCCCCCTGGAAGACCATGCAGTGCCGGTCGGGAACCGGCACCCTGGGGGTGGCCTCCACCTGTTTGAGGGTGGGCAGGGACTCCCCCGTCAGCGAGGACTCGTCGACCTCCAGGTCCTCGGCTTCGAGGAGCCGCGCGTCGGCGGGGACCACGTCTCCGGTGCGGAGTTCGATGACCTCCCCGGGGCTGAGCCGTCCGGCCTCGACGGTGCGGGTGTCACCGGTGTCCGGGTCGACGACCCGGCGTGCCTGCTGCCGCTGGCTCACCGCGAGCGACGCGAGCGCCTGTTCGGCGCGCAGGCGCTGAATCCCGCCGACGAGGGCGTTGATGCCCATGGCGCCGGTGACCAGGAACGCGTCCACGGCCGATCCCAGGAGTGCGGACGCGGTGGCACCCACCGCGAGCACGGGCGTGAGGGGGTCGTCGAGTTCGGCGCGGACCGCGCCGACCAGACGGCCCGTCAGCCGCAGGGGAGCGGCGGCGGACGACGCGGCGACCGCCCGGCCGGCACGCCCGGCCGCCGACCGCGCGCGGGCCGTCTCCTCGTGGAGGTCGCGTTCCGCCCTCCGCAGCCGTTCGAGGACCTCCCCGGGTTCCAGGGCGTGCCAGGGCACCCGTGGCCTCGACCGGGGCACGTCGCGGCGCAACGCCCGCCGGGCGCCGAGCAGGCCGTCGACGAGGGCCGCCGCGGCCGCCGCGTTGACCGGGCTCAGCCGCAGTCCCGCCCGCCAGGCGGCGCGTCCGCCCCGCGAGCCGCGGGTGAGCACCATCAGCTCCGACAGTGCCGCTCCGGCCTCGGCGAGGACCTTGGCGCGCCGCGCCGCGGCGCGGGAGCCGGGTACGGCGGTCAGCAGCCGCCAGACGCCGGAAAGCTGGTCCAGTACCAGGGCGTCCGCGCCCCAGAGCACGGCGCTGTCCGGGTCGACGACGGTCACGGCCACGTCGCTGCTCAGCAGCCCCGTGGCCAGGTCGTCGTGGGATCCCTTTCCGGCGGCCGCTCGCGCGACGGTGAGCACGGTGCGCCCGGACCGGCGCAGTTGCCGCACGAGATCCGTCAACGACTCCTCGGCGTCCACCAGTTGGTCGGCGAGCGCGCCGAACTCCCCCAGCGTGCCGTCGTCGGCGACGACCACGTGCAGCCCCGCACGCCGGGCGGCGTCGAGTACCGCCTCCGCCAGCGGGTCGACCTCCCGGCCGACGAAGACGCTGCCCACCTCGCGGTTGTCCGCGTCCAGGGCGGTCATGCGACCGATGCGGGTGCCGGGCGCGCTGCCGGGGGCCGCCCGCAGGCGTACCTCCGGGCCGTCCGGCGGGCCGCCCGACCCGCCGCCTGCTGGGTGCTCGTCCTGCGCCCGCAGCGTGGCGGCGGCGGCGTGCCAGAGCCGGTCGTGGTCCCAGGCGTCATCACTGGGGCCTGCCTCCAGCAGGGTGCGCCCGCGCCCGCTGAGCACCGAGTGGTGCAGCACCACGGTGTCGACGAGTTCCAGCTGCCGGATGCGTTCCACGTCGCGCACGAGCACCTTGCGGCGGGCCAGACCGGTACTCAGTGCCGCGGTGAACGCGGTGGGCCCGTAGCGGGCCGCGCGGGGTGAGGCGGCCAGGACCGCCTCGGCCGCCTCGGCGCTGTCGCGCGTGAAGGCCAGGGTCGCCACCGCGCCCAGCAGTCCCCCGGTGACGGCCTGGTCGGCGTACTGCTCCGCGGGTTTGACGTGCAGGCGGGGCCGGCGCACCTCGGGCGTCGGCAGGCTGGGCCGGTCGGGGGCGCACAAGCGGTCGTGGACCTCCTCGAACAGCGCGGCGCGGGCGACCGATTCGACGAGCTGACCGGCTCGCAGCGCCGCGTCCAGCGCCAGGGCGGTCGGGGACTGCCCGAAGCCGTGTGCGGCCGCGTAGGCGGCCGAGAGGACGACGTCGGTGGCGGGTTCCCCGAGCCTGCGCCGAAGCCACGACCGTGGTCTCGAGTCCTCTCGCAGTGCGGTGACGACCGCGGTGACCATGCGCGGGCTGCTCTTCAGCCGCAGCATCCGCGCGGTCGCCGCCGTGCCGATGCCCGCCATGTCGCAGCACAGGGCCGCAGCATGGACACCGGCGCCGGGGGCCTGCCCCGGATGGTCGTGGTCCAGCGCCGGTTCCCCCGGCTGCTCCAACTCATGGCTGTCCGCCAATTCGGCCGCCCGCGCCGCCACCTTGCCGGCGACCGCGTCCTCCGCCAGCTGCACGACCAGCGCCCCCAGGCCGCCGTCCCAGTAGGCGGCCGGCACGTCGGGGTGTTCGGCCAGGGCCACGGCCACCTTGCGGGCCGCCGCCTCCATCTGCCGCCGGTCCAGGCCGGCTCCGGGACGGGGCCGCAGCGGGACGTGCATGCGGCGCCCGGCCCGACGGGTGCCCGGCCCGACCGCCTGGTGTGTGGCGTGTCCCAGCCGCAGCGCTCCCCGTGAGGCGGCGGCGGCGCCGCGCAGTGCCGCACGCACACCGGCGTCGGCCAGGGAGGCCGCCTGCCGCGCCACGCCGGTCGGCGCGGTCACCGCGAGCCGCAGCCCCGCCGCGGGGAGTCCGACCAGCATCCCCAGTCCGTTCGCCGGCCTCATGTGGCGGAGGCCTTCGCCTTCTTGCCCGCCTTCGCCTTGATCTTGGCCTTGCTCGGCCCGCCCTCGGGGACCGACGGTTCATCGGGCCCCGTCATGGCGTCCGGCCCCTTTCCGGCCCGCGGTTCCCCCGGGGGCTCGGCTGCCGGCGCCTGGCCCTCGGCGTGGGGCGCGGCCGGTATCCGCGTCTCCGGCGGAACCGCGGCGTCCTCCCCTTCCGGCGCTTCCGGCCCGGTCCGTGCCTCGGCGGCGCCCCCGTCGTGCTCCTGCGCGCGCCGGGCGCCGGACCGCTGCTGCGTCAGCCACACCGCGGCGGCCCCCGCGGCCGCCACCGGCCACTCCACGACTCCGGCGACGCCCAGGAGCCCGGCCCCCGTGTACGCGGCCACCCGGCGCGTCCGCGGTGAGACCACCCCCACCGTGTCCAGGACGCCGTCGAACGCACCCTTGACGGCTCCGGCCCCCGGCAGCCGCTGCACCGTGGACCTCATCGCGTCCAAAGGATGCGCCACTGCCTCCAGCACGGACGTTGAGGAGTTACGACCGTTTTCATCCATTTTTCTCACCTCATATACGTGCTTCCCAGAAATGCGGAGCTGAACAATCCGGACGGGAGAGGGCGACGGCGCCGCATGATGGGAGGGCAGGAACCGACACCGCCCTGGAGTCGCCATGGCGAACCCGGACCCCGTACGCGTGATCGTCTTCGACGTCAACGAGACCCTCAGCGACCTGGCGCCCCTGGGCGGGCGCCTGGAGGACATCGGACTCCCCGCGACCGCGCTGCCCGCGTGGTTCGCCGCGGTGCTGCGCGACGGCTTCGCCCTGACGGCCGCCGGCGGCTACGCGGACTTCGCGCAGGTGGCGGCGGAGAACGTCCAGGTGCTGCTCGCCGGTACGCCGCAGTGGAGGGGCGACGCGCACGCCGCCGCACGGCACGTGATCGAGGGGTTCGCGGCGCTCACCGTGCACGACGACGTACCCGACGGCGTCCGGGAACTGCGCGCCGCCGGATACCGGCTGCTGACCATGACCAACGGCTCGGCCGCGACAACCCGGGCCCTGCTGGACGGCGCGGGTCTGCTGGAGCACTTCGAGGCACTCCTGGACGTCTCGGGGCCCCGCTGCTGGAAACCGGCGGCGGCCGCCTACCACCACGCCACCGATCGGGCCGGCGTGCGCCCCGAGGAGGCCCTGCTCGTCGCCGTCCACCCCTGGGACGTCGACGGTGCCCGGCGAGCCGGTCTAGCGGGCGCGTGGCTGCGCCGGGGCACGGCCCACTACCCGGCCGTGATGACGCCTCCGGACCGACAGGCGCCGAGCCTGCCGGATCTCGCCCGGGCTCTGGGGCGGGCACCGCGCTGACCTCCCGGCGCCGGTCCGCTCAAGACCTCGCCGCGGCGACCTCGTCGACCACGTGGCGGTCCAGCCCGGCGCGCACGAGAGCCGCCGCGAAGACCGCGTAGGCGGCCTCCGGTACCAAGCCGGCCAGCTCCTCCGGCCGCGTCGGCAGCCCCAGCCTTTCCGCTCCCTTGAGCGCCTTGCCGTCGAAGAGGGGGCGCGTCTCCGGCCACACCGCCTGCACCTCGCGCAAGAAGATGTCGACACCGACGGGCCCCAGCCCGGGCACCTCGCGCAGGGCGCGGCGCATCGCGTCCGGGTCGCCGTCCGCCTCGTCCCGCAAGCGGCGCAGGTCGCCCCGGTAGCGGTCCAGGAGCAGCCGAGCGCCCTCACCGAGCTGCGTCGCCGTCCGCTCGTCGTAGCGCCGGTAGTGGCCCCTGCCGAGCGCGTCGACGCGCTGCTGCCAGCCGGCGTCGCACATCCTGCGCGGGTCGCGCATCCCGGCGGCGAACAGCTCGTGCGCCGCGGCGGTGGCCACGGACGCCTTGATGCGGGCGCTGAGCAGGCACGCGGCCACCAGGACCTGGTAGAGCGGCTGCGGTGTGTTCCTCAGCTTTATGCCGGCGTCCTCTGCGTAAGTGCGGCCTTCGTGGTCGAGCAGGGCCCTCACCGTCGCCTTGTCCTTCTCGGCTGCATCCCTGTCCTGGGTCGTCCGGGTCATCTCCACACCACCTTTCCCGGCCGTCGCGGATCGACGGCCGCCGCCGTCCCGGTCCCGGCGGGCGCGGGGCCATCGCCCCGGCCGGCTCCGGCGGGCGGTGCGCTCTGGACCGGTCGCCGAAGGCGTCGCAGCCGTTCGTGGCGACCCACCGCCCGTGGACACCTCGGAGCCGGCCCCGCAGGGGCAGAGCGGGACGCTCCCGTCCGGTGCGTACCCGGCCGCGTCCACCTCACGCCCCTGTCGGGGTCGCGCACGGCCCCTGTTGGCCCGATGGGCTGAACTCGGCGCCGGGACAGGCCGCGCAGGGCTCCGCCGGGTACCCATCGACCCATGAACGTGAACCCCATCGAGATGCAGAAGGCCCTGGGTGGCATGGACTACCCCGCCTCGAAGCAGGACATCATCGACCGCGCGAGCAGCAACAAGGCGGACCGCGACATCATCGACGCCCTCGAAAGCCTTCCGGACCAGGAGTTCGACTCCCCTGCCTCGGTCAGCCGGGAGATCAGCAAGCACTCCTGAGTCGGCCGGCTCCATGGAGCGCCGCACCGTGACCCGCATGCCACGCCGCCCGCGGCCACCGCCCCGGGCGGCGCGGCATGAGCGCCGCGGCGTTGTGCGCCCGGGCCGGCGGCCGGATCGACGGCGGGCCGGGGGGCGGGACGGCGCCTTCTCCCCCCGGCGGCGCTCCCGCCGGGTCAGTCACCTCACCCGGCGGGCGCCCGGTGCGCAGCATGCGCAACACGGCGCGCTCCGCGGCGCCGTGGGTGGCGGGGATCACCAGTCCGCTCCGGCCGCCGGCCCGGGCGCGCACGGTTGGGGCCACCGCTCCCGGCGGCCGCCCGCGACCTCCTCATCAGCTACCCGGCCGGCTGCCCATCACGGCCGGGATCACGCGGACGGGTCGGGTCACCGCTCCTCGTCGCGCCTCTCGGGCCGATGTGTCTCCAGTCCCTCGATGGGATTTCCGGCCGATGTGCCGTGTTCTGCGGAGTAACCCTCGGCGCCGGCGGCCGTGCCGCGGACCACCCGCTCGTGCGCCCGGTCCTCCTCGCCGCTTCCCGCCCCGGGTGCCTTGGCGGCGGATTCGGCCGTTTCCTTCTCCCGCTTCCTGTCCATGGTCGCGCTCCTCGCTCTGCCGTCGCCCCTGGTCCGTGACGACTGAACAGGGCGCGCCTGCCCGGGGCGGCTGTGACCAGACTCCTGCGGAGGACTCAGCGCCGCCGGTGCGCACCCCTGACCACATGCGGGACGAATGGAGAGGTACGGCCGACCGGCAGCGGCGCGAAGAGCGCTCGACCGGGGTCGGCGCCGTCCACGCCCGGGAAGCCGGCAGCGCCGGTCCACCCCGGCGGGGAAGGCGCGGCCGGGTGGCGCGCTTGCGGCGGCCTGCGTTCCTGAGGCTGTCCCATGTGTGCCTCCTGGGAGCTCATCAGTACCTGGAAGAAATGATAAGAACCGCAGGCACTCCGTTCGAACGCGGAAAGGGCGCTTCCCGGGGGATATGTTTCACCGCCGCGGGACGGGCAAGGCGTCGGGTGCCACTGGGGAGTTCCGCCGGCCGCCGGGAACGCCGGAGGACATCCGCCGGAACGGCGGTCGGCGGCGGCCCCGGAGAAACCATCCGCATCCACGCGCCCGGCTCGTGCGTTCGCATTCCGCCGAGGTGAGGGCCGGGCGAGGACTCCAAGGGAGTGACGACATGCCCGCTGGGTCGAACCGCAAGCGCGAGCGGCAGTACGAGCACATCAAGGAGAGCGCGAAGGACCGTGGCGAGAGCGAGAAGCGGGCCGAGGAGATCGCCGCCCGTACGGTCAACAAGGAGCGCGCCCGGGCGGGCGAGTCCAAGACCGCCAGCCGCAGCTCCATCGAGGACATGTCCTCCGGCAAGCGCGGGGGGCAGCGCTCCGGCAAGGGCTCGCAGGGGCCGACCTACGACCAGCTCTACGCCGAGGCGAAGCGCCGTAACGTCGACGGCCGCTCCCACATGAACAAGGCCGAGCTCCAACGCGCCCTCGACCGCGGCTGAACGTCCGCAGGGAGGTGTCATTCCATGTCCGTACGCGAGGAGGTCACTCAGGCCGCGGCCGAGACGAAGCGGCAGTACGGGGCCGACGCCGACCGTCCGCTGGGCGCGTTCGTCACCCTGATGGCCGCGTACGGCGGCGCCTTGGGTGCGGTCGCGGGTGCGGCCCGGCTCGCCGGCAGGACGGTGCCCGAGCCCACGCCATGGGACGTGCTCCTTCTCGCCGGCGCGACGCACCGCCTGTCACGGCTGATCACCAAGGATGCGGTCACCAGCCCGCTGCGCGCCCCGTTCACCCGGTTCGAAGGGACCGCGGGCCCGTCCGAGACGGCCGAGGAGGTCCGTGGCAGCGGGGCCCGCAAGGCGGTGGGCGAACTGGTCACCTGCCCGTTCTGTACAAGCCTGTGGATCGTCACCGGGTGCGCGGCGGGGCTGGTCTTCGCCCCCGGCCCCACTCGCCTGGCGGCCGGCGCGCTGTCCGCGCTCACCCTCTCCGACCTGCTGCACTTCGCCCGCGTGCGGGCGCAGCACGCCGCCGGGGAGTGACGCAACGATGCCCGCCGCGTGCCGGGTGGTCGTCCATCCACCGTCGCAGACCGGCGGCCGTCATGTGCGCGTCGACGGACAGATCCTCGGCGTCGCCTATGACATGCGCGATCTCCTGAAGTTCCTGCGGCGGGCCGGTATCGATCCGCACACGGTCAGTGTGACCGATCCGGACCTCGTCGAGTGGCGCGGCGCCGGTCCGTCGGTGTGGCGGTGCGGTCGCGGTGGGCGCCGGGAGCCCGTCGCCGGACCCGGACCGGGCCCGCACGGGGAGGCCGCCGCACGCCGCACGCCGCACGCCGACATGGCCGACGTGACCATCGACGGGCCTGCGGAGCAGGTCTCGCGGATCCGGGCGTGGATCGAGTGCCGGGCCGCGGTCGGCAGCAGCATGCTCATGGAGTTGCCCGACGGCAAGGTGCGTTGCCGTATTCGTCTCATCGCCGCGGAGGACTGACGCGGTTCGGGCCGGCCCGGGGTTCCGGCGAGCTGCCGACGCCCGGAGCGCGGCGCTGATGGAGCGCCGGACGGCCCCTCCCCCCTCGTCGCGAGGGGGGAGGGCCGCGTACGGGCACTGGGCCTCGAGGACCGGTCCTACGGTGTGACGCCGGCGCAGACGACGTAGACGTCCACGGTGTTCGGAGCCGGCTGCCCGTCCGGGACGGCGGCGACAGCCCACGCGGTGGGGGTGGGCGCCCCGAACGGCCGGCTCTCCCGGACCGTCGCGTTGAAGACGGTGAAGCCCCCGCTGATGGCGACCTCCCCGATCGGGCAACTGATCGTGTGCGTAGCACCGTCCGCGGCGAAGTTGACGGTCACGACGTGGACACCGGACAGCCCGGGTCCGGGAGGTCCGGGAGGTCCGGGAGGCCCGGAAGATCCGGGAGGCCCGGGAGGCCCGGGGACTCCGGGAGGTCCGGGCGGGCCAGGAGGCCCGGGACGCCCGGGACGCCCGGGAAATCCAGGAGGCCCGGGCGGCCCCGGGTGGCCTGGAGGACCCCAGTCGCCGGGTCCGTCGGGACAGTAGCCGAGAGGGCTAGTGATCATGAAGCACGGGTGGGCGGAACTGGAACTTCCCGGTCCGCTCTGCTCCGCGGCAAGTGCCGCCGGGGCGCTTTCGGCGGTTCCCGCGTACGCCATACCCGCCACGGCGCTGGACACGACCGCCACACTCCCGGCCACGACCCAGCCACGGACACGGCCCGGACGCTGTATCTTCAGCGCCCCGGTCCTGGTCATGCGGTTCAACAAGTCACCTCCAAGAAAGAGGGCTTTGCAGGCGGCAAACGCCGCCGCCCCCGCAGTGGGAAGCGGGGGAGCTGCCACGCAGGGCAGCGAGCCCTCAGTAAGAATCACCCTGCGTTGCTGCACGTGCACGTTCTGTAGCCAACCGAGTGATCTCCACACTTCCCCGCACTCCGGACGACGTGGCGAACGACCGTGGGTACGGGGCGTCGCGGGCCGTCAGGGGCCGCCGACGGGAAGGGGCGGCGGGCTCCTGCGGGAGGCGATCGGCACCGGCGGTCCCCTCGTCCCCGGTTGCGTGCCGACGCTGCGGCCAGGAAAGGAGCACGCCCCGAACAGGACCGTCTCGAGGCGTCGGTTCAGGTTCCGCCGACACGTGCGCATACCACGCCGACCCTCGCCGCACCCGGATCCGGGCCGAGTGGCGCAGCGCCCACCGGCGCGACCCGGGCACGGTGCGGACACGCCCTCGCGAGCGGATCCGCCTGAGCAACCGTCCGCGGACGACTCAGGGCAGCGGCGTGCCGCCGGTGGCGTTGACGACCTCCGCGGTGATGTAACTGGCGCGCTGGGAGGCGAGGAACACGTACGCCGGGGCCATCTCGGCCGGCTGGGCGGGGCGGCCGAGCGGGGACTGCTTGCCGAACTCCGTGGTGTCCGGCATCGTCGCGGGGATGAGCGGCGTCCACACCGGGCCCGGCGCCACCGCGTTGACGCGGATGCCCTTCGGGGCGACCATCTGCGCCAGCGACTGGGTGAAGTTGACGATGGCCGCCTTCGTCATCGCGTAGTCCAGCAGGTGCGGACTGGGCTTGTAGGCCTGCACGGAGCTGGTGTTGATGATGGAGCCGCCGGCCGGAAGGTGCTCGAGCGCCCTCTTCGAAAGCCAGAACATCGCGTACAGGTTGGTCTTGAGCACACGGTCGAACTGCTCGGTGGTGATGGCGCCGATCCCGTCCGGCTGGGACATCTGGTACGCGGCGTTGTTGACCAGGACGTCGAGGCGGCCGAACTGGGCGAGCGCCAGGTCGATCACCTCACGGCACTGGCCCTCCTCACGGATGTCACACGAGAGGGCGACGCCCTTGCGTCCGGCGTCCACCACGAGTCCCACGGTGGTGTCCGCGTCCTCCCTCTCCTCGGGAAGGTGGGTGATCAGCACGTCCGCTCCCTCGCGGGCGAAGGCGAGCGCCACGGCCCGGCCGATCCCGGAGTCGCCGCCGGTGATCACCGCGGCCTTGCCCTCCAGCTGACCGCTGCCCTCGTACGAGGACTCCCCGTGGTCGGGGGGCGGGTCCATCGGCCCGGTCCAGCCGGGGTGCGGCTGCTCCTGCGCGGGGAAGTCCGGCTGCGGATGACGGGTGACCGGATCCTCGTTGTGCGCGGTCATGTGATGTTCCTCCGTCACTTCTCGATGGCGACGCGGATGGAGCGCACCTGCGGGTCTGCGGCGTCGGGCACGACCATTGCGGCCTCGACCCCGGTGCGCAGGTAGTCCAGCACCTCCCGGTTGAGGCGTTCGCCCGGAAGGGCGGCGGGGATTCCCGGCGGGTACGGCGTGAGCATCTCGGCGCTGATCCTCCCCTCGGCCTCGGCGATCGGGACCTGCTCGGCCGGGCCGAAGAAAGCGTCCCGGGGCAGGACGACCTGTTCCAAGGTGAGCTCCACCGGGTCGGGGATGTCCACGGCCGGCGTGGGTCGCAGGTCGTCCAGGTGGTCGGTCAGGTCGGCCAGCGCGGCGACCAGGACCTTGGCGGTGTCCTCGTGGTCAGCGTGAGTCAACTGGGCGCTGATCCGGCGGTGGTCGCTGACGTGCAGGTTCACCCCGTGGTGGGCGCGCAGCCAGTCCGCGGCCCGGTATCCCGTGACCCCGAGCGCGGCAATGTCGACGATCACCTGGAGCGGGTCCATGTCCGCGGCCCGGTCCGGGCCGCAGAAGTCGTCCCTGCCGTGCACGTGGTAACCGTCGAGCTGCCCGATCTGACCCCGTAGTTCGTGGGCCAGGGCGAGTGCCCGGTCGTACAGGGCGTGGCCCTGCTCCACCATCTGGCGCCGCCAGCCGTCCAGCGCCGCGTACAGCAGCACCGACGGGCTGGTGGTACCCAGCAGGTCCTCGCGGGCCTGGAGTACGGCCGGGGCGACCAGGTCGCCCTGGAGGTGGAAGACCGAGGTCTGTTCGAGCGCGGAGCCCATCTTGTGCACGGAGGTGACGCACACGTCGGCCCCGGCGTCCATGGCCCAGGTCGGCAGCGAGGGATGGAAGGGCAGATGGGCGCCCCAGGCCTCGTCCACGATGAGGGGTTTGCCCTGCTGGTGGCACTCCCGCGTGATGGCGGCCAGGTCGGCGCAGGTGCCGTACGGGGTGGGGCTGGTGACCAGGACGCCCTTGGCGTCCGGGTGGTCGCGCAGGGCGTCGGCGACCGACCGCGGCGAAGGCGGATGGGCAAGGTGGAGGTCCGGGTCCCACCGGGGACGCACCCAGACCGGCCTCTGCCCGGAGAGGATCAGCCCGGAGATGACGGACTTGTGGGCGTCCCGGCCGACGACGAGCTCCTCGTACGGTCCCGCGACGGAGAGCATGGCCGACTTCACCGACAGCGAGCTGCCGCAGGTGGAGAAGAAGGCGTGCTCGGCCCCCACGGCGTCCGCCATGAGTTCCTGGGCCTTCTGCAGCACTCCGTGCGAGGAGGTGCGGTCGTCCAGTCCGCTCGTGGCCAGGATGTCGGAGCGGAACACCGACTCCCCGAGGGCCTCCAGGACCCGGGCGTCAGTGCCGCGGCCCTGTTTGTGGCCGGGCGGGGTGAACGGGGTCTGTCCGGTCGCGTGGTAGGCGGCGAGCGCCTCGAGTACCGGTGCCTGGGAATGGTCCATGGGGGGCGGCTGCCCCGGCCCCCGAGGGGGAAACGCCCAGGGGCGGGGCGCGGGTCAGCGGCCGCGGTGCCCGGTCGGCGGCTCCTGTGGGTCGACCCCGCTGAACTCGGACGTGGCCTTGGCGCCGCTGGGCCGTCCCGAGGCACCACGCTTGCCGGTGTCCTGGATCTGTCGCTTGCCGGACGTGCCGGCCCGTTCCTCGCCGCTGCGGGACACGTCGTGTGCCGGTGTACCGGCCTTCGACGCCTCGATGTCCTCGGAGGACGGTTCGCGGTTCCTCCCGCCGGGCGCATGGGCGTCCGGGTGGAACGAGCGATGGGCGCTCGGGTTGTCCTGCTGCTTCTCGGCGTCCACGTCCGTGGCCCAACCGTGCTGGTCGTCACCCTGGTGGCGGCTGGGGCCCTCGCCGTGTGGCGGGTGCTGCTTCTTCGTCATCGCGCTTACCTCTCAGAAGGTGGTTTCCACGCGTTTCCTGCCTTTCTGGGCGCGTGCCCCGGCGCCGACGGCTCATGCGTGGCGCGGTGACGGTCGCCGGAGGCGGGTAGGCGGTCAGCAGACATGCGGGAGGTCCGCGATGGACGAGCGAGGGGAACAGGTGTACGCCCGCGTCGCCGAGCAGCTCGCCGCCCGCGGCGGGGCCCTGTGGGAGGTGGCCTCGACGCTTCACGGGGACCCGGAGACGGCGTTCGAGGAGGAGAGGGCGGCCCGGCTGCTGACCGGCCACCTGGAACGCGAGGGGTTCGCCGTTCAGCGCGGAGTGGCGGGCCTGCCGACGGCCTTTGTCGCGGCCGTCGGTGACGGCAGCGCCCCGCGGGTGGCGCTGCTGCTGGAGTACGACGCCCTTCCCGGGATGGGGCACGCCTGCGGCCACAACCTGATCGCCGCGGCCGGGCTCGGTGCGGGCCTCGCACTCTACGGCGCCATGCCGGGCCTACGGGGCTCGCTGCTGGTGGTGGGCACCCCGGCGGAGGAGCGCGGCGGCGGCAAGCTGGTCATGGCGGAGGCAGGCGTCTTCGACGGGGTGGACGCGGCCCTGATGTTCCATCCCGGCGTCCACAACTGGTCGTGGGCACCACTGACGGCCTCGGCCCAGGTACGGGTCGCCTTCCACGGCCGTTCCGCCCATCCCACCGGCAACCCCACCGAGGGCGTCGACGCGCTTGCCGCGTTGATCCAGTTCTTCAACACCCTGGCGGTGCTCGGCCGGCGTCTGCCCGCCGGGGCGCACGTACAGGGCATCGTCACCGAGGGCGGCAGAGCCACCAACATCGTCCCCGAGTACGCGGAAGGGCTGTTCGGCCTGCGCGGAGCCACCACGGCCGCCCGCGACGAGCTGGCGGACAGCCTGGCCGCCTGCGCCCAGGGCGTGGCCCACGCCACCGGCACCCGGGCGAAGGTCTCCACCGAGGACACCGGATACGAGCACTTCCGCGACTGCGCGGTGCTGTCCGCGCGGTTCACCGCCCACCTGGCCCGGGCGGGCATGACGGCGCGTGAACCGGTGCCGGGCGTCTACCTCGGTTCCTCGGACGTCGGCACGGTCAGCGGCCTCCTGCCGACCATTCATCCCTTCTTGGCGATCATGGACGCCGACGGCTCCGACCACACCCCTCGGTTCGCGGCGGCCGCGGCCGGCCCCCGGGCCCGCGAGGTCATGCTCGGCGCCGCCCACGCGCTGGCCTGCACGGCCGCCGACGTCCTGGTGGATCCCGAGGTCGCCGCAGCGGCCTGGGCCGACCACCGGCATCGGGAACTGTGACGGTGACGGCGCGTGCCGCGCGCGGTACAGGGAAGCCGCCCGTGGAGGGACCCGCACACCGCACGGAAAGGAGTCGTGTGATGGGACACGGCGGAAACGTCATCGCGGAACTCACGGCCGACCACCGCGAGGTGGAGGAGTACTTCGCCCGTCTGAGGGCGCTGCCCCCGGGTGACAGGGAACGCAGGAACGTGCTGGACGAGGTCACCATCGAGTTGGTGCGGCACGCGGTGGCCGAGGAGATGTACCTCTACCCCGCCGTCCGGCAGCACGTGCCCGGAGGGGAGGCCCTGGCCGACAAGGAGCTCCGGGAGCACGCCGAGGTCGAGCAGGTCCTCAAGGACCTGGAGGACGTCGACATCGACGACGCCCGCTTCGACGAGCTGGTGGGGAAGCTGGTCACCGACGTCACCGAGCACGTCCGGGACGAGGAGCAGCAGCTGTTCCCGAGCCTGGCGGAGGTCTGCTCGCCCGAGCGGCTCCTCGAACTCGGCGAACAGGTGCGCAGGGCCAAGAAGGTCGCCCCGACCCGGCCGCACCCCAGTGCTCCGGACACCCCGCCCGCCAACAAACTCCTGGCGCCGGGCGCCGGGCTGGTGGACCGGGCCCGCGACTTCGTCACCGGTCGCGGCAAGTCCTGAAGCGGGCCGGCCGAGGCCTCCTGGGCCGCGCGGACGGAACACCGCCGGTGGCGGCCCAAGGCCGCCACCGGCGGGACGTGCGTGCACGTGCCGAGGTCGCCGAGCGGGCGAGGTCGTGTCGTCACATGGGCGCGGAGCCCGCCCGAAGGGCGGGCTCCGCGCTCCCCCGGCTCCCCCGGGGTCCCGCAGGTGCGGTGCAACGCACTGCGGAGACTCGTCCTCATAGTGGGCTGCTCGGGCGATCGACAACGCGGCGAGGGGGCACCCCCGGTCGAAGGTTGAGGGAGTGCTGTGCCTAGGGGCTCGTTCCAGCGAGGCTGGGGGAGCGACGCGGGGCAGCCGAGTATCGGGCGACCCGGCCTGGCACAGGTGCGGCCCCTGCGGCCCCTGCGGCCCGCCGCCGCGGACGACGCCGCCCGAGGCGTCAGAGTTCGCGCAGCGCGGGCAGGAGTGTCTTCTCGGCCCAGTCAAGGAAGGCGTACTGGGTGTCGCCACCGACCTGGACGAGGGCGATCTCGGTGAACCCCGCCTCCACGTAGGGACGGACCGCTTCCACGAACGCCTCCGGGTCGTCCCCGCAGGGGATGGACCGCGCGACGTCCGCCGGCCGTACCGGGGCGCTGGCCGCGGCGAAGGCCGCGGTCGCGGGCAGTTCGGAGTTGACCTTCCAGCCGCCGCCGAACCAGCGGAACTGCTCATGCGCCCGGCGCACCGCGACGTCCCGGTCCGGGTCGTAGCAGACGGGCAGCTGCCCGACCCGTGGCTTGCCCGCACCACCGTGCTTGTCGAAGGCGCTCAGCAGGTCCGGGTCCGGGTCGGTGGCGATCACCAGGTCGGCGAGGCGGCCCGCGAGCTCGCAGGACCGCGCACCGGACACGGCGATCCCGATCGGCGGCGGCCGGTCGGGAAGGTCCCACAGCTTGGCCGACTCCACGTCGAAGTGCCCATTGCGGCGGTTGACGTAACCGCCCGTGAAAAGTGCCCGGATGATCTCGACGGCCTCGGCGAGCATCTCGTGGCGTACGTCCACGGAAGGCCAGCCGCCACCGACGACGTGCTCGTTGAGGTTCTCGCCCGAGCCGAGCCCGAGGCGGAACCGGCCGTCGGACAGCAGTTGCACCGTCGCCGCCTTCTGCGCGACGACTGCGGGGTGGTACCGCATGGTCGGGCAGGTCACATACGTCATCAGCGGGATCCGCGTGGTGGCCTGGGCGGCCGCGCCGAGAACGCTCCAGGCGTACGGTGCGTGGCCCTGCTCGTCCAGCCACGGGAAGTAGTGGTCGGAGGTCACCGAGAACTCGAATCCGGCCTCCTCCGCCCTCACCACGTGGGCCACCAGGTCCTTCGGGCCGGCCTGCTCGGTCATCATCGTGTAGCCGAATCGCGTCATAAGGGGCGGCTGCCCGGTCGGTCTCCGCGAAAACGGCGCCGCGCCCGCGTGCGGGGAGGCGTTCGAGGGGCAGCCGATGGGAGCGGCAGGGCGGCCCGGGCGGCAGACGCATGCCCGAGCGCCGAGCCCCCTCCCGCGGCGTCCGGCGTTCCCGGGTTGGGTGTACGCCCTCTCAGTCGGGCGGCTCCTGCGGCGCTACGTCGCGCGGCGCCTCGGGGACCTCGCGGTCCGGGCGCTCACCCTCGCGTGCCGCGGCGTCGGGGTCACGTCCGGGGGCCTGCCGCCGCTCGCGCCGGTCCTCGGGGGGCGGCGTGCCCCGTGCGTCCTCCGGTGAGGTGTCATGTGCCATCGCCGTCTCCTTGTCGTGAACGCCGACCGGGTCCTCCCGCGACGTGACGTCGCGCTCCTGCAGGGAAGATGCCCTTGGCCCTTCGGCTGCCCTGCGGGGGCTCGGGCACACCCGCGGCGGGCGGGGAAGGCGCGGCACGGCAGGACGAAAGGCGGTGCTGTCCAGTCCGCTGCAGCCGCGGCAGCCGCGCAGCGCCGCAGCGAGAAGGGCGGTGCCGAGGCCTCGGGACTGCGGCGAACTCCCGGCCCGCCCCGGCACCGACAGGGACGGCGCGGGTGGTGGTCCGGGCGGGGAACCCCTCCGGGGCAGCGGCCCGGTCATCCCCGAGCGGGACGACGACTTCCGCCGGCACGGTCGTGCGCGCCGGCCGCGGCATGCGGCCGCTCCGCCCGGCCGGCGGCGGCGGCGAAGTACGCGATGGTGGTCTTCAGCCCGTCCGCCCAGGACACCCGGGGCTGCCAGCCGAGCAGTTCCCTGGCCAGCGTGGTGTCGGGCCTCAGGTGCTCGGGTTCCCCCGGAGGCCGGTCGACGAAGCGGAGCGGGGACCGGGAACCGGTCAGGTCCAGGACGCTGCGAGCCAGGTCCGTCACCGTCATCTCCTGGGTGCCGCCGACGTTGACCGGCCGCACCGAGCGGCTCGCCGCGACGGCGAGGATCCCCTCGACCAGGTCGTCCACGTAGCACAGGCAGCGGGTCTGGCTGCCGTCACCGGTGATGGTCAACGGCTCGGCCGCCAACGCCTGGCGGATGAACGTGGGCACCGCATGCCCCTCGAACGCGGGCATGCGCGGTCCGTAGCCGGAGAACAGCCGGACGATGCCCGCGTCGGCGCCGTGAGCGGCCACGTGTGCGGTGACCAGCGCCTCAGCGAATCGCCGCGACTCGGCTGTCAGCGAATGCGGTCCGACCGGGTCCACGTTCCCCGGGTAGTCCTCACGCTGCGGGTGCGTCCGTGGGTCGCCGTACACCTCGGAGGTCGAGGCGAACAGCAGCCGGGCGCCGTCCCGGTGGGCGATGCGCAGGGCCTGACGGGTACCGTCGCTGCCCGCTTCGAGAGCCCGCAGGGGGTGGGCGCGGCACTCGCCGGGGTCCGGCCACGCCAGGTGGAGAACGACGTCGTACGGACCGTCCAGCAGCACCGGTGAGTCGGGAGAGGCCAGGTGGCAGGGCAGGAAGCGGAAGCCCGGGCAGTCGGCCAGATGGCCGACGCGTGCCTGACGGGGAGCGCGGTCGGCGCGGTCGGCGCAGTCGACGTCCACCCCGGCGTCCAGCAGGCGCTCGCAGAGCGCGGAGCCCGGGAAACCGGCCCCGCCGGTCACCAGGGCGCGCCGCCAGGGCAGGGGCGGTCCGACGGGCGTCATGGAGGCCCCCTTCTTCGTACGGGTGACCTGTGACGGCCGCTCCGGGCTGAGCCGGCGGCTGACCCGCGGGCCCGGCGGCGTCCCAGGACGGGCGGTACGCCTTTCGGGTTGCCCCGCCGGGGGGCCGTTCAACCGCCGCGCCGGCCTCGCACCGGCCCCACGGGTCTCGCTGCCGGCGCCCCGGAATCACCCCTCTGACCTGCACAGATGCACGGTGGAGGCCGAGGCGTACCCGGCGCGCATTCACCCGAACGGCCCACATGGGCGGGCCGCCGCACCCCGCAGGGCCGATGGTGAGGAGTGGCACGTCGGCCGCGCATCGCGGCGAGATCCACCCGACGGGAGGAGATCGGATGACGCGCATGTCCTCACCCTCCTGGGAGCACGCCGTCGTCACCGGCGGCGCCGGGTTCGTCGGCTCCCACCTGTGCTCGGCCCTGCTGGCCGCCGGCACGGCGGTCACCTGCGTCGACGACTTCAGCACCAGCCGCCGGGAGAACGTGGCGGCGCTGCAGGGCCGTCCCGGCTTCACCCTCGTTCCGGGTGACGTGGCCGAGGGCCTGGCCGTGGACCGCCGCACGGACCTCGTGCTGCACTTCGCCTCCCCCGCCTCCCCCGCGGACTACCTCCGGCTCCCTCTGCACACCCTGGAGACCGGCAGCCTCGGTACGCGCAACGCCCTGGCCCTGGCCCACGAGCACGGCGCCCGCTTCGTGTTCGCGTCCACCTCCGAGGTCTACGGGGATCCGCAGCAGCACCCCCAGAACGAACGCTACTGGGGCCATGTGAACCCCGTCGGCCCGCGGAGCGTCTACGACGAGGCCAAACGTTTCGGGGAGGCGCTGACGACGGCGGACGCCGAAAGCCGCGGCACGGACACCGGCATCGTGCGGCTGTTCAACACCTACGGCCCCCGCATGCGGGGCCACGACGGCCGGGCGGTGCCCACCTTCATCCGGCAGGCACTGGCCGGGGAGCCGCTCACGGTGACCGGTGACGGGACCCAGACCCGGTCGCTGTGCTACGTCGACGACACGGTGCGGGGGGTGCTCGCGGTCGCCGCCGACGGCATGCGGGGACCGGTCAACATCGGCAACCCCACCGAGATCAGCATCCTCGACCTGGCCCGGGTGGTGATCGAACTCACCGGTTCGGCCTCCGGCGTCGACTTCATCGACCGCCCCACCGACGACCCGGCGGTGCGCTGCCCGGACATCACGCTGGCGCGCGACAAGCTCGGCTGGGAGCCGCGAGTGGCCGCCGAAGAGGGGCTGCGCCGCACCATCGCGTGGTTCCGCGCCCACCGGGCCGCCTGACCTCCGCGACGCCCCACGTCCCAGCCGCCGTTCCCGTGAAAGGCCGGTACGCCCATGCGCATCCTGGGAATCAACGCGCTCTTCCACGATCCGGCCGCCGCCCTCGTCGTCGACGGCCGCACCGTGGCCGCCGCCGAGGAGGAACGCTTCTCGCGGCGCAAGCACGGCAAGCGCCCGGTGCCCTTCTCCGCCTGGGAACTGCCGGAGAAGGCGGCGGCCTGGTGCCTGGAGCGGGCCGGTCTGCGGCCGGCCGACCTCGACGCCGTCGCGTACTCCTTCGACCCCGCGCTGGCCCGTCCCGCCGAGGACCTGGGTCTGGACGACCCCTGGGACCACGTCCGGCTGACCTACGCGCGGCAGGCACCGTCCTTCCTGGCCACCGCCCTTCCCGGTCTGGACCCGCACCGGGTGCGCTTCGTCGCGCACCACATGGCGCACGCGGCGTCCGGCGCCTTCGCCGCCCGCGACGCCCGCTCCTCGTCGGTGCTGGTCCTGGACGGCCGCGGCGAGAGCGCCTCGCACCTGGCGGCCCGCCGGGTCGGGGACCGGCTGGAACCGCTGCGCGCCCAGCGACTGCCGCACTCCCTCGGCCTGGTCTACGAGGAACTCACCGCGCATCTGGGCTTCCTGCGCTCCTCGGACGAGTTCAAGGTGATGGCCCTGGCCTCGTACGGCCGGCCGCGGATGCTGGGCGAGTTGCGCCGGCACGTGTACGCCACCGGCGACGGCGGCTTCCACGCGGAAGGCGTCCCCTGGGCCGAACTGTGCCCGCCCCGAGGGGCGGACGAGCCGTGGACCCAGGAGCACGCCGACGTGGCGGCCAGTGCCCAGGCGGTGCTGGAAGAGGTGCTGCTGGACCTCGTGCGGTGGCTGCACGGCCGGACCCACGACAGCCTGCTCACGATGGCCGGCGGCGTCGCGCTCAACTGCGTGGCCAACTCCCGCGTCGCCGCCGAGGGTCCCTTCGGCACGGTCTGGGTGCAGCCTGCGGCGGGCGACGCCGGCACGGCGCTCGGCGGCGCCCTGCTGCTGGCGGCGGCCGGCGGTGACGACCCCGCCCCGATGCCCGGCGCGGACCTGGGCCGGGAATGGACGGAGGCGGAACTCGGTGCCTTCCTCAAGACCGCGGCGGTGCCCTTCGAACGGCCGGCCGACATCGCCGTCACCGTGGCGGAGGCGCTGGCCGGCAACGCGATCGTGGCCTGGTTCCAGGGGCGTTCGGAGTACGGCCCCCGCGCGCTCGGGCACCGCTCGCTGCTCGCCCACCCCGGCCACGCCGGCAACCTGGAACGCCTCAACGACGTCAAGGGACGCGAGCAGTTCCGCCCCGTCGCCCCGATGGTGCGGGCCGACCGCGCCGACGGGATCTTCCACGGCCCGCTGCCCAGCCCGTACATGCTCTTCGTGCACCAGGTCGCGCCGGAATGGCGGGAGCGCATCCCGGCGGTCGTCCACGTCGACGGGACCGCCCGCATCCAGACCGTGGACCGGGCCGCCGAACCGCTGATGGGGCGTGTGCTGGAGGAGTTCGAGCGGCTCACCGGGCTGCCGGTGGTCGTCAACACCAGCCTCAACACCGCCGGCCGGCCCATGGTGGACGACCCGCGCGACGCGCTGGAGTGCTTCGGCTCCACCCCGGTGGACCTGCTGGCCATCGGGCCGTACGTGGTCCGGCGTGCGGAGCTGTTCGCCGACGGGGAAGGCGGGCTCCGATGACGACACGCCCGCACGGACCGCAGTACGCCGTGGTCGTCCCCACCCTGGGACGGCCCAGCCTGCAGGTGTGCCTGGGCGCCCTGGCGGCGGCCACGGGCCCGCCTCCCCTGGCCGTGGTCGTGGTGGACGACCGCCCCGGCAACGATCTGCGCCCGCTTCCGCTGCGGGTGCCCCCTGGCCTGCGCGAACGGACGACAGTGGTGCGGGGCCGGGCGGCGGGCCCGGCGGCCGCGCGCAACATCGGCTGGCGGCGGGCCGGTTCCGTGCCCTGGGTGGTCTTCCTCGACGACGACGTCGTCCCGGGTCCCACCTGGGCCACGGATCTGGCCGCCGATCTGGCGGGGGCCGGCCGGGCCACCGCCGCCGTCACGGCCCGCATCGAGGTGCCGCTGCCCGCCGGCAGGCCGCCCACCGACTGGGAACGGAACACCGCGGGGCTGGCCACCGCACGCTGGATCACCGCCGACATGGCCTACCGCACCGACGCCCTGCGCGCCGTCGGCGGATTCGACGAACGCTTCCGCCGCGCCTTCCGGGAGGACGCCGACCTGGCGCTGCGGGTGCTGAGCGGCGGCTGGTCGCTGGCCGCCGGGCGGCGCACCAGCACCCATCCCGTACGACCGGCCGGCCGGTGGATCTCGGTGCGCCTGCAGGCGGGCAACGCCGACGACGTCCTGATGACGCGCGTGCACGGCCGCCACTGGTGGGGCTGGGCGGGAGCGCCCCACGGCCGGCTGCGCCGGCATGCACTGATCACGGCGACAGCCGCGGCGACACTCCCGCTGGCCGCACTGCGCCGCCGCTCCGCCGCCGCGGGCTGCGCCGCGCTCTGGCTCGCCGGGACCGCCGAGTTCGCCTGGGCGCGGATCGCCCCCGGGCCGCGCACCCGCGCCGAGGTGGCCGCGATGGCACTCACCAGCGTGGTGATCCCGCCCGCTGCCACCTGGCACTGGCTCCGCGGCCAGGTGATGCACCGTCATGCGGCGCCGCCGCATGCCCTCCCGGCGCGGACCCCCGCGGCCCCGGCCCGGCCGGCCGAGGAGGCCAGGACATGAGCGCCCGCCCCGCCACCGGGCCCGTCCACGGTCCGCCGCTCGCCGGTACGCGTGAACCGTGGCTGTTCCCCGGCACGTCGACGCCCCCGCCCGGCGGCTTCCCGCAGGCCGTGCTCTTCGACCGCGACGGCACGCTGGTCGCGGACGTGCCCTACAACGGCGACCCCGACCGGGTCGTGCCCATGCCCACGGCGCGGGAGGCCGTCGACGCCGTGCGGGCCCGCGGCATCCCGGTCGGGGTGGTCTCCAACCAGTCCGGCGTCGCACGGGGACTGTTGACGAGGCATCAGGTAGTGGCGGTGAAGCAGCGGACGGAGACGCTCCTCGGAGCGTTCGCCGTGTGGGCGGTGTGCCCGCACCTGGTCGGCTGCGGCTGCCGCAAGCCCGCACCGGGCCTGATCCTGGCCGCCTCCCACTGGCTGGGCGTACCGGCCGCACACGTGGCCGTCATCGGGGACATCGGTGCCGACATGGCCGCCGCAGGCGCCGCGGGTGCGCGCGCGGTCCTGGTGCCCACGCCCGCCACCCGCCCGCACGAGGTACGGGCGGCGCGGATCACCGCCGGGAACCTGCTCGAGGCGGTGCGGATGGTGCTGGCGGGGGCCGTACGGTGAGTGCGCCGCGCACTCTCGTGGTCAGACTGGACAGCGCGGGGGACGTCCTGCTGGCCGGACCGGCCGTGCGTGCCGTGGCCTCCCGCTCGGCGCACACCGCCGTTCTGTGCGGTCCCCTGGGCCTGCCGGCGGCGCGGATGCTGCCCGGTGCGGACGAGGTGCTGGTCCACGACGCGCCCTGGGTGGGGCTGGACCCGGCCCAGGTCTCCGCGCGGGCGACCCGTGAGGTGGTGGAACGGATCAGCGCCGGGCGGTTCGACCGGGCGCTGGTCCTGGTCTCCTTCCACCAGAGCCCGCTGCCGGCCGCCCTGCTGCTCAAGCTGGCGGGCGTGGGCCACGTCGGCGCGGACTGCGAGGACTACCCAGGCTCGCTGCTGGACCTGCGGCACGCCAGGCGGCCCGGGCGGCACGAGGCGGCCGCGGCCCTGGACCTGGCCCGCGCCGCCGGGTTCCCGCTCCCGGACGGCGACGACGGGAGGCTGCGGGTGAAGCGGGCGCCCGCCACCACGGGTCTGACCGGCATCGGCCCGTACGTCGTCCTGCACCCGGGCGCGGCGGTGGAGGCCCGGCGCTGGAGCGCCCGGCGGGCCGCCCGCGCCGCGGCCGCGCTGTCCGTCGCGGGCCACCGGGTGGTGGTCACCGGCAGCCGCGAGGAGAAGCACCTGACCGCCGCGGTCGCCGGTGACCACGCGCTGGACCTCGGCGGAGCGACGGACTGGCCCCAGCTCGCCGGTGTGCTGCGGTCGGCGCGGGCCGTGGTGGTGGGCAACACCGGGGCGATGCATCTGGCGGCGGCCGTGGGAACGCCGGTGGTCTGCCTGTTCTCCCCCGTCGTACCGGCCGCGAGGTGGCGCCCGTACGGGGTGCCGCACGTGCTGCTGGGCGATCAGGCAGCCGCGTGCGCGGGCAGCCGTGCGCGGCGCTGCCCCGTCCCCGGGCACCCATGTCTGGACGCCGTGGACAACGCCGCGGTCCTGGCGGCCGTGGACCGCCTGACCGGCCGTACCCGAGGAGGCGCACTCCCGTGAACATCCTGCTGTGGCACGTGCACGGTTCATGGACGACGGCGTTCGTCCAGGGACCGCACACCTATCTGGTTCCCGTCACCGACGGCCGCGGTCCGGACGGGCGCGGCCGGGCCGCCACGTTCCCCTGGCCCGCGGCGGTACGGGAGGTGACCCCGGCGCGGTTGCGGGAGGCGGCGGTGGACCTGGTGCTCCTGCAACGGCCGCACGAACTCGACCTCGCCACGCGGTGGCTGGGCGGTCGACGACCGGGCCGGGACGTGCCCGCCGTCTACCTCGAGCACAACGCCCCGGCCGGGCAGGTGCCCTGCACGCGCCATCCGTTCGCCGACCGGGACGACCTCACCCTGGTGCACGTCACCCACTTCAACCGCCTGTTCTGGGACAACGGCAGCACCCGCGCGGAGGTCATCGAGCACGGCATCGTCGATCCGGGGCACCGCTACACCGGAACGCTGGCCCGCGCGGCGGTCGTGGTCAACGAGCCCGTGCGGCGCGGCCGGTTCACCGGCACGGACCTGCTGCCGGCCCTGTCCGAGGCGGCGCCGCTGGACGTCTTCGGCATGCGCACCGAGGGACTGGCCGAGCATCTGGAGGTGCCGTCCGAGCGGTGCCGCACGGAAGACCTGCCCCAGTCCGAGTTGCACGACGCCATGGCGCGGCGCCGCCTCTATCTGCACCCGGTGCGCTGGACGTCGCTGGGGTTGTCGCTGCTCGAGGCCATGCACCTCGGCATGCCCGTCGTGGCACTGGCCACCACCGAGGCCGTCGAGGCCGTCACCCCTGGGTCCGGCACCGTCTCCACCCGCCCCGAGGTGCTGGCCGCCGCCGCCCGCCGCTATGTGCACGAACCGGCCGCCGCCGCCGAGGACGGCGCGCGGGCCCGGCAGGCGGCACTGCGGCGCTACGGACTCAAACGCTTCCTGCACGACTGGGAGCGCCTGTTCAAGGAGGTGTGCCCGTGAACGGTCACCACGCCGCCGACGCCATGGCGATCGCCCTGGTCTCGGAGCACGCGAGTCCGCTGGCCACCCTGGGCGGTGTCGACGCGGGCGGGCAGAACGTCCACGTCGCCCGGCTGGCCGCCGCGCTGGCCGCCCGCGGCCACCGCGTCACCGTCTACACCCGCCGGGACGCGCCCGACCTGGCGCAGGTGGTGCCGCTCGGCCCCGGCGTGGAGGTCCACCATGTGCCGGCGGGCCCGCCCCGGCCGGTACCCAAGGACGAACTGCTGCCGCACATGACCGAGTTCGCCCGCCACCTGGCCCGTTCCTGGCGGCTGCGGCCGCCGGACGTCGTCCACTCGCACTTCTGGATGTCGGGGGTGGCCTGCCTGCAGGCGGCGCGGCAGTTGCGCCTGCCGCTGGTGCACACCTACCACGCGCTGGGCACGGTCAAGCGGCGTCACCAGGGAGCCGCCGACACCAGTCCCGCCTCCCGCGTCGTCTGGGAGACGGAAGTGGGCATCGGCTGCGACCGGGTGATCGCCACCTGCCGTGACGAGGTGATCGAACTGGCCGCGATGGGGATACCCCGGCACCGGGTGAGTGTCGTGCCCTGCGGGGTGGACACGGACCGCTTCACCCCGCTGGGTCCCGCCGCCCCACGCGGCCCGCACCGGCACCGTCTGCTGCAGGTGGGGCGGATGGTGCCCCGCAAGGGCGCCGCCGTCTCGATCGCGGCGCTGCCACGGCTGCCCGGCACCGAACTGGTCGTCGTGGGCGGCTCCCCGCGCGAGCGTCTGCACGAGGACGCGGAGGTGCGCAGGCTGCGCGAGCTGGCCGCGTCGGCCGGCGTCGCCGACCGTGTGCGCTTCACCGGCGGAGTGCCCGGCGAGCGGGTCGCCCAGCTGATGCGCGGCGCGGACGTGGTGGTCTGCCCCGCAGACTACGAGCCGTTCGGCATCGTCCCGCTGGAGGCGATGGGCTGCGGCCGTCCGGTGGTGGCCACGACCGTGGGCGGCCACCTCGACACCGTCACCGACCCCGGCACCGGACGGCTCGTCCCGCCCCGCTCCCCCACCGCCCTGGCCCTGGCCGTCGGCGACCTGCTCGCCGACCCCGCCGCCCGCGCCGCCTGCGGGGCGGCCGGCCGTCGCCGGGTCCTCAGCCGCTTCTCCTGGTCCCGCGTCGCGGAGTCCACCGAGCGTGTCTACCAGGACGTGCTCAGTCCCCGCGCGGTGACGCCCGCCGCCGCGGCGCGGAGCTGACCGGCCGCCACCACACCGACCAGCCGATCGAGGAGGTTCGGGATGAGCGACTACACACGCGACTGCGTACAGCGGCACTGCCAGTCCCTGCAGGAGGCCCTGACCCGGTTCCGCCGGCACAACGTGGAACAGGTCGCCGCCTGGGGCGCCCACCTGGCGGCGGTGCTGCCGTTCGGCGGCCGGCTGCTGGCCGCGGGCAACGGCGGCAGCGCCGCTCAGGCCCAGCACCTGACGGCCGAACTCGTCGGCCGCTACCAGCAGGAGCGCCCGGCGTACTCGGCGATCGCCCTGCACGCCGAGACGTCCAGTGTGACCGCCATCGGCAACGACTACGGGTACCAGGAGGTCTTCGCCCGGCAGGTGGCCGCGCACGGCCGCCCCGGCGATGTGCTGGTGCTGCTGTCCACTTCCGGCCGCAGCCCCAACCTGCTCGCCGCCGCGCGCACCGGACGGGCCGCCGGCCTGCGCGTGTGGGCCCTGACCGGACCGCGGCCCAACCCGCTGGCGAACGCCGCCGACGAGGCACTGTGCGTGGACGCCGACGGCGCGGCCACCATCCAGGAGACCCACCTGGTCGCGGTCCACCTGCTGTGCGAGTGTTTCGACGACGCCCTCACCACAGCCGGGGCCGAATCGTTCGCGCCCGCCGCATCCGTCCACCGGAGGACGTCGTGACCGCGCGCGCACCCCTGGTCGTCGTGGGAGACGCCCTGCTCGACCAGGACATCGACGGGGTCTGCGCGCGGCTGGCTCCGGACGCCCCGGCGCCGGTCGTCGACGTCGCCCACGAGCGGTTCCGGCCCGGCGGAGCCGCGCTGGCGGCGGTGCTGGCCGCCCGCGGCGGCAGGCAGGTGCTGCTGGTCACCGCGCTCGGCGGCGACCCGGCCAGCACGACCGTGCGCCGCCTGCTGACCTCCCGGGTCACCGTGGTGGAACTCCCGCTGCACGGGACGCTGCCCGTCAAGACACGGGTCATGGCCGACGGGCGCCCCCTGGTCCGGGTGGACCGGGGGAACGGTGTTCCGGGCGCGCCGGGGCGGGCCGTCGCCGATGTCCTGCGGCAGGCGCGCACCGTGCTGGTCGCCGACTACGGGCGGGGTACCGCCACCGCCGTGCGGGAGCAGTTGGCGGCGCTGGGCCGCCGGGCGACGGTGGTGTGGGACCCGCATCCGCGGGGGCAGGCCCCCGTGCCCGGCGCTCGGCTGGTCACGCCGAACGCCGCCGAGGTGCGGGCGTTCGCCGACGATGTCGCGGCCGACCCGTCCCTGCGCTCCTGCGCCGAAGCGGGCTCCGAACTGGCCGGTCGCTGGCGGGCGGCGGCCGTCGCCGTCACCCTGGGTGAACGCGGTGTCCTGCTCACCCGCCCCGGGACGGCCTCACCGATGCTGGTGCCGGCCCCCTACCGGGCGACCGGTGACGCCTGCGGCGCCGGCGACTGCTTCGCCGCCGAGACCTCCGGAGCGCTGGCCGACGGCTGCCTCCCCGAAGAGGCTGTGCAGCGCGGCGTCACCGAGGCCGCGGCATTCGTGGCGGCGGGCGGGGCAGGCGATCCGGGCCTGTGGAGCACCAGCCACGCCCGCCCAGGCGGCCGGGCCGAGCCTGAGACCGACCCCTTCGCGCTCGCCGATCAGGTCCGCGCGCGCGGCGGCACCGTGGTCGCCACAGGGGGCTGCTTCGACCTTCTGCACGCGGGCCACGTCGGGCTGCTGGAAAGCGCCCGCCGCATCGGCGACTGCCTGATCGTCTGCGTCAACTCCGATGCGTCGATCGCCCGGCTCAAAGGCCCGGGACGGCCGCTGTCGCCGCTAGCCGACCGGGTGCGCGTCCTGGCCGGGCTGGGCTGCGTGGACGCTGTCGCCGTCTTCGACGAGGACACCCCCACCGCCATGCTCGGCCGGCTGCGGCCCCAGGTCTGGGCCAAGGGCGGCGACTACGACGCCGACGCGCTCCCGGAGGCGGCGGCCGTACGGTCCTGGGGCGGCCAGTGCGTGGTCCTGCCCTATCTGGACGGCCGTTCCACCACCCGGCTCGCCCATCGCGCCGCCGCCAGCGTGCGGCCGCCAGTGCCATGACCGCCGGCACCGCAGGCGTACGGGTCCCCCGACCGCGCAACCGAGGCGAGCGCCCCCCGCCGACCCCCGTCACCGCCCCGTACGAGCCACACCGGACACCGCCCCGCCACCACCCGGCTCGCCCATCGCGCCGCCGCCGGCGTGCGGCCGCCGGTGCCATGACCGCCGGCACCGCAGGCGTACGGGTCCCCGCACCGCGCAACCGAGGCGAGCGCCCCCCGCCGACCCCCGTCGCCGCCCCGTACGAGCCACACCGGACACCGCCCCGCCCCACCATGGTGCTCGCCGCGCCCAGATGCCGCCCGGACGCGGCGTCGCCCTGCCGAGACGGCCGTTGCGACACCCGGCTCACCCCGTGCGCGGCGCCCGCCGTGCGCAATGCGACGCCATGACGGGCGGCACCGCCAGGCCGCGCGTTCTGGTACTGCGCGCCCTCGGCCTGGGCGATCTGCTGACCGCCGTCCCGGCCCTGCGCGGGCTGCGCAGGGCTCTTCCGGGCCACGAGCTGGTGCTCGCCGCCCCGGCACGGCTGGCGGGCGCCTGCGCCGCGACGGGGACGGTGGACCGGCTGCTGCCCACGACGGCCCGGGGCCGGACGGTGCCCGCCTCCCTGCCCTGGCGCGGTCCGCCGCCCCGGCTCGCGGTGGACCTGCACGGCAACGGACCGCCGAGCCGCCTGCTGCTGCAGCGCCTGGGCCCGGAACGGCTGCTCGCCTACGCCCGTCCGGCCGCCTTCCCCCCGGCCGGCCCGCCCTGGCACGAGGACGAGCACGAACGTGCCCGCTGGTGCCGTCTGCTCGCCTGGTACGGCCTGCCCGCCGACCCCCTGGACCTGGCCCTGCCCTGGCCGCGCGTCCCCTCCCCGGCGCCCGGCGCGGTGGTGATCCACCCGGGTGCCGACGCGCCGGCGCGGTGCTGGCCGCCCGAGCGGTTCGCGGCCGTCGCCGACCGGTTGCGCCGCACGGGCCACCGGGTGGTGATCACCGCGGGCGCCGCGGAGTCCGCTCTGGCCCGGCAGGTGGCGCACCGGGCGGGCCTCGGCGCGGGCGACGTGCTGGGCGGCGCCGCCGACGTGCCGTTCGCCCGCCTCGCCGCACTCGTCGCCCACGCCCGGTGCGTGATCGTCGGCGACACCGGTCTGGCGCACCTCGCCTCGGCGTTCGGCATCCCCTCGGTGGTGCTCTTCGGCCCGGTCTCACCCCGCCTGTGGGGCCCGCCGGACCTCCCCTGCCACCGTGTGCTGTGGCACGGAGACCGCTACGGCGACGTCAGGCCGGGCGACGCGCACGGACTGCTGCCCGACGACCGGCTGCTGCGCATCACCGTGGACGAGGTCCTGCAGGCCGTCCGGGAGGCGATGCGGGCACCGCGGCCCGGGAGGGTGCCGGGTGGCGGGACCGCCCTCGGCCGTACGCCCTGACTGCCGTCAGGGCAGCTGGACCTGGCGGAGGGGGTGCCATTCGAAGAGCAGGATGGTCGCGTCGTCGCTCAGGCGGCCGTCCTGCGAACCGAGGATCGCGTGGACCAGGCGCCTCAGCACTTCGGGCGCGGGCTCCCCGGCCGCGGCCGCACGGTTGATGTAGTCGGTGAAGCGTTCCTCGCCGAAGGCGTTCCCCGTCAGCCGGGCCTCCGTGACACCGTCGGTGTAGAGCAGGACGCGGTCCCCCGGCTCCAGGCGCACCTCGTGCACCGGCCGTTCCCCGGCCGCCCCGAAGCCTGTCCCCAGGGGCAGGCCGGGTTCCCGGTGGAACGCTCCCGGCACGAGGGCGTTGCCGCGCAGCAGGTAGGGCGGCGGGTGCCCGCAGTTGACCCACCGCAGGTGCCCGGTGCTCGTGCGCAGGCTGAGGAACACCCCGGTGGTGTACCGCTCCGGGAACAGCCGCTGGTGGTGCTCCTCGACGGTGTCCACGGTCTCCGCCAGATCCGCACCGGCGCGGCGCGCGTTGCGGCACACCGCCAGCACCACCGACGAGGTCAGGCCGGCGGCCAGGTCGTGGCCCATGGCGTCGACGACGACGGTGTGCAGGACGCCGTCGACCACCGAGTGGTCGAAGGCGTCACCGCCGACCTCGTAGGCGGGCTCCACCACGGCGCTGGAGGTGAACAGCTCGGTCCCGATGGTCCGGGGCGGCAGGAACGCCCACACCATTTCCGCCGCCACGCCCATGGGCGCGGCGCGCTGCATACGGGCCAGCAGGTCGCTGTAGGTGCGCTTGGTCGCCAGGGCCATCGCCGTGAGGGCGGCCACGGACTGGCAGCGACGGACCGTCGCGGCGTTCAGCGTGCCCGTCTCGACCCGGAGCACACCCAGCCGTTCGACGCCGTCGATGATCGGCACGAACAGCACCACGGTGTCCTGTTCGCCCGGCTGGATGCGCAGGGACTCGGACCGGTAGGCCGATCCTGCCGGGCTCGCGTCGATAGGCAGGCACTGCGGCTGCCCCCCGCCCTCGTCGGCCAGCGCCACCAGGAGGTTCTGCTGCAGGTCGGCCACGTAGATGGTGGTCCTGTCCAGCCCGAGGTCCGCGTAGTGCCGCTGCACGACGCGCGAGAGCTGCCCCGGCTCCGTACGGTGCAGCGCGTCGAGCAGCGCGTCCATGGCCTGCTCGCTCTCCCTGGAGCCCATCCCGTCCCGCCGATCCGCGACGACATCTCGCCCCCATCTCACGCCGGACCCACCCCGAGTGCATCCGGTGTGCGGCCTTCGGGTCACCCCTCGTGGCCGGCGAGGTCGGCGAGGTCGGCGAAAGGTCATCGTGCGTGCCCCCGGGGAGCGCGGCTGAGGACGGTCCGGCCGGTGGTGGCGACACGGGCGCCGCCCCGGTAGGGACGGGGTCGTGGGCCGCCCCGCCGGGATGCGCCGCCCCGCCGGCCCGTGGGCTACGCCGCCGTCTTGAGCGCCGCCCGGGGCGCGGCACCCGAACGGCTCGACAGCCACACGGGCCGAGCCGTGCGGCGCTGCCGCAGCAGGCAGCCCGCGGCCACGGAGGCGGCGATGACCGCACCGCCGCCCACCAGGGCGCCCCGTGCCCCCGCGAGTTCCATCAGCAGGCCGAGCGCCGGCGGCCCGGCCAGCCCGCTGAGGGTGCGTACGCTTCCCCAGATGCCCAGCACCCGGCCTCGCAGGTGCGGCGGCGGGTCGGTCTGCAGCACTGTGTTCCCCGCCGTGTCGGACACCGATTCGACCAGGGCCATCGGCAGCACCATCACCAGCAGCAGCGCCAGCGACGGCGACAACCCGGCCACCACCTGCAGCAGGCCGCCCGCCCCGGCGAGCACGCCGACCAGCCGCACCGAGGGCCGGCGCAGCCGCGCGCCGAGCACCGCGCCGCAGATCCCGCCGAGTGCCAGCACCGTGGAGACCGTGCCGAAGGCGCCGGCGCCCGCCGCCAGCGGACCGGTGACCAGGACGGCGAGCGTCAGCTGGTAGTTGCGGCCGAAGACGGCGCTGAGGGTGGTGATGCCGGCCAGCGCCATCAGCCGCGGGCGGCGGACGAAGAAGGCCAGGCCCTGCCGCATGGTCAGCGCGTCCTCCGGCTCCTGCGCCCGCGGGCGGGGAGCGGGGCGGACGGCGGCCGGGGAGCGGGTGAGGGCGGCGACCGGACGCAGGAACGGGATGACGGCCGCGACGAAGCAGAACGACACACCGTTGGCGGCGTAGGCCGCGGCGGTGCCGAACCCGGCGACGGTCACCCCGGCCAGGGCGGTGCCGGCCAGCCGGCCCGCGTTGGTGATGAGCGAGCCCACTCCGATCGCGGAGGGCACGTCCTCCTTGCGGACCAGGTCGTTACCCAGCAGTGCGCAGGCGGGCCCGTCGACGGTGGCGATGACGCCGGTGACCGCGGCCAGCGCCATGAGCACGCCCATCGACAGGCCGCCGGTGGCCACGAGGACCGCCGTGGTGAACGCCACCGCGCCGAGCAGCAGCTGGCTGACGCCGGCGGTGAGCTTGCGGGGCCACCGGTCCACCGCGGCACCGCCTGCCAGGCTCGCCAGCACACCGGGAGCGGCCTGGACCGAGATCGACAGGCCCGTGGCGGCGGCGGATCCGGTGATCTGCAGCACGAGCAGGTTCTGCACCGTCAGCTGCATCCAGGTGCCGGTGTTGGACACGAAGTTGGCGACGGACCACCAGCGCATGCTCCGGTAGCGCAGGGAGCGCCATGGGGAGCGGGAACCGGTGGCAACGGCGGCGGGCGCCTCGGCGGACGGGACGGGGGAAAGGGGCATGGTGATGTGATCGGGGGGGACGAGCCCTGCGGCGCACAAGGCGAGCGAGGGCGAAAGTCCGGAACTCCCGCGGATCGCGGGAGCCCGCGGCACCTTCACCGACGGACGGATGCCAAGGCGTCGGGTCGGGCCCGGCCACGGCGCCGCCCAGCGTGTCAGAGCACCCCCTGTGAGCGGGACCACCCCGCACCGTTTCCGCCGGTAAGGCGCCGCCGAAGCCCTTGTGCGCGTTGGGATCGCCGGCCGCGCGTGGGGTTGCTCACAGGCCGGGACCGGTGCAGCGGCGTGGCACACGGTTGCCCTGCCCGGCATGCCCGCGGACGTGACGGCGCCCACAGTGGAGGGCGACGACGCGGCGCCGCACCGGCGGCCCGCCCCTTCTCCGAGCGAAAGGGCGATGGACATGAGCAAGGCTGCCCACGTCGACCTGCACGGCCGGCAGGCCCTGGTCACCGGCGCGGCGCGCGGACTGGGCGCGGCCCTCGCCCGCCGGCTCGCCGCCGCCGGGGCGCCCGTCCTGGTGGCGGACGTGCGCAAGGACCAGGCCCAGGAGGTGTGCGACGGCATCGTCCGGGACGGCGGCACCGCGCGCGTGGTGGAACTGGACATCCGCGACGCCGCGGCGGTCGCCACGGTCTTCCGCGACCTGGACGAGGAGCGGACGCCCGTGGACATCCTGGTCAACAACGCGGCTGTCGACGTGTCCAAGCCGATCGAGCACCTCGGCGCGGAGGAGGTGACCGGGGTGGTCACCACGAATCTGCTCGGCCCGGTCTACCTGGTGCTGGAGGCCTACCGGCGCATGGTCGCCCGCGGCGGCGGCCACATCGTCAACGTCCTGTCCACGGCGGCCACCCGCACCTGGACCGAGGCCGGGCCCTACGCCGCCTCCAAGGCGGGCCTGCGCGCCTTCACCCACACCCTGTTCCAGGAGGCACGGCGCGACTGCCCCGGCGTCGGGGTGACCGGTGTCATCGCGGGCGGTATGCACACCCCGTTCATCCTGGAGCGGTTCCCCGACGCCGACGTCTCGCTGCTGCAGAGCCCGGAGATCGTCGCCGACACCGTCCTGTACGCGCTGTCGGTGCCTGCCGGCAGCGCGCTGTCCGAGCTGGTCGTCGTGCCCCGCAGGGAGCCCTCGTGGCCGTGACGCCGGACAGCGACGGCCGCGTCGCCGTCGTCACCGGGGCCGACTCCGGCATAGGCCGCGCCACCGCCGTGCGCCTGGCCGCCGACGGCCTGGACGTCGGCATCACCTACCACCGCGATCTGGACGGGGCCGAGGCCACCGCGCGGGAGGTCCGCCGGCACGGCCGGCGGGCCGAGGTCAGCCGGCTGGACCTGACCGACCTGCCCGCGGCCGCCGACGCCCTCGACGAACTCGTGGACCGGCTGGGACGCGTCGACGTCCTGGTGAACAACGCCGGTACGGGCACCATGACGCCGTTCCTCGAACTGGAATGGGCCACGGTGCGGGAGGTGGTCGACGTCGACCTGCTCGGCCCGTTCCTCTGCGGCCAGCGCGCGGCCCGCCGCATGATCGCCCAGGGGGACGGCGGGCGCGTCGTCAACGTCACCTCGGTCCACGAGCACCAGCCGCGGGTCGGTGCCGCCCCCTACTGCGCGGCGAAGGGCGGTCTGGGCCTGCTCACCCAGGTGATGGCCCTGGAACTGGCGGAGCACGGCATCACGGTCAACGCCGTGGCACCCGGGGAGATCGCCACCCCGATGACCGGCCAGGAGGACCGGGACGTCCGCGCCGAACCGCGGCCCGGCATCCCGCTGCGCCGTCCCGGCGACGCGCGGGAGGTCGCCGCCGTCATCGCCTTCCTCGTGGGACCCGAGGCCGCCTATGTCACCGGCGCCTCCTGGGCGGTCGACGGCGGGATGCTGCGCATGGGGCCCATGGCCGGGTCGCATCTGCGGGACGACTCCTGGCGGCGTCCCTGACGTACTGCACGGGGTGGGCGGGGCGCCTCGGCTGGGTCATGGGCTACGGACATCTGCTGCCGGCCACCACGGGTAGGGCTCCACCGGCCGACGCCGCCCCTGCCCTGGCCGCCGTGGCCCTGACCGCCACCCTTGGTGACGTGCCGGCACCGACCGTGGCCATGCCGCCGCCCATCGTGCCGCCCATGCCACCGGACCCGGAGGACAGGGCCGCGGCCGCCGGGACGCACGGCGGGACGAGCGAGTCCTCCGCTGCCACGAATTCGTCGAAGGCCGCCTTCGCCGCCGGCGCGGACATCTGCTGCCGGCCACCACGGGTCGGGCTTGCCGGCCGACGCCGCCCCTGCCCTGGCCGCCGTGGCCCTGACCGCCACCCTTGGTGACGTGCCGGCACCGACCGTGGCCATGCCACCACCCATCGTGCCGCCCATGCCACCGGACCCGGAGGACAGGGCCGCGGCCGCCGGGACGCACGGCGGGACGAGCGAGTCCTCCGCTGCCACGGATCCGTCTCGGAATCTTCGCCGCCGGGACGCGTGCCGCGGCCCGCTCGACGACGAGGCGAGACGCGGCGGTGGCGTGAGGGGGCCGGTCCGCTCCCACCGCGCCCTTACGCCGCCCACGCGGCCTGCCGCTGCGGGGCGCCGGTCAGTTCAACGGATCGTGGCCCCAGTTCATCAGCGAGTACCGCCACCGGGTGTCCGTGACATCGCCGCCCGGGCGCTGCTCGATGTGGCGGTGGACGTACCCGACGACCTTGCGCATGTGCGCCAGGTCGTCGTCGTCCAGGTCGCTCTTCCTGGTGCGCAGGAGCGTGACGATGCGGCGGCCCGAGGCATGTCCGACGCTTTCACCGCCGTCGCTCTGGCCCACGCTCCTCGACGCCTCGGTGGCGAGCCACTTCTCGAGTCGGGCCGCGGTCATGTTGACCGCCTCTTCGAAGGCGTCCACGGTCTCCTGCCGGTCGTCGCGCCGCTGGGCCTCGGCCATCCGGCTCACCCTTCCTTCCGCAGTGCCCCGGGCTTGTGCACCGCTGAGCGCCCCGACGAGTCGCTCTCCACCTCGTACTGCGGCTCCTCGCTCGAGGCGTCCACGGTCCGGCCCGCTGCCCTGGTCCGCTGCATGATCTTCTTCTTGACCCGTCCGGTCACCTTCTTGCCGTGGCTCTTCCACGACACCTCGTCGCCCTTGCCGAGAGGGTGCTCGTCCATGGCGTTCCTCCTCGATGACCACTGCGTCCCCGCACTGGTTCGCCTGCCCGTCCGACCTCGTCCGATGCGTCGCAGCCCCACCCCCGGCCGACCGGCTGCGCCACGCCCGTGCCGCCCGGCCCGCGGCCCTCGGGCCCGTCACACGGACGCGGGCGTCCCGCGTGCGGTCCCCGAGCGTGACTGCCACGCTGTTCACGGCGCCGCGACGCCCAGGGCCGACCTCCCCGGTCGCCCCTGGGCCGTGCGCCGGCCCCGCCGTACCCCGGGGCCCGGCTCCTCATCCAGGCGCTCACCGCGCGAGCCGGGCGCGACCCCGAGCACAGCCGCTCGAGGGGCCACCTGGGGGGCGTCTCATCGGCGCAGTCGACCACAGCCGGAACGCCTCGCCCGCGAGGGGCTCCGGCAACGAACCCAGGCCTCACCACGGTGAGGGCGCGCTGAAGCAGGAGAAGTGCCGTGACCTTCAACCCCCTGGAGCAGCGGGGCATCCCGCTCGACCGGCAGCTGCGCAGCTGGCGGGAACTGAACGTGGCGCCCATCGATCCGGACGCCGCGGACCCGTACACGCGGTGCCGCATCATCGCGATGAACGGGATCGAGACCGAGGCGATCTTCTTCGGCCACCATCTCGCCCGCAACTGCGACGACCTGGAGACCAAGCAGCAGCTCGCCCGGACCCGGTACATCGAGGCGCAGCAGCAGAAGGCGGTGAACTGGCTGCTGCCGGGCGTGTCGTCGGTACTGGAGACGACGATCGCCTACGAGCAGGTCGCGGTGGACCTGACCGCCTGGGTGGCCCGGATGGAACCCGACCCGTACCTGAAGCAGGCCTACGAGTTCGGTGTCCTGGAGGACTTCGACCACTTGTACCGGTACGCGAACCTGTACGAGATGATCGAGCACCGCAAGGCCGAGTCGATCGTCGACGGCCTGACCGAGGTCATGCCCGGCCGCCCGACGCCGATGCACCACCGGAACCCGGTGGACAACGTCCGCGAGCCGTACGACCGCACCACCGCCAACCCGCTGTCCAAGCTCCACGCCCTGACGATCATGTCGGCGGAGCAGCAGACGATGAATTTCTACATGAACACCGGCCCCACCTACATGGAGCCGATCGCCCGGCAGCTGTACCAGGAGATCGGCCTCATCGAGGAGGAGCACGTCACGCACTACGAGTCCCTCGTGGATCCGGGTGAGACGTGGTGGGAGCAGCTGGTCAACCACGAGTACAACGAGTGCTACCTGTACTACTCCTTCATGGAGCAGGAGAGCGATCCCAAGGTGAAGGCCATCTGGGAGCTGCACCTGAACATGGAGCTGGAGCACCTGCGGGTGGCCTGCGACCTGATGCGCCGCAACGACGGCCGGGAGCCGGAGGAGGTCCTGGCACCCGCGCTGCCGAACGTGCTGACCTTCGAGCCGAACAAGGCGTACCTGCGGGAACTGCTGGAGACCCAGATGGACCTGACGACCCTGGGCACCGGCTACGTGCGCGAGGCGCACGAGCGGTTCGAGCAGATGCAGGAACGCATCCACGAGGGAGAGGCGCCCCCCAGCGACCGGGTGATGGCGCAGCACCAGGAGATGTTCGGCCGGGACTACCGGGAGGAAACGGAAGGCCCGCACCCTGTGGACCCGCAGCGGTAACGGGCGCGACGGAATCGGCGAGAGGAGATCCCGTGACCCAGCAGGCCCAGCCCGGCGACCCGGTGGCCGGCGAGGACGTGGTGGCGCTGCTGATGCGCCAGCACGGCGACATCCACACTCTGTTCGACGAAGTACGCACCTGCGAGGGCGAGGCACGGCGCGAGTCCTTCCAGAAGCTGGTCCGGCTGCTGGCCGTGCACGAGACCGCCGAGGAGGAGATCGTCCACCCGGCGGCACGCACGGCGTTCGACGGCGGCGACCAGGTCGTCCAGGACCGTCTGGAGGAGGAGCGGGCCGCGAAGGAGGCCCTCTCCACCCTCGACGACATGGACATCGACGACCCCAGGTTCATGCCCGCCCTGCTCGCCCTGCGTGACGACGTGCTCAAGCACGCCAGGGCCGAGGAACGCTACGAGTTCGCCCAGTTGCGACGCACGACGAGCCCGCAGCGGCTGGCGATGATGGCGAAGGCCGTCAAGGCCGCCGAGAAGATGGCACCTACCCACCCCCACCCGGGGGTGGAGAGCGCCACGAAGAACATCGCCGCGGGGCCGGTGGCCGCACTGATGGACCGCACCCGCGACGCGATCCGCCAGGCCATGGACCGCGAGGGGTGACCGTACGGCCGGCGCCTGCCCACCCGTGCGCGGGTCGGCAGGTGCCGGTACCTCGCCCGGCGTCCTCCCATGGCCTCAACGGCAGGCGCTGCCCTGCGCCCGCCCATGCGACCGCTGACGCCCCGAAAGGTCACCTTCTCCCCGCCGCGCGGCTCCCGGTGGCCGGAACCGGAGATGCCGGAGAACCGGGCGAACACGCCCGGTTCCTCGCCGTGGGCGCGGAATCGGTGACCTTTTCGCCGCGTTGGAGCACGTCACCACGCCGGTCGCCGGCGTGCGCGTTCCGCTCCCGCGGCGACGCCGTCCGGCCGCCCCGCCCGACGGCTGGGAGGGCGGCGGCGCACTCGGCGAAGTCAAGTGCACCGCCCTGCGGGCCACCACCGGACTGGGTCGCCGTCAACGGATACCAGAGCGGCACGGCGCGAGGCCGGGCGCGGGACGAACGGGGAGGGAAAGTCACCCGTTCGGCGCCTGGCGCGCCCGGAAGCGACGGCTCTTTTCGTACCGGTTCATCCGTGTACGCGCCACGCCCACCATCGGTGCAATCCGCTCCGGTGGCCGGTGCCCGCAATACCAAGGACCTTTGCAAGGTGCCCGAACACCTTGGAGTGCGGCGAAGAGGCAGCGGGCAACGCAACAAGGTGGAAGGGCGGCAACAGGTATGGCAGTGCAGGTGGAGCCGACGCAGGGAGCGGAACGTGAGCGGCTCAAGCCAGGGGCGGTGATCGTCGACTGGCTGACGACGACGGACCACAAGAAGATCGGATCGCTGTACCTCGGTACCGCGTTCGGGTTCTTCATGGTCGGCGGTCTGCTGGCGCTGGTGATGCGGGCCGAATTGGCCCGGCCCGGCACCCAGATCCTGTCGAACGAGCAATACAACCAGGCGTTCACCATGCACGGCACGCTGATGCTGCTGATGTTCGCCACCCCGCTGTTCGCCGGATTCGCCAACGCCATCATGCCGATCCAGATCGGCTCCCCCGACGTGGCCTTCCCCCGGCTGAACATGCTGTCGTACTGGCTGTTCCTGTTCGGGTCGCTGATCGCCCTGGCCGGCTTCTTCACCACCCAGGGGGCGGCGGACTTCGGCTGGACCGCCTACACCCCGCTCTCGGGGGGCGAGCGCACCCCCTTCGTCGGCGGCAACATGTGGGCCCTGGGTCTGGCGATGTCCGGGTTCGGGACGATCCTCGGTTCGGTGAACTTCGTCACCACGATCATCTGCATGCGCTGTCCCGGGATGACCATGTTCCGGATGCCGATCTTCACCTGGAACATCCTGCTGACCTCGGTACTGGTGCTGTTCGCGTTCCCGGTGCTGGCCGCCGCCCTGCTCGCGCTCTTCGTGGACCGCAAGTTCGGCGCGCACGTCTACGACCCGGCGAACGGCGGCCCGCTGCTGTGGCAGCACCTGTTCTGGTTCTTCGGGCATCCCGAGGTGTACATCATCGCGCTGCCGTTCTTCGGCATCATCACCGAGGTCATCCCGGTCTTCTCCCGCAAGCCCGTCTTCGGCTACGTGAGCCTGATCGGCGCCACGATCTCCATCACCGGCCTGTCGGCCACCGTGTGGGCGCACCACATGTTCGCCACCGGTGCCGTGCTGCTGCCCTTCTTCTCGTTCATGTCGTATCTGATCGCCGTACCGACCGGGGTGAAGTTCTTCAACTGGATCGGCACCATGTGGAAGGGCTCACTGAGCTTCGAGACACCCATGCTGTGGTCGATCGGCTTCCTGGTCACCTTCCTGTTCGGCGGGCTGAGCGGGGTCATCCTCGCCTCTCCGCCACTGGACTTCCACGTCACCGACTCGTACTTCGTGGTCGCCCACTTCCACTACGTCGTCTTCGGCACCGTGGTCTTCGCGATGTTCGCCGGCTTCCACTTCTGGTGGCCGAAGTTCACGGGGAAGATGCTCGACGAACGCCTGGGAAAGATCCACTTCTGGACGCTGTTCATCGGCTTCCACGGCACCTTCCTCGTCCAGCACTGGCTCGGCGCCGAGGGCATGCCCCGCCGCTACGCCGACTACCTGGCCGCCGACGGCTTCACCACGCTGAACACCGTCTCCTCCATCGCGGCCTTCCTGCTGGGGCTGTCCACCCTGCCGTTCCTGTACAACGTGTGGAAGTCGGCCCGTTACGGCAAGCCCGTCGAGGTCGACGACCCGTGGGGCTACGGCCGCTCGCTGGAGTGGGCCACCTCCTGCCCGCCCCCGCGGCACAACTTCCTCACCCTGCCCCGCATCCGCTCCGAGTCCCCCGCCTTCGACCTGCACCACCCCGACGTCGCAGCCCTCGACCAGGAGCTCAACGTGGGACGCCGTGACGTCGTCGAGCCCGGTCAGGGCTCGGCCAAGCCGCTCGACGAGGGACGGGAATGAGGCGGCCGACCGGTGGTTCCGGCGATCCGGCCGCCGCGGACGGCATCGCCAGGTGCGAGGACTTCCTGTCGTGGCACGCCGAGGCCGGCGACGCCCGGAGCGCCGCGCACGCCTTCGCCGACCGACTGCCGTGGCTGACCACCGGCCAGCGGGAGGAAGTGCTCCGGCAGTATGTCGCCGACCGCCTCGACCTGGCCGGCCTGATGCTGAGGCGCATCTCCCGGCGCGACGGCGACCTGCGCGAGGAGTACGAGCAGCGGTACCAGGCCTTGCGGCACCGGCTGCTCTGCACGGTCGTCACCGTGGCCCTGCTGTCCGCGGCGGTCTGCGTCCCCGTGCCGCTCCTGCTGCTCCTCACCGGCGACTGAGCGCCGCGGGCCGGCTGTCCGCCCGGCCGCGCCGTCAGGCCGCGGCGGACCAGCCCTGCGCCAGGCGCTCGGTCAGCGCGTCCCGGTGCAGGGCGGCCACGGGCTCCAGGAGATCGGGGTGCCGGAGCAGGGCCGCGGCCCGTAGGTCACGGTCGTCGGGGGCGACCAGGCGTCGGAAGTCGAACGCGAGTCCGGCCATGTGCTCGCGATCCGCCACCCGGGCCACCGCGTCCGCGGCCGCATCGGGCCGGCCGAGCAGGCACGCCGCCCAACTCGCCACGACCTCGTCGACCCAGGACCGCCACGCCTCCTCCTCCGCCTCCTCGGCTGCCGGCTCCCAGGCCCCCACCAGCCGGTCCAGGCGCCCCGAGCCGCCTGGACCTGCCATGGTGAGGAGCGCCGCCTCCATCGCTGTGGGATAGCGCAGCCACGCGGCGACCGTGACGGCCTGCCGGGCCTGGGCCTCCGCGAGGGCGCCCCCGAGGACACCGCCGGAGTGGGGGTAGGAACGCAGCAGCCACCGCGTGGTGGCACTGGTGACCGGGGTGAGGTCGGCATTCATCCGCTGCTCCTTCGACGCTGCCGGCACGCCGACTGAACCAGTGGGGCGCCCTTCGTCAGGAAATGTACAACCTCACAGATAAGGACAAAATGGTGCAGGTCACAGCGCGGCTTCCCGGCCCCCGGAACGGCGGTGAGCCGGCCCCGCCCCAACGGACGGGAACCGGCTCACCGAGGCCGCGCGCCGCGCTCAGGCGGACCGCCGGACCCCGCGCCGCCGCTCCTCGCCGCGCGCCCCACGGAAGGGCGGCTCGGCAGCCACACGCAGTCGGGGACGACGCGCGCCGCACGCGGCGGCGTGTGCGGCCTCGGGCGGTCCGCCGCGGACATGGCCGCCGGACCGGCGCCGTCCGGATTCGGCCGCGGGACGGAAGCCGCGGCGGCTACGAGGACAGGGCGACGATCATGGCGATCACCCCCGCGACGAAGATCGCGACCACGCAGAGGATCAGGACCAGCGGTGTGAAACCCCACGCCTTGCTCAGTTCCGGGCGCTCGGGCAGCGATATCCCCTCTGTGGTGCTGCTCTCCGCCGGAGGCGTCTCCGTGGGCGGCACTTTGCGGTCGGCGCCGTCCAGGGGGGCGGGGCGGTTGCCCGCGGGCGGGGTGGTCATGGCGCACCTCCCAGGGGGGCAGGTCAGGGCATCCTGCTGTGCGACTGCCCTGGAGTTCGGCAGGGAAACGGACGCCGCATCGGTCAGCGCAGCGCCGCGGCGGCCACCCGCAGGTCCGTGACCAGCCCCGCGTACATCTCCTCGCGCTTGTCGCCGGCGCGCAGCACGGCGGAGGGGTGGACCGTGGCGAGAACGCGGGCGCCGCCGAGGGGCGCACCCGCCGTGAGGAGTCTGCCGCGCTGCCTGGTGACCCGGAACTCGGGCCCCATCAGGGCCTTGGCCGCGGTCGCGCCGAGCGCGACGACGATCCGGGGGGCGATCCGCTCCAGCTCCGCGTCCAGCCATGGCTTGCACGCCCCGACCTCGCGGAGCGAGGGCTGTCTGTGGATACGCCGCTTGCCGCGCTCGGGGACCGTGAACTTGAAGTGCTTGACGGCGTTGGTCACATACGCGTCGGCCGGGTCGATCCCCGCCTCCTCCATCGCCTTGTGCAGCACCCTGCCGGCCGGCCCGACGAAGGGGCGCCCCTGCCGGTCCTCCTGGTCGCCGGGCTGCTCGCCGACCAGGACGACACTGGCGGACGGCTCCCCCAGCCCGAAGACGGTCTGGGTGGCGTCCGCGTACAGCGGGCACCCCCGGCAACCGGCGGCGGCGCTGCCGAGCGCCGCGAGGTCGGCGTCCTCGGGGACGTAGGGCGAGGCGTCGTACTCAGCCATGCCCGGCGTATACCCGGACGCCCCGGTACGAAGCTCCCGGCCTGGGTAGCCGACCCTCATGACGAGGCAACGGGCAACCAGGACAGTCGTGGTGACCGGGGCGAGCGGTGGTGTCGGCAGGGCCGCGGCCCGCGCCTTCGCCGCCCGCGGGGACCGGGTCGCGCTGCTGGCCCGCGGGTGCGTCGGACTGGCCGCCGCTGCCAACAACGTCGTGCGCGCCGGCGGCGAGGCACTGACCGTTGCGGTGGACGTGTCCGACGCCGACGCGGTCGAGGCGGCCGCCGCCCGCGTCGAGGAGGCGTTCGGTCCCATCGACGTATGGGTGAACAACGCCTTCACCGGGGTCTTCGCACCCTTCACCGAGATCGCGCCCGACGAGTTCCGCCGGGTCACCGAGGTCACCTACCTGGGCTTCGTGCACGGCACGCTGGCGGCGCTGCGGCGCATGCTTCCCCGCGGCCGTGGGGCGATCGTGCAAGTGGGCTCCACGCTGGCCTACCGCGGCATCCCGCTGCAGTCGGCGTACTGCGGCGCGAAGCACGCCATCCAGGGCTGGAACGAGTCGTTGCGCTGCGAACTACTGCACTCCGGCTCAGCGGTGCGTACGACGATGGTGCAACTGCCTGCGCTCGACACCCCGCAGTTCGACTGGGTGCTGAGCCGGCTGCCGCACCGCGCCCAGCCCGTGCCTCCGATCTACCAGCCGGAGGTGGCGGCCCGGGCGATCGTCTACGCCGCGGACCACCCGCGCCGGCGCGAGTACTGGGTCGGGGCCACCACCGCGGCGACGCTGCTGGCCAACGCGGTGGCGCCGGGGCTCCTGGACAGGTACCTGGCACGTACCGGCTTCCGTTCGCAGCAGACCTCCGAGGACCGCGATCCCGCGCAGCCGGTGAACATGTGGGCACCCGCCGACGGTCCGGAGGGCCACGACTTCGGCGCGCACGGCCGCTTCGGCAACCAGGCGCACTCCACGAGCGCCCAGTCATGGGCGTCACGCCACCACACCGCCGTCGGGGTCGCCGCAGCGACCGCCGCAGCGGCCACCGCGGCGGCCGCACGGCGCGCGTACGACCATCGCGCCGCCTGACGGAGTACCGGGTCGGGGCCACCACCGCGGCGCGCTGCCGGCCAACGCGGTGGCGCCGGGGCTCCTGGACAGATACCTGGCACGTACCGGAGCGCCCAGTCATGGGCGTCACGTCACCACACCGCCGTCGGGGTCGCCACCGCGACCGCCGCAGCGGCCGCCGCGGCGATCGCACGGGCGTGCGACCATCGCGCCGCCTGACCGTGGGGGGCGGACACCAAGTGCTCGCCACCCGCAGCGCGGCCGGCGGCTCATGCCGGGGCGAGCCGGATCTCGACCTGGCCGTCCGGGGACACCCGGCAGTCGAACCGGGGCTGCGGCGCGGTCGCCGGCCCCTGGACGTTGGCGCCGTCGGAGAGCCGGAACTGACTGCCGTGCCAGGGGCATTCGAGACAGCCCTCGAGAACCTTGCCCTCGTGCAGGGGTCCGTCCATGTGGTTGCAGCGGCCGGACAGGGCGTAGAACCGGCCGTCGTCCCCCCGGACCACGACCACTGCCACCTCGTCGGCCATGCGCTGGACCGGTTCGCCGACCGGGAAGTCCTCCGGCACCCCGATGCGATGCCAGCCCGGCTCCACCAGCACGGGCACCGCCTCCGCATGGTTCACGCCGGCGCCCTGCCGGTAGGCGAGGTGGCCGCCCAGCACACCGCCCGCCGTGGCGAGGGCCATGCCGCCGAAGCCGAAGGCGCGGCCGAGCGCGGGGCGGCCCGTGAACCGGTACACGAGGGAAGCCGTGTACGCGGCGACGGCGGCGATGTTGGAGGTGGCGTGGACCAGGCCCACCCGGGCCTGGCGCGGGCGTTGCTCCGCCCAGTCCACCCATCCGGCCAGGGCCGCGGGCCCGGCGGCCACCAGCCCCACCGCCACCAGACGGCGGGCGGCGCGGCCCTCGCCGGGGAGCAGGTCGAGTATCCCCGCGCAGGTCCAGGCACCGATCGGCACCTGGATGAGCACGGGGTGCAGGGGGTGGCCCAGCCACAGGCCGCGCAGCAGGTCGCGGCCCCTGCCCAGAGGTAGTGCGCGTACGGCTTTGCGGATGCCCGCGGCGGGCGCGTCCAGCCACTCCTGGCCTTCCAGGGTGTCGATCGCGGCGGGGAGGGGAGCGTCCGGGGAGCGCTGCTTTTCGCTCGTATGCCTCATAAGCCTCATGTGGAGCGGCTTTCCCCCATCCTCCGGGGCAAACCAGGCGCTACGGCCCGGTGGTCCCGGCACCCGTACCCCCGGCAGTCCAGGCCACCGGGCCACCGGGCCACCGGGCCACCGGGCCACCGGGCCACCGGGCCACCGGGCCACCGGGGGCATGATCCCGACCCCGGGATCGCCTCCGCGCCGAGCGCCGCGCCGTGGTGAACGCCGCCCGCCCGCCCCGCTCACGGAGCCCGCGCGCCGCGCGTACGGTGCGCCGCCGCGTCGCCGGCGGTCAGGGGACCCGCGCCCCGTCGCGCCCCGTGCGCCCAAGGCCCGGGCGGGGCGCCCCGCCCGGGCCTTGGGCGTCACACAGCGGTGTCAGGGGTGCGCAGCGCGAGGAAGGCGACGTCGTCGTCGTTGTCCTTGGGCCGGACGCGGTCCAGCAGGGCGTCGCTGAATGTGTCCAGGGGGCGCCGGGCCAGGGTCGCGGCGTGTTTGCGCAGCAGATCGAGGCCGTCGTCGATGGAGTGCCGGGTGGATTCGACCAGTCCGTCGGTGTACAGCACGAGCGTGGACCGCGGAGGGAGGGCGACGACGGCGTCCTCACGCGGCCTGGACGCGCCGGTCCCGAGCAGGATGCCGTGGCCACCGGTGAGGAAGCGGCTCCGGCCGTCGCTGTCCACCAGGAGCGGCGGCGGGTGGCCGGCGTTGGTCCACCGCAGTCGCCAGGATCCGTCCTCGCCCTTGGTGAGCCGTGCAAGGAGCATGGTCGCCATCGGCACTTCGGCGATGTGCATGACGGCCTGGTCGAGCCGGCTGACCACGTCACAGGGCGACTCGGGACGTGCCCAGGCGAAGGCCCGCAGCATGTTGCGCACCTGGGCCATGCCGCCGGCGGCGTCGAGGTCGTGTCCCACGACGTCGCCTATGGCCAGCGCGGTCGAGCCGTCGGCGAGCGGGAAGGCGTCGTACCAGTCGCCGCCGACCTGCGACGCCTGGGGAGCGGCCACGTACCGGGCCGTCATCGACAGTCCGGGGATCGTCGGCATCTGGGGCAGCAGGTGGCGCTGCATCGTCTCGGAGACCTTGCGCTGCCGCTGGTAGAGGCGCGCGTTGTCCAGGGCCAGGCCGGCCCGTCGGGTGAGGTCCTCCAGGAGCGTCAGGTCGCCCGCGGCGAAGGCGTCCGGGCGTGCGGCACGGCCGAGGGTGAGCGCTCCGAGCGTGTCCCGCAGTCCCCGGATCGGGGCGATGGCCGCGGAGTGCAGGCCGGCCTCCTCGAAGAGCCGGTGCTGCTCGACGGCGATGCCGGAGTCCGGTGGGCCGTGGTACGTGGACGGGGTGGCAAGGGTGGAGGCCGCGCCCCGCAGCGCACGGGACAGCGGCATCGGGGACTCCCGTGGCAGCGGGAACATCGACCCCTGGAGGTCGGTGCGCTCCATCAGGACGCCGTCCTTGTGCTGCACGACCAGGGTTCGCCGCACCTCGTCGTTCTCGGTGAGCAGGTCGACGACCGCCCAGTCCGCCAGCAGGGGCACGGTCAGCGCCGCCAGACGGTGCAACGCCTCGTCCACATCCAGGGTCGAAGTGAGCCGGGTGGTGGTCTCCGCGAGCAGGGCGAGGCGGTCGAGTTCCGTCAGGCCCGGAGAACGCTCCTCCCCCTCCTCCCCGCGTTCCGGGGCCCGGTGCCGCCGGTGGAGCACGACCAGGGCTCCGGGCTTTCCAGGACCGAGGACGTAGGGCGTCAGAAACCAGGTGAGCCCGATCAGGCTGCCGTCGGCACGCGCGAACCACCCCACGTCGCCGCGCCCCGTGCGTCCGGTGAGGAGCGCGTCCTGCATCTCGCAGCGGGATCGCGGCATGGGGCGGCCGCGGCTGTCACGGTGCAGCAGGTCGTGGGCGTCCTCGCCGAGGAGTTCCGGGCAGGACCGTTCCAGGAGGCTTTCCAGCGCGTGGTTGACCGCGACGATCGATCCCTCGCAGTCCACCACGAAGGCAGGCGCCATCACGCCTCCCAGCAGGGCGCTGGGCACGGCCGCGGACAGAGCCCGTGGCCCGGCCGGAGCATCCGATCCGGTGTCCGGTACAACGGCGTCCATGCTCTCCCGTCCTCAGGGTGCGACCTCGGACTCTTGGCTTACCCAGGCACCAGCATCCCATGCTGTGCGCCGCGACCACCCGCCCGTCGCGCGAAGTCCCGGGTCCGGCGCGGCTTGTCGGCACTGCCCCACGCCTGTCCGGCGAGGACGACGGTACCCGGAACGGCGCCGCCGCCGACGGGCACCCGGCCGAGCCGGGCGATCCACGTTTGGCCGCGCATCGTGGGGTAGTAGCGCTTCATGTGGCTTTTGTGCCCGCCGGGGGTCTATCACCCCCAGGACGACACACTCCTGCTGAAGGACGCGCTCAGGCGGGAGCGCCTCCCGGAGAACGCCGACGTGCTCGACTTGGGAACGGGCACCGGGGCGCTGGCCCTGAGCGCGGCCGAACGCGGCGCCGCTCAGGTGACGGCCGTTGACGCCTCCGTCAGCGCGGTACTTACGACGCGGCTGAACGCCCGGCTCAACCGCCGGCGCGTCAAGGTGCTGCACGGCGACCTCACCGCACCCGTGACGGATCGCCGCTTCGACCTGATCATGGCGAATCCGCCGTACGTGCCGTCACCGAAGGCCCGCTGCCCCACTCGCGGACGCGCCCTGGCGTGGGACGCCGGGGCGGACGGCCGGGTGCTCCTGGACCGCATCTGCTCCGACGCGCCGCCACTGCTCACGCCGGGCGGCGTGCTGCTGCTGGTCCACTCGGGCCTGTGCGGTGTGGAGCGCACCCTGGGCCGGCTGCGTCGCACCGGACTGCGCGCGGTGGTCGTCGAGCGCCGGTACATCCCGTTCGGGCCGGTGCTCCGCGGCCGGTCGGCGTGGCTGGAGGCACGAGGGCTGATCGCCGAGGGCGAGGAGAAGGAAGAGTTGGTGGTGGTCCGTGCCGAACGAGAACGCTGAACCGCTCCCCACGCGCGTGACGCTCACGCGCGACGGGCCGATCCTCATCGAGGGTCCCGTGGAGGTCGTCCTCGACGACGGGCGCGTGGTGCGTTCCGACCGCTTCGTCGTGGCCGTCTGCGCCTGCCGTCGTAGCCGGAAGTACCCGTGGTGCGACACCAGTCACCGCCGGCGCACCCCCGCCTCCACCGCCCGCAAGGAGTAGTCCACCGGGTCTGCCGGCTGCCGCACCGCGTCGGGCGCACGTCATGGCGAGCCGGCGCTCCGCGGCGCCGGCGTGGCGGGTTTCCCCGTGCTCGGGGGCCGCAGTGCGAGGAGTCCGCGGGCGCACAACTCGCGCACCACGAGCAGGAGCGGATCGGCCTCGTGCGATCCGTACTCACCCGGCGACTGCGACAGGGCTTCCACGGGTGACACGACCCGTGGTCGCGGGATACGGGCGGTCTCGTCACGGAAATCCTCAGCGCACTACCGCGATATCGGCATCGAATCCGGCGCCTTGATGGGGCATTCGGGTGACATGCCGCCGCACCGGCTCAGGCCGTCCATGGCGTGGCGTGTCGCCCCGCCCGACGCGTTCCCGGGCCGGCAGGCCCCCCTGAGGCGCCTGCCGGCCCGCGAGGAACCGTCTCTCCCACGCCGACACCCCGGTGCACCACCCGGGCGCCGTGGGCGTCACGGGACCCCGGCGTGGGCGTCACGGGACCATAAGGACCTTGATGGCGCCGTCCTTCTTCTTCTGGAACATCTCGTAGGCCTGGGGGGCCTCCTCCAGGGGGACGTGGTGCGTGGCGAAGCCGTCCACGCCCAGGGGGTCCTCGTCGGTCAGCAGCGGGAGGATCTCATCGGTCCACCTGCGGACGTTCGCCTGGCCCATGCGCAGCTGGATCTGCTTGTCGAACAGCGTGAGCATCGGCATGGGGTCGGTCATGCCGCCGTAGACGCCGGAGACCGAGATCGTGCCGCCGCGCCGGACCAGCTCGATGGCCAGGTGCAGCGCCCCGAGGCGGTCGACGCCGGCGCTCTGCATCAGCTTGGCCGCCCACGCGCGCGGAAGCAGGCCGGCGGACTGCTGCACCAGTTTGCCGATGGGGCTGCCGTGGGCCTCGGTGCCCACGGCGTCGATGACGGCGTCCGGGCCGCGGCCGTCGGTGGCGTCCCGGACGGCCCTGACGAGCTCGTCCTGGTCCTCGTACTCGTCGAGGCTGAAGACCTGGGCCCCGTCGCGGCGCGCCCGGGTCAGCCGCTCCGGTACGTCGTCGATCCCGATGACCTTGCCCGCGCCCAGGTGGCGGGCGACGCGGCAGCACATGTCCCCGATCGGCCCCAGGCCCAGGACGGCCACGCTGCCCCCCTTGGGGACGTCGGCGTACTTCACCGCCTGCCACGCGGTGGGCAGGACGTCGGAGAGGTAGACGAAGCGGTCGTCGGCCGGCCCGTCCGGCACCTTGATCGGCCCGAACTGGGCCTGCGGAACACGCAGGTACTCGGCCTGACCGCCGGGCACACGTCCGTACAGCTTCGTGTAGCCGAAGAGCTCCGCCCCGCAGCCGTACTCGGTGACCTGGGTCGTCTCGCACTGCGTCGGCAGCCCTTGGCGGCACATGTAGCAGGTGCCGCAGGCGATCTGGAAGGGCACCACGACACGGTCGCCCGGGGCGAGGCCGTCCACCTCCGAGCCGGTTTCCTCGACGATGCCCATGGGTTCGTGCCCGAGGATGTCGCCCGGCGTCATGAACGGGCCGAGGACCTCGTAGAGGTGCAGGTCCGAGCCGCACAGGCCGGTGGACGTGATGCGCACCAATGCGTCGGTCGGCTCCTCGATCCGGGGGTCGGGCACGGTCTCGACCCGTACGTCGCGCTTGCCGTGCCACACGGTGGCCCGCATGTCGATCACTTCCTCGCCTCGTCCTTTCCGGCAGGACCATCGGGTACCCGTGGGACAGCCGGTGAACCGCGGCTGGGCCGATACTCGTGCCGATCGTGCCGATCCGTACCGATCCACGCGGACTCGTGCCGACTCGTGCCGCCGCGGGCGTTAGAGACCGGGCAGGCCGGGCACGCGAGAGTGGGGGGCGAAGCAGCAGACGAAGGAGCGGGACGAGCGGAGGGCGGACCACGCGGATGGCTCGCGACGCAGACGACACCGAGGCCCGTGGCGTCGGAACCGGTCGAACCGGACCGGATCAGGCAGGGCTGGACCTGACGGGCCTGGAGCGTGCCCTGCGCGACCGGGTCGCCGGTGAGGTGCGGTTCGACGCGGGCAGCCGGGGCGCGTACGCCACCGACGGGTCGAACTACCGCCAGGTGCCGATCGGCGTGGTGGTCCCCCGGGACCTGGACGCCGGGGCCGCGGCCGTGGAGGTGTGCGCCCGGTTCGGGGCACCCGTGCTCTCCCGTGGCGGCGGCACGAGTCTGGGCGGCCAGTGCACGAACACCGCGGTCGTCATCGACTGGACCAAGTACTGCGACCGCCTGCTGTCGGTCGACGCGGAGCACAGCACGTGCGTGGTGGAACCCGGCATCGTGCTGGACGAGCTCGACCGGCAGCTGTCCGACCAGGGCCTGCAGTTCGGGCCGAAGCCCTCGACGCACAGCCACTGCTCGCTGGGCGGCATGATCGGCAACAACTCCTGCGGCGCGTCGGCGCAGGCGTACGGCAAGACGGTCGACAACGTGCGCCGACTGGAGATACTCACCTACGACGGGCTGCGCTGCTGGGTGGGTCCCACCTCGCCGGAGGAGTACCGGACCGTCGTGGCCGGCGGCGGCCGGAGGGCGGAGCTGTACCGGGGCCTGCGCGAGCTGACGGACCGTTACCTCGCCGACATCCGCACGGGCTTCCCCAAACTGCCGCGCCGGGTGTCCGGCTACAACCTCGACTCGCTCCTGCCGGAGAACGGCTTCGACCTGGCCAAGGCGCTGGTGGGCAGTGAGGGGACGCTCGTCACGGTGCTCCGCGCCGAACTGGACCTGGTGCCGGTGCCCGCCGCCCAGGCCATGGTGGTGCTGGGGTATCCCGACATCTGCGCCGCGGCCGATGACGTGCCGCGGCTGCTGGAGCACTGCGCACCGACGCAGTTGGAGGCGTTGGACGGCCGTATGGCGCAGTTGATGCGCGAGGAGCACGCCTACCTCGACTCCCTCGAGCAGTTGCCCGAAGGTGACGCATGGCTCCTGCTGCAGTTCGGCGGCGACGGCAAGGACGACGTGGACCGGCAGTCGCGCGCGCTCCTGCGGGCCGTCGGGCGCGATCAGGACGGGGCCGACGTGGCCTTCTCCGACGACCCCGAACGGGAGCAGGAGATGCTCAAGGCCCGTGAGGCCGGGCTCGGTGTGACGGCCAGGCCTCCGGACGGGCGCGAGACCTGGGAGGGCTGGGAGGACTCAGCGGTGCCGCCCGAAAGGCTCGGGGACTACCTGCGTGAGCTGAAGAAGCTGTTCGACGACTTCGGCTACGCGCAGTCCTCGCTGTACGGGCACTTCGGGCAGGGCTGCGTGCACACCCGGATCCCGTTCCAGCTGACCACGGCCCAGGGGGTGCGCGACTTCCGCGCCTTCGTGCAGCGCGCCGCCGACCTGGTGGTCTCCCACGGCGGCTCACTCTCCGGTGAGCACGGCGACGGCCAGGCCCGCGGCGAACTGCTGCCGCGGATGTTCGGCGAACGTCTGGTGTCGGCGTTCGGGGAGCTGAAGGCGCTGTTCGACCCCGGCGACCGGATGAACCCCGGAAAGGTCGTCGCCCCGTACCGGGTCGACGAGAACCTGCGCCTGGGCCCGCGCTGGAGGCCGGAGAGCCATGCGACGTACTTCGGCTATCCCCGCGACGCCCACTCCTTCACCCGCGCGGTGATGCGCTGCGTCGGCATCGGCAACTGCCGCACGCACAGCGGCGGGGTGATGTGCCCCTCGTACCGGGCGACCGGCGAGGAGGAGCACTCCACGCGCGGCAGGGCACGGCTGCTGTTCGAGATGCTCAACGGGCACGCCGACGCGGCGGTGACCGGCGGCTGGCGTTCGAAGGAGGTCCGGGACGCACTCGACCTGTGCCTGGCCTGCAAGGGCTGCAAGTCCGACTGTCCCGTCGGGGTGGACATGGCCACCTACAAGGCGGAGTTCCTGGCGCACCACTACCGGGGCAGGCTCCGGCCGGCCGCCCACTACTCGATGGGCTGGCTGCCGCTGTGGGCACGGCTGGCACGGGTGTCGCCCCGGCTGGTCAACGCCGCCCTGACCGCGCCGGGCCTGGCCCGGGTGGGCAAGGCCCTCGCCGGGGTGGCGGCGGAACGTGACGCGCCGCCCTTTCCGCGGGAGTCGTTCGCCGAGTGGTGGGCCGCGCGCGGCACGGCTCAGCCGGACCCGGGCGCCGCACGTGCGGTGCTGCTGTGGCCCGACACCTTCAGCGCCCAGTTCCATCCGGGGGTGGCGAAGGCCGCGGTCCGGGTGCTGGAGGACGCGGGTTTCCGGATCGCCGTTCCCACGCGGACCGTGTGCTGCGGGCTGACCTGGCTCTCCACCGGGCAGCCGGCCATGGCACGCCGCGTGCTGCGCCGCACGCTCGACGTACTGCGGCCGTGGCTGGAGGCGGGCACGCCCGTCGTCGGGCTCGAGCCGTCGTGCGCGGCGGTGTTCCGCGCCGACGCCCCGGAACTGATGCCCGAGGACCAGGACGTGCGGCGACTGGCCGGACAGTTCCGCACCTTCGCCGAATTGCTGGTGAACGACGCCCCCGAGGAGTGGCAGCCGCCTCGGCTGGACCGCCGTGCGGTGGTGCAGACGCACTGCCACCAGCACGCGGTCCTGGCCGATGACGCCGACCGCGAACTGATGCGTCGGGCCGGCGTGGAGCCCCGCGTACTGGACGAGGGCTGCTGCGGACTGGCGGGCGACTTCGGTTTCGCACGCGGCCATTACGAGGTGTCCATGGCTGTGGGCGAACTGGGGGTGCTGCCGGCCGTGCGCGACGCGCCGGGCGACGCCTTCGTCCTCGCCGACGGATTCAGCTGCCGCACCCAGATCGAGCAGGGCGGCACGGGCCGGCGTGCCGTGCACCTGGCCGAGGCGCTGGCGTTCGCCCTGGACGGGCCGATTCCGCGCGAACGGCCCGAGCGGCTCGCGGAGCGCCCGGCCGCCTCGCCGCGCGACGGACGGGTACCGGCGGCCGTATGCGCCGCCACTGCCGCGGCCGGGGCCGGGGCCGCCCTCCTCGGGCTGCGCCGCCACCGGCGACGTTGACGACGGAACAGGAAGGTGAGTCCCCCGTGTCCATCAAGGTGTCCGACTACGTCCTGCAGCGGCTGCGGGAATGGGACGTCGACCATGTCTTCGCCTATCCGGGTGACGGCATCAACGGACTGCTCGCCGCATGGGGGCGGGCGGACGACAAGCCGCGGTTCGTGCAGGCCCGTCACGAGGAGATGGCCGCCTTCGAGGCGGTGGGCTACGCCAAGTTCTCCGGCCGGGTCGGCGTCTGCGCGGCCACCTCGGGCCCCGGTGCCATCCATCTGCTCAACGGCCTGTACGACGCGAAGCTCGACCACGTACCGGTGGTGGCGATCGTCGGGCAGACCAACCGCAGTGCCATGGGCGGCTCGTACCAGCAGGAAGTGGATCTGCTGAGTCTGTTCAAGGACGTCGCCTCGGAGTACGTGGAGATGGTGACGGTCCCCGAGCAGCTGCCCAACGTCATCGACCGGGCCATGCGGGTGGCGGCCGCCAGGCACACCGTCACGGCCGTGATCATTCCGGCCGACGTCCAGGAACTCGACTACTCCCCGCCGCAGCACGCGTTCAAGATGGTGCCCTCCAGTCTGGGCCTGTCCTCCTTCGCCCCCGTCCCCGACGACGACGCCCTGGACCGGGCGGCCGAGGTGCTCAACGCGGGCGAGAAGGTGGCGGTGCTCATCGGGCAGGGGGCGCGCGGCGCACGGCCGGAGGTGGAGGAACTGGCCGACACGCTGGCCGCCGGCGTGGCGAAGGCGCTGCTGGGCAAGGACGCGCTCTCCGACGAACTGCCGTACGTCACCGGGGCGATCGGGCTGCTGGGCACCCGGCCCAGCTACGAGCTGATGCAGGACTGCGACACCCTGCTCGTCATCGGCTCCAGCTTCCCCTACACCCAGTTCCTGCCGGAGTTCGGCACGGCGCGCGCGGTGCAGATCGACATCGACCCGTTCATGGTGGGCCTGCGTTACCCGTTCGAGGTGAACCTGGTCGGCGACGCCAGGGCGACGCTGACCCGGCTGCTGCCCAGGCTCAAGCGCAAGAAGCACGGCGGCTGGCGGAAGAAGATCGAGAAGGACACGGCCCGCTGGTGGGAGGTGATGGAGCGCCGCGCCGGCGTCGAAGCCGACCCGATCAACCCCGAGTTCGTGGTGCACGCCCTGGATGCTCTGCTGCCCGAGGACGTCGTCCTGGCCGCCGACTCCGGTTCCGCGGCCAACTGGTACGCACGGCACCTTCGGATGCGCGGCGGCATGCGCGGTTCGCTGTCCGGCACGCTCGCCACCATGGGACCCGGTGTGCCGTACGTGATCGGGGCGAAGTTCGCCCACCCCGACCGGCCGGCGATCGCCCTGGTCGGCGACGGGGCGATGCAGATGAACGGGATGGCCGAACTCATCACCGCCGCCAAGTACCACCGCGACTGGTCGGATCCGCGGATGGTCGTCGCCGTGCTCAACAACGGTGACCTCAACCAGGTGACGTGGGAGATGCGGGCCATGTCGGGCGCCCCCCAGTTCCTGCCCTCGCAGGACCTGCCCGACATTCCCTACGCGGACTTCGCCCGCTCCATCGGCCTGGACGGCCTGCGTGTGGAGAAGCCCGACGAGGTCGTGGACTCCTGGCAGCGCGCGTTGGCCGCGGACCGGCCCTTCGTCCTGGACTTCCGCACCGATCCCGCCGTCCCGCCCATTCCGCCGCACGCCACGCTCGACCAGATCGAGGCAGCCGCCACGTCCGTGCTCAAGGGGGACCCCGACCGTGCCTCGATGGTCCGGCAGGGCTTCAAGGCGAAGGTCCAGGAGATGCTGCCCGGCCGCGGACGCCACGGGCACGGCGAGCAGTGAGCCGGGCCGCCGCCGACGCGCCGGCGGTGGACTCCGTCGTGGCCGCGGCGTACACGGTGCCGACCGACGCACCGGAAGGTGACGGCACCGCGACCTGGGACGCCACCACCCTCGTGCTGGTCCGGGTGCGTTGCGGCGGCACCACCGGAACCGGATGGACGTATGGTGCCCCCGCCACCGCCCAGGTCGTCACCGGGCATCTCGCACCGGTCGTGACCGGAACGAGCGCCTGGGACGTTCCCGCGGCGAACGAGGCGATGTGCCGGGCGGTGCGCAACGCAGGCCTGCCCGGCCTGATGGCGGGAGCCGTCTCGGCGGTGGACATCGCCCTGTGGGACCTCAAGAGCCGGCTGCTGGACCTGCCCCTCGTGCGGCTCCTCGGACGGGCGAGGAGCGAGGTCCCGGTGTACGGCAGCGGCGGCTTCACCACGTACGACGACGCCCGGCAGGACCGCCAGTTGCGCGGCTGGACCGAGGAGCAGGGCATCCCCCGCGTGAAGATCAAGATCGGGCAGTCGTGGGGTACCGCCGAGGCCCGCGACCGCGACCGCCTGGCCCGGGCGCGGCGCAGCATCGGAGCCCGCGCTGCGCTCTACGTCGACGCCAACGGGGCCTACGGCGTGAAACAGGCGGTCGCGATGGGGCGCTTCCTGCACGACCTGGGGGTCACCTGGTTCGAGGAGCCCGTTTCCTCCGACCACCTCACGGCCCTCGCGCAGGTGCGTGCCCGGATCGTTCCGGAGGTCGCCGCCGGCGAGTACGGCTACACGCTGCCGTACTTCGGGCACATGCTGTGGGCCGGGGCGGTGGACTGCCTGCAGGCCGACGCGACCCGGTGCGGCGGCCTGACGACCTGGCTGCGCGTGTCGGCCCTGGCGCACGCCCTCGGTGTGGACCTGTCCGGGCACTGCGCGCCGCACGTCCACGCCCACGCGGCCGCGGCGGCCCCGAACCTGCGGCACCTGGAGTGGTTCCACGACCACGTGCGCATCGAGCGGTTGCTGTTCGACGGCACCCTCGACCCCGGCGGAGGCACCGTGTCCCCCGGCGCCGACGGCGCGCCCGGCCTGGGCCTGTCCTTCCGCGACGAGCGCGCGGAACCCTACCGGGTGGGCTGAGGTGCCCCCATGAGGGTGCGACAGGAGCGCCGCAGCACGGGGAGCCACACCGAGAGCCGCTCCGGGGACCGGCCCCGGCCCCCGGCGCTGGTAGCGGAGGGGGCCGCGGCACAGGGGCCGCAGGTCAGGCCGGGTTGCGGCGGGTCCACCACACGGCCAGCGCGACGAGCACGGCGCCCAGAGCCAGGCACGAGGCCGTCGCCGTCCACTGCAGCGGCCAGAAGTCCGCGGCGGGGTGGAACTGCGCCCAGCGGCCGGTGACACCGCGGTCGGCGAGGCACTGCTTGAGGTGGCCGCCGGCGTAGCAGTCCCAGGCCTCCGCCACCCGGTGTCCGCCCTTGGACAACGGGCCGTCAGCGAGCTGCCAGGCGTTGTCGGGGATCGGCGGTTCGGTGACATGCTGCGCGTTCACCGTGCGGACGGGCCACAGGTGCGGCCGGACCGCTTCGAGCAGGGCGAACAGCCCGGCTCCGACGGCGAGGGTGGCACCCATGGCCAGGACGGTACGGCGCAGGACGAGCCCCGCGGCCGCCCCCAGGAGGTAGAGCAGGGCGCTCAGGCCCACTACGACGGGCCCCACCCCGTAGAACGGATACCAGGCGTGCCAGGGGAACCTCGCCCCCATCACCTCGGCGGCCGGGTGCCACCACCAGGTCATCGCCGCGGCGACGGCGCCGCTGACGACGACCGTCATGGCGAGCGGCACGCCCAGTTTCACCGCGAACCAGCGCATGCGCGTCGCCGACTGGGTGGCGACCGTGCGGTACGTCCCCGACTCCAGCTCCTGCGCGAACTGCGGCGCGCCGAGGAACAGGCCGAAGAGGAACGGGAGCAGCAGCATCAGCTGGAGCGGCCGCCGCATCGGGAACTGGTACCTCTGCCCGAAGGTGTTGATGCGGCGGACGCACTCCTGGGAGAGTGCGGAGCCCTGGCACGCGTCGAGGTGCTGTGCGCTGACGGCCGAGACGATCTGCTGGTGCCGCACGAGGGCGTAGACCACGACGGCCGCCGCGAAGGCCAGTCCGATCCTGAAGGCGGTGCGGTTCTGCCGCCACACCAGCCAGGTCAGTCCGCGCAGGCGCGGCCCCCGGCGGACGGCGGTGCGGGGGTGGACGGTCGCGGTGCTCATGCGGCCACCTCGATGCTGTCGGTGATGCGTGCACTGGGCATGAGGAGGGCGGGTGCGTCGGGCGTCCGGAGGTAGCCGAGGACCAGTTCCTCCAGCGTGGGGGTGCGGTGGTCAGAGGCGAGCGGGGACGCGTGAGGCGCCCGGACGAGCGCGCTGTGGCCGCCGTCGGTGCCGGCGGTCGCGATGACCTGGCAACCGTCGCGGTCCAGCTCCTCCCGGTGGCGCGCGGTGACCTGCCGGTGCTCGGCGAGGAGGGCGTCCACCTCGCCGGCCAGCCGGACGCTGCCGTTGTTGACGAGCACGAGGTAGTCGCAGGCGTTCTCCAGCTCGGAGACCAGGTGTGAGGACATCACCACGGTCGAACCGTTGCGCCGGGCCTCCGCCTGGAGGACCTCGGTCATCTGGTGGCGCACCAGGGGGTCCAGGTCGGCCATCGGCTCGTCCAGCAGCATCAGGCGGGGGCGCTTGCCCAGAGCGAGAGCGAAGGCGACGCGGGTGGCCTGTCCGCCGGAGAGCGTACCGACCCGGGCGTTCATGGGTACGCCGCCGGCGTCTATGACGGCCTCGGCGGTCTCCTGATGCCAGGTGGGGTTGAGCTCCTGGCCCATGCGCAGGATCTCGCTGACGCGGAACCGCGGGTAGAGGGCCTTCTGCTGGCTGAGGAAGGCGGTGCTCTGCCGGGCCCGGACGCTGCCGGGGTGGTGCCCGGACAGTGTGATCGTGCCGGTGGTCGGCGCGATCAGGTCGGCGGCGAGGGACAGCAGGGTGGTCTTGCCGGCGCCGTTGGGTCCGACGAGCGCGCAGACGCGGCCGGCGGGCAGGCGGAAGGACGTCTCGCGCAGTGCCCACCCGCGGGGGTAGCGCCTGCCCAGCCCGACGGCCTCGATGGCAGGGGTGGTGTTGGGGGAATCGGTCATGACGTGGTGGCCCGTGTCGTCTTCCTGTGCGTGTCCGTCGTTCAGCGGTCGTGGGCGGCCGGAGCCGTGCCGTGGCGACGGAGCCAGTACAGGGTGAGCAGCACGGCGCCCACCACGGCGAGCACCAGGTGGGGCAGGCCGGGCACGCTCGGGGCGGCCCCCCACAGGGTCAGGTGGGCGAGGAGCCGTTCGGTGAGCGGCACACCACCCAGCAGGAGGAGGGCGAGGCCGCCGAGGCCGGCGACGAGCAGTGCGGGGCGCTGGGTCATCGAGGGGGTGTCCGTACGGGGGGTTCGGTGCATGTCCCCGAAGCTATGGGGCGGGGGCGACGCCGCGCGTCGGCAGGAAGTCTGCGTTCCGCGGGTGACCGAAGGCGCGGCGAGGGCCACGACCTATACCTTCGTCTATCGCTTCGCCGTCTCTCGCCCAGCCTGCCTGCGCCATGGCTGCCGCTCAGCCCGTCTGCGGATCGGCGTCAGCGCCCGGGCCGCTCGCCCGCGTGGCCCCGGCACGGCGATCACCGGCCCCGGCGTGTGCCGGACGCACCTCGGGCGCACCCTGGAAGTGCGGCCCCGCTCCGGCTTGCCGAATCCGCCCTCGGAGCGGGGCCGCGCCCGGAAGGCCGACCCGGGGCCGCGCTTCGCGCATCGGGGCCGCCCTCGTCGAGCCGACCGGTCACCGGGCACCGACCGGTCGGCCGGACCGTACGCACGGACGGACGGGGCGCACGGGGCACGTCGCATGCGTGGTGCACCCAACGGAAGACGGGTCAGCGGGGGGAGGTGTAGCGGGAGCCTGGGCGCAGACGTACGGCTCTGACGCGCAGGGCCTCATCGAGCCCGCCGTCCTGGCAGTCGGGACAGAGTTCGTGTCGGCCCTGGTCGGTGACGACGGTCCCCCACCCGAAGCACGTACCGCATGAGCGGGCGAGGTCGACGTTCGCGCGGGGAGGGTGGTCCGGGGTTCCCTCGGCTCCTCGGGTCATGTGGCACCTCTCTGCACTACCTCCGAAAACTTTGCGTGGTTATTACCCATTCGATCCGATATTCACCCATTGTGGGTCGTCTCCATCCCCGGTTCGGCGCAGTCGGCGCACGCTCCACTGCGCCAGCGGCTGCAGAGCGGCGATGAGCGCCCGGCCGTCGGGCGCGAGTTCGTAGCGGACCTGCACGGGGGTGCTCGGGATGACGGAGCGCTCGATGAGGCCCTCGGCCTCGAGTTCCTTGAGGCGTTGCGCGAGCAGCCGGTCGGAGATGCCGGCGATGACCGCGCGGTATTCGCCGAAACGGCGCGCGCCCTGCGACGCCGCGAACAGGATCGCCCCCGTCCAGCGGCACCCGACGAGTTCCACCGCCCCCTGGAAGCTCGGGCAGGCCTCGTCGTGGACGGAGCCGTGCTCCAGGCGGAGCGCGGGTGGCGGGTGGCCGGTCGTCCGGTGGGGTCTCGTGGTCATCCCTCGGAGCGTAGCCATGGGGTCGGACGCCGTGCCTGGTAGCGCCGTTACCAGGACGGGCGCTTCACAGCGGCCGGCTCGGCGCCCGGCGCTGCGGGAGCCCGGTGCGCCCGAACGTCACGGACCCGGCGGCGGGGCGGCCCGGAGCCGTCACAGGCGGACCGATGCCGCGACCGGCAGATGATCGCTGCCGGTGGCCGGAAGGGTCCAGGCGGAACGCGGTTCCATGCCGCGCACCAGGATGTGGTCGATCCGGGCCACGGGGAAGGACGCCGGCCAGCTCGGACCGAACCCGGCGCCCGCCTCGGCCTGGGCCGACCTCAGTGGGGAGGTGACCGGGGACAGGGCCCGGTCGTCGGCGGTGCCGTTGAAGTCGCCCATGACCAGGGTGCGCGGCAGAGGTTCGGCCCGCAGCGCGGCGGCCAGTGCGTGCGCGGCGGTGTCCCGCGCGCCGGTGCCGAAGCCGTTGCGCGCCGTGAACCGGACGGACAGCAGGTGCACGACGTAGACGGCGACGGGCCCCTTGGGAGTGCGGACGGTGGCACGCAGGGCGCGCGGCCAGGGCGCGATGTCGACCCTCCGGGCGTCGGCGAGCGGGTAGCGGCTCCACAGGCCGACCGTGCCCTGCGCCGAGTGGTAGGGGTAGTGGTCGCGCAGAGCCGTGTCGTAGGCCCCGGCGTTGTCGCCGAGTTCCTCGACGGCGATCAGATCGGCGCCCGAGGCCGCCAGGGCACGGGCGGTACGCGGCGGGTCCGGGTTCTCCTCGTTGGCGTTGTGCGTCACCACGGTCAGGTCCCCGCCGGCCTCCCGCTTGTCGGTCAGGGTTCCGCCGAACAGCGAGCACCAGACGACGGCCGGCAGCAGTACGGCGACGGCGGCGGTCGCCGAGCGCCGCAGCAGGGCGCACAGCAGGAGGCCCGGGACGGACAGGCCGGCCCAGGGCAGAACGGTCTCGACGAGGCTGCCGAGGTGACCGGCCGCGTTGGGGACGTGCCCATGGCCGAGCATCACCAGGGCTGACGCCGCCGCGAGGGCGGCAGCGAGGCGCCCCCGGCGCCACGTGCCGGGAGCAGGGGCCGCCCCGCGTTCGCGGACGGGTTCCGCCTGGACGCCGGAAATGCGCAGTCGGGTGGTCACGCCTCACCGCTCCCGGGCTGGACGCCGGCGGCGGCAGCGGTCCCGGTCCCGGCCACCCACCGCCGTACGCCCTCCACCAGGGTGTGGCTGACGTCCAGGACGGCCTGCAGGCCCTCCTGCGGGCTGGTGCCGGCACGCTGGTGGAGGACGACGCCGAGGGCGAGACGGTCGTGTCCGCGGCGGTCGGGTGCAGTGGCCGCCCACATCAGGGCCCCGCCGGCGGGGGTGCTGGAGCCGGTCTTGAGCCCGATGACACCCGACGTACCGAGCAGGGTGTTCGTGTTGAGGATGGTGCCGGGCACACCGGCCACGGTGGTGCTGGGCAGGGCCACGATGGCCGCGAGCACCGGGTCGCGCATGACCTGCCGCGCCAGTTTCAGCTGGTCCCCCGAGGTGCTGACGGTGGTGGACTCGATGCCGCTTGCGCCGGTGTAGGTGGTCCGGTCCATGCCGAGGTCGGCGGCGGCCCGGTTCATCTTCACCACGAACGCCTCCTGCGAACCGGCGTCCCAACGCGCCAGCAGCCGGGCGACGTTGTTGCCGGAGGGGATCAGCATCAGTTCGAGCAACTGCCGTTCGCCCAGCCGCTGCCCCCGCCTGAGCGGCACGCTGGACTCCACGCCCGAGCCGGACTCGTCCGCCGCCCGCTGGTCGACGGTGATCCCGGGGCCGGACGCGCCCTCACGCAGCGGATGGTCGCGCAGGACCACATACGCGGTCATCACCTTGGTGACGCTGGCTATCGGCACCGGGCGCTGCTCGCCCCGGTCGCCGAGGTCACCGGCGTCGCCGAGCCCCTCGACCAGCACGCTGGCCTGCCCCTCGTGCGGCCATGGCAGCGCCACGGCAGGGCGGTGCGTCAACCGTCCGATGGGGTGGCCGCCGGTCCGATGGCCGCTGACGCCGCGTCCCCCGTCGCCCGTGATCAGGACCAGCGCGCCCAGGACGATCAGGGTGACAAGGGCGGCGCCACCGGCCAGGACGGGAACGGGCACGCGCCGAGGACGTGGCCGGCCAAGCAGATCCCGCGGTCCGGCGCGCTGCGGCTGCGGCTGCGGCGGCGGCTGCGGCTGCGGCTGCGGCTGCGGCTGCGAACGTCCTGCGGCACGCTCACGGGGTTCGGGGACGACGCGCATCTACGGGGCTCCTCCACGGGGTGGCGGCGTGGCTCTCACGCACACCGCCCACCGTGGGGCGCGCAGATGTCGAAGGCGCCGTGACCGAGGCTCCGGCACCGCTCAGCCGGTCATCCGTCCGGTATCACCCCGCCGCACACCGGCCTCGCGGCGGTGTGCGGCGCCCGCCGTCCCTCAGTCGGCCGCCGGCAGCCGCAGTGAGGCGACCGCGCCGCCGCCGGGTGCGTTGGCGAAGGACAGCGAGGCGCCGATGACCCGGGCCTGGCCGAGCGCGATGGTCAGCCCGAGCCCGTGGCCCCGCCCGCGCTCCGACGCCCCGGTGCGGAACCGCTGGGGCCCGTCCGCGAGCAGTTCGCGCGGGAAGCCCTGACCGTGGTCCCGCACGGTCACGGTGGTGCCCGCCACCACGACCTCGACGGGCGTGCCGCCGTGACGGTGGGCGTTGACGACGAGGTTGGCCACGATCCGGTCGACCCGGCGGGGGTCGGTCCTGGCGTACGCGGCGCCGTCCGGCGTGAACCGCGTGGGGAGTCCGGTACGGGCCAGCGACTCCTCGACCACCTCGCCCAGCGGGACCGGCCTGAGTTCGGCCTGCTCGGCGCCCGCGTCCAGCCGCGAGATCTCCAGCAGGTCCTCCACCAGCACCCGCAGCACCCCCACCCGGTCGCGGACGAGGTCGGTGGCCTCCCCCTCCGGCAGCAGCCCGCTCGCGGTGACCAGCCCCATCAGCGGGGTGCGCAGTTCGTGGGCGACGTCGGCGGTGAAGCGCTGCTCGGCCGTCAGCCGCGCGAGCAGGCCGTCGGCCATCGAGTCAACGGTGGCGGCGATCTCGGTGATCTCGTCGCCGCCGCGGCCGGTGCGGCCCGCGGCGGTCCGCGCGGCCAGGTCCCCGGCGGCGATACGGCGCGCGGTCCGCGCCACGCGCCGCAGTCTGCGATGGGGCAGCTCGGCCGCGAGCACCGTCAGCGGTACGACGACCGCCAGCGCCACCAGTGAGTACTTCCACATGTGCCGGTTCAGGGCACGCCGCGTGAGCAGATCGGACGTCATGTCGGCGGCCAGGGCCACCGGCCGGCCCCGGTACGTCAGCGCCGCCCACATCTGCGGGTGGTCGCCACGGCTGTCGCCCTCGTACCAGGTGGCGTACCCGCCGCTCGGTCCCTGCACGTGACGCAGCCGGAACAGCAACTGCGCGGGCATCTCCTGGGTGGACGTCCGCAACCCCTCGGGCGGCAAGCCGTCGCGCTCGTAGTCCTCGACGGCCCTGACGAGCTGCGCCGTGGCCTTCGCGCCACCGTCGTTCATCGACCGGGCCAGCGTGCTGCGGTGGACCAGCACCCCCACCGTCAGCGCGACGGCGCAGCAGGCCACGGTGACCAGGAAGGCGCTCTTCCAGCGCAGCGAACGCCAGTTGAGCAGATCGCGTACGATCCCCATCTCAGCGGCGCAGCTTGTAGCCGAAGCCGCGGACGGTCTCGATCCGCTCGGCTCCGACCTTCTTCCGCAGCCGTTGCACGCAGAGGTCCACCACGCGGCTGTCGCCGTCCCAGCCGTAGTCCCACACGTTGCGCAGCAGGGTGTTCCGGTCCAGCACCACGCCGGGGTTCGCCGCGAACTCCAGGAGCAGCCGCAGTTCGGTGGGGGCGAGCGCGACGGGTGTGCCCGCCCGGGAGACCTCCAGGCCCGCGGTGTCGATCGTCAGGTCGCCGAAGACGAGCCGTGCGGGGTCGTCCGGCCGCTGCGCACGGGCCGCCGGTCCGGTGCCGGCCGGGAGCAGGCCGCCCGCAGCCGGGCCGGCGACGGGAGTGAAGGTCGCCCTCCGCAGCAGGGAGCGGATCCGGGCCACGAGGACCGCGGTGTCCACGGGTTTGACCACGTAGTCGTCGGCGCCCGCCTCCAGGCCGGAGACCACGTCCAGTGCGTCGCCCCGCGCGGACATCATCAGGATCGGATCCATGCTGGTCTCGCGGACCCTCCGGCACAGCCCGATTCCGTCCAGGCCCGGCAGCATCACGTCCACCAGCAGCAGGTCGTGGCGGCCCTCCCGGAACAGTTCGAGTCCGGTCAGGCCGTCATCGGCGGCGGTGACGCGGTAGCCGTAGCGTTCCAGCGCCATGGCGACCGACCGGCGGATCACCTCGTCGTCCTCGACGAGCAGGACGCTCACGGCCGCCGGGGCCGCCGTCTCCTCTGTCACGGAAACCGACATCTCTTCCCATCGAACGCAGGTACACAACCTCTCCATGATGCGCGAGGCGGATCCGCGCCCGGCATCAGCCGCCGCTCGGCCATGCGTCAACCGTGTATCGGCGGGGCCGCCCGGGCGGGCGCTGCGGCGGCTCCACGGTGCTCATGGGGCACCTTCACCTCACCCGCCTCAACTGCGCAGTGCCTCCACGGGCTCCATGCGGGAGGCCCTCAGCGACGGGTAGAGGCCGGCCAGGAGTCCGACGAGGGCTCCGGCGACCGGGGCCCCCAGAGCGAGCCGCACGTCCAGGACGGGGGTCCACTCCCGCACCGTGGAGACGGCCACCACGACCACCATGCCGAAGACGGCCCCGACGACGCCGCCGAGGAGTCCGACGGCCGTCGACTCCAGCAGGAACTGGCCGGCGACCTGGCGCCGCGAGGCACCGAGGGCCCGCCGCAGCCCGATCTCCCCGACCCGCTCGATGACCGTCACCAGCGTCACGTTGGCGATGCCGATGGCCCCGACGACCAGCGAGACCAGTCCAAGGATCAGGAACATGCCGTTGACGTCGCCCTGCACTCCCTTGCGCGCCTTGGCCGGGTCGGGCGGTGCCGTGACGGCGAGGGCGTCCGCGGCCCCGGGCGCCAGGGCGATCGGGGCCTGGTGGGCCACCTGGTTCGCCGCCCCGAGCTCCGTGTTGACCAGTACCCGCGTGACCGCTGCGAGTCCCAGCTCGTCCGCGGCGGTCGTGGACGGCAGGATCACCGCGGTGGCGAGCTGCTGCTCCCGTTCCGCTCCGCCGAGGACGCCGATCACGGTGTACGCCCGGCCCTCCAGGAAGACAGCGGGAGCGTCCTTGACCGAGCCGATACCGAGGAGCCGTGCGGCCTGGTCGCCGATCACCGCCACCCGGCCGTGCCGGGCCACGTCCCCGTCGTCGAAGAAGCGCCCGGCGGTCATCTCGCCCCGGACGGCCGCGGGCAGCGTGGGGGACGCCGCGACCACCGCCATGGTCTGGCCGGAGACCTCCCCCGGGGCCACCACGTCGTTGGCGCGTACCCGCACGCTCGCGGTCTCCCGGGAGTCGGCGAGGGCGGCGACCGACTCGACCCCGGCCAGGCGCCGGACCGCGTCGACACCCGACCAGGTCACGAGCGGGACGGGATGGGCCGAGGGCGGGGGCGGGGGTACCACGACCGTGACCGAGGTCGCGGTGAGCGCGTCGAACCGGCCGACGATCTGGTTGCCCGCCGTGGACGACACACCGATGGTGATCACCAAGGTGGTGATGCCCAGAACGGTACCCAGTGTGGTCAGGGCGGAGCGCATGGGGCGGGCGAGCACCCCCGCCAGCGCCTCGGTCCACAGGTCCCGGAAGTCCATCCACGGACGCTCGATCCCCTCGGCCCCACCGCGGCGCCGCGCCCGGACGCGGCGGTTGGTGTGCCGCCCGCCGGTCCGCCGTCCGACCGTCCGCCGCTCGCCCGTCCACGGCCCGGCACTCGGCGGCCCGGCACTCGGCGGCTCAACCGGCTCCAGGGCGCGTACCCGGCTCCTCATCGGTCCTCCTCGGTGAGGCGTCCGTCGCTGATCCGCACGCGTCTGTCGGCCCGGACGCTGACCGTCTCCTCGTGGGTGATCACGACCAGGGTCATGCCCTGGCCGCTCAAACGGTCGAAGAGGTCCAGCACCGACTCGGTGTTCTCGCTGTCGAGATTGCCGGTGGGCTCGTCGCAGAGCAGCAGCGCGGGCTCGCTCATCAGCGCCCGGGCGATCGCCACGCGCTGCCGCTCACCACCGGAGAGCCGGTCCGGCCGGAAGCCGATCCGGTGCCCGAGGCCCACCCGGTCCAGTGCCTCCCGGGCCCGGGCGCTGCGGCCGTACCGGCCGCGCCCGGGGCGCGGCCGGCGGTAGGTCTCGGCGAGCATGACGTTCTCGTCCACCGTCCGGTAGGGCAGCAGGTGGAAGGACTGGAAGACGAATCCGATACGGCTGCCGCGCAGCGCGGTGCGCTGGAGGTCGCCGAGCGTGTTGGTCTCCACACCGTCGAGCCAGTAGGCGCCCGAGGTGGGACGGTCCAGCAGCCCCAGGGTGTTGAGCAGTGTCGACTTGCCGGAGCCGGACGGGCCGACGATCGACAGGTGCTCGCCGCGCCGGACGACCAGGTCCACCTCCCGCAAGGCGTGCACCGGCGGTTCGGAATCGAAGGTCCGGCCGACGCGGTCCAGCTGGATGACGGTGCCCACGTCGGGCACCACCGCAGGCGCCGCGCCGGTCATTGTCCGACCACCACATGGTCGCCCGCCTCGAGGTCGCCACCGGACGGTGTGACCTCCACCTGGCCGTCGGCGGACAGGCCCGCCTTCACGGAGACGTCGACGACCTTGCCGCCGCGCACGACCCGCACCCTGGCCTTTCCCCCGGCCGATGTGTGGAGCGCGGCGATGGGCACGGTCAGCACGTCGCCGTCCGACGCGCCCACCTTGATGGTGACCATCGCGGACCCGTTGGCGTTCTTGGCCAGGTTTCCCGAGGGGGCGACGGAGACCAGCACGGGCACGGGAGCCGACGCGTCGCCGGCGCCGCCTCCCGACGTCCCCGGGGCGCCCTTGCCGTCGCCCGCGTCTCGCTTGGGGACGTCGTCACCGAGCGCCATCAGACTCCCCTGCACCTTGGTGCCGTCGGGGGTCTCCACCTGAGCCGTCATCCCCGGATGGAGCAGCTTGGCGTCGCTGCCGGGGATGACGGCCTGCACCACGACCGTGGAGCTGGTCACCGTGCCGACCGGTCCGGTCGGAGTGTCGCCGATCTTGACCGACACCTTGTCCAGCCGGGCGGGCAGCTCAGGGAGGAAGACCAGCTCGCCTGCGGGGATCTTGGTCCCGTAGCCGGCCCGGAACGCGGCGAGGGCCGCGTTCGCCGCGTCCAGCTGCTGCTGCGCCGCCCTGAGACGCAGCCTGCCGGATTCTCCACCGGAGCCGGAACCGCTGCCCGAGCCGGTGCCGGCCCCGGAACCGCTGCCCGAGCCGCTGCCCGAGCCTCGCGCCTCGAGAAGGGCCTGCTGCGCCGTCGTCACGGCCGCTTCCAGCGTCCCCAACTGCTGCTTGTCCGCGAATCCGGGCTCCTGCGCGGGGAAGCCCTTGCTCCGGTACCAGCGGCTCACCGCTGCGGCATCCGACTGCCCGTACGTCCCGGTGGTCCCTCCGGGGGCGAACCCGAGCCGGGCCAGGGCCCGTTCGAGCTGTCTGACGTCGTCACCCGTCGCCCCGGGACCGAGTGTGCGGTACATCGGGACGGATCCCTTCAGTACGAGCACCGGCCGACCGCTCACCTGCATCAGCACGTCGCCTTCCTTCACCTGCGATCCGGCGACGGGCGCCTTGGTGACTCGCTGCACCACGGCGTCGCCCGGCCCGGCATCCCCGGCGCCCGCAGCCGGGGACCCGACCGGCCCGGCCAGGGCGAGATTCTGCGGTGAGGCGAACTCCACGGAGCCCTGGGCCACCACGTTGGCGGTCAGTGACCGCCGTTCCACCGCGACGGTGACCGGTCCTGCCTTCGGCGGCCGGTGGCCGGCCGCCGCGTCCGCCGGTGACTGCATCTGCGATCCGGCGAACCAGCCGCCCACGCCCACGAGCCCGACGCCGGCGACGATCACGCCCAGTTGCCTGGGCCGACTGCCGAGTCTGCGGCGCCCGCTCATCCGGCACCGCCGCCGCTGGGGGCCGGATTCTTGAGGAACTTCGGGAAGTAGGCGGCCCGGAAGTCCTTGCCGCACTCCAGGTCCTGCAGCGCGAGGTCGATGTCCTTCGTGAGCAGGGGCAGGGCCTCGTCCTTGCCCATGGGCTGCACGGGGGTCCCGTCGGGGTTGACCTCGGCGGCACCCGCGCTGCCGGGGGCGGCGGAGCTCATCGACTGGAGCTTCACCATCTCCCCGATGTTCGTCGGTTGCGTCGTCGTGACGGGGATGCCGTGGTCCCTCAGGCACGAGGCGTACGACTGCGCGAGGGCGACCAGCCGCCCATCGCCGTTGAGGGCCTGCGCGTTCGCCTGGCCCTGCTGCGCGGTCGTGACACTCCGCTCCTGCGCCGACGCGTTGCCGTAGACCTGCTTGTTGGCCTCCGCGTCGCAGCCGGTCCACTCCTTCTCGCCGCTCTTCGGGTCTGGGGGGCCTCCCAGCGCCTTGTACCAGGCGTCCTTCTGCGGCGCCGTGAGCGTGGCGACGTAGTCCCCGTTGGGCGAGACGTCCGCGTCGTCCGCGGCCGACTTGCTGCCCGGCGCCTGGGGGTCGTCGGGGTAGACGACGCCCGAGTAGACGCCGAATCCGTACTTCTGCCGGAACTTCTTCGTCAGTCCGTAGTCCGCACCGTCGGTCGCCCAGGAGCCCGCGAAGTCCTCGGGGGCCACAGGGGTGTAGCTGAACCCCTTCCTCTTCATGCAGGCCGCGATCGCGTTCTCCAGGAGGTACTCCTTCTTGGTCTCGGCGCCGGCGTCCGCGGGGACCTCGAGCTGCCCCCGCGCTCCGGCCGGGGACTTCGCGCCGCCCGCGGGATGCGATGCCTCTTGTGTGCCGCAGGCCGCCAGCAGCGGCAGCAGACTCGCCGCCACACTCAGTGCGCGAACAGCGCGGGATCCAGACATGCTCTTCCATTCGATCGAGAAAGGGGTTGACGCGGTCGTCGCCCCTGAGTCGGGGCGTCCGGTTCGTGGATCAAGGCTGGCGTTGCCAGGTGACGGTCCCTGGCCCGGATCATGACCGAACTGTCACGCCGGTTCAGGGCACGTGGGGCCCGGTCACGAAACGTCCGTTCCTGTCATAGGGCCAGGCGTTGGCGACGCATCCGTGCAGGCCCTTGATCTGCTGCATCATCACCGGGGCGAGCTGCCCCGGGCCCGCGCAGGTGGTGTGCGTGTACTGCAGGAAGTGGCCCATCTCGTGGTTGATGATCAGCCCACGGTAGTCATGGATCGGACCGTCGAACATGTGCGAGCCCTCGACCCAGCGCTTGAGGTTCACCACGACGCCGCCGGGGACCTCGCAGTTGTACTCACCCTCGGTGTCCTGGTGGATGCCCGCCCAGCACAGGGCGTCCGCCGTGCCCGCTGTCGCTATCCGGAACGTGAGGTCGTGCGCCGCGTCCGCGCCCACCAGCTGGAACGCGAAAGCCGGGTTGTGACTCCAGCCCCGGGGGGCGGCGAGTATGTCGGCGATCTCGGCGGCCGCCTCCTCGGGCGAGATGTCGAGACCGGTCTCGACCTTCACCACGTAGCGCAGCGGGCGCGGACCGCGACCGACCTTCTCACCACCGGCCTGCGCGGTGACGAACGTGCCGCTGCCCGTCGCGGGGACGTCGATCTTGGTGGGGGTCGGCGTCGGAGTGGGCGAGGGGGAGGGCGTGGGAGAGGTGGACGGCGAGGGTGGGGCGGGCGCCGTGCCGCGCTGGTGCCGCGCCTCGCCCGCGGCCTCGCCGCGCCCGTCGTCCAGGAAGAAGGCGACGGACCCCAGCAGTCCGACGACCACCAGGGTGGCGACCAGATAGCCCCGGCCCCGGCGGCGCGGTCGGCGTCGGCTACGGGAGGAGCGGTGGTGTCCGGCTCGGTGGGATGCACTCATGGCAATCCAACCTGGTCATCCCAGATGATCGCCTGGAGCCCGCGAAATAACGAAGCGATAACGACCGCCCTCGGGTGCCGGCGGCGCCCGGAAGGCGTTCGCGCACCCCGCCTGTGACCCTTGTGTAACAGCTCCCAGCAGGGCACTCTCCCGAGCCGGCCACGGATCTCGGCCTGCTTACACTGGCACGGTGTCACGAGTCCTGATTGTCGAAGACGACCCAGATGTCCGTATGGCCGTCCAGCTCGGGCTGCGCCACCAGGGGCACGACGTCCTGGCCGCCGGTACGGGCGAAGAAGGACTGGAACGGCTCCGCCCCTTCCGCCCGGACGTCGTCGTGCTCGACCTCATGCTGCCGGGGATGTCCGGCCTCGACGTGTGCAGGCGCATACGGGACCGCGACCAGGTGCCGATCATCATGGTCACCGCGAAGGGCGACGACATCGACGTCGTCGTGGGACTGGAGGCCGGCGCGGACGACTACGTCGTCAAGCCGGTGCAGGCCCGGGTGCTCGACGCACGCATACGGGCCGTACTGCGCAGGCAGGAAGCCTCGGCCTCCGACACCGCCCGGCCCAGGCCGGAGTCGCACGGGGAACTGCTGATCGACCGGGCCGGGCTCGTGGTGACACACCGCGGGGCGAACGTCGCGCTCGCCCCCTCGGAACTCCGGCTGCTGCTGACCCTGTCGGCCTCGCCCGGCCAGGTCTTCAGCCGGCAGCAACTGCTGGAAGCGGTCTGGGAGCACAGCTACTACGGCGACATACGGCTCGTGGACGCCTGCGTGAAGCGGCTGCGCGGCAAGCTCGGCGAGCTCGGCGGCGCTCCCCGGTACATCCAGACCGTGCGCGGCTTCGGTTACCGCTTCGGTACCGCGTGAGCCGCCGGAGGTCCGCACGCCCGCGCAGGGCCGTGCGGCGGCGCGGAGCCGCAGCGACCGGACAGGGCCCCACAGGGAAGCGCTTCCACCGGGCGGCACTGGCGAAGGTCCCGCTGCCGCTGCGGGGCCTGCGCTCCCGGCTCGTCGTGGCCTTCGTCCTGGTGGCCATGGCCGGAGCACTGAGCACCGGGGCCGTCACCTTCCGTGAGGCGCGCACGGGGGTACTGCAGCAGAGCCAGGACGCCGTGATCCGGCAGTTCCGGGACAGCGTCAACGCGGTGGCCCGCGAGACGCCCCTCCCGCCGGATCAGTCGGACCTGGACACGGCGGTGCGCCGGCTGAGCCAGGCCAACGCCTCCCAGGGCTGGCGGATTCTGGCCACGTACGAAGATCATCGCGCCTGGGTGACGAGTGCCGACTTCGAGGCACTCACGCCGGAACTGCGACGGTCCGTGGCGACCAGGCCCGCCGCGGTGTTCCAACGGGTGAACCGGTACGGGACTCCCTGGCTCGTGGTCGGCATGCCGGTCACCTACACCAGTGACGAGGTCAAGGGGCCCAGGCTCTCCGGGCTCGCCATGTACCTGGTCGTGCCGCAGAACACCGAACAGGCCTACGTCGACGCCATGGTCAGCGCCATCGAGGACGCCACGCTGGTGGCCCTGGGCCTGGCCGTCGTTCTGGCCCTGCTGGCCGCGAGCGGCGTGCTCCGCCCGGTACGAGCGCTGCGCGGGGCGACGCGCCGCATGGCCGAGGGGCACCTCGACGTCCGGCTGGACGTCAACGGATCCGACGAACTGGCCGACCTCTCCGAGTCCTTCAACCACACGGCAGCAGAACTGGAGCGCTCGGTGGCGGAGTTGCGCCGCATGGAGTCCCAGGCGCGTCGCTTCGTCGCGGACGTGTCCCACGAGTTGCGGACACCGCTGGCGGCGATGTCGGCGGTCACCGACGTCCTGGACGAGAACGCGCCGATCCTGGACCGCGAGACCGGGGAGGCACTGCGGCTCATCAGCGAGGGGACCAACCGGCTGAGCGTGCTGGTGAACGACCTGATGGAGATATCCCGGTTCGACGCGGGCGCGGCCGAACTCAACGTGGACGAGATCGATCTGGCCGACTTCGTACAGCACACCCTGGCCGCCCGGGGGTGGCAGGGCCGGGTGGAGACCCATCTCCCGCCGCCCGGGGCGCTGCGGGCGCGGGTGGATCCGCGCCGTCTCGATGTGGTGGTCGCCAACCTGGTCGGCAACGCGCTGCGGCACGGCGAGCCACCGGTGCGGCTGAACATGAGCGTGCGGGAGGAGTCCGCGGACATGGCGTGGGCCGTCATCGAGGTGACCGACAACGGGCCGGGGATCGCCGAGGAGGCCATGCCGCACATCTTCGAACGCTTCTACAAGGCGAGCAGCTCACGCGCCAGGAGCGAGAGCAGCGGGCTGGGCCTTGCCATCACCGCGGAGAACGTACGGCTGCACGGCGGCCGGGTCGGTGCCGCGAACCTGCCCTGGGGTGGTGCGGCTTTCACGGTCGAACTCCCCCTGCGCCGCGACAGCGCGGGCGCGGCGCCCGGCGACGACGCCGGCGCCGACGTGGGTGCGCGGTGAAGCGGGCGCGCCTGGCGGCGCTGATGACCGGGCTCGCGGCCGCGCTCACGCTGACGGCCTGCGGGGTCCCCCCGACCGGCGTCATCGGAGCCGGCGAACCGGCGCACGGCTTGTCCTCCGCCGACCCTGGTACCCCCCTGACGCCGACCATCGTCCCCCTCTACTTCCTGCGGGACGGCGAACTGAGTGCCTACGGGCGCAAGACGACCGTGCCCGTGAACGTCGAGAACGCCGTTCGCCTGCTGTTCGCCGGACCGACCCTCGACGAGGCGGCGAAGATCACCACGGAGCTGCCCCGCGTGAAGGGCGCGCTGGAGGTGGCGGCCGGCGCCGACGCCGTCGAGGTGCGGTTGCCCAAGGGAGTCAGCCCGCTCAGCCACCGCGCCATGATGCAACTCGCCTGCACGGTGTCCCGCGTGGGCACATCGCTCACCTCGGTCCCCAATACGGCGGATGTCGGCGGCTCCGGTGGCTTCGCGGCTTCACCCGACACCAAGGCGGAGTACAAGGTGTACGGCACCGTCCGGGTGCACGGGGCCGGTTGGACGCTGACGCAGGCGGCCGACTCGTGCCCCGACGCATAACCTCCCGATCACCGAAGGAGGATCCGCGGCACCGCGCACCCGTCACGGGACGGAGCCACCGCGGCACCGCGGGAGGTCGTGCGCGGAAACGGTGTCACATCACCACGCCGTAGCGACTCCCCCGCGGGGAGACGACACGCGCCGCCCGCGCCGGTCCACCAGTCAACCGGCGGGGCCGTGGGCCGGCACAACCGCGAAATCCGCTCGGACCCGCGCCTCGCGCAGGAGCACCATGGGACGGCCCCCGAGACAGCGGCCACCTGTCCCGTAAGGGCACTGGCGGGGGCGCATCGTCTCACCCGATGAGGCCAGTCGGCACGGCTCGGGCGGCAGGGCCGGCGGTTCAGCACTCGCCGTCGGCCGGGGCTCCGGATCCGCTCGTCCCGCGGAGCGGGGCGCCAGGGAGATCGCGTCGGCGGCCCACCCCGGTGGAGAAGAGGTAGAGGGGAGGCAGGAGGCCGGCGGCGCAGACGATCCACAGGGCGGTGTGGGCGCCGGTGCAGGTGGCGAGGAGGCCGGCGGTGAGCGCGCCGAGCGGCAACGCGCCCCAGGAGACGAAGCGGACCGTGGCCATCACACGGGACAGCAGTTCCGGGGGCGATTGGGTCTGCCGGTAGGTGCGGGTGGTGATCGAGCCGATGACGGTGCCGAAGGCGAAGCCGGCGTTGCCCAGGGCGAACCAGTACGCGTCTCCCGCCGACGTGGTCAGCGGGGCGAGCAGGAGCAGCGCGCTGCCGACCAGGTCGGCAGCGATGATGCCCCGCGCGGTGCCGAGGCGTGTGGTCACCCGGACCGCGACGGCGGCGCCGGCGAGCCCGCCGACTCCGTCCATGGCGAGGACGAGACCGAGTTGTACGGAGTTGAGGCCGGCCTCGCGGACCAGGTACAGGGGAGTGAGGGCGACAAGCGCCGCGTTGAGGAAGTTGGCGGCGGTGGCCCACATCATGCAGGGGCGCATGACCGGATGCCTGGTGACGTACCGCCAGCCCTTGCGCATCAGACGGAGCGCGCTCTCGCTCGCGGGGTGCGCGGCGCGGCTCTCGGGGAGGGTGCGCAGGAGCACTGCGGAGGCCAGGTAGCCGGCGGCGTCCACGACGAGGGCGCCGACCGGGCCGGTCACGCCGATCAGGACGCCTCCGAGGGAGGGGCCGCCGGTGTCGGTGACGGCATGCGTTCCGGACATGACGCTGTTGCGGGCTGCCCTCCGGCTGCCCACCTTCCGCGCCGGGCAACTGCTGCGGCTGAAGCGTGCCGTGCTGGTGGTGGACCGCGACCGCGTGGTCCGGCACACCCGCTTCCCGGTGACGGACATCCCGGCAGCGGTGGACGAGGCGCTGACCGTGGTACGGCGCCTGGCGGCAGAGGGCCGATGACACCCTCGCGGATCACTGCCCGGCGCTCCCAGGTCGGTTCGCCCGGCGAAAGAAGCCCGGTCACGGCCGGAGGTCCTCTCACTGAGGGCCGAAGCAGACGAGGCCGTGGCCTCGTGCCGGCGCCCCGGGCGTGCACAGACACGGCGTCAGCCCTGCCCAGGACATGAGGCGGCACGCGCTCGGGCCCGAGCCTTGCCGGCGACCGGCGTTGGCGCCGATACGACACTGTGATGGGCGTGATCCGGGTATCGCGTGACGAGGGTCCGCGCGAGCCACGATGCGCGGCGGCGCGACGGCACGGCGGCATCGCCGGAACACCGGTAGCGCTGGAGCCCGCCCCAAGGCCGAGCCCGCCTGACGGCCCGGGAAAGGCGACGCGCCCATATGGGGGCACACGGTTCCCCACGAAAAGAATCACTCTTCACAGCAAAATCAAACGTGCATATGATCACCCCGCCCAGGCGCGCCGACCCACAACGGTCGGCGCCCTCGAACGGCAGGGGTCGGATCGCCCCCTGCCCGGACCCTATCCGGGGACACCTTGAAGAGACATCAACGACGCTGGAGCGTGCCGGTCATCGCCGGTGCTTCCGTGCTCGCGCTCACGAGCCCCCTCACGGCTCGAGCCGCCACCCCGTCCGGCACTCCCGCTCCCCCGCCCTCCTCCGCCGCGGCACATGTGCCCTCCGGCGAGCACGCCGTCACGCTGATCACCGGCGACGTGGTGCGCACCCGTCAGGTGGCGCGGGGGCAGGGGCAGTCCGGCGGCACCGTCACCGTCCGCGGCGCCGACGGACTGCCGACGCCCACGCGCACCATGACCTCGGGCGACGACCTGTACGTCTTTCCGGTGTCCGTGCTGCCCTACCTGGCCCAAGGCACGCTGGACCGGGAACTGTTCAACATCACGAACCTCGTCGCGGACGGGTACGACGACGCGCACCGCGACCGGCTGCCGCTGATCGTCTCCTACACGCAGGCCGGTGCCGCGCGCCGCGCGTCCGCCGTCCCCGTCGGCGCGACCCGGGTGCGGACTCTGGACAGCATCCAGGGCGCCGCCCTGAGCGCGGACCGCTCGCGCGCGGACGACTTCTGGAAGTCCGTGGCCGGGGCGGCGACAGGGGACGGCGCCCGGGCGCAGAACACCCGGCCGTCCTTCGGCGGCGGCATCGCGCACATCTGGCTCGACGCACCCATCCGCGCCGACCTCGCCGACAGCACCGCGCAGATCGGCGCCCCGCAGGTCTGGCAGGGCGGTGACACCGGCAAGGGCGTGGACGTCGCCGTCCTCGACACCGGCATCGACGCGGGCCACCCCGACCTGGCGGACCGCATCGTCAGCCGGCAGAGCTTCGTACCGGACGAGAACACCGACGACCACGCCGGGCACGGCACCCATGTCGCGTCGATCATCGCCGGCACCGGTGCGGCCTCCGACGGCAAGGAGAAGGGCGTCGCGCCCGGCGCCCGGCTGCACGTGGGCAAGGTGCTCGACAACTCCGGCAGCGGAAGCATCTCCTACGCCCTCGCCGGTATGGAGTGGGCGGCCCTCGACCAGCACGCCAGGATCATCAACATGAGCCTCGGCACCGACCAGCCGTCCGACGGAACCGACCCGATGAGCCAGGCCATCGACCGGCTGAGCGCCCAGACCGGCGCCCTGTTCGTGGTCGCCGCGGGCAACGTGGGAGGTCCGGGCACCATCGGCGCACCGGGAACGGCCACGTCCGCGCTCACCGTGGGCGCGGTCGACTCCGCCGACTCCCTCGCGCCCTTCTCGAGCCGGGGCCCCCGCATCGACGGCGCGCTGAAGCCGGAGATCACCGCCCCCGGTGTCGACATCCTCGCGGCCAACTCCCAGTTCACCGGCAACGGCCAGGGCGCCTACCAGTCGATGAGCGGCACCTCCATGGCCACCCCGCACGTCGCGGGCGCCGCCGCCCTGCTCGCCGCGGCCCACCCGGACCTCAGCGGTGCGCAGTTGAAGGACCTGCTGGCCAGCAGCTCCCGGCAGACCCCGGCGTACGACGCCTTCGACGCGGGGAGCGGCCGGCTGGACGTCGCGGCGGCAGCACAGGCCGGGGTCTTCGCCTCGGCGACCGCCTACGTGGCCCAGGACGAGGGTGGCGCCACCGCGCGCCCGGTGACCTACACCAACATGACCGACACGCCGGTCGCGCTCACCCTGTCCGTCGACGCGGCGCAGGCCCCGGCCGGGATGTTCCGCCTGTCGGCCTCCCACGTGGTCGTGCCCGCACACGGCACCGCCGGAGTCACCGTGACGATCGACGGATCCGCGGGCACCGCCGGGAACCACTACTCGGGCCGGATCATCGCGACCGACACGACCGGCAGGCCCGTGGCGCACACCGCCGTCTCCCTCGGCTTCGCCACGATGCACAAGCTGACCCTGACGTTCAGGGACTCCGAGGGCAAGCCCACGTCCGGCGACTTCTGGTTGCTCAGGGCGGGCGACAAGAACCCTTACATACTGTCGGTCGGACCCTCGGGCACCGAGGAGATGTTCCTCCCCGACGACCTGTACTCGGTGCTCTCCTACCAGGAGGTGCAGGGCGTCAACGGTCCCCACTCCAAGGGCTTGGCGCTGCTCGGCGACCCCGACGTCATGCTGAACCGCGACACCACGGTCACGTTCGACGCGTCCAAGGCCAAGCGCATCGAGATGACCACCCCGCAGCGCAGCGACGTGACGTTCCAGAAGCTGGGCTACAACCGCGTGATGAACGGTGTCAGGTCGGGCCTGTCCGCCGACAGCGTGTACTACGACAGCATCTGGGCCCAGCCGACCACCCACAAGGTGAGCCACGGGGACTTCCAGCTGACCGCCCGTTGGCGCAGCGAGAAGCCGGCGCTGGCGGTGTCCACCCGCACGACCGAGTTCACCGGCATCCTCCGCCAGGAGGGCGTCACCCCGCTGGCCAGGGGAACCCACAAACTGCCGCTGGTCTTCGCGGGCGAGGGGTCGAGCGCGGACTACGCCCACCTCGACGCCCGCGGCAAGGCCGTGGTGGTCCGGCACAACGACGAGGTCGGCGACATCGACCAGGCGGCCAACGCGATCGCCGCCGGTGCGAAGCTCATGCTGGTGGTGGAGAACGGGTACGGCCGTCCGCTGCGCTCCTACGCGCCGTGGGGCCAGCGGGCCGTCGCACTCGACGTCGGCCTGCTCGGCGCCGACGAGGGCGAGAAGCTGATCCGGCAGGTCGAGGACGGCCAGGCCGCGATCACCGTCGAGTCCGAGACCGCGAGCCCGTATGTTTACGACCTCGCGCATGTCTGGCACAACGAGATCCCGTCGAAGATGGCGGTCAAGGGCGACGCCAAGAACCTGGCCCGGATCGACGTCACCTTCGCGAGCCCCCAGCGGGACGTGTCCGGCAGCGAGTTCCGCTTCGAGTGGCTCGACGGCGTCGACTGGACCTCCGGCCCCCTCATGCCGGAGCCCGCGAACGGGAAGCGGACCGACTGGGTGTCGACCGACCGCGTCAGCTGGCACCAGGAGGTGACCGCCGACACCGTGGGCTTCGAGGAGGGAGCCAGGACCGCCTACCGGGCCGGCAGCAGGCAGTCCGAGGAGTGGTTCAAGCCGATCCAGCGCCCCTTCCTCAACGACACCTTCTTCAACAACCTCCCGCCCTCCCGCAAGGGCAACGAGATGTACATCGACATCCCGGCCTGGGGCGGCGGCGACCACGTCGGGTGGAACCAGGACCCGGCCGGTACCCAGCAGCAGACCCTGTACCAGGGCACCACCCAACTGGCACAAGGGAACTTCACGAACGTCTTCGGCGACGCGCCGAGCGCCGGCAAGCTGCCGTACCGGCTGGTCGTCACCAGTGAGCGGAACGTGGAGTACACCCCCTACTCCACGCGGACACGCACCGAGTGGGACTTCGTCTCGGAGGCGCCGACCGACGCCGCCACCGGGGTGCTGCCGCTGGTGCAGCTCGACTTCCGGGTCGGCACGGACGCCGCGGGACGCGCGGGGCGGCACGACAGCCTGTCCGTCACCGCCGCCCACCTGCCGGGCGCCGGACTCACCGGCACGATCGGAGAGGTCGGCCTGGAGCTCTCCTACGACGACGGCCGGACCTGGCACCGGAGCGCCCGCGGCAACGACGGACGCTTCCGCCTGGACGCCCCGCACAAGGCGTCCTTCGTCTCCCTGCGGGCGACCGCGAAGGACTCGGCGGGCAACGCGGTGCACCAGACCGTGATCCGGGCCTTCGGCCTGCGCTGAGGCGGGGCCGTTCACAGGACCCGTCGCGCATCTGTGGCCGGTCCGTCCGCGGGGGTTCGCCCCGCGGACGGACCGGCCCCGCGCTCAAGCCCCGCCCGCCGCGACCCCCGCCGCCGTCACCGGCTCGCCGGGGCCGTCTCCTGGTCCTCGAGGGGGACGTCCAGCCGCTCGGCCACGGCAGTGAGGGCGGCTCCCAGGGGGAGTGCGACCCGGGTGAGGGCATGCCGGTCGCCGCGGGTCGCGTCCCGGTTGACGATCACCACCGGCTTCCCGGCCTCGGCCGCCTGGCGGACGAACCGCAGCCCGGACATCACGGTCAGTGAGGAGCCCAGGACCAGCAGCCCGGCCGCCTCACGGACGAGTTCGCGGCAGTGCTCGACCCGCGCGGGCGGGACGGCCTCGCCGAAGAACACCACGTCCGGTTTGAGGACGCCGCCGCAGATCCCGCAGGGCACGACGTGGAAGTCTCCGACCTGCTCGTCGGTGAGGTCGGCGTCTCCGTCGGGGTTGATGGCCGCCGCCACCGGCTCGAAGCCCGCGTTGGCCTCCTCCAGGCGCCGGGCGAGCTCGGCGCGCGGGGTGAGGGTGCCGCAGGAGAGGCAGACGACCCTGGCCAGGCTCCCGTGCAGTTCCACGACGCCCTCACTGCCGGCGGCCTGGTGCAGGCCGTCGACGTTCTGGGTGATCACTCCCGACAGCAGGCCGTGCCGCCCGAAGGCGGCCACCGCCCGGTGCCCGGCGTTGGGCCGGGCTCGGCCGAAGGTGCGCCACCCGAGGTGGCTGCGCGCCCAGTACCGCCGCCGGGCCCGGGCACTGCCGACGAAGTCCTGGTAGGTCATCGGGGTGTGCCGGCTCAGGCTCCCACCCTCGCCCCGGTAGTCGGGGATGCCCGACTCCGTGGAGATGCCCGCCCCGCTGAGCACCAGGACGCCGCCGCTGCCGAGCGCGTCGGCGACCGGCCCCACGTCCGTGGTGCCCGGCGGCAGGTCCTCGGTGGGAGTCCAGCTCAATGTCGGGCGCATGCGCATGCGGCAAGAGTACGCAACCGCCTGCCGCCATCCGTCGTCCCGGTGGGCCGGTGCCCGGGGCGGGGCACCTGCCGGGCCGCCGTACCGCCACGGGCACCGGCCGGGCCGCCGTCCGGGCTGCGGCCAACCCGGCCGCCCCGCCAGGGGTCCGCATCCCTCAGCGCCCGAGGCCCCGCCGTACCCCGCCGCGGCCATACGCCGGGAAGCACCGGAACGAGACGGTGCCGCAACCGTGGTGCCCCGGGCGGGCACCGGCCGGGCCGCCGTGCCGCCGGGCCGCCACGGGCACCGGCCGGACCGCCGTCCGAGCTGCGGCCCACCCGGCCAGCCACACCGGCCCGGGTCCGCATCCCTCAGCGCCCGAGGGCCCGCCGTACCCCGCCGCGGCCATGCGCGGGGAAGCACCGGAACGAGACGGCGCCGCGACCGTGGTGCCCCGGGCGGGCACCGGCCGGACCGTCGTCGGGCTGCGGCCCACCCGGCCAGCCACACCGGCCCGGGTCCGCATCCGTCATCCGCCAGCGCCCGAAGCGTCCCCGGCGCTTCGACGAGGACGTCGTCTCCATTACCTCGGCGTCCGGCGCGACGCGCCGGCCCGTGCCGCGACTCCGGCGACGGAGCCGGGACGGCGGGCGCTCAGACGCCGTAGATCCTTTCGGGCCGCACCAGTACGGCCGCCCGGCGTTCCGCGGCCATGACCCTGTCGTACTCGTCCCAGTCGTCATGGGAGCCGCCCGCCGCGGTGAAGATCTCCCGGAGCAGCAGGCGCCTGCCCTCCTCGTCGAACGCCGGATGCGGGTCGTCGGGACCGACGAGCTCGGCGGTCCCCTCCGCCGTCAGCCAGTGCCACCCCGACCGCACGCAGGCGGCGAGCCGAGGGCGCTCCCTGAGGTTGCCGAGCTTGACCCTTCCGTAGGTCACGAACGCCACCACGTCCTCGCCGGCGACGGGATGCCGCATGACCGCGAGGTTGACCACGGAGGACTGGATGCTCTGGTCGGCGCGGAGCGTCGACACCGCACCGAGGCCCTGCTCGGTTCGGGCGAGCTCCGCGAAGTCGTGCAACGTCACCACTCGGACTCCCAGCGGTCTCGGGCGTGGGTCGCGGACGTACGCCGCGACTCCCCGCGTCCGTCGGGACAACGATGACACGCCATCACGGCGCCCACCTTCCGGCCTTCTGAGCACCGGTCACCTCACCGCGCTCCGAGTTGCCGGGGGATGGAACGCCACATAGCGTCTCGTCTCGTCACAATTCCCTCATACGGGCCATCGGATCGGCCTGCCGCCCGTTTTCCCGGGTCGCCGCAGTTCCGTGCCGCATTCCCGCCGTCACGGATGAGGGACGTGCACACCGACGACACTTCCCCTCCCGGGAACCGGGACGACCGGAGATCTGCCATGCCCGACTTTTCCCCTCTGTTTTCTCGGCGCAAGATCCTGCTCTCCTCCGCCGCCGCCGCGACCGCGGCGACCACGGGCGCCTTCGGCCTAGCGTCGCGCACGCCCAAGGCGGGGAAGGAGGCCGGCAGGGCGGCGGCCCATGCCGAGGCCGTCCGGCCGTTCCGCATCGACATCCCGCAGGCGGATCTCGCCGAGCTCCGCCGGCGCGTCGAAGCGACGCGCTGGCCCGATCGCGAGACCGTCCCCGACCAGTCCCAGGGTGTCCAGTTGGCGACGATGCAGAAACTCGCGCGCTACTGGGGAAAGGAGTACGACTGGCGCAGGATCGAGACACAGCTCAACGCCCTTCCCCAGTTCAAGACCAGGATCGACGGGCTCGACATCCACTTCATCCACGTCCGGTCCCGCCACGCGGACGCGCTGCCGATGATCCTGACCCACGGCTGGCCGGGCTCGGTGCTGGAGTTCCTGAAGGTCATCGGTCCCCTCACCGATCCCACCGCCCACGGCGGCCGCGCGCGGGACGCGTTCCACCTCGTCATCCCCTCGATGCCCGGGTACGGCTTCTCCGAGCGGCCCACCTCGACCGGCTGGAACCCCGACCGCATCGCCCGCGCCTGGGCCGTGCTGATGCGACGTCTGGGCTACACGCGCTACGTGTCCCAAGGCGGTGACTGGGGCGCCGTGGTGTCGGACAAGATGGCGGCGCAGAAGCCTCCGGGGCTGATCGGCATCCATGTCACCATGCCGGCCACCGTGCCGCCGGACATCGCCGCCAAGCTCGCCTGCGCGGACCCCGCCCCGGCCGGCCTCTCCCCCGACGAGAGGGCCGCGTACGACAAGCTCAACGCCTTCTACAAGAGGGGCTCGGGCTATTCCGCGATGATGGTCACCCGCCCGCAGACCGTCGGGTACGGGCTGACCGACTCCCCCGTCGGGCTGGCCGCCTGGATGTACGACAAGATCGCCGCCTGGACCGACAGCGACGGCGACCCGCTGCGCGTACTCACCGAGGACGAGATCCTCAACGACATCAGCCTCTACTGGCTGACCGACACCGCGGTCTCCTCCTCGCGCCTGTACTGGGAGAACAACGCCAACAACTTCAACGCGGTGTCGGTTTCGATCCCGGCGGCCATCACGGTGTTCCCCGGCGAGATCTACCAGGCACCGCTGAGCTGGGCGAAACGCGCCTACCACGACCTCATCTACTACAACAAGGCTCCTCGCGGCGGCCACTTCGCGGCCTGGGAGGTCCCCGACATCTTCACCAGGGAACTGCGCGCCGCCTTCTCGGCTCTGCGCGACCCGCGGACGCCCGGCAAGTAGCGCGGCACGGGGCGCGCACGGCCGGCCGTCCCGGTTGCCGCGGTGAGCTGCCGCCGGTACCGGAGCGTTCACTCACCCGCGAGGAAACCGCGGTCCGCGCAGGGCGCCGTCGCCGCCCTCGGCGTCACGCCCCGCAGTGGCACCGGCCCGGCTCGGTCTGCGGGCCTCGGGCAGCGCCCCGGCCAGGGTCACGCCGACGCCGCCCGGCCCGGCCGCGGCCATGGCCCGCGCGGTCCGCCACCGGGTGTCCGGCGGCGTTCCCCGGCCTATGCTTCGAGAGTGGTGGGTGGCCCGCTGCGCCGGACACGGCAGGGAGGCGGTTTTCCCGATGGCGAAGGTACTTTTCGTGATGACCGGTACCGCGTACTGGACGTTGAAAGACGGCACCAGGTACGCGACCGGTTACTGGGCCGAGGAGTTCGCGGCCCCGTACAAAGCACTGACCGGGGCCGGCCATGAGATCACGGTCGCCACCCCCCATGGGGTCGTGCCCACCGTGGACATGATGAGTCTGCGGCCCGACATGGCCGGCGGTGCGGAGGCGGCCCTCGAACTGGAGTCGATCATCCGCTCCGCCGAGGTGCTGCGCAGGCCCATCCAGCTTTCGGTCGTGCGTCTGGAGGACTACGACGCCGTCTACCTGCCGGGCGGCCACGGCCCCATGGAGGACCTGTCCTCGGACGCCGATGCCGGACGCCTGCTGACCGCGGCGCTCGCCTCCGGCAAACCACTGGCCATCGTCTGCCACGCGCCGGCGGCGATGCTGTCCACGAGGATCCACGGCGAGTCGCCGTTCGCCGGCTATCAGGTCACGGCGTTCACCAATGAGGAAGAGGAGGCGGTCGGGCTCGCCAAGCGGGCGCCGTGGACGGTGGAGACAGCGCTCATCGAACTCGGTGTGAAGTTCTCCAAGGGCGAGATGTGGCAGCCCTTCACCCTGGTGGACCGCAACCTCTACACCGGGCAGAACCCCGCTTCGGCCGCCAAGCTGGCCGAACGGCTGCTCGAGGTGCTCTGAACGGCCGCACGACGGGACGGTCGGACGAGCCGGGCCCTGCGCGGCCCCGCGGTGGCTCATCACCGCGCGGCCGCGTCCCCATGCTTCCGGGCAGAGGGGTCCCCACACCCGCAATGCTTGCCCGGTCAATTAAGTAGAACATTGCACGTATGTACAGGCAAGTAGCTTGATTCGCCATCACCTGAGGATCGCTCCTCGACCCACCCACCGGTCGCCGAACGGCCCGATCCACGTGCGGGGCCGGCACGTCCGCCCGTCCGCGGGAACTGCGCCGCGCCGAGCGCACGTTGAGCCGTCGACCACGGATGTGCCGGGGTCGGCGGCCTGCGCGTCGCGCGACAGTCATGGAGGGGTTCGACACATGGATGACATCTTCGGGGAGATCATCGAGGAGACCGTGGAGGAGACCGCCGAGGAGATCGGCGGGGAGGTCGCCGAGGACATCGTCGAGGGGCTCTTCGACTGACCGTGACCCACGACGGCCCGCTGCGGCGGTTCCCGTCGCCGCGGGCCGACGAACGACCGGGTGAGCGGCCGGCCGTGCCTCACACAGGCGGTGCCGTGTGCTGACCGCCGGCCACCGGGCCCGAAGCCGGTGACACGGCCAGGGCGGGGCGAGAGTCGATCTCGCCCCGCCCTGGCCGGGGTTGTGCGCACCGCCCCCGTCAGCGCAGCGTGTACGCCATGGGGATGGTCTGCCTGACGGTGTCACCCTTGCTGTCGGTCGCGCTGACCCTCAGCCCTACGCCCTTGGCGGCCTGCTCCCGCCGGGGGTTGTCGATCGTCGTGGTGAAGGTGTTCTTGCCGGCGGCCCTGGTGGTCGCCGGGTGCCAGGTCTTGCCCCCGTCGAAGGTGGTCTCCGCCTTCAGGGACGTCACCTTGGGCAGGGCGGTGAGGCTCTCCTGGTAGTAGCCGACGATGGTGATGTCGTGCTTCTTCCCTGCCTTGACGGTGTTGTCCAGGGCCAGGTCGAAGTCGTAGCGCAGGAAGATCAGCGGCTCCGGGCGGCACGCCGCCCCGTTGCTGCCGGCCACCTCGCCCATGCAGGGGCTGAGCTTCGGGTTCTCGCCCTTGGTCGCCTTGGCGGAGGTGTACTCCCAGACCGTCTTGACGCCGTCGTTCTGCGCCTCGAACGTGTACCGGGCCGACTCCGACGGCAGGTCGTAGGAGACGAGGTCGCCTCCGTCACAGCCGGAGAGCGCCAGCACCGCAGCGGCCGCGAGCACCGTGAGAACCCCTCTGTGGCGCCGTGCCGCCGGCACACGGATGTTCATCGTGTCGGTCTCCTTCGAGGTTTCGCGTGCCATCACTGGACCAGGTAGTCGAAGTCGGGGAGGTGCTCCGTGCGACGCTCGAGTTCGTCACCGGACGCGTTGCGCAGCTTGACGTCGCAGGTGAAGTCGAGGTTCGGCAAGGTGGCCGAAGGGGCCGGCCCGCATGCGGGGACCTCGGTGAAGGAGTTGCTGATCACCTCGCTGTTCTCGATGCCCATCACCGCCTGGCGCCCGCCCGAACCGCTGCCCGTCAGGTAGACGGTCGGGTAGAAGGTGTCGCCCTGCCGGCAGCCCGCACACGGTCCGGCCGCGACCGAGAAGCCGGACTCGGTGCGAACCTGCTGTACCGCTCCCGGTACGGCGGGCCCCGCGTTCCAGTGGATCTCGTCCTTGCCGGTGAGGACCATGTCGTTCACCTCCTGGCGGTTGTGCTCGAAGAAGGAGTCCGCTCCGAGCTCGGCCCACGAGGCGGTGAAGCGGCTGATCGCGTCGTCCTGCCGCTTGACGAAGACGGTCATGGTCTGTTGTGTCGACGGCTGCGGCATGGAGACCTGGGACGTGACGGGGGTGGCCCGGAACTGCTGCATCCAGCTCAGCTGGTGGACCACCCCGGGCCGTGACGCGTGGAAGGAGAGGTCGACCTGGTCGAGGTCGCCCTTCTCGACCCGGTAGTCGTTCGGCCGGATCTGTCCCTCGTCGTGGTACCTGGCGACGTACACCTTCGGCACGACGCTGCCGCCGAGATCGATCTTCACCTTCGATCGGTCGGCCTTGAGTCGCTTGATCAGGCCCTCGGCCTCGGCGTAGGGCACACTCACCACGGGCAGGGCGCCGTACGTCTGGACCGAAGGGCAGCTCTGCGGCCCGTCCAGGCACGTGTCGAGCTCCGTGGGACGACCCAGCGAGGTGAGGTCGGGAGCGGCGACCAGCACGCCGGCGGCACCGGCGGCGGCCGCCGCCGCCACCCGCTCGTCACGCAGCTTGACGAAGTCGCAGCTACCCGCGCAGATGTCGGTCGGCGTCAGGAGGACGAGCTTCCCCTTGACGTCGACGTCCGCCAGCTCGGCGGCGGACCCGCCGCCCCCGTAGACCACCGGCAGGTGTCCCTTGACCGGCAGGCGCGGAACCTTGATCGCGGCCTCGCGGAAGCTCGGGTCGCCGTCGCTCTGGGCCCACATCTGCGTCTCGCTCAGCGAGACGTCCGGGGTCACGTAGCGGGCGGAAAGGGCGGTGGGCGCGGCGCCGCCGGTGGCGCGCATCGTCACGACGGGAGTGGTTCGCGCACTGTAGAAGTCGTGGGTGAAGGTGCCCGTGCTCACCTTGCCGGTGGGCAGCACCCACCAGTTCGGTTCGCCGGCCTTGTAGTCGGCCTGGAGTACCGCGGTGTGCGACCACGCGCCGGTCGCCGAGATCCGGTCAGCGGTGGCGGACGCCTGGTAGGTCTCGGTGGACTCCGGGGTCCGCACGCTGAGCTGCTGGGCCTTGCGCAGGTCCAGCGTGACCGTGGTCGCCTTGGTGAGGCTCACCTCCGGTGCGAACGGTGCGGACTGTTGCCACTCACCGGCCGCGTTCCGCCAGCTGACGGACGCCTGCGCCGCGTAGGTGCCGCGGAAGAGCTGCTCCGTCACGGTGTCCGCGCCGGCGGCGGTGTCCACCACCGCGGGGTGCAGGTAGACCTTGTCGTCGACCGGCATGAAGGTGGCGGTGCCGTAGCGGACGTCGGTGGCACCCGCGGGCGGGATGACCTTCATGGTCAGCGGGAACTTCTGGTCCTCGACGAAGGTGTGCACGCCCGAGCTCAGCCGTATCGCACCCGAGTCGTCCCGGGCGCTCAGCACCCCGTTGTAGGCGCCGTAGGCGCCGTCGGTGCCCAGCACGCTGCCGTCGAGCGTCACCGACACGTCGGCGGAGCCGCCCGCGGGGACGACCACCTTGTCCGCGCCGAGGGTGAACAGGCCGGCCCTGGCGGGCGTGCCGTCGGCGAAGGAGACCGGCATCGTGAGATGCAACGTGGTCGCCTCGTCACCGCGGTTGGTGTAGGTGATCTTCTTCGTCACCGGAGCGTGCGGGTAGGCCCCGCGGCCGAAGTTCAGGTTGCCCTTCGGGACGATCCGCGGATTGGTGGCGGTCGCCAGGTCCACCTGGCCGGTGCCCTGGGCGTACAGGTCGTGTCCCAGGTCGTCGGCGGTGTCCATCAGCAGCGCCTTGATCTGCTGCCCGGACAGCTCCGGGTGCTGCTGGGCGACGATCGCCGCGGCGCCGGCCACGTGCGGGGTGGCCATCGAGGTCCCGTCGGAAGCGGTGTAGTACGCGTCCACCGGCGCCCCCATGGAGGTGCCGGCGGCGCGTGCCGCGACGATGCCGACGCCCGGGGCCGCGATGTCGGGCTTGGCGGCGCCGTCCCCGATCCGCGGTCCGCGGTTGGAGAAGCTGGCCATGTCGCCGTTCTTGTCGACGGCCGCCACGGAAAGTGCTTCATCGGCGACGCTGGGGGCGACGACCTTCTGGGGGATGAACCCGGAGTTGCCCGCGGCGGCCACGAACAGGGTCCCCGTGGCACGGCTCAGCTCGTTGAGCGCCTGGCTCATCGGGTCCGTGCCGTCGGTCGGGTCGCCACCCAGGCTCATGTTGACGACCTTGGCCCCCGAGTGGGCGGCCCAGTCCATGGCCGCGATGATCCCGTCGTCGGGGCACTGCCCGTTGTCGTCGCAGACCTTGCCCACCAGCAGCTTGGCGCCGGGGGCGACACCCTTGCGCAGCCCCTTGGACGCGGCGCCGCTGCCGAGCACCGTGGACGCCACATGGGTGCCGTGTCCGTGCCCGTCCTTGGTCCCCGTGGGACTGCCGGTGAAGTCGACCTTGCCGACGATGCTCGCGGCCACGTCCGGGTGGGTGGCGTCGATACCGGTGTCCAGCACCGCGACGGTCACCCCGGTGCCGTCGTAGCCGCGTTCCCAGGCGACGGGCGCGCCGATCTGCGGGACCGACTGCTCGAGGTCGACATGGGACAGGCCGTTGAGCCAGACCTTCTCGACTCCGGCCAGGGAACCGGCGGACCGGGCGGCGGCGGACGTGGCGGCCGTCTTGCCCCGCACCCCCTGCCACCACCGTCCGCCGTCGGCGACGTTCATGGAGCGGCCGTTGATGCTCGGCAGTGCCCTGCCGCCGGACGCCCCGGCGACCTTGCGTGTCGCGTCCGCCCCTGTCGCGTCGGTGTAGGTCACGAGCACCGGCACCGTGTCGCCCTTGCCCGCCGCGACGAGCCCCACCAACTGGCTCACGTCGAACAGCGACCAGTCGAGGAGTCCCTTGCCGACCAGCGCGAGGGCGTCGTCCGGCACGACGTAGAGCTTGCCCTGGCGGGTGATGGTGTGGAACACCACCGGGGGGCCGTCGGGGCGCGCCGCGCTCTCGAAGTCCCGGACGACCGGCTTGCCGTCGTCGTCGACGCCGACGTGCGCCTTGTCACCGGTGATCAATGTGATCGGGACGGAACCGCCGGACGCGGCGACGACCCGCGCCAGGTCCTGGTCGGCGATCACGGTCGGGCTGTCGGTCCGTGCGACACCGGCTTGCGGCGTCTTCCGGTGGGGTTCGGCGGCTTGGGTCGCCGAAGTCGACACGACCATGCCGAAGACGGTCAGACCGACGGTCACCGCGCCCAAGCGTCTGCTGAGACGCTTCCTTGCGCTTGGCCTCATCTATGAGTCTCCTGTGAGAGGGAAGACGGAACATCGGGGGAAGTGCGCCGTGCAGGCGTGCAGGACCTCGGCCGTCGGGCTCGCGGTGGGCGCGGAAGCGCCCTGCGCCGGCCGACGGACCGGCGGCCGGCCCGGTCGCGGGTCGCGCCGTCGGGACCCGCTGTCCGGCCGTGGGCCCGCGCGCTAGAGCGGTTCGTACTCGCCGGCCACGGCGGCATCACCCGCGTCCTCGGGAAGGGCGGCGTCGGCCGGCTGGGCCTGCTTATCGGCCGGTACCGGTTCGTCCCTCGTTCGGCCTGCCGAAGCGGCCGGGGCGCCGGCCGGTTCGGGTGTCGGCGGTTCTGCGGGCAACATGGGCTCGAGTGTGCAGCCCGGCCCGACACCCGCTCGATTGATCAGATGCGGGATTTAACTCGTCGTTCGCTCGTTCGCCTTTTTTTCGTCCATGGCGCCGGCGGTGAATTCAGTCATCGCCCGGCAGCGTCCGCCCCTGCTCGCCGACGAGTCCCAACTCCACGACGCGCAGCGCCAGCCCGGTCCGTGACGTCACCTGCAGTTTGCGCATGGCCGACCGCACCTGGCTGGCCACGGTCTGCGTCGACACCACGAGCACTTCGGCGATCTGGCGGTTCGTCCGCCCGTCCAGCAGCAGGCGGGCGACCTCCAACTCGCGTGGGGAGAGCCGGTTTCCGTAGCTGGGCCGTCCCCGGCCGCGCGCCTCCCGGGTGTCCCCACCCCGCTCGTTCAGGGTCCGCCCCACCCGCTCGGCGTCGTTGTGGGCTCCGAGGTCCGACAAGGCCCGCCGGACGCCGGACAGCACCGGCAGGGCGGCCTCCTCCCGGCCGTCGGCCAGCAGGCAGCGGGCGTGGCGCTCTCGCGCGAGCAGGGCGTCGTAGGGGCGCGGCAACCCCTGCCAGGCGTCGGCCGCCCGGGCGAACAGGGATGCGGCATCGGCGAGACGGCCGTCGGCTTCGGCCAGGATGGCGCGGCACAGCAGCAGGGAAACCTGTGGCGCGGGCGCCTCCTTGCCGCCGGCGGCCCGTTCGAAGGTGCTCGTCAACTCGACGGCGTGGCCGAACCGGCCGGCGGCGGCCAGGGCCGCGACCCGTACCGGGGCGAAGTCGACGGCCCTGGTCCAGATCCCGCTGCCCACGGCGATCTCGACCACCTCGTCGGTGAGTCGGAGTGCCTCACCGGCATCACCCGCGCGCAGACACAACCGTGCCAACGCGGCCGCCGCCTCGATTCTTTGCTGGTCGTCGCGTCCCGCGAAGCGCAGACGCTCCGCCGCCGAATCGTGGTCTCCCGCGGCGCCCAGCAGCAGGCCCGCCACGAGGGCGGCCTCGCACCGGTCCTTCAGCCGCACGCCTTCGTCGTCGACCAGGCGCGCCGTCCGCTCGGCGAGTCCCGACCAGGCTCCGGTGAACCAGTCGAGGTGGGCCCGGGAGGAGGCGATGCTGTCGAGGTAGTCAAGCAGTTGATGGCGCTCGGCGAGTGTCTGGGCCTTGGCCAGCCGCGTCCGGGCCTCGTCGTACCGTCCCCACCGCCTCGCCTCCTCGCCGACGTTGCTGTGGCCTATCGCGACGATGGACGCCATCCTCGGGTCGGAGACGTCGTCCGGGATGTGCCGGGCCGCCTCCCAGCCGGCCTCCTCGCCGAGCATCAGCAGCGCGAAGGCGCGTTCGATGGACAGCCGCAGGCGGTCGAGGGAGGCCATCGACCGGGCCGGCGGCGGCGCTTCGCTCAGCCAGCGCAGGTGTTCCGTCACCGGGCGTGCGTTTCCCAAGGGCAGGGCGAGCAGGATGCGGGCGCGCGCAGCCTCCGGCGAGTCCGGCGGAAGGCGGGGCACCGCTTCGAGGACCTCCAGGCGGCCCGCCTCGATCTCGCCCGCCACCATGAGCACCCGGCCGACCTGGAAGCGCAGCGACGCCTGCTGGTGTGGCGTCAACGCCTGGCTGCGGAGGGCCGACCGCAGCGCTTCGACGATCTCCGAGTACGGATCGGACCCGGACAGTGCCTGGAACTGTATCTTCGTCACCAGCCGCACCAGCGGTTCAGCCGGGAGGGCCATGGTGGTGACGAGGCTGTGCATCAGCAGGGCCGAGGTGACCACGTCCCCGGACTGGAGGCACAGGTCGGCCGCCTGTTCGGTGTAGCGGCACGCCGCCTCGACGTCGCCGGCCAGCCGGAAGTGCCGGGCCAGTTGCGCCACGGGGGGCAGCGGCCACTGCTCCAGCGCCCGACCCGCCCGCAGGTGCATGACACGCCGTTCCTCGGACGGGATGGCGTCGTACACGGCGTGGCAGGCCAGGGAGTGGCGGAACGTCCACTGCCCGGGCCTGACCTCGCGCAGCAGGCCGCCGCCGAGCGCTTCGGCGGCATGCGCGGCGAACCGGTCGTCCGGCAGGCCGGTGACCGCGCGCAGCGTCGCCTGGTCGGCCGGCCCCGACAGCACCGACACCGCGTACAGGACGGTGCGCGTATCGGGCCCGACCCGCCCGACACGATCGAGGACGCCGTCGCGGATCGTGGGTGGGACGTCGATGCGGTCGAGTCGCCGGCGCGCCCACCCGCCGTCCTGGCGGATCAGGTCGGCCCGGTCGTGCATGAGCCGCACGGACTCCTCCACCGCCAGCGGCACGCCTTCCGTACGGGCGTGCAGGAAGGCCGCGAACTCGTTCGAGACGTGGTCACCGGTCAGCATCGACGAGACCAGTGCGGCGGTCTCACCGACGTCCAGCGGCCGCAGCGTCAGCCGTACCAGGTGCGCGTCGGCGGGCGGCCGCGACGTCAGCCGCAACAGCAGCGAGTCGGAGGGCACTTCGTCCCGGCGGTAGGTGAGCACCACGCTGACCGTCTGCGGTCGGCGGGAGACCAGGAACAGCAGGAACTCCAGCGTCGCCTCGTCCGCCCAGTGCACGTCCTCGAGCGCGAGCACCGCGACGCCGAGCCGGCCGAGGAGCTCGACGATCGCGCGGAACAACCGGTGCCGTGCGGCGCTCGCGTCCTCCAGCGGCTCCGGCGCCGGAGGCAGATCGTCGGCCCACTCCGGGAACAGCGGCCGCAGCGCACCGCCCAGCCCGCTCAGCCCCAGATTGGCAACGTTGTCGACGCCGTCGCGCACCGCGTCCACGACCGCCCCGAGCGTGTACGGCACCCGCAGTTCGGGGCATGCGCCGATGAGGGCGCGACGTCCGCGCCCGGCCTGCGACGCCAAGAACTCACGCAGCAGCCGGGTCTTGCCGATGCCCGCCTCGCCGTCGAGCAAGACGACCGCCGGGTCCGGCCCGAGCGCCCCGTCCAGGGCGGCGAGTTCCCTTTCACGCCCCACGAATCGCGGCGCGGAAAGCGCCGGGACCTGACCGGCATCGGTATGCGTCCGTCCAACCACCGCCCGCTCCCTCGATCGATCACCGCTGTGCGCCGGTGCTGACTCTAACCCCGGGCGATCACCGGCCGACGGTACGCACTCGCCCGCCGGCCTCGACCAACCCGCGGTCGCGCGCCCAACTGCCGTCGTGTGCTGCTTCATCCGATGCGCCGCCGCAGGTCCCCCGAGCCGAGCCGACCGGCGCCGGCCGCTCCGTCCCGCACCGCTCGAACCATCGGCGGCCGTCCGGGCGCCGCGCCGCGTCGAGCCGAGGCGGGCCCGAGGGCCGGCTGCCGGCCGTCGGAGACCCGGACGGGCAAACGATGAACGACCGGGGGCCTGTCCGCGGGCACACGGCGCCGGTGCTGACGGCCACCGGTTCGCAGCCCTTCCGCACCGCGACGGGCGGTGGCCCGCGCCGGCCGGCCGCAGGGATGTCCCTGGGCGCGCCGGCTGCACCGCGGGACGCCGGCACGCGACCGCACCGCCGCGGGGAGGGCCGGTACGGGCCCAGGTCTGGTGCTTCCCGCTCCCGTGTGAAAGGCTCGCATGAACCAGCCTGGCCTGGTGAGAGACCCCGCGCCACCAAGCGGTCACGTTGAGCGGCCGAAGGACGGTACGGGTGGTCTCGCTCGACCGCGGACGACACCGCGTCGCCTGCTTTACGGCCGCTTTCCCGGCGGGATCGGACCGTGAGGGGCTTCGACCCGATTCGGCGACATCGTATGCAAAGCATCGGCATAAGCGTCAGTGAAGTACCCGCGCGGACGACGATCGCGCTGACCGGCGAACTCGACCTCGACACATGCCCCCAGGTGACCGCGGTCACCGACGCGGTGCGTCTTCGGGGCAGGACCTTGCGCGTGGACCTGTCGGGCGTGACGTTCGTCGGCTCCACCAGTCTGAACATGCTGCTCAGCCTCCGCCTGCGGGCCGAAGCCGAGGGTGGCGCGCTCGAGCTCACCGGCCTGCAGCACCAGGCGCAACGTGTCCTCGCCCTCACGGGGACGTGCGAGCTGTTCCGCATCCTGCCCCATGTTCCTCAGTCGGCCTCCGGAGGCGTCGCCGAGGCCTGCTGCTGAGGCGCGACGGACCGCTCGTCGGTCACGCGCCACATGCGGCTCACGGGAGGAAGGCGGTCTCCCCTCGGGTTAGGCTCCCCCCAGTGTGGTGCCAGACCGAACCAGCGAACGTGGAGCGCTGACCATGCCCGAGACCCGCCTCAAGTGCCGCAACCCCTCCTCCGCCGCCGCTGTCGTGGCGGCGGGCGCCGAGCCGGGCGACCCGCAGCACACCGTTCGCCAGGACGGCCGCCACGTCGTCATCGCCTACGCGAACCCGCGCTGGCCCTTCGACGTCGCCGAGTGGGCGGCGCTCGAGGGCCACGCCAGCGACAAGGCGGCGGCCCGGGTCATGGCGGCGCTCTGAGCGGACCGGGGTGGCAGCACCCCACCCCGCATCCTCGCGGTGATCGGCGACGCGTGCGGCCGGGGTCCACGCGCAGACCGCGGACTGGTGCTCACTCCTCGGCGATCCGGATGATCGTCTTGCCGGGCAGGCGGCGGCCGATGCGCCCGAAGGCGTCGGGGGCCTCGGCCAGGGGCCGCACGTCGCCGATGACGGGCTTGAGCCGGCCGGCCCGGACGCGCTGGACGAGATCGGCGAGGCGAACCCGGTCGACCTCGACGACGAAGAAAACGGCCCGCCCCTTGTCAGGCTGGACAGCCGGTGGTGCGGCGATCGTGACGACCGTGCCTCCCGTACGGACCAGGGCCGTCGAGCGCTCGAGGACGTCGCCGCCGAACATGTCGAGGACGAGGTCCACCCGGCCGATGTCCTCGAGCCGGTCGTTCTGCAGGTCGACGAAGGTGTCCGCGCCGAGGTCGAGCGCGGTGTCCCGATCGGCGGCGCGACCGGTGCCGATCACCCGCGCGCCCGTCTCGTGGGCGAGTTGTACGGCGATCGCCCCGACCCCTCCGGCGGCGCCGTGGATCAGCACGGTCTGGCCCGCCGTGAGACCGCCGTGCTCGAACAGGCCCTGCCAGGCGGTCAGCCCCGAGATGGGGAGCGCGGCGGCCACGGTGTGGTCGACGTCCGCCGGAAGCGGGGCGAGATTACGCGCCTCCACCGCGGTGTACTCGGCCAGTGAGCCGTCGCGGGTCCAGTCGGCCAGTCCGAACACCCGCTGCCCGACGGTCAGGCCGGTGGTCCCGTACCCCAGTTCGGCCACGACACCTGACAGTTCGTGTCCGGGCACGCTCGGTGTCCGGTCGCGGCCCGCCCGGTCGGTCCAGGTCGCGGGCCACTCGAGCTCCCCGGTTGTGAAGCCCGCGGCATGCACCCGCACGATGACGTCGTTCTCGGCGGCATGCGGATAGGGCAGGTCCGTGAGGGCGAGCCCGCCGACGCCGGCGTCACGGTCCCGAACGGTGATGGCTTGCATGGTGGATCCTTTCAGGGGGGTTTTATCGGAGGCATCGGAGGTTCTCGAAGGGGCGACGGGAAGGGACTCGGCCGCCGACGGACTTCCGGCCCGGCAGGCAGCGAGCGCTGTCGCCCCGCACGGCGGCCGGTACGCGCGGCGCGACGGCGAGGGTCCGGTCGCCGTGCGCGATCAGCACGTCGGCGCCGACGCGCACGGTGCAGGCGCTGCCCCGGACGTCGTTCCTCCGCGTCCGCGGATCAGCTCGGCCAGGGAGCGCCGAGGATGCGCTCCACGGTCGTCGTCCGGTGGAAGCCGGGTACGAAGTGCTCCAGCACGTCCGCGTTCACCGTTCCGTTCGTGGTCTCCGGGCGGTACTCGAGGCCGTCGACGAACGCCTGAAGGAACTGGTTCTTGAAGTCGCCCCGCGGGTGGACGGCGGTGACCTCCTCCACCTGGGTGGGATCCAGCTCGTCCAGGGCGAGGCCGAGCACGTCGGTGAGAACGCCGAGATTGGTGATGGCGATCTCCGGACCCATCCGGTGGGGAATCTCCGGCGTCGTGTGCAGCGCGATGGCGGTCCAGACCACATCGGCGGCGGCGGCCGGGAATCCGTGGTCGAGCATGAACGCGCGCGCGTGGTCGGCTCCATCGACCTCGAACCGCTGTTCCGTTTCGGAGAACGGCGTCATGAGGCCGGTGTCGTGGAACATGGCGGACAGGTAGAGCAATTCCGGGTCGGGCCGCACGCCGAGCCGCCGGGCATGAATGGCGCCGAATACGAAAACGCGCCGCGAGTGATGGTAGATGAGGGGGCTGGTCATCTCCTGAACCAGGCGCGTCGCCTCTTCGACGGCGGCTGTTTCCGGAATCTCCACCCCGGCGATGGTCTCGGTCATCGGCTCCGCGCTTCCTGGCATGGGCGTGTTATGAATGGACGGTGTTGCCACCTTCCACATTGCCGACCACAGAGCCTTCCGCGCCACCTCGGTTCCGCCATGAGCCACACCTATCCGGACCCCCGCGGAGCCGTGGAGCGGACTCCGCCGCGCATCGGGTCGTGGTGCTCGCCTACGACGGCATGACGTTGCTGGACCTCGCGGGGCCCACGGAGGTGTTCGCCGCGGCTAACCGGTTCGGCGCCGACTACGACGTCGTGCTCGTGTCGCCGACCGGGGCCGACGTCACCGCGTCGGTCGGGTTCCGGATCGCGGTCGCGGGCGCCGCCCGGGACGCGGCGCCGGACACCTTCCTGGTGGTCGGCACGGACCGCTACCCGCGCGAAGCCGTCGCCCGTGACCAGGTGGAGGCGGTGCGGGCGCTGTCGGCGCGGGCCGGCCGGACCGCGTCCATCTGCACCGGCGCGTTCGTCCTCGGCGCCGCCGGCCTCCTGGACGGCAGACGTGCCACCACACACTGGAAGGTCGCCCACGAACTGGCCGCCCGGTGCCGGACGACCAGCGTCGTCCCCGACGCGATCTACGTCCGTGACGGCACCACGTACACCTCGGCCGGTGTGACCGCCGGCATCGACCTCGCCCTGGCCCTCGTGGAGGAGGACCACGGCCCCGAGCTGACCCGCGACGTCGCGCGGTCCCTTGTGGTCTATCTGCAGCGCTCGGGCGGACAGTCCCAGTTCTCCGCCCCGCTGCAGGGCCCCGCACCCCGATCACCGGCCATCCGTAAAATCGCCGACAGGATAACGGCCGATCCCGCGGGAGATCACTCGGTCGGCGAGCTCGCCAAACACCTCAATGTGAGTTCCCGGCATCTCACCCGGCTTTTCCGCGAGGAGTTGTCGACCACGCCGGCCCGGTACGTGGAGACGATCAGGTTCGACATGGCCAAGGCTCTGCTCGACCAGGGGCACACCGCGACCCAGGTGGCCTCACTGTCCGGGTTCCCGAGTTACGAGAGCATGCGGAGGGTCTTCGCGAAGAAAATGGCGATCAGCCCCACCGCGTTTCAGCGCCGCTTCAGAACGGCGCAGCGGACCGAGACGGCCTAGCGAAGACACCAGGCCCGCGGTTCAAGGAACCAGATGTGTCCCACACCGTCCCCGCCGCCTCGATCGCGCTTCCACCACATCGCGACCCCCGGGTTGCCGCGTACCGCCGGCGTCCACCGGTGTGGGGGCTCGCGCAGGCGCTTCGCAACCCGGGACCGACGCCCCGCGTCACGCCCCGGGCCTCTCGACTCCGGCGGGCCCCCGGGGAGCCGGCGCTCCTGGGCGGCGGCTCCCCGCGCCCTTCACGCCCCGGCCGGCCGCCGGGCGACGTGTCCGGCGGCGTGGCACAGCGAACGCCACGTCACCACCGCCCAGGCCGCGGCGAGCAGGGCGTAGAGCACGACAGCGATCCACGCGAAGAGTTCGGAACCGGTACGGGTGGCGAGGGCTCCGGTGCCGGTGACGCACGCGCCCAGGGGGAAGATGAACGACCACCAGGTGGGCGCGAACGGAAGTCCCGACCGCAACTGCCGTACGGTCAGCGCCGTGGCGAGCACCAGCCACAGCATCGCGAAGCCCCACAGCCCGATGCCGCCCAGCAGCGCACAGGCCGCCGCGGCGCGCGCGTACGGCCCGGGCAGCGCGCTCGGCGCCGCCGTGGCCAGCGTACCCATCGCCGTCACGGCCTGGTCGATCGCGCCCAGGCCGATCCACACCGTGGGCACCACGGCCCCCGTGGGCGCCTCGTGGTGGACCAGCCGGCTGTAGACCATCGCCAGCACCAGCAGGACCGCCACCAGCCCGAGTCCGAGCAAGGCGTAGCAGCCCAGCAGCAGCGCCAGCCGCGGCTGTCCCGCGGGGGTGTGCGGGACGAGCAGTGCCCCGGTCGCGGCGGAGACCAGCGGCGGCACCACCGGCATCAGCCAGCCGCCGAACGCCGCGTCCGGGGCGAAGCGGTGCCGGGTGACCATCAGGTACGGCACCGCGCAGGCCGTGGCGAGCCCGAGTGCGGTACCCAGTGACCACAGCACCCAGTCGACGGTCAGGGCCGCCCTCGCCCCGAGCACCTGTCCGCCGAGCAGCAGCGCCCCGGCTCCGACCGTGAGCAGGGCCATCGGCGGGGCGCCGAGGAACTGCGCCAGCGCCGGGTCGGCGGCGTGCGACCGCAGCGCCCGCTGCCGGACGTACCCGGCGGCGAGGAGGACCAGCAGCAGCGCGGCACCCGCCCAGACCACCGTGGCCGCCTCACGCAGCCAGGGCGACGTCCGCGGCAGCGTCACCGCGGCGTTGGCGACGATCCCGGTGCCCATGACGGCGGCGAACCAGCTGGGGCCCAGGTGCGGACGCCGCGCCCCCCTGATCCCCGACAACCGCGGACGGACGGGACGGACACGGGCGGCATGGCGAGGGCTCGGCTCCCTCGGGGACAGCAGGAGGGACCGGTTGTCGCTGGGGTCGGGTGTCACGGCGGGAAACGCTTCTTTCCTCGGTTCGGCAGTCGCCGCAGGCAATCGGCGCACCGGGACAGCGGCCCGACACGGACCGCGGCCGAAGCCGTCGGCTCGTTCCCTGCGAGGCTACGGTGACGCCCGGCCCCCGCTCCATCGCAGCGTGTGCCAGGACGCCCTCACATCAGGACCTCGGCCCTCCCGCGCCGCTCCGGTGCGCCCGGCACGGGCGGCGGCACCGCGCTACGAAGTCCACATGTGACGCCTCACCGGCACGTTCCGCCCTCCGTGTCGGGCCGGTACCGGCCTACCGTCGAAGGTGCCAACGGTCAGCGGTGCGCCGCCTCCTCCGATGTCGCAGGGGGCGCTCCCCCGCCGTGAGCGATGCGCCGGATGACGAGGCCCTTGCGACGGCGCCCGCCATCGGCTGTCCCGAATGAGGAAAGAAGGCGATCCACCCCGTGGCGTCGACACCAAGCGCCGAGAAGCCCGCACGGCACGGGCCGGAATTCGGCCTCAACGAATGGCTCGTGGACGAACAGTACGAGCGGTACCTGCGCGATCCGGCATCGGTCGACGCGGAGTGGAGGAACTTCTTCGTCTCCCCGGCCGCCCCCGTCGGCTCGGCAGTCCCCGTCGCCCCGGCCGCCCCCGTCGGCTCGGCAGTCCCCGTCGGCCCGGCAGTCCCGGCGCAGCGGCAGGCAGGTGCGGCCAGGCCGGCCGCCGATCCCGGAGGGCGGGAGGCGGCGGTCAAGGCCGTCCGCGTCGCCGCCCTGATCCACGCCTACCGGGTGCGCGGGCATTTGGCGGCCGACACGGACCCGCTCGCCACCGGACCGGCGGCCGGCCACCCGGAGCTCGACATCGCGGCCTTCGGGCTGCGCGACGAGCACCTGACGGCCGAGTTCGTCGTCGACGGCTTCGCGGGGCGGGCCACGATGACGTTGTCGGACGTACTGGGCGTCCTGCGTTCCGCCTACTGCGGGACGGTGGGCACCGAGTACATGCACATCCAGGGCTCCGAGGAGCGCCGCTGGCTCCGGGAACGCATCGAGGTGCCCACGGCACGGCCGGACCGGGCCGAGCAACTGCAGGTCCTCTACCGGTTGGGCGCGGCGGAGGCCTTCGAGACGTTCCTGCAGACCAAGTACGTCGGCCAGAAGCGGTACTCGCTCGAGGGCGGCGAGTCGGCGATCGTGCTGCTCGACGCCCTGCTGCTGCGCTGCATCGGCCTCGGGATGCGGGAGGCCGTCATCGCGATGGCGCACCGGGGTCGGCTCAACGTGCTGGCCAACATCATCGGCAAGTCGTACCGGGACGTCTTCCGCGAGTTCGACGACGCGGTGGACATCCTGTCGGCCCAGGGATCCGGCGACGTGAAGTACCACCTCGGCGCGGACGGGACCTACCGCGCCCTGGGCGGCGGCGAGATCGCCGTCAGCGTCGTGGCGAACCCCTCCCACCTGGAGGTGGTCGGGCCGGTCGCCGAGGGCGTGGTGCGCGCCAAGCAGGACCTGGCCGACCCCGGCGGTGAGTCCTTCTCCGTCCTGCCGGTCGTGGTCCACGGCGATGCCGCGTTCGCCGGGCAGGGGGTGGTCGCGGAGACGCTGAACATGTCGCAGCTTCCCGGTTACCGCACCGGAGGTACGGTGCACGTGGTCATCAACAACCAGCTCGGTTTCACCACCTCGCCCGCCGGCGGCCGCTCCGGCACCTACGCCACCGGCGTGGCGCGCACCGTCGAGGCCCCGGTCTTCCACGTCAACGCGGACGACCCCGAGGCGGTCGTCCGGATCGCGCGCCTGGCCTTCGACTACCGCCAGGTGTTCCACAAGGACGTCGTCATCGACCTGGTCTGCTACCGGCGCCACGGGCACAGTGAGGTCGACGACCCGTCGATCACCCAGCCGGCCATGTACGACCGCATCGACGCCCGTCCTTCCGTGCGCACGTTGTACGCCGGGAAGCTGGTGGCCCGTGGGGACATCGACGAGCGCCAGGTGGAAGGCGCCCTGCGGGACTACCGGGAGCGGCTGGAGCACGCCTTCGCCGAGACACGGGCCCTGCCAGCGGCCGGCCACCGCGACCCCGCCGGTCAGGCGGCCGTCGCGCCGCGCGGCGCCCCTTCCCCCGTGCCGACCGCCATCACGGAGGAGACCGCCCGGCACGTCCTCGCCTCCCAGACGGCCCAGCCCGCGGGTTTCACCGTGCACCCGCGCGTGCTGCCACAGCTCCGCCGGCGCACCACCATGCCGGACAACGGAACGATCGACTGGGCGACCGCCGAGACCCTGGCGATCGGCTCCCTGCAGATGCAGGGGGTCCCGGTGCGCTTGTCCGGACAGGACTCCCGTCGCGGCACGTTCGGGCAGCGCCACGCGGTGCTGACCGACCGGAGCACCGGCGCGGAGCACACCCCCCTGAACGGCCTCGGCCGGGGTGCCGCGGCCTTCTCCCCCTACGACTCGGCGCTGTCCGAAATGGCGGTCCTGGCCTTCGAGTACGGCTACTCGCTGGAGCGGCCCGACGCACTGGTGCTCTGGGAAGCGCAGTTCGGCGACTTCGCCAACGGCGCGCAGAGCGTGGTCGACGAGTACATCGCCTCATCCGAACAGAAGTGGGGCGAGCGCTCCGGCGTCACGCTGCTGCTGCCGCACGGTCTGGAGGGGCAGGGACCGGACCACTCCTCGGGCAGGATGGAGCGGTTCCTTCAGCTGTGCGCCCAGGACAACATGACCGTCGCCGTCCCCACGGTGCCCGGCAACTACTTCCACCTGCTCAGGCAGCAGGCGCTCGGTGAGCGCAGAAGGCCGCTGGTGGTGTTCACCCCCAAGTCGATGCTGCGGCTGAAGGAGGCCACCTCCGCGCTGACGGACTTCACCTCGGGTTCCTTCCGTCCGGTCCTGCCGGACACAGCAGTCGACAGCGGTGGCGTCCGGCGTGTCCTGCTGTGCTCGGGCAAGGTCTTCTACGACCTGGCCGCGTACCGGCGCGAGGCCGGCTTGCTGGACACGGCGATCGTCCGGCTGGAGCGCCTGTATCCCTTCCCGGACGCGGAACTCGGCGCGGAACTCGCCCGGTTCCCCCGCGGCGCCGAAGTGCGGTGGGTGCAGGAGGAGGCCGGGAACCAGGGTGCCTGGTCCTCCGTGCGGCCGCACGTGGAGCAGGTGGCGGGCCGCCCCCTCGGGTGCGTCAGCCGACCGCCCGCCTCGGCCCCCGCGGTGGGTTCTGCTCGGCGGCACGCCGCCGAGCAGAGGGCGCTCGTGGAGTCGGCTTTCCACTGAGCGCTTCCCCGCCGTGACGCAGCCGGTACGACGCACACTTCCTGGGCCGTTCCCCGGGGGTGTGCGTCGTACCGGTGCGGGGCGGCGCCGTTCCTGCGGCGGACGCATCCGGGGCCGGCTGTACAGCCGGCCCGCGGAGCTCACAGCCGTGGCCGCACCACGGTCAGGGCATACGGGTGGGGGGACGGGGGCGGCGTGCATGCCTGTCGGGGCACCGCTCGCGCAGCTGCCCGTGGCGCCGCCGCTTCGCTGCGACACCGTGCGGCAGCGGCCATGGCGGTCGTACCGCAGCGGGCGGGCCGTGGGCGCCCCGCAGGGGACCGGGCTCATCGGCTGGGGCAGCCTGGCGGGACTCCCGCTCGCCGGCTGTGTGGCAGACGCGAACCCGGCCGCGGGGCACCTGCGGACCGGGGACGTCGCGGCCGATCGGCTCCGCCGAGCGGAAGTCGAACCGGGCCGGGCGGAGAGAACCGGCGAAGCGTGCAGGGGAAATGAGGGGTCGTCAGGGCCGCCGCCGGACAGGCGCGTCCTGGGCGTCCAGGCCGGTCGTGCGGAAACTGGCCCGGAACGCGGCCGGTGTCACGCCCAGATGGCGCACGAACGCCCTGCGCAGCGATTCGGGTGAGCCGAAACCCGTGCGCCGTGCCACGACGGCCATGGGGTCGTCCCCGGTCTCCAGCATCGCCTGAGCGGCCTCCAACCTGACCTGCTCCACGTACCGACCGGGACTCGTGCCCACCTCCTCGTAGAAGAGGCGCGTGATGTGACGCACGCTGACGCCCGCCCTGCGGGCCATCGCCGACAGCGAATGATGGGCCCCGGGGTTCTCGGCGACCGAGTCCAGGACCTCGCGGAGCATCTCCTGACGCGGGTGCGGCAGCCGCGAGCGGGCGCTGAACTGGGACTGGCCGCCCGGCCGTTGCATGAAGACGACCATGTCCTTGGCCACCGCCCGGGCGACCTCGGCCCCGTAGTGCTCCTCCACGAGAGCCAGGGAGAGGTCGATCCCGGCGGTGACCCCGGCGGAGGTCATCATGGCGCCGTCGCGCACGAAGATGGCGTCCGGCTCGACGCTCACCGACGGGTAGCGTATGCCCAGTTCCCTGGTCTGCCGCCAGTGGGTCGCCGCCCGCCGGCCGTCCAGCAGCCCGGCGGCGGCGAGCAGGAAGGCCCCCGTGCAGACCGACGCCGTGCAGCGGGCCCTCCCGCTCAGTGCGCGCACGGCGTCCAGCAGCGCGTCGTCCTTGATCACGGTCTCCCACTCCGGGCCGCCGGGGATCACCAGGACGTCACTGACGTCACGCACGTCATCGACGGCCAGGTCGGCGCTGAGGCGTGTCCCTGCGGCGGTGACCACGTCGGCGCCGTCCTCGGACACGACCTGCACCCGGTAGGGGCCGCCCCACTCGTTCGCCGAGGCGAAGACCTCGATGGGACCCGTCACGTCGAGCAGGCGCACCCCTGGGAAGACGAACACCCGCACCGTGAGCGGACCCGCTCCGGATCGCTTGAGCACCATGGGGCACCTCCCGGTCATCGACCGCTCCGGCCTCGCCGGCCGCGGCCCGCCACCTCCACCGCCCTCGGGCCACGGGGGCCCCGGGAGCAGCGGGCGGCGCCACCGGCAAGCCCGGGACCGTCTCCGGCGACCCGGCCGCTTCCCGGCCTTCCACCTCTCCATCGTGCGCCCGCCGCCCGCACCGGCGCCACGACCTGCCGGCTCCCTCCTGGGAGACAGGACCTCCCAGGGTCACACCGGCACCGCGTGCGGTCCGCGGTCCGCGGCTGCCGCCGCCTGCGGGCCGCGGGCACCCAGCAGCGTCAGGCAGTCGGCCCACACAGGACCCAGTCGCGCCCTGTCGCCGTACAACGCGGCGAACAGGATCCGGCCCTGCAACTGCGCCAGCACGGACCGGGCGGACTCACGCGTGTCCGACACGCTCACCGCGCCCCGCCGCCTGGCCTCGCTGAGGACCGACTCGACCATGCCGACCTGTGCGTCGAGGATCTCCCCCACGCGCTCACGGACGGCTCCGGCCGGCTCGCCCGCCTCGACCGCGAGCTTGGCGAGCATGCAGCCCGGGACCGCACCGCCGTCCGGTGGCCCGTCACCCTGCGGCGGACACACGGCCTCGAACAGGGTCCGCAGGCGCTCCATCGGCTCCGCGCCGGAGTCGAGAAGGCGCAGCCACGTGCGCCGTTGCGCGTTCCAGTGCTCGTCGACGACGCGGAGCGCGAGCGCCTCCTTGGAAGCGAAGAAGTAGTGGAAACTTCCCCTGGGCACTCCGGCCGCCCGGCAGATCTCCGCCAGGCCCGAAGCGGCGTAGCCACGCTGCTCCAACAGCGCGTGGGCGGCGCGCAGAAGGCTTTCTCCGCCACCACTGGTGTGTCCCATGAGGCGACTATACGACCGGTCGCCTAGGCTTTCCCCGGCATGTCCACATCTGACGGCCCGGTGTCCTTCGATGCCGCGACGGGCGCGGGTCGCGGGCGCGTTGGCCCTCGAGGAAGAGACGAGGACGAGCACTCCCCATGCCTCCCGGCCCGGAAGGAACCCCGCATGACGTCGACGCGGAACACCATCGGCTCGCGACCCGAACTGGTCGTGGTCCCCTGCAGCGTGCGCAAGCTGAGCCACCGGGCCAGAGCAGCCGACATGTACACCGGCGGCTACCACCGGGCGTGCCGCAAGGCCGCCGATGCTCTGGAGCCCGACCGGCTCGTGATCCTCTCCGCCCACTACGGTCTGCTGGACCGCGACGACGAGATCGACCCCTACGACACGCCCCACGGGCATGCCGAGGCGGTGACCGCCGCGCTGCTGCACGACCAGGCGGCGGATCTGGGGATCGTCGCCCTCGACCCCGTCGTCATCCTCGGCGGTGCCCGTCACGTCGCTCTCGCGAGGTCCGTGTGGCCGCACGCCTTGACGCCGTTGGACGGAACCCGGGGCATGGGGGAGCAGTTCGCGCGCCTCGCGGCCATGGCACGCGCGGCGGGTTCGGCGCTTCCCGCCACGGCGAAGACACGCGCCGCACGACGGGCCGGGGCGTCCCGTCGCCTCGAGAGCTGAGTCCGATCCTGGCCGGGGCGGGGCGGGGGCGCACTTCGGTCCCGATGGCCCAGGGGCGGTACGCGATGACGATCGCGTACCGCCCCTGCCATGACGCATGGAGCCGTCGTCGCCGGCTGCGACGCCGGAGGCACCAATGTGCCGCGGCGGTCAGCCGCGGACGATGTTCTCCGCCTGGGGGCCCTTCTGCCCCTGCGTCACGTCGAACGTGACGTGCTCACCCTCCACAAGCTCGCGGTAGCCGTTGCCGGAGATGTTGGAGTAGTGGGCGAACACATCCGGTCCGCCCCCGTCCTGTGCGATGAAGCCGAAGCCCTTCTCGGAGTTGAACCACTTCACGACGCCAGATGCCACTGTGTTCGTCCCTCACATGCTGCTGCTGCGGCGCACCCCGTGGTGCACCGGCGGACCCCGTTTCTGGGCCCCGGCCTTACTTACCTCATGATCCACCCCCAGCGCCACCGGTTACCGGCGTGTCCCGGGCCGCGTTCGAGTGGTCTCGCCCCGAAGCGGCGTGCGCCGACCCGCCTCGACGACGCGGCCGTGTCGCCGGTCCCGGTGCGGAACAGCGGCTCGGGCGGTGGGCGGTGGCCCCGTGCCGCGCCGCGCCGCCCGATGCCAAGGGCGTCAAGGGCGCTGAACGTGAGGGGCGGCCCGGGGGCCGGGCGGCTCCCCGGGCTGGTGACGGCCGGGACCGGCACCGTCGTGGGTGCTGCCCGGCCGCGGTCGGAAACGTCACTCGTTCCCCGGCACGAGCAGCACGGCGATGCGCGAGTTGTGCACCACCGCGTCGGTGATGCGCGGGGAGAACCGGGCCCCCAGGCGCGTGCGGGGGTGCGGGGCGAGGACGATCAGGTCGGCGTCGTACCTGCGTGCGGCGTCGGCGATGGCCTGGGCGACGTCCGGCAACAGGGCGTCGACGAGTTGGCCTTCGGCCTGGACGCCGTGGCGGCGCACGGTCGCCAGGGCATCGTCGAGGACCTTGTGGGCGGTCGCGTCGTCCTCCCTGCCGACGACGGTGTCGTAGACGACGTCCGAGGGATCGACGTGCAGGACGCGGACCGACGCGCCGGCGAGCGCGGCGAGTTCGGTGGCGGCCAGGACGGAAGGGTGGTCGGTGCCGCTGGTGTCGACGGCGACCAGGATGCGTCGGAACACGGTGGGACTTCCTTTCGGCCCGGGCGGTCAACGGCCCTGGGCGGCAGCGGGTCGGGTGGTGTGGGCGGCCGGGGCGGCCGCCTGCTCGGTGTGCGGCTGGGCGGTGTGCGCCCGCTCGCGCTGGGCGAGGGCGACCACGGCGGAGACGGCGAGCAGGATCACCGACAGCCACAGCCCCTTGGCGATGCCGCCGGAGGAGTCGGACATCATGCCGGAGATCAGCGGGCCGACCGCCTGGCCGACACTGAAGGCCACGGTCAGCACAGCGATCCCGGACGTCCAGGCGTGCGGGGACAGCATCCGCCGGGCGATGACGGTCACCGCGGTGGGACCGGCCATGAAGCTGCCGCCGAAGACCACCGCGGAGATGATCGCGGCGGCCTGGCCGTGCCACAGCAGGACCGGCAGCACACCTACCAGCACCACCGCCGCGACCGCCGCCGGGGCCAGGCCGCCCTTGAGCCGGCCGATCACGCGGCCCCACACCAGCAACGTCGCCAGCGCCGAGGACGAGCCGAGGACGATGAAGAACGCCGAGGTGGACCATGTGCCCATGCCCTGGCCCGGAGCGCGTTTATTGTGACAATTCAAGGCAAGCCGGGCCCATGGGGGGCATTCGTTCCAGACGAGGAGCCCGTCATGATCATCCAGAAGATGCACGGCATGGGCATACGCAGCGAGCACGCGTACCTGGCCGGCATGGCGTCCATCGGCCTGTCCATCGCCGCCTGGGCCACCAGCCTCACCGCAGAACCCGGCGTTGGCCTGGCCCGCGCCGACCGCTGGGGCATCTATGTCGGCGAGTGGGCCCCCACCTTCTTCGGCCTGGGCCTGGCCCTCAGCCAGTACGAGCAGGCGGACGGCACGCTCAAGGAAAGCGACATCCATCACCTCAAGGACAAGGTGCAGAAGGTAGCCGCCTGAGTTGCCTCAGCTAGCGCCGGCCTTCACGCTGCCCGCCGGTCATGTGGCCCACACGCTGCGGCCGGCCGGGCGGCCGCGGACGCGGTCCCGTCGAAGGCTGACCCGCCTGCCGTGGCGGGCCGCTCTTGCCTGGCCGACCCCTCGACTCGCTCCGCGGTCGGCCAGGACAAGTTGCGTCTTTGGAAGTGGTGTAACGGGTTGGACCTGATGCGGGGGTTTGCTCCGGCGTCCGGGTTGGTGCCCCCAGGACGCGTGGTGGGTACGGCGGGCCCGCTCGTCACCCGCCCTGGCTGGCGGGCCCACTCACGTTTTCAGACGGCTGGCGCACGACGCGGATCGCGTCTGGACTCCACCAGTACGTGCGCCAGTAGACGACGGGGAAGCCGTCGCCCTCCAGGAACGTCACCTTCACCTGGACGGCGTGCCGCCCGTCGCGGTACCGGATCTTGTGCCAGACCACGCCGTCGTGCCACTGGCCGCCCACGCGGACCTGGACCTGCGGTTGCTGCCCAGGTGGGAAACTCTCGCCCCCGGTCCCCAAAGACTGCTCCGGCATCGGCTGGAATTTGATGGTCCCCGCCCACGCGGAGCAGAGACTCGGACAGCGGCATTCGCTGCCCCCGACAGGCCAGGGACATCGCGATACCGCACCCAGGGCCTGTGCCAGCCGCGTGTCCGCGACCGCAGCGAGGCTGGTGTTCTACGAGGCACGGACCCTTCGGATGCAAGTCATGGACGGCATCCTCCCACAGCCCAAGATCGGCCGGACAGTGAACCGTTCCGGGTTCGGTAGAGATCTCAGATGTTGATTGTGAACTGGGGTTTCGTGGTTGTGAGGTAGTGGTTGTTCTCGTATTCGATGGGCGGGACGTGGCCTACCTCACCGTGAAGCCGTCGGTGGTTGTACCAGTCGACGTACTCGGCTGTGGCGAGTTCGACGTCGGACAGCGTCTTCCAGGGCCGTCGGGGCTTGATGAGCTCTGTCTTGAACAGGCCGATCGTGCTCTCCATCAGGGCGTTGTCGTAGGCGTCGCCGACCGATCCGATCGAGGCGGCGACACCGGCGGCGTCCAGGTGCTCGGCGAGCCGGAAACTCGTGTACTGCGACCCGGCGTCCCAGTGGTGAATCAACTCTCCTGGTTGGACCGGGTTTGCTCGCGGTCGTGTTGCCAGATCGCCATCTCCAGAGCGTCCAGCTCGAACACCGTCTCCTTCAGCGACGAGAAACAGCCGGTCCAGGCGCAGGTTCTCCACAGCGCGTAGCTCGTCGGCCTTCTCGTCCTGCTCGGTGGTGCGCCCCTTGAGGGCTCGGCGGACGTGCTTGCAGGCGGCGCTGATGAGCTGGTCGTGGGTGGGCGGCTCCTGGCCCTTGCGGTACCGCTCGATGCCGTAGCCCTGTGGGTAGGCGATGCGGTCGGAGTTGACCGCGGGGTCGGAGGCGATTTTGCGGCCTACGGTGAGCAGTCCACACCGGCGAGGCGCCCGTGTCGCCGGCGAGGAGCGCGGGGCCGAACCGGCGGCGGGGTCGAAGCTGCCTCCGGCCCATCCCCTGGTGAGCGCGATCAGCACCGTCACGGCCGCCCCGCCCGCAAGGGGAACGCGTGCGACCAGGTCCGCCCGGCCCGAGGGGCGCAGGTCCCCGTACCCGCAGCGGTGTCCGGGGACTCACGGCCCCACGGACACCGCGATGCGCCGCGCCCGGCGTCTCTGTCGGGCGAGCCGCCTCGCTCCAGCGGGGCGGGGCGCGCACCCCGGCCCGCGCGGACGCCGCCGAACACGCCCACGCGATGGCCCCCGCCACCCGCCGGTGGGACGGTGGAACAAGGGCGGTGCGCCGCGACGGGTCGTCGCCGGCGGCCCCGGCCCTGGTCTCCTCGGGGTCCCGCCATCCGGGAGGGCGAGCAGATGGAACCGCGTCACGCACTGGCGTTGTTCGACCTCGACGGCACACTCGTGCGCCGGCGGACGTCGTTCACCGACGCGGTGACGCAGTTGTGCCTGGACCACGGCTTCGGAAGCGAGATCCGGGCCTGGCTGCTCAGTGAACTCGCCGACCGGGCCAACGCCGACGACTTCGTGCGGCTGCGCCACGAGTACGCCCTGGCCGGCGGGGCAGGGGCGCTGTGGGGCGAGTTCGTCGACCGGATGGCGGACGCCGTCACCTGCGACCCGGCGGTCCGTCAAGGGCTGGAGCGACTGCGGGCGAACGGCTGGCGCATCGGCATCGTCGCCAACGGGGCCTCCGACGTGCAACGCGCCAAGATCGGTGCGACGGGACTCGCCGGCCTGGTGGACGGCGTGGCGGTCTCCGGCGACATCGACGTCCGCAAGCCCGACACCCGGTTGTTCGCCCTCGCGGCCGCGCGCTGTCACACGCCGCTGTCCGCCGGAGCGTGGATGACGGGCAACAGCCCCGCCGCCGACATCGGCGGCGGACACCGGGCGGGCATCCACACCATCTGGGTGCGGGAACGCCCATGGCCGGACGGGTTCACCCCACCCCACCACACCGTCGACGGCGTCACCGGCGCCGTGTCCTACCTGCTCGGCGAGGGCCACGGCCACCGAGAGGACGGCCGACGGGACGAGCAGCGGTAGCCAGAGGCCTCGGCATGCCCGCGAACAGTCCCACGCACCGGCAGCGCGGACGCCGGTAGCCGTGTGCGGGGCATGGGCTCGCAACAGCCCCGCCGCCGACATCGGCGGCGGACACCGGGCGGGCATCCACACCATCTGGGTGCGGGAACGCCCATGGCCGGACGGGTTCACCCCACCCCACCACACCGTCGACGGCGTCACCGGCGCCGTGTCCTACCTGCTCGGCGAGGGCCGCGGCCACCGAGAGGACGGCCGACGGCACCAAAAGCGGTAGCCCGAGGCCTCGGCATGCCCGCGAACAGTCCCACGCACCGGCAGCGCGGACGCCGGTAGCCGTGTGCGGGGCATGGGCTCGCAGCACCGGTGACGGCGATTCGGTGCGTGCCGGTCGTCCGGGTCCCCGGGCCCGGCGGACGAACGACGACGGCCTGATCGCACCGTCCGGTCCGGGCCTCCCCGCCCACGCGCGGCTCGGCCGCTTGGTCCGGCGAGGGTGCGGCGTTTAGGGTGGCGGCAATGCGTCCGGCGAACGGCGCAGGGTGTGCCGGGAAGTCTGGTCGGCGTCAGGGGCCTGTGTGCCCGTTGCCGACGTCCCGGAAGGTCCGCCCCACGTGGCTGCCGCCCAGCGTTCCCGTTCCTCGTTCCTCGGTGTGCTTCCCTGGCCGGAGCGCCGTGCCCTCGCGCGCGCCCTGCGGACGGAGACAGTCGGTGGCCTCGTCATGCTCGCCGCCGCGGCGGTCGCGCTGCTGTGGGCGAACGGCCCGTGGCACGCGGCGTACGCGGCGCTGCGCGACGCCCACTTCGGCATAGCCGCCCTCGGGTTGGACCTGTCGGCCGGGCACTGGGCATCGGACGGGCTCCTCACGGTCTTCTTCCTGGTCGCCGGGATCGAGCTGAAGCGGGAGCTCGTCGTCGGGGAGCTGCGCACCCCGGCGACGGCCGCGCTGCCGGTCGTCGCGGCCGTGTGCGGGATGGTCGTACCGGCCGCGCTCTACGTCGCGGTCGCCGGGCTCGGGGGCGGGAGCCTGGCGGGCTGGGCCGTCCCGATGGCCACCGACATCGCCTTCGCGCTGGCGGTACTGGCTGTCATCTCCACCCACCTGCCCGCGGCCCTGCGGGCCTTCCTCCTCACCCTTGCGGTGGTGGACGACCTCGGCGCGATCCTGGTGATCGCCGTGTTCTTCACCTCCGACCTCAACGCGTGGGCCCTGCTCGGGGCGGCGGCCGGCCTCGCGGTCTTCTACGTACTGCAGCGGCTGCGGGTCGTGGGCTGGTGGTGGTACGTGCCGCTCGGCGTGGTGATCTGGGTTCTGATGTACCACGGCGGCGTCCACGCCACCGTCGCCGGCGTCGCGATGGGCCTGATCCTGCGCACCACCCGGGACGACGACGAGACCGCCTCCCCCGCGGAGCGCACGGGGTTCGTGCTGCACCCGTTGTCCGCCGGCATCGCCGTCCCCCTGTTCGCCCTCTTCGCGGCCGGGGTCACCGTCTCCCCCGGCGCCCTGGGCGAGGTGTTCACCCGTCCCGAACCACTCGGGGTCGTCGTGGCCCTGATCTGCGGCAAGATCGTCGGCATCTTCGCCGGAACCTACCTGGCCGCCCGCTTCACCCGCGCCCGCCTCAACCCCGAGCTGGCCTGGGCCGACGTGTTCAGCCTCGCCGTCCTCGGCGGGATCGGCTTCACCGTGGCCCTCCTGATCGGCGAACTCGCCTTCCCGCCGGCCCAGGCCGAGCACGTCAAGGCCGCGGTCCTCGTCGCCTCCCTGGCAGCGGCCTGCCTCGCCTCGCTGCTCCTGCACCGCCGCAACCGGCTCTACCGGCGGCTGTGCGCCGAGGAGAACGCCGACAGCGACGGCGACGGGGTCCCGGACATCTACCAGCCGCCCGCCGCCGAGAGGGAGCGGTAGGAGACGCGCACGCGCCGGTCCGGCGACGCGTCGGCACCGGCACGGCCCCGCCGCGACGACGTCCGCCATGGGTGTGCACGCTCCGCTACGAACGGCCCACCCAGGATGCGGCCCAGGTGACCCCGTGTAACGGTCGTCATGTGCATTACGGGTTCGGCTGGGACGTGCGGACTCATGGACGGCTTCGGCCGTCGCTCGACCATCCGCCTCGCCCAGCACGTCGAGGAGGGCCCACCCGAGAACGACGCGAGTCATAGGGGAGCCCCTCGTACGCATCGCCCGGCACACTCCGCAACCACTCACCAAGTTCTGCTGACACGCGAAGGGTCACACGTCGACCGCCGCCGTGTCGTGCTCGCTGCCGCGCGGCGGCCGGCACGGGGAGCGCACCGAGGGGCCCTTCGGGAAGGAATGGGTGTGAAGGCTCGTCTTGGCTTGAGCCGGCGAGGAACGCGCATGGCCGCTGTACTGGCCACGATCGTCACCTCGGCTCTCACGGGATCGGTGTCCGCCGTCGCGGATGGGCACCCCGACGGCTCCATAACCTCCGACCACTGGGGTGTCATCACCCGGAACACGATCGGCTCTCCTGTCGCCGCCCTGCGGGACGGCCCGTTCGGCTCGTTCGGCGTCACCGGATCGGCCTCCAGGCCGCCCTACGGCAACGGCAGCCTGGGCATCGAGGTGGCGGACGACTCGACCACGCTGACGCCCCCGAGCGAAAAAGTCGACTTCGGCAACGAGGTCGACTTCTACGGCAGCCGGGTCCGGGATCTGACCAGGCTCGGTTTCCACGTCTTCCAGACGCAGGAGAACGTCGACTACGGCGGCACCCGCAACCTGCCCAACATCAGGTTCGAGATCAACCCCAGGCTGCCCTCGCTTCCGGCCGACACCTACTCCACCATGGTGTGGCGCCCGCCCGCCGTCGCACAGGTGAACCGGTGGAGCGGTTTCCTCGACGCCACCACCACCGGCGACTGGTTCCTGTCCGGCAACGAACTCGCCCCGCTGTGCACGCAGTCCGCTCCGTGTTCCTTCACGACGCTGCGCAACGCGCTCCAGCAGGCCACCATCTACTCCGTCGCCGTCGGCAAGGGACGCGACGACAACTGGGTCGGCGCCGTGGACGGCCTGCGCATCAACCGGTACGTCTACGACTTCGAGGCCGAGGGCGTCAGGGCCCGGCGCGTCGGCTGAGAGCCGCGGCCTGCCTCCCGCGAGAAGCCGGGCCGTCACCGGAGCGTCGACACGACCCGGTGGCGGCCCGAGCGGCGCGATGAGCGGCCCCCGCCCGCGGGGAGGGCGGTGCGGCCGCGCACCTTGCGAGGCGGACGCCCCGTTCGTCCGCGCCCCCTGGCCACGCAGGCCCGGCGGACCGCGCGCCGAGCGGAGTGCCGCGCGCGACCAACCGCACGACGCCGCGACCCGTGCGCGGGCCGCGCCGCCCTCCGTAGCTCCCGCGCCCCCTACCGCCCCGGCGCCGGCCGCCCGCGTCCGTGTGCCGTTCCGTGCGTACGGCCCGCACGCTGCCGCGGCCACAGCGGCCCCGCCGCGGCGCAACCCTTCGGCCCCCGGGCAGGTGGTAAAGACCACGTACATACTGCCGGGATCAGGCAATGACCCGCTGCTGCGCTCCGTGACAGCATCGCCGTGTCTTCGAAAGACCGGTTCGGCGAAAGGCGGGGGCGGGGATGGAATGGTTTCTCGGTCTCGGCATCGCCGGTCTGGTGGTGCTGGCCCTGGCCCTCGTCTTCGACGGCTTCCTCGACGGGCTCCTCGACGGGCTGGGGGGCCTGGACGGGCTGCTGTCCCTGCCGGTGATCGCCGGGTTCGTCTCGATGCTCGGCTTCACCGGCGCGATCGTCCTGGGCACCACGGGCCTCGGCACGACCGTCGCGGCCGCCGTGGGTGCGGCCGCCGGGTGCGTGGCGGGATGGCTGACGTGGAGGTTCAGCCGGTCCCTGATGCGTGGGGGGACCTCGGCCGCGCCACGTGGCGACGACCTCGTCGGCGGTACGGGCACCGTGGTCACCGCGATTCCGGCGGACGGTTACGGCGAGGTGCTCGCCTACTTGGCCGGTCAGCCCGTGAAGCTGGCGGCCAGGAGTTCCGTCCCACTGCCGCGGGGGTCGCGGGTGTGGGTGGAGGAAGCCCTTTCGGCCACGTCCGTGGCCGTGCGCCCCGTCGACCGCTGAACGCGCCCGGCGGCCGGCGGCCGGCGGCCGCCGTCCGGCACCGTTTTCTCGTCTCTTCTGACCTGATCAAGGGAATCGGCATGAGCCCTGTACTCACCGCTGTGGTGGGCATCGTCGTACTCGTCGTTCTGCTCGCCCTCGTCGTCATCACCCGCTACAAGGTCGCGGGTCCCAGCGAGGCGTTCATCGTCACCGGCCGGCGCGGCAAGAAGTCCACCGATCCGGAGACCGGACGCGTCTTCACCGACAACAGCGGCCAGAAGGTCGTGGTCGGCGGAGGCGTGTTCGTCGTGCCCTTCGTCCAGCAGAAGTTCACCCTGGACCTGTCCAGCCGGCACATCCCGGTCGCCGTGCGGGGCGCGGTCACGCTGCGAGGGGTGAAAGCCCACCTGGAGGGCGTCGCGATCGTCAAGGTCGGGGGGACCGAGGACTCGATCCGGGCGGCCGCCCAGCGGTTCCTGATGCAGCAGGACGGCATCGTCGGCTTCACCCAGGAAGTCCTGTCGGGCGCTCTGCGCTCCATCGTCGGGCGGATGTCCGTGGAGGACGTCATCCGCGACCGCGCGGCGTTCGCCGGCCAGGTCGCCGAGGAAGCGGAGGCCAGCCTGTCCGGGCAGGGCCTGGTCCTGGACGCCTTCCAGATCCAGGACATCACCACCGAGGGCTCCTACCTCGAGGACCTGGGACGGCCCGAGGCCGCCCGGGCCAGGCAGGAGGCGGACATCGCGGAGGCCGTGGCACGGCGGGCGTCGGAGCAGGCCCGGCTCAAGGCGGAGGAGGAGATCGCGATAGCCCAGCGCACGTTCGCGCTCAAGCAGGCCGAGATCAAGGCCGAGACCGACGAGGCCGCCGCCCGTGCCGCGGCCGCCGGCCCGCTCGCGGAGGCCGCCCGCAACCAGGAAGTCCTCACCGAGCAGGAGAAGGTAGCCGCCCGGCAGGCCGCGCTCACCGACCGTGAACTCGACACGAAGGTGCGCAAGCCGGCCGACGCAGCTCGCTACCAGGCCGAGCAGGAGGCCGAGGCCCGTCGTATCGCGCTGGTCAAGGAGGCCGAGGCGGACGCGCAGCGCTCGCGGCTCACCGGTGAGGGCGAGAAGGCGCACCGCGCCGCCCTCGCCGAGGCCGTACGCATCGAGGGCGAGGCGCAGGCCGCCGCCATCGCGGCCAAAGGCTCGGCCGAGGCCGAGGCCATGCAGAAGAAGGCGGACGCCTTCGCCCGGTACGGCGACGCCGCGGTGCTCCAGATGCTCGTCGAGGTGCTGCCGCAGGTCGTGGCGAAGGCCTCCGAGCCGCTCGCCGCCGTGGACAAGATGACGGTGATCTCGACGGACGGCGCCGGCCAACTGTCGCGCACGGTCGCGGACAACGTGGCCCAGGGCATGGAACTGCTCAGTTCCACCACGGGAGTCGACCTCGCCGATCTGCTCAAGGGCCTCACCAGGCGGGGCTCCGCGGCCCCCGTCCAGCCGGAGACGTCCAACGGCAGGATCGAGATCGCCGACTGACGTACGGCGTGGCGCCGTTGGTCCCGCTGGTGCGGGACCTGACGTCGCCGTCACAGGCCGAGCAGCACAGGACGACGGGAGTGGCCGTGAGCGCCCGGGGGACGACGGGACGCCCACGGCCGTCCGTCCCGTCGTCCCCCGGGCGGCGGCGCCGCTCCCCGGCGTCCGGAACGCCCTACGTTCCCTTTCGTCGTCCTCCGGAGTCGGATCCGGCCACGGGCACCTCGGGCGCCGTCGGGACGGCGGGCCCCGCCAGAGCCCGGGTGACCGCGTCCGCGACGCCCTGCGCGGTCAGACCCGCCTCCGCCAGGATCTCGGCGCGGCTCGCCTGCCGGGGAAACCCGTCGGCCACACCCAGGACACGCACCGGGGTGCCGACACCGGACTCCTGCAGGGCCCGCGCCACCGCCGTGCCCACTCCCCCGGTACGCAGGCCGTCCTCGACCGTGACGACCAGGGCGTGGTCGGCGGCGAGGGCGAGCAGCGCGGCGGGGAGCGGTTTGACCCACTGCGGGTCCACCACGGTGGCCTCCACGCCGTGCCCGGCACAGATCGCGGCCGCCTCGAGGGCGACCGGAGCCATCGTTCCGACGGAGACCAGCAGTACGCCGCCGGCGACGCGGGCCTCACGCAGGACGTCGACCGCTCCGCGGCGGGCGGCCGCCGGGATCGGCGGGCCGACCGCGCCCCGCGGGTAGCGCAGGACCGTCGGCGCGTCGGTGGTCGAGACAGCCTGCCGCAACTGCTCCCGCAGGGTGCGCGCGTCGCGGGGGGCCGCGATGCGCAGCCCCGGGACCGCCTGGAGCATCGCCAGGTCCCACAGCCCGTTGTGGCTCGGTCCGTCGTCACCGGTGACCCCGGACCGGTCGAGTACGAGGGTCGCCCCGAGCCGGTGCAGCGCGAGTCCCCCCACGGTCGGCGCGTAGGAACGGCCGTTGTCGTTGAGGACGATCACCACGGGCCGGTCGGGTGCCTCCGCGATGTTGTTGAGGGCCTCCCAGGCCAGTCCGCCGGTGAGCGCTCCGTCGCCGACGACGGCGACGATGTGCCGGTCCGCCTCTCCCGCGATCCGTCGGGCCTTGGCCATGCCGTCGGCGTACGACAGGGCCGCCGACGCGTGCGAGTGCTCGATGTGGTCGTGCGCCGACTCCTCCCTGCTGGGGTAGCCGGAGAGCCCGCCGCGCTGCCGCAGGCCGGTGAACCCATGGGCCCGACCCGTCACGATCTTGTGGACGTACGCCTGGTGCCCGACGTCCCACAGCACCCGGTCACGGGGCGAGTCGAAGACCCGGTGCAGCGCCAGGGTGAGTTCCACGACGCCCAGGTTGGGCCCCAGGTGGCCGCCGGTGGCCGCGACGTGGCGGATCAGGAAGCCGCGGATCTCCGCGGCGAGCCGAACCAGCTCCGGATGGCTCAGCCCCCTCAGGTCCGCGGGGTGGTTGATCCGTGCCAGCAGACTCATACCGCTGCTCCTCCTCCTTGTGCCGTGGCCCGGCCGACGTGTGCTGCGTCCGCCGGCCGTACGGAGTCTGCCCGGCGTGCCGAGTGCAGGGTTGTCGGCCCGCCGGGTCCTGGCAGCCGTCCGCCCCAGGTGTCCCGAGTCCCCCGCGTCGACGAACCTAGATCCACATCGGGGCCGAGGGGGACGGCCTCGTGTGCCACCCCTGCCGCACATCGGGACATCGGGCGGCCGACGCGCGGGGCGGTCGCCGGATCATGTGTCGTGCGGGCGGAGCGGTGCCCTGGTCCGGGGGCCTCGTAGGCCTCGCGGGCGACCACCGAGTAGAAGCGGGCCTCATCGACCAGGGCTTCGCCGCGCACCGGCAGCGGTTCCTGGCCGAACAGGGGTACGCGGTAGCTGCGACGCTGGCCGCGAGGTGCCCCGCATGACAAGCTGTGCTTCCCACTGCCCGATTCCAGGAGGTCACCATGACTGCAGCGTCTGCATCGCAAGAGGGTTCCGAGCCGGCTAACGCCGAGAGTTCTGCCCTGGCGCCGGACGAGGACGGCCAGTATGACCTGAAGGCCAAGTTCCGGGAGGCCCTGGCCCGTAAACGCGGCATGCAGGCGGAGGCCACGACCCTCGCTGCGAACACCGACGCGTCGAGGGTGCGCGGCGCGCACGGCCCGGCTGCCAGCCAGCGGTCGTTCCGACGCAAGAGCGGCGGCTGAGAGGTCGTTTCGGTGGCGTTACGCGGCCTTCAGCCACTGGATGCTCACCAGCGCGCCCACCACCCAGCCAGGGCAGAACGCCGGAGAGCTACCTCGCCGGCCTCCGCCTGCGAGTCCTCGATGATCTGGATCAAGGACATTGGCGTGCACGGCCGCCGCCCGGCAGCCGGGCTTGCCCACCGCCTGGCACCTGGGCGGTGGCCGGGCGGCCGCAGCCGCAGGTCCCCCGGGGCGCCCCCGTGTCGGCGGTCACGGCAGGATCTCGACGTACCCGTCGGTTCCGTGCACGCGGATCCGCTGCCCGTCCCGGATCAGGCGGGTGGCGTGCTCCACGCCCACCACGGCCGGCAGGCCGTACTCCCGGGCGATCACCGCGCCGTGGGTCATCAGGCCGCCCACCTCCGTCACCAGGCCCGCGACTGCGACGAACAGCGGGGACCAACTGGGGTCCGTGAAGGTGGTGACCAGGATGTCGCCCGCTTCGAGGTCGGCTTGCGCCATGTCCAGGACGACGCGAGCCCTCCCCTCGACGGTTCCGGCGGAGACCGGCAGGCCGAGCAGGGCGCCGGCCGGCACGCCGTCGCGCCGGTACGTCCCCGTGACGGCCTCGCCGTCCGACGTGAGCACCCGGGGCGGGGTGAGCGCGCGGTACGACCGGAACGCGTCCTTGCGCCGCCGGATGAGCCGGTCGTCCACCCGCTGCGACCGCACGGCGTCGTGGAACTCCTGGAACGTGAGGTGGAAGACGTCCTCCTGCTCGGCAAGCACGCCGGCCCGCACCAGGCGCCCGGCCTCCTCCAGAAGTGCCTGCTTGTAGACGTAGTAGCGGCTGACGATGTTGTACTTCGGGTACTCCCGGTACCCGATGAAGGTGCGGACCCGGTCGATCATCCGCTGGGCCTCGTCGGCCTTCCGATCGCCGTCCGGCAGGGTCCGCAACCGTGCCAGGACGTCTCGTTCCTTCTCCTTCGCCTTCCGCCGCCCCTGCTCGAAGCGCCGTTCGGCGGCGCCCGGCTCAAAGTTCCGGACGTTGTCCAGCAGAGCTGGCACGAGTGAGCCGGGACGTTCGTGCCAACGCGGCCTCGTGATGTCGATCTCACCGACGCAGCGCATGCCGTAGCGGTCGAGGTACGCCTCGATGGCGTCGCGCGCCTCGGTCCCGCCGGCGACCTTGGCCAGCTCGTCGAGGAAGGCGTCGTCCTCGGCGTGCGCGACGCCCTGCAGGAACGCCACCACCTCCGCACGCGGGCGGATCACGTCGGCGACGTCGAGCAGTGCCAGTCCCATCTCCGATGTGATGTTGCCGGGGGCGGACAGAGTGAGCGTGTCGGCCGCGTTCGGCTCGCCGAGCCACTCCAGCAGTCTGTCGTTGAGCCACCACGTGGCCTCCATCCCCGCCGTGATCGCCTGGATGCTCAGGGGATCGGCGAGGACCCGCTTGTGCTCCTCGAAGGCCTCCAGCAGGAAGTCGAACAGCGCCGGTCCGCTCTTCGCCCTGATGTCGCGCTCGAGAGCGGCGAGGGACGTCCGGCTGCGCTCGATCAGCTCGGCGACGACGGCCGGGTCGGTCTCGATCGGGGTGGGCGCTGCGACGGCCGGCGGCCCGGCGGGGCTCGGGTCCGGGATCGACGGGACGAAACCGTCGCGGTCCAGGACGGTCTCCAGGGCCTGCCTGGTCAGCGGATCGCCTCTGCCGATGAGGCCCAGAAGGCCGGCGCGGCTCGCGGGCGAGGCCAGGCGCCGGGTGACGTCGACGAACAACCTGCCGCCGGCCTCGTGCATCGGCGCCATGGCCGTCAACTGCCACATGGAGAGCCCCAGGGGCCTCATGGCGTCGGTCATCATCTGCTGATGGCCGACGGAGACATAGACGTGGTTCTCCTCGTCGTCGGCCTCCGGGACGGGGAACAGCGTCGTGATGGGGCGGCTCTGCACGATCCGGAAGCCGTCGTCGGCCAGGCACCATTCGATGTCCTGCGGACGGCCGAAGTGGGCCTCGATCCGCCGCCCGAGCCGCACCAGCCGCACCACCTGGGCGTCCGTCAGTGCCGGCTGATCCTCCCGCTGCCCGTCGACCGCCTCTTCCCGCGTACCGCCACCGGGCCGGGGCCGAACGGCACGCTGTTCGGCGGCCATCGCCTTGGCGACGACTGCGCCGTCGCGCACCGTGAAGACGTCCGGGTTCACCCGTCCGGAGACCAGGGCCTCCCCGAGGCCGAAGCCGGCGTCCACGGTGGCGACCTTCCGGTTGCCCGTGACGGGGTCGGCCGTGAACAGGATGCCGGCAGCGTGCGGGTGGACCATCCGCTGCACGACCACGGCCATGTGGACCGTGCGGTGGTCGATGCCGTTCCTCGCCCGGTAGGTCACGGCCCGCTCGGTGAACAGCGAGGCCCAGCACCGGCTGACGTGCCGGAGGATCGCCGCCGGCCCCACGATGTCCAGGTACGTGTCGTGTTGGCCGGCGAAGGAGGCCGTCGGCAGGTCCTCCGCCGTCGCGCTGGACCGGACGGCGTAGGGGTCCTGCTCGCCGAGCCGGGCCACAGCGCCCGTGACGGCCGCCACGAGATCGTCGGGGATGGCGATCCCCTCGATGCTCCGGCGAATCCGCTCGCCGAGCGTACGGATCGCCTCCCGGTCGTCGTCCGGGTCCAGGCGCGACAACTGATCGATCCGGTCTTCGATCGACGGCTCCTGCGCCAGGATCCACCGGAAGGCGTCCGTCGTCACACAGAAACCGTCCGGCACGCTGACGCCCTCGAGCCGCGACAGCCCGCCCAACTGCGCGCCCTTGCCCCCGACGGCCGCCACCTGTGTCTCGTCGACCTCCTGGAGACCCAGCACATACCGCCCGCTCACTGCGCTCCCTCCGAGGCAGCCGCGTTCCGTCGCACCACGTCGGCCGATCTGTTCATCGGCGCCTCCACTCCGGTCGGACTTCTTGTCGAGCACGTCCACGTCCCCTGGTGCCGTCCCTGCGATGGATCGGCCGGCCGTCCCGTCCGGGCGGCCCGGGCCCCCGCCTCCACGCCGAGCTCCGTGAGCGCACGCACGCGTGGCTCCCGTCCGCTCCCGTTTCGGCGGGGCCGTGGCGTAGGACGACGATTCTGCGCCGTGACGGGGGCCTTGCGGCAAGCCCCCCTGTGCGCTATATGTTGAAACCGGCAAGGAGAGGACTCTCCTTGCCTTCGTTGTGTGCCGTGCGCGGGATCCCGCAGGCCGTTCGGGCGACGGTGATGTTCCGGGCGCGGGTATGTGCGACAGGGCCGCAGCGGTGTCCCGTCGGCCTCGGCCGTGCGCAGGCGGGCCCGCGAGCGGGGGTCGTTCCTCCTCGCGGCCAAGGGCCCGGCCGGTCGCCGCGGCTTCCCTGGTGTCGTCGCGCCGCGCGAGTGCGGCGTGGCCCGTGGCAGGGCTCCTGACGTCGCCGCTTCGGCCCAGGTCCGCCGGCATCCCGGCGAACGGCCGCGGGCCGAGGCGTCCTTGGTGTGGAGAACGCAGCGGGGGCACCGGCAGGACAGTCGCCGCACGGCAGCATGCGCGCGACGCCGGGGACTTGGTCACCGGCCTGGCACGGCACCCGACGGGCGATCCGCGCGGCGTCGCTGTGGACCGCCCGTCCGGCACACCCGTCACGCTCCTCCTCGCGCCCGCAGGGCGGTGGCGCCCGCGGGACGCGAGACGGCTGACCGGCGGTACCGCTCCGGGCACAGGGCAGCCCGCAGGTCGCGCTCCGCCGCCGTCCACGGCTCCCCCTCAGGGCACCCGGCCGCATGTCCCGGCCCCCGGCTCGGCCGTACCGGGCACCGTCGTCTCCGCCGACGCGCAGGGGCTGCGGCCCGACCGCGGCGGCAGGCCGTGGTGGTCGCGCCCGGGGCCGCCGCCGGGCCCGAGCCGTCCGAGGATCCTTTGCCCACGCCACCGGCAGTGGGCGGAGCGCACCGTCGGGCCCGCGGCGGCGCGAGCGGTCACTTGGTGGCGTAGACGGCCGTGTAACCGCCGATGAGCGGGCGGGCGTCCGTCCTGGCGAAACCCGCCGCCCTCAGCCACCCGGTCGCGTCCGCGACCGTGTACTCGGAGCCGCTCTCCGTGTCGATGAGCATGTTCAGCGAGACCATGAACCCGTAGGTGTTGTGGCGCCGGTCGTCGTCGATCATGGCGTCGTACACGATCAGAGTGCCGCCGTCGGGCAGGGCGTCGTAGGCCTTGCCGAGCAGGAACCGGCGCTGCTCGACGTTCCAGTCGTGGAGGATCTGGCCCATGACGTAGACGTCGGCCGGGGGGAGGGGGTCGGAGAAGAAGTCGCCGCCCTGGAAGGAGAGCCGGTCGGACAGGCCGTGCGCGGCGACGAACTCGTCGAACACGGGGCGTACCGCGGGGAGTTCGAAGACGGTTCCGGTCATCTCGGGATGGGATCGCAGCACTGCGGCGGGCACGGCCCCCAGGGCGCCGCCGAGGTCGGCCACGTGCCGGCGGCCGGTCCAGTCGAAGTCCGAGGCCAGCGCCCCGGCGAGGGGGGTGCTGACACCGTTCATGCCGCTCAGGAAGTTGCGCCACGCGGTGGGGTCCTGGCTCAGCGTCGCGAAGAAGGGCGCACCGGTGTGCGTGACTTCGTTCTGCTGGATGCCGGTGCGCAGGGCATCGGTGAGGTTGTCCCAGAAGCCGAAAAGCCGGGTGTTGGCCATCTCCAGGATTCCGCCGACGTAGGAGGGCTTATCCCGGTCCAGGAACACGTCGGCGGCGGGGCTGTTGCGGTAGAGGCCGTCCTCGTCGCGGCTCAGCAGACCCAGCGACACCAGGGCGTCGAGGAAGTCCGCGGAGGACCTGGGGTGAAGGCCTGTTTCGCCGGCGAGGGACGCACGATCCCGGCCGCCTCGCGCCAGGATGGTGAAGATCTGCAACTCCACCGCGCTCAGCAGGGTCTTCGACGCCATGAAGCCGAGGCCCAACTGAAGGATGGGCTCTGGCGTGACCGGTTCGTCGGCGGTCATATGTGTGTCCATTCGCTCGACAGGGGATGCTCGGTTCGGTCGCCCGGGGCGGCCGCGAAGGGGTCGGTCGCGGCCGCCCCGGGCGCGGGTGTCAGAGGGTCTTGATCTGGCCGCCGTCGATGACCACCTCGGCGCCGGTGATGTTGCCCGCCACCGGAGAGGCCAGGAAGAGGGTGAGGTCGGCGACCTCCTGCGGCTCGGTGATCCGGCCCGAGGTGATGCCCATGCTCTGGGGCACCACGACGTCCAGCGCCTCCTGCGCAGTGGTGCCGGCGGCCGCGGCGGTGGCGTCGGCGAAGGCCCCCGGAGCCGTCCAGAAGGGTGTGCGGACCGGGCCGGGGGAGATCGCGTTGACGCGGACGCCCTTGGGCGCGAACTCCTCGGACAGCGACTTGCTGAAGTTGTTCAGCGCGGCTTTGGCCGCCGAGTAGTCCACGACCATCGGGAAGGGTGTCCGGGCGTTGATGGAGCCGATGTTGACGATCGCCGCGCCTTCGGCCTCGACCAGGTAGGGAAGTGCGGCGCGGCTGGCGCGGACGGCGCTGAAGAAGGTCAGGTCGAAGATCCGCTGCCATTCGGCGTCGCCGATCTCGAGGAACCCGCTGCGCGGTTCGGCGGCGCCGACGTTGTTGACGAGGATGTCGATCCGGTGGTGACGCTCCGCGGCGTGGCGGACCAGCGTCTCGGCCCCCTCGGGGGTCGCGAGGTCGACGGGCACGACCGCGACGTCGTAGGCCGCCGCCAGCGCGTCGAGTTCGGGCGTGGAGGTGCGGCTGCCGGCGACGACGCGGACGCCTTCGCGGGCCATCGCCTCGACGACCGCCAGACCGATGCCCTTGCTGGCGCCGGTGACGACGGCGACCTTGTTCTTGAGGTGGAGTTCCATGGTGCATCCTTTGTGGAGTGATCAATACAGAATTACGTCGAGCGGAGGCCGGCCTGGCGGGGCGCGAGCCGCCACCCGCCGACGACGGCGGTCAGTTCAGAGCGCGCATCGCCACGGCGAGGGCGTCCTCGAGGAGGGACCGTCCGACCCGGGCCCTGCCGAGAACGCGGAGGCCCTGGACGAAGGCGGTCAGGATCCGGGCGAGCTCGACCGGGTCCTTGCCCGGCGGCAGCTCCCCCCGCCACCTCGCCCGGCCGGAGCCCCCGCAGGCGAGGACTCGACCTGCCGTGACGCCGCGACGAGGCGTTCGACCGCCGAGCGCCGGCCGCCGGGCGTCGCACCAGGAGGCCGAGGCGGGCGGGAGGCAACGTCGCGAGGGGTCAGCCAGGCCCGTTTCGGTCACCTCGAGGAGGGCCTGCCGCACCGCCGGCCGGATCTCGGTCGCGGGTTCGAGGGTTCTCGCCGGGCCCTCCACCCGGAAGGCGGAGCAACCCCCGAGGGTGCGCAGCGGCAGCCGCTCCCCCGAGCCGAAGGCCGCAGGGAACCCGCCGCCTTCGATCACCGACGCGTCGAGCGAGGTCCGGCAGGAGTGTGTGAGCGCAGCGGCGCCGGGCCGGCTCTCCGCCCTGGCGGCCGCCCGGCCGACGTCGCATTCCCCGTTCCGTCCCATGCCAGCAACCGTAGCACGATTGTGGATTATTCAATAAAGTAACTGCCAGGACCCGCCGCCTGGACCCTGACCTGCGGCGATGAGCTCGCAGAGAGGTCGCGGCAGGGCAGGTCGATGCCCGGGGCCGGCCTCGGCCCCGGCCCTGACGACCCTTGCCTCGACACAACACTCGGGTCCGGTAGGCTGCCCGGCCATGGCGAGGCGGGGGTGGCGGCTGGGCGTCACGGCTGGGGTGGCGGTGCTGGCGGCGATCTTCGCTTCCGGTCCGGCACCCACGGACGTGGTCCGCACGGCGGCGGACCTCGGCCGACTGCCCGCCGACCGCTACCGGTTCACGCCGCAGGACTACCGGCGATCCGAGTGGGCCTCGGCGTTGCTGGTCCGCCAGTGCATGGCGGACCGCGGCCACCCCGACTTCCCTCTCCACCCCCGATCCCCCCGCTACGTCGTCGCCGGCACCGCGGTCGCGGTCGCCACCGACTACGGTGTCCTCGATCCGGCCGCGGCGGGCCGCTGGGGCTACGGCTGGGCTCCGGCGAAGGGCGCGGCCTCCCCACCGGAGGGGCGCCGCATGACCAGCGCCGAGTACGCGGACTGGGCACCCTGCAGCGACGAGGCGAACCGCCGGCTGACGAGCGGCATCGACCTCACGGGGGACTGGCTCTACGCGAGCGGACGCGCGGTCGAGGTCGACAAGGCGGTGAGGCGCGACCCCCGTGTCCGCGCGGCCTGGGCCACCTGGTCCCGCTGCATGGCGGCAGAGGGATTCCGCCGCTACCCCGACCCCGTCGCCGCGTACACCGACCGGGCCTGGCAGCGCGGCAGCGACGGCAACACCCGCCACACCCCCCGGGAGCGCGCGACGGCCCTTGCCGATGCCACCTGCAAGCGCCGCCACCGCACGGTCGAACTCTGGCACGCCGTGCGGGCACGGAAACAGGCCGCCGACATCTCGCGGCACCGCGACCACTACGACGCCGGCCTGCGGGCACTGCGCACGTACCGGGCCGACATAGGCAAGGTCCTGAGCGACCTCGGCTGAGACCGGTCCGTGAGATCAGCGGGAGCCTCCGGGCCCGGGGGCCCGGCCCCCGGGCCTTCGCACGGTCGTATCTCCGGGCGGCCCCGCCCTGCGCACATCAGCCGGCGGCGGGGCGCGGAGCGCGCAGATGGGTCCGCCGGGCCAGTTCCTCCTCCTCGACCACGGTGAGCATCGGCTGCCCGGGCGCGCAGAGCATGGTCACGATGAACTCGGTCCGCCGGTCCGTCAGGGCGTTGCCGTCCTGGTAGTGGATCACGTCTCCGCCCGGTTCCCAGAAGCTTTCACCGGCCTTGATCACCCGTTCCGGCTCCCCCTCCAGTTCGAAGAGGACCGCGCCCTCGACCACGTAGCCGAAAGCCGGCCCCGAGTGCCGGTGCGGGGGTGCCCCCTGGTCGCCGGGATCGCGCCAGACGACGATGGTCATCGCCGAAGCGCCTTCCGGGACGAACGGCGGCTTGACGTCCTGGAGCGTCTTCAACTGCGTCTTCCAGCGCTCCGAGCGGGACTGCCCGTCGGCCCGTTCTTCTGATTCCTTGTCCGACACCGTCGCACCTCCGTGCTTCCGCCCGGTACGAGACGGGACCGACGGGAAGTCGGCCCGCTGCCCCCGGATCTCGCTGCTGGTGATCGGCCACCCGCCGACGTGGTGGTGATGCGGAACTCTCCCGCTTCACCACATTCCCACCCAATCCATGCTCTGACCGCAATACCGTGGCGTCAACATCTCCCGCCGCACCGTCAGGGTCGGCGGTGCGCTCCGGCAGGCCGTGCGCCGCCCCTCGATCGGCCCCGAGTCCCCTGGCCGACGGTGGCCCGGCGGGCGGCACCCGGCAAGCCGAAAGGCTCCGCCCCCCGTCGCGCGGAGGCCCGGAAGCCCACGTGCACGCCCCGATCGGGCGCGGTCGGACTGCGGCGCGGCGGGGGCCGTTGTTCGATGGGCGGCGACAGCCCCCGCCCGGGCGCCCGGCCGGGAGGTCCGTACAGGCCTACGGCCGGGGATGTGAGGGACCGTGGCAGGCAAGGACGCGCCCACCGACCTCGACCAGGTCGCCGACGAGCTGTACCGGCTGCCGCCCTCGCGGTTCACCACCGCCCGCGACGCGCACGCCCGAGCCGCCAAGAAGGCCGGCGACCGGGCGCTCGGCGGCCGGATCACGGCGCTGCGCAAACCCACCACCTCGGCATGGGCCGCCAACCTGCTGGCCCGCGAGCGCCCGAGCGAGATCGGTCCGCTGCTCCGACTCGGCGAAGCACTACGCCAGGCCCACCGGGAACTCGACGGAGAGCAACTGCGCCGGCTCAACCGCCGGCAGAGGGAACTCGTGCAGGCACTGTCCCGGCAGGCCGAACACCTCGCCGCCGACGCCGGGCACCCCCTGGCCGGGCAAGCGGTGCGGGAGGTCGAGGAGACCCTGCACGCGGCACTCGCCGACCCCGACGCCGGTGCGGCATTCACCGAAGGCCGCCTCACCAGGCCGCTGTCGGCGAGTTTCGACCTCGCCGGCCGGGTCACCAGCGCCCACGAGGCCGAATCCCCCCGGCGTCCGCGGAAGAAGAAGCCCGCAGAGGGCGCCCAGACCGCCGGGAACGCCCAGACCGCCGGGAACGCCGCGACCGCCGAGAGCAAGGAACGCATCCGCCGTGGCGGCGCACCGCCGCGGCGCCGACGTGCGCAAGCCGCACGGGCCGCGCAGCGAGCACGGCAAGCCGAGCAGGAAGCCCAGGCCCGGGAAGGCGACGCCGCTGCCGCCCGTCAGGACCTCGATGCCGCGGACCGCCGCCGCGACGAAGCCCGGCAGGCCCTCGACGCACTGCGCGCCCGGGTCAGGGACGCGGAGGAGACCCTACGCACGGCCCGCGCCGACCGGGAACAGGCACGGCGCGGGCACCGCGACGCCGACAAGGCAGCCCGCGACGCCCGCCGCCGGGCCGGCGAGGCGGCCGCGCACGCCGAGCAGACGGCCGGAGGACTCGACGATCAGGATTGAATCCTCCCCCCGCTGAAGCAGGGGGATTCCTGGCTCACGTGGGCTGGAGACCTGCGGTCCGTCAGCTCTTACACGATCAACACCAGCCGGGTTGAGACCAGCCCGGTTCGATGAAACAAATCCAGGAGGTGCATGTGCTGTCTCGGCTCTCGATCAACACGGTGTACGCGCTGCTTGGTTCTCGCAACGCACCGCGATCAGCTCACCCGACGGTGTGGACGGTCTTTCGCCCTGACGGCGAAACCCCGCTCCCTGCCCTGCTCCGCAGGGGTCCGACTCCTCCCCGGCCTGAAGGCCGGGGCATCCTCGGAAGTTCCCGGTGAAGGGACCGGGGGACGCAACCACTCGCGGAGCCGGAACACGACGGCCGCACGATGGCACACGCGCTTGACGGATCATGCGGCCGCCGGCGCAACGGCCGCGCACACCATCGGTGGCAGCGTCACATGACCCGTGAGGTCGCCGCGCGGCAGGGGCATTTGACGCATGTTCCGGCCGGAAGCCGCTGGCACAGTGACTCGGGCAGCGGGCAGTCCTCCGGGCGTCGCTCGCCTCTGTCCTGCTCACCCTGCGCACCCCGCCGAAACCCGCGGCCGCCCGCCGGTGCCGGCGACGGGGGTTGCGCATCGCCGGGCCGTCGGCCGGCACGCGGGGCGGACCGGCAGGGCCGGCTCACCCCGGGACGGCCGGCGGCCGTACAAGGAAGAGACGATGGCTCCACTCGTTGACGAACCCATGGCCGATACGCGCGACATGCGCATGGCCCACACGGCGCTGCGCCGGGAGTTCCGGCTGCTTCCCGACGTCATCCGGTCCGTCGCACCGGGCGACACCCGGCGTGCGGAGGTCGTCGGCGCTCACGCGGCGCTGATGTGCCGGGTTCTGGACACGCACCACGAGGGCGAGGACAGGCTGCTGTGGCCCAAGCTGCGCGAAAGGGCCGGCGTGGATGCGGAGGTCCTCGTGCCGACCATGGAGCAGCAGCACGCCGCCATCGAGCGACTGCTCACCGAGGTGACCGCACTGCTCGGCCCCTGGCGCTCGGGCGCGCGGGGCGGCGAGGGGCTGGCCGGGGTGTTCGAGCGGTTGCTGACCGTCCTCCTGCGGCACCTCGCGTTGGAGGAGAAGGAGATCCTGCCGCTGGCCGCGAAGCACGTCAGCGCGGCGGAGTGGCGCGAGTTGCGCCGGTACGGCACGGAGCACACGCCGAAGAAGGACTTGCCGCTCGTCCTCGGGATGGCCATGTACGAGGGTGACCCGGAGGTCGCCAGGGCGGTTCTGGCGACGCTCCCGCTGCCCCTCCGGACGATCGTCCCCGTCCTCGGACCCCGCCGCTACGCCGCCCACGCCCGGCAGGTGCACGGGACGGTGAGACCCGCCCGCGTCGGCTCCTGACACGTCCGGCGTACGGGCCGGGGGCCGGCTCCGCCCCGCCTTCGCCGAAGCCGACCTCCGCCGGCTCTTCGGCATCGCCGAGGTACTGGCCGCCGCGGCCACCGACCCCGCGGAGCCGGCCGCCGGCCGCGGTGGCCGTAAGGCCTCTTCCCCGCCCGGGAGCGGCAGGCCGGCGTCCTGCGGGCTACACCCCCGCGGGACGCCGGCCCTCCCCGGGCAGCCCGGCAGGTGGTCAGTCCTGCCGCAGTTGCCCCGTCTCCTCGCGGTGGGCGCCACCGGCGGGCCGGGGCAGCGCGGCGGCCTCCGACTCGTCCATACGCGTCAGCGCGACCATCGCGAGATCGTCCGCCGGGAGCCCACCGGCGTGGTCGACGAGGTCCCGGAGGATCTCCACGAGCGCGTCGGGCAGGCACTCGTGGCGGGACGGGCCGTGCCGCACCCACTGCCACGCCCGCGCACGGTCCAGCAGCGGATAGCAGTGCCCGTCGGTGTCGCGGGCCTCCACGAGTCCGTCCGTGTAGAGCAACAGCGAGTCTCCTCGGGCCAGTTCGAAGCGTTCCTCGATGGCACCGCATTCCCCCAGGGTGTGCAGTCCCAGCGGGGGCGAGACGCGGCCCCCGACAAGCGCGACGCGCCCCCGGCGCGCGAGTACCGGCGGTGGATGGCCGTGGTTGACCATCCGGGCGAGCCGCTCGCCGTCCGTGACTTCCAACAGCTGTACGGTCACGAAGCGTTCCTCGGTGTCCGGGGGTGCCTCGCCGCTCTCCACCAGGTGCCGCGTGAAGCTCTCCTCCAGGCGCGCCGACAGCTCCGCCAAGGTGGCGGCGCGCGGCGCCCATTCACGGAACGCCCCGAGCACGGAGGCGACGTCCTGGAACGTGGTGAGTCCCTTGCCGCACACGTCACCGATGATCAGACGGGTCGTCCGGCCCTTGCGTACAACGGCGTAAAGGTCCCCGCCGACCTGGCCCCGTCCCCCGCAGGGCCGGTAGACCGAGGCCAGCCCCAGTGGCCCGACGCGCTCGGGGAGCGGTCGCAGCAGTGTCCGCCGCACGGTGTCCGACACGGCATGCGCCCGCGCCGCCCCGTGGCGGTACCGGTCCTTCACACGGCCCATCACCACCACCACGACCCCCGCGGTGACCAGTGGCGCGAGCCCGCACGCGAGACTCGGATGCGCGTAGAACGGCAGCGTCACGCTGACCGCGCACACCACCAGGATCCACGCCACGCCCGCTGCGACGCCCGGGCGGCGCATCGGTCGTCCGCCTTCCGGCTCCTGCTCGAACTGCTCGATGTCCGGCATCGGCGTCACCTCCGCGGGATTCGTGCGCGGGCCGGGATCGTCGGATCCACGAACGGTCCCGGACCCGCGCGGTGCGCCCCATTCGTGATGGGACACCTCGACCGTAGGAGGTGTCACCACCGGTCGCCTTGCCCCACCGTGCACCGTCCCTTGACCGAACGTGCAGTGACGCGTGCCCGGACGTGCGGGTGCGGAGCCCCGTCGGCTACCGCTTGGCGAGGCCCGTCAGGGCGTCGCGGAGCGCCGCACGGGAGGTGATGCCGAGCTTGGGGAAGACCCGGCCCAGATGGCCGCCCACGGTGCGCGGGGAGAGGTAGAGCCGCTCGGCGATCTGCTTGTTGGTCAGACCGGAGGCCGCGAGATGGGCGATCTCGAGCTCCTGCGGGGTGAGGCCGACCGACTCGGGGCCCTCCGCGCGCCTGACCATCCACCCGGTCGCCTGCAGACTGCGCTTCGCCCGCTCCGCCCACGGGCGCGCGCCCAGTTGCTCGAAGGCGGCCAGTGCCGCACTGAGTGGCGCCCTGGCGTCAGTGGTCGACCGCGCCTTGCGCAGCCGTTCCCCGTAGGCGAGGGTCACGCGTGCCAGGTCGAAGGGCCACTGCTGGACGCCGGCGTGGGACAGGGCCCGCTCGAACAGCTCGATCGCCTCCTCGTCCGCCTCCGCGGCCGTCGCGGCGGACGCGTCGACGAGCATGGCCCTGCGGGGGGAGAGCCGGGCGATACCTGCGTGCCGTGCGGCCGCCACATGGGCCGCGGCCTGCGCGGGCCGCTGGGTGCGCACGGCCGCCTCCACCATGTCCCCGACCACCAGCAGGGCCACGGGGGTGTACGGGGCGAGCTCGCCGGCGGGGCTGATCTCGCCCGCGTGCCGGTAGGCGCGTTCGAAATCACCCTCCCCCTGTGCGACGACCACCCGGATGTGCTCGGCCAGGGTCACCAGGTGGCGCGCGCCACGCGAGGCCCCCCACGTCGCCATCGCGTCGGCCGTCTCCTCCGCCACGTCTGCTTCGCCGCGCGCCGCCGCGACGAGCGCCTTGTAGTACCGGAAGTACCAGGAGACGGCCTCGAAGGCGTGCTCCTTGCACAGCCGCAGCCCTTCGTCGGCCATCGCCGTCGTGTCGTCCCACCGGCCCGTGAGGAAGGCGTCCGTGCACAGGAGCGGAAGGGTGACGATGCGCCTGCGCCCTTGGGCAGGCACGCGCGAGACCGCGTCGCGCACCCCGGAGAACCGGTCTGCGGCGATGCTCGCGGTGCCGATCCGCGTGATCCGCGCGGGGGCGGTCTCCTCGGGCAGGGCCGCGACGAGGTCCTCCAGGTCGCCCAGTGCCGGCAGGGCGGTGCGTGCCGGATCGCCGTGGGTGGCGACGTTGACCGCCAGCAAGGGGGGCACGTCGGGCCCGAGCCGCTCCATGATCTTGTGGAGGGGCGCCCACAGCTCCTCCCGGCCGCCCAGGCAGCACAGCATCAACAACAGGTGGAGGGCCTCCTCGAGGGCCGGGTCGCAGGCCCCGTGACGGCCGGTGTTCTCGATCGCGCCGAGGAGCATCCGGTGGGCCGTGTCGATGTCGGCCTCGCCGTCGAGCAGCCGGTGGACCGCGACCGCCGCCGCGTAGAGCGACGCGCGGTCGTCGGATCCGATGCGCCGGGCGTCGTCCAGGAGGCGGGAGGCCACGGCCAGTTCGCCGGAGGAGTCGGCGCGTATGTAGGCGGCGGCGGCCAGTCGGCGGCCCCGGTCGGCTGCGCCGGGGCTGAGGTGGGCGGCCTTGGTGAGGACCCGGATCGCGGCCATGGCGTCGCCGCGCCGCAGGGCCCTGTGCGCGGTGCCTTCCAGCAACGAGGCGACGTCCTCGTCCTGTTCGACGCACGCCTCCCCCAGGTGCCACGCCCGCTGGTCGGGCCGGTCGTGCAGTATCTCGGCGAGTTCACGGTGCACGCGACGGCGTTCCGCGGAGGTGGAGGCGTCGATGACCGCGGCGCGGAAGAGCGGGTGCCGGAAGCTCAACCGGTGGTCGGACTCCTCGATCCGCACGAGGCCGTCGCGCTCGGCGTACTCCAGGTCCGCCAGATCGGCCCCCGCGCCGAGCCTTCGCGCGGCGCACTCCACGACGGCGAGGTCCCCCGTGCCCTCCAGCGCGGTCACCAGCAGCAGGCGACGGGTCGCCGCGGGCAGGTCGGCCACGCCCGAGCCGAAGACCTCCCGCAGACGTCGGGTGAGCTGCAACACGGGCGGCCGCCGCTCGAGCCCGGCACGCTGCGGGCCGGTCAGCGCCGCCGGCAGCTCGATCAGGGCCAGCGGATTGCCCTGGGCGGCGGCGACGACGCACTCGGCGACCGGCCCGGCGAGATCCGGGTGCACCGCCCCCACCAGCAGCCGCGAGGCTTCGTCGTCCAACGGCGCGACCTCGTGCTCGGCGCGCGCGCCGGCTCTGACGCACCCGCGGTGCCCCCTGCGGGCGGCGGCCAGGAGTCTCACCCTGCTGCCCGCGAGCCGGCGGGCCACGAAGCCCAGCACGGCCGCGCTGGCCCGGTCCACCGCCTGGATGTCGTCGACGACCAGCAGCACCGGCGTCGTGACGGCCGCCCGGCGCAGCAGCACCAGGGCCGCGTTCGAGACGAGGTACCGCTCGGGCGGCGCCCCCTCGCCGAACCCCAGGGCCACGCGCAGCGCCTCGTGGTGCGCGCGGTCCAGGTCCTGTGCGTCCGCCTGCTCCCACAGCGGGAAGAGGAGCTGGTTGAGCGCCGCGTACTCCACATCTCTCTCGGACTCCGTGCCCGCCGCCTGCAGCACCCTGGCGCCGGCTGCCAGCGCCCTGTGCGCGAGGTGGCCGAGCAGCGCCGTCTTGCCCACGCCGGGGTCGCCGGACAGCAGCACCGCACCGCCGGAGTCGACCGAGCCGAGCAGATCCTCGATCCGGTTCACGTCGCACGACCGGCCCACGAGCCCCTGGGACGTGCCGCCGCCGGCATCGGCCGTGTACACCGAGGATTGCATCGAAGGTTCTGGCTCTCTGCTTCTGTGCGTGGACGCAAGCATTCTCACACGGCACAGACGGCTCGCCCTGGGCGGGCAATAGTGACATCTGCCTCAGGAACCACGGAAATTCACCTTCCGTATTGCTGGCGTTCAGGCCCCGCATTTCCCTCCTTCACGGCGCCGCGGTGCCGATGGTGTCCCGGAAGCCGGTGGCTGAGGGCGTTGGCGAGGCGTTCCCGTCCGGGCATCGGAGTGGAGCGGTGCGTCACGACCGTGCGGCCGCTGAATTGCGCGGCGCAGCGGAACACGTCGTTCGCCGCCATGTGAACCGCGAAGTCCCAAGACGCCCCGGCACCGGATCGCCGAACGGAATCCGCAATTGCCGGAACCTGGCGGCGCCGGAACGGCGCAATGGGCGCCTGCCCCTGTCGCTGGTCCGGCCTCGGACGGGCCCCGGTGTCGCGACGCGACCGGGGGGTGGGCCGAGGCCGCCGGGAGGCGGACGGTGCGGTCGAACGGAGGGAGGCGGAGGAGGCGGTCGCGGTGGCCACCGCACCGTCCGTCGGTCCCGCCGAGGTCTTGTCGCGGTCTCGCCGGCGGTGCGGTGCGATGCAAGGACCCCAGGACCCCAGCAATCAACCCGGCGGCACCGCCCTGTAGGGCTCCCCCTTACGCCTCTCCCCCGCCGGTCGACCGCCTCGACCCGGTTCGGCAGCAGGGCATTCGGCAACATCGGCAAGATCCTCGTTCGGGCAGCTCACTGAGCTGTTGCCGGCCAAGAGATGTGACGGTGCGTGAGCGGGGCGGGGAAGGCCGTGTGCGGACAGGAGCGAAGCCCCTGGTAGGAACGAGTCAGCCAAGATCAAGTTCGCGTACCGGAGACTCGACCTCGTTCACGGGAACTGCCTGTCAGATCGCGTCGTACTCCACCTCTTCGTAGACCCGATCCCACCAGGTGTCCATCTCGAAGGCAGGGGGGTCGAGCTCGCGCAGGCGGTCCCGGATCTCCAGGCCAAAGGCGACCCGGGCCTCCCCGGCGGGATCGTCGTCCGAGTCGGGGTCGTCTGGCTCCAGGTCGTCGAAGTCGTCTACGTGCTCGCAGCGGTACTCCCAGGCGGCGAGGGCGTCGAGGAAAGCGATCAGGGAGGAGTTGACGAAGCGCTCGGCAGGGTCGACAGCCTCCGCGAGCGCCCACACGCGCCCGTGGTCGTCGAGGACGAATTCGGGGGAGTGTGACTCCACGTCCACCGCGAGCCTCCAGAAGCGGTCCCCCAGCCGTGAGAAGGGCTGCTCGGCGGTCCCCGGCCAGCACATCGAGTCGTCGACCGGCAGCCCGTGGGTTTGGGCCACCCCGAGAGCCTCCCGTACCGGGGCGGGCCAGGCTTCCACCTCGAGGGCGTCAAGGGCGGGCAGGTCGCGTACGCCCTCTTCACCCCACTGGCCAGGACGCAGCCAGTGAGGGGTGTACCCGCCCGAGCCGTTCTGCTCCGCCATGTCGTGAACTCCGCTCAGTGCGCACCTTGTCGAGAACTGGGGAACGATCCCATAGGCCTCATCTGCACCATCCGCTGGGGGCCCGTCCCGTGTCTATCGCCGCCCGTCTCCTGGTCGCCGTCGGCCCAGAAGCCCACGATCACCACGGAACGTCACAGAACAGCCTGCACCGCGTGCATCCCAGATGTGGCCTTTGGTCACCAAGTGGCGGGTTCCGTGCGTATCCCCTCCGCCCCCCGAGCGGCGTACTCCGTCCGCGGTCGTCCTGGGGATGCCGCGCTCCGCGGAGTCGGTCGAGCGGCGTCGTCCGAGGCCCCTTCGAGCGCTGTTGCGCGTGCGCCAGCTGGCAGCGGAGGTGGTTCGGCCCGCGCGGTGCCATGACGGCTCGGCAGGACGCGGGGCCGGGGAACATGCAGCGGACCCCGATGCCGTGCAGCGGTCCGCGCCCCCAACGCTCCGCTCTGCCACGCTTTCTCGTTCCGGCTGTGCCCGGCTACCGACCACCGTGCCAGGGCCTACCTGGCCTCAGCGACGACGCTGACAGGCTGCCAGGCCCTCCCGCGCCTCGCGGCCGCCAGGCCCCGGGCGCATACGGCGGCGTACGGCGCCGGAGGGGAGTCCGGTGGCGGGCGCCGCGGCGTACAGCGGATCCAGCCGTGCCCGGGACGCACCCCTACGCCCGGGGCTGCCCAAGTACCGCCGGACAGAGTCCGGTTCGTGCTCCGGACTTGCCGATGTCTTGACGATACGTTCCCTGGCCATTCAACCGGGCGTCCCCGGCGGGGCTCCGCGCCCTCCCTAGAGTCCACAAGCATTGCGGAAGAAGGGACTCATGGACACACTTCTCGCAGTCCGTGCTCGCGGAATCACGAAGTGCTTCGGGGGCGTCGTCGCGCTCGACGGCGTCGACCTCGACGTGACGCAGGGACAGATCCACGGCCTCGTCGGACCGAACGGCGCGGGCAAGACCACGCTGCTCGGCCTGCTGCTGGGCCTTGCGGTCGCCGACGGCGGCGCACTCGACATCCTGGGCACGCCGGTCGGTCGGGCGCTCGCCGCGCCGGACGGTGTCGCCGGCTTCGTGGACGGGCCCGGTCTCTACCCGTCGCTCACCGCCCGGCAGAACCTGGCCGCGCTGGCCGTGCTCCGCGGACAGGACGCGCGGACGGCCGGGATCGACGACGTACTGGCCCAGGTCGGGCTCACGGACGTCGCCGACGACCGCGCCCGCGGGTTCTCGCTCGGCATGCGCCAGCGGCTCGGGCTCGCCGCCGCCCTGCTCACCAGGCCCCGGCTGCTCGTGCTCGACGAACCGTCCAACGGCCTGGACCCGGCGGGCAAGAAGCACGTCCACGCAGTCCTCAACAGGCTCGCGGACGAGGGGACCGCCGTCGTGCTGTCGAGCCACCGCATGGACGACCTGGAGGCGCTGTGCTCCGAGGTGACCATCCTCGCCACCGGGCGGGTGGTCTTCTCGGGCCCGCTGGGCAAGCTGGCCGCCGAGAACCGTGAACTCGACTACCGGTTGCTCACCTCCGACGCGCACGCCGCCCGCGGACTGGCCCTCTCCACGGACGGCGTCCGCGTCGTCGACGACGCCGGCCAGCGGAGCGACACCGATGCGCTCGTCGTGCGCGCGCCGGTGCCCGCCCTCGACGTACTCGTGGTGGGTCTCGTGCGGGCGGGCATCGCGCTGCGCGAACTCGCGCCCGTCGTATCGCCGCTCGAGGCGGCGTTCCTCGCCCTCACCCAGCAGCAGGAGGCGGGCCGATGAGCGCCGCGACCCTCGTCGTTGACAACGTTGTCCCAGTCCGCCGCGTCCCGGTGTCGCGCGCCTACCGCTTCGAGCTGGTGAAGCTGGTCTCGCAGTGGCGGATCCGTCTGCTGGTCCTGGCCTGCTGGATCGCACCGGCGCTCTTCGTCGCCGCGGTCAGCGGGCAGGGCACGCTCCCCGTCGACACCCTCTTCGGCCGCTGGATGCACGCCACCGGGTGGGCCGGGCCGCTGGTGGTGCTCGGCTTCGCGGGCACCTGGGCCCTCCCGCTGCTGACCTCGCTGGTCGCGGGCGACGCGTTCGCCTCGGAGGACCGGCTCGGCACCTGGCGCCACCTGCTGGTGGCGGTCCGCTCTCCCCGGTGCGTCTTCGCGGCGAAGGCGCTGGCCGGCCTCACCGTCCTGCTGCTGCTCGTGGCCGGGATGGCCTGCTCGAGCACGGTCGGCGGGGTCCTGGCGGTCGGCGACCGGCCGCTGGTCGGTCTCGACGGCCACTTGCTGACGCCGTCCGATGCCGCCGGGCACGTCTTCCTCGCCTGGGCCTGCGCACTCGCCCCGACCCTGGCCCTGGCGGGGATCGGCCTGCTCGGCTCCGTCGCGCTCGGGCGGTCCCCGATGGGGCTGCTGCTGCCGGCACTCGTCGCACTCGCGATGCAGCTCGCGCAAATGATGCCGCTTCCCGTCCCCGTGCGCCTGGCCCTGCCCGGCTACGCGTTCATCTCCTGGAACGGGCTGTTCACCGGCCCCCAGCAGCTCGCGCCACTGCTCATCGGCATCGCGGTCAGCCTCGTGTGGGCCGTGACGGCGACGGTCCTGGCCTGCCTGCTCTTCCTGCGGCGGGACTTCACCAACCTGAACGACGACGGCTCGCCGCGCCGCGCGCTCCTCGCCGGCGCCCTGCCGCTGGCCGGGCTGCTCACGGTGACGGTCTCCGTCGTCACCGTCACCACCCCGGCCACGGGCTCCGGAATCGAACAGGCCACGGTGCAGCGCTCGGTGGCCACGGCCTTCGCCCACCTGTACCGCATGCAGACCGACCAGCTCAACCGCCCCGCCGTCACCGAAGCACAGCTCAAGGCCACGGCGGCGTGCACCAAGGGCGGCGTCTCGGACGGCGCCGAGGGCCCCGGCAACGACTGGCGCTGCGTCGTCTCCTGGCATCTGCCCGACGTCGCGACCACGGGCCAGGCCGTCTACCAGCTCGACATCACTCCGGACGGGCGGTACGTCGCCGACGGCGACGGACCGAAGGAAGTCAACGGCTACTTCCTGGTGCGGACCCCGGTGGGGGACGCGCCGAACCCGCTCTGGCAGTTCGACGGCAACGTCGAACTGCTCGCCACCACCCCGAAGGGATAACTCACCATGCAGGTCACTCGTCGCCGCCGCGCGGATGCCGAGAGGGACACCCACGCCCTCCTCGGCCGACGGTTCGGCAGCCGCAGAAGCCTCACGCTGGCTGCCGCGACCGCCGTCGTCCTCGCCACCGGCACCGGGATCGGCTTCGCCCAGACCACCCAGTTCGGCCACGAACAGGTCGGTCAGGTCACTGGCCGGGGCCAGGTCGTCTCCAGCGACCAGTACATCGCCCCGTACGGTGAGCGCCTCGTCATCGACAACGGAAAGATCATGTCGTCCTCGGTCAGCCCGGACGGCACCCACCTCGCGGCCTCGGTCACCGACGGCGGCGTGGCGCTGGCCGTCGTGGACCTGAAGAACTGGAAGGTCCAGCAGCTCGTCGGCAACTCCGCGTCCGCCGACCTGCGCATCGGCAGCAACAGCGTGGGACAGGAAGGCCCCACGTACTCGCCCGACGGTACGCAGCTGTGGCTGGGCCAGACCGACGGCTACACCCGGTTCACCGTGAACCCCGACGGCAGCCTCGCCGACCCGAAGACCGTCACCATCCCGGCGGACGGCTCCAAGCACGCCCTGGTGGGCGAGCCGGTGTTCTCCTCCGACGGCTCCACCGTCTACGCCGCGGTCAACGGGCAGAACCGCGTGGTCGCCATCGACGCGGCCACCGGGACCCTCAAGCAGAGCTGGACCGTGGGCAACGCCCCGCGCGACATGGTCGTGGTCGGCTCCAAGCTGTACGTGAGCAACGAGGGCGGCCGGCCTGCGAAGCCCGGCGAGAGCACGATCAACTCGTACGGCACGCAGGTGCCGGCCGACCCGAAGACCGGTGCCACCACCACCGGCACGGTCAGCGTCATCGACCTCGCCGACCCGGCGGCCGCCGTCGCGAGCATCGACGTGGGTCTGCACCCGACGGCCCTGTACGCCAAGAAGGGGGCGCTGTTCGTCACGGACACCGCCAGCGACGACGTCTCGGTCATCGACACCCGCAAGAACAAGGTCGTGCAGACCATCGCCACCCAGCCGTGGCCGGAGGCGACGGTGGGCTACGAGCCCAACGGCGTCACGCTCACCGACGACGGCCACCTGCTGGTCACGCTGGGCCGTGCCAACGCGGTGGCCGTCTACCGCTACACCTCCCCGCAGGAGCCGGTCAGCTACGTCGGCCTCCTCCCGACGGACTACTTCCCCGCGGAGATCGCCACCGTCGGCAAGCAGGTCGTCGTGTCCAACACCCGCGGCGTCGACGCCCGCCGGTCCACCGCCGGGGCGGCGCACGGCACCCACGACACCACCTCGAGCGTCCAGCGGTTCACGCTGCCTAGCGACAAGGTCGTCAAGTCCCAGACCGCCAAGGTCTTCCAGCAGAACGGCTGGACCAAGGGCGCCGTCAAGCCGGCGGAGGACAAGGGCAAGAGCAAGGGGCACGCCAAGCCGGTGGCCGTCCCGCAGCGGCTCGGCGACCCGTCGACGATCAAGCACGTCTTCCTGATCGTCAAGGAGAACCGGACCTACGACCAGGTCTTCGGCGACATCGCGCAGGGCAACGGCGACCCGTCGCTGGCGGAGTTCGGCGAGAACGTGACGCCGAACCAGCACGCGCTCACCCGGCAGTTCGGGCTGTACGACAACACGTACGACATCGGCACGAACTCCGCCGAGGGCCACAACTGGCTGATGCAGGCCGACAATCCGGAGTACACCGAGTCCTCGGCCGGTGAGTACGCGCGCAGCTACGACACCGAGGACGACGCCCTCGGCCACCAGCGCACCGGTTTCATCTGGAGCGGCGCGCAGGCGTCGGGCAGGAGCGTGCGGAACTTCGGCGAGTTCCACCAGTTCCTCACCAAGCCGTCCGGCGCGACCTGGCAGAACCTGTACTGCGACGCCAAGAACATGCGGGCCACCGGGCAGGACACCGCCTACAACCTGGTGTCGTCCTCCCCGATCCCCTCGCTCAACAGCGTCTCGGTGCCCGGCTTCCCGAAGTTCGACACCAGCGTCCCGGACGTCTACCGCGCCGAGATATGGAAGCGGGACTTCGAGAAGAACGGTCCGGCGAACCTGAACATGTTCTGGCTCTCCAGCGACCACACCGGCGGCACCGCGGGTCCCGCCGCCCAGGTCGCGGACAACGACCTCGCGGTCGGCCGGATCGTCGACGAGATCTCGCACAGCCCGTACTGGAAGGACTCCGCGATCTTCGTGGTCGAGGACGACTCCCAGGCCGGCCTCGACCACGTCGACGGCCACCGTGCCCCGGTCCAGATCATCAGCCCCTGGGCCCGGCACGGCACCGTCGACAGCCGCTACTACTCGCAGATCACGATGATCCGCACCATCGAGCAGATCCTCGGGATCCAGCCGATGAACCAGAAGGACAGCGCGGCCACCCCGATGTTCGACGCTTTCACCAAGAAGGCGGACTACACGCCGTTCACCGCGCTGCCCAACCGGACCGCGCTCACCGACGGCGTGAAGACCGCGCCCGCCTGCGGCCTGGACACCCCGGCCCCGCAGGACCCGAACGCCGCGGCCGTCCCGTCGACGAAGGTGCCGGCGGGCAAGAAGGCCCTCGCGGCGAAGTGGGAGGACTGGCAGTCCAAGCAGCGGCTGACTGGCCCCAACGCCAGGCCCGACTTCGCCAACCCGGCGCAGCTGAACCACCTCACCTGGTACCGGACGCACGCGTGGACGAAGCCGTACCCTGGTGAGGACGAGCTCTTCGCTCCGGACGACGTGCCGGGCGCGGCCATCCCGTCGGCGGAGAACGACGGCTGACGCACGCGGATCGCACGCGGATCCACGCAAGGTGCCTCCGGACGACGTCGCCGCCGTCCGGAGGCCCTCGTGTCAGCGCTCCGACTCGACGGGGCGACCAGACACCAAGGGATCATGGCTCTCGACCCGGCGGGCACGTCGCGGAGGCCGAATGCGGTGCGGCCGTGACCGCTGCGCGCGCGGCACGGCGGACACGGCCTTGCGGCGGGTGCCGCCTCACACGGCCTCGGGCGCCTCCGTGGGGAGCGCCGGCGGTGCGATGCGGGAAGCCAGCGGGTTCGTCACCGTGCGGCAGCGGGTCCAGCGGGTGGCCTCGGCGTCGGTGGGCGAGGCGATCTCCGCGGGTTCGGCCGCGGGGGCGGCGCCGAGCAGCCCCCGGTCCCGGCAGTAGTCGTCGTCGTAGATGGTTCCGAGGTAGCGGTGCGGCCCGTCCGGGAACACGGCGGCGATCCGTGTCTCCGCGGCGTAGGTGCGGGCGGCCCAGCCGGCGACGAGCGCGACGGCGCCGACACTCCAGCCGCCCGACGCGTAGTGGGTACGGGCCAGGGCGCGGCAGGTGTGGACGGCCTCGGCGGGGGCGACCCAGTGCACCTCGGTGAACTGCTCGTACGCCACGTTGCGGGAGTGGATGCTGCTGCCGATGCCGCGTACCGGACGGGGCCTGACGGGCTGGCCGAAGGTGATCGACCCGACAGTGTCCACCCCGATGACGTGCAGCCCGGGGTTGGCGGCGCGCAGCGCGCGGCTGACGCCCGCCGAGTGGCCTCCGGTGCCGACACTGGCGACGAGGACGTCGACCCGGCCCAGGTGCTCGATCAGCTCTGCGGCCAGCGGCGCGTAGGCGTCGGCGTTGTCCAGGTTGTCGTACGGGTCCGCGCACCACGCTCCCGGCTCCGCCTCGATGAGTTCGGTCACGCGTTTGCGGCAGGCCGTCTGCCAGCCCTGGTGGGAGGGGGCGTCGCGGACGATGTCGAGGCGGGCGCCGCGGGCGCGCAGCAGGCGCTTGACGTCCGGTTCCAGGTCCGGGTCGGTCACCAGGGTCACGGGGTGGCCGAACACCCGTCCGGCGAGCGCCAGTCCGAGGCCGAAGGCGCCGTTGGTGGACGCCACGACCGTCGCGCCGGGTCGGAGGTCACCACGCTCACGTGCGCGTTGGACCATGTGGACGGCGGCTCGGTCCTCGAGGCCGCCGGGGTTGGCTCCTTCGAGCTTGGCCCAGAAGCCGCGTCCGGGCGCGGTCAGGGGGTGGGAGATCCACAGCAGGGGGGTGTCGCCGACCGCGGAGGCGAGGTCGCGGCCGGTGGTGGGCTTGTTCATGGTGTCCGCCTTCTGGTGTCGGGAGTGTGCCGTGCGCGGCTCATCCGCTCCGTCCGTGCCGGCGCACGGCGGGGGGAGATGAGGGACCGTAAGCCGGTCCGGGCGGGCGTCCTCTAGATGCGCCAGAGGCAGAGCACGGGCGGCGCCGCGGTCGCTATGCGCGCGCCGGGGGCCGGGCCGCTTCCCTGCATGTTGTGCGAGGCGGGCAGCCGGCCGGGCGCCGTTCGGGCGGCACCGGCCTGGGCGGGTCCGGTTCCCTGTTCGCGCGGCCCGGTGCGCGATCCCGGCAGCTCGGAGGAGCCGGGCAGGCAGTCCTCGCCAGGGTGGTGAGGGGCGCCGGGGTGGGGCTTGTCCTCCGCGTCCGTCACATGGACGTGCCCGTGGAGTCCGTAGTGGGCGTGCGCGGGCGCGCCGGCCACGGTGAAGCAGAATGCGGCCAGCAGAGCGACGAGGAACGTCGGACACGTTCCGCGGTGGCGGCCTCGCACACGGCGCACATTACGCCATGAAGCGTCCCGGAACGGTCTCAGGCGTGCGGTGGTTCGCCGCCCGGACGGCGGTCCGCGAGCTTGAGCACCTCGTCGACGAGCCCGCACAGATGGCCGTCGGCGCGTGCGTAGACCACCCGGCGGCCCTCCTTGCGGGCGCGGACCAGGCCCGCGATCCGGAGTTTGGCCAGGTGCTGGCTGACGGCGGGACGCGCGGCACCGACCCGCGCGGTCAGCGTGGAGACGTCGGCCTCCCCCTCGGACAGCGCCTGCAGCACGGCGAGGCGGGTGCGGTCCGCGAGCAGGCCGAGAACCTCCGCCGCGCGGACGAACTGCTCGGCGCCCCCCTGCCGCGACTGCGCACCATGCGCAGGTGACAGGTGCGTGCGTGCGTTCATATGCACATGATGACGGGAAGGCTCAGCTCGTGTCCACCCGCCACTCCCCAGGAGGCGGTCCCATGAACGACCGGCACCCACACCCGCGGTATGAGCCCGGCCAGGGGCGGGAGCACGTCCGCGGCCGCGGCGGCCGTCAGGCCCGGGCACGCCTGCGGCACCGGCTGGGACACCTGTGGCGCCCGCACTCGCACGCTTGCGCCGACGCGGTGGACCGGGCCCTGGAGTCCTCCGCCGAGGGCATGCGAGCCCTGTGGATTTCGCTCGCCGTGCTCGGCGTCACCGCGCTCGCCCAGGCCGCGGTCGTCGTCCTGTCCGGCTCGGTCGCCCTGCTCGGCGACACCGCGCACAACGCGGCCGACGCCCTCACCGCACTGCCGCTCGGCGTCGCTTTCATGCTCGGGCGGCGTGCCGCGACGCGGCGCTTCACCTACGGCTACGGCCGGGCCGAGGACCTCGCCGGCATCGTCATCGTCCTCACCGTCACCGCGTCGGCCGGTTTCGCCGCCTGGACCGCCGTGGACCGGCTCCTGCACCCCCGGGACGTCGCCTACCTGCCCGCCGTGGCGGGCGCGGCGGTGCTCGGCTTCATCGGCAACGAGTGGGTGGCCCGCCACCGCATGCGCGTCGGACGCAGGATCGGCTCGGCAGCACTCGTGGCCGACGGCCTCCACGCCCGCACCGACGGGTTCACCTCGCTGGCCGTGCTGCTCGGCGCCGCGGGCGCGGCGACGGGGTGGCGCCTGGCGGACCCGATCGTCGGCCTCGCCATCACCGCGGCCATCGCGCTGGTGCTCCGCGACGCCGCGCGCGAGGTCTTCCGGCGCGCCATGGACGCCGTCGACCCGGCGCTGGTCGACGACGCGGAACACGCCCTGCGGCTGGTGCCGGGAGTGCGGGATGTGGCCGAACTGCGCCTGCGCTGGATCGGGCACCGGATGCGCGCCGAGGTCGCCGTGGTCGTCGACGGGTACCTCACCGTGCGTCAGGCCCACCGCGTCGCCGTCGCAGCCGAGCACGCGCTGCTGCACGCGGTGCCCCGCTTGACCGCCGCCCTGGTGCACGCCGACCCCGCACCCGTCCCGGGCCTCGCCGACCCGCACGCGGAACTGGCCCACCACGCCGCGTGAGCCCCACGGCGGCCGCCCGGCACCGACACCGCGTCAGGCCGGCGGCCTGGCACATCACGCAGGCCCGGAAATGCCGCCGGTGCCCGCGCATTCACGCAGACCTGACTGGGCATATCTGTCGATATGCACAAGATTCGACACCTTCGACTGGTTCCTCCGCCCCGTGCGCATGAGCACCCCGGCGGCTGTCACTGGGTGAGGTGGGCACGTGGGCATAGTGGGGATGACCCTGACCGTCGCGGTGCTCGTGCTCGCTGGAGTGGGGCGGCGGCTCCTCCGATACCCCGGCGGCTGGAGATTCGCGCTCTCCGGCCGTCATGACGCCGAGCGCGACGCCCTGGACGACGCCCGGCGGGCCGTCCGCTCACTGCGGCGCGTGGAGCGGCGCGAACTGTCCGGCGCGCGGGCGCGGCTGACCCGCGCCGACCGCCGCCATCAGCGCCGTGTCAGCGACGCCGAGCGGCATCTGACGCGGCTGCGCCGGCCGGGCAAGGGCGCGTTCGTCGCGGCGCTCGGCAAAGTCGCCCTGTACGAGCACGTGGTGGTCGTTTCCGGGCCGCAGACGAAAGTGCTGCCGCTGGACCGGCTGGAGGTGCGGTTCGAGCACAGCCAGGCCGGCAACCACCTCTACCTCAGGCGGCCTGACGGAGTGCACCTGGAGTCGTACCCGCCCGGCGAGCACGACGAGGACGTCGTGCGCCGCTTCAGCGTCCGCGTCGAGAACGCGGTGGCCAAGGAGAGCACGTTCCGCACGGCACTCGCCGCGTCGGTCAAGAAGGCGGAGGACGAGTTGGAGGCGGCACACGCGGACACCGGCGCCGCCCAGGACGCCCGCGAACGACTGGAGTCGGTGATCGCCCGCCGGAACCGCGACCCCGCGGCGGCCGCCGCACGCGCCCGCCTGGAGGCCGCAAGGGACCAGTGGCAGGGGCTCACCGGCCGGCGCCCTCCCCGCTGACGCGGTCGAGCCGATCGATCATGTGCCGCCCCGGGTCGCGCGGCACCTTCCGTGGGAGGGTTCGGCGGCCCGTCGGGCCGCCGGTGACCGCACCTCCAGCGAGCCACACCCCGGATCCCGGTCAGTCCGTGCAACCGTGCGGCGGGCGGTCGGGCCGCCGGTGACCGCAGCTCCACCGACCCGCACCCCGGATCCCGGTCAGTCCGTGCGGCCGTGCGGCGGCCCGTCGGGCCGCCGCCCTCCGGCGGACGACGTGTAGGCGTCCCAGTCCGCGCGGCCTCCGGCCCCCATGACGCCGGTGGCGGACCCGAGTTCGGCCTCGGAGCGGGCTCGCAGTTCGCGCCGGGCCATCCAGGAGACCACCGGGGGGAACAGCGGTCGCAGGGGCTGGCACCAGCGCAGCCAGGGTGGGGCGTAGACGTGGTGGGCGCGGCGGGCGATGCCGGCGGCGAGCTGCTCGGCGACCTCGGCGGGCGTGTGCACACGGCGGGCGAACGACGGCTGGTTCCGCCGCAGCGCGTGCAGCACGGGGTGGTCGTCGAGGCCGGTGATCATGTCGGTGCCGGTCCAGTGGAGGTAGGCGATACCGACGGTGACGCCGTCGGGCTCGACCTCGCCGCGCAGGGCCTGGGCGAAGGACTCGGCACCGGCCTTGGAGGCGCAGTAGGCGCTCATCAGGGGGGCGGAGGAGAAGGCGGCGGTCGAGGCGATCTGCAGGAAGTAGCCGTGCGTCCGCGTCAACTGGGGAAGGAAGGCCCGGGCCGTGTTGGCGGCTCCCACCAGGTTGACCTCGACGACCCGTTGCCAGAGTTCGGCGTCGGTCCGCGCGAAGGGCCCGCCGGCGGCGATCCCCGCGTTGGCCACCACCACACTGGCGGGGCCGAGTTCGGCGTCCACCCGGCGGGCGGCGGCATCGAGTGCGGTGCGGTCGGTGACGTCCGCCTCGACGACGACGTGCGGGTTGCGCAGCGAGGAGGCCGCCGCGCCCAGGGTCGCCTCCTCGCGACCCAGCAGCGCGACCCGCATGCCGAGCGCCGACAGCTGCCGGGCGAGTGCCTCGCCCACTCCGCGGGCCGCACCGGTGACGACGGCCACGCGCCCTTCCAGCGGGGCCGTGGCCCTGCCGCCGCGTGCGCTGGTACCGGTCATCCTCACTGGCACACCGTTCGCTCATGGTACGAAAACGTGTTTGCGCCACTGAGTGAAGCCGAGATCCGGGCACGGGGCCGCGTGCCGCGTCGGGGCACGGCGCGGCGGCCACTCGAACGGAGTCCGCGGCGCACGGAACGGACGGATGGCGGTGGGCGGCCGGCGCGGCGGCGCGGAGCGGCATGCGCGGCGGCGCGGAGCGGCATGCGCGGCGGCGCGGAGCGGCATGCGCGGCGGCGCGGAGCGGCATGCGCGGCGGCGCGGAGCGGCATGCGCGGCGGCGC
>JARAXD010000008.1:0-109155 GCA_033793685.1 Streptomyces sp. ME19-03-3 | reverse complement strand
GCGGAGCGGCATGCGCGGGGGGAGCGAGCAGGCGCTCCCCCTCCCGGGCGGCACCCACGGTTTCGCGAGCGCGTCCCCGTGGGTCCTTCACCGCGATGACCGCAGAAAGTCGTCGCTGGACAGGACCACTTCCAACACGCGGGCACGGCCGCGCAACAGGGGGCCGACCCGCGTCGCCGCCTCGCCCGTCGCACACGAGTGCCGCGCCGCCCCGGTCAGGACCCGCGGGGAGGCACGGCACCCGGCGGGGGCGGCGACCGCTCCCGAGGCATCGCGCGGCGGCCGCGGGAACCGGCGTCAGGTGCGGTCAAGACGTCCGGCCGCAACCGCCACCGACCGCGTTCTGCCAGGTCACAGGCTTGCTATTGGTGTTGACAACGGTCACCGCTGCAGCCTTTGCGGATCAGGCACCGGTATGTTTCCCTTCCGTTCCGGCACCCGCGAAAGGGGAGGACGTCCGCCATGAGCGCACACGGCCACGACCACGGTCACCAGCACGGTGCCGGCGGCCACCACGGCCACGCCCACGGTGTGTCCGTGGACGCCGACCGCCGCTGGCTCGGCATCGCGCTGGGCCTGATCACCGGGTTCATGACGATCGAGGTCGTCGTCGGCCTGATCGCCCGGTCCCTGGCGCTGCTCTCCGACGCCGCGCACATGCTCACCGACGCCGCGTCCATCGTGCTGGCCCTCGGGGCCATGCGCCTGGCCGCCCGCCCGGCCCGGGGCGGCTTCACCTACGGCCTCAAGCGGGCGGAGATCTTTTCCGCCCAGGCGAACGGCATCACCCTCCTGCTGCTGGCCGCGTGGCTGGCCTACGAGGCCGTGCGGCGGCTCGTCTCGCCCACCGAGGTCGAGGGTGCCCTGGTCCTGGCCACCGCCCTGGCCGGCATCGCCGTCAACCTCGCGGCGGCCTGGTGCCTGTCGCGGGCCAACCGTACGTCCCTCAACGTCGAGGGGGCCTACCAGCACGTCCTGAACGACCTGTACGCCTTCATCGGAACCGCCGTCGCGGGCCTCGTCGTCTGGGTCACCGGGTTCGCCCGCATCGACGCCGTCGCCACGCTCGTTGTGGTCGGCCTCATGGTCAAGGCGGGCTGCGGACTCGTCCGGGAGTCCGGCCGGATCTTCCTGGAAGCCGCGCCGTCCGGCCTCGACCCGGACGAGGTGGGCGTCCGGCTCGCCGCACACGAGGCCGTCACCGAAGTCCACGACCTGCACATCTGGACCATCACCTCCGGGCAGCCGGCGCTGTCCGCCCACGTCCTCGTCCGGCAGGGCGGGGACTGCCACGCCGTCCGCCGCGACCTGGAGCACCTCCTCGAGGCCGGGTACGGCCTCACGCACACCACCTTGCAGGTGGACCACGCGCCCGCCGAACTCCTCATGGTCGGCGACGGCCGGGGCAGCGGTACGAGGGCCCACTGCGGCGACGCCCACGGCCCCGTGCACCATGAAGGACCGCACGCGCACTGACCGCCGTGCCGGCGCCGGCGCCTCGTCCGTCAGGGTGACGATCCGCCCGCGCGACGCGTCGCGATGGCGGCGCCACGAGAGGCGCGCTTGCATCGCCACATGGCGACCGTACCCATCCCGCTGCGCACCCGGTTCACCACTCTCGTCGGCTGCGACGTGCCGATCCAGTTGGCCGGCATGGGCTGGGTCAGCGGGCTCGACCTCGCCGACGCGGTGTCCGCGGCCGGGGGGCTCGGCATGGTCGGCTACCCGAGGGCGGCTCCGCCCGTGCTCATCGGGCTGCTCGACGCGGTGCGGCGGCGTACGTCCCGTCCCGTGGGGGTCAACTTCGTCCTTCCGCTGCTCGAGGACGAGCGTTGCGTCGATGTCGCCGCGGAACGGATGCCGGTCGTCGAGTTCTTCTACGCCGATCCCGTCCCCCGCCTGGTCACGCGTGCCAAGCGCGGCGGAGCGCTGGCCGCGTGGCAGGTGGGTTCGGTCGAGGAGGCGCGGGCGGCGGCCGACGCCGGGTGCGACTTCGTCGTCGTCCAGGGCCGGGAGGCGGGCGGTCACGTGCGCGGGGTACGGCCCCTGCTGCCGCTCCTGGACGAGGTGCTCGACGCGGTCGACGTCCCCGTCGTCGCGGCGGGCGGCATCGCCACCGCGCGGTCGCTCGCCGCGGTACTGGCCGCCGGGGCGGACGCGGCCCGGATCGGCACGCGGTTCGTGGCCGCCCACGAGTCCGACGCACACCCGGAGTACAAGGCGGCTCTGGTCAGGGCGGGGGCGGGTGACACCGAAGTGTCGACGCAGTTCTCGGCCGGCTGGCCGGACGCGCCGCACCGCGTCCTGACTGGCTGCGCCGAACGCGCCCGCACCCTGGACACCGACATCGCGGGCGAGGGCCTACTGGGCGGCCTTCCGGTGCCCATCCCCGCGTCCAGCCCGGTCTGCCCGCTGCGGACCACCACCGGCCGCCTGGACGCGATGGCCCTGTACGCGGGCGAGGCGGTCGGTGCGGTGTCCCGGATCGAGTCGGCCCTCGACATCGTCCGCGAACTCGCCGACGGCGCCGCGCTGCTCCTCGGCAGGGCGTCCGGCGGCATCGGCAAGGAGTCCGGCTGAGCGCCCGCGCCGCGCCGGTACGAGACGCCGGACCGCGCCCGGAAAGCGGGACGTCAGCCGAGGCGGGTGAGCCTCGACCCGAGCGACGGCGATGACAGGTGGCCGGCGAGGGCGACCGGCACCCGGACGCCGGTGCCGTCGTCCCCGACGCCGAGCGTGCCGATCGGCGCCCCGGCCGGGGCCGCGTGCGGGACACCGTTCGCGGGGGCGTCCAGGGAGAGGCGGACCGTCAGTCCCCTCCAGCCGACCGCGCGAACGTCCTCGCCCGCCACGATCCCGGTCCGGCCGCCGAGGCCGTCGTCGACGTAACCGACGACCTCGCCCTTCCTGACCACCGTGTCCGAGGCGAGGGCCCCGAGCGCCGCCTGGAGCAGGGTGTCGCTGCGGCGCAGCACCGTGTCGAGGATGTCGGCCTTGTGCTGACCGAGCATCGCGCCGACCACGAGCTGCCGGGTGCCGTCGACGTCGCGGACCGCGGCGAACAGGAGGTTGCCGCCGGCCTTGGTGCTGCTGCCGGTCTTGATCCCGACGACGCCGCCGGAGCCGAGCAGCCGGTTGACGTTCCACTGGACGTCGCCGTTGAGGTCCGTGTACCGGGTCTTGGCGACGAGGTCGGCGAAGACCGGGTCCTTCATCGCCGCTCGCCCCAGCTTGACCTGGTCGCTCGCGGTGCTGACGGTGGTCGCCTCCAGACCGCTCGGGTCGGTGTAGGTCGTGTCGCGCATCCCCAGTACCCTGGCGGTGGCGTTCATCTTCCGCACGAACGCCTCCTCCGAACCCGCGTCCCAACGGGCCAGCAGACGGGCGATGTTGTTGGCCGAGGGCAGCATGACGGCCGCCAGCGCCTCGTACTCGCTGAGCGTCTGCCCGGCGGTCACCTTGACGACGGACTCGCCCTCCGCCTGCCCGCTGCCGAACTGCTCCTCGGCCTTGCGGTCGACCTCCACCGTCCGGCCCGCGCCGCCCGGATCGATCGGGTGGTCGCGCAGGATGACGTATGCCGTCATCACCTTGGCGACGCTCGCGATCGGCACGGGCCGCTGCTCGCCGACCGCCCCGATCCGGCCCAGGCCCTCGGCCTCGAGCACAGCCTGGCCCTCGGTGGGCCACGGCAGTACGGGCGGATCGCCGGCGAAGGTGTACGAGGGCGCGGCGGTCAGCCGCAGCGTGGGCGCCGGCAGCGGGCGAAGCGCCTGCACCACGCACAGGACCAGAGCCGTCAGCAGGACCACCGCGAGCCAGACCTTCAGCGGGTGAACGGGGGCGCGCTCCGCCGGCACCGCGGGCGGGGGCGGGGGCGGGGGCGGCGGGTTCGTCAGCTCGTCCAGCAGTGTCCGGCGCCCGCCGGTGGGCGCGGAGGGATCGGCCGCGCCGCCCACCGCGCCGGGCTCGGAGGTCTCGCCCGACGCCTCCTGCTGATCCGCCCCGCCGGGAGACTCGTCCGCCACGCCCGACCTCCTCGACGACATTGCGTTGCCGCACACCAGTTTCCCTACCGGGGCGCCGGCGGCATCACGAGCGCCGCCAAAGGAGTGCCCGCGTCGACCGGTGCGGGCCCCGTGCACGGTTTCTGGGGGGCGCCGGCACCCCGGGCCGAACCGTCCCGGGTGGTGGCGGCAACCGGTCGGTTATACGTTCGTTGAGGGCGGGCGACACCGGCGCTCACGGCGCGCCACGGGCCGCGCCGCAGCCCCGTCACCGCCGCCGGGAAGGTGCCCCCATGAAGGTCCAAGGGTCCGTCGCCCTCGTCACCGGAGCCAACCGAGGGCTCGGCGAGCAGTTCGTGCTGGCGCTCCTCGAGGCCGGGGCGGCCAAGGTCTACGCGGGAGCCCGCGACCCCGCGAAGGTCTCCGTACCCGAAGCCGTTCCGATCGCCGTGGACATCACCGACCAGGAGTCGGTGCGGGCCGCGGCCGAGCAGGCCGGGGACGTGACGTTCCTGATCAACAACGCGGGTACCACGACCAGGGCGAACATCCTCACCGCGGAACTGGACGCGTTCCGCACGGAGTTCGAGACGCACGTGCTCGGCACCCTCGCCATGAGCAGGGCCTTCGCCCCCGCCCTCGGTCGCAACGGGGGCGGCGCGATCGTCAACGTGCTCTCCGTGCTGTCCTGGTTGTCCATCCCGCGCTCCGCCGGGTACGCGGCCGCCAAGTCGGCCGAGTGGTCGATCACCAACGCCCTCCGGGTGGCACTCGCCGAACAGGGAACACAGGTCACGGCCCTGCACGTCAGCTACCTGGCGACGGAGATGGCCGCTGCCGTGACGGGTCCGAAGGCGGATCCCGCCGCCGTGGCTCGCGCCACCCTCGACGGGGTGGCGGCAGGAGCGGACGAGGTGATCGCGGACGACATCACCCAGCAGGTGCGGGACGCCCTGTCCGCGGGCACCGAGGCGCTGTACCCGCAGTTGTGCGGCGGCGAGTCGCTGGTCTGACCCCCACGGCGGGACCAACCGGAGGTGCCCATGACGGGCGACAACGCGCAGCACGGCTCCCCCGACCTCAGCGGCCAGACCGTGGTGGTGATCGGGGCCAGCGCGGGCATCGGCCTTGAGACGGCCCGCCGCGTGCGGGCCGGCGGCGGCGACGTCGTCCTGGTCGGGCGCAACCCCGAGCGGCTGCGGCGGGCCGCGGACGAACTGCGCCCTGTGGGCACGGCGGCCTTCGACGCCACCGACACCGACCGTCTGCGGGAGTTCTTCCGGGGCCTGCCCGGCATCATCGACCACGTCCTGCTCACGGCCGGCAGTCCCTTCTACATGCCGCTGGCCGACATGGACCTCGCGGCGGCGCGCCGCCACTTCGGCGAACGCCTCGCCATGACCTTGGGGGTGGCGCTCTTCAGCGCCGACAAGGTACGCCCCGGCGGCACCCTGCTGTTCATCGGCGGCACGGGCGGCCGGCGCCCCGGCGTCGGCATGACGGTGGCGTCCGCCCTCACCGCGGCGCTGCCCGCGCTCACGGCGAACCTGGCGCTCGAGCTCGCTCCGGTCCGCGTCAACCTCATCGCCGCCGGCTTCGTCGACACCCCTCTGTCCGCTTCGCTCCTGGGCGACCGGCTCGAGGCCCGGCGCGAGGAACTGCGCGCCGCGCTGCCCATCCGGCGGGTCGTCGGCCCGGCGGACGTCGCCGCGCTCGCCACCCACGTCATGTGCAACGACGCGCTCACCGGCGGGACGTACGACATCGACGGCGGCCAGCACCTCATCGCGCACTGACTCCCCTGGAAGAGGGTGGCTGTCATGATCACGTGGTTCATCACCGGCGCAGCCCGCGGATTCGGCCTCGAGATCGCACGTCAGGCGCTGGAACGCGGTGACCGTGTCGTGGCCACGGCGCGCAACCCCCGTGACGTGGAGAAAGCACTGTCCGCGTACGGGGACCGGGTGCTCGCGGTGGCGCTTGACGTGACCGACGAGGCTCAGGCCCGTGCGGCGGTCGACGCCGCCGTCCACGCGTTCGACAGGATCGACGTCCTGGTCAACAACGCGGGGCGGGGGGTGCTGGGCGCGGTGGAGGAGATCTCCGACGCCGCGTTCCGGTCGGTCTACGAGACGAACGTCTTCGGCCTGGCCAACGTCACGCGCGCCGTCCTGCCGGTCATGCGACGGCAGAGGTCGGGCCGCATCCTCAACCTCAGTTCCATCGGCGGTTTCCGCGGTGCGCCCGGCTTCGGCGTCTACTGCTCGACCAAGTTCGCGGTGGAAGGGCTCTCCGAAGCCCTGCACGACGAGCTGGCCCCCCTGGGCATCCACGTCGTCATCGTGGAACCCGGTTACTTCCGCACCGACTTCCTCGACGCCTCCAGCCTCCACACCGAGGGGCGCCTGATCGACGACTACGCCGACACCGCGGGCGCGGTGCGCGACGCCGTCCCCGGCCTCAACCACGACCAGCCCGGGGACCCGGTCAAGGGCGCCCGGGCGATGATCGAGCTCGCCGACTCCCGCCACCCGCCGATGCGCGCCCAGCTCGGCAGCGACTGCGCCGCCGCGCTGGACGGCAAGATCGCCCAACTCCGCAAGGAGGCCGACGCCTGGCGGTCCCTCGCATTGTCCACCGACCACGACGACACCAGGTCCGCGGTCTGACCGCCTGCCCCGGACGCCGCGGCAGGCGTCCCGCCCCGACGGATTGCAGACCGGCCGCGGCAGGCACGGTCGGGGGCCCGCGCGGGGCCGGCACGCATTCCCGCGCCTGCCCGCTCGATGCCGGACGGGCGACCTGCGTCAGCGGCCAGGAGCGAAAGCGCTACGTGCCCAGTCGGCGAAACCGGTCCAGGGGATCTCCGGATGGGCCGCGCGCAGGGCGGGGATGTCGACGCGGTAACCGGGTCCGTTGAGGAAGGTCCACATCGCGTGCATGTCGGGGTTCCCGATGTCCTCCAGCGGTACCCGCTCGTGCCGGACCTCCCGGCCCACCGCCTCGCTCAGCGCGTCCGCCATCTGAGCTGGGGTGGGGGCGTCACCGGCCAGCTCGAGGCGCAGACCGGTGTAGGGGGCGGGGTCGAGCAGCACCTCGGCCGCGAAAGCGCCGAGGTCGGCGCGGGCGAGCTGCTGCAACGGCCGGTCCGACGGCAGCGGCAGGTCGAGTGCCCCGCCGTGGATGCGCTCCGCGCCGCCGAGCGCGTTGTCGAAGAAGTACGTCGGCCCCAGGATCGTGTGGGGCAGGTCGCCGGCGGTCAGCTCCGCCTCGATGCGGGCCTTGCTGTCGAAGTGCGGCACGCCGCTTCGCTGGTCGGCGCCGGCCACCGAGCTGAACACCAGATGTGGCACCCGTGTCTGCCCGGCGGCGGCGAGAATGGCCCGTCCCTGGGCCACCTCGGCGTCCACGCCTGCCTCGAAGGGCGTGGTCATGGCGAAGACGCCCGCGACCCCGTCCATGGCCGCCGCCAGGGACGCGCCGTCGCTCAGGGAACCCGACACGACAGCGGCGCCCCGATCGGCCAGCCGGCGCGCCGACTCCCGCTGCGGGTCCCGGACCATCGCCCGTACCGCGGCCCCGCGGGCCAGCAGGGCTTCGGTCACGGCCCTGCCCTGTCCGCCGGTCGCGGCGAGAACCAGGATCGGCTCATCAACCATGGAGGAACTCCTTCGCTTTTGAATCCTCCCCCCGCTGAAGCAGGGGGATTCCTGGCTCACGTGGGCTGGAGACCTGCGGTCCGTCAGCTCTTACACGATCAACACCAGCCGGGTTGAGACCAGCCCGGTTTGATGAAACAAATCCAGGAAATGCATGTGCTGTCTTGGCTCTCGATCAGCACGGTGTACGCGCTGCTTGGTTCTCGCAACGCACCGTGACCAGCTTACCCGACGGTGTGGGCGGTCTTTCGCCCTGACGGCGAAACCCCGTTCCCTGCCTGCTCCGCAGAGGTCCGATTCCTCCCCGGCCTGAAGGCCGGGGCATCCTCGGAAGTTCCCGGTGACTGCGTGACACCGACGATGACGAGGGGGCCCCACGTCAGCCGCGGTGGAAAAGGTATCCGGGCCGCGGCGCACACCCCGGGCGGCACCACGGTGCAACCACCGCGGACCTCAGACCGGCGAGTACGTGTCGGGACTGTCGCCGCCCTCGGCGCGGTCGAAGAATTTCATCGCCATGAAGCCGTGGGCGTAACCGGCGCCTGCGCGCAGCGCGGCGGCGATCATGATCGTCTCGGCCACTTCCTGCTGGGTCGCGCCCGCGGCACGGGCGGCCACGGTGTGCGCCTCGATGCAGTACGGGCACTGCGTCGTCAGTGCCACCGCCACAGCCATGAGTTCGGTGTACTTACGCGGGATGACCTTGTCGTCCCCCCGCATGACCTGGGCGTCCCAGGCCGTGAACGCCTTGAAGGCCGCCGGCGCGCCGGCTCGGATGTGCTTGGCGTAGTGGTGGTCGCTGTGCTCGTGGTAGGTCATGTGCCGCTCACTGGGTGCCGTTGGTGTGCTTGCGACCAGGCCACGCTGCGGAACGCCGTCCACACGGTGGCCGGCCGCGCGGTCGCTCTCCGGGTTCGTACTTCTTCCGTCCCTATGACCCGACACCAGCGGACGGCGTGACACACCGGGTGCACGGGGGCCCGGGAGCCCGGCCGGCGCGGGCTGGGTCCGCGGTGCGTCCGCGGTCGACGCCGGCGCAAACTCCGCACGCGGTCGGACGGCGAGAATCCCGTATGCGACCGCATGCCGACGCGCCTGCGGTGGGAACCGCCCTGCCGCAGCGCGACGAACCGGGCCGCAACGGCCGCGCGGCACCAGGCGGCTTCAGCGACGGTGGTTGCCGATGCGGGGAGCGGCCTTTGCCGGTCAGCCGGGCGCCCCGGATGTGACAGGGCCGAGCCCGCTCGGAAGATGACGAACCGCGGCCGCAACCGCCTCCCGGGCCGTGGCCGTCACGGCGAGCACGCCCCCACCCACGAAGTCCGCGCTGACCGTGAAATCGTCGCCGTCGTATGAGCTCAGGCGCGACTCGACCGGGGTCAGGTTCGGGCGGGTGGTGGTCGAGAAGAACAGACTCCAGCCCATCCTGAAGGGGTAGAGCGCCCGCAGCGCCGGATGGGCGTACGCCTGCTCGACCAGCGGCCGATACCCGGGCACGGCCACCGTCCTCGCCTCGTTGCGCAGGCCCCGCCACTCGGACGCGGCCACCAGCACCGGGTCCCCGTCGGGCACCTCGAAGCGGTCGGTCAGGCGGACGAACGGCGCGGCCCGGCGGATGTCGCGCAACGACGCTCCCTCGTGCCACGCCCGCGCGGCCCTCACCAGCTGCCCGAACTCCCTCGCGCAGCCCTCGACGAGGGGCGTCCCTTGCGCCGTGTCCGCACCGCGGACCCACCACTCCCGCTCCCACTCCGACGCGTTGACGTGCAGGGCGTCCCGGTGCGGCAGCCTGCTCGCGACGGCCGCGCCGGTCAGCGGGGCACCGGGTGAGGCGGTCGCGGGGAGGAGGAAACCTTCCTGCTCCGCCTCGGTGCGGAGCGCCGCGGCGAGGCCGCCTCGGCCCGCGATATCGGGATAGAGCTCGGCTGGATCACGTCGCGGGGCCACGATCGCTGATTGTGCCGCACGCGTCCGACGAGCCGCGAGACGTGGGTTACGACTCCAGGTGGGACGAAAGCCGCAGTCCCCCGGGCCCAGGTCCAGTGACGCGATCACATCGTCGGTGAGAACGACTTGGTCTCGGCCGTCTAGGACACCGGCCTGGCCACGGACGAGCCAGGACAGCGCGCCGTTCCTGCGCGAGCGGCGCGTGTCGGCGGCAGCGACCGGCCGGCCATCGTGTGACCCGATGCCGCTGTCGCAGGCGGCCTCGGCCGGCGGAACCGTCGTGCCGATGCCGTACCGCTCGTAGCACCGGCGTGGGTACGCCTTCCACGCCGGCGTGCCCTGCGGGAGGACGCTGATCCGCGCCAGGACGCCGGCGCTACCGGCACATCACCGACCGACTCGCCACACTCGCACCGACGTTCCACCCTCTACAGGGCAGGCGTGGGGGGCGGCGTCTCAGCCTTGGGCGCCCTGACGAGGACGGCCAGTGTGGCGACGGCGGCGGCCATGAGTACACCGGCGAGGATGAACACGATGCTGTAGCCGTGGAGGAACGCCTCCAGTTGCACAGCGTGCGGGGCCTCGCCCGAGGCGGAGGAGCGGGGTGCGAGGTAGCCGGTGACGGCGGAGATGTAGAGGGTGTTGAGGAGGGCAGGGCCCAGGGCCGCACCGATCTGCTGACTGGTGCTCAGTGCCGCGCTTGCCACGCCGGCGTCGTGCGGGCCGACCCCGGACAGGGCCACGTTGGGGCCCGCCAGGTAGAAAAGGCCCACGCCCACACTGACCGCCAGCTGTGTCGGCAGCACCTCGCCGGCGTATCCAGAGCTCACGTCCAGGCGCGTGAGCCAGAACAGGCCCGCCGTGGCCAGTGCGCTTCCGCCGACCATCAGCGACCTCGCGCCAAGTCGCGTGACGAGGGAGGATCCGAACATGGTGGTGGCGATGATGCCCGCGCTGAGCGGCAGGAAGGCGAAACCGGCCTTCAGCGGTGTGTAGCCGAGGTTGACCTGGAGGAAGTACGTCATGAAAAGGTTCATGCCGAACATGCCGGCCCCGATGAGCAGGTTGGCCAGGAACACGCCGCCCCGATTTCGTTCCAGCACGACGCGAAGCGGCAGCATGGGATGAGCAGTACGACGCTCGACGAAGACGAATGCGGACAGCAGCAGCACGGCGGCGGCCAGGAGAAGCAACGTCACGGGAGAGTCCCAGCCGTGCCCGTCGGCAGCCTGGGCGAAGCTGTACACCAGGGCGACCAGCCCGCCGGTTGCCAGGGCGGCGCCGGGGATGTCGTAGTGCCGGGTCCCTTCGGTGCGGCTCTCCCGGACGAAGGGCCTGGCTGCGAGGGCGGCGATCAGGGCGATGGGTACGTTGATGTACATGCACCACCGCCAGCCGGCGTACTGCGTGAGGACGCCGCCCAGCAGGAGGCCGACAGCGCCACCGCCGCCCTGGAAGGCACCGAACACGCCGAAGGCCTTGGCACGTTCACGAGGGTCGGTGAAAGCGACGGTGACCACGGACAGAGCGGCCGGGGCCAGCAGTGCGGCGAAGGCTCCTTGAAGGGCCCTGGCGGCGAACAGTGTGCCAGGGTCAGGCGCAAGACCGCCGAGCATGGACGCGGCAGCGAATCCGAGCAGGCCGACGACGAGGATCCTCTTGCGCCCGGCGAAGTCCGCGAAACGCCCGCCGAGCAGGAGCAGCCCACCGAAGGCCAGCGCGTAGGCGGTGACCATCCACTGCCGGTTCGCGTCGCTCATGCCCAGGTCGTGCTGGGCCTGCGGCAGTGCGATGTTCACGATGGACACGTCCAGCACGACCATCAGCGTCGCCACCGACGCCACGATCAGCGCCATCCACCGGCGTGGCTCCGACATGGGCAGATCGGGCGCTGTCTCCACGGCCCGGGCCGAGTTCGTCATGCAGTCTCCTGAGGGATGAGCGTGAGTTCGTTCGACGGCGAGCACCCCTGGGTGTCGCGCGCTCTGCCAGGAGAGTGCGGTCAGCCGCGAGAAATCGGCAAAGCTTCATGCCGGATCGGCAAGATCGAGGACAGTGCACCGACAGGGACGGCGCAGCTCGTCGACGAGGGCTGCGATCTCGTCGTGGCCGGGCCGCCCCGCATGACGGCCGGCGGCCCGTTCCTCACCAAGGGGTGGCGACGCCGGTGCGCCCACCAGGCACGCGGCCACGGGACGCACCCACGGGCCGGCCGCCGACCGCGCGCAGTCGCGGGAACCCGGTCGCCGACGCGGCACAGCCCCGGTCCCCGGCCCGGACCATGCACCGCGTCGACCCTGCGGTCCCGCTCGAGGAGACCTGGGGCGCCATGGCCGAGGCCGTCACCGCCGGCAAGGCCCTGCACCTCGGGCTCTCCGAGGTCGGCGTCGAGAAGATCCGGCGTGCCCAGGCCGTCCACCCGGTGACGACCGTGCAGTACGAGTTCTCCCTGTGGACCCGCGACGTGCGGGCCGAGGTCCTTCCCTACTGCGAGCGGCACGGCATCGGCCTGCCGCCCTACTCGCCACTGGGCCGCGGCTTCCTCGTCGGCCGCTCCACCGCGTTCGACGAACTGCCGCGGAACGACCGGCGGCGGCGGCTTCCGCGCTTCCAGGACGACAACCTGCGGGCCGGCCTCGACATCGCCGCCAGGGGCCGCGAGGCCGCCGACCGGATCGACGCCACCCTCGCGCAGGTGGCCCTCGCCTGGCTCGTCGCCCAGGGGCCGTGCGTCGTCCCCATCCCCGGCACCAGGACCCCGAAGTACCTCGCCGACAACGCGACCGCGGCGGAGCTGCGCCTCACCCCGGCCGAGCTCGCCGAGCTCGACGCCGTCCGGCCTCCCGTCGGCGCCCGGTACTGACCGGATCTTCCGTAATCCGGCGACACCATCACGAGGGCGCGCCATCCTTGCGAGCCCGGACGGCACGGATGCCGCATTCCGTCGCGCTTCTCGGTCCGGCGCAATCAGGTCGACTGACGTACCACCAGTCGCGTCGGCAGGATGACTTCCCGCCGGCCCTTGCCGCGTTCGGCGATCTCCTCCAGCAGCAGGCTCGCCATGGTGTGGCCCATCTGCTCGATCGACTGGCGCACGCTGGTCAGCGGCGGCTCGGTGTGCCGGGCCACGATGGAGTCGTCGAACCCGATGACGGCGACGTCCTCGGGTATCCGCCGCCCGGCGGCCCGCAGTTCGAGCATGGCGCCGGAGGCGGTCACGTCGGAGGCGGCGAAGACGGCGTCGAGACGGGGGCGTCGGTCCAGTAGCTCGCGCATGGCCGCCCGCCCGCCTTCCTCGGTGAAGTCACCGGTCGCGATCAGTGCCTCGTCCACCGGGATGCCCGCGGTGCGCAGGGCCTCGCGGTAGCCGTCGAGCCGGGTCTGGGCGACGTCCATGTCCAGCGGTCCCGTGATGGTGGCGATGGTGCGCCGGTTTCCGTCCAGCAGATGCCGGACCGCCTCCCGGGCGCCGCCCCGGTTGTCGGCCTGCACGTGCCCGAGGGTCTCCGCAGGGCCGCGACGTCCCGCCAGCACGGTGGGAATGGCCAGGTCCGACAGCAGGTCGGGGAGGGTGTCGTCACGGTGGACCGCCACCATCAGCACCCCGTCCACGCGCTGTTCGGTCAGATACGTGGCGAGCCGGGCCCGCTCGCTCTCGTCGCGCACGAGCACCAGGAGCAACTGCATGTCGGTGCCCGCGAGGCCCGAGGTCACGCCGCGGATGATGGCGGAGAAGTACGGCTCGGCGAACAGCCGGGTCTCGGTCTCGGGGACGACCAGGGCCACCGAGTCGGTGCGGCGGGTCACCAGGGAGCGAGCCGTGCGGTTGGGGATGTAGCCCAGTTCGGCGATCGCCCGCTGTACGGCCTCGCGGGCGCGTTCGCTCACCTGGGGTGAGCCGTTGATCACCCGGGAGACCGTGCCGCGCCCCACGCCGGCGCGAGCGGCCACTGCCTCGAGTGTCGGCCGCCGGGCGCGGTCGATCTCGGGTCTCTGTGAGGCAGGACTCATCTTTCACCTTCCGGCGTGCTGCATGGACTGCTTCATTGTGACCCCGTTAACCCCGTGGTCCGTCCCCGGTCCGGGCAGATCTGCGGAGCAGATGCGGCATTTGGCCCCTGACCTGCGGATTTTCGGGACACGCAACCGGGAGTCGGACACATCGACGTGACATGTGGGACACGCTTACGCAACGACCCCGCCTTCAAGTCTTGACATCTGGCCTGTCACGAAGGAGTCTTCCGGCATGCCGCATGGGAGCGGTCCCACGGATCGCGGGGGGCGTCTCACGCGGCCCCCAAGAACCGAAGGCCTTCCCTCCGATCGTGCATCGAATCTAGCGTGACCAGCACTTTTGCACCCGCTCCTCAGGATGTGGTGCTGGCCACTGCTCGACCGGAGAGGGACAGGTCGGGACCGTCGACCGCTGACGGCCCGAGTCCTGAGGTCCGTTCCCCCATTGGAACAAGGAGTAGTGGAAATGCGCATAACTGGCACCGGCGGCGGTCGCGGCCGCAGAGTGGCGGCCCTGTCCACGTCGGTCCTGGCGGCCTCGGCCGTGCTGCTCACGGGATGCGGCAGCGACGGCGGCGACTCGGACGCGTCCGCCTCCGACAGCAACGGCAACATCACCCTCACCGTGCAGGACTACGGGCAGTTCGGCTACAAGGAGGCCGGCCTGTTCGACCAGTACCACAAGCTCCACCCGAACATCACGGTGAAGGAAGAAGTCACTGCCAACGAGCAGGACTACTACCCGAAGCTTCTTCAGCAGCTGAACACCGGCAGCGGTCTGGGGGACGTGACCGGCGTCGAGGTCGGCCGCATCAAGGAGGTCGTCGACACCCAGGCCGACAAGTTCGCCGACCTGAGCAAGTCGATCGACGTCAACGACTGGGTGTCCTGGAAGGAGAAGCAGGCCACCACGAAGGACGGTGCGGTCATCGGCGCCGGCACGGACATCGGTCCGATGTCGCTGTGCTACCGCAAGGACCTCTTCGAGCAGGCCGGCCTGCCGAGCAACCGCGAGGACGTCGCCAAGGCGGTCGCGGGCGGCTGGCAGGACTACCTCAAGCTGGGTGAGCAGTTCAAGGCGAAGGCGCCCAAGGGGAGCTTCTTCATGGACTCCGCCAGCGCCATGTACAACGCGGTCGTCAGCTCGGACGCCAAGCAGTACTACGACGCCGACGGCAAGCCGGTCTACAAGGACAGCCCGGCCGTGCAGCGGGGCTGGGACCTGGCTGCCGAGGCCGCGCAGAAGAAGCTGAGCCAGGGCCTGCCGCAGTTCACCGACGCCTGGACGGCCGCGCTGCGCAAGGGCTCCGTCGCCACCGTGGCGTGCCCCGCGTGGATGGCCAACCAGATCTCCAACAACTCCGGTGAGGCCTACAAGGGCAAGTGGGACATCTCCCGCGCGCCCGGTTCCACCGCGGCCAACTGGGGCGGCTCCTTCCTGGCGGTCCCCAAGAGCGGCAAGCACGTCAAGGAGGCCACCGAGCTCGTCAAGTGGCTGACGGCCCCCGAGCAGCAGGCCGCCGTGTTCAAGGCCGCGGGTATCTTCCCGTCCAACCAGGGCGCCTACGAGCTCCCTGACGTGAAGAACGCCACGCTGGAGTACTTCAGCGGCGCGCCGATCGGCCAGATCTACGCCGAAGAGGCCAAGACCATCCCCGAGGCCGTGCTCGGCCCGAAGGACGGCGTGATCAAGGACGCGATCTCGACGCAGATCAACAACATGGAGCAGCGGGGCACCAAGCCCGCCGCCGCGTGGAAGGCTGCGACGGAGACGATCGACAAGGCGATCGGCTGACGTACGCCGGTGCGGGCGGGGCCGTGAGCGCCGCCCGCACCCGGCCTGCCGCACCGGCCCGGCTCGTCCGGGCCGGTGCGGCGGGTCCGGGCCAGGCAGGGTCCTGACCGCGGCCGGCCGGAACCCGGTTCCGGCGCTGGATCCGGGCCTCCGCACCTGAGCGACAGGGCCGGTTGCCCGGCGGCTGCCAGGCCCTGCCTCGCACGACCTCACGGCCGGCGCGCGAGGCGAGCCGTTACCGTACCGACTTTGGGGCGTGAGGGGACCGGCACCCGGCCCCGCGCATCACGTCTTCGGTCCCGTACTCACCCGGCCGAATTCCAGACAAGGACCTCCTCCGTGGCAACAACAACCCCCACCCGCGGCGCCTACGACCCGCCGTCCGGCGGCTCCGGCTCCGCGTCGAACGGGCGCCGGCGGGCGTGGAGAAGCCGGCTGTGGCGCTTCGACGACAAGGCGTCGCCCTACGCGTACATCGCCCCCTTCTTCCTCATCTTCGGCGCCTTCGGTCTCTACCCGCTCATCTACACCGGGTGGATAGCCCTGCACCGGGTCGAGTTGACGGGCCTCAACCAGTCCGAGTGGGTCGGCTTCGACAACTTCGCCAAGATCCTCCAGGACTCCGAGTTCTGGACGTCGGTCTCCAACACCTTCGTGATCGGCGTCATCTCCACGGTTCCGCAGCTGCTCGTCGCGCTGGGCCTCGCGCACCTGCTCAACTACAAGCTGCGTGCCAGCACCTTCTGGCGGACCGTGATCCTCACCCCGTACGCCACGTCGGTCGCGACCGCCGCGCTGGTGTTCGCGCTGGTCTTCCGAGCCGACGGCGGCCTGCTCAACTGGGTGCTGCACTTCTTCGGCGCCGGCAACACCGACTGGGGCAACGGTCACTGGACGTCCAAGATCGCCATCTCGGTCATCGTGATCTGGCGCTGGACCGGCTACAACGCGCTCATCTACCTCGCCGCCATGCAGGCGGTGCCGACCGATCTGTACGAGGCCGCCTCGCTCGACGGGGCCTCGCGGTGGCAGCAGTTCCGCCAGGTGACCATTCCCTCGCTGCGGCCGACGATCCTGTTCACGATCGTCATCTCCACGATCGGCTCCATGCAGCTGTTCGGCGAGCCTCTGCTGCTGCAGGGCGGAACCCTCGGATCCACCGGTGGCAGTGAGCACCAGTACGAGACCCTCAGCATCTACCTCTACAACTACGGCTGGAAGCTCGGACACCTGGGCCCGGCCGCGGCCGTGGCCTGGGCGATGCTCGTCCTGCTGCTGCTCATAGCCCTGATCAACTGGATCGTCAGCCGGTTCGTGCGCAAGAGCGCGGCCTGACGGGAGCGAATCGATGACCACGACCAGTCCCACCACCACCGCACCGAACCTCGCTCCCGCAGGGCGGACCGAGCCCAAGGGCAAGGGGCGCAACCGTCTCAAGCTCGGCGCCGGCCAGCAGCTCAAGGGCGGCCCGCTGACCTACGCGGCCCTCGTCATCGTCGGCCTGGGGTCGATCTTCCCCCTGTACTGGACCCTGGTGGCCGCCTCGCATGATCAGCAGCGGGTGCTCGACACCCCGCCGCCGCTCGTGCCGGGCGGCCGACTGTGGAGCAACCTCCAGTCGGCCTGGGAACAGGCGAACCTCGGCAAGGCCATCGTCAACAGCGTCATCGTGGCGGGCAGCATCACGATCGCGACGCTGTTCTTCTGCACGCTCGCCGGCTACGCCTTCGCCAAAATGCGCTTCCGCGGGCGCGGCTTCCTGATGACGGCGGTCATCGCCACCCTCACCATCCCGCCGCAGCTCAGTGTCGTCCCGCTCTTCAAGTTGATGGCGGACATCGGCTGGGGCGGGCAACTGGAGTCGGTGATCTTCCCGACCCTGGTCGGCGCCTTCGGTGTCTTCTTCATGCGCCAGTACCTCCTCGAGGCCCTGCCGTACGAGTTGGTCGAGGCGGCCAAGGTGGACGGCGCGAACAACCTCAGGATCGTCTGGAGCGTGGTCCTGCCGGTGGCGCGGCCCGCGATGATGGTGCTGGGCATGCTCACCTTCGTCCAGGCGTGGAACGACTTCTTCTGGCCCTTCCTCGCACTGAACCAGGCGAACCCCACCATCCAGGTGGCCCTCGGCCAGCTCAGTGCCTCGTACACCCCCGACCAGAGCATCGTCATGGCCGGCGCCCTGATCAGCACCGTGCCGCTGCTGCTGGTGTTCATCATCTTCGGCAAGCAGATCGTCGGCGGCATCATGGCGGGAGCCGTGAAGGGCTGACCCCGCCCGCGCCGGGCGGGCTCCCCGTCCGGTACGGGGCCGCACACCGTGCGGCCCCGTACCGGACGGGTGCCCGACCCCGCCTCCCATCTCCTTCTTCCGTGCCGGACCACGCTGTCCGGCGTTCACCGATCCTTTTGGAGCGTTGTCAGCATGACCGCCGTACGACCCGAGGCGAACGCTCGGCCGGCCTCGGCCACTTCCTTCCCGCAGGGCTTCATCTGGGGGGCCGCCACCGCCGCCTACCAGGTGGAGGGAGCCGCTGCCGAGGACGGCCGCACCCCGTCCATCTGGGACACCTTCAGCCACACCCCCGGCAAGGTCCGCAACGGGGACACCGGGGACATCGCGGCCGACCACTACCACCTCTACCGCGACGACGTGGCCCTGATGAAGGACCTCGGCCTGGGGGCGTACCGGTTCTCCGTCTCGTGGTCCCGGGTCCAGCCGACCGGGCGCGGGCCCGCCGTGGAGAAGGGCCTGGACTTCTACCGCCGGCTCACCGACGAGCTGCTGGAGGCGGGCATCACCCCCGTCGCCACCCTCTACCACTGGGACCTGCCCCAGGAGCTGGAGGACGCGGGCGGCTGGCCGGCCCGTGACACCGCCTACCGCTTCGCCGAGTACGCCGACATCATGGCCCGGGCGCTCGGTGACCGGGTCGGCGTGTGGACCACCCTGAACGAGCCGTGGTGCTCGGCGTTCCTCGGCTACGGCTCCGGAGTGCACGCGCCGGGCCGGACCGACCCGGCCGCCACCCTGCGCGCGGCCCACCACCTCAACCTGGGCCACGGCCTCGCGATCGGGGCGCTGCGCGCGGCTCTGCCGGCGTCCGCCCAGACCTCCATCACGCTCAACCTGCACCAGGTGCGCCCCCTCACCGACAGGGCCGAGGACGTCGACGCCGCCCGCCGTATCGACGCGGTCGGCAACCGGGTCTTCACCGGCCCGATCCTCGACGGCGCCTACCCCGAGGACCTGCGCCAGGACACCGCGCACATCGTGGACTGGGACAGCCTGGTGCACGACGGCGACCTGGCCGAGATCTCCCGTCCCATCGACGTGCTCGGCGTCAACTACTACTCGCCGACCGTCGTCTCGCTGCCCGCCGACGGCGCCGGCAACACCAACAACGACGGCCACGGTGCGAGCGACCACTCGCCGTGGACCGGCTCGGAGCACATCGCGTTCCACCTCGCCAACGACAACGTGACGGCGATGAACTGGGCCATCGACCCCAAGGGCCTGCACACCCTGCTGACCGACCTGGCGAAGTCGCACCCCGAGCTGCCGCTCATGGTCACCGAGAACGGCGCCGCCTTCGACGACTACATCTCGCCCGAGGGCGTGGTGAACGACCCGCAGCGGATCGCCTACCTCCACGGCCACCTGGACGCGGTCCGCCAGGCCATCGCCGACGGCGCGGACGTCCGCGGGTACTTCCTGTGGTCCCTCCTGGACAACTTCGAGTGGTCCTACGGCTACTCGAAGCGCTTCGGCACGGTGTACGTCGACTACTCGACGCAGCGCCGTATCCCCAAGGCGAGCGCCCACTGGTACTCGGACGTGATCCGCAAGAACGCGCTGCCCGCCTCCGGCGAGTAGGACGACGCCCGAACTCCCGGCCGGGGGCCGCCACGGACACGTGGCGGCCCCCGGCCGCGTCGTGCGACCACCCGCCGCGAGGCGGTGGCCGGGCGGTCCGGCGGCGGCCGGTGCACGTGCTCGCCGGCCGGGTGGCCGGCGAGCGGCGGGTGCCGGGAACGCCGCCGCCTTCGCGACCCCGCGGCGGTGGGCCCCGGCGGCCGGCGCGGGGCTCGCCGCCTCCCCGCGGCCTGGCCGCAACCGCGCGGGGCCGTCGGACGGCTGACGGGCGGGCGGACGCCGCGCAGCGCGGCCCGATGACCGTCAGCCGCGGAACAGCAGCACGACCACGCCCAGGACCACGCCGAGGACCACCGCGGCAACGCCGTTGCCCACCCGGTGCGCCCGCACACCCGGAACGTGCGGGTCCAGCGCGAAGCGGCCGGGCCCGGCGACGGCCAGCACGACGGCCACCGCGGCGATGAGGAGTTCGTACTCCACGCCGGTCGGGGCGAAGAACCCGCCGCCCCACTTCACGGCGACGGCGTTGACCATGACGCCGACCACGGCAGCCCCGGCGAGTGGGGTCAGCAGCCCGAGCGCCAGGCCGAGGCCCCCGAGCACCTCGCTGAGCCCGGACAGCACGGCCATCGCCTTGCCCGCCGGGTAGCCGCCGGAGGTGAAGACCCGTCCGGCGGCCTCCAGGCCCACCCCGGAGAACCAGCCGAACAGCTTCTGCGCTCCGTGGCCGGCCATCGTCAGCCCGAGCACCAGCCGCAGGAGCAGCAGCCCGGCGTCGTGGACGTACTGCGGAACGGCGGGCTCGGCGGCGGTGCGGGAGCCGGAGCGGGACAGTGTTCCGAGAGGGGAAGCGGACATGTCTTGGCCCTTCGTGGGGATACCGTGTGCGGCCTGCGAGCCGGACGTCGCGACAGGCGGCTCACCGCACGGCCGATCACGCCAGCAGCGTGACGCGAGGCGGCGCCGTCCGCCGCGCGGCACGCCGGAGGACGGGTCCGCGGGGCACGGATGCCGTGCCGCGGACGCCCCGCCGGCGGCCCTTCGGGGCCTCGGGGCGACCTCGGTCTTCGCGGTGCTCGGCCTGCCCGGGGCGGGACGGGAACCCCGGCCGGATGATTGCGCTGTGCGGGGTGTCGCAGGCCGACGGCACGTGGGCCGGGCCGGAGGGGCTGCCGCTCACGCCGGAGGGCGGCGGCGTTCGACACCCCGAACACGGCGCCGGGCTTCGGTGGCCGGCCGCGTGACGAGAGGTCCGGCCGTCCGCCGTCCCGGTGGAATCCGAGGGCGGCTCCGTCACCGCAGGCTCCGGTGGGTCACGAGAACCGGCGGGCGCGCGGCGCCCGGCGCCGGGCCACCGCTCCCGACCGGACCTGCCCGGCGAGCGAGGCGGACCCGCCGTGCCGGCGGGCGGGCGGCCGGGCGGGCGGGCGGGCGGGCGGACGGTCGAGGAGGCGCGTGCCCACCGGTGACGTGCGCCGTCGGAACCCGCCGGGGGGAGCCGACGCGACCGCTCCGCCCGCCCGTGGTTCACCGAAGGGCGGCTACCGGGTCACGCGCCCTGGCGACACCCGCACGCCGCCGCAAAATCTTTGACCCGGCAAGCATATGCCGCGTAGACTCCAGACCGCCCTGACTTCGACAATGCTAGTCAGATGCATCGCCAGGGCCGTGCCCACCCGAGGAGTTCACGTTGGCTTTCCCGTTCGACCCTGAACTGGCCCCGAGAATGGCCCGGCGCGCCATGGCGGACGCACAGGAGGCGGTCGCCCGCATGCGGGCGCAGGCGGCGCTGATGGAAGCCGAGCCCTACACCCCGCCGGTGCCGGTCGACATCCGGGTGGCCACCGTGCCGGGCCCGCAGGGCGCACCCGACGTACGCGTGCACGTCTACCGGCCGGCGGGTCAGGACGGGAGGCTGCCCGCCCTGCTGTACCTGCACGGCGGCGGCTTCGTCGTCGGCCTCGTGGACTTCTTCCGCAACGAGACGACGCGCATCGCCGCCGAGGTGGGCGCGGTCGTGGTCTCGGTGGACTACCGCCTCGCACCCGAACACCCCTACCCGGCAGCTCTGGAGGACTGCTACGCCGCGCTGCGCTGGCTGGCCGGGAACGCCGGCGAACTCGGCGTCGACCCGGACCGGATCGGCGTGGCCGGGGAGAGCGCGGGCGGCAACCTGGCGGCCGCGATCGCCCTGTACGCGCGCGACCACGGCGGGCCCGCCCTGAGCATGCAGTACCTCGGCGTCCCGATGCTGGACGACCGCCTCAGCACCCCCTCCATGCAGGCCTTCACCGACACGCCTGGGTTCAACCGGCAGCGAGCCCAGCACAGTTGGGACCACTACCTCGGCGGCAAGGGTCGCCGCGGCGGCGCCGGCGTCAGCCCGTACGCCGCCCCGGCGAGGGCGGAGGACCTGTCGGGCCTGCCCCCCGCCTACGTCGCCGCCGCCGAGTTCGACCCGTTGCGGGACGAGGATCTGGCCTACGCCCGGCGGCTGATCACGGCAGGCGTGCCGACCGAGATGCACCACTTCCCGGGCGCCTTCCACGGTGGGGCCCAACTGGCCCCCCGGATCGATGTGAGCCGGCGCATGATCGCCGAGCAGCTCGCCGCCCTCCGTCGCGGCCTGCGGGCCGACGCGGCGATCGGCGCGGCCTGAGGCGCCGTCCCTCCCGTACCGCCGCCCGCCAGTCCTGACGAGCCGGCGGGACGCGCACGCCGGGCCCCCGGTCACGACCCCGGGCGTCAGACGCAGGACCCCGAGTTCTTCACCGGGGTGCTCCCGGCGGGCGCGGCGAGGCGGACGCCGAGCAGGCGTCCGGCGGAGTTCACCCTCACCTCCAGCGACCTGACGGCCGGCATGCGCCCGTCGCGGTAGGGATATGTGACGGTCCAGGTCGCGCCCGCGACCTCGTCGGCACGGTCCACCGCCGGCCGCTTCGTGTCGGCGGTGGGGTAGTGAGCGGCCACGTACCGGCCCGCAGTGCGCTCGGCGGCCGCCTCGTCGCGCACGGGGCCGTCGGCACCGGGTATGGGCCGGCCGACCGCCGCGGCCCGCGTCCGGGATCCCGTCGAGACGTCGAGCTGGAACTCGTCCTGTTGGGGCCAGCGTATGAAGGCCGTGCCGGGCGGCTGGAGTTCGGCCCAGACCTCCTCGTTCACACCGTCGACGCCGCACGGGGTGTTGTCCGAGACGTCGGTGATCCTGACGTCGTCGCCCAGCGCCGTGCGGACCGCCTGCTCGATCAACGCCCGCTGTCGCGCGGACGCCGGCCTGTTGGGCTCCGCGTGGTCGACCAGGCGCACGTCGACCACGGTGGACAGCACGGCGGCGACGGCGACGAATCCCGCCCCGGAGACGGCCACGAACCCGCGGTGACGCACGGGCCAGGGCGACAGCGTGGAGCCGGCGAGGCGCAGGGACAGCATTCCGACGCCCGCGCCCACGGCGGCGCCCGCGACGTTGGTGACGAAGTCGCTGGTGTCGCAGTAGCGGCCGATGACCGGAAGGCAGGCCTGCACGGTCTCGATCCCGCAGGCCAGGAGGACGGACAGCAGCAGCGGCGGCAGCGGGCGCCGGGCGGCGCGCACCCCGAGGAATCCGATCGGCACGAACAGGGCGACGTTCATCCAGCCCTGGGTCGTCCCGAAGGACTCCAGTACGTCCTTGCTCACCGTGCACCTCACCAAGCCCGTGCCGGTGGGTCTCAGCCAGAGCGTCAGGAACAGGGCGGCCGTGGTCATGGCCGCCCAGGCCGCATAGGTCCAGGGACGGTCGGAGCGTCCGCGCAGGGCGACCGAGACGACCCCCAGTACCGCCGCGGAGACGAGGGCGACGAAGAGGAGGTACAACATGTGCCCTCCGAAGACGAGAGCGAACAACGCCGTGCCTTTCGAACGCGAGGAGACCAACCGACGACGCGCGCATCGCGGCGCGTCGGCGATCACCCTGGCGTCCGCACGTCATGGGCCCTGGCGCAACGCATGACCGAGCTGTAACAGCCGCTCCCGCGCCGGTTCCGCCCGACACTGCCGCCTGCGCCAGCCGGCTGGGGGCGCAGGCGGCTGTCCGACGGCGCCAGCCGGCTGGGGGCGATCCGGTCGGCAACGGAGGTGCCCGTGAGCGCCCGGAGCGGGACGGCGCCGCTCCCGGCGCCCGTCACCAGGTCGTCACCAGGTCGTCGGCCCGGCGCCGCGCCACTCGACGAGGTCGCTGTCGTACAGGTCGCCCAGGCGCATGCGCAGTCCGGCGCGCCGGACCAGCGCGAGGACGTCGCGGGGGCCGTGGGCGAGACCGAGGATCCTGCCGTCGCACCGCACACGGCGGCCGCCGCTGCCCGACGGCGGGTAGACGATCACTCGGCATGGCACGAGTTCAGCCTGGCCCCGCCGCGGCGAGGCCGCATCCCGGCGGAGTAACCGGGCGCGCGCCCGGCCCCCGCAGGGCTTCCAATGGAAGGGACACACTGGGCCGGAGAGAGTGGCTGGGCATGCGCGTTGTCGTGGATCTCACCCGTTGCCAGGGATACGCGCAGTGCGTCTTCCTCGCGCCGGAGGTGTTCGAACTGCACGGCGAGGAGGCGCTGCTGTACCACCCGGCGGTGCCGGACGGCCAGGACGAACGCGTGCGCGAGGCGGCCGCGGCCTGTCCCGTCCAGGCGATCCTGGTGGGCGAGGGGGTGCCGGCCGGTGTCCGGTGACCTGCGGGAGGGCCGGATCGTCGTCGTCGGCGCGTCCCTGGCGGGCCTGCGGGCCGCGGAGGCGCTGCGCGAGGGGGGCTTCGCCGGTTCGCTGACCGTCGTGGGCGACGAGCCCCGCGCGCCGTACGACCGGCCGCCGCTGTCGAAGCAGGTACTGCTCGGCAAGGTGCCGGCGGATGCCACCGGGCTGCCGATGCGCCGTGATCCCGACGCGCAGTGGCGGCTGGGGGTGCCCGCCACCGGGCTGGACCCGGTCGGCAAGCGGGTGCTGCTGGGCGACGGCACCTCGCTGCCGTACGACCGGTTGCTGATCGCGACCGGGACGCGGGCGCGGCCCTGGCCCGTTCCCGAGGAGGCGTCCCTCGACGGGGTGTTCACGCTGCGCACCAGCGGCGACGCCGCCGCGTTGGCCGAGCGGCTGGCGGCCGGGCCGCGCCGGGTGCTGGTGATCGGCGCGGGCTTCACCGGTTCGGAGATCGCGTCGGTGTGCCGTGAGCGCGGTCTGGAGGTGACGGTCACCGAACGCGGCCCCGCACCGCTGGTGGGCGCGCTCGGCGGGACGCTGTCGAAGCTCGCGGCCGCCATGCAGCGGGCACACGGCGTGGACCTGCGCTGCGGCGTGACCGTCACCTCGCTGCGCGGCAACGGCAGGTTCACCGGCGCGGACCTGTCGGACGGCAGCCGCGTCGACGCCGACGTGTGCGTGGTCGCCATGGGCGCGGTCCGCAACGTCGAGTGGCTGGCGCAGTCGGGGCTGGCCGCGGATCCGCGCGGGATCGCCTGCGACGCGGGGTGCCGGGCGTTCGACATGTACGGGATCGTCACGGACGACGTCTTCGTGGCGGGTGACGTCTCGCGCTTCCCGCACCCGCTGTACGAGTACCAGTTGCTCTCTCTCGAGCACTGGCGCAACGCGGTCGACCAGGCCGGGGTCGCCGCGCACAACATGATCAGTCCGGGGCCGCTGCGCCGGCCGCACCTCTCGGTCCCGACGTTCTGGTCGAGCCAGTTCGGCCACAACATCAAGTCGGTGGGTGTCCCCACCTTCTCCGACCAGGTGGTCGTCGCCCAGGGCTCGCTGGAGGACCGCCGTCTGGTGATGGTCTACGGCCACCGCGGCCGGGTGACCGCCGCGGTCACGGTCAACATGGCCAAGTCGCTGGAGTACTACGAGCGCCTCATCGAGGCCGCGGCCCCGTTCCCGCCCCCGCCGGGGGCCGCGGACCGGCGGATGGCGGCCGAGGTCCCGGTCCCGTCCGACGTGCCGGACCCGAGCCGGCTCTCGCACGGCCCCACCGTCGCGCTCACCGGGCACCTGCCGGACCGGCGGCTGGCCCCGGTGGGACCCACCGGGTGACCGCCGACCTCCCCCGTCCATCCACGAGGAGCCAGCGCGCATGACCGCCGAGACCCTGCTGGAACGGATCACCGACTACGCCAGCCGCCCCGACCCCTACCCGCTGTACGAGCGGCTGCGGGAGGCCGGGCCCGTGGTGCGGCAGACGGACGGCAGTTACGTGGTCGGCACCTACCACGAGATCGTGGGTCTGCTCCACGACCCGAGGCTCAGCGCGGACCCGCGCAACCGCACGACACCCGCTCCCGCACCACCGCAGGAGACGCAGCACCTGCCGTTCCTGCGGCTGGACGACCCCGAGCACCACCGGCTGCGCACGCTGGCCATGCGCCCGTTCGGCCCTCCGCACACCCCCGGCCGGGTCGACGCCATGCGGGACGAGATCACCCGGATCACCGGGGAGCTGGTCGAGGGGCTCCGGGGGCGCGACCACGTCGACATCGTCGACGACCTCGCCTACCCGCTGCCGGTCACGGTCATCTGCCGGCTGCTGGGTGTCCCGCGCGAGGACGAGCCCCGGTTCCGGGAGTGGACCGACCTGCTCGTCGCCTCCGCCGACATCAGCCCCGGCGAGGACACCGCCGCGCGGGCCGAGGAGGGACGCAGGGCCCGGCAGGAGATGGGGGCGTACCTGCTCGGTCTGGCGGAGCAGCGGCGCGGCCGGCCCACCGGCGACCTGCTCTCGGACTTCGTCAACGAACCGGATCCGCGACTTCGGCTCACCGACGAGGAACTGGCGATGACCGCGATCCTGCTCCTGATCGCGGGTCACGAAACCACCGTCAACCTCATCGCCAACGGCGTGCTCACGCTGCTACGCCACCCCCGCGAGCTGGAACGGCTGCGCCGGAGGCCGGAACTGCTGCCGCGCACGGTGGAGGAACTGCTGCGGTACGAGCCGCCGGTGCACCTGCGCGAGCGCATCCCGCTCGCCGACGTGGAGATCGCGGGCACCGTCGTCCCGCGAGGAACGTCCGTGATCCTCGCGCTCGCCTCGGGCAGCCGTGACCCCCTGCGCTTCCGGGAACCCGAACGGTTCGACCCCGCCCGCGAGGACAACGAGCACTTCGGCTTCGGCAGCGGCGTCCACCTCTGCTACGGCGCGCCGCTCGCCCGCATCGAGGCGCGGGCGGCACTCGGGGCGCTCCTCCCCGGCCTCGGCACGGCGACCTTGCTCCAGGACCCGCCGCCCTACCGGCGCAACGCGATGCTGCGCGGGCCGCGTCACCTCCCCGTCGGCTTCTGAGGGGCGCGCGTCCGCCGGGCCCGGTCCGGCGTCATGCCGCCGCGGTGCGGCGGCGGGCCCGGAAGGCGGCGGCCTTGACGCGGTTGCCGCACGTCCGCATCGCGCACCATTCGCGCCGACGGCCGCGGGAACGGTCGAGGTAGACCTGGGTGCACTCGGGGCGGGCACACTCGCGCAGCAGGACCGCCTCGTCGCTGCCGATGATCTCGACCGCCTCGCGGGCGAGGGCGGCGAGGCCCTGTGCGGCCGAACCGGAGCGGCTCCTGCCGTCGGGGGCGAGTTGTGTCAGGACCGGGAGCCGCGCCGCATGGTGGTTGACCGCGGTGACGGCGTCGGCGGGCAGCGGCGCGCCGTCGAGCCGTGCCTCGACCAGGGCGTAGACGGACTCCCGCAGTTCCCGGGCCGCCGCGAGGTCCGACGCGTCTGCGCCGGGCGCGTGGTCGAGCATGCCGGACTCGGTGAACCAGGAGTCGAGAAGATCCGGCGTGGCGAGCATTTCCGTGGGCACCGCATTGCGTCGTGCGCGCAGCGTGCCCAGGAAGTCGAGGGCGAGCGTCCCGCAGGGAAAGGCATGCTTCACATCACCATCCTAACCAGTGATCAGGACTACGTCACTACCTTGACAGGTGATTTCCATGCATGGTCAAGTCGTCACCCCTTTTGATGTGAAGGACGCCGCAATGGCTGTCGGCGGCCGCGCGGCGCCGTCGTCAGTCCCCACCGCCGCCCCCTCCGCCGCAGCCGAAGCCTCCGCCGGAGTGGTCGGCGGAGTGACCGCCGGAGTGACCACTGTGGCCCGAGCCGCCGTCGGTGCCGTCACCCGAGCCGTCCTCGGCGAAGTCGGCGCGCCAGCGCAGGAACTCGTGCCGGCCGAACGGGAACAGGCCCTCGTCCGCGGCCGCTCCCCGGCCGGTCAGCCCGGCCTCGGCGGTGAAGGCCGGGACGAGCGCGGTCAGCGCGGGGGCGCCGTGGAGGGCGACCGCGAGCAGGACGTCCTCCTCCGCGAGCCCCGCGCGCTGCTCGGGCACCGGTGTGTTCCGCCGCAGGTCGGCGACGTACCGGCGGGCGTCCCGGGTGGGGCTGGCACGTACCAGGCGCAGCAGCCCCGCGGCGGCCAGCTCGGCCCGCATCCGGGACAGCGCCCTGCGCACCACCGCGCGGACGAGCAGTTCCCTGATCCCCGCCGGGCGGTACAGCCCGACGCGTACCGCCTGCTCCAGCGGATGGCGGTGCGGCGGCGCGTCCGGCCGCCCCGGGAAGGGCTCCCGGCGCAGGGTGCCCGGCCTGCCGGACTCCACGGCGCCACGCAGATGCAGCGCCACCACGGCGACCGTCACGGCGGCTCTGGGCCCGCCGCGCAGCATCGCGATCTCGTGCGGTCCCAGCCGTACCGCCGTTGCGTCGTCCATGGCTTCTCCCCCCGTACCTCTGCCGGGTAGGTGCCCATCACCGGGGGTGGTCGAAGCCTGCCGGAGCCGACTTCCCGTGACGAATGTCGGGGTCGGCCAGGCGGGTGCGGAGTGTGGCGGCGAAGTCCTCAGCGCGGGACAACTGCACGCGCAGCTCCGCGATCTTGCGCACCGCTTCCTGTTCGTAGGAGCGCACCCGGTCAAGCAGCACCTCGCGCTCCCCGCCGCCGGGCGGGTCGGCGGCGTCGAGGCGGTCGATGGCGCCGAGCAGGTCGCGCATCTGGTCCAGGGTGAAGCCGAGCGGCTTCATACGGCGGATCACCATGAGCCGGGCCACGTCGGTCTCGGTGTAGAGGCGGAACCCGCCCGGTGAGCGGGCTGACGGCGCGACCAGGCCGGTCTCCTCGTAGTGCCGGATGGTGCGCAGCGACAGTTCGGTGCGCGCGGCGACCTCGCCGATCTGCATGTGCCTGCCGTCGTCCACGTCCGCCGCCCTGCCCCTTCACCCTTGTGACGGCGCCGCGCCCTGCGTGCGCCTCTCGCCGATCCCTACCCTAACGTTAGGGTAGAGTTTCCGGTGCGGGCCCCGGCGGGCCCGCGCACTGCCGTGTCGGGGCCGACGACGCCCCCGCCGGCGATCTCGAACCGTACGGGGGCACAGGCGCGGCATGTCCGTGGTGCCGGGCGCCGCCGACCGGCCGCCCCCACGGTTCGGTGACGAAGTCGGGCGCACCGCCCCACCTCGCACGTCGTCCCGGCCTCCCGAGGGTGCCGTCCCGGTTCCCGCCCCGTTTCCGCACTCCCCACCTTCCACGGGGCGTGCCCGAGCACGACAGGTTCCGCCTCCCTTGCCCTCTTCCGCCGATTCCGCCGATTCCGCCGCTGCTGCCGCTACCGCCGCCTCCGCGCCCTCCCCCGCCGCACGGCTGCGCGCCCTGCGTCCCGACTGGCTCGCCGACCCGAAGGTGTGGCGCACCGAGGTGCTGGCCGGCCTGGTGGTCGCCCTCGCGCTGATCCCCGAGGCCATCTCGTTCTCAATCATCGCCGGGGTCGACCCGGCGATCGGCCTGTTCGCCTCCTTCACCATGGCCGTGACCATCTCCGTCGTCGGCGGGCGGCGCGCCATGATCTCGGCCGCGACCGGGGCCGTGGCCCTGGTCATCGGTCCCCTCAACCGTGAGCACGGACTGGGCTACCTCGTCGCCGCCGTCATCCTCGCCGGGGTCTTCCAGATCGTCCTGGGAGCGCTCGGGGTCGCCAAGCTCATGCGCTTCGTGCCGCGCTCGGTGATGGTCGGCTTCGTCAACGCACTGGCCATCCTGATCTTCGTGGCCCAGGTGCCGGAGATGCACGACGTGCCGTGGGCGGTCTATCCGCTCATCGCGGCGGGTCTGGCGCTCATGGTGTTCTTCCCCAAGGTCACCAAGGTCGTCCCGGCACCGCTGGTGTCCATCGTGACCCTGACCGTCGTCACGGTCGCCGCCGGGATCGCCGTGCCGGCCGTGGGCGACAAGGGCGCCCTGCCGTCCTCGCTGCCGGTGCCCGGACTGCCCGACGTGCCGTTCACCATGGAGACCCTCACCACCATCGCGCCGTATGCGCTGGCGATGGCGCTGGTGGGCCTGATGGAGTCACTGATGACGGCCAAGCTCGTCGACGAGATCACCGACACCCGCTCCTCCAAGACCCGCGAGTCCATCGGGCAGGGCATCGCCAACATCGTCACCGGCTTCTTCGGCGGTATGGGCGGCTGCGCCATGATCGGCCAGACGATGATCAACGTGAAGGTGTCCGGCGCCCGCACCCGGCTGTCCACCTTCCTCGCCGGCTCGTTCCTGATGGTGCTGTGCATCGTCTTCGGCCCGGTCGTCTCCGACATCCCCATGGCTGCCCTGGTCGCGGTGATGGTGATGGTCTCCTTCTCGACGTTCGACTGGCACTCCGTCGCGCCGAGGACGCTGCGGCGGATGCCCGCCGGCGAGATCGCCGTCATGGCCGTCACCGTCGCGGTGGTGGTCGCGACCTCCAACCTGGCGATCGGCGTGGTCGTCGGCTCCCTGACCGCGATGGTCGTCTTCGCCCGGCGGGTGGCCCACCTCGCGGACGTCACCGCCGTCGTCGACCCCGACGGGACGACCGTCGTCTACTCCGTCACGGGCGAACTCTTCTTCGCCTCCGTGGGCGACCTGGTGGGCCGGTTCCACTACGCCACCGACCCGGACAGGGTCGTCATCGACCTGTCCGCCGCGCACGTCTGGGACGCGTCCTCCGTGGCGGCGCTGGACGCCGTCGAGACGAAGTACGCCCAGCGCGGCAAGGCGGTCGAGATCGTCGGCCTCAACCGGCCCAGCGCCGCCCTCCACGGCAGGCTCACCGGCGAACTCGCCGGCCACTGAAGGCCGCCTGTCTCGGTGGATACGGGGAGGGACCGCCGGGGCCGATGATGCGCGTGTGAGGAAATGCGCCGGGGGAATTGCCTTGGGCCTTTCCCTACGGCAGGCTGTCGCTCCAGTCAGGCCCTGCCCTCGGCGTAGCCGTACGTACTTCGGTACGGAGCAACGGAGTTGGCGGCAGGGGCACGATCGCGTCCGGGAGGTCACCGAACGGGCCACGCTGGAAGGAAACCGTGTGAGCCGGATCTCCGTCCGGGGGATCGCGGTGGCTTCGGCCACGGCGGTCACCTCCGTGGGCGCCGTCGTCGGTGTCGCCACGAGCAGCCAGGCGAGCGTGCAGCCCGTCGCCGCCACCGACACCGGCACCGTCCTCGCGGACATACCCGCCGGCCAGCAGGTCCAGCAGGCGTCCCTGACCCGGCAGGTGAAGGCGCAGTCCGACGCCGCCGACACCGGCACCAGGAAGGCCGCCGAGCAGGCCGCCCGCAAGCAGGCCGGCAAGGACGCCACCGCCCGCAAGGCCGCGGAGGCGAAGGCCGAGGCCGACCGCAAGGCCAAGGCGGCTGCCCGCGCCGCGCTGGTCGTGAAGGCCTCGTACACCGTCGCCGAGGTCCAGGCCATGGCGCAGGCGCTCATCGGCGACGCGTCGCAGTACCAGTGCTTCTCCAACATCGTCACCCACGAGAGCGGCTGGAACTACACCGCGACGAACTCCTCCTCGGGCGCCTACGGGCTCGTCCAGGCCCTGCCCGGCTCCAAGATGGCCTCCGCCGGCGCCGACTGGCGCACCAACCCCGGCACGCAGATCAAGTGGGGCCTGAAGTACATGGACAGCCGCTACGGCAGCCCCTGCGGAGCCTGGTCCTTCTGGCAGGCCAACAACTGGTACTAGCGCCCGCCCTCCGGGCGGCCGGTCAGCGGGCCTCGGCCGGATCATCGCCGCATGGCTTCCGCGAGGTCCGTGACCGCGAGGAGTCGGCGCTCGGTGAGACGGCGCACGTCCCGGATGAGTTCGGCGACACCGGCGGTGCCCGTGGTCGGGGACGCGTCGGGCTCGGCAAGCGCCGCCCCTGTCACGGCCGCCAGGTCGTCGGAGGGCACGTCGAGGACCTCGCAGAAGTCGGCGAGGAGCTCGGCGGTCAGCGCGACGGTGCCGCTGCCCACGCGTCCGTAGGTGGACGCCGCCCAGTAGCGGCCCGTGACCAGGAAGAGCGTCCTGGCCGTTGCCGTCCGGCCGAGGTCGCGGTTCCGTATCAGGCGCATGAGCGGGGCACCGGGGCCGTCCGGGTGCCCTGGTACGGCGGCGGTCCGGGGGGAGGCGCCACGCGCTCCCGCTGCGGCAGCGACGCCACGTACCGGCGCAGGACGGTCCGCTGTCGCGGCGGCGGGGCGACAGCGTGCCGGACGAGATCCGGAAGGTGGCGTCCGGCCGTCGAGTCGACGGGAGCGAGGTCGCCGGGGACGTCGACCCCGGGGATCGGAAAGAGGTCCGGGGTGTGCAGCCCGACCTCGGGGGCGAGCCGCCGCAGCGCGGACGGGGTGGTGGTTCGCACAGGTCGACGGCGCTCGCACCCGGCCGCTGCCGGAGCGCGGCCGGCCGGCGAAGCGGTGCGGCGATGCTCTCGTCAGCCGTCATCGTCCGCGAAGCCTGCGGCGAGGGCCGGTCCGGGACCGGAGGGAGCTCGGGATTCACGCGCCGAGTGTGGCGCCGCCGCGCCGCGCGGGGAAGGAGGGGGCCAACCGGACGGCCCTTCACGACCCCGGCGCGTGCGCGCCGGGCCGGGGTCGCGAAGGGGTGTGGCGGCGGTCAGCGCAGGGACTCGGGCAGTTCCTCGCGGTGGACGATGCCCAGGCGCTGGGTGGCCCGGGTCAGGGCCACGTAGAGGTCGCTGGTCCCGAACGCCGCCGGCTCCACGACCAGGACGTGGTCGAACTCGAGCCCCTTGGCCTCGCGGGGGCCGAGCAGCACCACGGGCCGGGTGAGGTCGGGCTCGGCGCCGGGTGTGACCCCCTCGAGCGGGGCGGCGATCTCCTCGTGCAGCGCGCCCGGCGCGATCACCGCCAGGCGGCCCTCCGCAGGGGTCAGCTCCGCGACGGCCCGCGCCACCGCACCCGCCAGATCGGCGCCCGCGTACCGCGTCCACGGCTTCTCCCCGGTGGAGCGCACCGAGCGGGGCGGCTCGAAGGCGGGGTCCTCGGCGCGTACGACCCGCGCGGCCAGGTCCATGATCTCCGCGGGCGTACGGTAGTTGACGTTCAGCCGCACATGCGCGAAGCGGTCGCCGACGTACGGCTGGAGGATCTTCTCCCAGGAGCCGACGCCGGCCTCCTCCGAGGTCTGCGCGGGATCGCCGACCAGGGTCAGCGAGCGGGTCGGGGAGCGGCGCATCAGAAGGCGCCACGCCATCGGCGACAACTCCTGCGCCTCGTCGACGATGATGTGACCGAACGCCCAGGTCCGGTCGGCGGCGGCCCGCTCGGCCGCGCTGCGGTGGTCGGCCTCCTCCTGCCGGTCGGCCATCCGCTCGGCGTCGATGATGTCGTGGGCGGCCAGGACCTCCGACTCCGCGTCCTCGAACTCGTAGGACTCCGAACCGCGCGACACCTCCAGAACGCCCTGCGCGTAGGCGATCTGCTCCTGGCGCTTGGCCTCGGCGGCGGCCCGGGCGGCGCTGTCGTCGACGCCGAGCAGTTCGGCCGCCTCGTCCAGGAGCGGCACGTCGGCCGGGGTCCACTCGCCGTCGCCGGGGACGCGGCGGATCGCCTCGGCGTCCGCGCCGGGCAGGTACACCGGCTCTGCCAGATAGCCGGCGAGGAACTCCTGTGGCGTGAGCATCGGCCACAGCTCCGCGACGGCCGCCCGCACCCCGTCGCTCGCCGCGACGCCCTTGCCGAGCTGCGCGATGTCGTCCGCGCCGAGGAAGTTGGGGCCGCCGTACGGGTCGGCACCGATGCGGTCGGCGAGCTGAGCGGTGAGGGCGTCGATGACCTGGAACGCGAAGTACGGCCGGGCGAGGTTGTGCGGCAGGCGGGTCGCGCGGGCGGCCTCGCGCGCCTGGTAGGCGATCTCCCAGTCCAGGACGAGTTCGCCGTCGTCGTGCGGGATGACCGTCGGCGCGCCGGGTTCCGGCAGGGTCTGGCGGGCGAGAACGGCCAGGGCGAGCGCATCGGCCATGCCCGTGCCGCCCTTGACGGCCGCCGCACGGGGGGTGTCGGTGCCGCGGGCGTGGACACCGGGGAAGAGCTCGGCCTGCGTGGCGAGCATGACACCGGTCTCACCGAGTGCGGGCAGCACCTCGCCGATGTAGCGCAGGAAGGCCGGGTTGGGACCGACGATCAGGACCGCGCGCTTGGCCAGCAGCTCGCGGTGCTCGTACAGCAGGAAGGCCGCGCGGTGCAGCGCGACCGCGGTCTTCCCGGTGCCCGGGCCACCCTCGACGACGAGGACACCGCGGTGCGGGGCGCGGATGACGCGGTCCTGGTCGGCCTGGATGGTCCGTACGATGTCGGCCATGCGGCCGGTCCGGGCCGAGGTGAGCGCGGCGAGCAGCACGGCGTCGCCGGTGCGGTCCTCGAAGCCGCTGCGGTCGTGATCCTCGAGGTCGAGGATCTCGTCGTGCAGTTCGGTGACCCGGCGGCCCTCGGTGCTGATGTGCCTGCGTCGGCGCAGGCCCATGGGCGTGTGCCCGGTGGCGAGGTAGAACGGTCTGGCGACCGGTGCGCGCCAGTCGATCAGCAGCGGGGTGTGGTCGGTGTCGTCGGCCCGGATCCCGATGCGGCCGATGTGGTGCGCGGCACCGTCCCGGAGGTCGATCCGGCCGAAGCACAGCGAGCCGTCCACGGCGTTGAGGGCCGCCAGCAGGCCGGACCGCTCGGAGACGAGGACGTCGCGTTCGAGGCGGGCCTGCATGCCGCTGCCCACCGGGGACAGCGCGTCGTCCACGCGCTGGGCGACGACCCCGCGCAGGGTGTCGACCCGCTCGTAGAGCCGGTCGATGTATTCCTGCTCCTTCTGCAGTTCGACGCTTTCGCGAGTTGACACATTCGCTCCCTGTCGGATACGCTGTTTCTCGTAGCCCCCATTGAGGGGCCTTTTCTGTGCGCGCACAGAAACACTCACTGTACGTGAGGAAATCCCCGCACCGCAATGGCGAACGGGGATTTCCTGCGTTCCGGGCCCGGACACGTCACGGGTGGGCCGCGGGCAGCAACGCCGGGTGGGGTGACGTTGACGCCGGTGCCCACGGCGTCGACCGGTGGACCGGGCGTCACAGAATGCGGGTGAAGCGGCCGCCTTTCATCGGTCAGCCGCGGCCCTCCTGCTCCTTGGTCGCGTCGTCCCGCCCCCGCTCACCAGCGCCGCGCTGTTCGGCGTCGGACGTGTATTCCTCCTGTGGGGGTACCGCCTCGTCCTCCGTCACCTGTTCGCCCAATGGCGATGTCTTCTCGTGTTCATTCCCTGTCGGCTGGTTCATCGTTCCTCCTGGGTTTGTCAGCAGGCTTCACGCGCGTCGGGAACGCGAGGTGCCGCCGATGGAATGTCGTTTCCCCTGGCAAGGCCTCTTTCTGACCCGGGGGCCGCGCTCCCATGGGGCGCCTTACCTCCGGTCCGTCGCCGAAACCCCACAGGGAGGAGGTGCGGGATCGATGCGCGTCCCGCGGCGTGCTGCCGTCCCGCCGCGCCCGGACCACGAGGCCGACCAGGGCCAGGACGGTGAAAACGCGGCCGCCCCCGTGCGGCCTCAGGTGACGTATGCGCTCAATGGTTGGGCGAGGGCCAAACAGCCTTCGCTTTCCATTTCCCCCTCAGTCCGTCCGACTGGGGCGAAGGGAGTACGCAGTGATACGTCTACGCACGGTCCTGACAGCCGCTGCCGCGGTGGCGATGAGCGCGGTGGCGGTACCGCAGGCCTCGGCCGCGCCGGTCAGTGACGAGGACACCGCTTTTGTGCGGACCGTCCACCAGGGCAACCTCACGGAGATCGCGGCCGGGCAGGACGCGCAGGCGCATGCGACGACGGCTTGCGTGAAGGAGGTCGGTGACGTTCTCGTCCGCGACCACACCAAGCTGGACGCGGACGTGAAGGCACTCGCGGGGAAGCTGGGCATCGCCCTGCCCGCCGGCCCCAGCGCCACGCAGAACCAGGAGCTCTCCTCCCTCCGGGAGAAGGGCGGCTCGCCGGCGTACGACGCCGCGTGGCTGAAGATCGCGGAGGACGGGCACGCCCAGACACTCGCGCTGATCGACAAGGAAGTGAAGACCGGCGCCAACGCCGAGGTCGTGGCCGCGGCTCAGGCAGCCCGGCCGGTCGTGGCGATGCACCTGGAGATGGTCAGGGGCGGTACCTGCCACGCCGGCATGGCCGCCGGCACCGTTCACGCCGGCGACGGCGGACAGCTTGCCGCGGCCACCGGCCGCTCCTACGGCACCGCCGCGCTCGTGACCCTCGCCGGTGGCGCACTCCTGGCGGGTCTCGGCACCGGGTGGCTCCTGCGGATCCGCCGACGGACCGCCGCCGGCCGTTGATCCGAATCTCCGCACCCGGCGCCGCGACCGCCCTGGCCGTTCTCGGCACGGGAGCGGGCGTGGCCGCCATGGTGACGGGATGGACCCTGCTGCCGGGGCCCGCTCCCGTCGGGGACGTCGGCAGCCTGCGGCAAGCGCCAAGGGCTGCCACGTCCGACGGTCTGACGCCGTCCCCTCCTGTCGAGATCCGTGGTCCCGGGGGCCTGCACGCCCCCTTGGTGCCCGTGGCGGCAGCATCCGACGGCGCCCTGAAACTGCCGGGCAGTGGGCGTGTGGGCGGCTGGTGGGCGCTGGGCGCGGCCACGGGTGCCGCCGAAGGCACGACACTGATCGCCGGCCATGTCGACACTCGGCGGGAGGGAATCGGCGTCTTCGCTGCGCTGCTCCCGCTCGAACCCGGCGCCCGCATCGACGTGACCGCTGCCAGCGGCCACGTCTATCACTACGTCGTCATCGCCCGCCGCACCTACGCCCAGCACAGCCTGCCGGCCGCACTCTTCAGTCGCGAGGGCCCGCACCGCCTGGCCCTGGTCACCTGCACCGGGGCCTACGACCGAGCCAAGGGGGGGTACGACAGCGCCCTCGTCGTGTACGCCGCACCGGACTCGGGGCACGCGCGTCCGGGTACCGGGGCTTCGCCCTGATCCCGAATCAGTGGTGCGACCGCACGTCCGGGTGCGCCGCCAAGGGACGCCCGGACAGGTGCGCGGCGCACCCCAGTGGCGCGGACGGTCACCGCCCGCACCGCACGAACGGGTCTGCGGCCGGGCACCGGACACCGGCCTGATGACATCGCCGCCGTGGCGAACGGCGGCGCCGGCCGGCACCCCGTGCGTGCCGACGTGCTGCACCGCCTCCTCGCCGACCGAGTCCAGGTCGGGTCGTCACATGCCCGGCGGCCTCGCGACGCTCCCCCGGCTTCGCCGAGAGCCCCCAGGCACGCCACTCCGTCGGCCTTCGGCCGTGGGGAGTTGTCGCGTCGTCCGAGGAGCCCGCTCCAAGGACGACTCACCGGCGTGCGATGCACCGCACCAGGGGGAGCCGCGGAGCCCGCCCTCCGGGCGGCCGCCGCTCAGGTGACGACACGGCCTAGCGGCTGGCCAGCCGCTCCAGCAACGCGGCGCTCCGCGCCAGCAACACCCGCTCCTCGTCCGTGAGTTCCGCCTCGATGGCCTGGGCGAGCCAACCGGCCCGGCGGCCGCGCTCCGCTTCGAGCGCGGACCGGCCCGCGTCCGACAACTCGACCAGCGACTTGCGTCCGTCCGTGGGGTGCGCCCGGCGCGTGATCAGGTCCTGCTCCATGAGCAGCGCCACCGCCCGCGCCATCGACTGGGGACGCACCCGCTGATCGGCGGCGAGGTCACTGGTGGTCATGGCGCCGTTGCGGTCGAGTGCGCCCAGCACGGCGACCTGACCCTGCGGGATGCGGTCCTCGTGTTTGACGCGTCGGCTGAGTTTCCCCATCGCGATGCGCAGTTCGGCGGCGAGGGCGGCGGCTTCCGAGGTGGGCATAGGGCACTTTACCCCGTTGCCCCGGCGACGCCGGGCGCCTTGATATGCAGCAAGACTGAACAGCTGAACTGAACAGCTTTGCTGTAGAGTTTCCTATGCCGGGCTCAGCGCGACCTCGTCGCAGCCGGGGCCACGGCACGCCCCAACGGAAGGAACGCCCATGACCACGAAGCCAGTCGGAACCATCGACACCGCCATCGAAACCGTCACCGCCCGCCGGATCATCGACAGCCGGGGCAATCCCACGGTCGAGGTCGACGTCGTCCTGGCCGACGGGTCCCTGGGGCGCGCCGCCGTCCCCTCCGGTGCCTCCACCGGCTCCCGCGAGGCCGTCGAACTGCGCGACGAGGACCCCGCGCGGTGGCACGGCAAGGGCGTGGACCGCGCGGTGGCGCACGTGAACGGGGAGATCGCGGCGTCCGTGCGCGGCAGGGACGCGGCGGACCAGGCGGGACTCGACGGCGCGCTGGTCGCACTCGACGGCACCGCCGCGAAGTCCCGGCTCGGCGCCAACGCGGTCCTCGGCGTCTCCCTCGCCGCCGCCAAGGCCGCCGCGGCCGCCCACCACCGGCCCCTCTACCGCCACCTCGGCGGCGCCGACGCCCATCTCCTGCCGCTGCCGATGATGAACATCGTCAACGGCGGTGCCCATGCCGACAATCCGCTGGACTTCCAGGAGTTCATGATCGTCCCTGTGGGCGCGGACACCTTCGCCGAGGCCGTCCGCATGGGCAGCGAGGTCTTCCACACCCTGCGCCGCGATCTGCTGGCCGCAGGGCACTCCACGGGCGTCGGCGACGAGGGCGGCTTCGCGCCCGCGCTGCGTACCGCCGAGGAGGCGCTCGACTTCGTGATGGCCGCCGTCGAGCGCACCGGCTACCGCCCCGGCACGGACATCGGCCTGGTCATGGATCCGGCGTCGTCGGAGTTCTTCCGCGACGGGGTGTACGACTACGCGGGCGAGGGGGTGCGCCGCACCCCCTCCGAGCATGCCGACCACCTGGCCAAGCTCATCGACGCCTACCCGGTCGTGTCCATCGAGGACCCGATGGCGGAGAACGACCTGGACGGCTGGCGCGAGCTGACCGCCCGTGTCGGCGACCGCTGCCAGCTCACCGGCGACGACGTCTTCTGCACCAACGAAACGCTGCTGCGCGAGGGCATCCGCACCGGTGTCGGCAACTCGGTGCTGGTCAAGGTCAATCAGGTCGGGACCCTGACCGAGGCGCTGGCCACGGTGGCCGCCGCCCACCAGGCGGGCTGGACGGCTGTCATGTCGCACCGCTCGGGCGAGACGGAGGACACCACCATCGCGGACCTGGCGGTGGCGACCGGCTGCGGTCAGATCAAGACCGGCTCATTGTCCCGCTCCGACCGCACGGCGAAGTACAACCAACTGATCCGGATCGAGGAGGAACTGGGGGACTCGGCGCGCTTCGCGGGCCGCTCCGCGCTGCGCCGGGCCTGAACAGCCGGCGGGGCGAGGACCACGCTCACCGAGGAGAGTTGTCCTCCGGGCCCGTACGGCCACGCCCTCGGCGACCGGGACAGACCCGGTCGCCGGGGTCCCGACCTTCCGGTGAGGCAGCGAAGCCGCCGGTCGGGGCGTGCCCGCACGGCCCCGGCCCCTACGCCACCGCGGCCCGGCCGGCGCGAGAACCTCACCAGGTGTGGGCCACGTCGACCACCAGGCGGTCGGGCAGCTGGAACACCCGGAACGGCAGCCGCGCCCGGACCCCGAGGCCCACCTGGGTGTCCCCCTCGAAGCTCGACGCGAACCGCGCGTCCCGGAAGGTCCGGTAGCCGGTCAGGTCGACGCCCGGCAGCGTCCGCCCCGCCCGGCCCGGGTAGGTCGCGGCGCAGGTGTCCTGGTCGTACGAGGGCGCGGCCACACGGATCTCGATGACCGCCCCACCGGAGACCGGTACGACCCGGCCCGAACCGTCCTGGCGGACGGCGTCGACATACCGCACGGTGTACCCGATCGCGTCCGTGCCGGCGGTGGGCACGTCGAACACCACACGGTCGTAGCACTCGTGCTCGCCGGTCCTGATGCCGGTCAGCGACCGGAGGTCGGCGCCCGCCGCGGACTTCGGGAGGCTGCCCCAGCCCGTCGGGCACGCCGCCGAGGGCGCCGCCTGCGCCGCGGCCACCGACGGCACCGCCACGGCGGCTCCCGCACCCGCCATCACCAGGGCGGCGAGCACCGCCCCGTATCGTCTTGCCCGCATGATTCCCCCTTGCGTCACGGCTCTTGCTTCCTTGCCGTGTACGACATGCCGGTCACGGCTTTGGTTGTGCGAAGTGCCCCGAAACGAGACCTCCGACCGGTCGGTTGACGCGCCTCGGCCGGGTCACCGCCCTCCGCCGAGGCGTCCGCTCTCCAGCTGCGGTCCGCACGGCGGCAACTGGACCGGGCGAACGCGGCGCTGAGCGCTTTCACCGCCACGTACGGCGCCGAGGTCCCGGCGGGCTTGACGCGCTGCGCGCCCTATCCTGACCCCGGCCCCGCCGGCATGGCGACAGGCCCGGGCCGGCGTCCCGCGTCCGCCGGGCCGCGCGTGGGGTGCGGTGGATGCCGCCGTATCATCGTCGTCCACGTGAGCCTGGGGGCGGGGATGACGATGCGCGACGACGAGCGCCGGTGGGCCTGGGGTTGGCACGGACCGCTGAACCTCGCCGCGATGCACGTGAGCGGCGTGCTCTTCCTCGCGTGCCTCGGCGCGCTGACCTCCGCGAGCGGTGCGGATCTCTCCTACGCCCAGCACGTCGGGCTGGTGCTGTGGGTTGTGGTGGTCCACGTCGGCGTGCAGGTCCCCGTGGCAGCGCTGGCCTCGCGCTGGGCCGCCCGAGGTCGTGCGCGCAGGGCCGGTGCCGTCGCCGTCGTCGCCGCCGCAGCCCTGACCTGGGTGCTCTGCCTGCCGGGCGGCGAGGGTGCCCTCGTCGTGCCACCGATCCTGTGGTGGCGGACCTCGGCGGCTCTGTGTGTCTCGCTGGGCGCCTACCCGTGGCTGTGCACGCTGCGCCGTTCCACCGTCCGCCGCCTCGCCGGCCGTCTCAGGTCGTACGCCGAGACCGCCGACCTCTGGTTGGCGCTGCGCCTGACCCGCGGCAGGTGACGTCCGCCACCCCACCGGCGACGGACGACCGCGCCGCCCCGGATCGCGGGGCGGCGCGGCGTGCGCTCAGGCGCCGGTGATCGCCCGGTCGCCGTCCGGTCCGGTCACTCCTCGGTCGGGCCGAGGTCGGGGGTGTCCCGCAGGTCGACCGTCGCGCGGGAGGCGGCGTGGAGTTCGAGCACGACGACCTCGTTCGTGCCGGGCCGCAGCACGGGGCCGGGGACGTAGAGACTGCGCTGCGGGCCGCGGGACCAGTAGCGGCCGAGGGGGAAGCCGTTGACCCAGGCGTTGCCCTTGGTCCAGCCGGTGAGGTCCAGGTACGTGTCGGCGGGCTGGTCGACCTCGAACTCGCCGCGGTGGAACGTGGGTCCCACGGGCTGCGGGCCGCCGGTGGTGAAGGTGAGGCCCGACAGGTCGTCCAGGGGCAGCGGCCTGCTGGTCCAGCCGGTCAGCTCGGTGCCGCCCGCGGTGACGGTCCCGGTGAGGCCCTTGCGGTCGTGGATGCCCTGCCCGTAGTTGACGCGGCCCTGGTTCTCGACGAGGACGGCCAGGGTGGCCCCGCCCTCCGGCACGGTGATGGCCAGGGCGCTCTCGTGCAGTTCCCGCTCCAGCACGCCGACGGCCGCGCCGTCGAGGAAGACCTGCGCCCGGTCCGCGATCCCGGCGAAGTGCAGCAGGGTCGAGCCCGGTTCGCGCAGCGCCGTCTCGTACAGGACGAAGCCGAAGTCCTGACCGAGTTCCTCCATGGTCAGCGGGCGCGGCCCGGCCATCGCCTCGCCGAGGCGGGCGGCGGAGCCGAGCAGCGGGGCGCTGCCGGTCAGGGGGACGCCCGGGAGGTCGAGCTTCCCGGACGGCTCTGGCAGGGGCTCGTCGGGGACGGTGGTGTGCCGGGCGAGGACGTCGCGGAAGGCGAGGTACTTCGGCGTGATGTCGCCGGCCTCGTCCAGGGGCGCGTCGTAGTCGTAGGAGGTGATGGTGGGGCGGTAGGTGTGCTTGTCGTTCGCTCCGTTGGTGAAACCGAAGTTGGTCCCGCCGTGGAACATGTACAGGTTGACGCTGGCGCCGGCCGACAGCAGCTCGTCGAGGTCGGCGGCGGCCGACGCGGCGTCGCGGACGACGTGGACGCCGCCCCAGCGGTCGAACCAGCCGTTCCAGAACTCGGTGCACATCAGCGGCCCGACGGCCTGGTGCTCGCGCAGCGCGGCCAGGCCCTGCGCCGGGCGGCTGCCGAAGTTGACGGTGCTGAGCACACCCGGGAGGCTGCCGCGGGCGAGGTCGGCGGGCTGGTCGCAGGTGAACAGGGGGACGTCCACGCCGCCCCGGGCCAGTGCGTCCTGAAGGTGCGTCAGGTAACTCGGGTCCAGGCCGTAGGCGCCGTACTCGTTCTCGACCTGCACCGCCAGGACGGGACCCCCGTTGGTGGCGAGGTACGGGACGACGAGCGGCAGCAGCCGGTCCAGGTAGTCGTCCACGGCCGCCAGGTAGCGCGGGTCGCTGGTGCGCAGCCGGATGTCGGGCGTGGCGAGCAGCCAGGACGGCAGCCCGCCGCCCTCCCACTCGGCGCAGATGTACGGGCCGGGGCGCAGCAGGACGTGCAGGCCCTCCTCCTGGGCGAGTTCGAGGAAGGCCGGCAGATCCAGCCCGTCGTCGACGCGGAAGGCGTCCGGCCGCGGCTGGTGGAGGTTCCACGGCACGTAGGTGTCGATGGTGTTGAGTCCGAGCAGCCGTGCCTTGCGCAGCCGGTCGCGCCACTGGGCAGGGTGGACGCGGAAGTAGTGCAGGCCACCGGAGATGATGCGGAACGGTTCGTCGCCGAGGCGGAATTCGTTCCCTTCGATCCGCAGTACGGGCATGGGCCGTGCTCCTCCAGTGGAGTCGAGTTCTGGTGCGTGGGGTGCGGTCACGGGATGTTCGCCGGTGTGCGGCGGGCACGTCCGCGACGGAATGTTTGCGTTGCCATCGCAGGTGTGCGATGACGGCGTGGACAGGGGGCGGGGTTCGGACGGGTCGTCGGCGGTTCGGACGGGTCGTGGGCGGCGGGGTCGGTCAGCGATCCCTCGGCGGCGGGGTCGGTCAGCGATCCCTCGGCGGCGGGGCGGTGCTGCCGCGCACGACCAGGCTGGTGGGCACCAGCGTGGTGCCCCGCTCCGCCTCGTCGTTGCGGATCTGCCGCAGCACCCCGTCGACGCACCGCCGGCCGACCTCGGCGAAGTCCTGGTGGATCGTGGTCAGCGGCGGCACATATGTGGCGGCCTCGGGGATGTCGTCGAAGCCCACCACGCTGACGTCCTCCGGCACCCGCCGGCCGTGCTCGGCCAGCGCGCGCAGCAACCCGAGCGCCATCTGGTCGTTGGCGACGAACACGGCGGTGCAGGAGGGGTCCTCGGCGATCCGCAGCCCGGCCTCGTAGCCGGACTCCGCCGACCAGTCGCCGCGCAGCAGCGGCGGCACCTCACGCCCCGCCGCCTGCAACGCCGAACGCCAGGCGCTCACCCGGCGTTCGGCGGCGAACGACTCCTTCGGGCCGGCGATGTGCCGCACCGTCGCGTGGCCCAGGTCGAGCAGGTGCTGCACGGCCGCCCGGGCGCCGCTGGCCTGGTCGGTGTCCACCACGCAGTACTGGTCGCCGGCGTCGGAGTCCACCACGACCACGGGCGCGGTCGGCGGCAGCGCCACCGTCATCGCGTCCAGCAGGTGGACCTCCATGATCATGACGACGCCGTCGACGGCCAGCTCACCGAGCCGGCTGAACGCGCCCCGCACCCCGTCCTGCGTGGGCATGGTGACCGGAAGCAGCGTCGTGGCGTACCCCTCGCGAGCCGCCGAGGACGCCACGGCCTCCAGGGTGCGCATGTTGCCGGTGCTGGAGAGGTTGAACAGGATGACGCCTATGGTGCGGAACTCGCCCCGCTTGAGGGCGCGGGCCGCGCTGTTGGGCCGGTAACCGAGCTCCTTCATCGCGGCCAGCACCTGCTGCCGGGTCTCCTCCAGCACCCCGGGGAAGCCGTTGGAGACCCGGGAGACGGTCTGCGCCGAGACGCCCGCGAGCTTGGCCACGTCGGCCATCGACGCACCGCGCCGCCGCCGCTGCGTGCCCGTCGCCGAGCGCTGTCCGGTCCCGTCCACGTGCGTCGTACACCTCTTACGTTTCACTGCCGTTGGTGGTCAGAAGTCTAAGGGGGGCGAACCGCGCGGATCGGCATCGCGCGGTTCGCCCGGCCGGCACCCCGGGTCCTCACGGGGAGGACCGCCGGGGCCGGCCGCCGGCGCCGCGAAGGTCAGCCGGTGACGTCGAAGCCCTGGTCCTTGCCGTACTTGACCGAGGCCGCCTGCCAGGTGCCGAGAGCGCCGGACAGCGGCGTGGAGGACACGTACGCCTTGCCGACGGTGTCGTTGAAGATCGAGTTGGCGTACACCTGGTACGGCAGGTACGACCAGCCCTTGGCGACGTTCTCAGCCGACTTCGCGAAGATCTCGTTGGCCTTCTGCCCGCCGAAGTAGGGGAACGCGGTGTCCAGGAACGCCTTCGAGGTCAGGTCCGCGGTCGTGGCCGGGAAGGCGCCGCCCTTGATGCGGGCCTGGACACCGGCGTCCTTGTTCGCGTACTTCACGAAGGCGTAGGCCAGCGGCTTGTCCTTGGACGCCTCCATCACCGCCAGCGAGCTGCCGCCGTTCTCAGCGCTGGCGTTCTGTCCGGCCTGCCACTGCGGCAGCGGGGCGGCACGCCACTGACCCGACGCCGAGGGGACGCCGGAGGCGAAGTTGGCGGGCATCCAGGCACCGGTGTTCAGGGTGGCGATGGTGCCGTCGGCCAGGCCCTTGTACCACTGGTCGCTCCAGGAGGCGATGGGCGCGAGGAGCTTCTCGGAGATGAGCTTCTGCCAGACCTCGGTGAACTTCTTGGCGCCCGCGTCGCCGAAGTCCACCTTCACCTTGGTGCCGTCCACCGTGTACGGGTGGCCGCCGGCCTGCCAGATCATGCTGGTGACGAAGCCGGCGTCGCCGGTGTCGTTGGTGATGTACGCCTTGGGGTCGGCCTTGTGCAGGTCGCGCGCCGCGGTGAGGTACTCGTCCCAGGTCGTGGGGACCTTGATCTTGTACTTGTCGAGGACCTTCTTGTTGTAGAACATCGCCATCGGGCCGGAGTCCATGGGCAGGGCGTACACGCCGCCGTTGATGGCGACGGAGTTCCACGGCCCCGGCGAGTAGGCCTTCGACAGGTCCTTGGCGCCGTACGCGCCGAGGTCGGTGACGGACTTGCCGAGCGCGAACTGGCTCAGCGCGTAGTACTCGATCTGCGCGACGTCCGGCGCCCCCGAACCGGCCTGCACCGCGTTCTGCAGCGCCGTGTACTGGTCGTTGCCCGTACCCGCGTTGACCAGCTTCACCTTGACCTGGGGGTACGTGGCCTGGAAGTCGGCGGCCACCTGCTTGAGCGTCGGCTCCCACGCCCACACCGTCAGCGAGCCGCCCTTCTTCAGCGCCGACTCGACGCTGCCGGCGTCGGCGGCCTTGGCGCCGGAGCCGGAGTCGTCGGAGGAACCGCAGGCGGTCAGGGACAGCGCCGCCGCGCAGAGCACCGCGAGTGCCTGCGCCGTGCGGCGCACTGGCTTGTTCGTCATCGCATCTCACTTCGTTGTGGAGGTGGTCCACGGCACACCCCGTCGCCACGGCACGCGTGTGCCGTGCGGAGGACCGCAGGAGGAGGGGAACGGCGCCACCACGGCGCCGGTGGTCATTCCTTGACGCTGCCGGCGGAGAGACCTGACTGCCAGAAACGCTGGAGGAGGAGGAAGGCGGCGATCAGCGGCACGATGGTCAGCAGCGAACCGGTGACCACCAGGTTGAACACCGGCTGGCCGCCCGCGGTGGCGGCCTGGGCGTTCCAGGCGTTGAGCCCCAGGGTGAGGGGGTACCAGTCCGGGTCCTTGATCATGATCAACGGCAGGAAGTAGTTGTTCCACGTCGCGACCACGGTGAACAGCAGCACGGTGACGATGCCGGGTCCCAGCAGCGGCAGGCAGATCCGGAAGAAGGTGCGGATCTCCCCCGATCCGTCGACCCGGGCGGCCTCCAGCAGCTCGTCGGGGATCGCCTCGGAGGCGAAGACCCACATCAGGTAGAGCCCGAACGGCGAGATGAGCGAGGGGATGATGACCGCCCACGGGGTGTTGGTCAGCCCCATCTTGCTGAACATCAGGAACGTCGGCACGGCGAGCGCGGCACCCGGCACGGCGACCGCGCCGATCACCACCGCGAAGACCGCGCGCTTGCCCGGGAAGTCGAACTTCGCCAGCCCGTAGCCGCCGAGGACCGCGAGGAAGGTGGCGCCGCCCGCGCCCAGCGCCACGTACAGCAGGGTGTTCAGCAGCCAGCGGACGAAGATGTGGTCGTTGTAGGTGAGCGTCTGATGGATGTTGTCCCACAGCGCGAAGTCGCCGCTGAACCAGAGCCCGAAGGAGTCCAGCAGGTTCTTCTGCGTCTTGGTCGCGCTGATCAGCAGCCAGGCCAGCGGGATCAGGGTGTAGACCGCGACGAGCGCGGTCAGCACGGTGAGCAGGACGCTGCGCCGCGGCCGGTCGGAGGAGCGTCGCCGGCCCGCGGGGCGCCTGGACGGTGCGGCGCCGGGGCGCTCGCGCTGGGGGGTGAGGACGCCCCCCTGGGTGCTCGCCTGCGCCATGGTCAGGCCTCCTTGCGCATGCCGCGCAGCTGCACGACGTAGGCGATGATCATCGTGACGACCCCCATGACGATCGCGACGGTCGCCGCGTAGTTGTGCTGCTGCCCGGAGAAGGACAGCGAGAAGGTGTACAGGTTCGGCGTGAAGTACGTCGTGATGGCGTTGGGTGCCAGGGGCTTGAGGATGCTGGGCTCGTTGAACAGCTGGAAGCTGCCGATGATCGAGAAGATCGTCGCGATGACCAGGGCGCCGCGGATCGCCGGGATCTTGATGGAGGTGACGACCCGCCACTGGCTCGCGCCGTCGATCTCGGCCGCCTCGTACAGGGACCGCGGGATGACGTGCAGCGCCGAGTAGAAGATCAGCATGTTGTAGCCGACGAACTCCCAGGTCACGATGTTGCCGATGCTCGCCAGCACCAAGCTGGGCGAGAGGGGGTTCGGCAGCGAGACACCGAAGGCGTCGTTGATGTTGGCGACCAGGCCGAAGCGGTCCCCGTACATGAAGCCCCACATCAACGTCGCGACGACGGCCGGGACCGCGTAGGGCAGGAAGATCGAGATCCGGAAGAAGTTGCGGCCGTGGAGCCGCCCGCTGTCCAGGGCGAGGGCCACCAACAGCGCGATGCCCAGCATGATCGGCACCTGGACGGCGAGGAAGAGCGCCACCCGGCCGAGGCCGGACCAGAACTGGCTGTCCTGGAGCGCCTGCGTGTAGTTGTCCAGGCCGACGAAGGAGGTCCCGCCGATGAGGCGGTCGCGGAACAGGCTCAGGTAGATCGAGTAGCCGATCGGCGCCAGGAAGACCAGCGCGAAGACGATCATGAATGGTGCCACGAAGCCCCATCCCAGCCAGCGCCGGCCCCGCCGTCCTCGGGGAGGAGCGGCCCGGCCGGTACCCGGTGGCGGCGATATGGCAGCCATGATCCCATCCTTCACATCGTCGTGCGGGGTTCCGCCGCAGGAGGCGGCAGCGTGGGATGGTTGCGCAAACATCATCGACCGCGGTCGCGCACGTTTACGCAAACATTGATGGACGCGATAGTTGCACCGGCCATCACGACACGTCAAGGGCCTCTGGTGTTCCCTGCACGACACGGTTCCGTAACCCGGTGGCCGTATCCGCCCACCGGCCGCCCGGGCCTTGGTGGCGGTCTCCCGTGTGGGACCGTCCCCGTCTCCACACGGTCCGGCCGACCGGCCACCTCATGCCTCGTCAGGGACGCACTGCCGCGACTTCGCCGGTCTCCCGTGCGACCACGGCCAGGGCCTTTCGCGCCCGCTGATAGATTCCCGCGGTGAGCGAGCAACTACCCGGCGGCGGTGTCGAACTGTCACCGGAGGAGACCGAGGCCCTCCACGACAGGTGGTCGTCCTGCTGGACCCCGAGTGAGGTCGCGCGGCGGTTGGCTGGGATCGGCACCCCGTGGTACGTGGCCGCCGGCTGGGCGCTGGACCTGTTCCGCGGCAGGCGGACGCGCGCGCACGGGGACATCGAGATCGCGGTTCCGGCCGCGGGCTTCCCCGAGGTCCGGGACCGCTTCCCCGGATACGTCTTCGACGCGGCAGGCAGCGGCCGGATCTGGGAGGACGCCACACCGGAGGTGCTGGCCGCCGTCCATCAGACCTGGCTGCGCGATCCGGCCACCGGCGACTACCTGCTCGACGTGTTCCGCGAACCGCACGACGGCGACACCTGGATCTGCCGACGCGATGAGGGGATCCGGCTTCCCTACAGCGACGTCATCCGTCACACCCGAGACGGCATCCCTTATCTGGCGCCCGAACTCGTCCTGCTGTTCAAGGCCAAGCACGTCCGCCGCAAGGATCAGACGGACTTCGACGCGACCGTCCCGCTCATGACCCCCGCTCAACGCGAGACCCTGACGGGGCTGCTCGCCCGCGTGCACCCGGGGCATCCCTGGCTCACCGGCCTGTAACCTGCCCTGCCCTTCACGGGTGGGCTCGCGTGTTCACCTGGCGTCGGCTGTGCGAGGAAGCCGGCTCACAGGCTGCTGGTGGGCTTGTCGGAGCCCGGGTGGCTCGAGGAGTCGCCGCAGGACAGCGACGCGCTCCGGGAAGCGGCGGCCGGGACCCCGGCCTCGTCGGGACGAGAGCGACGGTGTCCGGGCTCGGCGCGATCAAGCATGTCTGCCGGGGCCGGTCGCCGGATGGCACACCGTACGCCGCCAGAGGCCGCGACCTCCCGCTGCGGCGCATGCGGCCGATCGCGTGCAGCGAGGCCGGGGCACGGCCGCCGGCCCGCTCGCTCCATGAGATGCGACGCACCAACGAGTCGGACGGCCCATGGGTCCCGGGCACAGCACGGGCCGCTCCGGGGTGCATCGGCGGTGGGTCGGGGACCGGCGACCCTCAGGTCCGCTCGTCCGTCGAGGGCACCGCCTTCGAGAAGGCGGTGATGGCGAGGCCGGAGTCGAAGGTCCGCGTGCCGGCCGCGGCGAAGCCCGTCGGGGCGAAGGGGCCGTCGAACAGCGGGATGCCGGCACCGATCACGATCGGGTGGCGCTTGATGATCAGTTCGTCGATCTCGTCGCCCAGGGCGGCCGCCAGCTTGCCACCGCCGCACAGCCAGATGTCCATGCCGTCCTGCGCCTTGAGCTCGCGGACGAGCGCGACGGGGTCGTCGACGACGGTCACCGCGGGATCGGGGCTGACCAGCGTGCGGGAGACGACGTACTGCCGAAGGTGGGCGTACGGGCTGGTGAGTCCGGCCTTCAGGCCCGGGTCGTACGTCGCGCGGCCCATGATGACCGTGTCGAACCGCCGGGCGGCCCGGTCGGCGATCCCCAGCGGCTCCCGCGCGGGCGTGGGCATGGTCTCGGGGAAGTCCGCCAGGATCGCGGCGGCTTCCTCGCCGCCGAAGGGAAAGAAGTCGTACTGGCCGTCGGGGCCCGCGATGTAGCCGTCGAGGGTCGCGGCGATGTAATAGGTCAGATTGCGCAAGGACTGCTCGTTCCTTCGAGGGGGAGGTGAGTACGCATCAGGTGCGCCGGCGGAAGCGGCCCGGCCCTGTGATTCCGGTCAGGGGCGATTCTGCGACACCTCCGGGGCCTTGCCGCAAGTCCCCCTGCGCGCCGAACATTGGTCACGGGCTGCATCGTGGTCATGGCAGGAGCAGCCATCTCCTCTGCCCACTCCGGTCCGCCGGACCCTCGCCATCGGAACACCGCTGCGCCCGCGGTCGGGCATACGCCTGGTCCCGGGCGATCGCCCCGAAAGCCAGGCCCCAGCGCCGATGGCCCGACGGGCTCGGTACCGGTCCTCGTCATGGTGCCCCGGCCCCGCCGCCTGCGCCGGTGCCGCCGGTCCGCCACGGCGGACCGGCGGCACCCGGCAGGAATTCACTCGGTGCGCAGGCCGTCCGCCCGCATCATCCGCCACAACGCCGGAAGACTCAGCAACGTCACCACCAGGACCGCCGCCGCCCCGGTCGCCGCGTACGGGAGGAACAGCCACCAGTCCCGCACCGGCTTCGCCACGACGCCCAGCATCGCCCTGCCCAGCACCAACCCGCCCGCGATCGCCACGACCGTACCCGCCAGCACCGGCACCGCGGTCTGCCACAGCACCGACCACGCCAGTGTCCTGCGCCGGGTGCCGAAGGCCACCAGCACCGACAGCAGCCGCCGGCGCTCCCTCAACTGCTCGACCATCGCCACCAGCATTCCCGCCGCGATCAGCGCCACCGTCAGCGTGCCCCCGACCCGCAGACCGGTCTGCACACTCGAGTACTGGCGGTCACGCCCCACGTCGGCCGGACCCTGCACCCTCAGCGCCGGATCCAGCCGCGCCGCGGCGTTGCGCAGGTGTTCGGCGGCGTCCGGAACACCAGGGTCGATCGCGACGGACGCGGAGGTCGACGCCTGCGGCAGCCGGTGCCCGAACAGCGCCCCCGGAGTCGCCAGGATGCCGTCGTGGACGTCACCCAGCGGATCCCGCACCGCCACCACCGGGCGGGCCGACGTCGGCACCGTCCACACCTCACCCTCGGACACCCCGTCAAGGCCTCCGAGATCCAGCCGCGCACCGGGTCGGGCGGCCCCGTCCGCCGAGAGGCCCGCCTCTCGCGCCGTACCCCCCTGCCGGGCCACATAAGTGTCGCCGTCACGGCACGAGGGCAGCGACGCCAGCGACCGCAACGCCGCACAACTCGCCACCGTGAGCGTGGTGACCGACCCCGGCCCCGCGGCCGCGTCCGCACGTCTCACATACGTCTGCACCGTCGCGACCACCCGCCGCACACCCTCGACCCGCCCGAACTCCTCGGTCATCCGCTCCGCCAGCGCCGGCGCACCCGCACTCCCCGACGCGGTGCCGACCCTGAAGTCCGCGCGGACCGCGTCGGCACCCGCGGACGGCCTACCCGTCGCCTTCGGCGCGGACGACGACGCGAAGTCCTCCTGCATACCGCCGAACACCATCTGCAGCGCGATCGCCCCGGCCACCGCCACGGTGATTCCGCTCACCGCCCGCGACGCGGTCCCACTGCCCAACTGCAGTCGGCGCACCGCGAGCTGCCACGCGACCGGCCCCCCGCGCAGCCGCCTCACCGCGGCCTCCACCAGCCACGGCAACACCCCGGTGAGCCCCACCAGGACGAGCACCGCGCCCAGCGCGATCGGATACACACCGTCAGACCCCGACTCCTCCCCCACCGACCCCGTGCACATCAGCACTCCGACCCCGGCCACCGGAGCCGCCAGCCGCCACCACAACCGGCGCGGCCGCAACGCGGCATGCCGCACGACGCCCAACGGCTCGATCACCACCGACCGCAGCGCCGACTGCGTGACCAGGACCGCGCCCACCAGGATCGTCACCACGATCAGCCCCGCCGGCAGCAGGTCGGGGGTGACATCCGCCGGAAAGGCGCTCACGCCCCACAACCGGACCGACCCAGCGAGCCGGCGCGCCGCCGAGAACAGCCCCGTGCCGGCCAGCAGCCCCAGCAGGGCGCCGAACAAGGCCTCACCCGCCGCGATACGACGCGTCATGGCGACGTCCGCACCGACCAGCCGCAACGCGGCGAGCCTGCGGTCCCTGCGGTCCCCGCCGAAGCGGACGGCCGTGGCGATGAAGACACCCACCGGCACCAGCAGCACGACACAGATCAGGGCGACCAGCACCGCCAGGCGCGGATCGAAGCGCCCGGGGCCGGGGGCGTGGCCGTACCCCGCGGACCTGACCGCACCCTCGCTCCCGGACAGCGTGCCGCTGCCGGCGTAGAAGCGCAGCTCGCCGGGCTCGAGCAGGCCCCGGTCCGCGATGGTCCCGATGATCCGGTAGGGGAGCCGTTCCTTGAGCAGCGCGCCGGACGGAGAGCCCATTAGTTCGCGCAGTGCGGGCGAGACCGCCATCTCCCCCGGCCCCGGCATCCGCGCCACACCCGGCGGCGGTGGAGCGCCGGGACCGTCCGGACGCAGCAACTGCCCACCGACGTCCTCGCCGCGGTACTCGGTCGCGGCGTCGAGCCACAGGAACGTCGTATCCGCCCGCCGCACCGACACCTCGCTCTCGACGTTCGGCGTCTCACGCGCGTGAGCGCGCCCCTCACGGGCGTCCAGGACGTTCGGCACCGCGGCGGCGAGGAACAGCAGGGCCACGCCGAGGCCGACCCCGACCGCGGTCAGCGCCGTGCGGATCCACCCCTCCCGGCCCCCGGAGCCCGCCAGCCGCATGCCGAGCCCCAGATCCACCAGGGCCGAGCGGAACCGTCCCGGCGCGCCGACGGCACGCCGACGCCTCATGCGGCGCCTCCGGGGCAGGGTGCGCCGAGGCGCGCCACGGTTCGGCGGGTGGCCGCCAGGGCCCCGGAAGCCGCGCGTGGAAGAGAGAGGCTGGAGAGCATCCGGCGAATATACACGCCGGCTATACACTCGATGTCTACCGCACAAGGTGTCAGCACCGTGTGCTGCGCCGCAATCCTCGGCAACTACACCAGTGGGCATATCGACTGGTCAAATACGGTAGAGCGCGATGTCCGGCGACGAGGCACACGGTGGCAGAAGCGACGACACTGATGACAGTGACGCCCACCTCCGCGTTCGCTGGTCGACCCCCGCCCGACGGTGGCCTCGACGGTGGCGACCGCCGATGCCGCGCCCTCCACCGCCGGCTGGGGCCGCGCGGGGTGGCGGGCGAACCGGCAGTCGGCGCCGACGGGCACTCGCGGGCGCGCGGTCCGTCACCAGCCCGCCACGGCCGCGATGCCGCTCCTGCACTGCGCGCCGTCCCCCGGCGTACCGCTGCGGCAGTCGGTCTACCTGCCGTCCTCCGCGCCGGCCGGCGCGGTCCGTTTCCCGCGGCCGCGCCCGGTGGTCTCCGCCAGGCGGGGCGGGCGCGCCGCCTCACCGTGGCGCAGCGAGGCGGCGTACATCTCGTCGGGGTCGAGCCGGCGCAGTTCCTCTGCGATCAGGTCGGCGGTCGACCGGACCTTCAGCGCGAGGCGCCGGCTGGGCTGCCCGGGAATGGTGAGGGTGGCCAGCGGACCCTCGGGGCGGTCGATGGTGATGTCCCCGCCCGGCGTGCGCAGCCGTACCGCGGTGACGACGGGGCCCTCGGTGACGACGCGGTCGACGGGCACGCCGAGGCGGTTGCCGAGCCAGCGGGCGAGGAGTTCGGCGCTGGGGTTGTCCGGCTCGCTCTCGACGACGGCCGAGACGACCGCGACCGGGGCCTGGTCGAGCGCGGCGGCGAGCATGGAGCGCCAGGGCGTGAGCCGGGTCCAGGAGAGGTCGGTGTCGCCCGGGGCGTAGCCGGCGGCTCGGGCCTCCAGCTCCTCCAGCGGCCGCTCGACGGCGTACGCGTCGGTGATCCGGCGCTGGGCGAGGGCGCCGAGGGGGTCGGCGGCGGGGTTGGCGGGGGCGTCCTCGGGCCACCACACGACCACGGGGGCGTCGGGCAGCAGCAGGGGCAGGACGACGCTCGCGGCATGGTCGGCGAGTTCGCCGTGCAGGCGGAGCAGGACGGTCTCGCCGGTGCCGGACTCGCCGCCGACGCGCACCTCGGCGTCGAGACGGGCGGTGCGCCGCTCGCGCGGCGAGCGGCCGGGCCGCTTGATGACGACCAGGATCCGCGAGGGGTGCTCCCGGGAGGCGTCGGAGGCGGCCTTGAGGGCGTCGTAGTGGTTGCCCTCGTCGGTGACGATGACCAGCGTGAGCACCACGCCGACCGCCGGGCTGCCGATGGCCCTGCGCGCCTTGATCAACGCTGAGTTGATCTTGCTCGAGGTGGTTTCGGTCAGGTCGATGTTCATGGCCGACGCCGGCTCCTGCCGTCTCGTGCGAGCATCTCATCCCCCGCCCGCGGGCCTTGCGAATCTCCCGCGCCCCCGAAGAGCGCCGGGCCCGGCGACCTCGCGGTACGCGTGAGCCGCCGGTCCGACGGGTCAGGCAGCGGATCGTTCCGGATGTCGGTTTCCGTCATGGGTCCCATGGGTCCACTTCTCTTCATCGTGGGAACCGCCTCGTCGTGGCGCACCCGGGCGTCACCCGGCGCCGAAGAGTTCCAGCAGCGCGTCCTTGCCGAACATACGGGCGGTGTCGACGGCCGAGGGGGTGCCCGCGGCGGGATCGGCGCCGCCGTCCAGGAGGACGCGGGCCACCTCGTCCTCCCCCTTGAAGACGGCACCCGCCAACGGCGTCTGGCCGCGGTCGTTGGCGCGGTCGGGATCCGCGCCGCGCCTCAGGAGCGCGGCCACGGTGGCGGCGTGGCCGTGGTAGGCGGCGAGCATCACGAGGGTGTCGCCCTTGTCGTTGCTGAGGTCGACCGGCACACCGGCGTCGACGTACGCCGCCAGGGTCTCCGTGCCGCCCCGGCGGGCGAGGTCGAAGATCTTGGCGGCGAGTCGCAGGACGCCGGGGTCATGAGCCGGGTCGTACCCCGGGGTGGGCTCGCTCATCGGGTTCCGTTCGTGGGCGCCCCGGCTTCGAGGCCGGAGGGGAGGCGAGGCTCCTGCGGAGCAGGGCTGGGGAGCCGCGTCACCACCAGGGTGCTTGGACGTTCACCGGCCACCGGACGGGCACCCCCTGCTCACGTGGCTGATCGTGCGGGCGGGACTCTCGGGATCCACCCTAAGCGGCCTCAACCGCCCTGGCCTTGCCGGGCGGGCTCCCGATGCCGGCCGCGGCGAGCGTGGACCGCACGGGAAGCCATGGCCGAAGCCTAACGATTTTGATCACTCGAACGGGCGACTTCACCGTCGCACCGGCGGGGCCTACCCCCTGACACGCCGACCGACCGGCGAGGATCACGCCCGAAGAAACAGTTCAGCAGAGCCGAAAGGGTGACGTTTCGCATGAATCACCCATTTGCCTCTTTCAGACCATATTACCATCTGTAATTCTGGAAAAACTCATGGTGACAGTCCCCATCACACAGGAGTAGCCCCCATGATCCTGTCCATCTCAGGCGTCATCCTGCTCGGCATCATCGTCTTTCTTTTCTTCCGCAAGGACGGGCTCAAGGCATCCCACGCGCTCGTCTGCGCCCTCTTCGGCTTCTACCTCGCGGGTACCGCCATCGCCCCGAGCATCAAAGCCGGCGGGGCGAGCCTGGCGAGCCTCCTGGGCGGGATCAAGTTCTAGGCCGTCGCACGACCGATCCACCGGGCCCGGCGCCGCCCCGCACCGGGCCCTTCCCCGTTTCCGTCCCGCCCGGCTCCGTCCCGCCCGGCTCCGTCCCGCCCGGGCCCTTCCCGTTCCCGTCCCGCCGGTTCCGTCCCGCCTCGTCCTGTCCCGGCCCCCTCCCTCCGTCGTACCTCCCCGCAACGATCCTCTGGAGCTCCCCGTGGTCCGGCGCACCCTCTCCGCCCTCCTGAGCAGCCGCCCCTCGCTCGCCCGCGGCCGTGAGCTCGCGCGGGCCGCCGTCGACAGCACCACGGACGTCCTCCACCCGCTCTTCGTCATCCTGCGCGGGCTGCGCCGCCAAGCCGGCTGGGCACGCGGCTGGTGGGCCAACACCCCCAAGGACCGGCGCGGACCGGCGCTCATGGCCTACGTGGGAGCCGGGTTCCTCGTCCTGGTCCTCCTGCCCTACGGCGCCTACCTGCTGGTGGCCGCGCTGATGGGCTCGGCGGGCTGGATGGGCCGGGACCGCACCCCCGCCCCGACCGGACCGAGCGGCGCCGAGAACGACCGGCTGACCGCGCTGTACGAGGCCCTGGTGCCCTACCTGTCCGTCGCCGAGGACCCCAGCCCCCTCTACGCCCACGACGGCAGTTGGGAGAACGCCTTCGGCGACCATGTCTTCGAGGACGGGCGCCTCGTCCGCCTGCGTCTGAAGTACCCCGCCTACTTCACCGACGGGGAGGCGACCGCCAGGGCCCGCGTCGAGCACGTGCTGCACGCCAAGGTGGGCCGCGGCCGCGAGTACCGCTTCGAGTGGGACGAGGAGGACAACCACCTCACCCTCACCGCTCTCCCCCCGCTGCCGACCGACATCGCCGCCCAGCACTTCGTCACCTCCCCCGGCGAGACGGTGCTCGGTTTCACCGACCCCGAGGCGGTGCAGCGCACCATCCCGGTCCGGGACGGCGAGGAGTTCAGAGACGTTCCCCCGGTGGTGTGGCGCACCGGCTGCCGCTCCACCGAGCCGCATCTGCTGGCTCTCGGCCACCCCGGCACCGGCACCACGACACTGCTGCGCTCGCTCGCGCTCCAGGCCCTGCCGGAGGGCGACATCGTGGTCGTCGACGGCGGCGGCACCGGCGCGTACGCGTGCCTGACCGGCCGGCCCGGCGTGATGGCCGTCGAGAGCGGCCTGGCGGGAACGACCGCCACCCTGGAGTGGGCGGCGCACGAGACCGAACGCCGGCTGATCGCCGTCAACCGCGCCCGGCAGGCGGGCCGCTCCGCCCCCGATGACGTACGGCGACCGCTGTGGATCCTCGTCGACCGGCCGACGGTGCTCAGCCAGCTCGCGCACGCCGAGAACCGACCCGACCCGCAGGAGTTGCTGGACATCCCGCTGCGGCACGGCCGCGCCGCCGGGGTGACCGTCGCCGTCGCCGACCACCTCGACGGCGCCGAGTCGCTCGCCCAGGTGGTCATCGCCCAGACCAGGGCCCGGGTCCTGCTCGGCGCCGTCACCGCGGAGCAGACCCAGGCGGTGCTCGGCGCTCCCCAGTGCTCGACGGCCGCGGCGGACGTGCCGCCGGGCCGCGGCTTCGCGCGGCTGGGTTCGGGGCCGGTGCTGCGGGTACAGGTGCCGGCGACCCCCGACCCCTTCGACGAGGACGCCGACGAGGGGCAGCGTCGGGCCGTCCTGGCGCTGCTCCCGCCGGCGCACGTCCCGTACGGCGTGGAGCCGGAGGGTCGCGGCGGGCAGGATCGTGCGGCGGAGACCGCCGGGGCTCCCGGCGACCTTCGGGACGCCGGGTCCCCGGGCGCGGTACGGTCGGCCGGCGACCCGGCGCTCGAACACTGAGCGACGACGGCGGCGCGGCGGTCACCGCCGCGGCAGTTCGTGCAGCCGCACCTCGGTCAGCGCGCCCTCGGCCGCCACTGCGGTGAGGTAGGTGCAGTACGGCTGACGCCTGCGGTCGGTGGGCGAGCCGGGGTTGAGCAACCGCAGGCCGCCCGGCGCCGTACTGTCCCAGGGGATGTGGCTGTGCCCGAAGACCAGCACATCGAGATCCGGGAAGCGCTCCGCGCAGCGGCGTTCGCGGCCCTGCGCCGGGCCGCTGTCGTGCACCACGCCGAAGCGCAGCCCGCCCAGCTCCGCGCGGGCGACCTCGGGCAGACGCGCCCGCAGGTCGGGCCCGTCGTTGTTGCCGTACACGCCGATCACCCGGCGGGACCTCTCCTGCAGGAGGTCGAGGGTCGCGGCGTCGACCCAGTCCCCGGCGTGGATGACGGCGTCCGCCTCGGGAATCCGGTCCAGTAGTTCGGCCGGAAGCTCCTTGGCACGTTTGGGCAGGTGAGTATCGGACATCACAAGAAGACGCACACGTCCACGCTATCCGCGCGGGGGGCCGCGAGCGGCGCCTGACGGGGCGGCCGACAGGGAGGCCGACGTCAGGACGTGCCGGCGTGGCCGGTGGGGCGACCCGTGGTCGCCGGGACCGCGGGCCTCATCGATGAAGGGCCCACACGTCATGTGCGGTGACACCACCCCCACCCGTTCGGCGGAACTGGTGCAACCCGCGGAGGCTGCCTACGTGGGCGCCGCGCGGCACTTCACGTCCGAGTTGCTGGGGTTGTGGGGGCTGGCCGCGGAGGACCGCATCGCCGCCGAACTGATCGTCGACGAGCTCGCGGCCAACGCCGCGCGGCACGGCCGGGCACAGATGTCGGTCCGGCTGTGCCTGCGCGACGACGGCCTGGTCATCACCGTCACCGACAGCGGCGAGGCCCGTCACCACGACGGTGCCTCGGCCGAGGCCACCCCGCCGGACGAGCACGGCCGCGGACTGGAGATCGTGCGCCGGCTGGCCGGGTCCACCTGCATCCACGACGACGAGCGCGGCCGCCGCGTGGTGACCACGCGCCGCCTGGCCCCGCTCCAGCGGCCGGTCGCGGGGGTGACCAGCCCGGCTTCGTAGGCGCCGGCGGGTATGGGCGACAATGGGCGGGGCGGACAGGGACAGGACCGGACAGGGACAGGCCACCTTCCAACGGGACGTGGCCCTCACGGGCGTATGCGGCGGACCCGCCGGAGGCAGGCCCCGTACCCGGAGGTAGGAACAGTGGCAACGCGTGTGGAGCCGGGCGGGCGGCCGGGGGCGGCGGTCACGGCGCCGCACCGTGTGGTGGTGCTGTTGTTCGAGGGACTGCAGTTGATGGACGTCACGGGCCCGTTGGACGTGTACACGGCCGCGAACGAGTACGGCGCCCGCTACGTGACCCGGACCGTGTCGCGGGACGGCGGGCCGGTGACGACGACCGCGGGCCTGCGACTGGTGCCGGACCTGCCGCTGGACGAGGTCGACTTCCCCATCGACACCCTGGTCATCCCCGGCCGCCCGGACTGGTGGGCGGCGGTGGCCGACCCCGCACTCGTGGCGGCCATCACCCGCCTCGCCGACCGCTCCCGCACCGTGGCCTCGGTCTGCGCCGGAGCGTTCCCGCTGGCCGCGACGGGACTGCTGGACGGACGACGGGCCGCCACCCACTGGCGGCTGGCCGACGACCTCGCCGCCCGCTACCCCAAGGTCGAGGTCGACTGCGACGCCATCTTCGTCCGCGACGGCCGCTTCATCACCTCCGCGGGCATCAGCGCCGGCATCGACCTCACCTTGTCCCTGGTCGAGTCCGACCACGGCCCCGACATCGCCCGCAAAGCCGCCAAGTTCCTGGTCGTCTTCATGGCCCGGCCCGGCGGCCAGTCGCAGTTCAGCGTCCGCCAGACCCCCCGCCACCCGGCCCACTCGGTCCTGCGCCAGGTTCTCGACCAGGTGACCGCCGACCCCGAGGGCGACCACAGCCTGCCCGCACTCGCCGCCCGCGCCGGAGTCAGCCCCCGCCACCTGACCCGGCTGTTCCGCACCGAGACCGGCGACACCGCCGCGCGATACGTCGAACGCATCCGCGTCGAAGCCGCCCAGGCACTGCTCGAAGCCGGCAACGACCCCCTCGACACCGTCGCCCGGCGCAGCGGCTTCGGATCCGAGGAGACACTGCGTCGCGCCTTCCACCGCCGACTCGGCATCAGCCCCGGCACCTACCGCGACCGCTTCCGCACCACCCGCCCCCGCAGCACCCCCGCGCCATGACCCCCGACACCGGCGGACCGGACGGCGACGCCGAGTGGCCGGATCACTCCGCCCAGGGGGACTGCAGGATGGTGTCCACGAAGTTCCCGCGGACGAAGCCCGGCACGAAGCGCTCCAGGACGTCGGCCTTGACGTTCCCGAAGGTGGTGCCGGGGCGCGGCGCGATGCCGTGGGTGAACTCCTTGAGGATGTTGTTCTTGAAGTCGGGCCGCGGGTGGACGGCGACGACAGCCTCGCGCTCCTCCGGGGTGATCTCGTCGTATCCGAAGCCGAGGACGTCGACCTCGACGCCCGAGGTGACCAGGGCTATCTCCGGTGCCATGTGCCACGGGATCTCCGGTGTGGTGTGCAGGGCGATCGCCTCCCACACCAACCGCGCACGGTCCTCGGGGAGCCCGTGCTCCAGCAGGAAGCGGCGGGCCTCGTCGGCGCCGTCGATCTCGAAGCGCTGGTCGGTACGGGCGTAGGTGTCGGTCAGTCCGAGGTCGTGGAAGAGGGCGCCGACGTACAGCAGTTCGGGGTCGAAGTCCCATCCGCGGTTGCGGCCGCGCATCGACGCCCAGAAGTACACGCGGCGGGAGTGGTGGTAGACCACCGGGTCGGCGGCCTTGCGCACGAGCTCGGTCGCCTCCGCCACGAGCCGGGTGTCGGGTACCTCGATGTCCGCGATGATTTCAGCCACGTCGAATCTCCTGACAGGTTCACGGGTTCTGTCGGCGTCCGGGCGGGGCACCCGGCGCCGATACGTCCATCGTCGGGCGCGGCGCAGCACCCCGCCTCATGCGGGACGGACGCGCGACCCTCGGATCGGGACACCCGTCCCCGCCGCGCCGGGGCGGTGCCGTGCCGGGGCGTCGGCGGCGGGTTCCGCGGGGAGCCGCGCGGAGCGGGGGTGCGCACGCCGGCGGCCGCCCGGCCGCCACGCGGCGCCGGCGCGAGCAACTCGGTTCGGTGGGGCGGGCGTTCGAGGTAGCAGCCGGCAACCCCGCCGCGCACACCGCGGCCCGGGCCGGTGGGGACGCGCCGCGGGGCTCGCCGGCCTACCGGCCGGGGAGCGAGGGTGCGCCCCGGTGCCCGGCGAAAGGCAACGGGCAGAGGCAACCGGGTCGGCGGGCCGGTTCACCGGCCCGCCGAACACCGAGGGGTGACGTGCGCTAATCGAACTCGCCCTCGCGCACACCCTCCCGGAACGCCGTCCACTCCTCTGCGGTGAACCGCAGGGGCGACAGGTCCCTGTTCTGGGAATCACGGATGGCAACGGCCCCGTCTTCGAGGTACGCCACCTCGACACATTCCGGCAGGTAGCCGCTCTTGCTGCTTTTGAACCAGCGCGCTTCCTTCAGGTCCCGCGCGTAGAGCTCGGACTTCTGCACTCGCATGGGAACCTCCGTTCGAGGTTCGTCGGTACGTACCTTCCCCACCCTCACTCCGATCCTTCCCACGGCGCAACCATCGAAAAGAACTGGTTGCCGGAGGGCGGCCTCAGAGCCGGCCGCCGATGCCACTCGGGCCGCCGCGCTTCACGAGGACGGCCGGTGTTCTCCCCGCGCGGGCGGACCGGCGAAGGTCGACGGCAGCAGGGGCCTGCCGCGAGCCGCCCCGACCGGCACGGCACGGACCCGGCGCGGGTCGGCCGCGGACAGTCCCTCGGCCCGCAGAGCGACGGCCCGAACGGGGGCGCCGTGCGGACCGAGGGCCTCGTGCATGGCGTAGGCGGCCTCGGCGAGGTCGCCGGGATCAGAGGTCGGCTCCGGCAGGGTGCGGCTGCGGCTGACGGACGAGCCGCCGGCGAGCCGGACGGTCAGGGTGAGCGCGGTGGCCGTGCGGCCGGTACCGCGCAAGCGGTCGCCGAGGCCGAGCCCGAGTTCGAGGACGGCCCGGCTCAGCACGCCGCGGTCGGTCGGGTCGGTGGCGTCGGCGGTGAAGAGGCGGTCGGCGGCGAGCGAGCCCGGCGGGGGGTCGGGCGTGATCGGGGCGGGGTCGCGGCCCTGGGCGCGTTCCCACACGCCGCGCCCGGCAGCGGCGCCGAGGACGGCCTGAATGTCGGGCAGGGGCGCGGCGGCGACCTCGCCGGCGGTGTCGAGGCCGGCCGCGGCCAGCGCCCGGACGGCCTCCGCGGTGATGCCGGGAAGAGCAGCGATCGGCTGGGCGCGCAGGAAGTCGGCGACGGCCCGCGGGCTGGAGTCGACGGCGCGGATCCGGCCGAGGAGGACGTCGTGGGCGGCCATGGCGGCGACCGTGCGGCTGCCGGCGACCCCGATCGTCAGGCCCACGTCGAACAGGGCGCGGGCCCGGGTGCTGATCATGAGGGCCAGTTGCTCGGGCAGCAGCCCGTAGAAGCCCACCGCGGAGCGCACGTCGGCCACGACCGCGTCCGGCGGTTCGGCGCTCACGACGGGAGTGAACTGGCCGACGAGACCGGCCAGCGCCGCGAGCGCCGCCGGGTCGGCCCCGTCGCAGCGGATGTACAGGACGCAGGGCCCGGGGCCCTGGTGCGGCTCGGCTGCGCCCATGGCGTGTCCACCTTCACCTCGCTCGAACAAGTGCTCGATTTCGAGTGTAGGGCATGACGGCTCCCGGTGTCCGGCTGATGAGGCCCCGTAGGGTGCCTCACATGACCCTGACCGCCGCCCAGCGCCGAGCCCTGCTGGAGTCCGACCGCGGCACCGGCCGCCTGCGGGCGCGCGAGGCCACGTGCGCCGCGCTGGCCGGGCTGGGCCTTGCCGTGCGCTACGGCCGCACCGGCGGCTGGTACCTCAGCCAGGAGGGTCGCCGGGTCCTTGCCGAACTGACCCGCACGCAGTCGCAGCGCGAGGCGGCGGAGGCCGGGCCGGCTGCGGAGGAGGAGGCCGGGTCGACGCCCGCAGGGGTGCCGTCCCAGCCCTCCGGGCACGGTTTCAGCGCCGACGACGGGCACGGTACGGGCACCGCCGCCCCGGGCCGCGCGGCAGAGGTCGCATCGGCCTGGGCGGGACTGCTGGAGATCCGCCGCGTCCTGCAGGACGGCGACACCACGCGGCCCGCACCCTGGGAACGCGAACGTCTCGTCCACGCCGTCGCCCTGGCCCTGGAGGCGGCCGGCCGGCCACCGTCCGCGCGTGACACCGCCGGATACACCGTCGCGCTCTCCGCCCAGAGCGGGGTCGCCGAGGTCTCCTGGCAGTCCCCCGCCGGGGACGGCCCGCGCACCGCCGAGGCCGAGCTGGCCCGCTGCCAGGACGTCCTGGACGCGTACGGCTGGCAGTGCACGCTCCACCACGACCGCCGGCGGCGGGCGTTCCTGCTGGTCTCGCCCCGCCGGGCCTGAAGGAGCAGGATGGAGGCAGCGACCGTAGGAGGTCCGCCATGAACAAGTCCACGTCCATGGAAGCCGATCCGTACCTTTACGCGCAGACCCCCTCCCAGGCGGAGGGCGAACGGATCTACGACGCCGCCGAACGCAGCACGATGGAGATCCACCCGGACGTGCCCCGGACGACCCCCTCCCAGGCCGAGGGCGAACGCGTGGACGACGCCCCGCCCCAGTGACCCGCGGCAGCCCCGGGTCGTCACCGGGCGCGAGGGAGGGCTTCGGGACCGCGCTCGGGCAGCCCCCCGATCCCCAGGTCAACACCCGTACCCGGGCGCTCCGGCAGCTTCAGCGCCTCCTTCGCCGACATCACCGGATGAGTGTCGACCCTGGTCAGCGGGGCCATCACGCCGTCCCCGGCGACCCGCGGCCCGTCGAGGCGACCTGCACCGCCGACCGCCGGCCGTGCGTCGGCAGGCCGAGCGCCGCGAAGACCGGCGGCCCCCGGGCGCCGCGGCGCCCGGCCACCCGACCTTGGGGCCGATGTCCGGTGGCGATGCCGCGGCCGGCGGGCTCCGGCTGGGCGGGTCCGCACCACCATCGAGGTCATGGAGGCGGCGATCGACGAGGTCGCGGCCCCCGGCGAGCCGCCGCGCGCGGCGCCTGTGCCGCCGGTACCGCGAGGTCGCTCCGAGCCGGGGCGCGGCCCTTGCGGGGCGCCGCGCCGTCGCACGCGTACGACCGGGTACGGCCAGGGCGGGGAGAAGCACCGTGCGTCCCGCCGCGCGGCCGAAGCGGGCGCACTCGAGGGTGTGCGGGGGCGTGCCGCGCGCGGCCCCCGAGGTGACCCGGGGCCGCCCGAGGTCCGTGCCGGTGCGCGGGACCGGGCCGGCGGCGAGGCGGCGGGGCGGCGGGGCGGCCGCGCCGGGTACGCCCGGGTCAGGCGCCGCGACGGCGAAAGGCCGGGTACCGGGGGATTCACCCGATGATCCCATCGAAGGGCGGGCATGGCAGGGTGAAGGCATGCCGAACACTGATGTCACCGATGGGCGGCCCGGACGGGTCATCGACCTGCGCAGCGACACCGTCACGCGCCCCGGCGCGGCCATGCGCCGCGCGATGGCGGAGGCCGAGGTGGGCGACGACGTCTTCAGCGACGACCCCACCGTGAACGCCCTCCAGGACCGGATCGCGGAACGGCTCGGCTTCGAGGCCGCGCTGTTCGTCTCGTCCGGGACGCAGAGCAACCTGTGCGCGCTGCTGACGCACTGCGGGCGCGGCGACGAGTACATCGCCGGGCAGTCCGCGCACGTGTACCGCTGGGAGGGCGGCGGCGGTGCCGTGCTCGGCGGGATCCAGCCGCAGCCGCTGCCCCACCGGGCGGACGGGACGCTGGACCCGGCCGACATCGCGGGCGCGGTGAAGCCGGACGACCCGCACTTCCCGCGCACCCGGCTGCTGTGCCTGGAGGACACCATCGGCGGCCGGGCCGTCCCCGTGGACTACCTGCGGGCCGCGACGGGGCTGGCGCGTGAGCACGGGCTGGCCACGCACCTCGACGGGGCCCGGCTCTTCAACGCGGCGGTGGCCGCGGGAGGCGACCCGTACGAGCAGGCGCGGCTGATCGCCGGCCACTTCGACAGTGTCTCGGTCTGCTTCAGCAAGGGCCTGGGCGCCCCCGTGGGCTCCGCGCTGCTCGGCAGCCGGGACTTCCTGGGCCGGGCGCTGCGCTGGCGCAAGGCGCTGGGCGGCGGGATGCGGCAGGCGGGCATCCTGGCGGCGGGAGCGCTGTACGCCCTGGAGCACCAGGTGGCACGGCTGGCCGAGGACCATGCGAACGCGGCGCTGTTCGCCGAGGGGATCAAGGACGTGCCGGGCCTGGTGGTGGGGGACGCCCAGACCAACATGGTCTTCGCGGAACCCGCGCCGGGGCTGTCGGCCGAACAGGTGCAGGAGCATCTCGCGCGGCGCGGGCTGCGCTGCGCCGGCTATCCCGGGCGGCTGCGCTTCGTCTTCCACCTGGACGTGTCGCGCGCCGACACGGAGGAGGCCGTGCGCATCGTCCGCGACGTCCTGGGCGGGGCCCCGCTCGGCTGATCAACCGTCAGTTCCTTCTTCCTCTCCGGGGGTTGCGCAACCTCCGGCGCCTCCGGCATGTCCTAGGGGGTGAGGTCGTCGTCCGACGGCCTCACCCGGGGGAAGGGGATGCGATGAGAGCGGGAGCGTCAGCGGGGCGTCGGGCGGGGGCCGCCCTCGCGGTGGCGGTGATGGCCGTGACGCCGGTCGTGGTGGGCGGCGGCACTGCGCAGGCCGCGTCGTGCACGAAGAGCAGGGGGCCGTACCAGAAGCAGGTGGAGAAGTTCCTCGGCCGGCCGGCGGACGGCAAGCAGTCGGCCGCCGACTGCAAGGCGACACGGGCCTTCCAGACGAAGTACGGGATATCTCCGAACATCGGTTACGCGGGGCCGGTGACCTGGGGCGTCATGAAGATCATGAACGCGCAGAAGGCCGCGGGCAGCAATCCCGACAGGGCCGGCAAGTGCCCCGTCAACAAGGGGCGGATCGCGTGCGTGGACCTCACGCGGCAACTGAGCTGGATTCAGGACGGCAAGAAGCTGACGTTCGGGCCGGTCCCGGTGCGCACGGGCCGCAACGGCTACGAGACCCGCACCGGCGCCAGGAAGATCTACTGGCGGAACATCGACCACTGGTCGACGCTGTACCACGTCGCCATGCCGTACAGCCAGTTCTTCGACGGGGGGCAGGCGTTCCACTCGATCACGGGAAGTGTGTGGTCGCCGCCGGGGTCACACGGCTGCGTGAACATGCGCAAGGCGGACGCCAAGAAGTACTGGAGCCTGCTGAAGAACGGTGACGACGTGTACGTGTACGGGCGCAAGCCCGGTACGTGACGCGCCCGCCGGACCGGCGGAGGGGGCACGACGGGCAGGAGCCCGCGCCCGTCCCGCTGGCGGTCGGCGGCTCGCCCGTGCGGCGGGACCTCACGGCAGAAGCCGTCCTTGCCCAGGGACCGGTCGTCGACGACGTCCGCGTCATCACCGCGCCGCGGCGGGGGGCGGTCCAACGGTCCTGGCACGGCGCGGGACCCGCGTCGGCGGTACCCGGTCCGCCCGGGCGCCGGGGCCCGCCAGGGGTCGACATGTGCTCGGGGACCGGAAAGAAGGGGAAGCCCCGGCCAGGACGGGGGGATCTGACCGGGGCAGTCGGGGAGTCGCCGCGGACGCTCCCGGGTCCGCCGGACGATCTGACACTAGTTTAACAGTGAAGGAGGCGTGTCCCACACCACCGCAACCTGTCAACGCTGTGGGCTCCCGCACATGCGCGGGTCCAGCACCCGCTGCAGCCGGTACGCCACCGGCCGCAGGCCGACCGCCGGCCAGTGCCCCGCCGACACCGGCGAGGCCGCCGGCCAACTGGCCGTGAGGTACCGGTAGCCGCTGTCGTACGCCCACGCCAGCGCGGTCGCGAGCAGCACCCGGCTGATGCCCTCACCGCGCGCGGCCCGCGCCACGTACGCCTCGGCCAGTTCCGCGCACCCGTCGGGCACGACCGGGCCCGGCGTCGCCGGCGTCAGCACCACCATGCCGACCTCCTCGCCCCGGCGGACCGCGACCCAGGCACCGCAGCGCGCGTCGGCCAGCGCGTCGGCGTAGTGCGTCCGCAACGTCGCCAACGCGCTCGCGGGCTGCGGCCGGAACACCGCCGTACCGCTGTCCGCGCGCGCCGCCTCCACCGCCATCCGCCCGATCCGGTCCAGGTCTCCTGGCCCGGCACGGCGCACCGACAGCGCGTCCACCCCCCGCGGCTGCCGACCGCGCGGCCGCACCGCCATCAGGCCCCGCACCCGCTCCAGGCCGAAGCCGGTGCGGAACCAGGCGCCGGCCACCGCCTCGTCGGCAGGCAGGTCCACGTAGTGCACGTGCCGGCGCTCCGCGACCAGGCGTGCCGCCACCGCCGCGTACAGCCCGCGCAGCACGTCCTCGCGCACCGCGTCCCGGCCGCCGAGCAGGGCATGCCCGCCGTACGGGATCAGCGCGGAACGCGGGTGGGCGCGCAACGCTGCCCGGTCGTCCTCCGCGAGGTCGAGCGGGGTCGCGGCGAGGTATCCGGTGACCGCCCCGCCGCCGCCCCGGGCGAGGACGGCCTCGACGCCCGGCCCGGCCAGCACCTCGCCCAGCAGCGCGTCCCCCGGCCCCACGGTGGTCCGGCCCGCCTGGTGGGGCAGCGCCTTGCGGGCCCTGGCGTACCAGCGGTCGAGGAGGGCCGCTGCCTCGGGGACGTGCTCGGCGGTCAGCGGAGCGATGGCGACAGTCATGGTGGTCCGCGACGCTAACGGTCGCGGCCGGGCGGCGGCAAGGGCCGTCGGGTCATCCGCTCCAGGCCGGGTGCCGCGGGTCGTCGGTGTGCACCAGGATGTCGGCAGTCCCGCCGGGCGCCGCCTCCTGCTCGTAACGGGCGTATGCCGGGAGCGTCCAGCGCTCGTCCTGCGGCGTGCGGCGGGCCAGGGCCGCCTCCGACATCCGCAGGTGGAGACAGAGGTCGAAGGGGAAGCCGTAGCCCTGCAGGAGTGAGCCCTCCAACAACAGCACACCCCCGGGCGGCAGTTCCTCGTACGCCGCCCGCGTCGCCCGGTCGGTCGCGGGGTCCCACAACGAGGGCAGCACCCGCCCGGTGCCCCCGGGCGCGAGCGGTCCGAAGACCTCCCGCCACAGCGCTCCGGTGTCCAGCCATCGCTCGTAGTAGGCGTCGGGGTCGTGCCGCCCCAGCTCGTAGCGTTGTGAGGCGGGCCGCCAGTAGGTCTGCGCCCGTACCCGGACGACCGGCCGGCCCCTCAGCCGCAGCGCCTGCTCCAGTGCCTCCCCCAGCGCGTCGGGGCGCGCGGCGGGCGCCCCGTCGACCGCGACACGAGCGCGCTCGCCGCCGTCGTCCGGCCGCAGTTCCAGGACGCGGTCCGCCACGGCCTCGGTCAGCCGCTCCCAGGTCACAGGCGTCAGTCGCACACCCTCCATACTGCCGGTCGGGGTCCACCCGCCGCGCGGGTGGTCCGCCTTCAATCCTCGTCGAAGATCTCGTCCGGCCCCAACGGCACCCTGAGGTCGACGGTCGTGCCCTCCCCCGGCGCGCTGCGGACGGTGAGCCGGGCGTCGATGAGCCCGGCACGCTCTCGCATCGCGGGCAGGCCCATGCCCCGGACCTGCGGCGCGGACGGCTCCGCGGCGCGCAGGATGCCGCGGCCGGCGGCGGTCGGCGCGTCCATGCCGTGTCCGTTGTCGCTGATCGTCAGGCGCACGGCCCGCTGGTCGTTGTCCAGGCTGACCACCACCCGGGTCGGCTCGGCGTGCTTCATCGCGTTGGTGATCGCCTCCTGGACGATCCGGTACATGTGCGCCTTCGTCTCGGCGCTGAGCCAGCCGCAGACGGCGTCCGTGCGCGGCCCGATCCGCAACTCGGTGCGGATGCCGTACGTCTCGAACGAGCGCCGGCACAGCGCCTGCAGGGCCGGCCGCAGCCCCAGCTCGTCCAGGACCACGGGCCGCAGGTCGACGATCAGGTGGCGCAGCGAGACGATCTGGTGGCCCACCAGGCCGCGGGCCTGGTCGATGGCCTCCCGCATGGCCTGCGGCCGGCCGTCCGCGGCGGCGGTGGACAGCACCACCTGCACCGCGCCGAGTTCCTGCAGGGTGTCGTCGTGCAGTTCGCGCGCCCAGCGGCGGCGCTCGCGCTCCTCGCCGTCGTGCCGGGCCCTGACGCGCTCCCGGCGCAGCCTGGCCTCCCGGCGGCCCGAGGAACGGACGGCGAGCAGAGCGTAGGCGACCAGCAGCAGCGGCAGCACGTGCAGGACGTTCAGCAAGGGCTGCTGGGCGACCCGCACCGTCCCGGCCACCGTCAGCATCAAGGCGACCGCGATGGCCACCACCAGCCACAACCGCTGCCGCGGTGCCACCAGGGGCGTGAGCAGCAGGTAGCAGACGGCGGCGGCCAGGGCCAGGGTGAGCTCCCAGGTGTGCGAACGGTCCGTCACCTCCATGACGATGGCGGCCGCCAGGAGGCAGGTGCCCAGACCCTCGAGGGCCAGGCGTGTCCCGGTCCTTCCCGGGCCGGACGGCGTCATGCCACCAGCCCGCGCTCTCTGGCCGCGGCGATCAGGTCGGCCCGGCTCTCCTTGCCGAGCTTGTCCCGCAACCGTGACCGGTGGGTCTCGACCGTCCGTACGGAGACGAACAGGCGCCGGGCGATCTCCTGGTTGGTGTGCCCCAGCGCCAACAGGGTCAGCACCTGGGCCTCCCGGTCGGTGAGTGGCTCCTCCTGGTACCGCTCCGCCAGGTCCAGGTCCTCGACGGCCAGCCGCGCCCCGAGCGAGGGCTGGACGTAGGTGGCGCCGCCTGCCACCTGGCGGGCGGCCGCCAGGAGTTCTTCGGCAGCGGCCTCCTTCAGCAGGTAGCCGGCCGCGCCGGTACGCAGCGCCTCGCGGGCGAACGCCGGGTCCTCCTGCATGGTGAGCACCAGGATGCGCGTCCTGGGCGACTCGGTCAGCAGCGCCGGGATCATCGGCAGGCTGGACCTGCCGGACATCGTCAGGTCCAGGACGAGCACCCGCGGGTGGTGGCGCCGGACGGCCGCCAGGGTCTCGGGGACCGTGCTCGTCTCCGCGACGATCTCGAAGGCCGGGTCGGCGGCCATCAGCAGCCGCATGCCCGCACGGACCACCAGGTGGTCGTCGGCCAGCACGACCGAGATGGCCGGGTACGGCTTCCTGCCCTCGGGGCGACTCGGGACGTCCATACCACACACGGTAGATCGGGCGCGCGCGGGGGGCAGCACGCGCCGCCGGTGATGCGGGAAACCCGCAGTCACTTCTGCGGGCGATCCCCCATGACATCTGCGGCCCGGGGGGGATGCGGTCGACCCGGCCGGGAGGCACGCTCGAAGACAACTGCTTGAAGGCGCACCAACCGCCGACCCTGAAACCTCACCTGAGGCGACCGCCATGCTCTGTGCCACCCTCCCGCCCCAGGCCGGTCCCGCGGACCGGCCGTGGTCCTTCGACGCGGCCCAGCGGCTCGTGGATTCCGCCGTGCCGGACGTGGCGGACTTCGCCGCCGTCGAGGTGTCGGACGCCACCGTCTCGGAGGAGGCCGCCGTCTCGGGGCTGCCCGCGACAGGGCTCGCCTTCCACCGGGCGGCCTTCCGGGCAGCCCCCGGCACCGCCATCCCCCGCGCCTACGAGGTCGGCGAGATCAGCAGCCTGCCGGCCAGGACGCCCTACCGCGCTTCGCTGACCGACCAGCGGCCGCACCTGGTGCTGAACCTCCGCCCGCAGACGGGATGGCTCACCCACGACCCCGTGCGCGCCCCCCTGATGCGGATCAGCGGCGCCCGCTGCCTGCTCGTGATGCCGCTGGAGGCCGGCGGCGTCGTCCTCGGCATCGTGGCCCTCTACCGGCTGGCGGACTCCCCCGCCTTCACGCGGGAGGATTTGCTGAGGGCCGGCCGCCTGGCCCGCAGGGCCGCCCGACGGCTGGACGACGCCCGCCGGCGTCTGGTCGAGAACGCCGCCGGGCGGATCCTGCAGGAGGCTCTGCTGTCGTCGCAGAGCCCGCAGATCAGCGCGATCGAGGACCCCCGTGGGCACCTGCCCGCGTCGGCGGCCCCGGGCGCCTGGGTGGACGTCATCCCGCTGTCCAGTGCCCGGGTGGCCCTGGTGACGGGATCGGTACGGGGCCGCGGCGTCCCCGCGGCGACCGCCATGAGCCAGCTCAAGGCCGCCGTCCGGGCGCTCGTCATGCTCGACATGAGCCCCGGCGAGGTCATCTCCCGGCTCCACCGCCCCTCGCCGGCTCCCGCGGGCGAGGCGGCGGACCAGTGCCTGATCGTCGTCTACGACCCGGTGGCCTGCCGTTGCACGGTGGCGTACGGCGGCCGCGCCACGACGGCTCCGGCTCCGTCCGCGGTGCCCCGGCAGGAACCTGGCAGGGACGTCGCCGCGTCCGGCGAGCCGGCGGTCGCCGAGTGCGATGTGCCGCCCGGCAGCGTCCTGCTGCTGAGCTGCGGCACCGACGCGGCCGCCGCCGGCGCGAACGGCGCCGACCAGGTGACCGGGCTGCGTGTGCTGCCCGCCGACGACGCGGTCGCCGCGGACCCGGCGACGGTCCTCGACGGCGTCCTGCGCGACGCCCCGGCCGGCGCGGACCCGGTGCTCCTGGCCGCGCGGACCCGCGCCCTGGCCACCGACGACGTCGCCACCCGTGAGGTGTGCAACACCCCCGAGGCGGTGGCGGACGCCCGGGCATGGACGGACCGGCTGCTGAGCGAGTGGAGGCTGCCGCCGGAGCTGGCCTTCACCACCACCCTGGTCGTCAGCGAACTCGTCACCAACGCCGTCAAGTACTCCAGCGGGCCGATCCGGCTGCGCCTGATCCACGATCGGGTACTCGTCTGTGAGGTCTCCGACACCTGCAGCGTCGCACCGTACCCCCGCCATGCCGCTCCCAGCGACCAGTACGGACGGGGGCTGTCCATCGTCGCCCAGCTCACCGAAGCCCAGGGGACCCGGTACACCGAGACCGGCAAGACGGTCTGGGCCGAGCAGCTGATCACCCCGGGCGCCGCGTAGGCCCGGGCGCGGCCCGGACCCCGCGTCGCGAAGCGTCAGCCCGCGGGATTCTCCGAGCGGTCGCCACCCCACAGTGTGTGGAAGGAGCCGGACTTGTCGACCCGCTTGTAGGTGTGCGCGCCGAAGAAGTCGCGCTGCCCCTGGATGAGCGCCGCCGGGAGCCGCTCGGCGCGCAGGGCGTCGTAGTACGCGAGCGCCGCCGCGAACCCCGGCGCGGGGACGCCGAGCTGCGCCGCCGTGGAGACCACCCGCCGCCAGGCCGCCTGCGCGTTGCCGAGCGAATCGGCGAAGTACGCGTCCGTCAGCAGCGTGGGACGGCCCGGATCGGCGTCGAACGCCTCCTTGATGCGGTTGAGGAAGCGCGCCCGGATGATGCAGCCGCCGCGCCAGATCGTCGCCATCGCGCCCGCGTCGATGTCCCAGCCGAACTCCTTGCTGCCGGCCTGGATCAGGTTGAAGCCCTGGGCGTAGGCGACGATCTTCGACGCGTACAGCGCCTGCTCGACCTCGTCGGCGAAGCGGTCGCTCGCCGCACTGTCCAGCCAGGTCTCCGCCGGACCGGGCAGTCCGCGCGAGGCGGCGCGCATCTGCGCGCTGCCGGACAGCGACCGCGCGAAGACGGCCTCGGCGATGCCGGAGACGGGAACGCCGAACTCCAGGGCGTTCTGCACCGTCCAGCTGCCGGTGCCCTTCTGGCCGGCCTGGTCGAGCACGACGTCGACGAACGGTTTGCCGGTCTCGGCGTCCGTGTGGGCCAGCACCTCGGCGGTGATCTCGACGAGGTAGGACTCCAGGCGGCCGGAGTTCCAGGTGCGGAAGATCTCGGCGATCTCGCCCGGCCGCTTGCCGGCGGCGTGCCGCAGCAGGTCGTAGGCCTCGGCGATGAGCTGCATGTCGGAGTACTCGATGCCGTTGTGGACCATCTTGACGAAGTGTCCGGCTCCGTCCGGTCCGACGTGGGTGCAGCAGGGCACCCCGTCGACCTTGGCGGCGATGTCCTCGAGGATCGGACCCAGGGACGCGTACGACTCCACCGAGCCGCCCGGCATGATCGAGGGACCGTTGAGGGCGCCCTCCTCGCCCCCGGAGATGCCGGTGCCCACGAAGTGCAGGCCCTGGTCGCGCAGCGCCTTCTCCCGGCGCCGGGTGTCGCGGTAGTCGGCGTTGCCGCCGTCGACGACCATGTCGCCGGATTGCAGTAGCGGTACCAGCTCGTCGATCACGGCGTCGGTGGGGGCACCGGCCTTGACCATGATGATGATGCGCCTGGGCCGTTCGAGTGAGTCGACGAACTCCTTCAGGGACTCCGCCGGATGGAACTCGCCCTCGCCGCCGAACTCCTCCACCAGGGAGCGCGTCCTGGCCGGGGTGCGGTTGTACAAGGCCACGGGGTGGCCGTGCCGCGCGAGGTTCCGGGCCAGGTTGCGGCCCATGACCGCGAGTCCGGTGACGCCGATGCGGGCCTGCTCCGCCATCTGCGGTTCCTCTCTGTGCTGTGGTGCCGGGGGCACGTACGGCGTCCAGCCTCTCAGCGAACCGGCCCCGGGGGCGGGATTCCCACGCAGCCGTCAGCGGCCCGCGCCGATCCGGCCCTGGCCCGCCACCCGGGCCATCGCACGGCGCAGCCCCCTGGCCGGCGGTGCCGGAACGGCTCCGACGACTTCGGACGCCGGTGACCTGGCCTGGGCGGGCCGGAGCGGTCCCGCCGCCGGAAGGGGTGGCGGCGGGGGCGGGGGCGGCAGCGCCGCGAGCTTGTGGTCGCCCAGGGCCTCGCGCAGCCGGCGCGCGTCCTCCGGCAGGTCGCGGCGCCAGGCCCAGCCCAGGAAGGGACCGAGCAGCAGCATGCCGCCGCCGAGTTGACAGGTGACCTGCAACTGGACGAACGCACCCCGCGAGTGGGGCAGCATCCGGAACGCGAACTCGGGCGTCTGGGTGCCCAGCGGGCTCCACATCCGCCGGCCGCGGTAGGTGATCCGCCGGCAGGGCTGGAAGACCGAGCAGACCAACCGGTGCTCCCGGTGGCGGCCCGGATAGTGGTAGCGGTAGACGGCCCGCTCCCCGGGGGGCACGGCATCCGCCGCCACGGCGGCGACGCCGGAGTTCCACGACGCGAGATTGCGGGCGTCGGCAAGGAAATCGAAGACCTCTTCCACGGTACGGGTGACGATCACGCTCGTAGACACCGTCGGCATCGCAGACCTCCCCGGTGCCGGCGCGGCCAGCATGTGAGCAGAGTGGCTTCTTGGCTCCTCACCGACAGCCTGCGTCCAAACGGGCGGTGTGTCGTGGCGGGTGAGCCGTCCGGGTGAATCCAGGGCGCGTGACCGGCGGTGACGCGAAGTGCGCGGACGTTCGCGATCAGTGCCGGACGGGCTCCGTACCGCTCCTGCGGTCGCGGAATTCGCACCACACTGCCTTGCCCGAGCCGTGCGGCTCCACACCCCACGCGTCCGCGACCCGGTCGACCAGCAGCAGACCGCGTCCGGACACCTCGCCGTCGTCGGGCCGGCGACGGCGAGGCCAGTTCGCCGCCAGGTCGTGCACCTCGATGCGCACCCGCCGGGTGGTGTCCGGCACGGCGTGGGCGAGGGACGGGTCGGGAAGCATGTGCAGGATGAGCAGGGCGCCGCCGTCGGTGTGCACCAGCGCGTTGGTGATCAGCTCCCCGGCGGCGAGTTCGGCCTCGTCGATCCGGTCACGCAGGCCCCAGCCGGCCATGGCCTCGCGCACCATGGCCCGGGCCTCGGAGAGCGCCTGCGGGTCGCCTGCGGCGACGTTGCGGTGCAGCCGGTGCGGAGGGTGCGGTGAGGCGTCGCTGTCGCGCCGGAGCAGCAGCAGGGCCATGTCGTCGTCGGTGTCCTGCTCGCTCATGACGGCGGTGAGGTGGTCGGCGAGGTCCTGGACCTGGTGGGGGCCCGCGCACAGTGCCGCGGACAGCCGCCGCACACCGACGTCGAGGTCGGCGCCGGGCCGCTCGACGAGTCCGTCACTGAACATCAGGAGTGTGTCGCCGGGGTCGAGTTCGGCAGGCGTGACCGGGTAGTCGGGCCGGCCGAACTGGGCGGACAGGCCGAGCGGCAGCCCGCCCGCGGTGGGCAGCCCGCGGACCGTTCCGTCGGACTGCCGGACCACCGGGTCGATGTGGCCGGCCCGCACCAGCAGGGCGGACCCGGTGGCCGGGTCGACCTGGGCGTACAGGCAGGTGGCGAAGCGGTCGGTGTCCAGTTCGTACAGGAAGGCCGAGGCCCGGGCCATGACACTGGCCGGCGAGTGCCCCTCGCCGGCGTAGGCGCGCAGCGCGATCCGCAACTGGCCCATGACGGCGGCGGCATGGGTGTCGTGGCCCTGGACGTCGCCGACGATGACGGCGACCCGGCCGCCCGGCATCGCCACGACGTCGTACCAGTCGCCGCCGATGTCCCTGGCCAGCCGGGCGGAGCGGTAGCGCACCGCGATCTCGGTGCCGGGGATGCGCGGGATGGTGCGGGGCAGCATCGCGGTCTGCAGGCCCTGCGCGAGGTCGTGCTCCTGGTCGAAGAGGATGGCGCGCTGCAGGCTCTGCGCGATGCTGCCGCTGAGCGCGATCAGCAGGTGGCGCTCCTGAGGGGAGAAGCCCTGCTTGTGCCGGTACAGCAGTCCCAGGGCGCCGATGGGCCTGCCCTGCGCGACCAGCGGGAGGTAGGCGGCGGAGGAGGCGCCGAGCGGCTCGATGTGCGGCCACAGCGCGGGGTAGCGCCGGGCGAACTCCTCGCCGGAGGTGATGAAGCGCGGCACGAGGGTCCGTACGACCTCGCTCATCGGGAGGTCGTCCTCGACGCGGGTGGAGCGCAGCGACGGCACCCAGCTCTCGGCGTTCGCGTCGCTCACCACGTGGACCCGGCCCGCCTCGACCTGGCCGAGGAAGAGGCTGGCGATGCCGAGCCGGTCCATCCTGCGGTTCCCGATCAGGGCCGCGGTCACGTCGCGCACGGTCACGGCCTGGGCCAGCGACGCGGTGACCTCCATGACCAGGTCGCTCTCGGCCGGGCGGTCCCCGTGCTCGCGCCGGCACCCGGCGGTCCGGGCCATGTCGTCGGTGGCGTCGCTGACGAGGCCTATGACCCGGTGCGCCCGCCCCGCGCCGTCCCGGACGATGTGGCCCTGGAGGCGGATCCAGCCGCGGCGGCCGTCACGGCGGGTGAGCCGGCCGAAGGCGCGGAAGGAGGTCTGGCCGTCGCCGAGGGCCCGGGTGACCTCGCCGGCCCCGTCGGGCGGGAGCCGGGAGAGCAGGGCCCGCGGATCGCCGTCGAACTCCTGCGGGCTCAGGTCGAGCGTCCGCAGGGCGCTCTCGTCGAGGTGCACGCGGTCGCCGTCGAGGTCCCAGTCGAAGCCGCCGACGTCGTTGAGCGTCATGTGGGCGGCGGCGGGAGCCGGCCAGGCCACCGTCACCGGCGCAGCGGGCGCCGACTCCCGAGACTCAGCCATACGCCCTCCGGACCTGCTCCCCGCTGCGCCGACCCGCACCGGAACGGGGACAGCGTACCCATACTCCGTCGGGTGGGAGGTGCCCCGAGGGTGGCCGGGGCAGACGCCGGCCTTCCGCCGGTGTCCAAGGCTCCCACCGCCCGCCCGGCCCCTTCGCGCGGTCCGCCGGACGGCTCAGCGGTCCGCCGGCGGCGCGTACTTGTACCCGACCCTGCGCACCGTGACGATGCTGCCGCGGTGGTCGGGGCCGAGTTTGCGCCGAAGCCGTGCGATGTGGACGTCCACGGTACGCCCGTCGCCGACGTGGCCGTAGCCCCAGACCGTGGTGACGAGCTGGTCACGGGTGTGTACGCGGTGCGGCTGCGCCACCAGGTGGGCGAGCAGCTCGAACTCCAGGTAGGTGAGGTCGAGCACCCGGCGCGCCACCTGGGCCACCCGGCGTCCGGGGTCGACGGTGACCGGCGGGCGGGCGGCTGCCGACGACTGGTCCTCGACGGGGACGAGGACCAGGTAGCCCGCCATCGGCGCCCCGCCCTCGCCCGCGGGCAACAGGTCGCCGGGGGCGGGCAGCCAGGTCGCGCCGGGCGGCAGGAAGTCCAAAGCCGGCGGAAGGCCGCCGGTGCGCACCATGCGCAGGTGCTGACGGCCCGCGGCGGGCTTTGGACGGGGACCGGGTGCTGGAACGGAAGGACATACGGGTCTCGGCTCTCGCGCGAAGGGTCGTCGGACGACGTGTTGCGCGGGACCACCGGGAGGCCGGCAGCGGTGGCGACCGGGGGACGGCGTCAGCTGTGGGCCGGGGTCCGCGCGGGAACCGCGCGACAACACTCCCGGTCGAACTGGTACTGCTGCCTGGACGGCCAGAACGGCTCGAGGTCGCTGCGACCTGTCGAGGTGTCAGTGGGGCCGGCCATGGGGCCATTGAACCAGACATGCCGCCCGCCGGAACAGGGTGCGGCCACCGCGTGGCCCTGACCAGGTCCTACAGCGGTTGCGGCTCGGGCTGGGGCTCGGGGTCGGGCTCCGGCTGCGGTGGCGGCGCGGGCAGCGGGTCGGGAGTCGGACCGGGGACGGGGTGCGGGGCGGGGGGCACGGGGTCGGGTGGGACAGGCGGCACCGGGCTCGGAGCGGGTGGCACGGGCGGCACCGTGGCGCGGCGTGCTGGGGCGGTCATGACGGTCTGCCTCCTCGGACGCACCAGAACGGATCTTGCTGCTGCGCTTACCCGGCCCTCCCCGTCCTACCCGTCACCGCGGCCTCCCGTCACCGCGTACTCCCGTCACGGCTCCCACCCGTCACCGCTCCCACGCGTCACCGCGTACTCCCCGTCACCCGTCACCGCGGCCTCCAGACACCGCGTACTCCCCGCCCCACCCTCACGGCTCCCACCCGTCGCGGCTCCCACCCGTCACCGCGGCCTCCCGTCACCGCTCCCTCCCGTCACCGCTCCCACCCGTCACCGCTCCCACCCGTCACCGCGGCCTCCCCTCACCGCTCTCACCCCTCGCGCTCCCACCCGTCACCGCGGCCTCCCCTCACCGCTCTCACCCCTCGCGCTCCCACCCGTCACCGCGGCCTCCCCGTCCTCCCCGTCACCGCGGCCTCCCCGTCCTATCCTCAGCCTCATGACCTGGTTCCGCGCCCTGCGCCGCAGTGCCCGCGAGGGGCTGCGGATCGAGCGCGCCAGGCTGGAACCGCTGGTCGCGTTGCGCGCCGCCTCAGGCGTCGCCATCGTCATCGGCCTGTCCCTGTGGCTGGCCACCCCCTCGGTCGCCGCCGCCTCGGCCTTCGGCGCCTTCGCCTCCGGCATGGCCACCTTCCAGCGCAGTTGGCGGCCCCGGCCGGTGCTGGCGCTGGCCGCCGGTGCGGGTCTGGCCGTCAGCACCTTCCTGGGCTACGTGGCCGGGGCGCACTGGGGCGCGTTCGTGGCGCTGCTGGCGGTCTGGGCGTTCCTGGCGGGCATGGCCTGGGCGCTGGGTCCCACCGCGGGCATCGTCTCGTCCCTCACCGTCGCGGTCATGGTCGTCGTCGTCACCCTGCCGACCTCCGTGCTGAGCGCCCTGGGGCACGCCTTCGTCATCGCGGCGGGCGGGGTCGTGCAGGCGGTGCTGATCGTGCTGTTCCCCGTGCGCCGCTGGGGACCGCAGCGCGACGCTCTGGCGGACGCCTTCGCGGCGGAGGCGGACTACGCGCGGCGACTGCGCCACGACCCGGTGGCGCCGTTCGACCCCGAGCCCCTGATGACCGCGCGGAGCGCGGCCGTCATCACCGACCGGCAGGCGCGGCGGCGCCCGGCCGTGCTGCGCGGCAAGCGGGTGCTGGCCGAGCGTATCCGCCCCGTCCTGGCCTCGCTCGCCGATCCCGCGGTCGGCGCCGCTGCCGAGGGTCCCGAGCGGGACCGGGCCCGCGAACTTCTGGACGCGGCGGCCTCGGTACTGGACGCGGTGGCGAGCGCGGTACGGGAGGCCCGGCCGGTGCGGGTCCCGCCGGAGGCGGAGGCGGTGGTGCTCGTCGACCCCGATCCGGGCAAGCAGCTGACCGGGCCGGCCCGGCGCACCTCGCTGCGGCTCGTCGCGCTGCTCAGCGAGGCGGTCTCCGCCGCCGCCGGCCGCGGCGGCCCGGTGAGCGGCGACACCCCCCATCTGCGCCGCCCGAGCATCCCCGAACTCCTGCCGCTCACCGCGCGCACGGTGCGGCGCGAGGCCCGTTTCGGTTCCCCCGTCTTCCGGCACGCCGTGCGGCTGGCCGCCGTCACCCCCGCGGGCTACGCCCTCGGCGCGGCCCTGCACTCCGGTCACGGCTACTGGGCGCCCCTGACCTCGGTGCTGGTCATGCGGCCGGACTTCTCGCAGACCTACGGCCGCAGCGTGGCCCGCTTCGTCGGCACCCTCGCGGGCGTCACGGTGGCCACGGCGGTGATGAAGTCCTTCGCCCCGGGGCCGTACCCCTGCGCCGCGCTGGCGGTGGTGTCGGTCGCCCTGATGTACGGGCTCATGCGCACCGGCTACCTGGTCTCCCAGGTGGCCGCGTCGGCGTACGTGGTCTTCCTGCTCGGCATGGCGGGCTCCAGCTGGACGCAGACGGTGCCCGACCGTGTGCTGCTCACGATGCTCGGCGGGGTGCTGGCGATGGCCGCGTACGCGCTGTTCCCGGCCTGGGAGACGCCGCGGCTGCGGGACCGGCTGGCCGAGCGCGTCAAAGCCACCGGGCGCTACGCGGCGGCCGCGATGGAGGCCCACGCGGCCCCCGCCCAGGGACAGCGCGAGGCCGTGCGCGCGGCCCTGCTGGACGCTCGAGCGGCCGCACTCGCCTGGGACCAGGCGAGCGCCCGCGCCGACGCCGAGCCCGTCAGGGGCCGCGGGCTGTCCCGCCGCGCCGCGGACGGCGCCGACGCGGCCCTGTCGGCCATGGGCCGCGTCCCCATGCTGATGGAGGCCCACCTCCCGGCCCCGGACGCCGCCCCGGTCCCGGACGCCGCGCCCTTCGCCCGGCGCCTGCGCGCGGCCACGGCGGACGCCGCGGACGCGGTCCGCAGGAGGCTTCCCCCGGACTTCGCCGCCGTCCGCGCCGCCCTCGACGCGTGGCCGCCCTCGGATGCCGACCGCATCGTCCGCCGCAGCGCCGAACTGCTGGTGGAGACCCTCGACGACCTCGAGACCGCCCTCCGCCCCCGCCCGCGCACCCGTCCCTCCCGGCGCCGCTGACGCCTCCCGTCGGGTGTGTCGCCGCCGGGCGCGCGCCCGGTGCACGGGCAGGTCAGCGGATCGGCAGGCCCGACAGGGTGCGGGCGATGACCAGGCGCTGGATCTCGCTCGTGCCCTCGAAGATGGTGTAGATGGCGGCATCCCGGTGCATGCGTTCCACCGGGTACTCGCGGGTGAAGCCGTTGCCGCCGAGGATCTGGATGGCCTGGGCGGTGACCTTCTTCGCCGTCTCGCCGGCGTACAGCTTGGACATCGAGCCCTCGGCCGAGGTGAAGGGCCTGCCCGACACCGCCATCCAGGAGGCGCGCCAGACCAGCAGGCGTGCCGCGTCGATCTGTGTGCGCATGTCGGCGAGCTGGAAGGCGACGCCCTGGTTGTCGATGATGGGACGGCCGAACTGGGTGCGTGTCATGGCGTAGTCGAGCGCGACCTCGTAGGCGGCGCGGGCCGTACCCACCGCCATCGCGCCGACGGCCGGGCGGGAGGCCTCGAAGGTCGCCATGGCGGCGTTCTTCACGCGCTCACCACCCTTGGCCCGCTCGCGGGCCCGCGCGAGGCGCTCGTCGAGCTTCTCCTTGCCGCCGAGCAGGCAGCTCCCCGGGACACGGACGTCGTCGAGGACGACCTCGGCGGTGTGCGAGGCGCGGATGCCGTGCTTCTTGAACTTCTGCCCCTGGGTGAGGCCCGGGGTGTTCGGAGGCACGACGAAGGAGGCGTGGCCCTTGGAGCCGAGCCCGGGGTCGACGACGGCGACGACGACGTGGACGCCTGCTATGCCGCCGTTGGTCACCCACGTCTTGGTGCCGTTCAGGATCCACTCGTCCTTTGCCGCGTCGTACACGGCGGTGGTGCGCATCGAGCCGACGTCGGAGCCCGCGTCGGGCTCGGAGGAGCAGAAGGCGGCGACCTTCACGTCGTCGGCGTCGCCGTACATCTGGGGGATCCAGGTACCGATCTGCTCGTCCGTGCCGTTGGCCAGCACGCCGACGGCGGCGAGCCCGGTGCCCACGATGGACAGGCCGATGCCCGCGTCGCCCCAGAAGAGCTCCTCCATGGTGATCGGGATGCCGAGACCGGTCGGGTCGAGGTACTGCCGGGCATAGAAGTCGAGCGAGTACAGTCCGATCTTCGCGGCCTCCTGGAGCACCGGCCAGGGAGTCTCCTCGCGCTCGTCCCACTCGGCCGCGGCCGGGCGCATGACGTCGGCGGCGAAGCCGTGGATCCAGTCGCGCACCGCGGCCTGGTCGTCGCTCAGCTCGAGCGAGAAGTCGCCCATCGTCCCTCCACCTGCTTGTTACTTGCGGTAACTCGCAGTCTGTTACCGGTTGGTAAGGGATGTCAACCGGACCTGGGGTGTTACGTTGCGCAGGCGTGAGGAAATTCGAACAGGCGGGGAGGCCCGGTGGACACCAGCCGACGGCAGGGGCAGCGGACGGCCTCCGCGGTCAAGGAGCGGCGCAGAGAGCTCCTCGAGGCCGCGGACCGGGTCGTGCTACGGGACGGCCCCGAGGCCTCCATGAACGCCATCGCCGCGGAGGCGGGCATCACCAAGCCCATCCTCTACCGCCACTTCGGCGACAAGAGCGGTCTGTACCGGGCCCTCGCCAAGCGGCACACCGACGCCCTGCTCGCGGGCCTGCGCGCCGCTCTCGACGCCCCCAACGAGCGGCGCGACCGCGTGGCGGCCACCCTCGACGCGTACCTCGCGGCCATCGAGGCCCGGCCGCAGGTCTACCGCTTCCTGATGCACCCCGCCGAGAACGCCCCGGACGCCGACCGCGGTTTCGACATCGGCCGCCACTCCGCCCCCGTGCTGCGCCGCATGGGCGAGGAACTGGCCGACGTCATCGCCGAGCGGCTCGACCTCGGCCCGGAGGGACAGGTGGCGGCCCGGGTGTGGGGGCACGGCATCGTCGGCATGATGCACGCGGCCGGGGACTGGTGGCTCGGCGAGCGCGCCGTCGCCCGTGACGTCCTCGTGCGCCACCTCGCCGACCTGCTGTGGGGGCGGCTCGCCGCCGTCGGTGACCGCCCGGGCGCCCCGCGCCTCTAGGCCGTGTCCTCACATGAGCGGTGGCCGCCCGAAGGGCGGGCTCCGCGGCTCCCCCGGCTCCGCCGGGGTGCCCCCGGGTGCGGTGCGTCGCACGGCGGAGCGTCGTCCTCGCGGGGGCCTACTCGGACGATGCGGCAACTCACCCGGGCCGAAGGCCGCCGGAGTGCCGTGCCCGGGGCACCTCCCGGCGAAGCTGAGGGAACGTCGCTCTGAGCAGGCCGCGCCGAGGACGACTGCCCGCCGTGCGTGGCATGCGCCCCTGAGCGGCCGCTCACCCGTGTCCAGGGAGCCACTGCGCCGGCTGTCCGGGCGGCTGCGCCACCTGCCGGCGGCCGCCGGGGCGCCTACGCGCGCGGCCCGCCCGGGGCCCCGCTCCAGGTGTCGTCACCCGGCGACCAGGGGGCCCGCCGGACGGCGCGCAGCGCGCGGCGGCGGCGCAGACCGGTGAGCCGGTCGACGAACAGGCCGCCGCCCAGGTGGTCGCACTCGTGCTGGAGGCAGCGGGCGAAGAACCCGGTGCCTCGCACCCGCACCGCCGTGCCGTCCCGGTCGAAGCCCTCGACGACGGTCTCGTCGTAGCGGGCCGTGCCCGCGCGCACACCCGGCAGCGACAGGCAGCCCTCCTCCCCGGTCACCACGACCCCGTCGTTGCGGACCACGCGGGGGTTGACCACGTGCCCGAGGTGCCGGACGTCCTCGTCGTCGGGGCAGTCGAAGACGAACACCCGCAGCGGTGTGCCGATCTGGTTCGCGGCCAGACCCACCCCGTCGTGCGCGTACATCGTGGCGAACAAGTCCTCGACGAGCGAGGCCAGTTCGGCGTCGAACACGGTCACGTCGCGGCAGGGTTCCCGGAGCCCGGGATCTCCCGGCAGCCGCATCGGACGGACCGTCCCGGAGCTGCCGGGAATGGGGGCGTGTCGCATGCCGGCCAGCGTACGGGGGCGGCTCGTTTCAGCGCCGGTGGGGGAAGTGGATAGGCTGATCGGCGACCGATGCCTTCCGGCCGGTGGGCGGGCTGGGGCGCGCACTCGGGCCGACCGCCGGGAAGGCGGGCGGGGGCCGGACGCGAGGAGGATGTGGAGACGATGGCAGGCAACGCGGAGCCACTGTCGCCGCGGGCGAAACTGGCCGTGACGGCGGGCAAGGCCGCTGCGGCGGTGTCGCGAGCGGCGGGACGGGGCAGCGGATCGGTGATCGGCGGCCGAGTGGCGCTGAAACTCGACCCGGATCTGCTGGCCCGGCTGGCGACCCATCTCGACGTCGTGCTCGTTTCGGCCACCAACGGCAAGACCACCACGACACGGTTGATCGCCGAGGCGCTGCGCGCAAACGGCGAGGTCGTCTCCAACGCACTGGGTGCCAACATGCCGGCCGGCATCACCTCGGCGCTCGCCGGCGGCTCCGAGGCGCGTTACGGCGTGATCGAGGTCGACGAGAAGTACCTGGCCGGCGTGGCCCGGGACGTCAGGCCCAAGGCCATCGCCCTGCTCAACCTCTCCCGGGACCAGCTCGACCGCGCCGCCGAGACCCGCATGCTCGCGGAGAAGTGGCGGGAGGGCCTGGCGGGCTCGGACGCGATCATCATCGCCAACGCCGACGATCCGCTGATCACCTGGGCCGCGTCCTCGTGCCCGACCGTCGTCTGGGTCGCGGCGGGCCAGGAATGGAAGGACGACGCCTGGTCCTGCCCCTCGTGCGGTGGTGTCCTGCAGCGACCGGCCGAGGACTGGTTCTGCGGCGAGTGCGGTTTCCGCCGCCCGACGCCGACCTGGGCGCTCTCCGGCGACCATGTGATCGACCCGTACGGGTCCGCGTGGCCGATCCAGCTCCAGTTGCCCGGCCGCGCCAACAAGTCCAACGCCGCCGTGTCGGCCGCCACGGCGGCCGCCTTCGGAGTCGACCCCAAGGTCGCCCTGGAGCGGATGTACAAGGTGCAGGCCGTCGCCGGCCGCTACGACGTGGTGCAGTTCCAGGGCCGCGACGTAAGGCTGCTGCTGGCGAAGAACCCGGCCGGCTGGCTGGAGACCTTCTCCCTGATCGACGGGCCGCCCACCCCGGTGATCCTCTCGGTCAACGCCCGGTCCGCGGACGGCACGGACACCTCCTGGCTCTGGGACGTGGACTACACCCGCCTGGCCGGGCACCCGATCCGCGTCGTCGGCGACCGCAAGCTCGACCTCGCGGTCCGCCTGGAGGTCGCGGGCCTGGACTTCCAGGTGTGCCAGGACTTCGACGAGGCCGTCCGCACCTCGCCGGCCGGCCGGATCGAGGCCATCGCCAACTACACGGCCTTCCAGGACCTCCGCCGCCGCGTCGGCAACTGACCGAAGACCCGTTTCGACAGGAGAACACGCTGTGAGCGACTCCAGCCTGCGTCTGGTGTGGGTCTACCCCGACCTGCTGAGCACCTACGGCGACCAGGGCAACGTCCTGGTCACCGAGCGCCGGGCCCGCCAGCGGCGGGTGCCGGTCACCCGGATCGACGTACGGTCCGACCAGCCGATCCCGACCTCGGGCGACATCTACCTCATCGGCGGCGGCGAGGACCGCCCGCAGCGGCTGGCCGCCGAGCGGCTGCGCCGCGACGGCGGGCTGAACCGCGCCGTCGACAACGGGGCGATCGTCTTCTCGGTGTGCGCCGGCTACCAGATCATCGGCCATGAGTTCGTCAACGACCTCGGCCGCCCCGAGCCGGGCCTGGGCCTGCTCGACGTCGTCAGCGTCCGCGGCGAAGGCGCGCGCTGCGTCGGCGACGTGCTCGCCGACATCGACCCCGAGCTCGGTCTGCCCCCGCTGACCGGTTTCGAGAACCACCAGGGCGTCACCCACGTCGGCAAGAACGCCCGCCCGCTGGCCCGGACCCGCTTCGGCAACGGCAACGGCACCGGCGACGGGACCGAGGGCGCGTACAACGAGACCGTCTTCGGAACGTACATGCACGGCCCCGTCATGGCCCGCAACCCGCAGATCGCGGACATGCTGATCAAGCTGGCGATGGATGTCAGGGCGCTGCCGCCGGTCGACGACCAGTGGTACGAGGCGCTGCGCACGGAGCGCATCGCGTCGGCGTCGCAGCCCGCCTGAGGCCCGCACCGTCGCGGGCCGGACCGGGGGACGACGGAGCCGGGGCCGGGTGGTGTCCGCACTTCGGGCGGTATTTCCGCCGCCCGAGCCCGGCTCGATAACGTAGGCAGCAGCGGTGCACGTCGCCGCGGGTCCATCCGGACGACGAGGTCCGGCGCCCGGATCGATCATTCAGGAGTAACGAGCAAATGCGTATTGGTGTGCTGACGAGCGGCGGCGACTGCCCCGGCCTCAACGCCGTCATCCGGTCGGTCGTGCACCGCGCGGTCGTCGACCACGGGGACGAGGTCATAGGTTTCCACGACGGGTGGAAGGGCCTCCTCGAGTGCGACTACCGCAAGCTCGACCTCGACGCGGTCGGCGGCATCCTGGCCCGCGGCGGCACCATCCTCGGCTCCTCCCGGGTCCGGCCCGAGCACCTGCGGGGCGGGGTGGAGCAGGCCAAGGGCCACGTCGCCGACCTGGGTCTGGACGCGATCATCCCGATCGGCGGCGAGGGCACCCTCAAGGCCGCCCGGCTGCTGTCCGACAACGGCCTGCCGATCGTCGGGGTACCCAAGACGATCGACAACGACATCGCCTCCACCGACGTCACCTTCGGCTTCGACACGGCCGTCACGGTGGCCACCGAGGCGCTGGACCGCCTGAAGACCACCGCCGAGTCCCACCAGCGGGTGCTCATCGTCGAGGTCATGGGCCGGCACACCGGCTGGATCGCCCTGCACTCCGGCATGGCGGCCGGCGCGCACGCGATCGTCGTGCCGGAACGCCCCTTCGACATCGAGGAGCTGACCCAGCGGGTCCGCGAGCGCTTCTCCGCGGGCAAGAAGTTCGCGATCGTCGTGGTCTCCGAGGGCGCGAAGCCGCGCGAGGGCACGATGCAGTTCGAGTCCGGCGTCAAGGACGTGTACGGCCACGAGCGCTTCACCGGCATCGCCACCCGGCTCTCGATCGAGCTCGAGGAGCGGTTGGGCAAGGAGGCCCGCCCGGTCATCCTCGGCCACGTGCAGCGCGGCGGCACCCCCACCGCCTACGACCGGGTGCTGGCCACCCGTTTCGGCTGGCACGCGGTCGAGGCGGCGCACAACGGCGACTTCGGCATGATGACGGCGCTGCGCGGCACCGACATCACGCTGGTGCCGCTGGCCGAGGCCGTCGAGCACCTCAAGACCGTCCCCGTCGAGCGCTACGTCGAGGCCGAGTGCGTGCTGTGACACGCTGACCCACCTTTCGAACCGCCCCCGGTCGCGAGCGCGACCGGGGGCGGTTCTAGTCTGGTGCGGGCGCACCCGCCCCAACCGGCACATTGCCGACGGCGCGGTACGTGCGGCAGGCGCGACGGGAGAGTGACGGATGGACCACGGCGGACACGGGATGACGGCGGAGCTCCCGCCGTTCACCCTCGGCCGGGGGCTCGAGTTCAGCGGGGACCCGGTCTTCCTGGCCGGCTGTGTGCTCGCCCTCGTGCTCTACGGCTGGGGGATCGTACGACTGCGGCGGCGCGGCGACCGCTGGCCGGCCGGCCGGATCGTCGCCTTCGTGGCCGGTGTGCTCTCCATCGCCGCGGTGATGTGCACCGCGCTGAACGACTACGGCATGGCGATGTTCAGCGTTCACATGGTGCAGCACATGGTCATCAGCATGGTCTCCCCCATCCTCCTGCTGATGGGCGCGCCCGTGACGCTGGCGCTGCGGGCCCTGCCGACGGCCGGACGCGGCCGCAAGGGCCCGCGGGAGCTGCTGGTGGCGCTGCTGCACAGCCGCTACATGCGGGTGGTCACGCACGCGGCCTTCACCATCCCGCTGTTCATCGCCAGCCTGTACGGGCTCTACTTCACCCCGCTGTTCGACACCCTGATGGGCAGCCGTGCGGGGCACATCGCGATGATGGTCCACTTCCTCGCCGTCGGCCTGGTCTTCTTCTGGCCGATCATGGGCGTGGACCCGGGACCGCACCGGCCGGGCCATGTGATGCGCATGCTGGAACTGTTCGCCGGGATGCCGTTCCACGCCTTCTTCGGCATCGCCCTGATGATGGCGAGCGAGCCGATGATCGGCGCCTTCAAGAACCCGCCCGCCTCGCTGGGGATCGACGTGCTGGGCGACCAGACCGCGGCCGGCGGCATCGCGTGGGCGTTCAGCGAGGTCCCGTCGGTGATCGTGCTGGTGGCGCTGCTGATCCAGTGGTACACCTCGGAGCAGCGCCACGCGCGCCGCAAGGACCGCGCGGCGGACCGCGACGGCGACGCGGAACTGGTGGCCTACAACGCCTACTTGGCATCCTTGGAGGCGCGGGGTCGCGGCTGACCGGGGCCGCCCGCCGCGAAGGGAGGCCCGCGATGGGCGAGCAGGTACGGATCTCGGGCGACGCGCTGCTGCTGCCGGGCGGTGTGACGGTGCGCTTCATGCGCACGCTGCGGCTGCCGGAGACGGGAACACATCCGCTCCCACCCGGCCTCGGCACCTTCCCGCTGCGCCGGGTCAGCGACCACGCCGGCACCGTGCCCGGGGAGTGGCTCGAGCGGGGCGGCGTCATGCTGCCCGTCTACCAGCGCGAGGCCATGTGGCTGAGCTTCTCGGCCGCCGCGCCGGCCGCGCTGCAGGTGGGCGTCGGCAAGGTGTGCGCGGTGTCGGGGCGGCCGTGGAGCGACCGGCTGTCGCAGGACCCCCAGAACTACCTCGTGCTGCCCCGCCAGCCGTGGCTGGACGGCATCAACTCCGGCTCCGGGACGATCCGCCAGTTCGTGGCCGTGCCGCTGGGCCTGGGCGCGACCGTCGAGGGGCAGGTCACCGGCGAGGAGGTCTGGGGCGGGGTGCAGTTGCAGGTGTCCGAACTCGGCGAGGAGCAGCTGGCCGTGTGGCAGGCCGAGCAGCGGCGCCGGGAGAGCATCCGTCACGCGGCCTCCGGCGGCTACGGCGGTGCTCCGGGCGCGATGCCGATGGCCGCTCCGGCGGCCGCCGCGCCGCCGGCCCCCGGGAGCGCCGCCCGCCCGGCGAGGAGCGCGGGACGGTCCCCGGTCTCCATGGGGCTCGGTGCGGGCGGCCGGATGCGGCAGGAGGTCTACCGCGACGACCGCAAGCCCTCCGACTGGCGCGAGAAGCCCTCGGGCCGGGTCTTCGTGCACCTCACGACGGTGCCGGAGTGGCGGCGCATCACCGGCGAGCCGGCTCCCCCCTCCCCCGTCGACCGCGCCGCGTACACCGCGGCGGGCCTGCCCTGGTTCGACTACTACGACGCCGACGCCGAGGACCTGGCGGCGCCCGACGCGCTGAACCGGGTGAAGCCGGTCGGCGACTGGCTCGGCGCGGACGAGTCCGCGTGGGTGGCGCCGCATCCGGATCAGGTGAAGCACCTGAAGGACAAGGGTCAGGTCGCCGACGGGGAGTGGTAGCGCACAGCGGGCGGCGGCGGGACCATGGAGTCCGGGCCGCCGCCCCGCGGCCCCCGGGGAGGAGGCCACGCATGCCCACACCTGCCAAGGCCATGATCACCTGCACGATGGCGTCTCTTGTCGTCGTGACCGCGTACACGGTCGCACTCGGCCCCAACGGCTGGGTGTGGTTCGCATGGGTCGTCCTCATGCTGGCCACGATCGGGGTGTTCGCGATCCGCACGCCCCGCTGAGGGCACCGGGAGGCCGCCGCCGGGGGCGGCGGCCCCAGGGCGGGTGCCCCGGCGGTGGCCCGCCGCAAGCACTGGCCGGCTCGACGAAGCCCACCAGATCATCGGCCTCCTTGGCGACGGCCTACGACACACCAGCTCATCGGCGACCTGAAGCAGGGCTGCACCCCGCCGCCGCACATCCACGTCGGTGCCGACCGGCGGACGCTGCGTGATGCATCGCCCGGCGCGCGACGCGCTCAGGACACCTCCACTTCGTAGAAGCAGAGGTGCCCCGCGATCGCCGCCAGCTCCGGTTTCGGCTCGGCGTACGTCCAGACCAGGTCCGGCGCGTCCGGCAGCGACCAGTAGGAGGCTTCGCCCTTGAAAGGACAGTGCGTGCGAGTCTCGGACGGGGTCAGCAGGTCGAGGCGCACGTCCTGGACCGGAATGTAGTAGGCGTCCGGACAACCCGGCTCGCGCAGCAACAGTGCCCGGTCGCTCTCCGCGAGTGCCTGCCCGCCCCGCACCGCGCGCACGTGCCGGCCGCTGGGCTCGACGGTGATGTGATGGCCCATACGCCTCGGGAGTGTCGAGGTCACGTTCGTCCTCCTTGATGTCGGATCCTGTGCGGGGCAGCACGGCCGGAAGGCGCGTTCTTCCCGCACGTGCGAAATCCGCTGCCGATCCGGACAAGCTCTTCACCAACCTCGCCGAGAACTTCGCCGAGCCGATCGGCAGGACGGCCGCATTTCGTCCGCCGGCTCGCCCATCGATGCGCTGGAGGCGGTCGTCGACGGGTGCGGAGATCCGGCACAGGCAAACTCATCCCCGACGCTGATGAGTGCTCACCTCGGTCGCCGACCCGATCACGGAAGCTGTGAAACCGGTGCGACCGTCGCGGCGGGTCAGGCGCTCCCGGTGGCGAAGGGGCCGTCGTCGCCGAATGCCAGCCGCGCGAAGTTCTCGCCGATGCGCAGGTGTCCCGCGGGATCGGGGTGGACCTCGTCGGGCAGCGGGAACTCCGCGTAGTCCTTCTCCCCGTAGAGGTCGCGGCCGTCGAGGTAGTACAGGTTCGGATCCTCGGCGCCCCGCTGGGCGACGATCCGGGCAAGTTCCTCGCGGATGACGGTGAGCGTCAGGCGTCCCGCGGCGCGTTCGGCGGGATCGCCGGTCGCCTTGAACTTCAGGGTGCCGTCGGCGAAGTCGGGCATGAGGGGTCCGGGAGTGTCCTCTTGGACCGGGCACCAGATGGGCGAGACGACCAGGAGTGGTGTGGTCGGGTGGCCCTCGCGCAGGGTGTCGAGGAAGCCGTGGACGGCGGGGCCGAAGGCACGCAGGCGCATCGCGTCGGTGTTGACGATGTTGATGCCGATCTTCAGGCTGATCAGGTCCGCCGGAGTGTCCCGCATCGCGCGGGCGGTGAACGGATCGAGCAGCGCGCCGCCACCGAACCCGAGGTTGACCAGCTCCACCCCGCCCCGGGCCGCGGCCAGGGCCGGCCAGATGGCGGTCGGGTGCGCGGCGTTGGAGCCGTGGCTGATGGAGCTGCCGTGGTGCAGCCACACCCTGCGTCCGGCGTCCGACGCGGGTTCGACGGGGGCGTTGGTGCGCAGGGCGATGAGCTCGGTGATCTCCGTGTGCGGAAGCCAGATCTCGACGTCCTTGTCCTGGGCCGGCAGGTCGGTGAAGCGAGCGGTGCCGGTGGGCCCCTCGTGTAGCTTGGAGGTCTGGGTGGTCATGTCCGTGATCATTCGGACGTTGCCGCCGGGCACGGTGACCTGGGCGGCGAGGCGGCCGTCGACCAGCAGGTCGTAGACACCGTCCGCGGGCGGCGGGAAGCCCTGGTAGGCGCGTTTGGTGGGAAGGGTGTCCAGTTCGACGGCGGTCGCCCGGGTGCGGAAGGCGAGCCGCACGCCGGAGGGCTGGGCCTCCGCCAGCGTCAGCTGCTCGTCGGGGATCTGCCGGCGTGCCGTTGCCGGCAGCCGGTGCGGGAGCAGGCCGTGCGCGGTCGGCTCCAGGTCGAGGAAGCCACGCAGGATGTCCGCGGTGATGGGGGTGGTGGTCCAGTCGTGTTCCGAGGTCATGGTCCGCAGCCTGTCGGTCGGAGGGTGTACGGGTTCTCGGGGCTCGTCGGCGCGCGGTGCGCGGTGCGCGGTGCGCGGACAGCGCGCGCCGGGGGGCGCCGCGGGTGCGCAGCAGTGCGTCGAGGCAGTCCAGCGTCCAGAGCCAGGACTCCTGCGGGTCGAGGGCGGTATGGCCGAAGTCCGGTCGGCTCCAGGCTGATGTAGCCGTGCGGGACGCTGCCGGGCACCAAGGGCGAACAGGGCGATCCGGGCCTTGAGGTCCCGCGAGCTCTTGACGTGCGAGTACGGACTCGCCGCCGGTACGCCGGACCCTCGGGCGAGCGCCGGGACGGTCACCTGAGCGAGGCCGACCTCATCAGCGAGTTCCGCCCCCGCCCGGGTCAGGCCCTCCGGGGTTCAGCCCTCTGTGCACCACAACCATCCTCCCATCGCCTACACACATTATGACTCTACCTAAACGATATAGGCAAACCGGCACGCCGCATACAACGCACTGGCCGAACAGGAGATGCGCGGGGCGCTCGTGAACGGCGGCGGGGTCAGGCGAAGCGCCTGCCCGTCCGCGGGCCCGGCCGGGCGTCCCTCGGGACGACGTGGCCCTCCTCGGCCCGCGGAAGGTACGAGGGGTTGCACGCGATCAGGCCCTCGACCCGACCGCCGCCGAGTACCGGCATCCCTTGGCCTGGCTGCCGTCCCGACCGAAGGGCCACTCCTCGTCCAGGCCCTACGGGCTGGGCGGGGCGTCATGTCCGCATTGCCGAGGCCCGCTTGCTGCACCCCCCTCTCGATCGTCGGCGACTCGACCTCGCCCATCACCGCGCAGCCCGGCGCGGGGCAGCGGCGCGGCCCTCACAGCAGGCGCCGCCCGTCGTGGGCGGCGCTCACCACGTGGAGCGGGCACTGGTCGGTGGTGCGCGTCCAGGACGCACCACCGCCCAGTGCCCGCTCCGCGACGGCGGCGCTCAGTCGACGCCGTTCACTCGCCCTTCGCGGCACGGCCCAGGCGCAGTGCCGAGAGCATGAAGAAGACGGCACCCGGGATCGCATAGCCGATCGCACTGGACAGCGTGGGATCATCGGCACCCGCCGACGCGACGAACGACGCACCGGCAAGCACCGAAATACCGCCGCTGAGGATCATGGGCCACTGGCCGCCCATCCTCCGCCGCGGGATCGCCACGATGAGCTGCACCAGGCCGGCCACAACCGCCCAGGCACCCCACACCCGCAGCACCGCCGGAACACCCGACGCGCACGCGAACGCCAGACCCACCGCCGTGATCGAGCTGACCGCCACGTTCACGTACAGCGGCGTCGGCGAACCCGTACTCCGCGACACCTTCGCGTCGTAGACCGCCGCGCCCACGTCGAACGCCGGGTACAGCACCAGCAACACGGCCCCGAACGGAGTGATCTCCTCGGCCATCGTGAACATCACAAGGGCCCAGACCAGAGCGAACGCGAACCGAACGAAATACAGCCGCCGCAAAGCGGAAGCGGTCCCGGACAAACCGGGCTGAGCAGCAACAGCGCTCACGATGATCCCTTTCAATGCACTGACGAAGGAGGAGAAGTCCAGGGCCTGCGCGGTCCGCCCTGGCCTTCTCGGTCACGCCCACTGCGCATCCAACTGAGCGGCGCGATCGCTCGCCCTGCCGGGCGCCACGAGGGATGCCCCCCGCGGCCCCGCCGCGTACGGGTCCTGGACGCCCCTCAAGAGACGGAACGTTCGGTACCGCACAGCCTGTCAGGGGTGCCACCCTCTGTCAATACCGAACGTTCTCCCTCACGTTGTAGCGTGTGCAGGCACAAGGCGTGCCGCTGGATCACCACGCGGATCCGGATGACCTGCCCCCCGACGACCTCGGCCGCACCCGTCGGAGGCAACAGACCGAGGACGGCCCGCGTGAGGAGACCGATCATGTCCGGAACCGCGAACAGGACCGACAGCAGACGCTGACGCTCCCCGGCGCCCCGGCCCCGGCAGGAGGCGCTCCCGGCCCGACAGAAGCCGTGCTGTCGTCGCGGTGGACCTGCCGGTCAGTACCGGCCGGACCTGCCCCGCAAGCTGCCTCATGGACCGGGACGCCGTATTCCGCCGGGCCCGCACAGCTGATCGGTGACGGCTCGCGGCGTGACACGAATCTTCGGTGAAGTCGGGGCTCATGCACGCGGCCGCAGCCGGAGCGAAGATGCCGCGATTCGTGCTCATCAGCGCCTGGAGGGCGGCGCCCGCCTGCTCCGCCGGAGCAGCCCCCGCCTATGACGGTCACGCCTTTGCCCACCTCGAGACCGAACGTTCTGCCCTTTGGTACGCTGGGACTATGAGTCGGAGTACTGCAGGCGGGACCATCTCGGAGGCGCGAACGCGACTCCTCAACACGGCGACCCGGATCTTCTACACCGAGGGGATCCACTCCGTCGGCATCGACCGGATAACCGCGGAGGCACAGGTCACCCGGGCCACCCTGTACCGCCACTTCGCCGGCAAGGAAGAACTCGTCCTCGCCTACCTCGACCAAGCGGACCAGGGTATCCGCGCCCAGGTCGCCACCGCCATCGCCGGCAGCGCGTCCGCAGCCGACCAGATCCGGGCCGTCGCCAGATCCATCACCGACGGCATCACGTCCCCCGGCTTCCGCGGCTGCGCCTTCCTCAACGCCGCCGCCGAGTACTTCGACCCGAGCCACCCCATCCACCAAGCCGTCCTCGCCCACCGGCAATGGTTCCTCAACACCCTCACCGACCTGCTCGCACAGGTGAGCGGCACATCCGCCGAAGACGCCGCCCGGCACCTGGTCATGCTCCGCGACGGCGCCATGGCAGCCGGCTGCCTCTTCGACCCCCGGTTGATCTCCGAAACCTTCCTGAACGGCGTCGAAGGACTCCTGCGGACACTCACCGCGCACACACCCGACTCGCCGACCCAGGACTGATCACCGACACAGTGGGAGCAGCACACACGGCGGTAGCAACGGACGGTCCCCCGGATGTCTCCGCACGGGCCTGCTGCGGAGGCGGAGTTGCCGGACCGGGCGTGGGCACAGGTACCGCTTCATGTCGGGCTCCGACGGGACCATGGAGTCCGGGCCGCCGCCTCCTCCCCCGGCCCCCGGGAGGGGGCCCACGCATGCCCACACCTGCCAAGGCCATGATCACCTGCACGATGGCGTCTCTTGTCGTCGTGACCGCGTACACGGTCGCACTCGGCCCCAACGGCTGGGTGTGGTTCGCATGGGTCGTCCTCATGCCGGGCACGATCGGGGGGTTCGCATCCACGCCCCCCGTTGAGCGCTGCGCGTACGGCACCTGTGGCCGGGCGCGCGCCGTGCCGCCGGCGCGGGGCGTCGGCCGTCCCCCAGGGGCGGCGTCCGCGCCGGGTGCCCCGGCCGGCCTTGACTCCTGCCGCCTCGCCGGCACAGCCGCGCGAGCGGACGCGCCGGCCACGGCGACCTGACGCCGTCCCGTGCGGCTGGGCGCCCGCCGCCCTCGCGGGCGGCGTCCCACCACCACCCGTTCAGGCCGTCGGCGTGCCCTGGTGGAAGTACATCCGCCAGCCTGCCTCCGTCAGACGCCACAAGGAGCTCCGCCATGCCCGGCGGCCCCGGTCGTCGGCGAAGTAGGTCAGGTGGACGACGCCCGGAGCGAGGACGGCGCCGGACATGTCGCTGACCTTTACCGGAGACTCCGGGGACACCGAGCCGCCGCTCGTCACCGTGAGGATCGACTCCACGTCCCACCGGCGGCCGGAAGCCCCGATCTCGGTGAACTCCGGATCCAGGAGCTCCAGGACACGGGCCGGGGAAGCACGCACCTCGGGATCGAGAAGCTCCATCTCCCCGGCGATGGCCACCTGGACGGCCCGCTCACTCTCATCCGTCATGCAGGAACCCTATGGGCGTTGCGTGCCGGGGCACAGCGAATTGATCACCCGGCGTACAGACGGCACGGCGGTGCCGGCGCCGTCGCGCCCCGGCCCGCGCCGGCCGTGCGCACGGCGATGCGGCCGGCCGCGCCGCCTTCCCGTCGGCGGGAATGTCAGCCGGCGGCGTGGCGCGCCAGGCCGGAGACGAGCAGATCCAGGCCGTGCTGATCGGAGCCCGCGCCGCTCAGGGACTGTTCGCCGCGATGATGGTGCCGCAAGGTCTGGGCATCCTGCGCCAGATGTTCCCTCCCAAGGAGCAGGGGGCGGCCTTCGCCGCGTTCGGGCCGGTCATGGGGCTCGCCGCGGTCGCCGGGCCGGTGCTCGGCGGATTCCTCACCGACGCCGACCTCTTCGGCACCGGCTGGCGTTCGGTGTTCCTGATCAACGTCCCGATCGGCGTCCTCGCCTTCGCCGTCGCCCTGCGCATCCTCCCCGAGGGCCGCTCGCCGCACGCGCCGCGACTGGACTTGCCGGGGTCCGCGCTGGTCAGCCTCGGGGTGCTCATGCTGGTCTACCCGCTCGTCCAGGGCCGCGACCTGGACTGGCCGCTGTGGACGTACCTGTCGATGGCGGGCGCGGTCCCGGTGCTCGGCCTCTTCGCCTGGTACCAGCGGCGGCTCGTGGCGCGGGGCGGCTCCCCGCTCGTCGAGCCCGGACTCTTCCGCCACCGCGGTTTCTCCGCCGCGCTCGTGGTGGGGGTCGCCTTCTTCGCCGCCGTCAGCGGACTGATGCTGGTACTCACCCTCCATCTGCAGGTGGGACTCGGCTACAGCGCCCTGCACGCCGGGGCCTCGATGATCCCCTGGTCCGCCGGCACGGTCGTGGGCGCGATCCTCTCCGGTGGCTTCCTCGGCCCGAAGTACGGCCGGCGCACCATCCAGGCCGGCTTCGCGCTGTCGGCCGTGGCGGTCGTCGCGCTGGCGCTGACCGTGCACCTGGCGGGCCAGGGGGCGACCACCTGGCAGTTGCTGCCCGCCCTCCTGCTGAACGGCTTCGCGATGGGCCTGGTGATGGCGCCGTTCTTCGACATCGCCCTCGCCGACGTCGAGGAGCACGAGACCGGATCGGCTTCCGGGGTCCTCAACGCCGTGCAACAACTGGGCGGTTCGATCGGTGTCGCGGTACTCGGCACGGCGTTCTTCTCGTACGCGGCCGACGGCGGCACGGTGCCCGCCACCCAGTGGACCGCACTCCTGGCCGCGGCCGCCTTCGTCGCGGCCCTGGCGGCGGCCTTCCTGCTGCCCCACCGCGCCCGGGAGGGCGCGACGGGACACTGAGAGCACGGCGGGGCACCGGTCCGCCGGCGATGCCGGGGGCAGGCCCACGACGGCCGGGACCGCGGCAACGGGTCGCCGCGGACTCGGTGGTCCCCAGCGCCCGGGCACCTGCCGCCCGACACCACCGGGACCGACCGCCGACCACCGGCCGCCGGTCGCCGGTCGGCCGCCGGTCCTGCCGGCGTCGCAGGGGCCGGCGGTGACCCGGGCGTACGCGTGCGCACCCGGTGACGCCAGGCGCCCCCCGCGCCTAGACTGGCCCTCCTCGAATCGCGTTGTGACCTGGCAGAACCCCGCCCCGGAGCCGTCGGCGCCAGTTGGGAGTCAGTCCGTGTTCTACTACGTGCTCAAGTACGTGGTCCTCGGCCCGCTGCTGCGGGTGCTGTTCCGCCCGAGGATCGAGGGCATGGAGAACATCCCGGAGGAAGGCGCGGCGATCGTCGCGGGCAACCACCTGTCGTTCTCGGACCACTTCCTGATGCCCGCGATCCTGCCGCGCCGGATCACCTTCCTGGCCAAGGCCGAGTACTTCACCGGAACCGGCCTCAAGGGGCGGCTGACCGCGGCGTTCTTCCACAGCATCGGGCAGATCCCGGTCGACCGCTCCGGCGGCAAGGCGGGCGAGTCGGCGATCCGCGAGGGCATGAAGGTGCTCGCCAAGGGCGAACTCCTCGGCATCTACCCCGAGGGCACCCGCTCCCACGACGGACGCCTCTACAAGGGCAAGGTGGGCGTCGCCACGATGGCCATCCGGGCCGGGGTCCCGGTGGTCCCGTGCGCGATGATCGGCACGTACGAGATCCAGCCCGCCGGCCGGCGGCTGCCTCGGATCAAGCCGGTGACCATCCGTTTCGGCGAGCCGCTGGAGTTCTCCCGCTTCGAGGGGATGGACAACGAGCGCTACGTGGTGCGCTCGGCCACGGACGAGATCATGTACGCCATCCTCGGCCTGTCCGGCCAGGAGTACGTCGACCGCTACGCAGCCGAGGTCAAGGCGGAGCAGCAGGGCCAGTCCGGCATCGGCTCCCGGCTGCGCCGCAGCGCCTGACCGCCCCCCGGCTGTTGCGCCCTCGGCGGATCCGCGCACGGCGAACGGGCCTGGTCGCGCCGCCCCCGGCCCGCCTAGCGTCGCCCTCATGACGGGAACTGCGTTCGTGATCGGGGCCACAGGACAGATCGGCCGGGCGGCGGTGCGCGCCCTCGCCGAGGACGGCTGGGAGGTGCGGGCCGCCTCCCGCGGGGGCGGCGGTGACGTGGAGTGGCCCGACGGGGTCCGGCCGGTGGCCGTGGACCGCGAGGACACGGCGGCGCTGGCAGCGGCCCTCGGCGAGGGCTGCGACGTACTGCTGGACTGCGTCGCCTACGGGCCGGAGCACGCGCGGCAGTTGACGGATCTGGCGGACCGGATCGGCTCCGCGGTCGTCGTGTCCAGCTGCTCCGTCTACGAGGACGGCCGGGGCCGCAGCCTGGACACCGACGGGGAGCCGGACGGCGCGCCCGTCTTCCCGGTGCCCGTCACCGAGGCGCAGCCGGTGCAGGCCCCCGGCGAGGGCGGCTACTCCGCGCGCAAGGTGGCGATGGAGCGCGATCTGCTGGCGGCGGAGGGGCGGTTGCCGGTCACGCTGCTGCGGGCCGGGGCGGTCCACGGCCCGCACAGCCTGCGACCGAGGGAGCTGTACTTCGTCAAGCGGGCCGTGGACCGGCGGCCGTTCCGGGTGCTCGCGTACGGCGGGGAGAGTCGCTTCCACCCGGTGCACGCCGCGAACCTCGGCGAGCTGGTGCGCCTGGCCGCCCGCCGCCCGGGCTCCCGGGTGCTCAACGCCGGTGACCCGTACGCCCCGACGGTCACGGAGATCGCCGACGCCATCGCGGCGGTGCTGGGCCACGAGGCGGAGACGTACACCGTGGACGGCCCTCCCCCGGCGAAGAACGTCGGTGACACGCCCTGGACCACGGCGCACCCCTTCGTACTGGACATGTCGGCCGCGGAGCGCGAGTTGGGCTACCGCGCCGTGACCGGCTACGCGCAGTCCCTGCCGGAGAACGTGGCCTGGCTGGTCGAGCGGCTCGGCGGACGGGACTGGCGGGAGGCCTTCCCCGTCCTGGCGTCGACCTACGACCGCTTCGGCGACCTGTTCGACTACGAGGCCGAGGACCGCTGGCTGGCAGCCGGAAAACCCCTCGCCGGACCCCGGGAGGCCGAATAGCCTCTGGGCGTGGAAAAGGACGGGACGTGAGTGCGCGGCTGCGGGCCCTCGCCAAGGAGACGGAAGGCCTTGTCGCGAGCGGCCGCTACCGCACGGCACGCGGCGTGGACGTGGCGATCGGCGAGGCCGTCGACCGGGCCGTGCGAGGGACGCGGATGTACGGCCCCGAGCCCGTCGATCCCGGCGCCGGCGCGGACGGCAACGGGCCGACGGCCTTCGACGTGACCGGCGAGGACAGCCTGCAGGCGGCGCGCCGCCTGGTGAGAGAGGTACCCGGGGTCCCGGTGGCCGTGCTGAACTTCGCCTCGGCGCGCAACCCCGGCGGCGGCTACCTCAACGGGGCGCAGGCCCAGGAGGAGGCGCTGTGCCGTGCGTCGGCGCTGTACACGACGCTGCTCACGGCGCGGCGGTTCTACGACTGGCACCGGGCCGACCGCAGCCCCTTGTACAGCGACCGGGTGATCCACTCCCCCGGTGTCCCGGTCTTCCGCGACGAGCGCGGCGTCCTGCTGGACGAGCCCTTCGAGGCCGGCTTCCTCACCTCCGCCGCACCGAACGCGGGGGTGATCGCCCGTCAGGAGCCGGAGTTCGTGGACCGGGTACCCGCCGCGCTGTCGTCGAGGGCGGGCCGGGTGCTCGAGGTCGCGGCGGCGCACGGCTACCCCTCCCTGGTGCTGGGCGCCTGGGGCTGCGGGGTGTTCCGCAACGAGCCGGCGGCGGTCGCCGCCGGCTTCCGCGAGCACCTCGGGCCGGGCGGGCGGTTCGCGGGCCGCTTCGGCCGGGTGGTCTTCGCCGTACTGGACCGGCGCGCGGACTCGCCCACCCGGGCCGCCTTCGCCGCCGCCTTCCCCGGGTAGAGGAGTCACGTGAGCGACAAGCGCAACATCGACACCGTGATGGACGCCGTGGACCAGAAGTGGATGCCGCACGTCCTCGCCGAGGTCAACGACTACGACGTGAAGGTCGCCAACGTCGAGGGCGACTTCGCCGAGCACGCGCACGCGGACACCGACGAGTTCTTCCTCGTCCTCGCCGGACGGCTGCACTTGGACCTGCCGGACCGCACGGTGACGCTCGGCCCGCACGAGGTGTTCACGGTGCCCCGGGGCGTGCCGCACCGGCCGCGCGCCGAGGAGGGCACCCGCATCCTGATGTTCGAGCCGCGCGGCACGGTCAACACCGGCGACGGCGACGAGGGCGCGGGCACGACGGGGGTACGGCTCGGGTAGCCGCCCGGTCCGGGAACGCCGGACGGCCCCCGCGCGCCCTGTGTGCGCGCCGGGGCCGTCCGGCTGTGTACCGCGGTGGGGTCAGCTCGCGGGCGGCACCGGAGCGGCGTGCGGGGCGCACGCCACGTCGGACCGGTCGAGCTCGCCCGACACGAAGTAGTCGGTGACCCGGTCGTTGATGCAGGGGTCGACCAGGCCGGTGGCGCCGTGCGAGCCGGCGCCCCGCTCGGTGATCTCGTCCACCGTACGGAGATGCTCCACCGCGACGGCGCGGGCGGGGCGGCGGCGGTGCTGACCGGCCTGCTGACCGGGGCCCGGGTGCCGTGGTCCCGGGCCCCGCTCACCCGTTCGGCCCAGCGCCTTTTGCCCCGCCCGGTTGAGGGCCGCACAGTCGAGGGATGGCGGTAACTGGGCGCCCCATCCCCCCGCGGGATGGACGCGGCGATCCCCCCGGGCGACCGTCCCGGGGCCCGCGCTCGACGGTGCCACGCGAGCCCGCACCGCCCCGTGCGATCGAGCGGCCCTCCCGGGCCCCACGCCACCGTCCTCAGCGCGGCCGCGGCGTGCGCACGGTCCTCGCGCCCCCAAGGATCGAGGTCCCATGGACAGCACACCGAAGACACGCGTCGTTCTGCGGATTCGGCTTCACGAGGGCAAGGGGGATCAGTATGCGCAGGCATACGATCTCGTGCACCGTGGCATCGTCACGGCGGACGGCTTCATCAGTTCGCAGCTGTGCCGGTCCCTCGCCGACCCGGACAGCTGGATCGTCACCAGCGAGTGGCGGTCGCTCGACCAGTACCTCGCGTACCTGTCGAGCGAGGACTTCAAGGCGCGGCGGGTCGGATTGCGCGAGTGCATCGTGGAGCACGAGTCGACGCAGTACACGGTCGTCGCCGATGTGAAGCCCTGACGCGGTGCCGCCCGGCCCCCGGGGGGCGGCTTCACCCCGGGGGCCGGTCCGCGCGCGGGTCAGCGCCAGCGGTAGAGCTCCTTGAGCCGGTTCACGACGATGTTGAAGCGGCCCCGGTCGAGCGCGCAGGCCTCCCGGCGCATGCCGTCGGGGTGGACGCGCAGCACCCGGTCGACGTTCACCCAGGACGGGCGGTCGGACTTGTCCCACGGTCCGGAACCGATGGCGACCCATTCGCGGTCGTCGTTGTGCTCCTTGCTGGACAGCTGTACGGCGAGCAGCGTGTTGCCCGGCTCGCGCGCCACGACGAGGACCGGGCGGTCCTTGCCCCGGCCGTCGTTCTCCTCATAGGGGACCCACGTCCAGACGATCTCGCCGGGGTCGGGGTCGCCGTCGTGGGCCGGCGCGTACTCGGTGCGGACGGGGCCGACCTCCTCGGGCTGCGCCTCGGTGGTCGCGGTGGGGCCGTAACGGCCCGGGTTCTCGGTGTCTATCGACGTCACGGGGCTACGCTAGCCGACAGCATACGCCGCAGGCACAGTCCGTCCGGGGCAACAGCGGTCAGCAGCACGGCCGGACCGGCGAGCGGGGTCAGCACGGACTGCCCCTGTCCCGCGTCCGGTGCCGGTGCTCGCACCCGCACCGGCTCGTCCACGAACGCCGCTGCGACGACCAGCAGTTGACCGGCGGCCCGGTAGGTGTGCAGGACGGCAGGACCGGACCAGCCCGCCACTCCCGGCCCGAAGGCGAGTTCCTGGTCCAGCAGCGGACGGCCGTCCATCCGCACCGTCAGGCGGGTGGTGAGCCGGCCCGGCCGCTCCCCCGCCCTGCCCAGGATCTGCTCCTCGCGCAGTACGAGGCGCGCGCCCGGGGCGAGTTCGGCCGTGGTGGCCATCAGCAGGTCACTGCCCTGTGCGGTGATCAAGGGCTCTGGCAGCCAGTGCAGTTCGGCGCCCGCACCCACCACGAGCCTTACCTCGTACCGCGCTTGGCCGCCGTCGCGGCCGGGCAGCGCCACGGTGGCCGCCGCCGCGTCCACACGCAGCACGGCGCCCGGCGCGGCCGTGGCGTGCAGGGCCAGCCGGTCGCCGCCCAGCGGCGCGGTCATGGCTCCGACGACCGTCACCCGGGCGGCTCGGCTGTCCGCGGACCGCGTACGGCGCAGCGCGAGCGGCCCCTCGCCGGTGAGTTCGGGCAGCGCGGTGCCGCCGCGGCCGTCCGGGACGGCGGTGATCCGCGCGGTGGCGTGGACGCCGCTCACGCGGGGACCGCCGCCCAGACCGCCAGCCGGTCGCGGATCCACTCGGCGACGGGGGCGACGCCGTTCTCGGCCACGAGGGAGGTGAAGACCACCGGCTGGTCGCCGCGTTGCCGCTTCGCGTCGCGCGCCATGCGGCCGAGGTCCGAGCCGACGTACGGGGCGAGGTCGGTCTTGTTGACCACCAGCAGGTCGGCGGTGGTGACCCCGGGGCCGCCCTTGCGCGGGATGTCGTCGCCGCCGGCCACGTCGATGACGAAGACCTGGGCGTCGACCAGGCCCTTGGAGAAGGTGGCGGTGAGGTTGTCGCCACCGGACTCCACCAGGACGAGGTCCAACGGCCCGACGGCGTCCTCCAGTTCCTCGACGGCCTCGAGGTTGGCCGAGATGTCGTCGCGGATCGCGGTGTGCGGGCACGCGCCGGTCTCCACGGCGACGATCCGCTCCGGTGGCAGGACGGCGTCGCGCAGCAGGAAGTCGGCGTCCTCTCGCGTGTAGATGTCGTTGGTGACGACCGCGATGGCCCACTCGTCGCGCAGCGCGCGGCACAGCGCGGCGACGGTGGCGGTCTTGCCCGAGCCGACCGGGCCGCCGAGGCCGATGCGCAGGGCCCGGCGGCTGCCGTCGGGGCGGGCCGTGGGGGTGGCGGCGCAGGTGCGCCGTTGCGGGAAGACGGTGTGGTCGTGGTCGAGGTGCATGAAGGGTCCCCTAGGAGGCGAAGAGGCGGACGGGCCATCCGGCGTGGGCCTCGGCGTACACGTCGAGCAGTGGCGCGGAGGCGGCGGGCAGCGCGTCGGTGCCCTCGGTGAGGCAGCGGTGGGCGGCGTCGGCGGCCCTGGTGGCGACGTCGTCCAGGTCCGGGGTGAGCCGGGCGAGGACGGCCGTCACGGCGAACGGGTCGAGGCTCAGCAGGCGTACGGCGGCGGTCGCGGGGCCGGTCACCGCCTCGTACGCCGCCGCGTGGGCGGCGTCGAGCGGTGCGAGGCCCGCGGCCCGGGCCGTGAGGCCGAGCACGACGGGCTGGTGGGCGCCCCGAGGCCGCGCGGTGGCGAGCGCGTCGAGCGCGGGTGACGGCCAGGCGGCGCGGGCGGCCCGCGTCATCTGGCGGCCGAGGCGGCGGGCGGCCTGCCGCAGGGCCGGTGAAGGGGTGCGGGCGTCGGCGGCCTCGTCCAGCGCGAGTGGGTCGGCGCCCGCGGTGGCCGCGGCGGCGAGCGCCGCGGCCACCAGGCCGGTGGTGTGGAGCCTGCCGCGGCAGAACTCCTCGAGCGTGCCGGGGCCGGTGATCCGGCCCGCGGCGACGGCCGCCTCGGCCCCGCCGGAGTGGGCGTGGCCGCCCGCGGGGAAGCGTCCGTCGGCGAGCAGCAGCAGCGCGGCGCGGTTCATCGGCCCCCCTACTCCGTTCAGAACAGGAAGTACCGCTGGGCCATGGGGAGTTCCACGGCCGGAGCGGGATCGACGACGTCTCCGTCGATGCGGACGGTGAAGGTGTCGGGGTCCACCTCGACCTGCGGCATGGCGTCGTTCTCGCGCATGTCCGCCTTGGTGACCCGTCGCGTGTCGCGGATCGGGAGGAAGCGCTTGCCGAGGGCGAGGCGTTCGGAAAGGCCGTCCTCGAGGGCGGTGTGCGTGACGAAGGTGAAGGAGTTGGCGGCGGGGGCGCCGCCGATCGCGCCGAACATCGGCCGGGGCATGACCGGCTGCGGGGTCGGGATGGAGGCGTTGGCGTCGCCCATCTGCGCGTAGGCGATCTGGCCGCCCTTGAGAACGAGGTGCGGTTTGACGCCGAAGAACGCCGGGTCCCACAACACCAGGTCGGCGAGCTTGCCGCTCTCGACCGAGCCGATCTCGCCGTCGAGGCCCTGGGCGACGGCCGGGTTGATGGTGTACTTGGCGACATATCGACGTGCGCGCAGGTTGTCGGCCCGCCCGTCGCCGGGCAGTGCGCCGCGCCGCCGCTTCATGACGTGCGCGGTCTGCCAGGTGCGCATTACGACCTCGCCGATCCGGCCCATGGCCTGGGAGTCCGAGGAGATGATGGAGATGGCCCCCATGTCGTGCAGCACGTCCTCGGCCGCGATCGTGCCGGGCCTGATCCGCGACTCGGCGAAGGCGAGGTCCTCCGGCACGGCGGGGTTGAGGTGGTGGCAGACCATCAGCATGTCGAGGTGCTCGTCCACGGTGTTGACGGTGTGCGGCCGCGTCGGGTTGGTCGAGGACGGCAGGACGTTGGGGTGGGCGACGACGGTCATGATGTCCGGCGCGTGCCCGCCGCCCGCGCCCTCGGTGTGGTAGGCGTGGATGCCCCGTCCGGCGATGGCGGCGAGGGTGTCCTCGACGAAGCCGGCCTCGTTGAGGGTGTCGGTGTGGACGGCGAGCTGGGCGCCGGTCGCCTCGCACACCGTCAGGCAGGCGTCGATGGCGGCCGGGGTGGCGCCCCAGTCCTCGTGGATCTTGAAGCCGACGGCTCCGCCGCGCAGTTGGGAGTGCATCGCCTCGTGCGAGACGGTGTTGCCCTTGCCGAGCAGGCCGATGTTGACCGGGTAGCACTCCAGCGCGGCGAATATCCGGGCCAGGTGCCAGGGACCGGGCGTGATGGTCGTGGCCTTGGTGCCCTCGGCCGGGCCGGTGCCCCCGCCGATGAGCGTGGTGACACCGGAGGCCAGGGCCTCGTCCACGATCGTCGGGGAGATGAAGTGGACGTGCGCGTCGACGGCCCCGGCGGTGACGATCTTGCCGTTGCCGGCGATGACCTCCGTCTCGGGTCCGATGACCAGGTCCGGGTGGACGCCGTCCATGGTGTCGGGGTTGCCGGCCTTGCCGAGGGCGGCGATCCGCCCGTCGCGGATGCCGATGTCCGCCTTGACCACACCCCAGTGGTCCAGGACGACGGCGCCGGTGATCACCGTGTCGGGGGTGCCCTCGGCCCGGGTGGCACGGGCCTGCCCCATCGACTCGCGGATCACCTTGCCGCCGCCGAAGACGACCTCGTCGCCCGAGCCGTCGGCGCCTCCGGACAGGTCCCGCTCGACCTCGATGAGCAGGTCGGTGTCGGCGAGCCGTACCCGGTCCCCCGTGGTCGGGCCGAACAGGTCGGCGTAGACGGCACGCGAGAGCTCAGACACCGTGCTCTCCCCTCGTTTCTCCGCCCGCTCGGCGCATGCCGGCGCCACCGCTCGGGTGCGGCCCGCCGGCCTCGTTCGCGTCGTCCCGGTCGAGAGCGCCGCCGGTCTCGCCGCGCAGCCCCGCCACGATCCGCGCGCCGCCGAGCGGCACGAGATCGACCTCGACGGGGATGCCCGGCTCGAAGCGCACGGCCGTCCCCGCGGCGACGTCCAGGCGCTTGCCGCGGGCGGCAGCACGGTCGAAGTGAAGGCCCGGGTTGGCCTCGGCGAAGTGGTAGTGCGAGCCGACCTGGACCGGCCGGTCGGCGCGGTTCAGCACCGTCAGCCGGGTCACCGGCCTGCCCGCGTTGAGCACGACCGGTTCGGCGGCGTGCAGGATCTCTCCGGGGATCACGCGGCGCCCCCTAGACGATCGGCTCGTGGACGGTGACGAGCTTGGTGCCGTCCGGGAAGGTGGCCTCGACCTGGACGTCGCGGAGCATCTCCGGCACGCCTTCCATGACGTCGTCCCGGGTGAGCACCTTGCGGCCCGAGGCCATGAGTTCGGCGACGGTACGACCGTCCCTGGCGCCCTCGAGGAGGTGCGAGGTGATCAGCGCGACGGCCTCCGGGTGGTTGAGCCGCAGACCCCTGGCCCGCCGCTTCTCCGCCACGTCGGCGGCCACGTGGACGAGCAGGCGTTCGCGTTCGTGGGGGGTCAGTCGCATGGCCACACCTCGCAGTCGTCCCTGGTGAAGGGACCCGCGGGGGCGCGTGCGGCCTGCGGATCCGCTCTGCCGTTGTCCGGACGCCGCAGGCTAGTTCGGCGGCGTTTCGTCCGCGTTAACTGCCGCCCTGCGGGATCGGGCCGGCGGGCGCGCGGTCCGCCGTGGATGGTGGCGGGCGCGGCCCTTGTCCATCAGGGCGCCCGGTGCCCTCGGGCATCGGCCCATGGGCCTCGGCGTCCTCCGGCAGCATGCCACGGCCTCGCAGTTCCCCGTCGTACGACACGAACCGCGGCGACCGCCTTGGCGTACCTCCGTCCAGGCCGCTCGGCGCGCAGCTTCGCGCGGCGCGCCCTGAGAGGCGGGGCGGTGAGCCGCGCCGCGACACCGGTCTTGCCGAGCGGCGGCGGCGCGTGGCGCCGGAATGCGGCCACCCCAGCCGGGGGAGCCGGGACGGTGGCCGGCGCGGCGGTGCGACGACTCGCCGGGGCGGGTCGTGACGCCGCCCGGCGCTCTCAGCAACGGGCTCGCCGCGTCGCGCGGGGCAAGCAGCGGTGGGACGGCCCCGCCCGGTAACAGGCCGGCACGCGGCAACAGGCCGGCACGACGTGCGACGGCACGACGCCCTCGGCCGGGAGCGCGGGCGCCGACCGGGTCCCGCCCGCGACCGACTCGGGCGGCGCCCGCCGTCGGGGAGCCGGTCAGGCCCCGTCGTGGTGGGCGCTCGTCGTGCCGCGGTGTTCCGCGGCGATGCCGAAACGGCGGCGTTCGCCCGTGGCGGACACCGCCCCGCGCACCGAGGAGACGGTGCTGACCACCGCCTCTTCCGGGGTGGCATCCAGTTCCTGGAGTCGTTGCAGGTCAGCGGCGGAAACCAGGGCGACCAGCGGCTTGCCGTGACGGGTCACGACCACTCGCTCACCGCCGTAGACGACGCGGTTGATCAGCTCCGCCAGCTCCGCACGTGCTTGTGTCACCGGGACTTCGTGGGCCATGCTCCCCATCATAACGAGATGTACGTCCTGTACATTTTTTACGGCGAAGGGGCCACCCCTGCCCGGGTGCCCACGGAGGTGCGCGATGCTTCGATCGACCGCCCGCTACGTCCTGCCCGAGTTCACCGAGCGCACCAGCGAGGGCGTGCGCTCCCTGGACCCGTACTCCAAGCTGCTCCAGGAGCGCATCGTCATCCTCGGCACGCCGATCGACGACGCCTCGGCCAACGACGTGATGGCGCAGCTCATCCATCTGGAGGCCGCCGCGCCGGAGCAGGACATCTCGCTCTACATCAATTCCCCCGGCGGGTCCTTCACCGCGATGACCGCGATCTACGACACCATGCAGTTCGTCAGCTGCGACGTGTCGACGGTGTGCGTCGGCCAGGCGGCCTCCGCGGCGGCCGTCCTGCTCGCCGCAGGAACGCCCGGCAAGCGGCTGGCCACCCCCGGCTCCCGGGTCCTGATCCACCAGCCCTCGTTCGCGGAGGCGGTCCAGGGCACCACGGCCGACCTGGAGATCCAGGCCAGGGAACTACTCCGTCGCCGTGATCAGTTGGAGGAGCTGCTGGTACGTCACACCGGCCGGGAACCGGAGCGGATCCGGGCCGACATCGAGCGGGACACATTTCTTGACGCCCCGTCGGCCCTCGCCTACGGCCTGGTCGACCGGCTGACACTGAGCCGCAAGAACGTCTCGGGCCGCGCCCCGCGCGCCCTGCGGTGACCGGCCGTGGTGCCCGAACTGCCCCCGCTCCCGGCCCTGACGCGGGCCGAGGGCGAGCTCATCGACGCCTATCTGGAGGTCGTGGACCTGCTGAGCCGGATCAACCCGTCCCGCTGCCGTGACACCTACGGCGCCCTGCGGGCCGCCCAGGCGCTGGTCGGACGGGCGGCGGAGCTGCGTGACGCGCTGACCCTGATGCACCTGCGCGGGGAGAGCGAGGTGCACACGGCGACGATCGAACGAGCCCTGAGGGTGCTGGACGGCGAGCGACGCACCCGCAATCTCGCCTTGCCGCCCTCACAGCCCCACTGACGGCACGTCATGTCGCGCTGGTCCGTTCGGGCGGCACGAACTCGAACCGAATGGACTCGCCCGATCGTTGTATCTGCTGCGGACGGCGGGACGACCCTGACTTGCGCGATGTGGCCGCCGCAGTGCCGCCCCTGAGGCTCCGACCCTGGTGTCGACAGGTTTCGAGTCGTCATTCCGCGTGCTGTGTAGTGAAGTCCACCCGAATAGGTGAGTCGTAAACAGACTCACATCCGAGCGTTTGCGTTGGGAATCGACCGCTTCGGTGGGTGATCATCTCTTCGACGACAAGCCCCCGTCATCCCGGCGGGGCGGTCCGCGCGGACGCCGAGTCCTGCCGCCGCGCGGATGCCAGGTCGACGACGACGCATCGGCAGGAGCGGAGGACCCGAGCAGTACGGGTCCGGCGCCGGTCGCCGGACCCTTGGGGTGAAGCCGCAGCCGCGGCCGGGCATCTTCGCCTGCCCGAACCCGACAGGTCATCCTTCGCAGGCGGACGACGAAGGGTTGCGCATGAGTGCGCCGACAGCCAAGTCAGGTGTCCTGTGCCGGCTGGGGGCGGTCTCCGCCCTCACGGCGGCCGCCGTGGCGGGTCCCGCCGCGGTGCCCGAACTCGCCCGGCACGCCGAGGCGGCGACCGTCTCGGTGAAGGCGCTGAAGATCGCGGCGTCCAAGAAGGGCGCCCCGTACCGGTACGGGGCGTCCGGTCCCGGCAGCTTCGACTGCTCCGGGCTCACCTTCTACTCCTTCAAGAAGGCGGGCAAGAAGCTCCCGCGTACGGCGGCGGCGCAGTACAACAGCGTCCGGCACATCCGGAAGTCCGCGCGAACCCGTGGCGACCTGGTCTTCTTCCACTACGGGAGGAACGTTTACCACGTGGGCATGTACGCCGGGCACGGAAGGATCTGGCACTCCCCCAAGCCCGGCGGCCGGGTGCGGCTGGAGAAGATCTGGAGCGGCAGCGTCTGGTACGGCCGGGTGAACTGACCCCGGCCGGGTGCCCGGCAGCCGGGGCCTGGGCACCCGGCCGGCGCCGTGCACATGCCGGTAGGGTCGCGGCGTGTCCCTCGATCGGATCCTCGCCGACGCCGCCGCGGGCGTCTTCCCGCCCGCCGACGGCTCGGTGACGGTGGTGCCGCAGCCCGCGCCGCGCGACGCCGGGGTGGTCGCCTTCACCGCCCATACCGTGGTCTTCGCGGACGCCGATCCGGAGCGGATCCGCGGGCTGCTGCCGCCCGGCGACCTCTCGGCGCCGCTCAATCCGCCGTTCCTCACCGCGCTGTGCGGGCTGCTGGACCGCACGGTGAACAACGTCGACCTGCTGACCGCCGCGTCGGCCCTGCCGGGGCTGCCGCCGGCCGCCCTGGACCTGCCCCTGCGGGAGACCGCCGACCGGGATCATCCGCGGATCGCCCGGGCACTGGGGCACCGTGCCGGGGTACGGGCGTGGACGGTGCCCGGGGGCACCGTACTGACCGGTCGGGGGGTGGCGGGCCGCTGGGAGGCGGCGGTGGAGGTCGATCCGGGGGCGCGCGGTATGGGCCTCGGCCGCCGGCTCGCACGGGCGGCACGTCACCTCGTCCCCGATGGCGCCACGGTGTGGGCGCAGATCGCCCCCGGGAACGCGGCGAGCGTAAGGGCGTTCACGGCGGCGGGCTTCCTGCCCATGGGCGCCGAGGCGCTGCTCCTCACCCGGGAGGGCTGAGGCCGCCCACCGGGCTCACTCGACGACGGCGGCGGCCCAGGGCAGGCTGATCCACACCGTCTTGCCGCCCTCGGCGGTGGGAGTGACGACCAGGGAGCCGCCCGCCTCCGCCGTGAGGTGACGAATGATCACCATGCCGCGGCCGTTGTCCTGCTGCACGGCGGCCGGCAGCCGCTGGGGCCACCGGGGATGCGTGTCGGTGACTCCGATCCGCAGTTGCTCGTCTCGGTCGAGCTTCACGTCGAGGGTGAAGGTCGGCGACTTGCCGAGGGTGTGCAGCACCGCGTTGGTCGCGAGCTCGGAGACGATGAGCCGGACCGAGTCGGCGGGGTCCGAGTCCTCCGGCAGGCCCCACTCCACCAGCAGGTCGCTCACGTAGCGACGTACCGCGGGGACCGAGGCAGGGTCGCTCGGCAGGGTGACGGATGCTTCCTGGTGGTCTGCCATGGCGACGCTGTCCCTTTCCCGCCGTGACCAGGACGCCGGCGCCTGCCGCACCCGTGGCCGCGCGCGCGACAGCCGAAGGCGCCGTGCCGCGCCTTCCACGCGGCACGTCCCCGTACGGCACTCACGCGCCAGAGTGTCACTTATCGTGCCCTCAATCAGGTGGCACCACAGCCATATGCATATATCTGTCCCCCAAAGCGGTGAACTCTGCTACGAGAGAGCGTATTTGCACGGCAGACTTCGCTCGCAGGGCTTGTGCAAGTTCCCGGGATCGCCCAACTGGCGTGAGGATGCCGCTGTTGGGGCGGATGACAGGGCGGACACGGGGTCCGTGATCATTCAGGTGTCTAAGCCAAGTGATCAAGAAGGTTCCCGTGTCCGCTGTCTCATCCTCCCCGATCCCTGCCGTGTTGGCCAAGCTGGGTCCCCTCAATCCGGACGACACG
>JARAXD010000077.1:0-649 GCA_033793685.1 Streptomyces sp. ME19-03-3 | reverse complement strand
GGCCGTCGGCGCCGCTGGACCGAAGGAGAAGGTTTCCGTGGATCTGTCCAACCGTACTGTTCTCGTCGTGGGTGGAACCTCAGGCATCGGGCGGGAACTGGCCCGCCGTTTCGCCGCGGCGGGCAGCACCGTGGCCGTCGCCGGCCGCAGCCCGCAGGCGCTCGGTGAACTCGCCGCCGAAGGTTTCGGCACGTTCGGCGTCGACGTCACCGACGGCTGCTCCGTCACCTCCGCGCGGGACGCCGTGCTCGCGCGGTATCCCGATCTGGACACCGTCGTCACGATGTCGGGCGTCATGTTCCTGGAGGACCTGCGCGACCCCGCGCATTTCGAGACGGCCAAGGCGACGATCGACACCAACCTGCTCGGCACGATCCGGGTCGTCGACGCTTTCACCCCGCATCTGGTCCGGCGTGGCGCCGGAACCTTCATCACGGTGACCTCCGGCATCGCCTTCCTGCCGTTTCCGCCCATGCCCAGCTACGCCGCGTCCAAGGCCGCGGTGCACGCCTATTCCGAGGCGCTGCGCGCACAGCTCGACGGCACTGGTGTGGGCGTCGTCGAGCTGGTCCCTCCGGCTGTGGCCGCAGCGGGCCAGGAGAAGGTGAACCCGCGCGCGCTGCCGCTGGGCGACTTCGCCACCGAGGTC
>JARAXD010000076.1:0-653 GCA_033793685.1 Streptomyces sp. ME19-03-3 | reverse complement strand
CTAAGCCAAGTGATCAAGAAGGTTCCCGTGTCCGCTGTCTCATCCTCCCCGATCCCTGCCGTGTTGGCCAAGCTGGGTCCCCTCAATCCGGACGACACGGCTGACCTGCGCATCTTCCTGGAGGCGGTTCCCGATCCGCGCTCCCGGCGGGGCCGCTGGTATTCGTTGACCTCGATCCTGCTGGTCTGCGCGGCAGCCGCGGTCTCGGGAGCCCGGACCATCGACGAACTTGCCGAGTGGGGCTCCCGCGCCGACGCCGGGCTGCTTGCCACGCTCGGCGTGCGCCGTCATCTGCTGCGCTGGCGGCATGCGCCGTCCAGGTCGGCGATCGGGCGGGTCCTCGAGCGCCTCGACGCCGACGCACTCGATGCGGCCGTGGGCGCCTGGCTGGCTCACCGCCACACCGCCCGGACGGCAGCAGACCGGGGCGGACGGCGGGTGATCGCCGTGGACGGCAAGGCACTGCGCGGCTCCGCCCGCCTGGACCAGCCCCGCCGGCACCTGCTGTCCGCCGTCACTCACGGCTGCCCGGTCACCCTCGCCCAGGCTGAGGTTGGGTCCAAGACCAACGAGACACGGCACTTCCAGCCCCTGCTTGCACCGCTCGACCTGGAGGGAGGCGTGGTCACCTTCGACGCGCTGCACTCCGTGAA
>JARAXD010000075.1:0-788 GCA_033793685.1 Streptomyces sp. ME19-03-3 | reverse complement strand
CGCCGCGGTTCTTCAGCTCGGTGAACACGTGCAGCCAGTACTTGGCGCCCTCGCCGCCGTCGCCGGCCCAGATCCCGAGAATGTCACGGTGCCCCTCGGCGGTGACGGCCATCACGACGTAGACCGGCCTGTTCGCGACCTGCCCGTCACGGATCTTGACGTTGATGGCGTCCACGAACAGCACCGGATAGACGCGGTCCAGGGGCCGGTTGGACCATTCGGCCATGCCCTCCATGACCTTGTCGGTGATCGTGGTGATCGTCGCCTTGGACACCTCGACGCCGTAGACCTCGGCCAGATGCGCGGAGATCTCCCCATGGGTCAGGCCCTTCGCGGACAGCGAGAGCACCATCTCGTCCACTCCGGAAAGGCGCCGCTGGCGCTTCTTGACGATCTGCGGCTCGAAGGTGCCGGCGACGTCTCTGGGGACCCTCACCTCGACCGGTCCGACGTCGGTCAGGACCGTCTTCGCGCGGGTGCCGTTACGGCTGTTGCCGCTTCCGCGGCCCTCGGCATCGTGCTTGTCGTAACCGAGGTGATCGGTGATCTCGCCCTCCAGGGCGGACTCCAGGACCCGCTTGGTGAGCTGCTGCAGCAGCCCGCCCTCACCGGTCAACTGCAACCCCTCGGACCGGGCCCGGTCAACCAGCATCCCGATCAACTGGTCGTCCGACACAGCCCCCGTGGCCGCAACGACAGCCGACTCCTCCGCGACCTCGGTCTCAACGACGGTCTCACTCATCAAGCGTCTCCTTGATCATCGGATCCGCCGTTTATTGAACACTCCC
>JARAXD010000074.1:0-881 GCA_033793685.1 Streptomyces sp. ME19-03-3 | reverse complement strand
CCGATCTCGGCGATCCACTCCAGGCCCAGTTCCTCGGCCCTGGCCCTGCTCATCACGACGACCGCGGCCGCGCCGTCGGAGATCTGCGAGGAGGTGCCGGCGGTGATCGTGCCGTCCTTGCTGAAGGCGGGACGCAGCTTGGCCAGCGACTCGGCCGTGGTCTCGGCGCGGATGCCCTCGTCCTTGGCGAAGACCACCGGCTCGCCCTTGCGCTGCGGGATCTCCACCGGGGTGATCTCGGCGTCGAACAACCCGTTCTTCTGCGCGGCGGCCGCCCGCTGGTGGGACAGGGCGGCGATCTCGTCCTGCTCGGCGCGGCCGATGCCCAGACGGGTGTTGTGCTTCTCGGTCGACTCACCCATGGCGATGTTCTCGAAGGCGTCGGTGAGGCCGTCGTGCGCCATGACGTCGAGCATCTGGACGGCGCCGTACTTGAAGCCCTCACGGGACTTCGGCAGCAGGTGCGGGGCGTTGGTCATCGACTCCTGGCCGCCGGCCACGACGACGTCGAACTCACCCGCCCGGATCAACTGGTCGGCCAGCGCGATGGCGTCCAGGCCGGACAGGCAGACCTTGTTGATCGTCAGCGCCGGCACGCTCATCGGGATGCCGGCCTTGACCGCGGCCTGGCGGGCCGGGATCTGCCCGGCACCCGCCTGGAGCACCTGGCCCATGATCACGTACTGCACCTGGTCGCCCCCGATGCCGGCCCGCTCCAGCGCGGCCCTGATGGCGACGGCGCCGAGTTCGGCACCGGAGAAGGCGCGCAGCGAGCCGAGCAGCCGGCCCATGGGGGTGCGCGCACCTGCGACGATCACGGACGTTCGTGCCTGGCTGGTCATGACGCGGCCCCTTTGCACGGAGGGAAGGTTAACGACGGT
>JARAXD010000073.1:0-988 GCA_033793685.1 Streptomyces sp. ME19-03-3 | reverse complement strand
ACCTCCAGTTGCACCACCCGCAGGTGCTGGCGAACGACTCGAATGCCGGGAAGAGCCTGGCGGCCATCGCCTTCCACGACATCAAGGCGGACAGTGCCACGGACCTCGTGCGGTTGGACGCGAAAAGTCTGGGGGCCTCCTTGAAGACGGAGTGGAGGGCGCTGGTCAAGGCGTCCGGTGGCCCCAACGACACGTTCAAGCAGTTGGTCGGTATGGCCGTCGACACCCGTAACGCGCTGGTCGACGGCATCAACGACGTTCGGCCCGGTCGAGTGTCCCCGTCCGCGCCGGCGGCTCCGGCTGCCCCATCCGTCGCGAAGCTGACCGGGGACGGGATCCTGGACGTGATCGTCGGGAAGGGTGGCGGCAGGCCTGAGGATCTGCGTCGCACGCTCGGCGGTTTCGAATTCGGCGCGAAGACCCGCAACAACGGGGGCAACAACCTCATCTCACGGCCGATCGTGGTGACGGTCAAGGACGGGACCAGGACGGAGGAAGTCGCCGTCCATCTGAACGCCGTCCTGACCTCGAGCCATGAGACGCGCGTGGGGGGCCAATCGTCGATCACGATCAAGGGGAGTGACTTCCACCTGACCGCGCGTTCGAAGGCGGCCCAGAATTTGATCGACAAGTATGGTCCGTCCAGCATGACCGCGGACAACTCGGTTCATGTGGGGCCGAGCAACGCGAAGTCCGGTTGGAACAACAGGCCGGACCAGTTCAGGAATCTCGCACGAGAGCTGAATGTCTCGGAGAGCAGCCTTGTCGAGGCTTTGGAGAGGCGTTTTCCGCCGGGTGAGTTGGTGGATACGGTTCATCGGTTCCAGGATGACGTGAAGCATGCGGTGGTTCATGGTTCGGGTGCGGAGGATGTGTGGGTTCACTTCGAGGGGGACAAGTCTTTCCCGGTTCGGGGTGATGGGGGTGGTGTGTCGGCGCGGGCGATCTCGGTACCTGCGGGTTTGTCCGGCGACGTCGTCCACGGTGT
>JARAXD010000072.1:0-1216 GCA_033793685.1 Streptomyces sp. ME19-03-3 | reverse complement strand
TGGCACTGTCCGCCTTGATGTCGTGGAAGGCGATGGCCGCCAGGCTCTTCCCGGCATTCGAGTCGTTCGCCAGCACCTGCGGGTGGTGCAACTGGAGGTAGTGCTCGATCTGCTCGGTCCACGTCTTGGCATTCGCGTGGCTCTGGGTCAGCCCGTTGAGAATCGACCGCGGATCACTCCCGACCTCCCGGGCGATCCGCTCCCCGTCGGTGACCAGCGCCAGACCCGAGTCGAACACGACAGCCTGGTTCTCACGCCCCGCCCAGTAGTGACCACGGTTCCTCACAAGACTGTCAAGAAGCCGCTCACCCTCCCTGGCCTCGTAACTCTTGACACCACCAGCAGAGTTGACCTCACCGAACCGGATGTCCTTCTCAAGCCCCAGCGAGTTGTCAGGATCCACACGAATGAACGTGTTGGGCTCGGGGAAATAGATCGCCCGCGCGTCGGTCTTCGCCATCGCGTCACGCACCGCAAGATCCAGATCCGCGGCGTTCTTCGCAACACCCCCAGGAAGGGTGTAACCACCGCTCACCATCTCCGGGGCGAGCCCGTTCTCAGCGGCCAACAACTCGATCCGCGCGGCGGCACGCTCGAACAGCGGCCTCCCACCGACAACCATGCTCCGCACATCGGCATCACCGACATGCAGATACACCTCACCCTTGGCATCCACACGAAGCCTGTCGAGCATGCCACGCGTCAGATCATCCCGCACGACCGCCTCACGCAGCGCACCATACGGAATCTCCTTCTGAGCACCAGCCGTCACCAGCTTGGGATCAGGCTGCCGCCAGGTGAAACCGGTCACCGAAACAGCGAAATCACCCTCCTTCTCCCACTGCTTCGCGAACTTCTCCACCGCACCGGCGATCTCATCCGCCTTGCCGGCACGCCCGTTCACACCGATGACCAGACCCAGCCGCTCACCGACGACATCCCTACCGAACGCCGTCCCATACGTCTTCGCCAACGCCAGCAGATCCGTATCCGGCGTCGCGATCACCGTGGCAACAAACCGAGTACCCTCACCACCCCGCAACGCACCCTTGGCCGTACCGTCGTACTGCGCCAAAGGCTTCAAATCGTAATGACCGGCCACCCGCTGATAACCATCAGTGAAACGCCCGACCTCCACATGCCGGGTAAACGTCGGCGGAACAACCACCGACCCGGAAGCACCCGCCTTGGCCTTCCCCTTACCACTACTCGGCGC
>JARAXD010000071.1:0-1233 GCA_033793685.1 Streptomyces sp. ME19-03-3 | reverse complement strand
TCAGATCACTCCCTGTGCCTTGAGTCCTGTCAACTCGTCCTCGGTGATGCCCAGTTCTGTGGTGTAGATGGTGTGGTTGTGTTCGCCGAGGAGGGGTGAGCGGTGGATGGTGGTGGGTGAGTCGGAGAGTTTGAGGGGGTTGCCGACGGTGGTGTAGGTGCCGCGTTCGGGGTGGGGGACCTCGACGACGATCTCGTTGGCTTTGAGGCTGTCGTCCTCGATGATCTCCTTGGTGGAGAGGATGGGTCCGCATGGGATGTTGTGTGTGGTGAGGTGTTCGAGGACCTGCCATTTGGGCAGGGTGGTGGTCCATTCCTCGATGAGCTGGAACATTTTGGTGAGTTTCGGCAGCCGGGCTTCGGGGGTGGCCCATTCGGGGTCGTCGGCGAGTTCGGGGTGGCCGATGAGCCGGGCCAGGGGTTGCCAGCCGACGGGCTGCACGATGACGTAGACGTAGTCGTTGGGGCCGCCGGGTGCGCATCGGACGGCCCAGCCGGGTTGTCCGCCGCCGGAGGCGTTGCCGGAGCGGGGGACTTCGTCGGTGAAGGTCTCGTTGGGGTATTCGGCCAGGGGTCCGTGGGTCAGGCGTTGCTGGTCGCGGAGTTTGACCCGGCACAGGTTGAGGACGGCGTGCTGCATGGCGACCTGGACGCGTTGGCCGCGTCCGGTGTGGGTGCGCTGGTAGAGGGCGGCCAGGATCCCGGCGACGGCGTGGACGCCGGTGCCGGAGTCGCCGATCTGCGCGCCGGTGGCCAGGGGTGGGCCGGTTTCGAAGCCGGTGGTGGCCATCGATCCGCCCATCGCCTGTGCGACGACCTCGTACGCCTTGTACCCGGTGTAGGGGCCGTCGCCGAAGCCCTTGATCGACGCGTACACGATCCGCGGGTTGATCTCGCGTATCCGCTCCCAGGGGAAGCCCATGCGGTCCACCGCGCCGGGTCCGAAGTTCTCCACCATCACGTCGCTGCGGGCGATCAGTTCGGTCAGGATCTCGCGCCCGCGGGGGGTCTTGGTGTTCAAGGTGATGCTGCGCTTGTTCGCGTTGAGCATCGTGAAGTACAGGCTGTCGACACCGGGGACGTCCCGTAGCTGACTGCGGGTGATGTCACCGGTGGGTGCCTCCAGCTTCACCACGTCCGCACCCAGCCACGCCAGCAACTGCGTCGCCGACGGACCCGACTGGACATGCGTCATGTCCAGAACACGCACACCCTCCAAAGCCTTCGTCACAAC
>JARAXD010000070.1:0-1281 GCA_033793685.1 Streptomyces sp. ME19-03-3 | reverse complement strand
GCAACGACAGCCGACTCCTCCGCGACCTCGGTCTCAACGACGGTCTCACTCATCAAGCGTCTCCTTGATCATCGGATCCGCCGTTTATTGAACACTCCCATGCGAACTATGGGCACGACGGTCACTGAGGTTTGCGGGGCACGTCGGTTGGCCGCCGAGGGATGGTGATGGTCGGCAGTAGGCGTAACGGTTGCTGTACTTCCCTGCTGTACAGCTGTAGCTGCGTTCACCGACGATGCCTCGTCTCAGTGCGGCTGAGGCAGCGGGTCCCAGTGAGCCGTGAGATCGGCACACACGATCCGGATCGTTGCGGCGGTGAACCGGAGCTCGTGGCAGCAACCGATCTCGTGCGGCAGGATCTCGTCCAAGCGGAGGCTGTTGTAGTCGCTGAGCGCGAAGGGCTCGCCGTCGTCGGTGACCACGTCCACTTGGGCCACCTTCGTGTAGCGGAGCGTGAGCCCGTGCTCGCTCACTCCGGGGCAGCAGAGCAAGCGCATCTCGAACCCAGCCGATGGAAAGCGAGTCGGCGGAAGCGCGCCAAGCTTGAGATCCTTCACGCATCGCGGCGAGGAGAAGTCGTAGTGGTCGGAGTCGCAGGCAAAGGCCTGGGCGCCGGCGGGCAGCGACGTGCAGAGGTCGGGCAACGCGGCTAGGTAGGCGCTGGGGTCGTGCCAGAAGTTTCCCCTGCCCTGACGCTCAACAACGACGTACTTCATGCCCCTCCTTTTGTGTTGAGTAAGGGTAGCGAGGTTGTAGACCCGGCTGCCGGACCAGTTCTTCTGGAAGCGGTGAGCCAGGTCCCCCACTGCACACCTTCGCATCCGTACCCTGCTGAGCTGCGTCAACGTGGTCGTTGGCTGTCATTGCCGGTCGACCTTGATTCCCTACGGGCGGCCCAGAGGCGGCCCGACTGGGGCACGAGCCCCTGCGGACTGGGCGTGACAGCTGCCGCACTCACTGCAGTCAGGGCTTGCGGCGATCTTGGCCTCGGGCTCGCTTTGCCGTCTCTCGCCCGTACTGGCCTGCCGCCAAGGCGAGTCCAAACGCAAGGAGGAATCGCGTGATCACTTCGTCTTCGAAAGTCACGAAGATCAAGAGTGGCGCTATCGGGACCACCAGGTATCAGCCTGGATGGTTGTGCCACCTGGCCTTGTGCTTCATGTTCGCCTCCACGCGGCACCATGAACCGCCCCGAGTTCGGTAGAGATCTCAGATGTTGGTTGTGACCTGGGGTTTCGTGGTTGTGAGGTAGTGGTTGTTCTCGTATTCGACGGGTGGAAC
>JARAXD010000007.1:0-309578 GCA_033793685.1 Streptomyces sp. ME19-03-3 | reverse complement strand
ACCCACCGGCACCGCGCCCACTCCGCCTCCAGACCGGCACCCGCCGACGACGACACCCGCAGCCGATAGGTGTACCGGGCATGCCCGGACCCCTGCTCGATCAACGCTGTCGTCGTCACGCTCCGAAACCTAACAGCCCCCACAGACAATGAAGGAGACTGCCGGTCAGGACGGATCTGCAGAGAGCTCCGCCGCTTCGCGGCTCCGGCTCAAGGACCCATTCCTCCCCGGCCTGAAGGCCGGGGCATCCTGGGAGAAATCAGGTGACGGGCGCTGGATCATCCGGTGAGGCTGGTCGCCTCCTGGAGAAGAAGAACGGGCGGTCGCCCTCGGAGCGGGTCGGTCAGTACCGCCCGGACGGTACCCGGCGCTTGCGGCTCGGGCCTGCCGAAACGATGCGGACGGCCGGGCATGCAACCCGGCCATCCCCTCGGACCACGACGGGACCCGCTCAACCGTCACCTCACAGCACACAGTCGTAGCATCGACGAACACCTTCGAGGTCGCCCGGATGCGGTGGCATGACTAGGGGAAACCCCGACTCCGCCTTACGGGATCGGCATGCCCGGATCCGCCTTGAGCCCGATGGGCGAGTGTCCCCCGGTCCGGCACAGTCGAGTGGTGACCTCAACCGCCTCTCACACCGGCAGCAGGACCACCGCTCCGGGACCCGTCGGACCGCTGTGGGCTTTCGTGCGCTTCGTCCTCTGCGGCGGCGGCATCGGCCTGCTGTCCAGCGGCGCGCTGCTGGTGGCGTCGGGCAGGCTTCCCCTGGCAGTGGCCAACGCGGTGGTGTCCGTGGTCTCCACCGTGCTCGCCACCGAACTACACGGCCGGTTCACCTTCCGCGGAGCTCGTCCCGGCCGTCGCGAACACCTGCAGTCGGCGCTGACCGCGGCCGCGGGCTACCTGTGCACCACCGGGGCACTGCTCTGCCTCCACGCTTTGCTGCCTGCCGCGAGCGCACTGCTCGTACAGGCCGTCTACCTCGGCGCCTCCGCATTGGCGGGCGTCGCCCGCTTCGCGGTACTGCGGCTCGTCGTCTTCGCGTCGGCGGCCGCGAGGCCCGCCCCTGAGGCCGGACCCGTCCGGCTGCGCCGTGGATCCGTCATGGCGGTGGCATGAGGTCCCGTCAGCGAGCGGGCCACCGCAGCAATGTACCGGACCCGGCTCGGCCGCTACATGATCTTCGTAAGGGCGGCAAGAAATCCGTCCACCGTTCGATTGAACGGAGCATGAGAAACCGGAACCGTCGAGTCGCACTCGATGAGCCGGACCTTCGGATCGGGGCGAGCGGGGTCACCGCGCCCACCGCCGGCGGGCGCGGCGCGGTCGAGCGGCGCGCTCGGGACGGGTGCGGCCCCGGCCGAGCCGGGTCCGCCGACGGGAGGCTCTGCCGGCGCGCGTCACACAGCCAGGGCCCCGGCGCGGCCGTCGCGGCACGCGCCCCGGAGTGCGTCGGGGACTGCGGGACCCGGCCGGGTTCGTGCGCCGGCGCTCCGTGCCCGCGCCGTCCGACGTTCAGGCGCCGCGCAGGGCGTCTGCGAGGGGGCCGTCGCCGGTGACCTCCGCGGCGCCGTCCCGCAGCGCTCCGGCGATGCCGTGGAGGGCTCCCGGAGCCACCGCCACGACCGCGTCGGGGCACTTGGCGGGGCCGTCGGCGTACGACGGGGCCTCACCGCCGAGTTCGATGTGGAAGGCGCCCTCGTCGAGGCGGATCTCGACCACGCCCGCGGTGACCCCGGGGAGCGCGGCGAGGTGCCGCATGAGGGGCACGGCGGCCCAGTGCGCGCGGACGGCGTCGGTGGGCCGGGGTTCGCGCAGTTCCTCCGCGCCCCACTCGGCGAGGGCGGCGAGCACGCCGAGCAGTCCGCTGCCGCGCCGGGTGAGTTCGTAGACGTACGCGGCGCCGGGCGGCGCGAGGCGGCGGCGGGTGACCAGGCCGTCCCGCTCCATCTCCTTGAGCCGTGAGGCGAGCACGTCGGTGCTGACTCCGGGCAGGTCGGCGTGGAGGTCGGTGTACCGACGGGGGCCCGCCAGCAACTCCCGGACGATCAGGAGTGTCCAGCGTTCCCCGACGGTGTCCAGGGCCCGGGCGACGGCGCAGTACTGGTCGTAACTTCGGCGCGGCATGATCCCCAGTGTAGACAAGGAGTTGGACTTTCCAAGCGCGCACTTGGTAAAACCAAGAAGAGCAGCGTACCGAGCAGGATCGCAGGACCGGGTCGGGAGGCCGTCGCATGGAGTACAAGCAGTCGAGCAAGCTGGCCGACGTCTGCTACGAGATCCGGGGGCCGGTGATCGAGCACGCCAACGCGCTGGAGGAGGCGGGGCACAGCGTCCTTCGGCTCAACACGGGCAATCCGGCGCTGTTCGGGTTCGAGGCACCCGAGGAGATCCTGCAGGACATCATCCGCACGCTCCCCGCGTCGCACGGCTACAGCGACTCGCGCGGCATCCTGTCGGCCCGCCGGGCGGTGGCCCAGCACTACCAGGAGCGCGGGCTCACCGACGTCGGCGTGGACGACGTCTTCCTCGGCAACGGGGTGTCGGAACTGGTGCAGATGGCCGTGCAGGCCCTCGTCGACGACGGCGACGAGGTGCTGATCCCGGCCCCGGACTTCCCGCTGTGGACGGCCGTGACGAACCTTGCCGGCGGGAAGGCCGTGCACTACCTCTGCGACGAGCAGGCGGACTGGTTCCCCGACCTCGACGACATCGCCTCCAAGATCACCAGCCGCACGCGGGCGCTGGTCGTCATCAACCCCAACAACCCGACGGGCGCCGTCTACCCGCGCGAACTCCTCGAGGGCATGCTCGACCTGGCCCGGCGCCACCACCTGGTCGTCTTCGCCGACGAGGTCTACGACAAGATCCTCTACGACGACGCCGTCCACCACACGGCGGCCCAGCTCGCCCCCGACGTGCTGTGCCTGACCTTCAGCGGGCTGTCCAAGGCCTACCGGGTGGCGGGCTTCCGCTCCGGGTGGCTGGTCGTCACCGGCCCTCGGCAGCATGCCAGGAGCTACCTCGAGGGCCTGACGATGCTGGCCTCGATGCGGCTGTGCCCCAACGTCCCGGCGCAGCAGGCGATCCAGGCCGCGCTCGGCGGACGGCAGAGCATCAAGGACCTGATCCTGCCCGGGGGGCGGCTGCACGAGCAGCGCGACAGGGCCTGGGAGAAGCTGAACGAGATCCCCGGCGTCAGCTGCGTCAAGCCCAAGGGCGCGCTGTACGCCTTCCCGCGGCTGGACCCGAAGGTGCACCGCATCCACGACGACGAGAAGTTCGTGCTCGACCTGCTGCTCCGCGAGAAGATACAGGTCGTCCAGGGCACCGGCTTCAGCTGGCCGCGCCCGGACCACTTCCGCATCCTGACCCTCCCCCGCGCCGACGACCTGGACGCGGCCATCAGCCGTATCGGCCGCTTCCTCGCCGGCTACCGCCAGTAGCCCGCCCAGGGGCGGGGCCGCACGAGCCGCAGAACAACCGGGCCCGCCCCGAGGGAGCCGCGGTCAGCGCCGGGCGCCGGGGCGCGGGGCTATCGCCCCGAGTTTCGGGCCGTCCACCGCGCGCGCGGCCGAGGCCGTGGACGCGCTCGCGGAGCCGGTGGCCCGGAACGGATCGAGGACGGGTGCCGGACAGCGCACCGTGAGTGGCGCGGTCCGGTCGGGATCCGAGAAGAGGTCTCGCTCATCAGCGTTCGACATGCCCGCAGCCTAGCGCGTGTTCGAATGTGTGTGCGATCCCCCGAAAGAGTCAACGAACCGGCGGGCGGGGCCCGAACCGCCTCACCTCGGCGGCCGCCCCCGGCTCGTAGGGCCGCCACGGCCTCCGCTCCTCAGCGGCAGCGTCCGCACCGTCCGCACCGTCCGGACGGCCGGTCGCCACGAACGCGGCGAGCGCCCCGCCGAAGGCCCGGGCCAGGGCCAGGTCGGCGTCGTCCACCGGGCCCAGCATCGGGGCATCCGCGTACGCCGCGAAGTTCCCGAAGAGGAAAGGGAGTTCCGAGCAGTGCGTCGCGCCCAGCGTGCCGTCGTCGCCGGACGGGCGCCGCGTGAAGCGGTAGACGTACGCCGGACGGCCCCGTTCCGCGCAGCGGGCCGCGATCTCGGTGACCCCGGCCCCGAAGACCCGTTCGGTCTCCGCCGCCGGGTCGGGGAAGCCGGCCTGCGAGGCGGCACGGAAGGCCGTCATCTCGTCCTGCGTGCTGCCCAGCAGGACGTCCGTGCCGTCCAGGCCTCCCGCTGCCACCGCCGCCATCGGGGCCCTGGGCAGCCCGGCGCCGCCGAGCACCGGGTACATCGGCGAAGCGACGTCACCGGGCCGGGCGCGCTCGGCCGACAGCCGTCCGTACGCCGCCACGAGGCGCTCCGCGGGGATCTCCCGGAGTTCGGGCAGGCGCGTGACGCCCAGGAGCCGCAGGTAGGCGGCAGCGGCCTCGGCCGCCGCGGCGGGCTCCTGCGGTTCGAGCCCCCACGGCCCGCTCTCGGCGATCACCCGCCGGACGATTCCGTGCGTCCCCGGGTCCACGGCGAGGCAGAGCGCGCTGTACGCGCCGGCCGACTGCCCTCCCACCGTGACCAGTGCCGGCTCGCCGCCGAAGGACGCGATGTTGTCGCGCACCCACCGCAGCACCGCGGCCTGGTCCTGGCCGCCGAGGTTGTCCGCGCCGAGTTCCGGCAGGTACAGCCAGCCCAGGGGACCCACGCGGTAGTTGGCGGTGACGACGACGATGTCGCCGAGAGCGGCGAGCCGCGTGCCGTCGTACCAGTCCCAGCCGCCCGAGCCGGTGGTGTAGCCGCCGCCGTGGAACCACACCAGCACCGACCGGGGGACGGCACCCGCCTCGAGCGCCCGCTGCGGCGCCCATACGTTGAGGGTGAGGCAGCCGTCCTCGTCCGGATGCGGCTCGCGCGGGCCCATGACGGCCGCCAGCCTGGACGGCCCCTGCGGCACGTCGGGGCCGGCGTGGGCCGCGTCCCGCACACCGTCCCAGCCGGGGTGCGGTGCGGGCGGGGCGAACCTCGACGGGCCCACCGGAGAGGCCGCGTAGGGGATCCCGCGGAAGGCCGCCACCCCGAGCGCTCCGGTCACCCCGCGCACGGAGCCCCGTTCCGTGACGACCACCGGCCTTCGCTGCCCCTCGGTCCCACTGTTCATGGTTGCCGGTCTACCCGAAGTGACCGACCACCGCCACTACCTGCCGGGCCGACACGGCCCGGCCGGGTGGAGGCGGGGCGTGTGGTTCGGCTGTTCCGCCGTCTCACGCCCGAAGGGCGCGAGACGAAGCCGCCCCCATCGGCAGCACCGCCGTCCCGCCGGCCGGGACGTCAGAGTGGTCGCCGGCCACGAGGGCCTGCCGCGCCGCAGCCGGCGCGATCCCCCACCCCGGCCCCGGCGGCTGCCCCCGTCGCGCCCGTGCCTTGCCGCGTGCGGCGGTGGGCCGGCCACGCAGGATCATCTCGATGTCGAGGACGCCGACAACGCCGGGAACAAGGGCGAGGCGCCGCCACCCGGGCCCGGCGATCTGTCCGGGCTTGCGGGTGACGGCGCCACAGGTGGCGGCGAAGCCGGCACCTGCTCAGTCCTCCGGGGGCTGCTCCCCCGCGAAGGCGGCGGCGAGCCGCAGCCAGGGGGCGGCCTCGGCCTCCCGGCCCTGCCGCTGCAGGGTGCGGCCCAGCAGCAGGTGCGCGTAGTGCTCGACCGGGTCGCGTTCCACGATCACGCGCAGTTGCTCCTCGGCGCGGCCGAGCTGGGCGGAGTGGTAGTAGGCGCGGGCGAGGAGGAGGCGCGGGGCCACCTGCTCGGGCACCTCGGCGACCACGTCCCCGAGCAGCCGGGCCGCCTCGGTGTACTCCTTGGCCTCGAAGTAGAGCTGGGCCCTCGCCCAGCGCTCCGCGGTCGTCTCCTCGTGGGAGGCGTAGGTCCCGTGGGTGGTGGTGTTCACGCGAGCTCCTCTCCGGGTGCGGTGTGCGGCATGCGGCCGGCCGGCTCCAGTCCGAACCGGCCCCGCTCGAAGTCCTCGACGGCCTGCATGACCTCGGCCTTGGTGTTCATGACGAACGGGCCGAAGTGCGCGACCGGTTCGCGGATCGGGCGGCCGCCCAGGATCAGGACGTCGAGGGCGGGGGTGCGGCTTTCGGGGTGGTCGGTGGCCTCCAGGGTCAGGGTGTCGCCGCTGCCGAACACGGCCAGTTGGTGCGCGTCCAGCGGGCGCCTCTCGGCGCCGGCGGTGCCGCGCCCGGACAGCACGTAGGCCAGGGCGTTGAAGTCCGGCCGCCAGGGCAGGACCAGTCGGGCGCCGGGGCTGACGGTGGCGTGCACCAGCGTGATCGGGGTGAAGGTGCTCCCCGGTCCGGCGTGGCCCGCGACCTCGCCGGCGATGACGCGGACCAGCGCGCCTCCGTCGGGCGAGGACAGCAGCGCCGACTCGGGCCCCTCGATGCTCTGATAGCGGGGAGCGTTCCACTTGTTGGCCCGCGGCAGGTTCACCCACAGCTGGATGCCGTGGAAGAGCCCGCCGGAGACGACCAGTTCCTCCGGCGGCGCCTCGATGTGGAGGATGCCGCTGCCGGCCGTCATCCACTGCGTGGCACCGTCGGTGATCGTGCCCCCGCCGCCGTGCGAGTCCTGGTGCTCCATACGGCCGTCGATCATGTACGTGACGGTCTCGAAGCCGCGGTGCGGGTGCCACGCGGTGCCCTTGGGCTCGCCCGGCGCGTACTCGACCTCGCCCATCTGGTCCATGTGGATGAAAGGGTCGAGCTCCCGCATCGGCACGCCCGCGAAGGCGCGGTACACCGGGAAGCCCTCACCCTCGAAGCCCTGCGGGGCGGAGGTCACCCGGCGGACGGGGCGCTGCTGCGCGGTCACCGGGTCGGGCTCGGCGACACGGGGCAGCAGCAGGGTGTTCTCCACGGTCACGGCAGGCATGACGCCCTCCTCGGCAGTCTCCGTGGGGCCCGTCCGAGCCCCACGGCCTGTTCAACATTCAACCAATGGAATCCATTCCGGCCGGCTCTCTCCCGCCGCCCCCGCACCCCCGCGCCCCACCCGCCGCACGTCCCCGGGCGCCCAGAGGCCCCGGGAGGCCCCACCCCGGGGCCACCCAGGGAGGCCTCAGAGGCCGAAGCGCGGGCGCTCGCCCTCCGGAACCAGGTCCACGTACTCGGGGTGCTTGCCGATCCAGGCGCGGATGAACGGGCAGAAGGGCAGGACCGCGAGCTCGCGCTCACGTGCCGCGTCCAGCGCGGCCCTGGCGAGGGCCCCGCCGAGGCCGCGACCGCCGAACCGGGGATCCACCTCGGTGTGGATGAACGCTATCTGGCTTCGGTACAGGTGGTACTCGGCGAAGCCGGCCACCTCCTCGGCACCGCCCTCCTCCACCGCGTCGAAGATCTCGAAACGGGACTTGTCGGGGTTGTCGGCGACGCGCGGCGTCATCGTCTCTCCTACCTACTCGGGCCGCAGGGCGGCCAATTGCTGGTCGAACGGAACGACCGTATCCACATCGGCCACAGGGGCGGACGGCCGTGTCACCAGCAGCGCCGCCAGCTCGCCCGCGGCGCGGGCGATGCGGGTCGGCAGGGTGTCGGTGAGCGCGTCGCCGCTGCCGCCCCAGTCCTCCGACGCGGCGTACACGGCGGTCGGCACGACCACGGCCCGCAGGAACGCGAAGAGCGGCCGCAGGGCGTGCTCCAACGCCAGTGAGTGCCGTGCCGTGCCGCCGGTGGCGGCGATCAGTACGGGCTTGCCGGACAGCGCGTCGTTGTCGATGACGTCGAAGAACGACTTGAACAGCCCGCTGTACGAGGCGGAGAAGACCGGCGTCACGGCGATCAGGCCGTCCGCGTGCGTCACGGCCGCGACGGCCTCCGCCAGGGGGCGGGCGGGGAAACCGGTGACCAGGTTGTTCGCGATGTCCACGGCCAGGTCCCGCAGTTCGACAACCCGCACCTCGACCGTACGGCCGCCGTCCGCGACGGCCCGCCGTACGGCCTCGGCGAGCCGGTCGCCGAGCAGCCGCGTGGACGACGGCGTGCTCAGCCCCGCCGAGACGATCACCAGCCTCACAGGTGCCACGGTCACTTCACGACCTCCTTCTCGTCCTTCTCGCCCACGGCCGCGTCGCGGCCCGCGAGCAGCGAGGCGTGCGTCGGAGCCTCCGGCACGCTCGCGGGGCGGCCCTTGGCGAACTCCTTCCGCAGCACCGGCACGACCTCCTCACCGAGCAGGTCGAGCTGCTCCAGCACCGTCTTCAGCGGCAGCCCCGCATGGTCCATCAGGAACAACTGGCGCTGGTAGTCGCCCGCGTACTCCCGGAAGCCCAGCGTCTTCTCGATCACCTGCTGCGGCGAACCCACCGTCAGCGGAGTCTGCTCGGTGAAGTCCTCCAGGGACGGACCGTGCCCGTACACCGGCGCGTTGTCGAAGTACGGCCGGAACTCCCGCACCGCGTCCTGCGAGTTCCTCCGCATGAACACCTGCCCGCCGAGCCCCACGATCGCCTGCTCCGCCGTGCCATGGCCGTAGTGGGCGAACCGCGTCCGGTACAACTCGACCATCCGCTTGGTGTGGTCGGCCGGCCAGAAGATGTTGTTGTGGAAGAAGCCGTCACCGTAGTACGCCGCCTGCTCCGCGATCTCCGGCGACCGGATCGAACCGTGCCACACGAACGGCGCCACACCATCCAGCGGCCGCGGCGTCGCGGTGAACCCCTGCAGCGGACTGCGGAACCTGCCCTCCCAGTCCACCACGTCCTCGCGCCACAACCGGCGCAGCAACGCGTAGTTCTCCACCGCCAGCGCGATGCCCTGGCGGATGTCCTGCCCGAACCACGGATACACCGGCCCGCTGTTGCCGCGGCCCATCATCACATCGACCCGGCCGCCCGCCAGATGCTGCAGCATCGCGAAGTCCTCGGCGATCTTCACCGGATCGTTCGTCGTGATCAGGGTCGTCGAGGTGGAGAGGATCAACCGCTCCGTGCGGGCGGCTATCCACCCCAGCATCGTCGTCGGAGACGAGGGTACGAACGGCGGATTGTGGTGCTCACCGGTCGCGAAGACGTCCAGCCCCACCTCCTCCGCCTTGAGCGCGATCGCCGTCATCGCCTTGATCCGCTCATGCTCGGTCGGCGTCCTGCCGGTCGTGGGGTCCATCGTCACATCACCCACCGTGAAGATCCCGAACTGCACCGGCTTCACCCTCCTCCGTCGTCCCGCTCATTGTTGACAATTCAACCACCCCTGCCAACGAGACGCCCACTCGGGCTATTCCTCCCACCGCGCCGCCGGCGCCGGCCGCTCCCAGGGACGGAAACCGCCGCCCTCGGCCGCGCCCGCCGCGGGCGCCACCCGCCGCGACCGCGCACAACGGCGTCATCCGTGGCACACGGACCGCCGGGCACCACTTCCGCGCCACCGGCCGGCCGGCCCCGGCCACAGGTGAGCGGCGCGCGCCGGCCCCGCGCTCCCGCCCCTCGTACGGGCGACCACTCGCGGCACGCCCCACGCTTCTCAGGTGACGGACGCGGTCCGCCTCACCCGCGGGCACCGGCGGACACGGGGCCCGAGCCGACCGGGCCGACCCCACCGACCCCTGCTCACGGCGGGCGCGCCGGTCCCGCGCTCCCGCCCCTCGTACGGGCGACCACTAGCGGGACGCCCCACGCTTCTCAGGTGACGGACGCGGTCCGCCTCACCCGCGGGCACCGGCGGACACGGGACCCGAGCCGACCGGGCCGACCCCACCGACCCCTGCTCACGGCGCCCTCAGCACCCCCCGACGGCCTCGCGTCCCCCCGCTCCCCGCCACGCCGCAAGCCGGCGCGGGCACCGTGCGGGGCTTCGGTGGCAGACGCACCAAGCCGTGCACGGTTCGCGTCCGTCTCTCCTGCGAGGAACCCGGGGCGGTCGGGACACGGACGGTCGACCGTAGCGGGCCGCGCGAGAGAAAGACGAATTACGTCCACGGTTGGGTGAAAAGTGCCGTTGTGACTGGATCGGAGCACCTCCGGCAGAGCACTCTCGGGGACGCCGACACGGCGTACGCCGTCCCGTGCGCCGTGCCCACTCAAAGGCGTAGCCCCGCCCGCCTCCGAGCCGAAGTCCGTTCCTGACACATGAGCGAAGTCCGTTCCTGACACATGAGCCACGTGACGCTTCCCCCGAAGCCCACCCCCCTCGACGCGTACTCCGCGGTGGGCCTCGTCCGCCGGTGGCGCCGGGCCGTGGAGCCGCAGACCCTCGCGGCGGCGTACGACGCGCTGGCCGCGGCGGGGCCGCTCGTGCCGACGCCGTGGAGTGCGCTCCTGGTCACCGGGTACGAGGAGTGCCGGCAGGTGCTGACCGGACGTACGTGGCTCACCCTCGGGGCCCGGTGGCGGGACGCCCACCGCCCCGGCTGGCGGGAGAGCGCGAGCACGGTCGGGCTGTGCGAGACCCCGCTGCAGCAGGACCCGCCCGAGCACACGGCGCGCCGCCGCCCGCTCAGCGCGGTGCTGGCGCCCCGGCTCGTGCAGGTGGCGGCGGAGCGGCTCGTGGAGCCGCTCACCGATCGCCACGTCGCGGAGTTCGCCGCGGCCGTGCGCCGCGAGGGCGCCGCCGATGTCGTCGCCCGGGTGTGCCGGCCGCTGCCCACCGCGGTCCTGGCCGAGCTGGCCGGGCTCCCGCGATGGATCGACCGGGGGTGGCTCGCCGCCGAGAGCGCCGCCATGGTGCGGGTGGAGGAACTCGCCGCGCCGCCCAGCGTCGTACGGCGGGCGGACGCCGCCGCCTCCGCCCTGCTCGACGTGTACGACCGCGCGCTGGCCGAGCGCCTGCGGCGCCCCTCGGAAGACCTGCTCTCCAGGTGGGTCGCCGAGGACCCCGCGGGGGCGCGGTATCTGTTGCTGACGCTGTTCTCCGCGGGAGTGCCCACCACGGCGGCGCTGCTGGCCGGCATGGCGCTGTCGCTGACGACCGACCCCGCGCTCGCCGAGAGGATCCGCCGGGACCCGGGGTTCGCGGGGCCGCTCACGGACGAGCTGGTGCGCTTCGACCCGCCGGGACGGGTGGTGACCCGCGTGGCGGACGCGGACACCGTACTGGGCGGCCGCCCTGTTCCCGCCGGGAAGATCGTCCACGCGGTCATCGGCGCCGCGCACCGCGACCCGGCGCGCTTCCCCGCCCCGCACGTCTTCGACCCGGACCGGCCGGCGCAGCGGCTGCTCGCCTTCGGCGGCGGCCTGCACTACTGCCCCGGATCCGGGCTGGCCCGCGCGCAGGCAATCGCGTTCGCCCGGGCCTTCGCCCACACGTTGCCCGGCGCCCGGGCCGCCGCCCCACCGGTGCGGCACGCCGGGCCGAGCATGGCCGACATCGCCCGGCTGACCATCCACTCGCCGCAGATCTGAGGGAGACCGAAGGCCAGTGACCGAAATCCAGGACGCCACGGACGCGTTCCGCAAGGACCTGTCGTCGTCGACCTTCGTACGGGCCATGGTGGAGACGGGTATCCGGCCCTTCTACCGCACCACGCACATGACGGGTGACGGGGAGGCCGTCGTCGAGGGCCGGGACGTCGTCATGGCGGGCTGCAACGACTACCTGGGGCTGTCCACCGACCCCCGGGTGACGGCGGCCGCGGCCGAGGCGCTGACCCGCTACGGCGCGTCCTGCTCCGGCGCGCGCACCCTCAACGGCACCCTGGCCCTCCACGGAGAACTGGAGGAGCGGATCGCGGACTTCATGGGCACCGAGGCGGCCGCCGTGGTCACCACCGGCTTCCAGGCGAACCTTGCCCTCGCCGCCCTGTTCGGCCGCGGCGACATCGTCTTCAGCGACATGTCCAACCACGCCTCGCTGGTCGACGGCATCCGGCTCGGCGCGGCCCGCCGCGCGCTGTACCCGCACTCGGACACCGCGCGGCTGGACACGCTGCTGGAGCAGGCCACGGCCGCGGAACCGGCCGCGGGCAAGGTCATCGTCACCGACGGGATGTTCTCCATGGACGGCGACCTGTGCCGGCTCCCCGGGCTGACGGAGCTCGCCGCCCGGCACGGCGCACGCCTCGTCGTGGACGGCGCCCACGACATCGGGCTGCTCGGCCCGGGCGGACGCGGGGTCGCGGAGCACTTCGGGCTCATGGACCGGGTCGACCTGTTCACCGGCACCCTGTCCAAGTGCTTCGGTTCCACCGGGGGCTTCCTGGCCGGGCCCGCCGACGTCATCGACTACCTGCGCTACAGCGCCCGTTCCGTCCTCTTCTCCGCCTCGATGCCGCCGGCCGCCCTGGCCGCCGGGATCGCCGCGCTCGGCATCGCCGGGGCCGAGCCATGGCGGCGCCAGCGCGTGCTCGCCCTCGCCGAGGAGCTGCGGGCGGGACTGCGCGCGCTCGGCTACGACACGGGAGGCTCGGTCACCCCCGTGGTGCCCGTGCTCATCGGGGAAGCCACCGCCTGCGCCCGCATGTGGCAGGCCTTGCTCGACGAGGGCGTGTTCACCAACGCCGTCGGGGCCCCGGCCGTCCCCGAGGGCCGGTGCGTGATCCGGGTGACCGTGCAGGCCACCCACTCCGACGCCCACCTGCGCCGGATCCTGGACGCCTTCGCCGCCGCGGGCCGCCGGACCGGCCTCGTCCCGGACCTGCCCGCCCAGGCGGCCGCCCGGTGACCGCGGTCACCGTCACCCCCGTCGAGGGCCGCGCCGCCACGACGGAGTTCATCCGGCTGCCGTACGCGCTGTACCGCGACGACCCGCACTGGGTCGCGCCGCTGGAACGCGAGATGCGCGCCTTCCTCGACCCGCACCGCAACCCCTTCCTCGAGACCGCGCAGGCACGTCTCTTCCTCGCCCGCCGGGGACGCCGGACCGTCGGCCGGATCGCGGCCGTCGCCGACCCGCGCTTCCAGGAGCGGCACGACCGCAAGTGCGGTCACTTCGGGCTGTTCGAGTGCGCCGACGACCTCGAGGCCGCCGGCGCCCTCTTCGACGCGGCGGCCGCCTGGCTGGACGCGCGCGGGCTGACCCGGATGCTGGGCCCGCTCAGCTTCTCCGTCAACGACGAGTGCGGCCTGCTCGTGGACGGCTTCGACGGACCGCCGAGCGTGGGCATCCCGTACAACCCCCCGTACTACGCCCGGTTGCTGACCGGCTGCGGCTTCGGCAAGGCGAAGGACCTGCTGTCCTGGCTGGTGCCGATGCCCCCGGACGGGGAGCCGCCCGCCGCGATCGCGCGGATCGCGGCCCGCGCCCTGGCAGACCCGGCCGTACAGGTGCGGCCGCTCGACCCGGACCGCTACGAGGCCGACATGGCCGTGGTCAAGGACATCTACAACGACGCCTGGGCCGAGAACTACGCCTCCGTCCCGCTGAGCGACGCCGAGTTCCTGCACATGGCCGCGCAGCTGAGATCGGTCGTCCACCCGGAGCTGGTGCGGATCGCCGAGGTGGACGGCGAGCCGGCCGCCTTCACGCTGTGGGTGCCCGACGTCAACCAGGCGCTGCGCGCCGCCCGCGGCAGGCTCACCACCTGGGGCCTGCCCGTCGGCATGCTGCGGATCAGCCGGGCGATGAGGCACATCACGCGCGTCAGGGGCGGCACGTCCGGCGTGCGCAAGGAGCACCGCGGCCGCGGGCTGGTGGCGGTGCTGCTCGCCGACGCGCAGCGCGCCGCGTTCCGGCTCGGCTACACCGAGACCGACCTGTCCTGGATCCTGGAGGACAACCGGGGCTCGAACCGGCACGCGCAGGCCATGGGCGGGGTGCGCTTTCGGACCCACCGGCTGTACGGGCGTGACGGCGGAGGCCTGCGGTGAGGTACCTCGTGACCGGCGCCACCGGTTTCATCGGCGGCCACCTCGTACGCCACCTCACCACCCAGGGCCACCAGGTGACCGCGCTGGTGCGGGGCGGCCGCGCCGTGCCGGGAGCCCGCAGCGTCCCCGGTGACCTCTCCACCGGCGCCGGGCTTGCCGACGCGGTGCGCGGCGCGGACCGCGTCATCCACCTCGCCGGGATCACCAAGGCCGGCGACCCGCGGGCCTACGCGGCCGTCAACGCCGCCGGGACACGCAGACTGTGCGAGGCCGCCGCGGGCCTCACCGTGCCGCCCCGCCTGGTGTACTGCTCCTCGCTGGCCGCCTCAGGCCCCGGGCGGCGGCGCCACGAGGACGCTCCGCCGGAGCCGGTCTCCGCGTACGGCCGCAGCAAGCTCGGCGGCGAGTGGGCGGTGCGGGACGCGGCGGAGCGGCTGGCGGCCGTCGTGATCCGGCCGCCGATCGTCTACGGCCCCGGGGACCCGGAGTTCCTGCCGCGACTGGTGGCGGCGGTGCGCACCGGCCTGCTGCCCGCGGTCGGCCGGCCCGGGCCGCGGCACTACTCGCTCATCCACGTCGACGACCTGTGCCGGGCGCTGATCACCGCCGCCGACCCCGGCACGGAGGTGGGCACCTACCACGTGTGCGACGGCACCGAGCACCGCTGGGCGGACATCGGCGCCGCCGTCGCGGACGCACTGGGCCGGCGCGCACCGCGGGTGGTGCACATCCCCGGGCCGCTGGCGATGGCGGCTGCCCGGCTCTTCGGCCGCGCGTCGGCGCTCAACCCCGACAAGGTCGCCGAGGCACTGCACCCCGCGTGGACCTGCGCCCCCGGTGGCCGGCTCCCGTACCGCCCCGCCGTCACGCTCCCCGAGGGGCTGCGCGGCGCCCTGAACCGCTGACCGCCCCGCGAGAAGGGGAGCACCCCGTGCGCCGCCGACTGTCCCCGTACGAACGCGTCATCTGGGCCGCCGGCGAGCGGCTCCCCGTCAACATCGCCGCGGTGGCCCGCGTCGAGGGCCGCACCACATCCGGACGCGTCCGCGCGGCCGTGGCAGCCGTCCGCGGCCGCCACCCCCTGCTCGGCGTCCGCGTCGCCGACCCCGGTCCGTGGCAGGGGCGGCTCACCACGGCCGGTGTGCCGGACCCGGAGGTGCGGGTGGTCCGGGGCCACGGCGCGGACACCTGGTCCCACGTGGTGGAGGAGGAGCTGCCGCGGCGCTTCGACACCCGTACCGGCCCCCTCGCCCGCTTCGTGCTCGTCGACGCGGGCGAGTCCTTCGACCTGGTCGCCGTGTACCACCACCTGGTCGCCGACGCCGTCTCCGCGGGCGTCGTCATGCGCGACCTGCTGACCCGCCTCGGCGGGCCCGATCACGGGCGCGCCCTCCTGCCGGGCCCGGCGGGCCCGCCCGCCGGGCCCCCGCGGTCCGGGGTCGGCGACGGCGGCGCGGGCCCCGGACCGGTGCTCGCCGCGCCCGCGGACGAGCTGATCCCGGGCCCGCGCGCCCGTCCCGGGGACCTGCTGAAGACCGCCCGCGCGCTGGGTGGGCCCGTACGGCCGCCGTACCCCCCGGACGGGGGACTCGCCTACCGGGCGTGGACACTCGAGCACGAGGAGACGGAGCTGCTGCTCAAGCGGTGCCGGGCGCAGGGCGTGACGCTGCAGGCCGCCCTGTGCGCGGCCTTCGCGCGGGCCGCCGCACCCGGCCGCCCCGCCCGGATCGCGGTCGCCGCCGACCTGCGCCGGGTGCTCGAACCGTCGCCCGGGGAGGCCATGGGCCTGTACGCGGCGAGCTTCGTCGTCCCCGTCGACGGCGCGGCCGGAGACCTGTGGACGGCCGCACGCGAGGCGAGGACCGCGATCCATGCCCGGCTCACCCCGCAGGAGCTGCGGCCGCTCGTGCGCGTCTTCCGGCTGGCCTCCTTCCTGCCGCACCGAGCCGTCGGCGCCCTCCTGCGGCACGGCGAGTCGCGCGGCCCCCGGTTCGACGTGTCGGTCAGCAACACCCGCCTGGAGCTCCCCGAGACGTACGGGCCGCTGCGGCTCACCGCCGTCCACGGCGGCGCGCACACCAGCCTGTCCGGGGCGCCGCTGGTGATCGTGGTGGGACTGGGTGGCCGGCTGTTCCTCAGCGTGACCTCCACGGCGGCCGCGCAGGCCGAGGACCTGTGCCGGCGCGCCATGGGCCACCTCGCGACCGCCGGGTGACAGCCGCGGACGGATAGCGGCGCGCTCAGCGGGTATCCGAAGGGAGTGGCACGCACCGTCGGAGTCGAAGAAGAGCTTCTCCTGGTGGACGCGCGGTCGGGTGAACCGCGCGCGGTGGCTGACGCGGTGCTGGAGGACTGCCCCTGGCCGCGGGAACTCGTGGCCGAGCTGCAGCAGCAGCAGTTCGAACTGAACAGCCCGCCCTGCCTCACCCTCGACCAGCTCAGGGAGGAACTGCGCGCCTGGCGCCGCAGGGCGGCCGACCTCGCCGGTACCGAGGGCGTGGCGGTGGCGGCGCTGGGCACCTCGCCCGTGGAGGTGCCGCCCCGGCTCACTCCCCGGGGGCGCTACCGCAGAATGGGCCAGTCCTTCGGCATCACCGCGCAGGAGACCCTGACCTGCGGCTGCCACGTGCACGTGGGGGTGGAGTCCGACGAGGAGGGCGTCGCCGTCCTCGACCGCATCCGCCCCTGGCTGCCGCCGCTGCTCGCGCTCAGTTCCAACTCGCCGCTCTGGCGGGGCGCCGACACGGGGTACGCGAGCTACCGCTACCAGGTCTTCGGCCGCTGGCCCACCGCCGGGCCGACCCGCGGCTTCGGCTCCGCGGAGGGGTACCGTGCCGCGGTGTCGCGGCTGCTGGCCACCGGGATCCTGATCGACCAGGGAATGCTCTACTTCGACGCCCGCCTGTCCGCGAAGTTCCCCACGGTGGAGGTGCGCGTCTGCGACGTGTGCCCGGAGTACCAGGACGCGGTGGTGCTGGCCGCGCTGGTCCGCGGCCTGGTCGAGACCGCCGCCCGCGAGTGGGCCGACGGACACCCCGCGCCCGACGACGACCTGGCCCTGCTCCGCCTGGCCTCCTGGCGCGCCAGCCGCTCGGGGCTCGACGGCGCCCTGCTCGATCCGCGCACCTACCGTCCGGCGAGCGCCCACGACGTCGTCGAGACCCTGGTCGCCCACATCGAGGACGCCTTGAAGGACGCGGGCGACCTGTACACCGTCCGCGCCGGCGTCGACCGCCTGACGGCGCGGGGCTCCGGTGCCCGCCGGCAACGCGAGATCTACGCCCGCGGCGGCGCGCCCGCGGTCCTGCGCGACGCGGTGAGCCGTACGGCGGCGTGACAGGCGCGACACGCCGCCCCGCGGGGCGGGCGCGGCCGTCGTCACGCGGGGGCGGCTCCCCTCCGCCACGCAACCGGCGTGGCGCGCCCTGCGGGCGCGGAACGTCTTCGCGGCCGTGCGCGGGACGCACCACGGCCTCCGATGACCGCGCCGCATCGTGCCGCGGCCTCGACCACGTCGGTGAGTGCCGTGCCTCACGCCCGCCGCCCCGCGCCCTCGGTCGGCCGCTGTGGCCGCTGCGGCCGCCCGGGCGGTGCGCCCCAGTCTGCTGGAGGGCGTTCAGAGAGGGCCGTCAGCGCCCACGTCCGCAGGTGCTCGTCGGTGAACACACGGGCCGCCTTGACCCCGTGGTCAACGGCCGTGTCCTCTTCGCGACCACCGGGGCCGCCGACATCCTGCCTGCCGAGGCGCCATCCGCGGTGCACTTCGCCGAACGCCTCCCCGGGGGCTGCTGCAGGAGCCCGGACTGAGGGGAGCCCGGATCAAGGGGGGAGCCCGAAGGCACCGTGCGTGATCTGGGATCATGGTCGGATGGCGTTCACCGAAGAGGTCGCCCGGGCAGTGCTCGCGGCGGACGGGCAGGACGGCGCGCAGCTGATCGCGCTGGGCGAGAACGCGGTGTTCGAGCTCGCGGACGGCGTGACCGTGGCGAAGGTCGGCCGCGGTCCGGAACTGCTGGACCGGGCCGCCCGCGAGGTGCGCACGGCGTCCTGGCTGGCCGGGCACGGCGTTCCGGCGGTACGGGCGGCGGCGTCCGAGGCGCGGCTGGTGGCGGGTCACCCCGTCACGTACTGGGAGCGGCTGCCGGCCGGCGTGCGCCCCGCGGAGCCCGCCGACCTCGCCGTACTGCTGCGGCTCGTACACGCCCTGCCCCAGCCGGACTTCGCGCTGCCGCCCCGCGACCTGCTGGACGGGGTGGAACGGTGGCTGCGGCTGGCCGGTGCGGCGGTCGACCCCGCGGACGCCGCGTACCTGCGCGAGCGCCGGGACGGTTTCGCCGCCGCGGCGGCGGCGCTGACCCCGCACCTGGCCCCTGGGCCCGTCCACGGCGACGCGCTGCCGCGCAATGTGCACATCGGCCCGGACGGTCCGGTCCTGGTGGACCTGGAGACCTTCTCCACCGACCTGCGCGAGCACGACCTGGTCGTCATGGCGCTCAGCCGGGACCGCTACGGCCTCGGTTCCGAGGCCTACGACGCCTTCACGGCCGCCTACGGCTGGGACGTGCGCGACTGGGACGGCTGCGCGGTGCTGCGCGGCGCGCGGGAGACGGCGAGCTGCGCCTGGGTGGCCCAGCACGCGCCGGGCAACCCGGCGGCCCTCGCGGAGTTCCACCGCCGGGTGGCCTCGCTGCGGGACGGCGACCAGTCCGTTCGCTGGTACCCCTTCTGACCCCTGACCGCTGCAGTGCCGGGCGCCCCGTTCCTGCCCGTGTTGTCGCGGGTCATCGGCAGTTCGGTGGTCCGCTGACGTCCGCGGATCTGCGGCGTCGGCGAACCGGGCCGCCGTCGACGTCGCCGCTGTAGGGCTTGAGCTTGGGCGGAGTCCCGGCGGCGTGCCCGCGTCACATGACCGCGAAGGCGTTGGCGCGATCAGGGCCGCGGCGGCCCTGGCCGGGTGCGGGCAGGGGGTCGTACGCCGGACCGGCGAACGGGGTAGGCACTGTCGCCCGGTTCGAGCTACGACCGCGCCGCGCGGTTGGGGCGTGGTGCCCGAACGCACGGACCGGCAGCCCCGGCCGGTAACGACCGCGGGGAGCGGCCGGCCATCTTCCCAACCCCGCCGCAGCGGTGCGCCGGCAGGCTGCTGCCCACCACCGCGGCCGGGCGCGTCCCCGGCCACGCCCCGGCGCCCGAGGCGCCCCGTCCGAACCGCGCCGCGCGGTTGGGGCGTGGCGCCCGGACGCACGGACCGGCAGCCCCGGCCGGTAACGACCGCGGGGAGCAGCCGGCCATCTTCCCAACCCCGCCGCAGCGGTGCGCCGGCAGGCTGCTGCCCGCCACCGCGGCCGGGCGCGTCCCCGGCCACGCCCCGGCGCCCGAGGCGCCCCGTCCCGCGGCGGAGGGCCGGCCCCGCGGTCACCTCTGCCGGGGGATGACCGGCCAGGCCTGCTCGACGACGGCCGCCGGGTCGGCGGTGCGCCGCAGATACGCCTGGAGGGAGGCCGACTGCTCGGCCGCCGCCCGTATCTGAAGGGCGTGCAGGTCCGCCAACGGCATCAGGCCGACCGGCTGGTGCCGCTCCCCCATGCGACGTACCACGCGCGCCGCGGCCACCGCGTCCGCCCGCGCGTCGTGGGCGCCCTCCAACCGCACCCCGTAGTGGGCGCACAGGGCCTGCAGGGCGCGTCTGCCCTTGCGGTACTTGTCGACGTGCTTGTCGATGACCAGTGGGTCGATGACCGGCGAGGGCACGCCGCCCAGCCGTTCGCTGACCGACGCGACGCCGTGCCGCCGGCACTCGCGGTCCAGCAGCGACAGGTCGTACCGGGCGTTCATCACCACCAGCGGTGTGCCCGAGCGCAGTACCTCGGCGACGGTGTGGGCGATCTCGCCGACCGCCGTACCCGCCGGGGCGCCGTGCGCCCGGGCGTGTGCCGTCGAGATGCCGTGGATCGCCGACGCCTGCTCGGGTATGGCGACACCCGGGTCGAGCAGCCAGGTCCGCTCCTGCGAGACGGCCCCGTCGGCCTCCAGCCGTACGACGGCGGCGGTGACGATGTGGTCGGTCTCGACGTCGGTGCCGGTGGTCTCCAGGTCGAACGCGACCAGCGCGCCACTGATCCAGCTCATCGCGCGGCCCTTGCGCCGGCGACGCCCACCGCGCCGCTCGGGCGGATGCCGGCGGCCCTCCCCCGTCCGGAGCCGGCGTGCCGTGCCCCGTGTCGTCCCATGCCCATTGGCGTACGTCCTTCCCGCTGTTCCCCCGTGTGCGGATCCATCATCGCGTGCACCACTGACACTCCCGCGTCCGGGCCGCGGGGGGAGGCCGTCCGGGGGCCCGCCGGGCCGTCAGGAGACGGGACGGGAGTCGGCCCAGACGCCCTCGAACTCCTCGCGGTAGATCTCGAAGAGCCCGTGCTCGGCCTCGGGGGCCTCGTCGGCCCTGGTCTGCACGAGTTGCCGCGGCCCGGCGCGCAGGATGAGGACGGGCGCCTCCATGCCGCGGGCCTTGCGCAGGTAGGGCTGGACGACCCCGATGCCGTCCGGGGTGTCGCCGTCCACGAGGTAGGCGGTGAAGCGCGGGGTCTCGTCGAAGACCCGGATCTCGAACGCGGCGGTGTCCCGCAGCCGGGCCCGGACCCGCCGCATGTGCATGATGTTCATCTCGACGGAACGGCTGAGCTCCGCCCGGCCGAGGCCGAGTTCGCGCTCGCGGCGGCGGACGGCGCTGCTCGCCGGGTTGAGGAAGAGCAGCCGCACCCGGCAGCCGGACTCCGCGAGCCGCACCAACCGCTTGCCGGAGTAGTTCTGCACCAGCAGGTTGAGGCCGATGCCCACGGCGTCCAGGCGCCGCGCGTTCGCGAACAGGTCCTCGGCGGGCAGCTGCCGCTGCAGCCGCACCCGGTCGGGATAGACGCCGACGACATCGGCGTAGCGGTCGGCGACCAGCTCCTCGACGGCGTCCACGGGCAGCCGCTCGGCTGAGGGGTAGCCCGGACCTGAGCCCAGCATGTCCAGCAGCCGTGCGGCGGCCCGCTCGGCCTGGTCCAGGACGGTGCGGGACAGGGCGCGGTTGCGGGAGACGACGTGCCGGGCCACCTCCAGCTCGTCCAGCGCGAGTTCCAGCTCCCGGCGGTCGTCGAGGTAGGGCTCGAAGCACGGCCAGTGCTGGACGGCGAGCTCGCGCAGCTGGGGCAGCGTCAGGAAGCTCAGGATGTTGTCGTCGGCCGGGTCGAGCAGGAACCCCTTGCGGCGGCTGACCTCGCGCACGGCGGCGGCCCGCTGCACCCACTCGTGGCCCGCCGGGCCCGCGGCCGCGACCACCCACTCGTCGCCGTGCACGGGCCCGTAGATCGGGCGCAGCACGGCGTTGACGACAGCGCGCAGGCGCTGTTCGACGAGGTTCAGCCACACGTACGCCCGTCCGGCGCGCCGGGCCCGGGTACGCACCTCGGCCCATTCCCCGGCGCCCCAGTCCAGTTCGGCTCCGATCTCCAGCGGCAGCGCGAGGGAGGCCGTGCCGGTGCTTCCCTCGCCGATGCCGCCGCCCGGGTCCCCCTGCTCACCACCACCGGGGAGCACCAGACCTCCCGACATCACGACTGCACCCGCCTTCCCGCCCCCGTGCACGATCAAGGAAGGGTACTGCGGGGCGTCAGGCGGTGCAGCCGTAACGGCGCTACTTCACCGGGAACTCCGAGGATGCCCCGGCCTTCAGGCCGGGGCGGAATCGGACCCCTGCGGAGCAGGGCAGGGAACGGGGTTTCGCCGTCAGGGCGAAAGACCACCCACACCGTCGGGTACGGCCCCGGCACCGGATGAGGCGGTGGGTCCCCCGCCGGCGGGCCCGTGTCCGCCTGCATGATCGCGCCGTACATCCCGAGGGAGGGCGGGGGTTCCACGCCGACGGACGCGTGCCGTTCGGACCGGCGACGGCCGGGTCGGCGTCGTTCGGACCGGCGTCGTTCGGACCGGCGACGGCCGGGTCGGCGACGGCACGGGTCGGCGTCGTCCGGGTCGGCGTCGTCCGGAAGGAGAGGTCCGGAGGGAGAGGTCCGGCCGCCGGAGGACGGAACGGCGGTGACCGCCACCGTTCCGTCCTGGCCGAAGTGCCGGGGACCGTGGCGGTGTCCCGCCTCCATGGCCGCCTGACAAGAGGCGGTCCGCCCGGTGGCGTACCGTCACCCGTCCCGGCGACACCGCGAGGCGCCGGTTCGCCCGGAGCGGTGGTTTCTGCGGCAGGCAGGGGAACGGGGACACCCGTACCGGGGAAGATCTTGGCGATTCCATGCCCTGAGGGCCCCTCGTGCGTGACGATGCCCTTTCGGCACCGATGTGGCCGGGGTGCGGCCTACCGGCGCCCCGCGGAGAAGTGGAAGAGTCGACGACATGCAGGTCTGGCCGGGTCGGGCATATCCCCTCGGCGCCACGTACGACGGCGCCGGCACCAACTTCGCGGTGTTCTCCGAGACCGCGGAGCGGATCGAGTTGTGTCTGCTGCACGACGACGGCTCGGAGACCGCCGTCGAGCTGCGCGAGGCGGACGCCTTCGTCCGACACGCGTACGTCCCCGGCGTCATGCCCGGTCAGCGCTACGGGTTCCGGGTCCACGGTCCCCACGAGCCGACCCGGGGCCACCGCTGCAACTCCGCGAAGCTGCTGCTCGACCCCTACGCGAAGGCGATGAGCGGCACGATCGACTGGGACGAGGCGGTGTACGGCTACCGCTTCGGCGAGCCGGAGTCCCGCAACGACCTGGACTCGGCGCCGCACACGATGACCTCGGTGGTGGTGAACCCGTACTTCGACTGGGCTGACGACCGCAGCCCCCGCATCGACTACCACCGCACCGTCATCTACGAGGCGCACGTCAAGGGCCTGACGATGCTCCACCCGGAGCTGCCGGAGGAGATCCGCGGCACGTACGCGGCGCTCGCCCACCCCGCGGTGATCGCGCACCTGACGGAGCTGGGCGTCACGACGCTGGAGCTGATGCCGGTCCACCAGTTCGTCCACGACCACCGGCTGGTGGACTCGGGGATGCGCAACTACTGGGGCTACAACACGATCGGCTTCTTCGCCCCGCACAACGCCTACGCCTCGATGGGCGACCGGGGCCAGCAGGTGCTGGAGTTCAAGACGGCGGTGCGCGAGCTGCACCGGGCGGGCATCGAGGTGATCCTCGACGTGGTGTACAACCACACCGCCGAGGGCAGCCACCTGGGGCCGACGCTGTGCTTCCGGGGCATCGACAACGCCTCGTACTACCGGCTGGCCGACGACCCGCGCTACTACACGGACACCACCGGCACGGGGAACTCGCTGCTGATGCGCAGCCCCCACGTCCTGCAGATGATCATGGATTCGCTGCGCTACTGGGTCACCGAGATGCACGTCGACGGCTTCCGCTTCGACCTCGCGGCCACCCTGGCCCGGCAGTTCCACGAGGTGGACCGGCTGTCCTCGTTCTTCGACCTCGTGCAGCAGGACCCGGTGGTCAGCCGGGTGAAGCTGATCGCGGAGCCCTGGGACGTCGGCGAGGGGGGCTACCAGGTGGGCAACTTCCCGCCGCTGTGGACGGAGTGGAACGGAAAGTTCCGTGACACGGTGCGCGACCTGTGGCGCGGTGAGCCGGCCACGCTGGCCGAGTTCGGCTCACGGCTGACCGGCTCCTCCGACCTCTACCAGGACGACGGCCGCCGACCGCTCGCCTCCATCAACTTCGTGACCTGCCACGACGGCTTCACCTTGCGCGACCTCGTGTCGTACAACGACAAGCACAACGAGGCGAACGGCGAGAACAACCGGGACGGCGAGAGCCACAACCGCTCGTGGAACTGCGGCGCCGAGGGGGAGACCGGGGACGAGGACGTGCTCGCCCTGCGGGAGCGCCAGATGCGCAACTTCATCGCCACCCTGATGCTCTCCCAGGGCGTGCCGATGCTGGCCCACGGTGACGAGTTCGGCCGCACCCAGCAAGGCAACAACAACGCCTACTGCCAGGACAACGAGCTGGCCTGGGTGCCATGGCCGGAGGAAGGGGACGCGGACGTCGAGCGGCTGCACGAGTTCACCCGCCAGATGGTGTGGCTCCGCCGCGACCACCCCGTCTTCCGGCGCCGCCGCTTCTTCCACGGCCGGCCCGTCGCCGGGACGCACGACGACCTCTCGGACATCGCCTGGTTCACCCCTGAGGGTGAGGAGATGGCGCAGGACGACTGGCAGGAGGCCCAGGCCAACGCCCTGGTGGTCTTCCTCAACGGCAGCGCGATCTCCGAGCCCGGCGACCGCGGCGAACGGATCACCGACGACTCCTTCCTGCTGATGTTCAACGCCTGGCACGAGCCGCTGGACTTCGTCGTCCCCGTGAACCACGGCAAGGAGTGGCAGGTGGTCGTGGACACCCAGCGGCCGGAGGGCGTGGCTCCGGGCTCGGGCCGCAAGGTGACCCAGGGCGACCGGTTGCGGCTGGCCGACCGGAGCATGGTGGTCCTGCAGCGCCCGGCGTAAACGACCGTCCGATGTGATGGGCGTACCGGTCGGCGGGGTAGTCAGTCCTCCATGACAGAAAGCGCCGCGACCCCGCCGACCGCTGTCGTCCCCTCCGTGCCGAGCGCCACCTACCGGCTCCAGCTCCAGCCGGACTTCCCCTTCGCCGCGGCCGAGGCCGTCGTCCCCCATCTGGCCGCGCTCGGCGTCTCCCACCTGCACCTCTCCCCGGTGCTGCAGGCCGTGCCCGGCTCCACACACGGCTACGACGTCGTCGACCACACCCGGGTGAGGGAGGAGCTCGGCGGCGAGAAGGGGCTGCGCGCGCTGGCCCGCACCGCCCGCGCGCACGGCCTCGGGCTCGTCCTGGACGTGGTGCCCAACCACATGGCCGTGCCGGCGCCCGAGCACCTGGCCCGCCCGCTGTGGGAGGTCCTGCGGGACGGACCGACGTCCCCCTACGCCCGGTGGTTCGACGTCGACTGGGCGGCGCAGGGCGACCGCCTGCTGCTGCCCGTGCTGGGCGGCCCGCTGGAGGAGGTACTGCCCGACCTGCGCGTCGCACACGACCGCGCGGCCGGGGAGCGGGTACTGCGCTACCACGACCACGCCTTCCCGCTGCGCCCCGGCACCGAGCAGCTGCCGCTGCGCGCGCTGGTCGACGCACAGTGGTACCGGCTGGCCTGGTGGCGGCAGGCCGGCACGGAGCTGAACTACCGGCGCTTCTTCACCATCTCCGAGCTCATCGCGGTCCGAGTCGAGGACGACGAGGTCTTCGCCGCCACCCACGCCACCTTGCTGCGCCTGCTGGACGAGGGCGTCGCCGACGGCCTGCGCATCGACCACCCGGACGGCCTCGCCGACCCCGCCGGCTACCTCCGGCGGCTCGCGGACGCCTCCGGCGGCCGCTGGACGGTCGTGGAGAAGATCCTCACCGGCGACGAGCGGCTGCCGGCCGGCTGGGCCTGCTCCGGCACGACCGGCTACGACGCCCTGGACCGGCTCGACGGGCTGTTCACCGACCCGGAGGGCGTCGAGGAGATCATCCGCTGCTACCGGGCCTTCACCGGCGCCCCGGCCGAGGCGGGCGGCGCGTGGCATCCGACGGTACGGGCCGCCGCCGAGCACATCGTCAGCCATGAGCTGGCCGCCGAGGTGGCGCGGCTGACCCGCGCCGCCGTCCGCGCCACCGGGCTGGAGCCCGCCGCGCTGCGCGAGGCGATCGAGGCGACCCTCGTACGGCTGCCGCGCTACCGCCCGTACGTCGTCCCCGGCGAGGGGGCGAACGCCGAGGACACCGCCCTGCTGGAGGCCGCGGCCGGTGCCACCGGGCTACCGGCGGCCGGGGCGGTGTGCGATCTGGCCCTGGGCCGGCACCAGGGCGGCGGACAGGCCGCGGCGGACTTCACGGTGCGCTTCGCCCAGGTCTCCTCGGCGCTGCGCGCCAAGTCGGCCGAGGACACCGCCTTCTACCGCTACCACCCCCTGCTCTGCCTCAACGAGGTCGGGCGGGAGCCGGACCGTCCCGCCACCTCGCCCGAGGCCTTCCACGCCTACTGCGAGCGGCTGCTGCGCGACTGGCCGCTCGCCGGGACCGTGCGCTCCACCCACGACACCAAGCGCAGCGCCGACGTGCGTGCCCGGCTGGCGGCGCTGAGCGAGCTGCCGGCCGAGTGGGCCGACTGGCTGGGCGAGGTCTCGGCGGACCTGCGGGAGTATCTGGAGCACCGCGGGATGCCGCTCCCGGAGCGGCATGTGGAGTACCAGGCCTGGCAGTACGCGGCCGTCTTCTGCCACTCCGGCGCGGCCGAGCAGGTGGTGGCCACCATGCTCAAGTCGGAGCGCGAGGCGGGCCTGCGCACCTCATGGACCGAGCAGCGGCCGGAGTACGAGCGCGACATGACCGGTTTCGTCCGGGAACTGGTCGGCGGCCCGGCCGCTTTCGCCACCGAGCGCATCGACCGCGTCCTGCGCGGGCCGGAACGCGTCAACGTCCTCGGTGCGCACCTGGCGCACCTGACCATGCCGGGCGTGCCCGACCTCTACCAGGGTGACGAGGAACGGCAGCTGCTGCTCGTGGACCCCGACAACCGCCGCCCCTACGACCCGGGCACGGCCGAGGGCGAGGCGAGCGAGAAGCGACGGGTGACGGAGTTCGCGCTGCGCCTGCGCCGGGCGCGCCCGCAGTGGTTCACCGGCCCGCAGGCCTCGTACGAACCGCTGTACGCGCGTGGCCCCGCCGGGGAGCACTGCGTGGCCTTCGTCCGCGGCGGGCGGGCGCTCACGGTCGTCACCCGGCTGTCCCGGAGGCTCGCGGACGCGGGTGGCTGGCGCGGCACGGAACTGGTGCTGCCGGAGGGGGTCTGGACGGAGGTGCTGACGGGCCGCCCGTTCCAGGCCGTGGTGCCGCTGGCGGAGCTGCTGGACCGGCTGCCGGTGGGCCTGCTGGTGCGCGACGTGGACGCATGAGGCCCGACGGGCGGGAGTGCCCGGCGGCGCTCGCGCCCCGGGGCGGGCCGGGGCTCAGCCGGTGGTGAGACGGAAGCTCATCGCCCCGAAGGTGACCTGGTCGCCGGGGCGGACCGCGGCGGCGCCCATGACGCGGCGGCCGTTGACCCAGGTGCCGTTCATCGAACCGAGGTCGCGCAGCATCCACAGCCCGCCCTCGTGGCTGAGCTCGGCGTGGAAGCGGGAGGTGGAGGAGTGGCTGAGCCGGAAGGTGCAGGACAGGTCCCGGCCGATGCGCACGGGGAACGGGGCGGGGGCGGGCAGCAGCAGGGGAGGCAGTTGCTGGACGGCCCAGGCGTGGCGCATCCGTGCCCGCAGCGCCGAGGTCCTGGTGACGGCCCGCACCACGGAGCCCACCATGGCGGCCCAAAGGCCCTGCTTGGGGGGCAGGTCGGCGATGAGGGCGGCCAACTCGTCGCAGTGGCGGGCCTTGAGGGCGAGTTCCATGCGGCGTACGAAGGTGTCGTGCGACAGCCGCCCGTCGACGGCGCCCTCGCGGAGTACCTCGATGGCGCGTTCGCGTTCGGCGTCGGTGGGGCGCGCCGCATGCGTCGGGAACTCGTAGCTCACCCCCGTGATTCTCGGGCCGGGAAGGCCGAGGTGTCCAGAAGGGGCGGCGCGGGCGCGGCCGTCAAATGCGTGGACGTCACCGCGGCGTTGCCACTAGGGTGATCACACGCCCTGAGTCCAGGAAGGAGGCGGCAGCCATGCACTCGTTCACCGTTTCGCGCTCCCGCCCCGTTGTCCGCAGGGCGTACCCCCTCTGACCGGGAGCGCTTCGCTCTCGCGTGAGGATCTTCCCTTCATGACCGATCTGGTCTTCCGCCCGCTCGTCGCGGGCGAATCACACCTCTTCAACTCCCTCAGCCTCGATGACACGGGTCTGGTCGGGCGTTCCCTGCTGGGCCACACCTACGCCATGACCGACGAGGGCGGCGAGTACCGGCCCGAGTGGACCTGGGTCGCGCTGCGCGACGGTGTCGTGGTCGCCCGTGCGGCATGGTGGGCCGCCCCGACGGACGACAAGCCCGTGGCACTGGACTGGTTCGACTTCACCGAAGCCGACGCGGCCGTGCGGCTCCTGCGGGCCGCACCGTTCACGGCCGAGTTCGAGCTGCTGCTGCCGCCCGGCTGGCGGGAGCGACGCGAGATCCGTGAGGCGGCGCAGGTCCGCATCGACGCGGCGATCGTCGCCGGCATGGAGCTGCTCGTCGAGCGCTACCGCTACGCCTGGACTCCCGAGTGCGGGCTGCCCGAGCGCACCGGACGCCTGGAGTACCGGCCCGAACCGGACGACGCGGTGATCCTGGACGTGCTGCGGCGCGTCGGGGTCGGCAGCCTCGACGCCCACACCCGCCGCATGACGCGGCTGCACGGCCCGGACGCGGCCGCCCGCGACGAGTTGGAGTTCCTCAACTGGCTGCAGTCGCCGCGCGAGTGGTGGCGGCTGGCGTACACCCTCGAGGGCGAGCTCGCCGGCATCCAGGTGCCGGGACGCAATCCGAGTGGGTTCTGCGTCGGCTTCATCGGTGTCCTGCCGGAGCAGCGCGGGCACGGCTATGCCTACGACCTGCTGGTGGAGTGCACCAACGACCTGACCGCCTTCGGCGCGACGGAGATCTCCGCCGCGACCGACCAGGGCAACGCGCCGATGGCGGCGCACTTCGCCAAGGCCGGATATCCGGTGAGCCAGGAGCGCGTCAACCTGGTGTGACCTCAGGACGGCGGGCAGCATGGTGCCCATGCGCTTCGACGTGTGGGCACCGGATGCCGGTGAGGTGGAGGTACGGGTCGACGGCCGGGCTCACGACATGGAGCGCGACCCCGAACGGCGTGGCTGGTGGTACGCGGACGTGCCCGCCCGGCACGGTGCGCGCTACGCCTTCGCGCTGGACGAGGGCCCGCCGCTGCCCGACCCCCGCTCCCGGCGCCAGCCCGACGGGCCGGAGGGCCCGAGCGCGGTCGTTGACCACGAGCGGTTCGCCTGGGCCCACGCGTGGGCGGGCCGCCCGCTGGCAGGAGCGGTCCTCTACGAGCTGCACGTCGGCACCTTCACCACCGCCGGCACCTTCGACGCGGCGATCGAACGCCTGCCGTACCTGGCCGGGCTGGGGATCACACACGTCGAGCTCATGCCGGTCTGCCCGTTCCCCGGCACGCACGGCTGGGGGTACGAGGGCGTGTCGCTGTGGGCGGTCCACGAGCCCTACGGCGGCCCCGACGGGCTCAAGCGCTTCGTGGACGCCGCGCACGGGCACGGGCTCGGGGTGGTGCTGGACGTCGTCCACAACCACCTCGGGCCCTCCGGCAACCACCTGCCCGCCTTCGGCCCGTACTTCACCGACCGCCACCACACCCCGTGGGGCGACGCCGTCAACCTCGACGCCCCCGGCTCGGACGAGGTGCGCGCCTTCCTGGTCGGCAGCGCCCTGGCGTGGCTGCGCGACTACCGCCTCGACGGTCTGCGGCTCGACGCCGTCCACGCTCTCGTCGACACCCGTGCGGTGCACCTGCTCGAGGAGCTGTCCACCGCGGTCGACGCGCTGGCGGCCTCCGTCGGCCGTCCGCTCTTCCTGATCGCCGAGTCCGACCGCAACGACCCGCGCACCACCGACCCGCGCGAGGCCGGCGGCCTGGGCGTGCACGCGCAGTGGAACGACGACTTCCACCACGCCCTGCACGCCGCCGTCACCGGCGAGTCGCAGGCGTACTACGCGGACTTCGCCGTCGCCCCGGTGAGCGCCGTGGCCAAGGTGCTGCGCCGTGTCTTCTTCCACGACGGCACCCACTCCGGCTTCCGCGGCCGCGCCCACGGGCGTCCCGTCGATCCGACGACGACTTCGGGGCACCGCTTCCTGGCGTACACCCAGACCCACGACCAGATCGGCAACCGCGCCACGGGCGACCGCCTGGGCGCGAGCGTGCCGGCCGGGCTGCTCGCCGCGGCCGCTGCGCTCGTGCTCACCTCCCCGTACACGCCGATGCTCTTCATGGGCGAGGAGTGGGGCGCCCGCACGCCCTGGCAGTTCTTCACCGACCACGACGACCGCGAGCTCGCCGCCGCCATCACCCGGGGCCGCCGCCGCGAGTTCGCCGAGCACGGCTGGAAGGCCGAGGACATCCCCGACCCGCAGGACCCGGCGACCCGGCTGCGTTCCTGCCTCGACTGGTCCGAACCCGCCCGGGAGCCGCACACGGAACTGCTCGCCTGGTACCGGCGGCTGATCGCGCTGCGCCACGCCGAACCCGAGCTGACCGACCCGGCGCTGGAGGCCGTCCACGTCACCGCCGGCGGGGCCACCCTGCGGCTGGACCGCGGACGCTTCAGGATCGCCGTCAACTTCTCCTCCGAGGAGGCCCTGGTCCCCCTCCACCACCCCGGCCGCGCCGACCCGCCGGGCTATGTCGCGGTCGCCGCCTGGCCTCCCTGCCCGCCGCCCACCGACACCGGCTGCCTGCACCTGCCCGGACACGCGGTCGCCGTGCTCCGTGAGGGCTGATTACCCTGAACGGGTGACAACCGACGACGAGCCCCGCGCGATCTGCGTCCACTGCGGCGACCCCACCGAGCACCCCGACTCGCAGCCGGGCCTCACCCTCTGCCCGGTCTGTACATGGCACGAGGCCCAGCGCACGGCCTGCAGCGGCTGAGCCCCCCGGCGGCCGGTCAGTCGCGCAGCAACTGCTCACGGGCGGCCTCGACGTCGAAGGAGGCCGGCGGGCAGACCGGGTCCATCAGGTCGAGGTGCTCCATCAGCAGCCGCCCGACGGCCCAGTTCCGGTACCACTTGCGGTCGGCGGGGACGACGTACCAGGGCGCGGCCTCCGTGGAGCAGCGACCGAGCACGTCCTCGTACGCCTCCTGGTAGGCGGCCCACCTAGCCCGGTCCTCCAGGTCGTCGGGGGTGAACTTCCAGTGCTTGCAGGGGTCGTCCAGCCGGGCCAGCAGACGGGCGCGCTGCTCGTCGCGGCTGATGTGCAGGAAGACCTTGACGACGCTGACGCCGTCCTCGGCGAGCGAGGCCTCGAAGGAGTTGATGGTCTCGCAGCGCTCCTCCCACAGGGAGCGGGGCGCCCCGTCCCGGACCCTGGGGACGAGGACGTCCTCGTAGTGCGAGCGGTCGAAGACGCCGATCCGTCCGGGCCCGGGCAGAGCGCGCTCGACGCGCCAGAGGAAGTGGTGGGACTTCTCCTCCGACGTGGGGGCCTTGAAGGCGGTGATGCGGCACCCCGCGGGGTCCAGCAGACTGGCGAGGTGCCGCACCGCGCCGCCCTTGCCCGAGGTGTCCGGGCCCTGGAGCACGACGAGGACGGAACGCGGGTCGCCCGCCGTGCACTGTGCGAAGAGCCGCCCCTGGAGCACGGTGACGCGGTCCCTGGTGTACGGCACTGTCGCCAGCGCCTCGGCCTTGCCCGCCGGACCGCCCGGTGTGGCGCGCGAATCGTGCGACCGCAGCCGCACGGGGCCGCCCGACGGGACGCGCAGCTTCGCCCGCAGCCCGGCCGGACCTCCCGGTCCGCCCTTCGAGGTCTTCCTCGTCACCGCGCCTCCCTCCGGGACGAAAGCCCGCCCGGGCACCCGACCGGTTGATCAGATGGTGCGACGGATCAGCCGTGCCCGCCAGCGCGGCCCCAGGGGCCCGTGACGGCGAAGGTGGTGCCGGGGTTGTAGCAGTTGAGGTACATGGTCCTGCCGTCCGGCACGAAGGTGACCCCGGCGAACTCGCCCCACTCCGGTGCGTCGGCGGTGCCGATGTTCTGGCGGCCGCGCGCCATCGCGTAGACCTCGCCGCGCCGGGTGACACCGAAGACGTGCTGGGCTCCCTCACCGTCCTCGCAGACCATCAGGCCGCCCTGCGGGGCGAGGGCGATGTTGTCCGGGGACTCGCCCGGCAGCCGGACGTCGGTCGAGGGCCCGAAGACGACGACGAGGGTCAGCCGCCGCCCGGCCGGGTCGTAGCGCCAGACCTGGCCGTGGTGGGTGGCCGCCGAGCCCTCGGCGCTCCGCGCGAAGCTGGAGACGAAGTAGACGCAGGTGCCGCCCCAGTAGCAGCCCTCCAGTTTCTGGGCGTGCGTGATGCCGCGGGGTCCGAAGTCCTGCAAACGTACCGGGGTCCGCCTGGCCAGGGGATCGGGTACCGGCACCCATTCGACTCCGTCGAAGTGGGCGCCGGTCTCCTGCACCGCCGACAGGTCGGGCACGCCGGGCACGCGCATGGCCTCGAGGGAGCCGCCGGCCCGCAGGGAGCCGCGGCCGCCGAGGGGCTTGCGCGGGTGGAAGCGGTAGAACAGGCCGAAGGGCGCCTGGAAGGCGTCCTCCGTCTCGTAGACCGTGCCGTCGCGGGGGTCCACGGCGACGGCCTCGTGCTGGAAGCGTCCCATGGCCGTGATCGGCTCGGCCCCCGTTCTGCGGGGGTCGTCAGGGTCGACCTCGAAGACGAAGCCGTGGTCCTTGGTGTAGCCGCCGGTGCCGACCTTGTCCTCGGTCTCCTCGCAGGTCAGCCAGGTACGCCAGGGGGTCGGGCCACCCGCGCAGTTCACGGCGGTACCGGCGATGCCCACCCTCTGCGAGGTGACCGCGCCGCCCCGGTCGAGCGCGAGGACGGTGCAGCCGCCCTTGGCCCCGGGGTCGTAGACCAGCCCGTCCACCAGGGGGACGGCGGCGGTGGCGGTGTCGCGGTTCTCGTGGTTGCGGACGAGGTGCACCCCGCCGCCGCGGCGGACGGGGAACGCGGCCATGCCGTCGAAGTTCCCGGGCACCGCTCCCTCACCGGAGCTCAGCGCGTCACCTTGGCGGGACAGTACGCGGTAGCGGAACCCTCGGGGAAGGTCGAGGAGACCGTCGGGATCGGGCACGAGCGGGCCGTAGCCACCGGCTCCCGCGGCGAACGCCGTGCCGGCGAACAGTTCTCCGACGCTGCCGGCGACGGCGATCCCGGCGCCCAACGCCCCTGAGGCGGCCATCATCTGACGTCTGGTCACGGACATGGGTCACTCTCCCTGCTGGCGGACAGGCGATTGACCCGAGCGTGTCTAGCACGGCGACGCGAGCGGGGGAACACGGCCCGTCCCTTCCGAGCCACCGGACCCGCCGGTCCGCCCGTCCCGCTCGGCTCCCGACGCCCCGGAGCGGCGGACGCCCCGGGGCCGCGGTCAGGCCAGGCGCTCGCCGTCGCGGGCGAGGGCGGTCAGGCGGGAGATGGCCCGGAAGTACTTCTTGCGGTAGCCGCCGGCCAGCATCTCCTCGCCGAAGACGCGGTCGAAGGGCTCGCCGGAGGCCACGACGGGCACCTCTCGGTCGTAGAGCCGGTCGGCGAGGACGACCAGGCGCAGCGCGGTGGCCTGGTCCTCCACGGGACGGACGCCGCGCAGGAAGACCGCCTCGACCCCGTCGCAGAGCGCGCCGTAGCGGCTGGGGTGGACCCGGGCGAGGTGGGCGAGGAGGGCGTCGAACTCGTCCAGGGAGGCGCCGGGGGTGCGGGCCGCGGCGGCGGTGACCACCTCGTCGGCGTACGGCCGCGGGGCCTCGGGCAGGCCCCGGTGGCGGTAGTCGTCGCCGTCGATGCGCAGCGAACGGAAACGGGCGGACAGGCCCTGGATCTCGCGCATGAAGTCGGCGGCCGCGAACCGGCCCTCGCCCAGCTTGCCGGGCAGCGTGTTGGAGGTCGCGGCCAGCTTGACCCCGGACTCGGCCAGTTTGCCCAGCAGCGTCGAGACGAGCACGGTGTCGCCGGGGTCGTCGAGTTCGAACTCGTCGATGCAGACCAGCCGGTGCCCGCTGAGCGCCTGCACGGCCTGCCGGAACCCGAGCGCGCCGACGAGGTTGGTCAGCTCCACGAAGGTGCCGAAGGCCTTCTGCTCACGCGGCGCCGGCGCGGCGTGCCACAGCGAGGCGAGCAGATGGGTCTTGCCCACGCCGTATCCGCCGTCGAGGTAGACCCCGCCGGGGCCGGCCGGGGCGGACGCTGCCGCCTGCCGCCGGAACCAGCGCTTGCGTCCGCCGCTCTCGGGGGTGCCGAGCCCCGCCGCGAAGGCCCGCAGCGCCCCGACGGCCTCGTACTGGCTCGGCTGCTTCGGGTCCGGGAGGTAGTTGTCGAACCGCACGGAGTCGAAGCGCGGCGGCGGCACCATCTCCGCCACCAGCCGGTCCGCGGGGACGTGCGGCTCGCGTCCGCTCAGCGACACGGGCGGCTTCCCGCCGGATATCGGGCTTGATTCTTGCGCGGCGGCGAAGGACGAGGACACAGCACTCCAGCCTAGTACCTCGCCGGAGGTTCCCCGCCGCCGCGGGGGCGTCCCCGCGGCGACAGGCGCGTGGAAGACTGCAGCCATGCGCCGCCTCCTCCCCGCTTCCGCACCCTCACCCGCCTTCGCGCCCCCCGAGGACCTGGACACGGTGGAGGCACTGGCCGACGCGTACGCGTACCCGGAGCCGGCCGGCGGTGCGCCCTGGCTGCGGGCGAACATGGTGTCGTCGCTGGACGGCGCGGCCCGGCACGACGGCCGCTCCAAGCCCCTGTCCTCGGACGCGGACATGCGGGTCTTCGCGGTGCTGCGGGCCCTCGCCGACGTCGTGGTCGTGGGCGCCGAGACGGTGCGGCAGGAGGGGTACCGCCCGGCCCGTGTCCGGGCTGCCTTCGCCGGCCGGCGGGCCGCGGCGGGTCAGGGTCCGGTCGCCGCGATCGCGGTGGTCAGCGCCCGGCTCGACCTGGACTTCTCACTGCCCCTGTTCACCGAGCCGCTGGTGCCGACGCTCGTGCTGACCGGCGAGGAGGCCCCGGCCGACCGGGTGGCGGCGGCCGAGAGCGCGGGGGCGCGGGTCGTACGGGCCGGCTCGGGCGCGGGTGTGGAGCCGGCCCGTGTGGTGCGCGAGCTCCGCGCCCTCGGCCTGCGCCGGATGCTGACCGAGGGCGGTCCGCGGCTGCTCGCCCAGTTCGCCGCCGCCGGGGTGGTCGACGAGCTGTGCCTGACGCTCGCGCCGCTGCTGACCGCCGGGGACGCCATGCGCATCATGAACGGTCCCGGCATCGCCGACCCCGTCCGGTACACCCCGGTGTCGATCCTGGAGGAGGACGGCTTCCTGTTCACCCGCTATGTGCGCGGTTGACCCGTGCCGGCACGACCGGGGCGGCCGCGGCCGTCTCACCCGGATGGCGCCGATCGCCCGCCGCTCGCACGGCCGCGTGCCGCGGTGCGCAGCGGAGGGTCCCGGGTACCCCGGGCCCCGACGGGGCAGGATGGTGTCCGTGACCGCGCCCACCGCTCGAGCGGTGGGTCTCCGGCCCGCGGGGTGCGGTCCGGCCCGCTGGGGGACGGGGCAGACTACACAGGGACGCGGGAGGCGATTCCCCCCGCTGAAGCCAGGGGTCCACTGCGCCGGCGACGCGCCGGCGGGCCCGACGTCCCGAGAGAGAAGAGAAGGACGCGTCCGTGTTCACGACCGTACTCATGATCGAGCAGCCGCTCGTACCCGCCGACGTGGAACTGGTCACCACGCTCCACGGTGACGACCCCGTCTCCTTCGTCGTCCTCATGCAGCCCCGCGGCGACCAGGACCGGCTGCTGCGGGCCATCGACGACGTGGCCCTGGGTGAACTGGACAAGGCCGTCCACGAGCGCGACCGCCCGGAGGGCGACCAGGCGCTCCTGCCGGCCGAGCGCGCGCTGAACCACAGCCTGACCGCGTTGCGCGAGGCGGGCTGCGAGGCCGTGGGCGAGGTGGTCCAGCGGCACCCCATCGAGCTGCTCACGTCGGTGGTCGAGCAGACCCACGCCGACGAGGTGATCGTGCTGACGGCCCCGCACCTGGTGGAGGAGTTCTTCCACCGCGACTGGACCTCCCGGGCCCGGCACAAGGTCGGCGTACCGGTGCTGAAGCTGTTCGCGCACAACGCGGAGGACTGAGCGGACGCCGTGACCGCGACGGGTGGGAGAATCGGGCACGCCCGACACCCGACCCATGAGCACCAGGGAGCACCGCGCATGAGCCCCACCCTTCCCCCCGGCATGGAACGACCGCACTTCATCGGGATCGGCGGGGCCGGGATGTCGGGCATCGCCAAGATCCTCACCCAGCGCGGCGCGGCCGTCGCGGGCAGTGACGCGAAGGACTCCGACACGGCGCAGGCGCTGCGCGAGCTGGGCGCGACCGTCCGCATCGGCCACGCCGCCGCCCACCTCGCGCCGGACGCGACCTGCGTGGTCGTCTCCAGCGCCATCCGCGAGGACAATCCGGAGCTGGTGGCGGCCCGCGAGCGCGGCATCCCGGCGGTGCACCGCTCGGACGCGCTGGCGGCGCTGATGCGGGACGCGCGTCCGATCGCGGTGGCCGGCACGCACGGCAAGACCACCACCACCTCCATGCTCGCGGTGAGCCTGTGCGCGCTGGGCCTGGACCCGTCGTACGCCATCGGCGGGGACCTGGACGCACCCGGCTCCAACGCCCACCACGGCACCGGCGAGATCTTCGTGGCGGAGGCGGACGAGAGCGACCGCAGCTTCCAGAAGTACGACCCCGAGGTGGCGATCGTCCTGAACGTGGAACTCGACCACCACGCGAACTACGCGTCGATGGAGGAGATCCACGAGTCGTTCGACATCTTCGTCGGCAGGATCGTCCCGGGCGGCACCCTGGTCGTCGGCGAGCACGCCGGGGCCCGCGAGCTCGCCGCCCGGGTGGCGGGCCGCGAGGGGCCGGCCGTCGTACGCGTCGGCGAGGACGAGGACGCGGAGGTGCGGATCCTGCGGGTCACCCCGCACGGGATGTCCAGCGAGGTCGTCGTCCGCCTCGGCGGCGAGGAGCACACCTTCACCGTCTCCGTCCCCGGCCGGCACTACGCCCACAACGCGGTCGCCGCGCTCGCCGCGGGCGTGGCGCTGGGCGTACCGGCGGCGGACCTGGCCAAGGCGCTGGGCACGTACACCGGGGTGAAACGCCGGCTGCAGCCGAAGGGCACCGCCGCGGGCGTCCAGGTCATCGACTCCTACGCCCACCACCCCACCGAGATGACCGCCGACCTGCAGGCCCTGCGCGAGGCGGCCGGCGACCGGCGCATCGTCGTGGTCTTCCAGCCGCACCTGTTCAGCCGCACCCAGGAGCTGGGTCGCGAGATGGGCCGGGCCCTCGCGCTCGCCGACGCCTCCGTGGTGCTGGACATCTACCCGGCCCGCGAGGACCCGATCCCCGGCATCACCAGCGCCCTGATCATCGACGCGGCCGCCGCCGAGGGCGCCGACGTCGCCGCGGAGCACGACAAGGAAGCGGTCCCCGACGTCATCGCCGGAATGGCCAAGCCCGGTGACCTTGTTCTCACCATGGGCGCCGGAGACGTGACCGATCTCGGTCCGCGCATCCTCGCGCGCCTGGAGAACTGAGGAGAGGGAGGACCATGGCGTACGAAGTCGACAAGTCCGAGGAGCAGTGGCGTCAGGAGCTGACGCCGCAGGAGTACGCGGTCCTGCGCCAGGCGGGCACCGAGCGTGCGTTCACGGGTGAGTACACCGACACCAAGACCCAGGGCGTGTACTCGTGCCGCGCCTGCGACGCCGAACTGTTCACTTCCGACACCAAGTTCGAGTCGCACTGCGGCTGGCCGTCCTTCTACGACCCGAAGGACAGCAAGGCCGTCGAGCTGATCGAGGACCGCTCGATGGGGATGGTCCGCACCGAGGTCCGCTGCACCCGCTGCGGCTCCCACCTGGGCCACGTCTTCGAGGGCGAGGGTTACGACACCCCGACGGACCAGCGCTACTGCATCAACTCGATCTCGCTGCGACTGGCTCCGGTGGAGGACTGATCACGAAATCCGACGGCTAGTCCCCCCGCGTGGGGCTCGCGCGCCACGCGGGGCGCGTCCGTCGACTCCCCGCCCACCGGGTGGCAACGTGGCCGGGCATGGAACACCACGTACGGGCCAGGTTGCTGCTGGCCAGCGCCACCATGCTCTTCGTCGAACTGGCGCTGATCCGGTGGGCGGGCGCGAACGTCGTCCATCTGAGCTATTTCTCGAACTTCATCCTGCTCGGCTCGTTCCTGGGGATCGGGCTGGGCTTCCTGATTCCCGAGGAACGCGGCCGGTGGCTCAAGCGGTGGGCGCCGCTGCCGCTGGCCGTGCTCGTCGTGCTGGTGCGGGAGTTCCCCGTCCAGGTGCGGCAGAGCAGCGGCGACATCATCTACTTCACGGCGGTGAAGACCACCGGGCTGCCGCAGTGGGTGACGCTGCCGGTGATCTTCCTGCTGGTGGCGGTCGCCATGACGGCGATCGGCAAGATCACCGCCGACCTGTTCCGGCAACTGCCGTCGCTGGAGGCGTACCGCTGGGACCTGCTCGGCTCGCTGACGGGTTCCGCGGCCTTCGCCGGGGTGTCGTGGCTGCGCGCGCCCTCCCTGGTGTGGGGGCTGATCGCCGCGGCGGCGCTGCTGGTCCTCGGCGGCCGGCGGAACACACTGCGGTACGCGCTGCCGCTGGCGGCGATGGTCACGGCGCTGCTCTTCGAGTCGCTGGCGCCGGGCGTGTCCTGGTCGCCGTACTACAAGATCGAGCTGACCCGCCCCGAGCCGGGCACCAGTTCGCGGACGTACAAGATCGCCGCCAACGGGGTGCCGCACCAGAGCATCGCGCCGCTGAAGGTGCTCCAGCAGCCGGGCTCGCCGTACGAGCAGGCCTACCGGGAGACCCCGGACAACCCGCACCGCCAGGTGCTGGTCATCGGTGCGGGCAACGGCAACGACGTCGCGGTCGCGCTGGCCAACGGGGCGCGGTCCGTGGACGCCGTCGAGATCGACCCGCGGCTGCAGGAGATCGGGGCGCAGCTGCACCCCGCTCGGCCGTACGACAACCCGCGGGTGCACGTCCACATCAACGACGGCCGGGCCTTCCTCGAGCGGACGAACACGAAGTACGACCTGATCGTGCTCGCCCTGCCGGACTCGCTCACGCTGGTGTCGGGGGCGAGCAACCTGCGGCTGGAGAGCTACCTGTTCACCAAGCAGGCCTTTCAGTCGGCGCGTGAGCACCTCGCGCCCGGCGGCGCGTTCGCGATGTACAACTACTACCGGCAGACCTGGCTGATCGACCGCTTCGCCGGAAGTCTGGACCAGGTCTTCGGGCACGCGCCGTGCATGACGGAGTACAGCAAGCGCGCCGCGGTGCTCGTGGCGGGGCTGACCCCGGCGGACCAGAACTGCGGGTCGGTCTGGCGGGCGAGCGGGGCGGTGCCCCCGCCGGCGGACGACGACCACCCGTTCCCCTACCTGCTGAACCGCACCGTGCCGAGCCTCTACCTCGGCGCACTCGGCCTGATCCTGCTGGTCACCGTGGTCTCGGTGCGGCTGGCCGGGGTGCGGCTGCGCGGGACGCTGCGCTACGCCGACATGTTCCTGCTGGGCGCGGCCTTCATGCTGCTGGAGACGAAGAACGTCATCGGCTTCGCGCTGTACTTCGGCACCACCTGGCTGGTGAACGCGCTGGTCTTCATCGGGGTGCTGCTGGCGGTGCTGGCCGCCGTCGAGGTGCGGCGCCGTATGCGCCGGCTCAACCAGACGGCGTTGCAGATCCTGCTCTTCGTCACGCTCGCCGTGGGCTGGCTCGTGCCGGCGCATGCCGTACTGTCGCTGCCCTTCGCGGCGCGGCTGGCGGCCGCCGTGGCGCTCGCCTTCGCGCCGATCTTCTGCGCCAACCTGATCTTCTCGGACCGGCTCGCCCAGGCACCGGACCCGACCTCCGCCTTCGGCGCCAATCTCCTCGGCGCCCTGACCGGCGGCACCCTGGAGTACCTGGCGCTGCTCACCGGGTACCGGGCGCTGCTGATCCTGGTGGCCGTGCTGTACGCCGGGGCCTGTGTCGCGATGCGGCTGTCCGGCGGCGGCACCGGCGGCGACCCGGACGGCGTGGGGCGGGGCGGGCCGGAACCGGCGGCGCGGGAGAACCGGCTGGTGCGCGAGGGGCCCGCCGCAGCGCCATGACGGGAGCCGAGCATCCTGCTGCCCTTCCTCGGTGCCCGCACCCTCGTCGCCGCGGCCCCGGACCGAGCACGGCGCTGATCATTCCGGCACGCCCTGCTCGGCCGCCGCGCCGGCTTCGCGACCGTCCTCGGCACCGAGACCGGTGTGTTCGTCCGGGGGCTGTGCGCCGCCCTCCGACTCGCCGCGCTCCTCACGGCCTCACAGCTCGCCCACGACGTCGCACTGATCGTCGGCGCCGCCGTCCTGATCCGGTTCGGCGTCCGGGCGTCGCGTGCCGCCCCCCGCGGCCCGGGCCCCGAGCGGGCCGCGTCGGGTGACGACGGGACGGTGACCCCGTGATGGGCTACCACGCCGGGCTCGGCATGAACCTGGCCACCCCCGAGGCGGCGCTCTCCGCGATGTCGTTCCTGCCGCGGTTCGTGACCTCCGGCATGCCCCGGCTTCCGGCGATGGCGGGCCTCGCGGCGCTGTGGGCGGTCCACGAGGTCGGCCACTACGGCGTGTACGTCTGGTGCGGCGGCCGCCTGAGGACGGTGTTCTGCCGCGCCGCGGTGCGGCGCCGCCTGGAGGCGGTGTCCGGTGGCGTGCTCGTCGCACTGGGCGTACGGACGGCCTCGGAGGGCCGAGTCTCCTCTCGCCGGGACGCTTCGGCCCTCATCCGCGGCGTGCGCTCAGCGCCGCCGCGATCCAGGTGGCGCCCGCGGCGGCGAGCGCCGCCGCCAGGAGCGGCACCAGCGGGAACGGGACGGCGCCGGTGCGGGAGCCGGTGACGAGCCCGGTGACCGCCGCGTGGGCGGGCGATCCGGCGGCCACCAGGACGAGGACCGCTGTGCACGCCGTGACGGGCGCCGCCCATCCGGGGCGGAGCAGCACCGGGGGGCTGGTGAGAACGCCGACGGCGGTGCCGACCAGCGCGGTCACCAGCACGGCGAGCAGACCGGCCGCGGCCGCCGGTACCACGGGCACGGCCTTCAGGCGGTCCGTGGTGTGGGGGTCGGCGATCGCGAGCACCACGGCGGTGCTCGCGGCGCCCAGCACCACCGAGCACAGCAGCGCCGCGAGGGCGCCCGCCGTGTGGGCCCGGCCGGGCCCGAGGGCGGCCGCCACGCAGGCGCGGGCGGCCGGCGGCTCCGCCGTCACGCCGGCCCGCACCAGCCAGGCCGCGGCCGGCAGCAGCGCGGCGGCGCTCCAGCCGAGGCAGTCCAGCAGCGGCCGGGGTCTCGCGGCCAGACCGATGGCCATGACGGCCAGGTGGAGCAGCAGCGGCGGCAGCCAGCGGAAGGACCGCAGGAGCAGGGCGGTCCGGTAGCGCAACGTCGCGGTCATGAGGGCTCCGTGGGCTGCTGCGCGGGGCGGACGCTGCGGATGTGCCAGGGCGGGACGGCGGTGAGCAGCCGTCGCAGGACGGCGTCGGACTCGGCCGCCGGGACGGACACCCGCAGCGTGCCGGGCGCGGCGGGCTCACAGGGGAGGCCGGCCGGTGGCTCGCCGCCGCCGGCGGCCTCGATGACGACCCGCGGCCCGGCGGCGGCGTCCAGGGGCACCGGCACGAGCCGGGCGTCCTCGACGCGGTGGACCGCCGTGGTGTCGCCGGCGAGCCGTCGCGGGTCGTGGTCGACGAAGACGACCGTGCCGCCGGCGGCGCTCCGGTGCCGCACGGCGTCGTCCAGGACGGCGCGCGCGTCCTCGTCGAGCCCGGTCCACGCCTCGTCGAGGACGAGGAGTCCCGGCTCGGCCATCAGCGCCTGGGCCACCGCCACCTTCTGGCAGGTGCCCTTCGACAGTTCGGCGAGGGGGATCCGCGCGTACCCGCCGATGCCGAAGCTCTCCAGCCACTGCGCGGCCCGCCGTGCGGCAGTGCGGCCGCCGAGTCCGTGCACCCGCCCGAGGTGCACGAGGTAGCCGTGCGCGTCGAAGGGCAGCGCCGGCGGGAACCGCTCGGGCACGTACGCGGTGCGCGGGCGCCCGCTGACGCGGCCCGTGGTGGGGCGGTCGATGCCGGCGAGGATCCGCAGGACCGTTGACTTGCCGCTGCCGTTCGCCCCGTCGACGCGCAGCACCTGTCCCCCGGGCACGTCGAGGTCGACGCCGCGCAGCACCCAGCGCCGGCGCGTCCCGTACCGGCGGCCCACCGCCTCGAGGCGCATGTCAGTTGGACGGCTGGTGGGGCCGGGACTCGCTCGGCCGGACGATGACGAAGCCCTCTCCCTGGAGCATCAGCTGCACGACCTCACCCGAGCCGCCGCGCAGCATCGAACCGAAGCTCTGCGAGCGGTGCAGGGAGGTCCGCAGCTGGGCGCTCCAGCCGACGACGGCGTCGGTGTCGACGTACACCGGGGCCTGCGGGGTGACCGGGATGACGATCGGGTTGCCCTCGCAGATGACGCCGAGGCGGCCGTGCCCGGTGAACACGCTGTTGAACAGGCCGCCGCCGACCGTCCCGGCGCCCTTGACGACCCTTATCTCGTAGGAGAGCGTCCGGTCGAAGACCAGCACGTTGCGGCCGTTGACGGTGAGGCTGTCGCCGGGGTCGAGGTCGATGACGAAGCAGTTGGCGGCGTCGTGGGCGAACCAGGCCTCGCCCTGGCCCTGCACCGACATCAGGGGCAGCCCCTCACCGGTGAAGGCGCGCTTGAGGAACGTGCCGACGCCCTGGCCCTTCACCTCGAACCGCAGGTTTCCGCGGAAGGCGATCATCGAGCCCTGGCGGGCGAGGCACTCGCCGTTCACCGCGTACTTGATCGACTTGGCGTTCTGGAGGGTCATGCCGGGCTCGGTGGCCGGCCGCGCCGTGTTCTCGGTCGCGAAGAGGTCGCTGCGCACCCCGGCATCCTGGCCCGGAGGGATCGGCTCCGACAAGCTCTTCCGCAGGCGGGTGGCAGACTGTCCGAGTGACAACGGATCCTCGTGACGCCGCTCCCCAGTTCGTCCTGCCCCTGGTCGTCCGTATCGAGCGGGCCGCGCCGCCGGCACGTACCGACGCGCTGGAGACGGCCGCCCGTGCCGTGCTCCTGCTGCGCTCCGACGAGCGCGCCACCGCGGGCGACGGGGAGTGGGCCGGGGCGGTACGGGGCTGGGAGGACGCCCGCATCCGCAAGGTCGTGCGGCGGGCGCGCGGTGCCGAGTGGGTGCGGGCCGAGGCGCTGCCCGGCATCACGGTCACCGGCAAGTCCGCCGAGGTCCGCGTCTTCCCGCCGGTGCCGCTGGACGGCTGGCCCAAGGACCTGGCGCGGCTGCAGGTCTCCGGTACGGAGCTGGAGGACCCGGAGCCGCCCGCGGCGCCGGACCCCGGGACGCCGGTGCTCTGGCTCAACCCGGGGGTGCCGATGTCGGCCGGCAAGGCCATGGCCCAGGCCGGGCACGGCGCCCAGCTCGCCTGGCTCGCGCTGTCCCCCGGCGAGCGGGAGCACTGGCGCGACGCCGGCTTCCCGCTGGCGGTGCGCACTGCGCCGCGGGCCGACTGGGAGGGGCTCACGGCTTCCGGCCTGCCCGTGGTGCGGGACGCGGGGTTCACCGAGATCGCCCCGGGCTCGTGCACCGTCGTGGCGGACCATCCCGCGCTGCGCCGCTGAGGCCCCAAGCTCAAATCGAGCTCTGAAACCCCCTCTCCAGGGTTCGCCCGCGCCGCGCCGGGCCAGAACCCGGGCAGGAGGAAGGGGGGCTCATGGAGCACACATTTCTGGGCACGGGAATCGGCTGGCGGCCGGAGATCGCGGCGGAGGTCGAGGCGCTCGCGGGGGCGGGCCGCGTCGACTGGGTCGAGGTGGTCGCGGAGAACGTCTGCCCCGGCCGTCTCCCCGACTCCCTGCTGCGGCTGCGCGAGCGCGGGGTCACGGTCGTGCCGCACGGTGTCTCGCTCGGTCTCGGGGGCGCCGAGCGGCCCGCGGCCGACCGGCTTGCCGCACTCGCACAGCGCGCGCGGGCGCTGTGCGCCCCCCTGGTCACCGAGCACATCGCCTTCGTCCGCGGCGGCGGGGAGCTCACGGGCTCCGCGGGCCTGGAGGCGGGGCATCTGCTGCCCGTGCCGCGGACCCGGGACGCGCTGGACGTGCTGTGCGAAAACGTGCGCATCGCGCAGGAAGCGCTTCCGGTGCCGCTCGCGCTGGAGAACATCGCGGCGCTGGTGGCCTGGCCGGACGAGGAGATGAGCGAGGGGGCCTTCCTCGCCGAGCTCGTCGAGCGGACCGGGGTACGGCTGCTGATCGACGTCGCCAATCTGCACACCAACCGCGTCAACCGCGGCGAGGACCCCTTGGAGGCGCTCGACGCGCTGCCGGTGCACGCCATCGCCTACGTCCACGTTGCGGGCGGTGTCGAAAGGGACGGCGTGTGGCACGACAGCCACGCACACCCCGTTCCCGGCGCCGTCCTGGACGTGTTGGCGGCGCTGTACGAGCGGGCCTGTCCGCCCGGTGTGCTGCTGGAGCGTGACGAGGACTTCCCGGCTGCCGACGAGCTGGCCGGCGAACTGGCAGCGATCCGCCGCGTGGTGGACGCCGGCACGGGCGGGCCCGCGGACGGGCCGTCTGCCGTGCCCGCCGCGGTCGCCTCGGCGCCGGGGGCCGAAGCACCGGGGGCCGAGGCACCGGGGGCGGCAGGAGCGGCAGGGGCCGAGGCATCGGGGGCCGAGGCGTCGCGGGCCGAAGCGCCGGGGGCGGCCGAGGTGACAGCGGCGGCCCGCGGGCGCCTCGCGCTGCGGCAGACCGCGCTGCTGTCCGCGCTCGTGGCCGGGACGCCGGTTCCGGAGGGCTTCGACCGGGCCCGGATCGCCGTGCAGCGCCGCGCGCTGGCCGCGAAGCGCGCGGGCGTCGTGGCCAAGGTGGCACCGGAGCTCCCGCAGATCCTCGGGGCCGCGTACCGGCCGGCGTTCTCGCGCTACGCCGCCGCCCGGCCGCTCGCCGGCGGCTACCGCCGCGACGCCCTGGACTTCGCCGCGTACGTCCTCGACGGCTCGGGCGGTGCGGACGACCCCGCGGTCTCCCGGCGCCTGGCCGCATGGTGGCGGGAGAGGTCGGGCCCGGCACCGCTCCCCACCCGGGGGTGGCGGCGGCGCGGAAGGGTCCTCCCGGCGCCGCGACAGGCTCCGCACGTATTCATACGTATGCGGGAAACCCTGCGTTCAAAGCTGCCATAATCTTTTTCCAAAAGGCCCGCGACCTGCGACGGGAATACCGGCGGCGCCCGTCGGACGCGAAAAGGAAACACCGTATCAAGGTCCGCGACCCGATTCCCTGAATTCGGGAACACGTGACAGTTCCTCGCCTTGGACGCCATGCACGCACTAACGTGCGGGCCCATGCGATCCACCCGTTACGCCACCGGACTCAGCCTCGTGGTCGGGGCTTTCGTGGTCACCCTCGCCGCACTGGCCTACCCGGTCCTGTCCGGGCTGAACAGCCCGGCCGTGACCGCGGCCGGCGCCCAGACCGTGTCCACGCAGTACGGTCCGCTCACCCCACTGGACCGCACCTTCGTCACCAAGGTCCGGCTGGCCGGCCTGTGGGAGTTCCCGGCCGGGCAGATGGGCCTGCGGAAGGGGACGACACCCGCGGTCAAGCGCGCGGGACAGCACCTGATCGACGGGCACGCGGGCCTGGACGCCGCGTGCCGCTCGATCGCGCCCCAATTGGGCATCACCCTCCCCAACCAGCCGACGCAGCAGCACATGGGATTTCTGGCCGCGATGTCCGCCGCGAATGGCCAGGATTTCGACCAGAAGTTCGCGAACATCCTCAGGCTCGCACACGGCCAGGTCTTCTCGGTCATCGCCCAGGTCCGCGCCACCACCCGGAATTCGCTGGTGCGGGAACTGGCCGACCAGGCGAACGCGACGGTGCTCGACCACATCACCGTTCTGGAGAAGACAGGGCTGGTCGATTTCGACCGGATCGCCGCGGACACGACCGCGAGCCCCACCGATCCCGCCGCGGCGGTGCCGGTCTCGCCGGCTCCCGGTGAGCCGACCTTCATCGTCACCCCCTCCCCGACGTACTCACTTCCCCCGGCGGCTTCCTCCCCCCAGCCGCCGCAGCAGAAATGAGCGATCCCATGCCCACACGACAACGCATGACCCACCGGCGCAGGTTGACCACCAGGCAACTCGTGCTGATAGCCGTGCTGGCACTGCTCGGCTCCGGCGGCACCTTCGCCCTGGTCACCGGATCGGCCTCGGCCCAGTTGCGGTCCGACTCCGGCCACGCGGGCGGCTGGCAGCGCCCGAACCCGGGGAACGGCACGAAGGCCGGCGGCGGCCCGGGCGACGGCGGTCAGAGCGGCTCAGCGGCTCCCCCGTCGCCGGTCCCGGCCTCGGCGTCCTCGACCGGCGGCGGCGCGCAGACGAACGGGCCCTCCCCCGAGGACTTCACGGACATCCGCTCCGTCAGGCCCAACGTCCAGCGGGCGGCGAACCGGCGGGGTGCCTCGCGCGGCACGTTCACCGCCCGCTGCGGCCGCAACGAGAACAAGCATCACAATCCCGACAACTTCATCGTGGCCCCCGGTGTCGCCAACGGCGCGCACCACGTCCACGACTACGTCGGCAACCTGAGCACCGACGGCTTCTCGACCAACGAGTCACTGGCCGCGGCCGGCACGACCTGCGCCCGCGGGGACAAGTCGACGTACTTCTGGCCGGTGCTGCGCACCCGCTCCGCCAACGACGCGCCGGACGCCGACGGCAACACCGGCGCCATCCTGCGGGCGACCTCCGTGCGACTGCTCTTCGGCGGCAGCCCGGCGACCAAGGTGGTGGCGATGCCGTCCACGCTGCGGATCATCATGGGTGACGCCAAGTCCTTCACCAACGGCGTCGCCAACGCCAGGGCGTCGTGGAGCTGCACCGGATTCGAGAACCGTCAGCTCACCGACAAGTACCCGCTGTGCCCGCGGGGCAGCCGCGTTGTCCGCACCCTGAACTTCCCCAGCTGCTGGGACGGGACCAACACCGACAGTGCCAACCACCGCGCGCACGTCGTCTTCGCCGACGACGCGGGACGGTGCCAGGCCGGCTTCAAGGCCGTGCCCCAGCTCAGGATGCGGCTCACCTACAAGGTCCCGCAGGGTCCGAACTACGCGCTCGACAGCTTCCCCGAGCAGTTGCACAAGCCGGTCACGGACCACGCGGACTTCGCCAACTTCATGCCGGCGGGCCTGATGAACCAGGTCGTCGGCTGTATCAACGGCAACCGCACCTGCGGCTGACGCGTCGCCCTCCACACGGTGCCGCCCCGCCCCCGCGCCCTGCGTCCCGGGCCGCGGCGATCGTCTCCCGCGCACCTGTGCGCGGCGGCGGCCGCCGCGGCCGCCGTATGACCGGGCGGACACCCCGGCGACGGTCGTGGCCGCCGACCGCCTCGGGGCCGTCAGGCCCTCGGCCCCGGCGCCGTGGGGAGTCGGTCGCAGCGGCGCCCGCGACGTCCGGCCCCGCGGCCCCCTCCCGGTGGCGCCGGCCGTCGCGTGGGGTGGGCCTCAGGCCAGACCGGCCACCAGATCGGCCACGGACTTGAGGCGGCCGGTGAAGAACGGCACCTCCTCGCGGACGTGCATGCGTGCCTCCGAAGCCCGCAGATGGCGCATCAGGTCCACGATGCGGTGCAGTTCGTCCGCCTCGAACGCCAGGATCCACTCGTAGTCGCCCAGCGAGAACGACGCCACGGTGTTGGCCCGCACGTCCGGGTAGTCCCGCGCCATCTTGCCGTGGTCGGCCAGCATGCGGCGACGGTCCTCGTCGGGCAGGAGGTACCAGTCGTAGGAGCGGACGAAGGGGTAGACGGAGACGTAGTCGCGGGCCCGCTCCTCGGCGAGGAAGGCGGGGATGTGGCTCTTGTTGAACTCCGCCGGGCGGTGCAGGGCCATGTTCGACCACACGGGCTCCAGCCGGCGCCCCAGCTCGGTGCGGCGGAAGCGGTTGTACGCGTCCTGGAGCGCGTCGGCGGTCTCCGAGTGCCACCAGATCATGATGTCGGCGTCGGCGCGCAGCCCGGACAGGTCGTACGTGCCGCGCACCGTGACGTCCTTCTCGGCGAGCTGCGCGAACAGCTCCTCCACCTCCTGCGCGTAGCGGCTGCGGTCGTCGGGCAGGACGTCGCGCAGCCGGAACACCGACCAGAGGGTGTAGCGGACGACCTCGTTGAGGTCCTTGGCCCTCTTGCCTGCGTTGGGGGCCTTGGCGGGGACGGAAGCAGTGGAGTCGGTCATGGGGCTATTGTCCCGCGCCCGGTTCCGCGGCCTGCCGCAGGGTGCCCAGGACCTGCCCGGCCGCGCCGCGCGCGCCCGCGACGCAGGCCGGGATGCCCACGCCCTCGTGGAAGGCTCCGCACATCTCCAGGCCGGGCAGCTTCGCGACGTGCTCGCGCAGCCGCGCCACCCTGGCCAGGTGCCCCACCGGGTACTGCGGCAGGCCGCCGTCCCAGCGGGTGACCCGGGCCGCGACGGGGGCCGCCGTGAGCCCGACGGCCTCGCCGAGGTCCTCACGGGAGAGGCGGACGAGGTCGGTGTCGTCCCAGGCGAGGTCGGCCTCCTGGCCGTGCCGGCCGATCGAGGTGCGCAGGACGTACACGTCGGAGTCGGCGGCACCGCCCCAGTGCCACTTCTGGCTGGAGAACGTGGACGCCTTGATGGTGCGCCCGTCCACGGGGGGGACGAGGAAACCGCTGCCGGGCAGGGCGTGGGCGATCTCGCGGCGCCGGAAGGCCATGGTCACCAGGGCGACGCCGGCGTACTCCACCGCCGACAGCTCGGCGGCGGCACCGGGTGACTCGGCGGCCAGCAGCTTGGCGGCCGCCGGGGCGGGGACGGCGAGCACGACCGCGTCCGCGGCCAGCGTCTCGCGGGTGCCGTCGTGGTCGAAGGCGACCTCCCAGCCCTCCGCGGTACGCCGCAGCGTCCGGACCGGGGCCCCGGTCTCGATGCGGGCCCCGGCGGCGCGGCAGGCCTCGGCGACGGCGAGCGGGAGCCGCCCGACGCCGCCGCGGATGCCGGCGAAGACCGGGCCGTCCCGCCGCGCGGCGGCGGCCTTGCGCACGCTCTCACGGACGGCCTCGATGAGGGAGCGCCCGCCGCGAGCGGCCTCGTAGAGCTGCGGAATGGCGGCGCGCAGCGAGATCTCGTAGGCGTTGCCCGCGTACACCCCGCCGAGCAGCGGGTCGACGAGCCGGTCGACGACCTCGTGACCCAGCCGGGCGGCGACGAAGGTGCCCACCGCCACGTCCTCGCCCACCTTGGTGCGGGGCATGAGGTGGTCGAGCGGCAGCCGCGCGAGGCCGGCGGCTGAGAGCACACCGGAGGCGGCGAGCGAGCCGAGATCGCCGGGGACGCCCATGACGCCGCCCTTGGGCATGGGGCGCAGCCGGCCGCGGGTCCACAGGCCCGCGGTCGTCGTGGCGGGCGCCTCCAGGTCGTCGCCGAGACCGACCGCGCGGGCCAGGTCGACCGCCTCGGGGCGGCGCGCCAGGATCGACTCGGCGCCCAGATCGACCGGGACGCCCGCGATCTCGTCCGCGTACAGCTTCCCGCCCAGGCGCCCGGACGACTCCAGCACGGTCACCCGTGCCGCCCCGCCCTCCAGCAGGAAATGCGCCGCGGCGAGTCCGGAGATCCCGCCGCCCACGACCACCACATGCCCGGCCCGGGGCTGCGTATTGCTCATGACTCCACTGTCTCAGACGCCGGAACGAGCCCTGACCGTGACCTCTTCGGGACCTCGGACGCGAAACCCGCCCCGCGCCTGTCTCGTCGAACCGGCGACCGACACAACGACCCCGGGGGGATGCCCTGTGAGCACATCGACCACCGCCCACCGCAGACCGGTTGCCGCCGTCTTGGGCGCCCTGGCGCTGGCCGCCGCCCTCACCCTGAGCGGCTGCGGCAGCGCCGACAGCGCGGCGGACGGCAAGGCCGGGGCCGCCGCTCCCGGCCCGGCCGAGCGGCCCGCCGCCCCGGCGGCGGACGGCGAGGCGCAGAAGGCCACCGGCAAGAGCTCCGGTGCGGGCACGGGCACCGGGGCGGGAAGGACCCCGACCCCCGCGCAGTCGTACATCGTGCGCACGGCGACACTGACGGTCGAGGCCAGGAACGTCCCCGGCGCCGTGGCCAAGGCGCGCACGCTGGTGGAGGGCACGGGCGGCTACGTCGGCAACGAGAGCACCAGCCTGGACGACGACGGCCGTGAGTACTCCACCCTCACGTTCCGCGTGCCGCCGGACGACTACGACCGCGTGCTGCGGGACCTCTCCGGGCTGGGCACGCTGCGCAACCGCAAGGTGGCGGCCCAGGACGTCACCGGCCAGGTCGTGGACGTCGAGAGCCGGCTCAAGACGCAGCGGGCGAGTGTGGCGCGGGTGCGGGAGCTGATGGACCGGGCGACCAGGCTCAGCGACATCGTCGCCCTGGAGAGCGAACTCAGCTCCCGGCAGGCCGACCTGGAGGCGCTCGAGGCCCAGCAGGCCTCGCTCAAGGCACGCACCGGGATGGCGACGATCATGCTGGAGGTGCAGGAGCCGGCCGTCACGAAGGCGCCGGAGAAGGACGACGGTTTCTGGGCCTCGGTGGGTGACGCCCTCGGCAGCGGCTGGCACGCCTTCTACATGACCCTGCGGGCCCTGCTGGTCGCGCTCGCCGTCGTGGCGCCGTTCGCCGCGCTCGCCCTCCTCGGGTACCTGGGCTTCCGGCTGCTGCGCCGTGCGCTGCCCGGCCGGCGCACCGCCGCCGCACCCGTGGAGCCGGTGTCCGTGCCCGCGCCTGCGGGCGCCGGCGACGGCGAGCCGCAGCCGCGGGGGTAGCGGCGGACACCGCGGCCCCGCGCCGGCCGGCGCGGGGCCGCGGGCGTCAGCGGGCCGTCTCGGTGTGGACGAAGTCCACGAGGCGGGTCAGGGCGTCGGGGTCCGTGGTGGGCAGGACGCCGTGGCCCAGGTTGAAGATGTGGCCGGGGGCGGCTCCGGCCGAGTAGAGGACCTCGCGGGTCTTCTTCTCGACCGCCTCGCGGGGGGCGAAGAGGACCGCGGGGTCCAGGTTGCCCTGGAGCGCCTTGCCGGGGCCGACCCGGCGGGCGGCCTCGTCCAGCGGGACCCGCCAGTCGACGCCGACCACGTCCGCGCCCGCCTCGCCCATCAGCCCGAGCAGCTCGCCGGTGCCCACGCCGAAGTGGATGCGGGGCACGCCGTAGTCCGCGACGGCCCGGAAGACCTTGACGGAGGCGGGCATCACGTGGCGCCGGTAGTCCTCGGGGGCGAGCGCGCCGACCCAGGAGTCGAAGAGCTGCACCGCGCTGGCGCCCGCCTCGATCTGCACCTTCAGGAAGGCCGCGGTGATGTCCGCGAGGCGGTCCAGCAGTTCCGCCCACAGCTCCGGCTCGCCGTACATCATGGCCTTGGTGCGCTCGTGGTTGCGCGACGGGCCGCCCTCGACGAGGTAGCTCGCCAGGGTGAAGGGGGCGCCCGCGAAGCCGATCAGCGGGGTCTCACCCAGTTCACCCGTGAGCATGCCGACCGCTTCGGTGACGTACTTGACGTCGTCCGGCTCCAGCGGCCGCAGGCGCCGCAGGTCCTCCCGGGCACGGATCGGCTGCCCGACGACGGGGCCGACGCCCGGCTTGATGTCGAGGTCGAGTCCGATGGCCTTGAGCGGCACCACGATGTCGCTGTAGTAGACCGCCGCGTCGACCTTGTGCCGACGTACGGGCTGCAGTGTGATCTCGGTGACGAGGTCGGGCCGCATGCACGACTCGAGCATCGGGATCCCCTCCCGCACCTTGAGGTACTCGGGAAGGGAACGCCCGGCCTGGCGCATGAACCACACGGGGGTGTGCGGCACGGGCATGCGCCGGCACGCCAGAATGAAGGGGGAAGCAGCGGTCTGCTGGTGCGCACTCACCCCCGAATCTTCGCATGCGCCAAGTGGGCGACCCGCCCGACCGGGCGTCCTCCCTCACCACGGGCCCCCTTCGGCCTACGCTTCCGGGCATGGCAGCGGCTCATGGGCACCTCTCGGACGGGAACGACGCCCCCCTCCCGTTCCAGCACGCGGTCGACGCACTGCTGCGGGCCCGGGTACGGCACGAGGTGGAGCTCGATCCGGTGCCCCCGCCCAAGCGCCTGGCCCCGCACGCGTACGCCCTGGAGGCGGCGGTCGTCGTCGACGACGAGGAACTCGGCGACGGGCGCCTGGTGCTGCTCTACGACCCCGACGGGCAGGAGGGCTGGCACGGCACGTTCCGGCTGGTCACCCTGGTCCGCGCGGAGCTGGAGCCGGAGATCGCGGCGGACCCGCTGCTGCCCGAGGTGAGCTGGTCGTGGCTGACCGGCGCCCTGGAGGGCCGCGGCGCGGCGTACACCGCGGTGGGCGGCACGGTCTCGCGCAGTTCCTCGCACCACTTCGGCGCCCTGGCCGGGCGGGAGGACTCCACCCGCATCGAGGTCCGCGCCTCGTGGACGCCGCTCGCCGTGAGCGGCGGCGTCCCGGACATGGCCGCCCACCTCGCGGCCTGGTGCGATCTGGTGTGCACCTGCGCGGGGCTGCCGCCCGCGCCGTCGGAACCCTCGTGCCCCCCGCAGGGCGGCGGCCCCTCGGTGGTGCCGCTGCCGAAGCGGCGCGGTCCGCAGCAGACCCGCTGAGAACCACCGCGCCCGCGCTGACCACTCGCTTTACCGCCGTCAACAGAGTCTGACACCCGGTGTCCGCGATCTTCACACCTTCGATCGACGCTGGTCGAGAGCGCGTCCGAATTGCCGGAATTGTTACTAAACAAGTCGTGATCGTTCTCTAAAGGCGGGCGAAGTTGCTGCCGAAGGAACCTGTGACCCTTCCAGCCAATGTCCCAGGAGGCCCGGTGTCGGTTCTTCTCGAGCACCCCACAAGCCTGGTCGCCTACCGCCCCAACAAGCCGACGGCGATGGTGGTGGTCGCTGATCCTCGCGTACGTTCCACCGTCACCCGCCACTTGTGGGCGCTCGGGGTGCGCGACGTGATCGAGGCGTCCTCCATCGCCGAGGCCAGGCCCCGGGTGGGCACCCCACGAGACATCTGCGTCGCCGACGTACACCTCCCCGACGGTTCCGGGCTGACCCTGCTCGCCGAGACCCGGGCGGCGGGCTGGCCCAACGGCCTGGCCCTGTCCGCCGCCGACGACATCGGCGCCGTGCGCAACGCCCTCGCGGGCGGTGTGAAGGGCTACGTCGTCACCGGCACCCGTACCAACCTCGGCATCCCCGGCCGCCCGGGCACCGTGCCCCTCGGCCCGGCCGGCCAGCGATTGCAACGCCGCCCCCCGGGCGCCCCCGGCCACGGCGGCGGCTACCGCGAGCTGTCGGGCCGCGAGGTGGAGGTGCTCCGGCTGGTCGCCGAAGGCCAGTCGAACAAGGCGATCGGCGTCTCCATGGGCCTGTCCGCACTGACCGTCAAGAGCCACCTCGCCCGGATCGCCCGCAAGCTGGGCACCGGTGACCGCGCGGGCATGGTCGCGGTCGCTCTGCGTACCGGCATCATCCACTGATCGAAGTCATATCCCCCGGGCGCCCGCCGACGGAACGTTCCGTCGGCGGGCGCCTGCCGCACACAGATACTCTTGACTGGTGACCGACGCCCGAGAGACCGCAACAGAAGCACTGCCGGCGCCGGTCCCGCTGCTGGACCCGCGCGAGGGCATCCCGCCGGTGACCGCCAGCCCGGAGGCCCTCGCCGACATCGTCGCGGCCTTCGCCGCGGGCTCCGGACCTGTCGCCGTCGACGCCGAGCGCGCATCCGGCTACCGCTACGGCCAGCGGGCCTATCTGGTCCAGCTGCGCCGCACCGGGGCAGGGACCGCGCTGATCGACCCCGTCGCCTGTCCGGACCTGTCGGCGCTCAGCGCCGCGCTCGACGGCACGGAATGGGTGCTGCACGCCGCCACGCAGGACCTGCCGTGCCTGGACGAGGCCGGTATGCGCCCCACCCGGCTGTTCGACACCGAACTGGCCGGCCGCCTCGCCGGGTTCGCCCGGGTCGGGCTCGGCGCGATGGTGGAGAACGTCCTCGGGTACGCCCTGGAGAAGGGCCACTCGGCGGTCGACTGGTCCACCCGTCCACTGCCCGAGCCCTGGCTGCGGTACGCCGCGCTGGACGTCGAGCTCCTGGTGGACCTGCGTGACGCGCTGGAGGAGGAACTGCGCGCCCAGGGCAAGCTGGACTGGGCCCTGCAGGAGTTCACGGCCATCGCCGCGGCACCGCCGCCCCCGCCCCGTGTCGACCCGTGGCGCCGCACCTCCGGCATGCACAAGGTGCGCCGACGCCGCCAGATGGCGGTGGTGCGCGAGCTGTGGAACCTGCGCGACCGGATCGCCCGCGAGCGGGACGTCTCGCCCGGCCGGGTCCTGACCGACGCGGCGATCGTCACCGCCTCGCTGGAGGCCACCCCCAACGCGCACGCGCTCGCCGCGCTCCCGGGGTTCGGGCACCGCATGGGACGGCGCCAGCTCGAGCAGTGGCAGGCCGCGATCGACCACGCCCGCAGCCTCCCCGAGCGGGACCTGCCCCAGCCCGGCCCGGCCTACACCGGACCCCCGCCGCCGCGCGCCTGGGCCGACAAGGATCCGGCCGCCGCGGCCCGGCTCTCCGCGGCACGGGCGGCGGTCTCGGCACTGGCGGAGCAGCTGAACCTCCCCCAGGAGAACCTCATCACCCCGGACACCGTCCGCCGCCTGTGCTGGGCACCCCCGCGCGACCGCGGCCCCGAGTCCGTGGCGGCCTTCCTGCGCGACGCCGGCGCGCGCCCCTGGCAGGTCGAGCTCACCACGCCCATCCTCACGGCGGCCCTGTCCGCGACCCCCTGACGCGTGCCCCGCGGTGCGGGGGGATGTGGCCCGTTGCGGTGGGTTGTCGTGTGCGGGTCTTGGTGTGCGGGTCGTCTGCGCCTGCGGCGGGCGGTTCGCCCACCCATCTCGCCTGCGGCGGGCGGTTCGCCCACCCACCCTCCCGGTTGCCCGGCGCGGTCGGTGACCGCCTCGCTACGTGCGTTGGGGGTCGGTGGCGCGCCGGCGGGCTCCCCCCACCCTTCGGCCGGAGGGAGCCACGCAGCGCTCGCGGGGCACGCCCGCATCGTTCGGCGCCGGGTTCACCGCTCGTCGCTTCCGGGCGCACCCCGCCACACCCCCTCCTCTTGGGTGGGCGCATGACGGCCGGTGCGGGGTGAGGAGGCGGCCCGGGGTTGCCGCACGTGCCCATGTGAACTCTCCGGCCGTCAGCCGCCCCAACCCGTGCGGGGGTGTGGCGCGGTGCGCCCGCGCGCGAAGGCCGGGGGCGTACCCCGGCGCGGCACCGACCCAGGCACATGGTTCCGAGGCCCGCACCGACCGCGCCGGGCAAACGGGAGGGCGGGCGGGGAAACCCCACGGAAACCACGAGCACCGGCATACGGCGACCCCCGAATGCAGATCGGGTGCGTGACGCGCCCCGTCCGCACTGTGCACATCGGTTACCCGCGAGTAGCATGTACGGCGTAGCCGCCGTCTGCCCGCGGCACGCGAACCCGCACCTTGAGGAGAGCCAACGTGCCTCGTACCGCTAGGGACGTCGTCTTCGTCGACGGCGTCCGCACCCCGTTCGGCAAGGCGGGCCCGAAGGGCATCTACCACGAGACCCGTGCCGACGACCTGGTCATCAAGTCCATCCGGGAGCTGTTGCGGCGCAACCCCTCGCTCTCCCCGGAGCGCATCGACGAGGTCGCCGTCGCCGCGACGACCCAGATCGGCGACCAGGGCCTGACCCTGGGCCGTACGGCCGCGATCCTGGCCGGACTGCCCACGTCCGTGCCCGGCTTCTCCATCGACCGCATGTGCGCGGGCGCGATGACCGCGGTCACCAGCGTCGCCGGCGGCATCGCCTTCGGCGCGTACGACGTGGCGCTCGCCGGCGGCGTCGAGCACATGGGCCGGCACCCGATGGGCGAGGGCGTGGACCCGAACCCGCGCTTCGTGTCCGAGAAGCTGGTCGACGAGTCCGCCCTGTTCATGGGGATGACGGCGGAGAACCTGCACGACCGCTTCCCGCACCTGACCAGGCGGCGGGCCGACGAGTACGCCGTCCGCAGCCAGGAGAAGGCGGCCAAGGCGTACGCGAACGGCAGGATCCAGCAGGACCTGGTGCCGATCTCGGTGCGCCGCACCTCCCCCGACGCCGGGGAGACCGGCTGGGGCCTGGCCACCGCCGACGAGCCGATGCGCCCGGGCACCACGCTGGAGAACCTGGCGGGCCTCAAGACCCCGTTCCGCGCCCATGGCAACGTGACGGCGGGCAACTCGGCGGGGCTCAACGACGGTGCCACCGCCTCCCTGGTCGCCGCCGAGGACGTCGCCCGGGAGTTGGGCCTCCCCGTGAAGATGCGCCTGGTCTCCTACGCCTTCGTGGGCGTCGAGCCCGAGGTGATGGGCATCGGCCCGGTCCCGGCGACCGAGAAGGCGCTCGCCAAGGCGGGCCTGTCCATCTCCGACATCGGCCTCTTCGAGGTCAACGAGGCGTTCGCCGTCCAGGTGCTGGCCTTCCTGGACCACTACGGCATCGCCGACGACGACGAGCGCGTCAACCAGTACGGCGGCGCCATCGCGTTCGGCCACCCGCTCGCCTCCTCCGGCGTCCGCCTGATGACGCAGCTGGCCCGCCAGTTCGAGGAGCAGCCGCACGTCCGCTACGGCCTGACGACCATGTGCGTCGGATTCGGCATGGGCGGCACCGTGATCTGGGAGAACCCGCACTTCGACGGAGGCAGCAAGTGAGCGAGCGAACGATCGAAAGGTGCACCACGTGGTCATCGAGGACCGAGCGAAGCGAGGGACGGGGATGACCACCACCGCCGAGCTCCTCAAGGCAGCGGCCGAGCTGTTCCCGGACGAGGTCGTGACGCAGGCGCACGTGCGCCACCTCGACCTCCCCCAGGGCGCCGGGCGCTTCGCGCTCATCACCCTGGACAACGGCCTGGACCACACCAAGCCGACCACCTTCGGCCCGCAGTCGCTGGCGAACCTCAGCGCCGCCCTCGACCGGGTCGAGAAGGAGGCCGCGGACGGCGGGATCGTCGGCGTCGGCCTCACCGGCAAGCCGTTCATCTTCGCGGTCGGCGCCGACCTCAAGGGCGTCGAGCTGCTGAAGCGCCGTGAGGACGCGCTGGCGATCGGCAAGGGCGGCCACGACGTCTTCCGCCGTCTGCGGTCCCTCGCGGTCCCGACCTTCGCGTACTACAACGGCGCGGCCATGGGCGGCGGCGTCGAGGTCGGCCTGCACTGCTCCTACCGCACCGTCTCCTCCGCCATCCCGGCGTTCTCCCTCCCCGAGGTCTTCCTTGGCCTGGTCCCGGGCTGGGGCGGCTGCGCGCTGCTGCCGAACCTCATCGGCGCCGAGCGCGCGGTGAGCGTCATCATCGAGAACTCGCTGAACCAGAACAAGCAGCTGAAGGGTGGTCAGGTCTACGATCTGGGCATCGCCGACGCGCTGTTCGACGGCGCCGACTTCCTGGAGCAGTCGCTCTCCTGGACGGCCGCCGTGCTCAAGGGCGAGATCCAGATCGTCCGCCCCGAGGTGGACCGCGGCACGGCGTGGGACGAGGCCGTCGCCAAGGGCCGCGCCTTCGCCGACTCCAAGGTGCACGGCGCCGCCCCGGCCGCGTACCGCGCGCTGGACATCATCGCCGCCGCCAAGGACGGCGACCTGTCCGCCGGCTTCGACGCCGAGGACGAGGCCCTCGCCGACCTCATCATGGGCGGAGAGCTGCGCTCGGGCATCTACGCCTTCAACCTGGTGCAGAAGCGCGGCAAGCGCCCGGCCGGCGCCCCGGACAAGAACCTGGCCCGCCCGGTCACCAAAGTAGGCGTCGTCGGTGCCGGCCTGATGGCCTCGCAGCTCGCCCTGCTGTTCGCGCGCCGCCTGGAGGTGCCGGTGGTCCTCACCGACATCGACCAGGAGCGTGTGGACAAGGGTGTCGGCTACGTCCACGGCGAGATCGACAAGCTGCTGCTCAAGGGGCGTGTCAACCAGGACAAGGCGAACCGCCTCAAGGGCCTGGTCTCCGGCTCCCTCGACAAGGGCGCCGCCTTCGGCGACGCGGACTTCGTCATCGAGGCGGTCTTCGAGGAGATCGGCGTCAAGCAGCAGGTCTTCGCCGAGGTCGAGGCGGTGGTGAAGCCGGAGACGATCCTGGCGACGAACACCTCCTCCCTGTCGGTCAGCGAGATGGCCTCGAAGCTGGAGCACCCGGAGCGGGTCGTCGGCTTCCACTTCTTCAACCCGGTCGCGGTGCTGCCGCTGCTGGAGATCGTGCGCGGCGAGAAGACCGACGACGCGTCACTGGCCACCGCGTTCGCGGTGGCGAAGAAGCTGAAGAAGACGGCGGTGCTGACCAAGGACGCCCCGGCGTTCGTGGTCAACCGCATCCTCACCCGCTTCATGGGCGAGATCCAGAACGTCATCGACGAGGGAACCCCGGTCGCGACCGCGGAGCAGGCCATCGAGCCGCTCGGCCTGCCGATGTCGCCCCTGGTGCTGCTGGAGCTGGTCGGCCCGGCGATCGGTCTGCACGTCTCCGAGACGCTGCACCGCGCCTTCCCCGACCGTTTCACCGTCTCGCCGAACCTCGCGGCCGTCGTCAAGGCGGGCAAGCGCGGCTTCTACGTCTACTCCGCCGAGAACGGCTACCGGCCGGAGCTGGACCCCGAGGTCGCCGCGCTCCTGGTGCAGGGCGACACCGTCCTGACGGAGCAGCAGGTGCGCGACCGCGTGCTGGACGCGGTGGCGCAGGAGATCGGCATCATGCTGGAGGACGGTGTCGTCGCCGAGGCGCAGGACATCGACCTCTGCCTGATCACGGGTGCCGGCTGGCCCTTCCACCTGGGCGGCATCACGCCGTACCTGGACCGTGAGGGCGTTTCGGAGCGCGTCAACGGCAAGCCGTTCCTCGCTCCCGGCGTGGCGAGCGTGCCCGCGTAGCGCCGCCGCCCCACGCAGGAGCCGTCCCGGTACCGCTTCCACACGGTACCGGGACGGCTCCGCTTCGGCACGGCCGGCCGTCCGGGTTCCGCGCACGCGGGCCTCACGGCCGGCCATCGGCCACCGAGGCGGTGGCGGCACGCCTGTCCCGCACCCGGGGACAGCGCATCCGGGGGGTCAATTCCCGCAACGCTCCCGGCTCTGAGCTCGATCGGCGAGGGCGCCGCCCGGTTCGGCCCACTCGCACCAGAACTCCGGCTCGGCGGAGCCGGCCTCGACCGGGTGCCGGGCCCGGACCGCCCCGAGAGCCCGGCCCCGGCGCCGGCCCGGGGCGGCCCTGGTCCCCGGTTGCGACGCCGGAACGGACGCCGGCACGGGCGCCGGCAAGGGCGCCGCCTCGGGCCGGGGCTCACCCGGTGGCCGCCGGGCCCTCCGTGGCCCGGGCGGTGCAGTAGGCGACCGTCAGGTCCCGTACCAGGGCCTTGCGTTCGTAGTCGTCGAGGTCGACCAGCCCGCGGTCGAGCAGGCCGCGCACGGTCTCGCCGACGGCCGTCAGGGCGTCGTCCAGCGCGGCCCGGCGGTGGCGGGCGTCGAGCGCCGCGAGCTGGGCGCGGCGCATGGTGGGGGCCACGGAGGGGGCGTAGTCGACGCGGACGGGCTGGGCGGAGAACACCTCGACACCGACCGGCCGCAGGTCCTCGACGAGGATCCGGGTGAGGTCGTCGGCGAGGCGGTCGCTGTCGCGGAGCGTGGGGCCGCGGCCGTGGAAGTCGTCGGCGGGCAGCCGGGACACACAGCGCGCGACCGCGGCCTCGACCTGCTCGCGCAGGTACCTGACGTGGTCGTGGACGGTGAAGGCGGCCCGCGCGGTGTCCCGCACCCGCCACACCACCAGGACCGTGGTCTGCAGCGGTGTGCCGCCCGCGTCGGTGGCCTCGATGGGGCTGCTGCGCCAGTGGTGCAGGCTGGTGTCGACACGGCGGCGGACGAGCAGCGGGTTGATCCACAGCAGTCCCGTGCGGCGGACGGTGCCGCGGTAGGCGCCGTGCCGGGACAGCATCCAGACGGAGCCGGGACGGCCCCGGACCAGGCCGAGGACGGTCAGCGCCATGAGCGCCGCGAGGAAGGCCGCGGCGCTGCCGCGGACGACGGGTGTCGTCCCGGCGGGGCCCAGCAGCAGCGCGGTGGTGCCGCCGGTGGCCGCCAGGGCCGTGAGCACGGCGACGCCGCCGGGCATGCAGCGCCCCGGACGCTCGGCGAGCTCGGGCAGCGGCACCGGGGCGGGGCCGGGGCCGCCCCGTGGGGTGGGGGCCAGGCCGGTGGGGGCCTGGCCGGCGAGGGGGAGATCGGCCGGGGTGCCTTGCGCGGTGATCGTCATGAGAAGAGCCGCCTCCACGTCCCGGGGCCCGGGTAGCCGTCCGCCTGGCTGCCCGACCAGCCCAAAGAGCGCTGGAAGGCCTCCACGGCGCGCCGGTCGGCCTCGCCCCAGCGGGGGCCGGGCCCCTTCGTGTAGAACCGGCCGAAGCCCTTGGCGGCCAGCCGCCGTCCCAGCGCGAGCACGTGCGGGCCGGACTGGCCGGGCCTGAAGCCGTCGATGCCCGGGTAGGCCGGAGGTGCCGCCGGACGGTCGCCCCCGATGTCGGACCCGGCGCCCTGGGTCAGGTAACGCCATGTCAGAGGGCCGGGGAAACCGTCGGCCTGGTCGCCGCTCCAGCCCTGGGCGTGCTGGAAGGCGCGGGTCGCGCGGCGGTCCGCGTCGCTCCAGCGGGGTCCCGGACCGTCGTGGTAGAAGGGGGCCGCGCCGCGCTGCCGCAGCATCGTGCCGAGCTTGGTGACGTAGCCGTTGGTGGCGCCGGGTCCGAAGGACCAGCTCCCCGGGTAGCTCACGGAGGCCAGGTCACCGAGGTCGAGGTTTCCGTAGAGGTCGTCGTAGAGGTCGTCGTAGCCCTCTTGTCGCAGGTACTTGTAGCGGTAGGGAACGTAGCGCTTGGAGTGCTCCCAGTAGGCGTACGGCGTCGTGCGCACCCGGGCCCGCGGGCGGGTCTGCTCGTAGGCCACGTAGCGGCTGTGCGCGGCGTTCGCCCAGCCCCCGAAGATCGTGACGTGGGAGCCGTCGACGGGATCGCGGGGGTTGTGGAAGAGCAGGATGTCGCCGGGTTCGAGCTCGTCCCGGCCGATCCGTTCCGCGAAGCGGGGCAGCGTGCCGGTCCACTGGCTGGTGCCCAGCCCCCAGGCCATGGAGACGAATCCGGAGCAGTCCTGCCGGTAGCCGTCCCGCCAGCGGCGGGACATGTCGTACGGGACGCCGGCGTCGATCCAGCGCCGGGCCCGGTCCAGGATCTGATCACGGGTCAGGCGCAGCGGGGCCGCGGCACCGGCCAGATCCGGCCGTGCCTGCTCCGTCCGGCCGGCGGACGCGGCCTGGCCGGCGTCCTGCGCGGGGGCGGCTGCGGCCGCGGGTGCCATGACGGCCGCCCCGGCCGTGGCCAGGACGACCAGCGCGGCGGGGGCGGCAGCCGGTGGCGCGCACGGAGGCGTGGCGCGGGCCGCCGTCCGGATCAGCCGCCGCCGTGCGCAGTCCTCACAGACGCATCCCGGCAGCGGCCCGACCTCTTCGAACACCGGTGTGGACATGTGAACACCACTCCTCGCGATCGAGTGCCACATGCCCTTATTACCCGATTTTCGGCCCAATCTGATGGAATGACAGCTGACGGTGTGGTCAGCCGGTCGCGGTGGCGCTGTCCACGGCCTTGGAGACGGCCTTGTCGACCAGTCGCGTCAACCGCTCGGGAGTGAGCCCGGAGGCACCGCCCGTGGGGTCGGTGACGGTCTCGCCGTTCACCTGCACGACCGGCGCGGAGGTGAAACCGGCCGCGGCGAACTCCTCCTGGGAGCGCCGTACCCACCCGTCGTGGTCCCCGCCCTGGACGCACGGGACGAAGTGCGTCTCGTCCACGCCGCCGGCCTTCTTCGCCAGGCCCTTCAGGAACGCGTCACTGGTGAACGGGTCGTCCTGCGCGTCGGCGGGCTGGGCGTCCCACACCTGCGCGACGAACTCCTGGAACCGGCCCACGTCCTGCGCGCACGCGGCCGCGTTGGCCACGGCCAGGGAGCCGCTCGCGCCGTCGGCGGCGTCGGTCGGCGTCACCAGGCGGTAGTCGATCTGCACCTGGGCGGTGGCGACCAGCCGCGCGAAGGTGTCCGCGTAGGCCGCGGCGAAGGCCTTCGACTCCGGGCTGCGCAGATCCTCGTACACGGTCAACGTCACCGGGATCTTCGTCGGCTTGACCGGGACCGCCAGCCGCTCCTCACCCGAGGCACCGGTCGGTGCCTTGACCTCGTGCTGCTTCTCGCTGCGCACATGCGCGCCGAGGACGGCGGCACCCCCGAACACCACACCCAGGGCGATCACCGTCCCGGCGTAGGACCGCCAGCGCTTGGACTTCGTCTGCTTCACCGGGACTTTCTACCACCGCGTACCGGCGCGCCTCCTGGGGGGTGCGGGTACGGGACCCCGCGACCGAGCAGGGCCCCGGGCCCGGACGGATGTGGGAGGGTGTGCCGGTGGACGGTGGGACAGCGCCCCTGGTCGTGGTCGACGCCGCCAACACCGTGGGTTCCGTGCCCGACGGGTGGTGGCGGGACCGGCACGGGGCGACGGAACGTGTACGGGACGCCCTGGCAGCGCTGGCGCGGACCGGGCTGCCCGAGCGGGCGGACGTACCCGCGTGGGCCCGGCGGGCGCCGCTGGACATCGTGCTCGTGGTGGAGGGGGCGGCCAGGGCCGTGGCACCCGTGCCGGGGGTACGGGTGCAGGCGGCGCCGGGCAGCGGTGACGACCTCATCGCCGAACTCGTCGCGGCCCGGGCGCCGCATCGGCAGTGCCTGGTCGTGACCGCCGACCGCGCACTGCGCCGCCGGGTCACCGCCCACGGCGCCGCCGTCGCCGGGCCGCGGTCGGTGCGCGCCTGACTGACCCCCGCCTCCCGCTCTTATCCGCTGTCGCCGGCAACGGCGGGGAGGTAGAACTGACACGCCCTGTTCAGGAGTTGGTCGGTGAGTCTCACGAAACAGGGGATCGGCGGACGTACCGTGCCGTGATCGCCACCGTCGCGGACCGGGTCACGGTACCGCCGATGCTCCGCCCGCCCGACGTCGGGGACATCGCCGAGGCCCCTGACCCCGGGCAATCGCCCGCCGGATGCGCGGCGCTCGGCGAAGTACCGGCGGAGAAGGGGATCGGCCAATGGCGGCGAGAGAGACCATGAAGATGAAAGTTCCCGGCGCGATACGGATGCCCCCTGCCTTCGGGCTGTTCTACGCGTCCTTCGCGGTCTCGATGATGGGCGACTCCTTCCGCCTTCTGGCCGTCAACGTCTGGCTGTTCGAAACGACCTCCGGCTCGATCGGTGCCCGGCTGCTCGTCGTACTGCTCGCCACTGTGCCGGGCATGCTGCTCGGCGGAGTCTCCGGTGTCATCGCCGACCGCTACGACAAGTACTCCGTGCTCGTGGTGGCGGATCTCATCCGCATCGCCGTCGGCCTCGGCCTTGCCGGGTGCGCCGCCACGGGGAACGCCGCGTGGGCGCTCGTGCTGGTCGCGTTGGGCAACGGCATCGGGGTGTTCTTCTCCTCCTCCTCCTTCGCGCTCCTGCCCAGGCTCGTACCGCAGGACCGACTGCCGCGCGCCAACGGCCTGATGGAGACCGGCCAGTCGGCGATGCAGATCGCCGGGCCCTCGCTGGCCGCGGTGACGCTGGCGTTCGGCGGGGCCAGTCGCGCTTTCCTCATCGACAGTGCCACCTTCGCCGTGTCGGCAGTCATCCTGTGGGTCCTGCGCCGGAAGCTGACCGCCGCCCCGGCCGGGGCCGCTGCGGGCGCCGATGGGGACGGCGCCGTCGACGACGGCGATGTAGACGGGACGCCGGACGCGAAGCCCTGGGCGGCCTTCGTCGACGGCACCCGGATCATCCTGCGGAGTCCGCCGATCCGCTCCCTGCTTCTCGCCTCGTACGGCGTGGCCTTCCTGACCGCCTGCACCAACTACGGGCTGATCTTCCTGATCGCCCGGAGCCTGGCCCTGGGCCCGTCCTCGCTCGGCTACATCTACTCGCTCAACGGTGCTGTCGCCGTGGTGGCGGCCCTCGCGGTGACCGTGCTGGCCAGGTCCATCCATCTCGGCAGGATCATGGCCCTGTCCATGCTGGGGCTCTGTGTGGCCCAGGTGGTCATGGGCATCGCTCCGAACGTCTACGTACTGGGCGTCGGCGTCGCCGTCAGTGCCCTGTCCAACGCGCCCTACAACGTCGCGGTCAGCTCGCTCTACATGAGCAGGATCCCGGCCGCCTACCTCGGGCGGGTCGAAGGCATCGACACGATGGTGGACAACCTCGCCAACGTGCTCGGCTTCCTCGCGGCCTCACTGGCCGTCCTGTGGTGGAGCCCACGCGGGATCTTCCTGCTGTCGGCCCTGGTCGCGGCACCGTGCGTGGTTCTCGCGTTCACCAGCGTGGCCCGGGGCAGCGGGGCCCCGGATGCACCGCCCCGCGCAGACGTCGGGAACATCGAGCTGAAGACATGACCGCACCCATTAGGAGATGCGGATCGTGCTCACCGATGCGGCGGCCCGGATCGTCCACGACGACGACCGCCGGGGCGCGACGGAGAAGCCCCTGAGCAAGCACGTGGTGAGGACCTGATCACGGAACTCGTCACGAACCGGGCCCGCGGCGCCTGTGCCCGGTCGTGACAGCCGACCGCGAACTGCGCCGCCGAGTCCGGGACGCGGTCGGTGGCGCGGGACTACCCCCGGCCCGGACGGGCATACAGCACCGCGCCATCGACGGTGGCCACGGGCGCGTAACCGCCCAGGTCCAGCAGACGGCGCAGGCCCGGCACGTACGCCGCGCCGTAGGGAGCACCCCGGGAGTCGTCGACGACGACGTCCGGCGGCGCGGCGGAGAACTCCCGGCGGAAGGCCGCCCAGGCACCCGGCACGGCGTACTCCTCGCCCACCCGGGCCCCGCCGCGGCCGCCACTGAAGTTGGTGAGGAACCCCGCGGTGAGGAAGCGGCCGGCCGGTGCGCGTCCGGAGAGCCAGTACTGCTCCGGGTGCATGCCCCAGACCAGGACGGTCCCTCGGGCGTCGGTGTGGGCGCCGATCGCGCCGGCGACGGTCCGGGCGTGGTCGAGTTCGGCGCGCGGTGCGGCGAAGCCCCAGCCGGTGAAGACGGCCGCCGCCAGCACCGTCCAGACGGCCGCGATCCTCCTGGCGTGGCCGACGGGCAGCCGACGCAGCGCGGCGACCCCCACGAGCGTGAGCGGGGGCAGCAGCTGCAGGTAGTAGTGGCCGTAGAACTGGAAGCCCGCCACGACGGCGACGGCGGAGGCACCGAGCCAGACCCACAGCTCGGCCCCGGCGCCCGCCCGCCGCCGGGCCGCGTACCAGGCGGCCGGCAGGACGAGCCCCGCCCCCGCCGCCGCGAGGATCACGGCGTTGCCGAGCCCCCGCCCGACCGCGAGCAGCCACGCGCCCTCGGGCGACATGTAGGTGCCGGACCCGGTGACGGTCCAGAAGACGAAGCGCCCCGCACCGGTGGCCACGGCCACGGCCGCGACCGGCAGCGCGCACCCTGCCGCCAGCCGGCCCCAGGCACCGAAGCCCGCCGGCGTGCTCCCCCGCCGGCTCCGCCAGAGCATCCAGAGCACGGGCAGGAGCACCACCGCGCCGGTCTGCTTGGTCAGCGCCGCCCCCGCCACCGCCAGCCCGGCGGCGCCCCAGCGCCCGCGGTCGGCGCAGAGCACGGCGGCGGCCGTCCACGGGAGGCAGAAGACCTCGAAAGTGGCCGCCTGGGTGTCCTCGGGGGCCAGGCCCACGGACAGCAGCAGGTAGCCGAACCCGGCGGCCGCACCCCCCCGGTCGCCCCAGCGGCGCCGGGCGAGGCTGACGAGCAGCGCCGCGGTCACCACGTGCGCGGCGACCGCCGCCACCCGTAGGGGCCACAGCGAGCCGTCGCCGAAGAGCGCGAACGCCCCCTGGTAGAGCCAGGGCAGGAGCGGCGGCTTGCGGTCCACGACCGTTTCGTAGAGCACACCGCCGGAGGCGAGCACGCGCGCCTGGGTCGCGAGGAACCCCTCGTCGGGGTTCCAGACCGGGCGGACGAAGGAGGGCAGGTGGACCAGGACCGCCACGAGCGTCAGCAGCGGGAGCAGCAGGGGCCACGAGAACCGGGGGAACGCCGAGGGCGCCCGGGACGAGGCGGCGCCCGCCGTCCGTCGCGGGAGCGCGGGCGCGGTGGCGCGGGCGGTCTCGGGGCGGGTCGGCACGCGCCCAACGTACCGGGCGCCCTCCGGGTGTGTCAGCTCACCCCTTCCGGGCCGGTCCGTGCTGCCGGCTGTGCCGGTACCCGTAGAGGAAGTAGACGATGAAGCCGATGCCCATCCAGACGGCGAACCGCACCCAGGTCTCGGCCGGCAGGTTGAGCATCAGCCACAGCGTGGCGAGCACCGACACCGCGGGCAGCCACGGCACCAGCGGGGTGCGGAAGGAGCGCGGCAGGTCGGGCCGGGTGCGGCGCAGCACCACGACGCCGATGGCGACGACGACGAAGGCGAAGAGGGTGCCGATGTTCACCAGCTCGGCCAGTTCCTCGATCGTGGTGAAGCCCGCGACGATCGCCACGATGCCGCCGAGCAGGATCGTCGAGCGGTAGGGCGTGCCCCACCTGGGGTGGACCGCGGAGAAGAAGCGCGGCAGCAGGCCGTCGCGGCTCATCGCGAAGAAGACCCGGCTCTGCCCGAGCAGCAGGATCATGCAGACCGTCGTCAGGCCGACCACGGCGCCGAAGGCGATCACTCCTGCCCAGAAGGGGTGGCCCACCGCCTTGAAGGCGTCGGCCAGCGGCGCGTCCACCGTCAGCCGGCTGTAGTGCTGCATTCCGGTGACGACGACGGAGACGGCGACGTACAGCACGGTGCAGATCACCAGCGAGCCGAGGATGCCGCGCGGCACGTCCCGCTGCGGGTTCTTCGTCTCCTCCGCGGCGGTGGCGACGATGTCGAAGCCGATGTAGGCGAAGAAGACCACGGCCGCCGCGGTGAAGACCCCCATGATGCCGAACTGGGTGGGCGTGAAGCCCGAGATCAGCTGGATGAGCGGGGCGTTGATGCCGGCCTTCCCACCCTCGGACCGCACGGCGGGCGGGACGAACGGCGTGTAGTTGCTGCCCTTGATGAAGAAGGCGCCCACGACGATCACGATCAGCACCACGACGAGTTTGATGGCCACCACCACGGAGGTGACCCGCGCCGACAACTTCATCCCGGCGACCAGGATGACGGTGAGCGCGGCCACCAGCAGGAAGGCGAGCAGGTCGAAGTGGAAGCCGCTGTGCGTGCCGCCGGAGAGCGCGGGCGGCAGGTGCCAGCCCCAGTTGTCGATGATCGAGCGCATGTACCCGGACCATCCGACGGCGACCACGGCGCAGCCCAGCGCCAGTTCCAGTACGAGGTCCCAGCCGATGATCCAGGCGGGCAGTTCGCCGAGGGTCGCGAAGGAGAAGGTGTACGCGGACCCGGCCACCGGCACGGTGGCGGCGAACTCCGCGTAGCACAGGGCGGCCAGCGCGCAGACGATGCCGGCGGCGACGAAGGACAGGGCGACCGCCGGACCCGCGTTCTCCTTCGCCACCTTGCCCGTGAGGACGAAGATGCCGGTGCCGATGATGACGCCGACGCCGAACACCGTGAGGTCGAGGGCGGACAACGACTTCTTGAGCGCGTGCTCGGGCTCCTCGGTGTCCCTGAGGGAGTCCTCGACTGATTTGGTTCGAAAGAACCCGCTTCGTCCCTTCGTAGGGTTTCCGCCCACATCCACCGGCGCACCTCCACAGTTGTTCCTGCATCACAGCACTCGCGGATGCGTGTGACCGGATCTGGCGCGCCTACACATCGGCAGAAGGGCCGGGCGATCACCCGTAAGGGTGTCGCCCGGCCCGGTGGTGCGGAGGACCGGCAGCGGGCGTCAGTCGCCCGCGACCTGCGCAGTGGGCTCGTCGGCGTAACGGCCTTCGAGTCGGCTGACGAGGCCGGTCACCTGGCGGGCGACGGCCGGGGCGGTCAGGCCGATCTCGGCCATGACCTCGTTGCGGCCGGCGTGGTCCAGGAACTGCTGCGGGATGCCGAAGTCGCGCAGCGGGACGTCCACGTTCGCGTCGCGCAGGGCCTGGGCGACGGCGGAGCCGACTCCCCCGACGCGTCCGTTGTCCTCGACCGTGACGACGACCTTGTGGCCGGCCGCGAGGCCGGGCAGGGCCTCGTCGACGGGCTTGACCCAGCGGGGGTCGACGACGGTGGTGGTGATGCCCTGGGCGTCGAGCAGATCGGCGATCTCCAGGCACATCGGGGCGAGCGCACCGACGGAGATCAGCAGGACGTCCGGCGTACCGCCGTCGCCCTGGTCCTTGGCCGCGCGCAGCACGTCCATGCCGCCGACCGTGCCGACCGCCTTGACCGCCGGGCCGACCGCGCCCTTGGAGTAGCGGACCACGGTCGGGGCGTCCTCGACCGCCACGGCCTCGCGGAGCTGGACGCGCACCTGGTCGGCGTCGCGGGGGGCGGCGATCCGCAGGCCGGGGACGACCTGGAGGATCGACATGTCCCACATGCCGTTGTGCGAGGCGCCGTCGGTGCCGGTGATGCCGGCGCGGTCCAGGACGAACGTCACACCGCACTTGTGCAGCGCGACGTCCATCAGCACCTGGTCGAAGGCCCGGTTGAGGAAGGTCGCGTAGACGGCGACCACCGGGTGCAGGCCGCCCGTCGCCAGGCCCGCGGCCGAGACGGCGGCGTGCTGCTCGGCGATGCCGACGTCGTAGACGCGCTCGGGGAAGGCCTTGGCGAACTTGTCCAGGCCGACGGGCTGCAGCATCGCCGCAGTGATGGCGACGATGTCCTCGCGCTCCTTGCCGAGCTCGACCATCTCCTCGGCGAAGACCGACGTCCAGTCCGCGCCCGAGGCGGCGATGGGCAGACCGGTGTCGGGGTGGATCTTGCCGACGGCGTGGAAGCGGTCGGCCTCGTCCTGCAGGGCGGGGGTGTAGCCGCGCCCCTTCTCCGTCAGGCAGTGGACGATGACCGGGCCGCCGAAGCGCTTGGCGCGCTGCAGTGCGGACTCAAGGGCGGGGATGTCGTGGCCGTCGATCGGGCCGACGTACTTCAGGCCCAGGTCCTCGAACATGCCCTGCGGGGCGATGAAGTCCTTGAAGCCCTTCTTGGCGCCGTGCAGGGTCTCGTACAGCGGCTGTCCGATGACGGGGGTGCGCTCGAGAAGCTCCTTGGTGCGGCTGAGGAAGCGTTCGTAGCCGTCGGTGGTGCGCAGCGTGGCGAGGTGGTTGGCGAGGCCGCCGATGGTGGGCGCGTAGGAGCGCTCGTTGTCGTTGACGACGATGACCAGGGGGCGGTCCTTGGCGGCGGCGATGTTGTTCAGCGCCTCCCAGGCCATACCGCCGGTCAGGGCACCGTCCCCGATGACGGCGACGGTGTGGTCGCGCTTGCCCAGCAGCTCGTTGGCCTTGGCCAGGCCGTCGGCCCAGCCGAGCACCGTGGAGGCGTGGCTGTTCTCGATGACGTCGTGCTCGGACTCGGCGCGCGAGGGGTAGCCGGACAGGCCGCCCTTGCTCTTGAGCCTGGAGAAGTCCTGACGCCCGGTGAGCAGCTTGTGCACGTAGGACTGGTGCCCGGTGTCCCACAGCACCTTGTCCTTCGGCGAGTCGAAGACGCGGTGGAGGGCGATGGTCAGTTCGACGACACCGAGGTTCGGCCCCAGGTGCCCGCCCGTCTTGGAGACCTCGTCGACCAGGAAGGTACGGATCTCGCCTGCCAGCTCGACCAGCTGCTCCGGGGTGAGCCGGTCGAGGTCGCGCGGTCCCTTGATACGGGTCAGCAGCGCCACCCGTGCCTCCTTGTTGTCGCTTACCGGTTACCCGAGTGTATGTGTTCGCGTTTTCAGCCCCGCACACACCTGTGCCCGGCGCTGGGATGATCTTCCCCGCGCCGGGCACGTCACGCCACTGCTGAGCGGTCCGAACCTCAGCCGCGGCCCGCGGCCCCCGGCGCTCCGGCGTGAGCACGCGCCGGGCCTCGGCACTCGGCGTAAACCAGCCCAGGACGCCCCATTACACACTGCATCAGGACACATCCCGCACCGACCGCCCCGCTCCGCACACACCCGTGGGCACGTCACTGGTGAGCGGTGCGAACCTCAGCCGCGGCCCGCGACCCTCCGGCGTCAGCACGCGCCACGCTCCGACACTCAACGCAAACCAGCCCAGGACGCCCTATATGCACCGGATCACGACACATCCCGCTCCGCACACACCCGTGCCCGGCGCCGGGATGGCCTCCCCGCGCCGGGCACGTCACTGGTGAGCGAACCTCAGCCGCGGCCCGCGGCCTTCTGGCTCTTGCGGGACACCGAGTCGATGACCACGGCGGCGAGGAGCACCGCGGCGGTGATCATGTACTGCAGCGCGGTGTTCATGTTGAGCAGGTTCAGGCCGGTCTGGATGGACTGGATGACCAGCATGCCCAGCAGGGCGGACCAGACGGTGCCGCGGCCGCCGAAGAGGCTGGTGCCGCCGATGACCGCGGCCGCGATGGCCAGCATCAGGTAGTTGCCGCCGCCGGCGCCGAGCGAGGCCGTGTAGGTCTGGGCGGCGAAGAACAGACCGCCGATCGCCGCGAACATACCGGAGATGGCGAACACGGAGATACGGATCAGGGCGACGTTGATGCCGGCCCGGCGTGCGGCCTCGATACCGCCACCGACCGCGAAGACCTTGCGGCCGTAGGAGGTGCGGCGGAGTACGAAGTCGGTGATCACCAGTGCCACCAGGAAGATGACCAGCGCGTTCGGCACGCCGCGCGACTGGTTCAGCACATACGCGGCGACGAAGGAGATCACCGCGAGGGCGCCGACACGGAGCGCGATCTCGCTCGTCGGCCGGAAGGGCACCCCGGCCGCACGGCGGCGGCGCTGGTCGATGACCGACCCGGCGAGCATGGCCACCGTGCCGAGACCCGCCAGCAGGTAGGCGCCGGCGATGTCCTGGTCGAGGAAGAAGGACTGCTGGCCCAGGACGTGCAGCGGGCCGCCGTCCGCGATCGAGAGGCTTCCGGTGTCGCCGAGCAGCTGCAGCATCAGGCCGTTCCAGCCGAGGAAACCGGCGAGGGTGACGACGAACGCCGGCACGCCGATCTTGGCGAAGAACCAGCCGTGCAGGGCGCCGATGGCAATACCGGTCACGATCGTCAGGATCAGGGCGAGCCAGGGGTTCATCCCGTGAGTGGTTGCCATGATCGCGAAGAACGAGGACGCCAGACCGCTGACCGAGCCCACCGACAGGTCGATCTCGCCGAGCAGCAGCACGAAGACCAGACCGATGGCGAGCATGCCCGTGGCGGCCATGAAGAAGCCGATGTCGGCGAGATTGCTGGCGGTCAGGAAGTTGCTCGACTGGGTCTGGAAGACGGTCCAGATGATGATCAGGCCGATGATGACCGGCAGCGAGCCGAGCTCACCGCCGCGCACCTTGCGCTTGAACTCCGTGACGTAGCCCTTGAGGCCCTCTTCACGCACGAGCAGGCGCGGATCGACCAGGGGCACCGCCGCCGCGGGCGTCTCCTCCGCCACTGCCACCGCGTCCTGCTTGACGGTCTTCGACGTGTCGCTCACTTTGCAGCCTCCGTGCGCCGCGCCTGACGGCGGGTCACGGCGTTGTCCGTGGCGCCGGTGATCGCGGAGATGATTTCTTCCTGAGACGTGCCCTTGACGTCGAACACGCCGTTGTTGCGGCCGAGCCGCAGCACGGCCACGCGGTCCGCGACGGCCTTGACGTCCACCATGTTGTGGCTGATGAGGATGACGGCGAGGCCGCGCTGACGCAGCCGCTCCACCAGGTCGAGCACCTGGGCCGTCTGCTCCACGCCGAGGGCCGCGGTGGGCTCGTCGAGGATGACCAGCTTGGGGTCACCGATCAGGGCGCGGGCGATCGCGACGACCTGCCGCTGACCGCCCGACAGGCTCGCGATCGGGATCCGGACGCTGGGGATGCGGATCGAGAGGGTGCTCAGCAGCTCCCGGGACCGCGCCTCCATGGCGACCTCGTCGATCACGCTGGCGCGCTTGATCTCGCGCCCGAGGTAGAGGTTGGCGACGACGTCGAGGTTGTCGCAGAGTGCGAGGTCCTGGTAGACCGTCGCGATTCCGAAGCCCTGGGCGTCGTGCGGCTTGGTGATGCTGACCGCCTTGCCCTCCCACTCGATGACGCCTTCATCGATGGGGTGGACACCGGCGATCGTCTTGACCAGGGTCGACTTACCTGCGCCGTTGTCGCCGACGAGCGCGACGACCTCACCGGCGTGGACCTCCAGGTCGACATCGGTGAGTGCTTGGACCGCACCGAATCGCTTGGAGACTCCGCGCAACGCCAGCACGGGCGTAGCGGACACGTGAACCATCTCCTTCGCCGCCTGACCGGCGGGGATGCCGCGCTCGAAGGGGCGCGGAGTTTTGTGCAAAACGCACAGCTTTGCGGGAATGGGAGCGGACTGATCCGTCCGGCGCCCGCCCCGTCAGCGGGGTCTGTGGACGGGGCGGGCACCGGACAGGTCCGCGTGGCGGCCTCCCGGGGGAGGGCCTGCCGGGTTACTGGATGCCGGCGGCCTTGCAGGCCGCGGCGAACTCGGCCGTGCAGATCTCGGAGACGGAGTACAGCTTGTCCGCGAGGACCGTGTCCTTGACGTTGGCCTTGGTCACCGAGACCGGGGTCAGCAGCTGGGACGGGACCTTGTCACCGGAACCGCTGGTCAGCGTGGTGGTGGCCAGCGAGTCGACACTCTTGCCCTCGAGCAGGTTGACCGCGAGCTGGGCGGCGGCGTCCGCCTCGGGCTTGAACGCCTTGTAGACCGTGCTGGACTGGGTGCCCGCTATGATCCGCTGGATGCCCGCGAGTTCGGCGTCCTGACCGGTCACGGGGATGCCGCTGATACCGGCGCCCTTGAGGGCGGTGGCGATACCGCCGGCCATGGCGTCATTGGCCGAGTAGACGCCCGCGATGTTCTTGGCCTTGAGCTGGGTGATGGCCGCCGTCATCTTCTGGTTGGCGACCTTGTCGTCCCACAGACCGCTCTGCTCGTAGGCGATCTTCACCTTGCCGTTGAGGACCGAGTGGGCACCGGCCTTGAAGTCGGCGGCGTTCGGGTCGGCGTCGTCACCGTTGATCATGACGACGTTCGCCGACGGCTTGGCCTTGGCGCCGAGGGAGTCCAGGAGCGCCTGGCCCTGCAGCTCGCCGACCTTCTTGTTGTCGAAGGAGACGTACGCGGAGACCGGGCCCTCGGCGAGGCGGTCGTAGGCGACGACCTTGATGCCCTTGGCAACGGCGGCCTTGATGGAGGTCGCGATGGCCTTGGCGTCCTTGGGGCTGATCACGATCACCTTGACACCATTGGTGATCATGCTGCTGACCTGCTGGGCCTGCTTGGTGGAGTCACCAGCGGCGTTCGCGTACTGTACGTCGCAATCGGCGCACAGCTCCTTGACCTTGGCCTCGAACAGCGGCTTGTCGAACTTCTCGTAGCGCGCGGTGACGCTGTCGGGAAGCAGCAGGCCGATGGACTTGCTCTTACTGTCGGCGCTGCTGCTGCCGCCGTCGGCCTTGTCGTCGCCGGCCTTGCCGCACGCGGCGACGGAAAGGGCCATGGAGACGGCCGCGGTGCCGATCACGACGCGACGCATCATTGCGTTCATGTGGGGTTGCCTCCCTGACAGGGCCGCAAGAGATCGCGGCCGAGGTGAGCGTGAGTCAACTCGCCTACAGGCTTGGCGTCAAGAAGTAAATACTTAACGAGATGGCAACGGTGCGTTTCGTTATCTACATGAACGCTGAGTGATCTCTACGGCACTGAAACCGCTGCGGGAACGTCAGCATCCAAAAGGGTCGAATCCTCTACTTCACTGAGGGCCAGCGCCAGAGCGCCCAGCACCTCCGCGCGGGCCCCGAGCCCTCCGGAGACGATCGAGAGCCGGCGGGCCGCGCTGGGGATGGCGTACCGGGCGACCGATTCCCTGATGGGCGCCAGGACCAGTTCGCCGGCCTCCGCGAGGTCGCCGCCGAGCACCACCCGGCTGGGGTTCAGAAGGTTGGCGAGGCTGGCGACGCCCATACCGATGTGCCGGCCGACGTCCGCGATGACCCGGCGGCAGCCCGGGTCCCCCTCGCGTCCCAGCTGCACCATGCGCGCCAGGGTGAGGTCGGGGCCGTGGCTGCCGCGCAGCAGGTCCAGTACGTAGCGGGCGGCGGTGAAGGTCTCCAGGCAGCCACGGTTGCCGCAGCGGCAGACCGGACCGGACTCGTCCAGCGTGATGTGGCCGATCTCCCCCGCGGTGCCGCCGGGCCCGCGGTAGATGCGGCCGTTGATCACCAGCCCGGCACCCACACCGCTGGCCACCTTGATGTACGCCAGGTCCTTGACGCCCCGGCCGCCGCCCCAGACCAGTTCGCCGAGGGCGCCGAGGTTGGCATCGTTGTCGACCTGGACCGGCATCCGCAGCCGCTCGGCGAGTTCCTGGCGCGGATTGATGCCGCCCCACCCGGGCAGGATCGCGGTCGATCCCAGCGCTCCGGTCTCCACGTCGATCGGGCCCGGGACGCCGAGTCCGACGCCGATCACCTTGTCGGCGTCGATGCCGCTGGACTCGAGCAGCCGCGCGACCAGGTGCTCGGCCCGGTCGAAGCCCTCGGAGGCCGAGGCGTCCACGTCGATCGGCTCGGACTGCTCGGCCAGCACCTGGTGGGCCAGGTTGCCGATGGCGACCCGCAGGTGGGAGTGCCCGAAGTCGACACCCACGACGATGCCCGCGTCGCCGGAGAGCGCCACCGCCCGGGCCCGGCGTCCGCCCGAGGAGGTGGGGGTGACCTGGACGGTCCCGTTGTCGCGCAGTTCGCGGACGATGTTGGAGACCGTGGCGGCGGACAGCCCCGTCGTACGGGCGATCTCCGCCTGCGTCAGTGATCCCGCGAGGCGTACGGCGCGAACCACCCGCTCGAGGTTGGCCCGGTGCAGCGACGACTGGGATCCCGGAGTCTCCACGACCATTCCACTCCTGCCGAACAGGACGGGAGCCACGCCTGTGAGACTCCGTCGTCTACAACATGTGAACTCTAAGCAAGCCTTTCGGCTCACTTCCCGTCAAGGGGGAGAACCACACCACTGACGCTATGCCCGAAACATCCGGAAGCGGCCCCGCACACGGCGAGACCGCTTCCCCAGTGCCGTCCGCACGACCGGACGGCGCCACGGGGCAGAGTGACCTTTCCGGTTACTTCAGGGTGCCGGCCGTCAGACCCGCCTGCACCTGCCGCTGGAAGGAGAGGTAGACGACGAGCACCGGCAGCATCGCGATCGTCATTCCCGCGAAGAGCGCCGGGTAGTCGCCGGAGTAGCCCTGCTGCTGTGCCAGGTTCACCAGACCCTGGGCCAGCATCGAGCGGTCCGGGTCGCTGCTGGACTGCTGCTGCATGAGGGTCATCGGCAGGATGTACTGGTTCCACTGCCCCAGCACGTTGAAGATGCCCACGCTGATCAGGCCCGGCTTCGCCATCGGCAGCATCACCTGGAAGAAGGCCCGGGAGTGCGAGCAGCCGTCGATCATGGCCGCCTCGTGCACCGCCGTGGGCAGGGTCCTGAAGAAGGAGTGCATGAAGAAGACGGTGAAGGGCAGCGAGTAGGCGACGTAGACCAGGATCAGGCCCTGGTAGGTGTTGAGCATGCCGAGATTGCTGACCATGAAGAACAGCGGCACGAGGGCGAGGTAGACCGGGAACATCGCCCCGCCGACGAACAGGTAGAAGACGGCCCGGTTGCCGGGGAATTCGTAGCGCGCCAGGACATACGCGGTCATCGACCCCAGCAGCATGGTCAGCGGAACCGAGAACACCAGTACGATCACCGTGTTCACGAAGAATTCGCCGATGCCCTTCTCCCAGGCCCGGGAGAAGGCGTCGAAGGACCACCGCGAGGGCCAGGACCAGGCGCTCGCGCCGATCTCCGAATTGTTCTTGAAGGAGCCGAGGACGATCCATGCCAGCGGCAGGATGATCAATACGCCCCACAGGACCAGGAAGCCGTGCGAGAACACGTTGAGCGTCGCGCCGCCGTCGGCGAAACGTTCCCGGTCCGGTTTCCTGCCGCCGACGCCGGCGGGCCGCCCGGTGGGGACCGGCACCGCGGTGGGCTGCTTGATGGGAGTGGCCATGGGATGCGCTCCCGCTCAGAACTCGATGCGGTCGCGGCGGGAGAACCGCAGCGCGACGGCGGAAAGGATCAGGGTGAGGAAGAGGATGACGACACCCATGGCGCAGGCGTAGCCGCTCTTGCCGAAGGTGAGGAAGTTGCGCATCAGGTAGGTCGCCATGACCTCACCGTGGTGGTCGGGCCCACCGCCGAAATTCGACCCCGGAGTGAGGACCGAGGCCAGGACGAAGAAGTCCATCGCGGCGATGGCGAGGTACACCCACGCCGTCTGCACGCTGTCCCACAGCAGCGGGAGCGTCACCTTGAAGAAGGTCTGCAGGCGGCCGGCGCCGTCCAGCAGGGCGGCCTCGTAGATGTCCTTGGGAATGGACTGCATGGCCGCCGAGAAGAGCACCAGATAGAAGCCCACACCGGCCCATATCTGCACGCCGAGCAGGCACCACATCACCAGGTCGGGGCTGTTCAGCCATTCCACCGGGGCATTCGGGTCCTCGAGGCGCAGTGTGATGAGGATGCCGTTCAGCAGGCCGCTTCCGTCACTGCGGTACACCGCCTGGAAGAGCACCACGAGAATGGCGACGGAAAGCACCTGGGGAAAGAAGAACACGATCTTGTAGAAGGCGGATCCGCGCACGCCCCGGACGCCCGTGGTGCCGCCGCGACCGCCCACGTTGAGCATGAAGGCGAAGAACAGCGCCAGCAGGATCGTGATCACCGGCAGGAACACCAGCAGCAGCACGTTGTGCTGGAGAGCCTGCAGGAAGACGTGGTCCCCGAAGAGCTTCGTGTAGTTCTCCAGACCGACGAAGTGCATCTCCTGGGACTGCCCGGACCAGTCGGTCAGGGAATACCCGAATGTCTGGAGGTACGGCCAGATCACGAAGACGACGTAGAGCACGACCGGAAAGAAGAGGAATCCCGCGATGAACGGGTACTTGCGGTAACGCATGGCGCTGCTCCTGCCATCGGATGCACCGTCGCACCGGGACCCCGCACACCCCCTGGGCGATCAGGAGGCACCGGGGCCCCGGTGCGCAGGCCGGTCGGAACTAAGAGCCCTTCTTGGCCTTCTCAGCCGCCGCCTTGACCCGCTTGAGCCAGTCGGCGGGCTTGATGCGCTTGGCCATCAGCTCGGCGCTGGCGTTCTGCACGTCCGTGTCGAAGGCGCTCTGCGTGTTGATGTAGTTGTAGTTGAAGACGTTGCTGCCGGCCGCGCTGAGCGCGGTGACGGTGGACTTGGTGCCCGGGCGCAGCTGGACGTCGGAGCCGACGCCGTCCTTGAGGACGGTCAGCGAGTTGGCCGTCTGGGCGAACTTGCTCGAGGCTTCCTTGGTGAGCATGATCCGCAGGAACTCCAGGCCGCCGGCCTGGTTCTTGGCCTTCTTGGGCACGATGAAGGGCTCACCGGCGCCGGCCCGGATCGCCTCGAAGGGCAGCTTGTCGCCGTCGAGCGAGGGGATCGGCAGGAAGGTCATCTCGAAGTCCGAGGGGGTGGCCTTGAGCTGCTCGTTCTCCAGCCACGAACCGCAGGGGATGAAGGCGGCCTTGCCCTCGTTCCAGGCGGTCTGCGACTCGATGTGGGTCATGCCGTTGGTGCCGGGGAGCAGGTAGCCCTTGTCGGCGATCTGGTAGACGGACTCGACGGCCACCTTGGCGGCGTCCTCGTCCCACACGGTCGGGTCGAGGCTGTCGATCCGCTTCACCAGCTCGGGTCCGCCATGCTTGGCGATCAGGTCCATGACCACGATGTTGATGTAGTACGGGTACTTGCCCTGGTGGCAGAAGGGCGCCATGCCGGACTTCTTGATCTCCTCGGAGAGGGACATGAAGTCGGCCCAGGTCTTCGGCGCGGTCCAGCCCTTCTCCTTGAACAGCTTGCCGGAGTACCACAGGCCCCAGACGGTGTAGATGTAGGACAACTGGTACATCTTGCCGTCGTCGAAGCTGCCGATCTCGATGGTGCCGGGCTGCAAGACGTCCCTGATCTTCTTGCTCGGGTCGTCGATGTAGGGCGCGTCGAGGAGCGGGGTGAGGTCGGTGAGCTGACCGCTCTTGTAGAGCACGTCCAGCTTGATCTGCTGGGCACCGGAGTCGTCGACGACGTCCGGCGGGTTGCCGGCGTTGAAGCGGGGCTGGAGCTTGCCGGTGATCTCCTGGGTGCCGAGGTGGCTGACCTTCGCCCCGGAGAACCTCTTCTTGTAGATCTTCTCGAACTCGATGGCGTACGCGTCGCCGTAGCCGCCCTTGAAGATCACGACGTCCAGAGGGGCGTCGTTTCCCACGCCGAACGGGTTGTCCTTGGACTTCTCGCCCTTCGTGGTGCCCTTGTCGTTGCCGCTGCCGCTGGACGCACAGGCACTCAGCAGACCCGCGGAGGGAGCGGCCAACAGGCCCACCGCTGCCGCCCGCTTGATCAGATCGCGCCGGTTGACGTCGGATCTCATGCTCAAGTCCTCACCTTCTCCAGGACCCATGCGGTGCGGAGTTGAATCTGTGCACGGGCAACGCACCCGCCGTTCCCCCCGCGCAAGCCCGCGTTCAGCGGGCCTCCTGGACGCCGACAGGTATAGTCCACTTTCCGCGAAGTGGGCAAGGTCATACGCGTATTTGGCGAACAGCTTTCCCTAGTTGAGACCTGCCGGTAACGCGGACGGGCCCGCACCCCCGAGGGGGTGCGGGCCCGTTGCCGATACGCGGCGGCCGTGATCCCTACTTGCGGATCAGGGAGCGCAGGACGTACTGCATGATGCCGCCGTTGCGGTAGTAGTCCGCCTCACCGGGGGTGTCGATGCGCACCACGGCGTCGAACTCGACGCCGGTGTCGGTCGTCACCTTGACGGTGCGCGGGGTGGTGCCGTCGTTGAGCTCGGTGATGCCGGTGAACGAGAAGGTCTCCTCACCGGTCAGGCCCAGCGACTCCGCCGAGGCGCCCTCGGGGAACTGCAGCGGCAGCACGCCCATGCCGATCAGGTTGGAGCGGTGGATGCGCTCGTACGACTCGGCGATCACGGCCTTGACGCCCAGCAGCGCGGTGCCCTTCGCGGCCCAGTCGCGCGAGGAGCCGGAGCCGTACTCCTTGCCCGCCAGGACGACCAGCGGGGTGCCGGCGGCCTGGTAGTTCTGCGACGCGTCGTAGATGAAGGAGACCGGGCCGCCCTCCCGCGTGAAGTCGCGGGTGTAGCCGCCCTCGGTGCCCGGCGCGATCTGGTTGCGCAGGCGGATGTTGGCGAACGTGCCGCGGATCATGACCTCGTGGTTGCCGCGGCGGGAGCCGTAGGAGTTGAAGTCGCGGCGCTCCACACCGTGCTCGGTGAGGTACTGGCCGGCCGGGGTGTCGGCCTTGATCGCGCCGGCCGGGGAGATGTGGTCGGTGGTGACCGAGTCGCCCAGCTTCGCCAGCACGCGGGCACCGGTGATGTCGGTGACCGGGTCCGGGTCCATGGTCATGCCCTCGAAGTACGGGGGCTTGCGGACGTAGGTGGACTGCGGGTCCCACTCGAAGGTGTTGCCGGTCGGGATCGGCAGCGACTGCCACTGGGCGTCGCCGGCGAAGACGTCCTGGTAGGAGGTGCTGAACATGTCCTGGCCGATCGCGGAGGCGACGACCTCGTTGACCTCCTGCTCGGAGGGCCAGATGTCCTGCAGGAAGACCGGCTTGCCGTCGGTGTCGGTGCCGATGGCGTCCCTGGTGATGTCCACCTTCATGGAACCGGCGATGGCGTACGCGACGACCAGCGGCGGGGACGCCAGGTAGTTCATCTTGACGTCCGGGTTGATCCGGCCCTCGAAGTTGCGGTTGCCCGAGAGCACCGAGGTCACGGCCAGGTCGTGCTCGTTGACGGCCTTGGAGACCTCGTCCGGCAGCGGTCCGGAGTTGCCGATGCAGGTGGTGCAGCCGTATCCGACGAGGTTGAAGCCCATCTTGTCGAGGTACGGGGTCAGGCCGGCGCGGTCGTAGTAGTCCATGACGACCTTGGAACCCGGGGCCAGAGTGGTCTTCACCCACGGCTTGCGGGTCAGGCCCTTCTCGACCGCCTTCTTGGCCACCAGGGCGGCGGCGACCATGACGTACGGGTTCGAGGTGTTGGTGCAGGAGGTGATCGCGGCGACGGTGACGGCGCCGTGGTCGATCTCGTAGGTCGAGCCGTCGGGGGCGGTGACCACGGTCGGGCGGGTCGGGACGCCGTTGGTGGTGGCCGGGGCGTCGGAGGCCGGGAAGGACTCCTTGCCCGCCTCGTCGGCGGCGTCCTCGACGTAGTTGCGCACGTCGCTCTTGAACTGCTCGGCGGCGCCTGCCAGGACGATGCGGTCCTGCGGGCGCTTCGGACCGGCGATGGAGGGGACGACCGTGGAGAGGTCCAGCTCCAGCTTCTCGGAGAAGTCCGGCTCGGCGGCCGGGTCCAGCCACAGGCCCTGCTCCTTGGCGTACGCCTCGACGAGCGCGAGCTGCTGCTCGGAGCGGCCGGTCAGCTTCAGGTAGTTAATGGTCTCCGCATCGATCGGGAAGATCGCGGCGGTGGAGCCGAACTCCGGCGACATGTTGCCGATGGTGGCGCGGTTGGCGAGCGAGGTGGCGGCGACGCCCTCACCGTAGAACTCGACGAACTTGCCGACGACACCGTGCTTGCGCAGCATCTCGGTGATGGTCAGCACGAGGTCGGTGGCGGTGGTGCCGGCGGGCAGCTCGCCGGTCAGCTTGAAGCCGACGACCCGCGGGATCAGCATGGAGACCGGCTGGCCGAGCATGGCGGCCTCGGCCTCGATACCGCCGACGCCCCAGCCGAGGACGCCGAGACCGTTGACCATGGTGGTGTGCGAGTCGGTGCCGACGAGGGTGTCGGGGTACGCCTGGCCGTTGCGGACCATCACCGTGCGGGCCAGGTGCTCGATGTTCACCTGGTGGACGATGCCGGTGCCCGGCGGGACGACCTTGAACTCGTCGAACGCGGTCTGGCCCCAGCGCAGGAACTGGTAGCGCTCCTTGTTACGGCCGTACTCCAGCTCCACGTTCTGCGCGAAGGAGTCCGGGGTGCCGAACTTGTCGGCGATGACGGAGTGGTCGATGACCAGCTCGGCCGGGGCCAGCGGGTTGATGCGGGACGGGTCGCCGCCCAGCTCCTTGACGGCCTCGCGCATGGTGGCGAGGTCGACCACGCACGGCACACCGGTGAAGTCCTGCATGATCACGCGGGCCGGGGTGAACTGGATCTCCTGGCTCGGCTGGGCCTGGGAGTCCCAGCCGCCGAGCGCGCGGATGTGGTCGGCGGTGATGTTCGCGCCGTCCTCGGTGCGGAGCAGGTTCTCCAGCAGCACCTTCAGGCTGTAAGGGAGGCGCGCGGCGCCCTCGACCTTGTCCAGCCGGAAGATCTCGTACGACTCGTCGCCCACTTGCAGCGTGCTGCGGGCGTCGAAGCTGTTCGCCGACACGACAGTCTCCTTCGTAACTTTGCGCGTACCACCGCAATGCTGCCGCTTCGCCCCCTGGCCGATCCACTGAGGCAAGACTTGGTAAGGTGAGCCTTACCTCTGGGGCAGCGGTGCGCCTTGGCAGATATCTCGATGTCGAGATAACTCTAATACATCACCGCTTCCGGGTCATGCGCCGGGCCGCCTGACCGCTCTCATCCAATCGAGTCGGTTACTCAGCGAACCCAGGACTGTCCGTGTCCGAAGCGGTGGTTGCGACGACGGGGCGCGGCCCCGCGAGTGCGGCACCCGGGTACGGCATAAGCTCGCCAGATGGCGAAGTACTTCGACGTGCACCCCGAGAACCCCCAGCCGCGCAGCATCGCCCAGATCGCCGACGCGGTGCGGTCGGGAGGACTCATCGCATACCCCACCGACTCCTGTTACGCGCTGGGCTGCCGGCTGGGCAGCAGGGACGGCATGGACCGGATCCGTTCGATCCGCCACCTCGACGACCGGCACCACTTCACGCTGATGTGCCGGGACTTCGCGCAGCTGGGCCAGTTCGTGCAGGTGGACAATGACGTGTTCCGGGCCGTGAAGGCGTCCACGCCCGGCAGCTACACCTTTATCCTCCCGGCCACCCGTGAGGTGCCGCGCAAGCTGCTGCACCCGAAGAAGAGGACCGTGGGTGTGCGCATCCCCGACCATGTGGTCACCCAGGCGCTGCTGGCCGAAATGGGCGAGCCGCTGCTGTCCAGCACACTGCTGCTGCCGGACGAGGAGGAGCCGATGACTCAGGGCTGGGAGATCAAGGATCGGCTCGATCATGTGGTGGATGCCGTGGTCGACTCCGGGGACTGCGGCATCGAGCCGACGACGGTGGTCGACTTCTCCGGCGGCGTGGCAGAGATCGTGCGGCGGGGCGCGGGAGACACCTCGCGGTTCGAGTGAGGCCGCGAGGCCGGTCACGAAGGTATGGATCTTGCGTGCAGCATGAGACGTGCATGCCGCGCCGAGGGCACCAGCCTCCCGCCGCTGATTCCCCGGGAGGCTTCTCGGCATGACCGCCGTACAGGGGACAGCCGTCGACATCACGGCCGAGGACGGCACCCCCGACGCGTAGCAGTCACTGCAGGTCAGGGCCCAGCTAGGGTAAGCGGGGCCTTGCCCGACAGCTAGGGTGAGCGGGGCCTTGCCGGCGCAGGTGTAGCCACCGTCGCCCCGCCTCTCGCAGCCTCAACAGCCGCGAACGCAGCGGGTCGAACTTCAGTGAGAACGGTCAAACTTCACTGAGACAGGACACCGCCTGTCCGCTGCCATCCAGGCGAGATGTCCGCGCTGATGAGCGGATCGAGCCGAGGGACGCGGAGGCGTTCGCGGTGACGCGCTGGGCCTGCGGTCAGGCGGGGTGGCATGTCGAGCGGGGTCGGGGTTCCGCAGGAGGCGCTGCCGGCGAACGTGCGGTGGCTGTCGCGTTACCGGCATCCCCGGTGCCGGCGCGAACCGGTCGTGGACCGGCTCCGAGCTCCTGGACGAGCACGACTGCTCGGTCTTCTACGCATCCATCCGCTACCACCTCGAGCACCAACAGGACCGGGAAACCCGCCCTGAAGAAGAGGCCGCCCGGTCCAAGCTCAGCCGGACACCATGACCGGGGACCACACACCGAACCACTGCTCGGTGCCCCACTCCTCGAACCGTTCCACCTCGGTGAACCCCAGCTTCGCCGCGAGACGCATCGAGCGGTCGTTGGCGGTCTGGGTGCACAGCACCACCGGCTCGCCGGGAAGCGCGTCAGCGCACCAGCCGAGCGCCGCCGCACACGCCTCGACGGCATACCCGCATCCCCACGCCTCGGGCAGGAACATATAGCCGAGCTCGGTCTCCTCGGCATCCGCACGGACGTGCCCCGGACGCTCCGCGTCGCGCCGATCGAGCGTGATCATCCCGATCATCGCTCCGTTGAGATCGATCACGAAAAGGCCAGGGCGCCGCCCGGGCAGTTCAGGCACCTCGCGTTCGAGCTCGTCACGCGGGCGAGGGCCACCGAGGTAGGCGCACACCTCCCGCGAGGCGAACAACTCGACGAACGCCGCACGGTCCCGAGCCTCGGACTCACGGAGCACGAGCCGCTCGGTCCTTATCGGGGCAGGTGGCCAGGCAACGGGTCCTAACTCAGTCATGGCGGGCAACCTATCGCACGCCCGTGAGCATGATCCGGAACAGAATGACACGGCGGGCCCGCCCGGCAGCACCGGCGCAGCACCGGCTGCCTCCCGGCGCCGGGATGTCCCGTCCCGGTCCGGTGGAGGCGACGAGCGATCGGGGCGGTCCCTCGGCGATCCGTTCCGTCGGTTGCGCCGCCATCCACCGTGCAGTCCACATCGCGGCCTACGATCCGGGCGACATCGCCTTCGTCGACTCCAGAATCCGGTCGAGTGTCCGGCGCCCCATTCCGCTCATCGTCGGATTGCTCTCGGCGTAGTACCAGACAAGACCCATCGCCTGTTCGAAGGCCCATGCCCTGCCGCGCTCCCACTCCAGATCGTCGCAGGCCAGGATCCGCCGGAGCACGTCCCGCGGGCCCGGTTCCAACAGGTGCCAGGCGCTGACCAGATCCAGCGCCGGGTCGGCCGGGCCGAAGCCGCCGGTGTCGAGTACGCCGCAGAGCCGGTCTCCGGCGACCAGTACGTTGCCGGGAATCAGGTCACCATGGGTCATCACGTCGGCAGCCGTGCGGGGCAACTCCCGAAAGCGGCTCCACGCCTGGCGCAACCGGGGCACGTCGAGCAGCCCCTCGCTCTCCTCGAAGCACTTCTCCATCCAGTCGTCGTGGTGGGCGAGAACGCCGCCACGGTTCTCACCGCCGAAACGCCGCCCCCGCGTCTCGGCGTCCCGCAGGGCTGTGATGAAGGCCGCGAGGTCCTCGGCGAAGGCGTCCGACCCACCCGGGTCGGCATCGAAGGCGACCGTTCCCGGCAACCATGTCTGGACCGACCACGGCATGGGGCAGCCCGCTCCGGGCTTTCCCAGGGCGACAGGTTCGGGAACGGGGAACCGGGACACCTGTGCCAGCTCCGCGCTCGCCTGGGCTTCGCGTTCCAGAACCGCCAGCGCCTGCGCGGCATCGGCCGGACGCAGCGGGAAACGCGCGGAGAGGTCGTCCCCGATGCGGAAGACGGCGTTGACCGTCCCGGTCGACGACAGCGGTCGGATCTCCTTGCCGCTCCACTGGGGGAACTGTTCCCGGATCAGGGCCGCAACGATGTCGGTGGTCACGTCCACTTGGTCATCGTGCATGGTCGATCACGCAGGCCCTTCCACCGGTCGAGTTCGATACACCGGAAGCAGTCCGGATCGACTGTGACGCCAGCCAGTATTCACGCGCCGGGGGCCGGAGCAACCGAGATTTCTTCGGCACCCGGGTGTCCCACCGTTCTGGCCGCCCCGGGTCGCAGCCGCGGCTGCGGACCGGGCGACGCCGCGGCCCTGATCCGACCGGCAGCCGCCGACGTTCCCTGGCACCCCCAGGGGTGGAGGATCGCTCGACCTCCACCGCGACGGCCGGCCGGTGTACGGCATCACCCCGCTCGACGGCAGGCGCGGCGGCGTCGGCGGCCGGCACGGGCCGTGCACGCCGCGACGGCGCCGACGGCGTCACCGCTCCTGGAGCAGCAGCGCGTTGAGCTCTCCCCAGGGGATGCCTCCCGCGAGCGCGGCGTATGTGCCGGTGGCGAGCAGTTCACGGGCGGCGCGGTCGAGGAGCGCGTAGGCGGCCTCGGCGACGGCGCTGCCGAGGCTGACGCGCGCGGCGCCGGCGGCGGCCAGTACGGACACCGGCGGCGCTCCGGGGCCGGCGAGGATGCCGACGGGGGCGTCGATGCCCTCGGCAAGGGCGGCCACGAGTGCCGGGTCGGTCACGCCGGGCACGAAGACCCCGTCCGCGCCCGCCGCGAGGTAGCCGGCGGCGCGCTCCAGGGTCTCCCCCAGGTCGCCGGAGCCCCGCAGGAAAGTGTCGGTGCGGGCGTGCACGAACAGCGGCACCCCCGCCTCGTCGGCGGCGCGCCGGGCGGCGGCGATGCGGGCCGCCTGGTCGTCCGCGGCGCGCAGCGGGGCCGGACCGCCGGCGTGGGCGTCCTCGATGTTGATGCCGACCGCGCCCGCGGCGAGCACCGCCCGGACCGTCTCCGCGACGCCCTCGGGGTCGGCCGCGTAGCCGCCCTCGACGTCCGCGCTGACGGGCACGGACACGGCGGCGGCGATCCGTGCGGTCAGCTCCAGCGCGAGGCCGCGGTCGACCTGGTCGCCGTCCGCGGTGCCCAGGGTCCAGGAGATCCCCGAACTGGTGGTGGCCACGGCGGCTGCCCCGGCGCGCTCCGCGAGGCGGGCGCCGGCGGCGTCCCAGGCGTTGGCCAGCAGCAGCGGGCGCCCGGGGACGTGGAGGGAGCGCAGGAGTTCGGCCTTGGCCTTGAGTTCGCTGATCATGGGCCGCAGTCCATCACCACCGGAAGGCGGGGTCCGGCGGATTTCCGACACTCACGTCCCGGGCCGCCCCGCTCACATCCACGTCGGATTCTCGCTAGCCCCGGCCCCCGCGGGACACGGATGCTGGGGTATGTGCATGAGGACTTCGAGCGCTGTGTGCGCGCCGTACAGTCGAAGGACTCCCGTTTCGACGGGTGGTTCTTCACCGCGGTGCTGACGACCCGCATCTACTGCCGGCCCGGCTGCCCCGCGGTGCCGCCGAAGCCGGAGAACATGAGCTTCTACCCGAGTGCGGCCGCCGCCCAGCAGGCCGGCTTCCGCGCCTGCAAGCGCTGCCGCCCGGACGCCGCCCCCGGTTCCCCGCAGTGGAACGAGCGGGCCGACCTGGTGGCCCGCGCCATGCGTCTGATCGCGGACGGGGTCGTCGACCGGGACGGAGTGCCGGGGCTCGCGGCGCGGCTGGGCTACAGCACCCGGCAGGTCGAGAGGCAGCTGCGGGCCGAACTCGGGGCCGGACCGCTCGCCCTGGCCCGGGCCCAGCGGGCGCAGACGGCACGCCTCCTGATCGAGACGTCGGCGCTGCCCATGGCCGACGTCGCCTTCGCCTCCGGGTTCAGCAGCATCCGCACCTTCAACGACACCGTGCGCGAGGTGTTCGCGCTCACCCCGAGCGAGCTGCGCACGCGGGCGGCCGGGGCGCGGCACTCCGCCCCCGTCCCCGACGTGTCGGGCTCCCTGGCGCTGCGGCTGCCCTTCCGGGCACCGCTGTGCCCCGGCAACCTCTTCGGGCACCTGGCCGCGACCGCCGTGCCGGGCGTGGAGGAGTGGCGTGCGGGCGGCTACCGCCGCACCCTTCGGCTGCCGTACGGCCACGGGATCGTGGCCCTGCGGCCCGAGCCCGACCACGTGGCCTGCCGGCTCTCCCTCACCGACTGGCGGGACCTGTCGCACGCCATCAGCCGCTGCCGGTGGCTGCTCGACCTGGACGCCGACCCGGTCGCCGTCGACGGGCTGCTGCGGGAGGACCCGCTGCTGGCCCCGTACGTGGACGAGGCCCCCGGGCGCCGGGTGCCGCGCACGGTGGACGGCGCGGAGTTCGCGGTACGCGTGGTGCTGGGCCAGCAGGTGTCGACCGCCGCGGCGCGCACCCTGGCCGGCCGGCTGGTGGCCGCGCACGGCGAGCCCGTCGCCGATCCAGTGGGCGGGCTGACCCACCTGTTCCCCTCCCCGTGGGCGCTCACCGGCCTGGACCCGCGATCCCTGGCGATGCCCCGCGCCCGGCGGGCCACGGTGGCCTCCCTGGTCGCCGCGCTCACCGAAGGGGGCCTCGACCTGGACGTCGGCAGCGACTGGGAGAAGGCGCGGCGGCAGCTCTCGGCGCTGCCGGGTTTCGGCCCGTGGTCGGTCGAGGCGGTCGCGATGCGGGCGCTCGGCGACCCGGACGCCTTCCCCGCCACCGATTTGGGCGTACGGCTGGCCGCGGAAAAGCTGGGCCTTCCGACCACCCCCGCCGCCCTCGTCCGGCGGGCCGCCGCCTGGCGGCCGTGGCGCGCGTACGCAGTGCAGCACCTGTGGGCCACCGGCGATCATCCCGTCAACGTCCTTCCCGCTGATCGGGCCTGAGGAGAACTCATGACCCCTCGCACGCACGCCCTGATCGACAGCCCGGTCGGGCCGCTGACCCTGGTCGCGACCGACGGCGTCCTGTCCGGTCTGTACATGACCGCCCAGCGCCACCGGCCCCCGGAGGAGTCCTTCGGGGCGCGGCGCGACCCGGACGAGTCCCCGTTCGCGCGGGCCGCCGAACAGCTGCGGGCCTACTTCGCGGGCGGGTTGACCGTCTTCGACCTGCCGCTCGACCTGCGCGGCACGCCCTTCCAGCAGCGCGTCTGGACGGGTCTGCGGGCCATCCCCTACGGCATGGTCATGACGTACGGTCAGCTGGCGGACAAACTCGGCAGCCCCGGCGCGTCGCGCGCCGTCGGGCTCGCCAACGGACGCAACCCGGTCGGCATCATCGTGCCCTGCCACCGGGTGGTCGGGGCCTCCGGCAGCCTCACCGGGTACGGGGGCGGGCTCGGGCGCAAGCGGTATCTCCTGGACCTCGAGGTCGGCTTGACATCTCATATGTGAGATAGTCTCTCCCCATGGGAGACGACTACCTGGCACGCATCGGCAAGCTCATCCGGGACGCCCGCCAGCACCGGGGCTGGACCCAGGCACAACTGGCGGAGGCGCTAGGGACCAGCCAGAGCGCGGTGAACCGTATTGAACGCGGGAATCAGAACATCAGCCTTGAGATGATCGCCCGAATCGGTGAGGCGCTCGACAGCGAGATCGTCTCCCTCGGCTACGCGGGCCCCATGCACCTGCGCGTCGTCGGCGGCCGCCGGCTTTCCGGTTCCATCGACGTCAAGACCAGCAAGAACGCGTGTGTGGCGCTGCTGTGCGCCACCCTCCTGAACTCCGGCCGGACCACCTTGCGCCGCGTCGCGCGGATCGAGGAGGTCTACCGCATCCTGGAGGTGCTCAGCAGCATCGGCGTGCGCACTCGCTGGATCAACGACGGCAACGACCTGGAGATCGTCCCGCCCGCCCGGCTGGAGCTGGACGCCATGGACACCGACGCCGCCCGCCGCACCCGCAGCGTGATCATGTTCCTCGGCCCCCTGATGCACCGCACCGACCGCTTCCGCATCCCGTACGCGGGCGGCTGCGACCTTGGCACCCGTACCGTCCAGCCGCACATGACGGCCCTGCGCCACTTCGGCCTGGAGGTGACCGCCACCAGCGGGATGTACCACGCCCGGGTCGCCCCCTCGGTGGCGCCGCGGCGGCCCATCGTGCTGACCGAGCGCGGCGACACCGTGACCGAGAACGCGCTCCTGGCCGCCGCCCGGCACGACGGGGTGACCGTCATCCGCAACGCCAGCTCGAACTACATGGTCCAGGACCTGTGCTTCTTCCTGGAGGAGCTGGGCGTGCGGGTGGACGGCATCGGCACCACCACCTTGACCGTGCACGGCGTCAAGGAGATCGACCGGGACGTGGACTACGCGCCCTCCGAGGACCCGGTGGAGGCCATGAGCCTGCTGGCCGCGGCCGTGGTCACCGAGTCCGAGCTCACCATCCGCCGCGTGCCGGTGGAGTTCCTGGAGATCGAGCTGGCGGTCCTGGAGGAGATGGGGCTGGACCACGAGCGCTCGGCCGAGTACCCCGCGGACAACGGTCGCACCCGGCTGATCGACCTCACCGTGCGCCCGTCCAAGCTGCGCTCCCCCATCGACAAGATCCACCCGATGCCCTTCCCGGGCCTCAACATCGACAACGTGCCCTTCTTCGCGGCCATCGCCGCCACGGCCCAGGGCTCGACCCTCATCCACGACTGGGTCTACGACAACCGGGCCATCTACCTCACCGAGCTGACCCGGCTCGGCGCCAACGTCAAGCTGCTGGACCCGCACCGGGTGCTGGTCGAGGGTCCGACCCGCTGGCGCACCGCCGAGATGATGTGCCCGCCGGCCCTGCGGCCCGCCGTGGTGACGCTGCTGGCGATGCTCGCCGCCGAGGGCACCTCGGTGCTGCGGAACGTGTACGTGATCAACCGGGGCTACGAGGAACTGGCCGAGCGGCTCAACTCCATCGGGGCGCAGATCGAGACGTTCCGCGACATCTGATCGGCACCAGCGGTGCGCCCCTTGACTGCAGGGGGAATACCGTCGAAAAGCCACGCTGACCTGTGGGTTTTTCGCTTCACCACTTGCCAGTGATCGTCGACGGTTTTCAGCGTCTTGTGCAACGCAAGTGCAAGATGATCTTGAGTACGTGATGCCCGGTCAGGCCCGGCAGGGCCGGGGTAGCGGTCACATGCCGTGACGGCGGATCCGTTCGGCCGCTGCCGTGAGGGCGATGCCCGCGCCCCCCAGTCGAACTGGCATGGGCCACGCCGCATGATGGTCAAGTACAAGGAAACGGCGCGGGAAGCGCTCGCGGTGAACATTATCGACTGCTAGGGAAATGGGCCCTGACCAGCGCGTTTGCTTCTTTCAGCGCTGTCAGGGCCTTCCCTGCCTAGGCGGCGGAAAGTTCCTGAAAATTCCCGGGGCCAGACGTGAAAGTCCCGGAAAAGCCCCCGGGAGGTCCCCTGGGATAGGCCGTCTCACCTGGAGATTCACGCCACCGCTCGACGCCGAACGCCCTCCCCGTTGGCGACGAAGAACTGAATCCAGCTCCATATAACAAGAGTTTTGTTAAAATGGTTCCATGACCACCACCCCTGCTCCTGGCGAAGGACCCGTCCGACCGGTCTCCGTCTCCCTCCACGAAGGCACCATCGCCGCCCTCAAGGCCCGCACCGGCAAGCGCGGTATGTCCGCCTACGTCGAAGGCCTCATCCAGCGCCAACTCGAGCGGGACCGGCTACGTGAACTCATCGAAGACGCCGAAGCCGAACACGGGCCGGTCGACGAGGCTGCCGTCGACGCCAAGCGAGCCCTCCTGCGCGGTGACACGGCGGGCTCGACGGACGCCGCGTGAGCGGCACTCTCGTCCTGGACTGCGAGGGCCTGTCCAAACTCGTACGCCGCGCCCCCGAGCTCACCGAATGGCTCGCCGCAGCCGAAGCAGAGGACATCCGTGTCGTCACTAGTTCCGTCACCCTCGTCGAAGCCCGGGACCCCAGGACCAACCAAGCGCGCTTCGATTACGCCGTCTCGCGCGTGAACATCGTCCCGCCCACCGAAGCTATCGCCCGCCACGCGAGCAAACTCCTCGCCGGGGCCGGGCTGCACGGCCACAAGTACGCCCTCGATGCGACCGTGGCCGCCACCGCACTCGTCTCACCCTCTCCGGTGACGGTTCTGACCTCGAACCCCGAAGACCTCCTCATGCTGTGCGGCCCTGCCGTCCACGTCTTCAAGATCTGAGGGAAGGAGGTACGTCCCGTCGCGCGACTGCCCGTGGTCCGTGTGCCGCCGAATGGTGTGGCGGCGATCACAGTGAAAGCGCAGGTCGCGGGTCGGGGCAGAGCCTGCCGACCGCGCGAGCCTGATGACACATTGGCGCCTTCGGCGTGGCATTCCCGATGGTGACGCAACGTCCAGCGAGCTGGCTGCCTCGTCTGTGCGTTGCTCCCCGGTTGCTCGTAGGTGGGGCCTTCGCATCTGAGCGAGCACAGGCACGAGCACGGGAGGCCGAGGAGCGGCATGCCTGTCATGTCGCCCTCAACACCGCCTTCCGGCAGTATCTGGCCGCCCTCACCGACCAGTTGCACGGCGCCTCCCTCGGCGTGCGGGCCGCCCTGTGGGCCGCCGCGCACGAGAGGGGGGACGACGCGGTCGCCGCCCTGGAGCTGGGCCGGGCGCTGGTGCTGCAGGCAGCGGCCACCTCCCGGGCCGTGCCGGACCTGCTGGAGGAAAGTGGGTGCGGCGGGACGTCGGCCACACCCAGTGTGCCGGGCCGTGCCCCGCACCCCCGGCTCCTCCTGCCGCCCAATCAGGTGAGCACGGCGAGGCCGTCGAGTTCGATCATGGCCTCCTCGTCCCACAGGCGGGTGATGCCGATGACCGCCATCGCCGGGTAGTCGCGGCCGGCCAGAGCGCGCCAGATGCGGCCGAGTTCGGGCGCGTGGTCGCGGTAGGCGGCGACGTCGGTGGTGTGGACGGTGAGCCGGGCGAGGTCGGCGGGCGTGCCGCCGGCGGCCTGGAGGGCGGTGAGGAGGTTGATCAGCGCGTGCTCGAACTGGGCGGGGAGGGTGTCCCCGACGACCTTGCCCTCGGCGTCCAGCGCGGTCTGGCCCGCCAGGAGGACGAGGGTGCGGCCGGTGGCGGTGACGGCGTGGCTGAAGCCGGTGGGCGGGGAGAGCTCGGGCGGGTTGATCCGGTTGAGGGTCATGCGAAGAGCTCCTTGGCGATGATCGACCGCTGGACTTCGGTGGCGCCTTCGTAGATACGCGGTGCGCGGACCTCGCGGTAGAGGTGCTCCAGGACGTGTCCGCGCTGCAGGGCGCGGGCGCCGTGGATCTGGACGGCGGCGTCGACGGCGTACTGGGCGGTCTCGGTGGCGAAGAGCTTGGCCATGGCGGAACTGCGGGCGGTGCCGGCGGCGCCGTGGTCGTATGCCTCGGCGGCGGCGTAGACCAGCAGGCGGGCGGCCTCGGTGCGGGTGGCCATCTCGGCGAGCGTGTGGGAGACGGCCTGAAGCTCCTTCAGCGGAGCACCGAAGGCGTTGCGGGAGGCGGCGTGGGCGATGGCCGCGTCGAGGGCGGCCTGCGCCATGCCGACCGCGAAGGCGCCGACGCTCGGCCGGAAGCGGTTCAGGGTCGTCATGGCGACCCTGAATCCCCGGTCCACCTCGCCGATCACGTCGCGGTCCCCGACCGGTACGGCGTCGAAGCCCAACCGCCCGATGGGGTGCGGGCTGAGCATGTCGAGGTGTTCGCCCACGAGGCCCGGGCGGTCGGCGGGGACGGCGAAGGCGGTCACGCCGCGGGATCCGGCGCCGGGGGTGGTCCGGGCGAAGACCGTGTAGACGTCGGCCTCGGGCGCGTTGGAGATCCAGCACTTCTCGCCGGTGAGCCGCCATCCCCCGTCGGGCGCGGGCCGCGCGGCCAGTTCGAGGGCGGCGGCGTCGGAGCCGGCGCCGGGCTCGGTGAGCGCGAAGGCCGCGACGGCCCGCCCCGTGACGACCCGCGGGATCCAGCGGGCCGTCAGTTCCGGGGACCCCAGCAGGGGATGGGCGCCCAGGCCCTGCAGGGCGAGCGCGGTCTCGGCCTCGGTGCACTCGCGGGCCAGGGACTCCCGCAGCAGGCACAGCTCCAGGGCGGTGCCGGGGAAGAGGCGGGCCAGCAGGCCGAGTTCGCCGAGGGCGGCGAGCAGCGGACGGTTGACCCGCCCGGGTTCGCCGGCGTCCGCCAGCGGCCGAAGCCGCTCGGCGGCCCACTCGCGGACCTGCGCACACCACTTGAGCTGTTCCGGGTCGAGCGCGAACGATGCCACAAGGCACCTCCCGTATCGCGTACCGTTGACTGCCGTCACAAACACGTTACGCTGAATCCGTCCGCAACCAGGGCCCAACGAGGGGCGAACCCGTTATGGACCTGCTGCCGTCAGCACACGTGGACACTTTCCCGCGGGATCACCTGCCGCCGCGTGACCAGTGGCCCGTCCTGACCCAAGACCTCCCCGAGCTGGCCTATCCGGACCGGCTCAACTGCGGTACCGAGCTCCTCGCCGCCGGCCTGCCCGAGGCGCCCTGCCTGCGGATGCCGGACGGCGAGGTCTGGTCGTACGCGGACCTGCGCGCCGCCTCCGACCGCATCGCGCACGTGCTGACCGACGACCTCGGCGTGGTGCCCGGCAACCGCGTGCTGCTGCGCGGCCCCACCACCCCGTGGCTGGTGGCCTGCTGGTTCGCCGTCATGAAGGCGGGAGCGGTCGCGGTGACCGTGCTCGCGGCGCACCGCCCGCACGAGCTGGCGACGATCTGCGAGATCGCCGCCGTCCGGCACGCGCTGTGCGACATCCGCGCGGTGGACGACCTCGCCAAGTGCGAGGCGCCGGGGCTGCGCATCGCCACATACGGCGGGGAGGCGCCGGACGACCTGCTGCGGCTCGCCGCCGGCCGGCCGGACTCCTTCGCCGCGGTGCCGACCTCGTCCGACGACGTCGCGCTGATCGCCTTCACCTCCGGCACGACCGGGCGTCCCAAGGGCTGCATGCACTTCCACCGGGACGTGCTGGCGATCGCCGACACCTTCTCGGCGCACATACTGCGTCCCACCGCCGCGGACGTGTTCGCCGGCAGCCCGCCGCTGGGCTTCACCTTCGGGCTTGGCGGCCTGGTCGTCTTCCCGCTGCGGGTGGGGGCCTCGGCGCTGCTGCTGGAGCAGGCCGGCCCCGAGCAGCTCGCCCGGGCCGTCGCGGAGCACAAGGTGACGGTGCTGTTCACGGCGCCCACCGCCTACCGGGCCATACTGGCCTCGCACGGCTCCCGGGACCTGTCCTCGCTGCGGCGCTGCGTGTCGGCCGGCGAGAACCTGCCGGAGGGAACCTGGCACGCCTGGTACGAGTCGACCGGACTGCGCATCATCAACGGCATAGGGGCCACGGAGATGCTGCACATCTTCATCTCCGCCGCCGACGACGAGATCCGCCCGGGCACCACCGGCCTGCCGGTCCCCGGCTACCAGGCCCGGGTCGTCGATCCGGCGACGCTCGCCCCGGTGCCGGACGGCGAGCCCGGGCTGCTCGCGGTGCGCGGCCCCACCGGCTGCCGCTACCTGGCCGACGCACGGCAGCGGGAGTACGTCCGGGGCGGCTGGAACCTCACCGGCGACACCTACGTGCGCGAGGTGGACGGCTACTTCCGCTATGTGGCGCGCGCCGACGACATGATCATCTCGTCGGGGTACAACATCGCGGGCCCCGAGGTCGAGGAGGCACTGCTGCGCCACCCCGACGTGCGGGAGGCGGCGGTCATCGGTGTGCCGGACGACCAGCGCGGCCAGATCGTCCGGGCCTGCGTCGTGCTGCGCGACGGGCCGCCGCGCGACGAGCACACGGCCGAGGCGCTGCGCGCCTTCACCCGTGCGGAGATCGCGAGCTACAAGTGCCCGCGCGATGTCGTCTTCCTCGACGCCCTGCCCCGCACCCCCACGGGGAAACTGCAGCGCTTCCGGCTGCGCGACCTACAGTGACCGCGTGACCGAGCACACTCCCAGTTCACTGATCCTGACCTTCTTCGGTGCCTACGGCCGGGCCGACGGCTGGGACGGGCGGATACCCGTCGCCGGGCTGATCCGGCTGATGGGCGCCGTCGACGTGGACCCGCAGTCGGTGCGCTCGGCGGTCTCCCGGCTCAAGCGCCGCGGCCTGCTGGAGTCGGACCGGGTGGGCGGCGCCGCGGGCTACGCGCTGTCCGAGGACGCCCGGCAGCTGCTCGCCGACGGCGACCGGCGCATCTACGGTCACCCGGCCGGACCAGCGGCGGAGCACGGGTGGGTGCTCGCGGTCTTCTCCGTCCCCGAGAGCGAGCGCCACAAGCGGCACCTGCTCCGCTCCCGCCTGTCCCGCCTGGGCTTCGGCACCGCCGCGCCGGGCGTGTGGATCGCGCCCGCCCGCCTCCGCGAGGAGGCGGAGCACACCCTGCGCCGGCTCGGCCTCGACCCTTACGTGGACCTCTTCACCGGCACCCACCTCGGCTTCGAGCCGACGGCCGCTGCGGTGCGCCGCTGGTGGGACCTCGACGCCGTCGCCAAGCGCCACCACGCCTTCCTCGACGCCCACGAGCCGGTGCTGCGCGCCTGGAGCGCCCGCAGGGCGACCGCGCCGCAGGAGGCCTTCGCGGACTACCTGCGCGCCCTCGACTCCTGGCGCCGCCTCCCCTACGCCGACCCCGGTCTGCCGCTCGCCCTTCTCCCGCCCGACTGGCCCGGCGGGCGCGCGGCGGCGGTCTTCGAGGGGCTGCACAGCCGCCTGCGCGACGCGGGCGCGCAGTTCGCGCGGTCCGCCGACCCCGCGGCGTGACGGGCCTCCCCGGGTGGTCGTTGGAAGGATGTAGGCCCACGCCACCCGGCGGGGCATAACCTGACCACGTCGGAGCGGAACCATGACGATCGAGGAGGTACGCGAGATGGCACTGCCCGCGACCGAACGCTCGGGCTCCGGCGGCGACGCCGTGCTCGCCGCCTTCCTCGACCTCACGGTGCCCGAGGGGTACCGCGCCGAGCTGATCGAGGGGGAGATCGTCGTGACCCCGCCGCCCGACGGAGACCACGAGGACATTCTCGGCCGCTTCGTCCGCCAGATGATCCGCAAGTCCCCCGCCGAGTTCTACACGTCCGGCGCCAAGGGGCTCATCACTCCGGCCGGCCGCTTCATCCCGGACCTGACGGTGGGCCCGGAAGGCGTGTTCGCGGGCAAGGACTCGTGGTTCGTCCCGGACGGGGTGGTCATGACTGTCGAGGTGACGTCGAGCCGCCCTGACAAGGACCGCGGCCCGAAGCGACGCGGCTACGCGGGCGCCGGCATCCCCTTCTACCTGCTGGTGGACCGCACCGAAGGCACCGTCACTCTGTACGGCGAGCCGGACGCCGAGGACTACCGGCAGGACGTCCGGGTGCTGTTCGGCAAGGAGCTCGACCTCCCCGAGCCGTTCTCGTTCGCCCTCGACACCTCCGCCTTCCGCTGAGCCGGCCGCCCCTCACACCTCCAGCGTGAGCCGGGGCCGGGGGGCGTCGGTGCGGCCCGTGGGCGGGCGGCGGCTGCCGGCCTGGTACGGCAGGGGCCAGAGGGCGCCGGGGCCGGAGTAGCCCTGCTCGGCGGCGGCGTGCAGCGTCCAGTGGGGGTCGTAGAGGTGGGGGCGGCCGAGCGCGCACAGGTCGGCGCGCCCGGCGAGGATCAGGGAGTTGACGTCGTCCCAGGAGGAGATGGCGCCGACCGCGATGACGGGCACGCCCACTTCGTTGCGGATCCGGTCGGCGTAGGGGGTCTGGTAGGAACGGCCGAAGTCGGGGGCCTCGTCGGGGACGACCTGGCCGGTGGAGACGTCGATGGCGTCGGCGCCGTGGGCGGTGAAGGCCCGGGCGATCTCGAGCGCGTCGTCGGCGGTCGTACCGCCCTCGGCCCAGTCGGTGGCGGAGATGCGGACGGTCATCGGCCGGTCGTCGGGCCACACCTCGCGCACGGCGTCGAAGACCTCCAGCGGGAAGCGCAGCCGCCCGGCCAGATCGCGGCCATAGGCGTCGGTGCGCCGGTTGGTGAGCGGCGAGAGGAAGGACGACAGCAGGTAGCCGTGGGCACAGTGCAGCTCCAGCAGGTCGAACCCGGCGCGCGCGCCGCGCGCCGCGGAGGCGGCGAACTGCTCGCGGATCGCGGCGAGCCCGGCGGCGTCCAGGGCCTGCGGGACCTGACTGACCCGCGGGTGGTACGGAAGCGGGGAGGGCGCCGCGAGCGGCCAGTTGCCCTCGGGTAGCGGCTGGTCGATGCCCTCCCACATCAGCCGCGTGGAGCCCTTGCGGCCGCTGTGGCCGAGCTGGAGGCCGATCGCGGCGCCGGGCCGGGCGTGCACGAAGTCGGTGACGCGGCGCCAGGCGGCCTCGTGACCGTCGTTCCACAGGCCGGCACAGCCGGGGGTGATGCGGCCCTCAGGGCTGACACAGACCATCTCGGTCATGACCAGTCCGGCGCCGCCGAGAGCGCGGGCCCCGAGGTGGACCAGGTGGAAGTCGCCGGGGGTGCCGTCGGTGGCGGAGTACATGTCCATCGGCGAGACGACGACCCGGTTGCGCAGGGTCAGCCCGCGCAGGGTGAAGGGGGTGAACATGGGCGGCGTGTCCGGCCCGGTGCCGAACTCCCGCTCAACGGAGGCGGTGAAGTCCGCGTCGCGCAGCCGCAGGTTGTCGTGGGTGACCCGGCGGCTGCGGGTGAGCAGGTTGAAGGCGAACTGCCGGGGCGGCTGGGCGGTGTACTGCTCCAGGTGCTCGAACCACTCGAGGCTGGCCCGCGCGGCGCGCTGCGTGCTGGCGACCACCGGCTTGCGCTCGGCCTCGTAGGCGGCGAGTGCCTCGGGGACGCCGGGCTGCTCGTGCAGGCAGGCGGCGAGGGCGAGGGCGTCCTCCATGGCGAGCTTGGTGCCGGAGCCGATCGAGAAGTGCGCGGTGTGGGCGGCGTCGCCGAGCAGCACGATGTTCCCGTGCCGCCAGCGTTCGTTGACGACGGTGGTGAAGGCGATCCAGCGGGAGCGGTTGCCGCGCAGGCCGTGGCCGTGCAGGGCGTCGGCGAAGATCTTCTCGCAGCGGGCGATGGACTCGGCCTCGTCGAGCCGGTCCAGTCCGGCGCGCCGCCAGACGTCCTCGTGCATCTCGACGATGAAGGTGCTCTCGTCCGGCCGGTAGGGGTAGCCGTGGGCCTGCATCACGCCGTGCTCGGTCTCGGCGATCTCGAAGCGGAAGGCGTCCAGGACGAGGTCGGTGGCGAGCCAGATGTAGCGGCACCCGTGCCCGGTGAGGGTGGGCCGGAAGACGGCGGTGTGGGCGGCGCGGGTGGCGCTGCCCGCGCCGTCGGCGGCGATGACGAGGTCGTGGTCACGGGCCAGCGCTTCCGCGGCCGGGGCGGCTTCGCGGGTGCGGACGCTCACGCCGAGGTCGCGGCAGCGGTCGTGGAGGATGGCCAGCAGCGTGCGCCGGTCCACCGCCGCGAACCCGTGGCCACCGGAGGTGACGGCCCGGCCGCGGTGGCGCACGTCGATGTCGTCCCAGCGGGTGAACTGCCGTTCCAGCGCGCGGAAGACGACCGGGTCGGCGTGCTCGATGCCGCCGAGGGTCTCGTCGGAGAGCACGACGCCGAAGCCGAAGGTGTCCTCGGGCGCGCCGCGCTCCCAGACCGTGATGTCGCGTTCCGGGTCGAGGCGTTTGAGCAGCGCGGCGGCGTAGAGCCCGCCGGGGCCGCCGCCGATGATGGCCACCCTCACGGCTACCGGCCCTTCCAGTTGGGGCTGCGCTTCCCGGTGAACGCGGCGTGGAACTCGGCGTAGTCCTCGCTGGTCATCAGCAGCGCCTGCGTCGCGGCGTCCATCTCGACGGCGGCGCCGAGCGGCATGTCGAGTTCCGCGGTGAGCAGGGCCTTGGTTCGGGCGTACGCCAGCGCGGGCCCGGTGGCGAGGCGTTTGGCGAGTGCGGCGGCGCTCGCGTCCACCTGGCCGTCGTCGACGAGCTCGCTGACCAGGCCGATGCGGTCGGCCTGCTCGGCGCCCACGGTGTCGCCGAGCATCAGCAGCCGGGTGGCGTGGCCGAGGCCGACGATGCGGGGCAGCAGGTAGGCGGCGCCCATGTCGGCGCCCGCGAGGCCGACCTTGGTGAACAGGAAGGCGAAGCGCGCCGAGCGCTCGACGATCCGGAAGTCGCAGGCGAGGGCGATGACGGAGCCGGCTCCGGCCGCGACGCCGTGGACGGCCGCGACGACGGGGAAGGGCGCCTCGCGGATGGCGCGCACGACCTGGCCCGTCATGCGGGTGAAGTCCAGGAGCTGCCCGGCGCCCATGGCGAGGGTCGCCCCGATGATCTCGTCGACGTCGCCGCCGGAGCAGAAGCCGCGGCCTGCCCCGGCGAGCACCAGCACGCGGGTGTCGCCGTGGTGCGGCAGCTCGGTGAGCAGGTCGCGCAGGTCGGCGTAGGCGCCGAAGGTGAGCGCGTTGAGCTTGTCGGGGCGGTCGAGCGTGACGGTGACGACGCCGTCCGCGCGCTCGACGCGCAGGTGCCGCCATTCCTCGGTACGGCCGACGGAACCGCGGTAGGGGCTCATGGGCACGTCCTCCTTCACGGGGGAGGCAGGGCTGCCGCCACCGCGAAGTTATCACTCGTTCGTGACTGTCGTCACGAGTACGCGATAAGCGCGTTCTCCGCCGTCATCCCACCAGGCGCCTCACGCGCCCGCCAACGTGGCGACGAGGACGGCCTTGATGGTGTGCATCCGGTTCTCGGCCTGGTCGAAGACGATGGAGTGCGCCGACTCGAAGACCTCGTCGGTGACCTCCAGGGAGGTCAGGCCGTGCCGTTCGTGGATCTGCCGGGCCAGGGTGGTGCCGAGGTCGTGGAAGGCGGGCAGGCAGTGCATGAACTTCGCGTCGGGGCGGCCGGTGGCCCGCAGCACGTCCATGGTCACGGCGTACGGCTTCAGCAGGGTGATGCGCTCGTCCCAGACCTCGGCGGGCTCTCCCATCGACACCCACACGTCGGTGTGGACGAACTCCGCGCCGGCGACGCCCTCGGCGACGTCCTCGGTCAGGGTGACGCGCGCGCCGCTGGCCCGTGCCAGGCGCCGGGCCTCGGCGACGACGGACTCCTGCGGCCACAGCTGCTCCGGGGCGACGATGCGTACGTCCATGCCGAGGAGGGCGCCGGTGACCAGCAGCGAGTTCCCCATGTTGGAGCGGGCGTCGCCGAGGTAGGCGTAGGCGGTGCGCTCCAGCGGGGAACGGGAGTGCTCGGCCATGGTGAGCACGTCGGCGAGCATCTGGGTCGGGTGCCACTGGTCGGTGAGGCCGTTCCACACCGGCACCCCGGCGTGGGCGGCCAGTTCGTCGACGACCTCCTGACCCGCCCCGCGGTACTCGATGCCATCGAACATCCTGCCGAGCACACGGGCGGTGTCCTTGACCGACTCCTTGTGGCCGAGCTGGGAGCCGGCCGGGTCCAGGTAGGTCGTGGACGCGCCCTGGTCGGCAGCCGCGACCTCGAAGGCGCAGCGGGTGCGGGTGGAGGTCTTGGCGAAGATCAGGGCGATGTTCCGGCCCGCGAGCCGCCGGACCTCGGTGCCCGCCTTCTTGGCCGCCTTCAGTTCGGCGGCCAGCTCCACCAGAGCACGGAACTCCTCGGGAGTGAAGTCCAGCTCCTTGAGGAAGTGGCGGCCCGTGAGGTCGATGGCCATAAGGGCTCCTAGGTCGGGGTCGGCCGGGGCCGAACATGAGTACGCCGAGACCGTGGAAGTCTATACGAATCAGCGCATCCTTATGCGCATCCTTATGTGCACGCAGAAGGATGCGGGCGGTCCGGCCAGGGGACGTCCCCTCAGACCGGGTCCCGCTCGAGGGGGCAGCTCATGCAGCGCGGACCGCCGCGGCCGCGCCCCAGCTCACTCCCCGGGATCTCTATGACCTCGATGCCGCGCTTGCGCAGATGGGTGTTGGTGGTGACGTTGCGCTCGTACGCCAGGACGACGCCCGGCTCCAGGGCGAGCACGTTGCACCCGTCGTCCCACTGCTCGCGCTCGGCGGAGTGCACGTCCTGGGTCGCGGTGAGCACCCGGATGTCGTCGAGGCCAAGGGCCGCCGCGATGGCCCGGTGCATGTGCTCCGGCGGGTGGTCGGTGACCTTGAGGTCGCGCTCCCCCGCACCGGGCTCGATGGTGTACGAGCGCAGCATGCCCAGGCCCGCGTACTTGGTGAACGTGTCGCCGTCGACCATCGTCATCACGGTGTCCAGGTGCATGAAGGCACGGCGCTTGGGCATGTCCAGGGCCACGATCGTGCCGGCCGACCCCGCGTTGAACAGGCGCTGGGCCAGCATCTCCACCGCCTGCGCGGTGGTGCGCTCGCTCATGCCGATCAGGACGGCGCCGTTGCCGATCACCAGGACGTCACCGCCCTCGATGGTGGACGGATAGGCCGCCTGTCCCTCGGACCACACGTGGAAGGAGGCACCCGCGAAAAGCGGGTGGTGGCGGTAGATCGCCTCGTAGTGGGTCGTCTCGTGCCAGCGGGCCGGCCAGCGCATCGCGTTGATGCTGACCCCGTCGTACACCCAGGCCGAGGTGTCGCGGGTGAAGATGTGGTTGGGCAGTGGGTCGAGCAGGAAGTCGTCGAGGTCCATCACGTGGAAGCGGACCGAGGTCGGCTCGGCGAACCGGGCCAGGAACTCCCGTTTGGTCATGCCGCCGACCAGGGCCTCGGTCAGCTCGGCCCCGGACAGCTCGTCGAACGCGGCGCGCAGGTGGTCGGTGACCACCGGACCGTACTCCTTCTCGTCGAAGACCCGGTCCAGCACCATGCGCCGGGCCTCGGGCAGGCTGAGCGTCTCCCGCAGCAGGTCACCGAAGAGGTGCACGGCCACACCCCGGTCGCGCAGCACGTCGGCGAAGCCGTCGTGCTCGGCACGGGCCCGGCGCACCCACAGGACGTCGTCGAAGAGCAGGGCGTCCTTGTTCGACGGCGTGAGCCTCTTCAGCTCCAGGTCGGGGCGGTGGAGGATGACGCGGTGCAGCCGCCCTGCCTCGGAGTCCACATGGAATGCCATGCAGCTAGACATTCCCACTTGGCAGGGGTTTACCTCCGGGGCGGGACGGGCACCCCCGTGCCCGCCCCGCATCCCTCACAGCCGCGGGTCCACCGGCTCGGACTCCAGGGCCAGCACGGCGAAGACCGCCTCGTGGACGCGCCACAGGGGCTCGCCCGCCGCCAGCCGGTCCAGCGCCTCCAGGCCCAGCGCGTACTCCCGCAGCGCGAGGGACCGCTTGTGGCCCAGGGCCCGGGAGCGGAGCCTGACCAGCTGGTCGGGCCGGGTGTACTCCGGACCGTAGATGATCCGCAGGTACTCCCGGCCGCGGCACTTGATGCCGGGCTGGACCAGGCGGTCGCCTTCCCCGGTGCGCACCAGGGCCTGCAGCGGCTTGACGACCATGCCCTCGCCGCCGGCCTCGGTCAGCTCCAGCCACCACCGGGTGCCGGCGGCCACCGACTCCTCGTCGCGGGGGTCGACCAGCAGCCTGCGGGTCTCCTGCAGCAGCCCCGTCGGGTCGTGCGCGACCAGGCGGTCTATCAGCGCCAGCTGCCCGTCGTGCGCGAGCCCGGCCAGACTGCGGCCCTGAGCGGCCAGGATCTGGAAGGGCGCGAGCCGCACCCCGTCCAGGCCCTCGGTCGTCCAGCAGTAGCGCCGGTACGCCTCGGTGAAGGCGCTCGCGTCCGCGGACCGCCCGCGCTGCCGCTCCAGCAGCCCCGCCACGTCGGTGCCCCGCGCGGTGGCGGACTCCAGGGCGGCGAGCGCGTCCGGGAAGACGGCGCCGGCGGCGGCGCCGACCGCGGCGTACTGCCTGCGCAGCAGGCCAGACGCCTTCAGCGACCAGGGCATCAGCTCGGCGTCGAGCAGCAGCCAGTCCGTGCCGAGCTCCTCCCACAGCCCGGCGGCGGTGACGGAGGCCCGCAGCCGCGCCAGCACCTGCTCGGTGACGGCCGGATCGTCGAAGAACGGCCGGCCCGTGCGGGTGTGCAGGGCGCCCGTCACACCGCCGGCCACCCCGAAGCGCTCGGCGGCCGTCTGCGCGTCGCGGCACACCAGCGCCACGGCGCGGGAACCCATGTGCTTCTCCTCGCAGACGACCTGGCCGACGCCGTCCGCCCGGTAGGCGGCGAACGCCTCGTGGGGGTGCTCCAGGTAGCCCTCCCGCTGCGAGGTCGCGCACGGCGACATCGTCGGCGGCAGGTACATCAGCAGCCGCGGGTCGACCGCGAAGCGGCTCATGACCTCCAGCGCGGCGGCCGCGTTCTCCTCGCGGACGGCGACCCGGCCGTGGTGCGCGGTCTCCACGACCCGGCGCCCGGTGACGTCGGCGAGGTCCAGCGGCCGCCCGTCGTACCCGCCGGGGGCCTCGGAGGCGAGCGGCTTGGCCGGCTCGTACCAGACCCGCTCCGCCGGGACGTCGACGATCTCGCGCTCGGGCCAGCGCAGGGCCGTCATCCGCCCGCCGAAGACGGCGCCGGTGTCGAGGCAGATGGTGTTGTTGAGCCACGAGGTGCTCGGCACGGGCGTGTGGCCGTAGACGACGGCGGCGCGGCCGCGGTAGTCCTCCGCCCACGGGTAGCGCACGGGCAGGCCGAACTCGTCGGTCTCGCCGGTGGTGTCCCCGTACAGGGCGTGCGAGCGGACCCGGCCGGAGGTGCGGCCGTGGTACTTCTCGGGCAGGCCGGCGTGGCAGACGACCAGCTTGCCGCCGTCGAGCACGTAGTGGCTGACCAGCCCCGCGACGAACTCGCGCACCTGCTCCCGGAAGGCGGGGTCCTTCTCGTCCTCCCTCTCCAGCTGCTCGATGGTCTCGGCGAGGCCGTGGGTGTGCTGGACGTTCTTGCCCCTCAGCCAGCGGCCCAGCTTGTTCTCGTGGTTGCCGGGCACGCACAAGGCGCTGCCCGACGCGACCATGCCCATGACGCGGCGCAGCACGCCGGGGCTGTCGGGCCCGCGGTCGACGAGGTCGCCGACGAAGACGGCGGTGCGGCCCTGCGGGTGCACGCCGTCGGCGTAGCCCAGCTTGCCGAGCAGGGTCTCCAGCTCGGAGCTGCAGCCGTGGACGTCGCCGATGATGTCGAACGGGCCGGTGAGGTGGCGCAGGTCGTTGTAGCGGCGCTCCAGCACGACCTCGGCCGAGTCGATCTCCTCGACGCCGCGCAGGACGTGCACCTTGCGGAAGCCCTCGCGCTCCAGCTGCCGCAGGGAGCGGCGCAGCTCCCGCTGCTGGCGCTGCACCACGTGCCGGGGCAGGTGGGCGCGGTCGGGCCGCGCCGCGTTCCGCTCGACGCAGACCTGCTCGGGGACGTCCAGGACGATCGCGATGGGCAGCACGTCGTGCTCGCGGGCGAGCCGCAGCAGCTGACGGCGGCTCTCCTGCTGCACGCTGGTGGCGTCGACGACGGTCAGCCGGCCGGCGGCGAGCCGCTTGCCCGCGATGTAGTGCAGCACGTCGAAGGCGTCGCCGCTGGCGCTCTGGTCGTTCTCGTCGTCACTGACCAGTCCGCGGCAGAAGTCGGAGGAGATCACCTCGGTGGGCTTGAAGTGGCGCCGGGCGAAGGTGGACTTGCCGGAGCCGGTGGTGCCGATCAGGACCACGAGGGACAGGTCGGTCACCGGGAGGGTGCGCTTGCCGGTCATGCGGTCGTGACCTCCTTCGCGGTCGTCGTGAAAACTGCCATCTGGGTGGGCGGGCCGACTTCGGGGTCCACGGGTCCGACGGGGACGAACCGCACGCCGTAACCGTGCCGTGCGGCCACCCGCTCGGCCCACGAGCGGAACTCCTCACGGGTCCACTCGAAGCGGTGGTCCGCGTGCCGGGCGTGCCCGGCCGGCAGCGTCTCCCAGCGCACGTTGTACTCGACGTTCGGCGTGGTCACGACCACCGTCGCGGGGCGGGCCGAGCCGAAGACGGCGTACTCCAGGGCGGGCAGGCGGGGCAGGTCGAGGTGCTCGACGACCTCGCTGAGCACGGCGGCGTCGTAACCCTTGAGCCGGGCGTCGGTGTACGTCAGGGAGCCCTGCACCAGCCGGACGCGGGAGGACTGCCGCTCGCCCATGCGGTCCAGCCGCAGCCGCCGGGCGGCCTCGCCGAGGGCCCGGGAGGACACGTCGACGCCGAGGATCTCGGTGAAGCGGACGTCCTTCAGCAGCGCGCCGACCAACTGCCCCTGGCCGCAGCCGAGATCGAGGACGCGGCTCGCCTCGGCCCCGCGCAGCTCCGCCAGGATCGCCTCGCGGCGCCGCACCGCCAGCGGCAGCGGCTTCTCCTCGGTGTCCACCTCCTCGTCGACGGCGTTGTCCAGTTCCTCGGCCTCGCTGTCGTCGGCCTCGGCGAGCCGGGCGAGCTCGAGGCGCTCCATGGCCTGCCGGGTCAGCGACCAGCGGCGGGACAGGTAGCGGCTGGTGATCAGCCGCTGTTCCGGATGGCCGACGAGCCAACCGTCGCCCATCCGCAGCAGCTTGTCCACCTCGTCGGGCGACACCCAGTAGTGCTTGGCGTCGTCCAGGACCGGGAGCAGTACGTACAGGTGCCGCAGCGCCGCGGACAGCCGTGACTCGCCCTCCAGCGCCAGCCGCACGTAACGCGACTCGCCCCACGCGGGAAACGTCTCGTCCAACGCGACCGGTTCGGCCTCGACGGTCCAGCCCAGCGGTTCGAAGAGCCGGCGGACGAGGGCGGGACCGCCGCGTGCGGGCACGGCGGGGATCTCGATCCGCAGCGGCAGCGGCTGTGCGGCCCGTTCGGGGCGGGCGTCGCAGACGCCCCTCAGAGCGCTGGCGAACACGGTGCGCAGGGCGACCGCCAGCAGCGAAGAGGCGGCGTACGGACGGTCGTTGACGTACTGGCCGAGCGCCGAATCGGGGGCCCCGCCCCGGCCCTTGCCCTTGCCTCGCCGGACCAGCGCCACCGGATCGACCTCCAGCAGCAGCGCGGCGGTGCACCGTTGCTCCGACACCTCGGGGTAGAAGACGTGGGCGTCGCCGTAGGAGGTCGAGAAGACCTGGGCCTTGTCCGGATGCTTGTGCAGCAGGAAGCCGAGGTCCGTGGCGGGCGTGCCGCCGCTGCCGGTGGTGGTGATGGTGAGGAACACCGCCCGAGTATCGCCTGTTCACCAGTGCTCCGGACAACGGTTTTCCCCGGCCGGCCGTGGGGTGAGTGCGTGGGCGAGGGCGGATGTCCGCTCGGGCCCGACCCGGCAGCAACCCCCGATGAGCCGGGCACCGGCCCGCTGCCAGGTGCGCGCCAGGGCCGGGTCGAAGGCCGAGCCGCCACGCCAGGCGCGGGCCCGCTCGTCCCATGTCTCGCCGCTGTTGGGATAGACGACCACCGGCCGGTCGACGGTCGCCGCCGCCGTCTCCACCGCGCGGACGGCGTCCGCCGGGTCGCAGCAGTTGACGCCGACGGCGATCACCGCGTCCGTGTCCGCCGCGACCCGAAAGGCCTCCTCCAGCGGCTGCCCGGCCCGGGTCGCCCCGCCCGCGACGGTGTAGCTGAGCCAGGCCGGCACGCCGAGGTCTTCGACGATCCTCAGCAGTGCCTCCGCCTCGTCGGTGTCCGGCACGGTCTCCAGCGCCAGGACGTCCGGGCCGGCCTCGGCCAGCGTCTCGATCCTCGGCCGGTGGAAGCGCTCCAGCGCCGCGACGTTCAGCCCGTAGCGGCCCCGGTACTCGCTGCCGTCTGCGAGCATCGCGCCGTACGGTCCCACCGAAGCCGCCACCCACACGTCGTCGCGGTCACGGGCGGCGGCACGGGCCAGCGCGACGCTGCGACGCAGCAGGGCGGTCGTCTCCCGCCGTCCGAAGCCGCGCGCGGCGAAGCCCTCGTAGGTGGCCTGGTAGCTGGAAGTGATGAGCACCCGCGCGCCCGCTCGCACATAGGCGGTGTGGGCCGCCTCGATCTGCTCCGGCGCGTCGGCGAGCAGCCGGGCGGACCAGAGAGCGTCGTCGAGGTCGCAGCCCTGGTCGGCGAGCTGGTTGGACAGCCCGCCGTCGAGGACGACGGCGCCCTCGGCGAGGGCCTGCGCCAGGGGCCGGCCGGGTACGGGCATCGCGGGTGCTCCTTGCGTGGTGTGCCGGGCTCAGCCGAGCTGCGACTGGACCTCGGAGGCGATCAGTTCCAGGTGCCCGAGGTCGCTCAGGTCCAAGATCTGCAGGTAGAAGCGGGTGGCGCCGAGCTCGGCGTAGCGGCCGATCTTGTCGACGACCTCGGCCGGGGAGCCGGCGAGGCCGTTGGCCTTGAGCTCGTCGACCTCACGGCCGATGACCGCGGCCCTGCGGGCGACCTCGGCGTCGTTCCTGCCGACACAGGCGACGAGCGCGTTGGAGTAGACGATCTCGTCCTTGTCCCGGCCGAACTCCTCCGCGGCCTCCCGCACCCGGGCGAACTGCGAGGCGGTGTCCTCCAGCGAGCCGAACGGCAGGTTGAACTCGTCGGCGTAGCGGGCGGTGAGCCGCGGGGTGCGCTTGGGTCCGTTCCCGCCGATCAGGACGGGGATCTTGGCCTGGGCCGGCTTGGGCAGCGCGGGCGAGTTCTCCAGCGTGTAGTGGGTGCCCTTGAAATCGAAGGTCTCGCCCACCGGTGTCGCCCACAGACCGGTGACGACGGCCAGCTGCTCCTCCAGTCTGGCGAACTTGTCCTTCGGGAACGGGATGCCGTAGGCGGTGTGCTCCTCCGCGTACCAGCCGGCACCCAGGCCCAGCTCGACGCGGCCGCCCGACATCTGGTCGACCTGCGCCACCTGGATGGCGAGGACACCGGGCAGCCGGAAGGTGGCGGCCGTCATCAGCGTGCCGAGCCGGATCCGCTTCGTCTCGCGGGCGAGGCCGGCCAGGGTGATCCACGCGTCGGTCGGCCCCGGCGAACCGTCGACGTCCCCCATCTTGAGGTAGTGGTCGGAGCGGAAGAAGGCGTCGAACCCGAACTCCTCGGTCGCCTTGGCGACGGAGAGCAGGGTGTCGTACGAGGCCCCTTGCTGGGGCTCGGTGAAGATGCGAAGATCCATGGCTCCATCCTGCACCTGTTCGCCCCGAACCGGTCGGCAGGCCCTCGTGTGCGGCACCGCGCCGTACCGGCGACGGCGCCCGTCCGCCGACTCCGCCCCGGTTGCCGCGACTTGGTGCTCATGCCTCCTCCCGCTGCCATGCCTCGACCGCGCGCAGGAGCACACCCACCCGGTCCTTGGACTCGTCGGCGGCGTCGACCGCCTCGATGCACTGCCAGTACTCCGTCGCGCTCTCGGCGGTGCAGGCCACCGAGACCAGGGCCATGCCCAGCTCCGACAGCAGTTCGCGCAGCTCGCGCAAGGTCTCGGCCGGTTCGCGCACTTCGGTGAGCATGGACGCGCGCAACGGCCCGGACGCCACCCCCGACGGCCAGGTGGCACCGCACGCCCGGCCGCCGGCCTCGCAGACGGAGAAGCCGGGGGTGCGCAGCTCCGGGGCCCCGTGGAGGGCGAGGTGGCTGCCGATCGCCTCCGTCAGCGCCTGGACCTGCCAGGCCTGCGTCATCAGCTCGTGCTCGGTACCGCCGCCCCGCAGCGCTTCCCGCGTGGCCCGGATCAGTCGTACCGCGTCCATCGCGACGCACCTCCGCCCCGTCTCCGTCCCGCCGACTCCGTCCGTCACTCACAGTGACGGATCGCGAGGCGGGGCGGAAGAGGCCGGTTCGCCGCTGTGGACAACCCGGTCACCCGTCCGTGTGAGCGGCGCTGCGCACGGCCGCGGGCGCCGTACGCAGGCCCGCCGCACGGGGCGGCGCGCCTCAGTCCCCGGCGTCGGGCCGCGGGAAGCGCAGCTCGTTGCGGTCGATCTTGGCGGACAGGGCCTCGAGCACGTCAACGCCGAGAACGCCGCAGAACTGCAGCAGGTAGGCGAGCACGTCCGCCACCTCGTCCCGTACCCGTGACGCGCTGTCGGGGTCGTCCATGACCGCGGCCGCCTCTTCGGGAGTGAGCCACTGGAAGATCTCCAGCAGTTCGGAGGCCTCGACGGCCAGCGCCGCGGCCAGGTTCTTGGGCGTGTGGTACGGCTCCCAGCGCCGGGCGGCCGCGAAGGCGGCCAGCCGGCGCTGCAGCGCGTGCAGATCCTCGGTCACACCCGCAAGGTCTACCCCACCGCCGCCGCGGGCTGCCGGGCGGCCTGCCCGGCCGGCGCGGCCTGTTCAGCCGGGGACTCCGAGGCCGGTCCCCGCGCCGGTACCCGTTCCCGGTCGGTCGCGGTACTTCCGAGGCGCAGCAAAGTCACCCCGGGCGATCCCTCGGCCACCGAGGAGTCGTGCACCGTGCCCAGCAGCCTGATGTGACCGCGTTCGGCGACCTGCGCCGCCAGCGCCAGCAACTGCCGCGACTGCGCCCGGTCCAGTCCGGCGTCCATCCCGTCCGCGAGCACGGTGAGGACCTGCACGGCGTCCGGCACCTCACCACTGGTGTCCACCTCCAGGACCCCGGGCCCGGTGAGCAGCACCAACGCCAGCGCGAGGAAGCGCAACTCCCCGTCGCCGAGCCGGTCCACCGGCACCAGCCCCTGCGCTCCCCGGTCGACCGCCGCCACCACGCACTGCGTGTACGCCTCCGTCCCCGGCTCCCCGCCGGGGATCACCGTCAGGCCCTCGACGGGCGGGCTGCACACCGCCCGCAGCGCGCCGACCAGCGCCGCGTGCCGGGTACGGCACTCGCCCTGAGTGCGGCGCAGCACCGCCGAGAGGTTGTCGCAGCCGCCGCGGAGCAGTCCGTCGGCCGCCCGCGCGGGTTCCCGCATCGTGTGCGGCCTGGGGTCGACGGGAAAGACCCCGCGCAGGGCGAGCACCACCTGTTCGGCGGCGGCGAGCACCAGTCGCTGGCCCTCGGTCGTGCCCGCGACGCGCAGCGGCAGCAGGGAGGTGGCCAGCCGGTCGTCGGGCAGCGGGGCCCGGGTCACCGGGACCAGCCCGGCCGTGTGCCAGGCCGCCTGGACCGTGCGCCGCCCGGGGTCGCGCAGCGCGGTGGCGAGCAGGGTCTCCCCGGCACCGGTCAGCCGCTCCCCGACGATGCGCAGTTCGGGTTCGGTCTGCACGGCGACGTCGAGCACCACGAGGCCGGCCGCGCCGTCCACCGTGCAGCCGATGCGGAAGCCGCGCCGGCCCTCAACGTCCGGCCTGGCCGCGTCGGGCACGCACGCCGCCACTCCCCCGCGCACTCCGTCGAACGCCATGGCCAGTTCCTCGCCGGCGGCGAGCCGGCCGAGCAGGCCGAGGCCCTCCAGGACGCTGGACTTGCCGGTGCCGCTCGCCCCCGCCAGCAGGGTGAGCGGCCCGAGCGGAAAGCTCGCGCCGCGGTGCGACTTGAAGGCGGAGAGCCGCAGTTCGGTGACGACCGGGCGGTCACGCTTCGTGCTCATGGACGCGAACGTAGCGGCCACGGCCGGTGCCGAACCGTTCCGCCGGGCCGGCCGTCCTCCGAAAGTGGGTAAGCCCGGCGAGGCGGCGGCTAATCTGGCGGGGTGACCGGATACGTGGCGCTCCTGCGCGGGATCAACGTCGGGCCGACGACCAGTCTCCCCATGCAGGATCTGCGCCGGCTCCTCGAAGGGATCGGCGGCACGTCCGTGCGCACCCATCTGCGCAGCGGCAACGCCCTGTTCGAGCACGAGCAGACCGATCCGGGGACGTTGGCGGCCGGGCTGGAGGCGGCCGTCGCCGACGCCTTCGACGGGTGGAGGGTGCCGTGCATCGTCCGCGAGGCGGCCGACCTCGCCGCGGTCGTCGGGCGCAATCCGTTCGACATGGCGGGCGTCGACCCCGCGCGCTTCCTGGTCACCTTCCTGTCGGGACCCGTCGATCACGACAGGATCGCCGGTCTCGACCCGGCGGACTTCACGCCCGACGCGTTCCGGCCGGGCGAGCGCGAGATCTACGTGCACTGCCCGAACGGGGTGCACAAGACGCGGCTCTCCCACGCCCTGTGGGAGAAGCGCCTGGGATGGACGGCCACGGCCCGCAACTGGAACACCGTCACCCGCCTGGCGGCGATGGCCGCGCGGTGACGGGCGGGGCGGGCACGCGCCCCGTCATCCCGCCGCCGGCGTCACGCTCCCGCCTGCCGCTCGGTCGGGGACCGGCCCGCCGCCATGGCGCGACGGACCGGCAAGCGGCCCGTGCCCGGCCCATGAGGCCGTGCGTCCGCACGCGCGGTGCCGTAGTCGGGTAGGTGCGGTGCGGGATGCCCGCGACCGTGTCGGGGCCGTCGGCGGTCCGACCGCGCCGCCACGTCCGTCCACCGCCGTGCCAGGGCGTCGACGGTGACCGGCCGGACCGCGTCCGTGTGGTCGGCGGTGCCCCGAGAAGGCGGCGCGGACGGCTCAGGGCACGAGGACCATGCGGAAGCGCGCGGCTCCCGACATCATGCGGGCGAACGCCTCGTTGACCTCCTCCAGCGGCACCGTCTCGGTCATCGGCCGGACCCCGGCGAGTGCGCTGAAGTTCATGGTGTGCTCGACGTCGCGCGAGGTGCCGGTCGGGTGGCCGACGACCGAACGCGCCGACAGGACCAGCTGACCCGGGGTGATCGGCAGCGGCTGGTCGTCGACGCCGATGACGATCAACTGGCCGCGGGGCCGGAGACCCTCGACGCCGGCCGCCATGGCCGCCGAGTTGCTGGCGGTGGCGAGCACGACGGTGGCCCCGCCGAGGGCCTGCAGTTCCTTCGCCGGGTCGGTCGCCGCGCTGTCGACATAGTGGTGGGCGCCGAGTTCCATGGCCAGGGCCCGCTTCTCCTCGCCGCGGGCGATGGCGACCGTCTCGTAGCCGGCCGTGGCCGCGTACTGCACCGCCAGGTGGCCGAGGCCGCCGATACCGATCACCGCGACGAGGTCGCCGGGCCGGGCGGAGCTCCTCTTGAGAGCGTTGTACGTGGTGACGCCCGCGCAACCGAGCGGGGCGGCCTCGACATCGGTCAGCCCGTCGGGGATCCGGGCCAGCGCGTTGACCGGCGCGACCATGTGGGTGGCGTAGCCGCCGTCGTACGCCCATCCGGGCACCTGGAGGTTCCGGCAGGTGATGAAGTCGCCCTCCCGGCAGCGCGGGCAGTGGCCGCAGTGCCCGCCGAACCAGCCGACCTCCACGCGGTCGCCCGCCTTCCAGTGCCGCACTCCGTCGCCCAGGGCGTCGACGCGTCCGGCGACCTCGTGGCCCGCTACCAGCGGAAAGGTGACGCCGGGGAACGCGTTGTGGACGAAGCCGGCGTCACTGTGGCAGACGCCCGAGGCCTCGACGGCGATCCGGACGTGGCCCGGTCCCGGCTCCGGCAGCTCGCGCTCGACGATGTGGAATGATCCGCCCGGTTCCGAGACCTGGGCCACCCGCATGGAGTCCATTGCCCGTCCGCTGTGTGAGGTGTCGCGGCGCACAGCGCCCTTTGCGCCCATCCTGACCCGGGGGCCGACTTTTCTCGCGTCGGACACCGCCGCCGGGCCCCGCCGCGGGGGCGTAGGCTCCGCCCAGCCGACCGAGGGACGACCGTGAGACCACCCGCCGACCTGCTCGACCTCCTGCGCCGTCCGAGCCCCTGCTTCCTGGCGACCACCATGCCGGACGGCTCGCCGCAACTGACCCGGACGTGGGTCGACACCGACGGCGAGCACCTGCTCGTCAACGGCGTGCGGGGCCACGTGAAGACGCGGAACATCGCGCGGGACCCACGGGTGGCCCTCGCCGTCTGCGACCCCGACGACCCGTCCCGGTACTTCCAGGTCCGCGGGCGCGTGCTCCAGGTGACCACCGAGGGCGCGGCGGACCACATCGAGGAGCTCTCGCACAGGTACACCGGCGGGCCGTACCCGCGGTACGGGGGACGGGACCAGGTGCGCGTGCTGTTCGTCTCGAGGCCGAGAGCATCAGCGGCACGGCGTGACCCCTGCGGCCGCGGCACCCCGGCCCGGTCAGCCGACGGCGCCGGGCACGCGCTCGATGACCGCGGCCAGGTCCGTCCCCGCCGGCAGGGTGCCGAAAGCCAGCCCCCGGTCGCCGGCCAGGCGTGAGGCGCAGAAGGCGTCCGCCACCGCGGCCGGCGCGTACCGGACGAGCAGCGAGCCCTGGAGCACCAGTGCCAGTCGCTCGACCAGGCGGCGGGCGCGCAGTGGGGCGTCCTCGGTGAGCACCAGCTCGCCGCGTACCTGTCGCCAGGCCCGGTCGAGGCGTGCGTCGCCGCCCGCGGCGGCCTCGACCTCGCAGCGGAAGGCCTCCAGGCAGTCCGGCTCACGGGTGAGGGCGCGCAGCACGTCCAGGGCGTTGACGTTGCCCGAGCCCTCCCAGATGCCGTTCAGCGGCGCCTCGCGGTAGAGGCGGGGCATGCCCGACGCCTCGTCATAGCCGTTGCCGCCCAGGCATTCCAGGGCTTCCGCGACGGCGGCGGGCTGCCGCTTGCACACCCAGTACTTGCCGACGGCGGTGGCCAGCCGCAGGAACGCCCGCTCCCGCGCGTCTGCGCGGCGGGCCCGGTCGACGGCCCCGGCGACGCGCAGCGCGAGGGTGGTGGCGGCCTCGGACTCCAGGGCGAGGTCGGCGATGACGTTGCGCATCAGGGGCTGGTCGATCAGCCGCGCGCCGGACACCGAGCGGTGCCGGACGTGGTGGGCGGCCTGGGCGAGCGCGGCGCGGGTGCCGGCGGCGGAGCCCAGGACGCAGTCCAGCCGGGTCATCGTGACCATCTCGATGATGGTCCGTACGCCCTGGCCCTCGGCACCGACCAGCCAGGCCACGGTGTCGTCGAACTCCGGCTCGCCGCTGGCGTTGCTGCGGTTGCCGAGCTTGTCCTTCAGCCGCTGGATGCGGAAGGTGTTGCGGCTGCCGTCCGGCAGCACCCGGGGCACCAGGAAGCAGGACAGCCCGGCGGGGGCCTGGGCGAGCACGAGGAAGAGGTCGTTCATCGGCGCGCTGGTGAACCACTTGTGCCCGCGCAGCCGCCAGGTGCCGTCCGGCTGCTCGGCGGCGGTGGTGGTGTTGGCCCGCACGTCGGTGCCGCCCTGCTTCTCGGTCATCCCCATGCCGGCCAGCAGCCCCCGTTTGCCGGCGGGGGCGCGCAGCCCTGGGTCGTAGACCCGGCTGGTGAGCAGCGGCTCGTACACGGCGGCGAGGTCGGGTGCGGCCCGCAGCGCCGGGACGACGGCGTAGGTCATGGACACCGGGCAGCCGTGGCCGGCCTCGGCGGTGCTCCAGACCATGAAGCCGGCCGCGCGGGCGACGTGCGCGCCGGGTCGGTCGTCGGCCCAGGGCGCTCCGGCGAGCCCTTCGGCGAGGGCGACCTCCATGAGCGCGTGGTAGGAGGGGTGGAAGTCCACCTCGTCGACACGGTGACCGAAGCGGTCGTGGGTGCGCAGCACCGGCCCGTACCGGTTGGCCTCGTCCGCCCAGCGCTGCACCTGCTCCGATCCGGCGAGCCGGCCCAGGCGGTGCAGGTCGTCGACGTACCAGCCGGCTCCCTCGCGGCGCAGGCCCTCCAGCAGGACGGCGTCGTCCGCGACGTCGTGGCCGGTCAGCGGCGGGGGCTGGTTGGTCACCTCGTGCGTGTGCGCGGCAGGATTGCCGCGCGGCGCGGCGTCGGCGGTCGCGGTCATGGCGGTCGGCCCCTTCCGGTCGTGGGCGGTCAGCCGGCGGGTGGGGCTCCCGCGCAGCGCAGGGACATCGCCACCAGTTCGGTGACGAGGTGGTCGGCGTCGGCGCCCTCGACGGGGGCGGACAGCGGGTCGACCAGTACTTCGCCGATCGCCCCGGTCAGCGCCGCCGCGGTGACCTCCGGGTCCTGGGCGGGCAGCAGTGCGGCGGCGATCCCCTCCCGGATCACCTCCGCGAACACGGCACGGTAGCGGCGCCTGAACTCCAGCCGTTGCGCCCCCACGGCCGGGTCCGCCGGGGCGGCGAGCAGGGCGTGGGCCAGCCCCCGGTTCTCCATGGCGCGGCGGGCGAAGACGGTGACCCCCAGCGTCAGCCGCCGCACCGGGTCGCCGCCGCCGTCGCGCAGCACCTCGCCGAGCACCTCGACCTCGCGGCCGGAGGCCCGGCGGAACACCTCGACCGCCAGCGCGCCCTTGGACGGGAAGTGCTGGTACACCGTGCCCACGGACATCCCGGCGGCGGCCGCCACCGTGGTGACGGAAGCGTTGGCCCAGCCCACGTCGGCGACGACGGCCGTGGCCCGCGCCACCAGGTGCTCCCTGGCGGCCGCCAGGCGGACCTGCACGGCAGGCGTCTTCCGGTAGGCCATGGCAACAAGTGAAGCACCGTTCGGAACTTCGTGCCAGGCTTCGGGGGCCGGCGCCGCCCGCGGGGCGGGCCAACCTGTGCGCCGGCCCCGCGACCGGTGGACCCGCACCACGAACCCGAGCCCGGACCGGCTCTCGCCGCTCGATCGGCACGGTGCGCCCCGGCTCCCCGGCCAGCCGCATGACGACCGGTCAGGTCCGCCTCGGCGCCGCAGGCCTCGCCGCCGGTGCGCACGCCGGCGGCGTCCCCGCCGAACGCGGCTCCGTCAAGTGAATTCAGGGAACAGCGAGTTGACGGCACGCTGACCATCTCAGGAGGCCCGCCGCGCCGCGCCGGTCACCACCGCAGGGAAGCGGCGCGCGCGAGCCGGGCGGCCGCCGGAGCGCGCGGTGGCGTCAAGCACCCTCGAGCGGGCCTCGCTCGAGGGATCCGGTCGCAAAGCCTGAGCACAAATTACACACATCCCCTCTTCATACCGGCTTCCATGGTCTAGATTGACCTTGCTTCGGCCCTTCCGGGCCGAAGTGGCCAACAACGATCTACAGGTTCGGTGTTGAGGAAGCGGCAGTCGCGTCCCGGCACCAGGCGTGGGGGTGATCGGTTCTTGGAACCCGAGAGGGGGCCTCGGGTGCGGGGAGCGCCGGGGTTTCGGCATCTGCTGCCGTCGAGGTGGGTTGTTCACGTGGCTCCGAAATAGCCGGGAGTCCATGCGCGGGAGGCGGGGGCCTCCCTAGGGGAGGGACGGTACGGGGGGCGGGGGCCTCCCGGGGGGAGCAACAGTGTTGGGCGAATGCGTCGAATCACTGGGAACCTGGGGGGTTCTGTGCGGCATGGGGGATTAGTCAGCCCGTTTCCGTCGCCACGCGAGCATCTGGAGAACGGTGGGATCGGCCGGCCCGCCGCCGAATGGGAGCAGCGGTACCGCCGAGCCGTGATCACCAGCGACACGGTGGCCACCGCCTTGGTGGTGGCCGCGATCGGCAGCTTCTTCGGGGTTCGCGACGCGGCCAACTGGCACGAGAAGTGGGGGATCCTCGCCTTCGGCACCGAGCTGCTGGTGCTGGGCGCGCTTGCGGTGAGCCGGTCGTGGGCTCCGGCGGTACTCGGCCAGGGCGCCGAGGAGTTCCGCCGGCTCGGACGCTCCCTGTGCACGGCGGCCGTCGTGCTGGCGCTCGGCGGGGTCGCCGTCACCTCGCGCAACATCAAGCTCTGGATCTTCGTCGCGATCCCGGCGATCGCACTCGTCACCATGACCGAGCGCTACCTGCTGCGCCTCTGGCTGCACAAACAGCGCAAGGAGGGCCGGTGCCTGCGACCGGTGCTCGCTGCCGGGAGCCTGGCCACCGTGCGCGACCTGATCACCCGGGTCCGCAAGTTCCCGCACCTGGGCTGGCAGGTCGAGGCGGTCTGCACGGCGGACGCTCCCGGGCTCGACTCCGGCCACGTGGACGGGGTGCCGGTCGTCGGCCGGCTGACCGACGTCGCGCGCCACGTGCGCCGCGACGGCTACCGTGTCGTCGCGGTCACACCGGACCCGCACTGGTCGCCTGACCGGCTGCGGCGGCTCGCCTGGCACCTCGAGGGCAGCGAAGCGGAGATGGTCGTGGCCCCCGTGCTGATGGAGGTGGCCGGGCCACGGGTGCACGTCGACGCGGTGCTCGGGATCCCGTTGCTGCGCCTCAGCATGCCGGCTTTCACCGGGGGCCGCCGGGCGGTCAAGGAGGTCGTCGACCGGATAGGCGCGGCGGCGCTGCTGCTGCTGTTCGCGCCGCTCATGGCGTTCGTCGCGATGCTCGTGATGGTGGACAGTCCGGGCGGCGCCTTCTACCGCCAGCGCAGGGTCGGCAAGGACGGGCGCGAGTTCACCATCCTCAAGTTCCGGACCATGGTCGCCGGGGCTCACCGGGCACGTGCCGAGCTGGCCGACCGCAACGAGGGTGCCGGCCTGCTGTTCAAGCTCCGCCGGGATCCGCGGGTGACCCGGGTGGGGGCGGTGCTGCGCCGCTACTCGATCGACGAGCTCCCGCAGCTCTTCAACGTGCTCACCGGCTCGATGTCGCTCGTCGGTCCGCGGCCTCCGCTGCCGGAGGAGTCCGCCGCGTACGGCCCGGACATCCGGCGGCGGTTGCTGGTCAAGCCGGGGCTCACCGGCCTGTGGCAGATCAGCGGACGCAGCGACCTGCCGTGGGACGAGGCGGTCCGGCTGGATCTGCGGTACGTGGAGGACTGGTCGCTCGCCCTGGACACAGTGATCTTGTGGAAGACGCTGCGTGCGGTGCTCCATGGGCAGGGGGCGTACTGATGGGCGGGGAGCGGCCTCGCCGGACGGCCGGCGCTCGGATCGCAGGCCGGGAGGGCCTGCCTGGGGGGAGGAACGCGTCATGAGAGTCAGCGTCTTCGGGCTCGGCTACGTGGGCTGTGTGTCGGCCGCGTGCCTGGCCAGCATGGGTCACGAGGTCATCGGGGTGGACGTGAACCAGGTGAAGGTGGACCTGGTCAACGCCGGCAAGGCCCCGGTGGTCGAGGAGCGGATCGGCGAGCTCAGCGCCGAGGTCGTGCGCAGCGGGGCGCTGCGCGCCACCGGCGACGTCCGCGAGGCCATCATGGGCAGCGAGGTGTCCCTGGTCTGCGTGGGCACCCCGTCGGAGCCCAACGGCAGTCTGTGCACCACGTACCTGGAGCGGGTCACCGAGCAGATCGGCGCCGCGCTGGCCGAGCGGGGCGGGCGGCACACCGTCGTGTTCCGCAGCACCATGCTCCCGGGCACGTGCCTGAACCTGCTGGTACCGATCCTGGAGAAGTACGTCGGCGGCACGGCGGGGGTGGACGTCGGGGTCGCGGTCAACCCGGAGTTCCTGCGCGAGGGCACCAGCGTGCGGGACTTCTTCGACCCGCCCAAGACCGTCATCGGGGAGCTCGACCCGGCAAGCGGCGACGTGGTCGCGTCGCTGTACGAGGGCCTGCCCGGGGAGGTGTTCCGGGTGCCGGTCCCGACGGCCGAGGCGATCAAGTACGCGGACAACGCGTTCCACGGCCTCAAGATCGGCTTCGCGAACGAGCTGGGCGCGGTGTGCCACGCGCTCGGGGTGGACTCGCACCAGGTGATGGACGTGTTCCTGGCGGACCGCAAGCTGAACATCAGCCCCGCCTACCTGCGGCCCGGCTTCGCCTTCGGCGGCTCCTGCCTGCCCAAGGACCTGCGCAGCCTGGTCCACGCCGCGCAGCGGGCCGATGTGTCGGTGCCCATCCTCTCCCATGTGCTGCCCTCCAACTCCGCACATCTGCAGCGCGCGGTGGAGCTGGTCGAGCGCACCGGCAAGCGCCGGGTGGGCCTGTTCGGCCTGTCCTTCAAACCCGGCACCGACGACCTGCGTGAGAGTCCGCTCGTCGAGCTGGCGGAGCGGCTCTTCGGCAAGGGTTACGACCTGCGCATCCACGACGCCAACGTGAGCCTTTCCCGGCTGATCGGCGCGAACCGCGAGTACATCGAGACCCGGCTGCCGCACCTCGCGCAGCTGATCGGGAACTCCGTCGAGGAGGTGCTCGACCACGCCGAGGTGATCCTGGTCGGGACCAGGGATCCGGCCGTGCTGTCGGCGCTGCCCCATGGCGACGGCCCGGTGATCGTCGACCTCATCCGCCTCCCCGACGCCGAGGCGCGCCGGGCCGAACCAGGGTACGTAGGCCTTGCTTGGTGACACGACCAGCGGCGACCGGCCGGACCGGCGCGCGCTGATCCTTGTGGAGAACCTGTCGGTGCCGTTCGACCGGCGGGTGTGGCAGGAGTGCACGACGCTGCGCGACGCGGGGTGGGAGGTGCATGTCATCTGTCCCCGCGGCGGTAAGCGGGACACGGAGCCGGAGGCGGAGATCGACGGGGTGCGGATCCACCGCTACCCGTTGCGCGCCGCCACCGGAGGGCCGGCCGGCTACCTGCGGGAGTACGGATCGGCGCTGTGGCATACCTTCCGGCTGGCCCGCAAGGTCGGCCCGGTCGACGTGGTGCACGCCTGCAACCCGCCCGACCTGCTGTTCCTGCCGGCACTGTGGCTCAAGCGGCGCGGCGCGCGGTTCGTCTTCGACCAGCACGACCTGGTACCGGAGTTGTACCTCTCCCGGTTCGACCGCGGCGAGGACCTGCTGTACCGCGCCGTGTGCGCGCTGGAACGGCTGACCTACCGGGCCGCGGACGTCGTGCTCGCCACCAACGAGAGCTACCGGGACGTCGCGCTGCGCCGGGGCGGCCGGCGGCAGGCGGACGTCTTCGTGGTGCGCAGCGCGCCCGACGTCGACCGGTTCCACCCGGTGCCGCCCGAGCCGGAGCTGAAGCGCGGCAAACCCCATCTGCTGTGCTACCTGGGCGTGATGGGACCGCAGGACGGCGTCGACTACGCCTTGCGGGCCCTGGCGAAGCTGCGTGACGAACTCGGGCGGAGCGACTGGCACGCGGTGTTCGTCGGCGCCGGTGACGCCTTCGACGCGATGGTGGAGCTGTCCCGGCGGCTCGGGCTCTCCGACCAGGTGCAGTTCACCGGGCGCATCCCGGACGCCGACCTGGTCCGCTACCTGTCGACCGCGGACGTGTGCCTGTCCCCCGACCCGCACAATCCGCTCAATGACGTGTCGACCATGAACAAGGTCCTGGAGTACATGGTGATGGGGCGCCCGATCGTCTCGTTCGACCTGCGGGAGGCACGCGTCTCCGCCGGTGACGCCGCCGTCTACGCGCCCGGGAACGACGAGTCGGGATTCGCGGAGCTGATCGCCGCGCTGCTGGACGACCCGGAGGAGCGGGCGCGGATGGGCAAGATCGGCCAGGAGCGGATCACGGGGCAACTCTCCTGGCGTACCTCCCAGCGAGCGCTGCTCGCCGCCTACGCCGCCGCCTGCGGTGACCGCGCGCCGACCTCGGCGGGCGACCCGGTCCGGACAGAGAAAAGGCCGCCCCGTTGAGCGATGACACGATACGCCTGGCCGTGATCGGGCGGATGATCCGCCGGCGCTGGCGGCTTCTCGCCCTCCTCGCCGTGGTGGGCGCGCTCGTCGGCCACGGCGCCTCCTTGCTGTTCCCGCCGCGGTACACGACGTCGGCGTCGGTCCTGCTGCCGGGGGTGTGGGAGGAGCGCGAGCTGCTGACCCAGGCGGAGATCGCGACCAGTTCGGTGGTGCTCGACCGATCGGCTGCCACGCTCGGTTGGACCGGGGTCGGCGGCGCCGAACTGCGGGACCGGGTCAGTGCCAAGGCCACCGACGGGAACATCATCAGGATCTCGGGTACCGCCGACACCCCCGAGCGCGCGCAGCGGCTCTCCGACCAGGTGGCCCGGCAGTACGTCGCGTTCGCCGCGCGGGTCGTGGGCGCCAACGCCGATCCCGGGGCGGCGGCGAAACCCGAGGCACTGCGGGAGTTGATGGAGCAGACCAGCCGCCGCATCACCGACCTGGCCAACGCGGCCGACCCGGGCAGGACCGTGGAGAGCGTGCAGGCCCGTACCGAACTCGAGAAGCTGCGCACGACGCTGGCGGACGCCATGGAGAAGCTGGACCAGACCGACCCGGCGACCAGCAAGGCCACCCTGCTCGTCATGGGGTCGGCGGCCCGGCCGACCGGCGAGGCACCGCCGACCAGGTCGCAGCTCATCGTCGCCGGGGCGTTGTTGTTCTTCCTGGTCGCGGTCATCGGTCACCTCGCCGCGGCGCGGATGAGTCGCCGGCTGCGCACGGAGCCGGAGATCGCAGCGGCGCTGGGCTCGGCGCTGCTGGGCACCGTCGACGTCCTGGACGGACGGCTCGCGCACCGGTCGGAAGGCCGCGGCCCGCGGGCCCGGATACGCAGGCTGCTGGGCGTCGACACCCGGTGGGACATCCCGACCCTGCAGGCGTCCGGTGACGAGGCCAGCAGGCGGATCCGCTACCGCCGGGTGTGCGCTCGCCTCCGGGACGGACTGCCCGCGCCCAGGCGGCTGCTGGTCGTCGTCCCGGACGGCGACGGGACCGCCCGCCGGGCGGCCGGGCAGCTCGCCGCCGAGGCGGGGAGCGATCCCCTGCTGCGGGTGGTGGAAGTCTCCGTGTCCCGGCCGCTGGTGCCGGACCGCGACGCCGAGTCCGGTGTCCTGGTCGTGCTCAGCGCGGGGAGCTGGACGGCCGCGGAGCTCGCCGGCATCGGCGGGGCGTGTGCGGACGCCAAGCACGAGGTCGTCGGCATCGTCGTCGCCGGCCCGGTCAGGGACCGGCGGGCGCGGTCCGCCGTCCGTCCTCCGCAGGACGCCACGCCGGCGATCGCGGTGGGCGCCGACACGATGGGGGGGTCGGTGTGACCACGAGCACGACGTGGGAGTCGTCGGGAGCCGCGCCGCTGCTGGACCTTCAGGCGCTGGTGGTGGCGGTGCGCCGGCGCCGCCGCCTGTGGTGTTCGGTGGCGCTGCTGGGGTTGCTGCTCGGCGCGGCGGTCGCGGTGCTGCTGCCGCCGCGGCCCTCCGCGGTGACCACGGTGCTGGTCGCCCACCAGGCGGACCAGCCGAACGACCCCGGGACGCTGATCAGCACCGACGCGGCGCTGCTGCAGACCACGCGCATCGCCGGCGCGGCCCTGCGGTCCCTGGGATCCGCGGAGGACCCGGAGCACTTCATGCGGGACTACGAGGCTGTCGGCCTGACCAACAACCTGCTGCAGATCAATGTGACGGCCGACAGCGACGCGCAAGCCGTGGCCCGCGCCCGAGCACTGGCCGACGCATTCGTCGCGGACCATGTGCAGCGGATCCGGAAGGTCGCGAACGCCGAGGCCAAGACCCTGCTCGACCAACGTGACCGCATGCGGGACGAACTGGCCCAGGTCAACAAGGCGATCGGCGACGGGCCCCCGGAGGGTTCCCCCAACGCGTCGGCGAACCTCGAGTCGCTCTTCGCCCGCCGGGCCGAACTCACCTCGCGCATAGCCGATTTCGACCAGCGCGCCGCGGAGGCGGGCGTCGGTACGCCCCAGCTCGTCGCCGGCACGCAGATCGTGGACGCCCCCCGCGCGGTACGGCACAGCCTGCCCAAGGCCGTCGCGACCGACGCCGCGATCGGGTTCGGTCTCGGCCTCTTCCTCGGACTCGCGCTGGCCGCGGTCGGCGCGGTGGTGGCGGACCGCCCCGTGCTGCGCCGGGACATCGCGGCGAACCTGGGCGCCTCGGTCATCGCGGAGCTGCGCCGCACGCCCCGCCGCCGATCGGCCCGCCGGTGGCAGCGCCGCCGGACCAGGGCGGAACGCGAACGGCTCGCCGCGACCCTGGCCCGCGCGGTACGCGGCTGCGCCGAACCGGTGTCGCTGCTGGAACTGGGCTGCGCCCGCGGCACGAGCCTGATCGCCCTGGACCTCGCCGGCGAGCTGGCGGCGGAGGAGCCGGTGGTGGTCATCGACGGACTGCCCGGCCGGCAGCTCGCCACCCGCCGCTCCAGGCCGCAGGACCCGGCCGTGGTCAGCGCAGGGAGCGCTGCGTCCGTGTCGCACGAGGTGCGCCGGCTCGGCATCGGCTCGGTCGCGCCCGGCACGGCGTGGACCGACCTGCAGTACCTGGGCACCCGGACCGTGCTCGTCGTACGTGCCGGGCACGGCAGCGCAGCGTGGCTGCACACCGTGGCGCGGCAGCTCGCGGACCTGCGCATTCCGGTGCTCGGTGTGGTGCTGGTCGACCCCGATCCGCGGGACCGCACCGACGGCACGCTGTGGGACGGGCCGCACACCGCGCTGCGGGGCCACGGCGAGCGGCCGGCCCGGCAGATCGGGACGGACCGGCAGAACGGGACGGACCGGCCGTGGACGAAGCAACCGTCATGGGCCGCACGGGTCCCGGACAGCGACCAGGAGGCGCGGTAGACATGTGTGGCATCGCAGGCACGTACCGCTGGCCGGACGGGAAGGTCGTGACCGACCGGCTCACCGACACACTCGCCCACCGCGGTCCGGACGGGGCGGGACGCTACAGCCACCCGGTCGGTGACGGGGAAGTGCACCTCGGGCACCGCCGGCTGGCGATCATCGACCTGTCCGGGACCGGCGCGCAGCCGATGGTCTCGGACGGCCTCGTCCTGACGTACAACGGCGAGCTGTACAACGCTCCCGAGCTGCGCGCCGAGCTGGCAGCCACCGGGGTGCGGTTCCGCGGCACCTCCGACACCGAGGTGCTCCTTGAGGCCTGGCGGCGCTGGGGTACCGACTGCCTGCCCCGGCTGCGCGGCATGTTCGCGTTCGGGGTCTTCGACGAACGAACCGGTGAACTGGTGCTCGCCCGCGACCAGCTCGGCATCAAGCCGCTGTTCCTGCTCCGGCGCGGCGAGGGTCTGGTGTTCGCCTCGGAGCTGAAGGCGCTCGCCGCGGCGACCGACGGGGCGCTGCAGGTGGACCACGCCGCGCTGGTGGCCTCGCTGCTGTACTACTGGGTGCCGGACTCGCGGTGCGCGTTCCGGGAGGTCGAGAAGCTGCCGCCGGGGACCTGGCTGCGGTGCCGGCCCGACGGTCGCGTGGAGCGCGGCCGGTTCTGGAACCTGAGGGACGTCGCCGCCGAGGGGCGCGAGCGGGCCCGAAGCGGCGAGCGGCCGGACATCGCCGCCATCGTCGAGGAGTCGACGCGGCGCCACCTGCTCTCCGACGTCCCCGTGGCCACCTTCCTGTCCGGCGGGCTGGACTCGAGCTATCTGACCGCGCTCGCGGCCCGCGACCGCCCCGGGATCTCCGCCTACACGATCGGGTTCCGCCCCGAGGACGCCCGGTTCGAGGCGATGCCCGACGACCTGCGCTATGCCCGGCAGGTGGCCGAGCGGTTCGGCGTCGACCTGCGGGAGATCGAGATCGCCCCGGACGTGCTCGACCTGCTGCCGCGGATGACGTACCACCTGGACGAGCCGATCGGCGACCCCGCCGCGATCAACACCTTCCTGATCTGCTCGGCCGCCCGGGAGGCCGGGGTCAAGGTGCTGCTCTCGGGGATGGGCGCCGACGAGCTGTTCGCCGGTTACCGCAAGCACCTGGCCAACCTGATCGCGCTCCGCTACCAGCGCGTCCCGCGGCCCGTGCGGCGCGGCCTGTCCAGGGCCGTGGACCGGCTCCCGGTCGCCTCGGCCCGCCGCGGGTACCGGTCGGTGCGCTTCGCGAAGCGGTTCCTGTCCTTCGCCGATCTGCCGGAGGAGACGGCGTTCCGGCGCAGCTACACCATGTACGGCCAGGACGAGCTGCTCGATCTGGTCGATCCCGACCTGGCCGGGTCGGTCGAGGACGTGCTGACCGAACACGCCGACGTCTACCAGGACAACGACCTCGACGACTTCGTCAACCGCATGTGCCTGGCCGACTCCCGGATGTTCCTGCCGGGCCTGAACCTCGCCTACACGGACCGCTCCAGCATGGCCGCGTCGACCGAGGTGCGCGTGCCGTACGTGGACGTCGAGGTGGTCAGGGCGGCGTTCGCCGTACCCGGCGAAGGCAAGATCGTCGGACGCCAGGGCAAGGCCGTCCTGAAGGAGGCGGCCACCTCGGTCCTGCCCCGGGAGATCGTCTACCGGCCCAAGGGCCTGTTCAGCGCCCCGCTGCGCGCCTGGATGAGCCGGGACCTGGCACCGCTGGTGCGGGAGGTGGTGCACGAAGGCGTGCTCGTCGAATCCGGGCTCCTGCGCCGCGACGCGCTGGCCCGCATGGTCGCCGAGGACGCCGCCGGGCAGCGGGACTTCTCCAAGCATCTGTGGCACGTACTGACCCTCGAGTACTGGTACCGCGACGCGACCTCCGGGTCCGGCCGGAACGCCCACTCGGCGGCGTGGAAGACGGCTTAGGACAAGGGGACTTCGGGTGAAGCAGGTTGTGCAGAACTACAAGAGCGGCGAGCTGGCGGTGCTCGACGTGCCGGTGCCGGGGTGCAAGCCGGGCGGTGTGCTGGTCCGGACCGCCTACTCGCTGATCTCCACCGGGACCGAGCTCATGAAGGTCTCCGAGGCGGGCATGTCGATGCTGGGCAAGGCCCGCTCGCGGCCGGACCAGGTGGCCAAGGTCATGCAGAGCGTGGCCACCAACGGGCTGCCCGCCACCTACCGCAAGGTGATGGGCAAGCTGGATTCCTACACGCCGCTCGGCTACTCGCTGTGCGGGGTGGTCGAGCAGGTCGGCAGCGGGATCGACGACGTGAAGGTCGGCGACCTCGTGGCCTGCGCGGGCAACGAGCACGCGCTGCACGCCGAGCTGAACTGGGTGCCGAGGAACCTCTACGTCCCGGTGCCGGACGGGCTCGCGCCGCGGCACGCGGCCTTCGGCACCGTCGGGTCGATCGCGATGCAGGGCGTCCGCCAGGGCGAGCCGCAGCTCGGCGAGGTGGCGCTGGTCATCGGCCTCGGTCTGATCGGGCAGCTGGTGGTCCAGCTGCTGACCGCCTCGGGGGTCCGCGTCGTCGGGGTCGACCCCGACCCGGCGCGCTGCGGCCTCGCCGAGCGCCTGGGTGCCGCGGCCTGCGGCGATCCCGCGTCCGCGGCCGTGGAAGCCGCCGTCGCCGAACTCACCGGCGGTCACGGCGTGGACCAGGTGTACCTGGCCGCCGGCGGCGGCAGCAACCAGCCCGTCGAACTGGCCGCGCGGCTGTGCCGGGACCGCGGCCGGGTCGTCGACATCGGCAAGTGCCGCCTGGACCTGCCGTGGAACGCGTACTACGAGAAGGAGCTCGACGTCCGGTTCTCCCGCTCGTACGGGCCCGGGCGTTACGACCCCGAGTACGAGCTGGAGGGCCGGGACTACCCGATCGGCTACGTGCGCTGGACCGAGCGCCGAAACCTCGCGTGCTTCCTCGATCTGCTCGCCCGCGGCAGCGTCGACGTGGAGCCCCTGGTCTCCCACGTCGCGGACTTCGACGACGCCGTCGAGACGTACCGGAGCCTGAAGGACGGCGATCTGAAGGCCGTGGCCGTGCTGTTCCGGTATCCCGAGCACACGGGAGAGGCGCAGGCTCCGCAGGTTGCCGTGCCCGCGGTGCGACGCGGCGGCGAAGTCCCGGCCCCGGCCCGCTCCGCCAAGGCGCCGGTGCGGCTCGCGTTCGTCGGCGCGGGGAACTACGCGACGTCGATGCTGCTGCCGCATCTGGCACGGCGCGAGGGCGTCGAACTGTCCACGGTCGTCACCACGACGGCGCTGTCCGCGGCGAACGCGCAGCGCAAGTTCGGCTTCGCCGAGGCGACCACCGACCTCGACGCCGTACTCGGCGACAGGTCCATCGACGCGGTGTTCGTCGTCACCCGGCACAGCTCGCACGCCGAACTGACCCGCAAGGCGCTGCTGGCCGGCAAGACGGTGTTCGTGGAGAAGCCGCTGGCACTCACCGAGGACGAGCTGGCCGGGGTCCTCGCGGCGGTGGAGGAATCCGGCAACGACCGGCTGCAGGTGGGCTTCAACCGCCGGTTCTCGCCCCTGCTGCAGGAGGCCCGGAAGCGGTTCGGCGCCCGGAGCGGACCGGGGAGCCTTCGCTATCTGGTCAACGCGGGCCGGCTGCAGCACGGGAGCTGGTACCTCCAGCAGGACACCGAGGGCTCGCGCTTCGCCGGAGAGGGCGGGCACTTCATCGACACGGCGAGCTGGCTCCTCGGCGCCGATCCGGTATCGGTGTACGCGGTCGCCACGCCCGGCAACGAGGACCTGCAGGTCGTGCTGCACTACCCCGACGGGTCCACCGCGACCATCAGCTATGTCACCACCGGCGCCCCCGGCTTCCCCAAGGAGACGCTGGACCTCGTCGCGGACGGCAGGGTGCTGCGGCTCGACGACTTCGTCCGTGCCTCGGTCCACGGCCCCCAGCGGTGGGTCAGTTCACGGCTGCCCAAGGCGCGGGACAAGGGCCAGTCCGCCGAGCTGGCCGCGTTCGTCAAGGCCGTGCGGACCGGCGGACCGATGCCGGTGCCGCTGGAGTCGCTGGTCGCCACCACGGCGGCCACCCTCGCCGTGCGGGCCGGACTGGCCGGCGGCGCGCCGGTGACGTTGGCGAGGGCGCGATGACCATGACCGCGGGCTGGTACCTGCGGCGGCTGTCCCGGATGGGACCGCGGGAGGTCGGCGGCCGGGTGGGCGACACGGTGCGCAGGCGGCGGTGGCGGTCGGCGCCGCCCGACGGCCCGAGCCCCACCGGCGCCCGGTTCACCGCGGTCCTGCCCGCCGGGACGATCTCCGCGGTGCCACCGGACGCCGCGAAACGCCTCATCGCCCAGGCGGACCGGCTGATGGACGGGCACGCCGAGTACTTCGGTGTGGAGCGCGACGACTTCGCCGACCCTGACTGGTTCCGCGACCCGAAGACCGGGCGCCGGGCCCCGTCGGGTTACGCCTTCGACCTGCCGTACCGGAACGAGGACGCGGTCGGGGACATCAAGCAGATCTGGGAGCCGTCGCGGCACCAGTACCTGACCGTGCTCGCCGTCGCCTACGCGATCACCGGGGACGACCGGTACGCCGAGCGGGTGGCCGCGCACCTGCGGTCGTGGTGGGCGGCCAACCCGCCGCTGCGCTCGGTGCACTGGATCAGCGGCATCGAGCTGGGCATCCGGCTGCTGTCCTGGGTGTGGATCCGCCGGCTGCTCGACGGCTGGCCGGGCGCGCCGGCGCTGTTCGAGGCCAACCCGGTGGCGATCCGGCAGATCTGGCACCACCAGCGCTGGCTGGCCGCCTTCCCCAGCCGCGGGTCCTCGGCGAACAACCACGTCATCGCCGAGGCCGCCGGGCAGTTGGCCGCGGCCTGCGCGTTCGGGTGGTTCCCCTCCTCGGAGCGCTGGCGCGCCGGCGCGGTGCGGTCGCTGGAACGGCATCTGCGGAGCAACACCTTCGCATCCGGCCTCAACCGCGAGCTGGCCAGCGAGTACCACGGACTCGTGCTGGAGCTCGGCCTGGCCGCGGTGGCCGAGGCGGACGCCGCCGGCGTGCCGGTCCCCGCGTCGGTCCGGCTGGTGCTGCTGCGCATGACCGACGCGCTCGCGGCGGTCGTGGACAACCGGCTGCGGCCGCCGCGCCAGGGGGACGCGGACGACGGCCACGGTCTGGTCATGGACGGGGCGGGCACCGACCGCTGGGCCTCGCTGCTGGCGACCGGGGAGGCCGTGTTCGGCCGGCTCGCCTGGTGGCCGGCGGTGACCGGCGCCGATGTGCGCACCCCGCTGCTCGCCGCGCTCATCCGGCCCGGCGCGCCGGCCGTGACCCGCCCGGCACACCGGCCGGACCACCTGGCCGACGCGGGGCTCACCATCCTGCGCGGTCCGGGGAAGATCTGGTGCCGCTGCGACGGTGGTCCGCACGGCTTCCTGTCCATCGCCGCGCACGCCCACGCGGACGCGCTGTCCGTCGAGGTCCGGCACGACGGGGTCGACGTGCTCGCCGACCCGGGGACGTTCTGCTACCACGGGCAACCCGAGTGGCGGCAGTACTTCCGCTCGACCCTCGGCCACAACACCCTGCAGTTGGACGGGGCGGACCAGTCCGTCTCCGGCGGCCCGTTCCTGTGGACCCGGCATGCCCGCAGCCGCGTGCTGCTCGCGGACACGTCCGGCGCCGCCGAGGGGGGGACGGTCCGCTGGTGCGCCGAGCACGACGGTTACCAGCGCTCCGTGCACCGCCGCCGGGTGGAGCTGACCGACGCGAGCGGGGAGCTGCGCGTGGTCGACGAGGTGCGCGGCCCGCGCGGGGCCGTGTGCCTGGCGTTCCACCTCGGCCCGGAGATCACCGCTGACCTGGCGGGGAACCGGGCGGTGCTCACCTGGACCCGGGACGGCGAGGACCGCCGCGCGGTACTCGACCTGCCCGGTCAGCTGCGCTGGCAGGCCCATCGCGGCGAGACCGACCCGCCGCTGGGCTGGTACTCCGCGGGCTTCGGCCGCAAGGAACCCACCACGACGCTGCTGGGCGCCGGTTTCACCGACGACGCCGCGCCGTCAGGGGAGTTCACCACCGTACTCAGGTTCCGCGGCTAGGGAGGACGCTTGGGGATCAAGTGGCGACACTGGGCGTTGCCGGTGGCCGCGCTGGCACTGCTGGCGACGACCGGCTGCGAGGGCGAGCCCGAAGCACGACCGAAGGCGCCCGCCGCTCCGTCCGCGCCCACGTCCGCGCCCACGTCCGGGTCCGGGTCGGCGGCCGCGTCCGGGGTGTGCGCCAAGCCCGCGGCAGGGCCGGCGAAGGCACCGGCGGGCGCGGTGACGGTCGACTCCGCGGTGCCCGGTGACCTCGCCGCGAAGACCGACAGCAGCCCCCCGAACACCACGTTCTGGCTTCGGCCGGGCACGCACACGCTCGAAGGGAGCCGTTACGCCCAAGTCGTCCCCAAGGACGGGGACCGCTACATCGGTGCGCCGGGCGCGGTGCTCGACGGCCGCAAGACCAACCAGTACGCGTTCGGCGGCACCGCCCGCGACGTCACCATCCAGTACCTGACCGTGCAGCACTTCGCCGCTCCGCACGACGAGGGCGTGGTCAACCACGACTCGGCCGACGGCTGGGTGATCGAGCACGCGACCATCCGGCTCAACTCCGGTGCCGGACTGATGGCCGGGGCACGCCAGCGGGTCCGTGCGAGCTGCCTGCGCGGCAACGGTCAGTACGGCATGAACGCGTACAAGGGCACCGGCCGGATCACCGGCCTGGTGCTCGAGGGCAACGAGATCGCGGGCAACAACACCGGGGACTGGGAGCGGCGGCGGCCGGGCTGCGGCTGCTCGGGAGGCGTCAAGTTCTGGGCCGTCGACGGCGCCGACATCCGCGGCAACTGGGTGCACGGTAACCGCGGCGCCGGCTTGTGGGCGGACACCAACAACAACGACTTCCGCATCGAGGACAACGTGCTCGAGAGCAACGACGGCGCCGCGCTGATCTACGAGACCAGCTACAACGCGGTCATCCGGGACAACACGATCCGGCGGAACAACTGGGTCGAGGGCCGCAGAAACGCCGAAGCCGGCGACAGCTTCCCGTTCGCGACCATCTACCTGTCCGAGTCCGGCGGCGAACCACGGGTCAAGGCCCGCACGGACAAGATCGAGATCTACCGGAACGTCCTGACGGACAACTGGTCCGGGATCACCTTGTGGGAGAACGCCGACCGTTTCTGCAACAGCCCGGCCAACACCTCCTCCGGTGACTGCACCCTGCTGGTCCCGGACACCGACCGGTGCGCGCGGCCGGCGATCGCCACGGCACCGCTGTACTCCGACTGCCGGTGGAAGACCCAGCGGGTGGACATCCACGACAACCGCTTCCTGCTGGACGCGTCCGTCGTCGGATGCACGGTGCAGTGCGGCCGGATGGCGGTGCTGGCCAACTACGGCACGTACCCGGACTGGTCGCCCTACCAGGGCGAACGGGTGGCCGAGGCGATCACCACCGAGCAGCGCAATCGCTGGCACGACAACGAGTACGTGGGACCGTGGAGCTTCGGCGCCCACGACCCGAGCCGGGTACTCGACTTCCGGCAGTGGCAGGGCACGCCGTACCGGCAGGACGCGGGCAGCACCTTCCGCTCCCGGGCGGGTGGTTGACATGGCCGGGGACATCACGCCCGGTGGGCTGCCGGGCGAACCGGCCGCGGCCGGCCCGCGGCCCGAGGGGGAACCGCGCCCTGCCGGCACACCGAAGACCGTCGGAACGGTCTGGGGGCTGCTGGTCCTCAACACGCTCGGCTCGACCGGGGCGGACACCGTCATCCCGCTGCCCCGCTCCCTGATCCAGATGGTCACCATGGGCGCGCTGGTCGCCGCGTTCTCACTGGCGCTCGCCCTCAATCCCCGGCTGCACCTGCGAGCCAGCGCCTTCCTGTTCCTGCTCACCCTGCTGCTCGTGCCCAGCCTGATCTCCAGCGCGCAACTGGAGTCCGGGGTCGGCGCGCTGTTCCGGTGTGCCCGGCTGGCTCTCTTCGTCGGCACGCTGTGGCTGCTCAGCCGCTGGTGGGACGGCAGCCTGACGTTCGTGCGGCACCACATCCGGATGTACTTCGCGGTGCTCGGCCTGGTCGCCGCCGGCCTGGTGGTCTCACCGGGCGCGGCCATGCCCGACCTCTACGGCGGCCGTCTGGTCGGCGCGTTGTGGCCGCTCACCCCTCCGCAGATCGGACAGTACGCGGCGGTGATCACCGGACTCACCGTGCTGCTCGTGCTGGGCCGCCGCACCGACCGGGCCGGCGCGGCGCTGATCGTCGTGCCGACGCTCGTCCTGCTCGCGTTGACCCACACCCGGACGGCGACGCTCGGCCTGCTCGTCGGCCTGGCGTTGGCGATCGGCTCGCTGGTGTTCACCAGCGCCGCCGCCCGCCGGTTCTTCGCCTGGGCCGTGCTGTGCGCCGCGGTGGCCGCGGTGGGGTTCGGCTCCGCGCTGCAGGCGTGGTTCCTGCGTGGACAGAGCCAAGAGCTCCTCTCCAGCCTCACCGGTCGGGTCAAGGTCTGGGACGCCCTGCTGGCAGCGCCCCGGACGACCTCGGAGTACCTGTTCGGCGTGGGCCTGGGCGACAAGTCGTTCGACGGACTGCCGATCGACAACAGCTGGCTGGCCGTCTACCACGAGCAGGGTCTGACCGGCATCGCCGTCGTGGCGGCGGTCGTCATCGTGCTGGGCGGCGTCGCGCTGCTGCGGCCTCCGTCGCTGCCGAGGGCCTGCGCGATCTTCCTGATCAGCTACTGCGCGATGGCCTCGTACACCGAGGCCGGACTGGGCGACGCCTCGCCGTACCTGCTGCATCTGGCCGTGGCCGCCTCACTGCTGGCACCACCTGCCGCGGCGGCGCCTCCCCCGGCCCCGGCCGCCCCTCGCCGACACGTCCCGCGATGGGCCCAGAGATCGGAGGTCGCTTGACCATGCACGTCCTCGTGGTGCACAACCGCTACGCCTCGGCGCAGCCGAGCGGGGAGAACAGGGTCGTCGACCAGGAGGTGGGGCTGCTGCGCGAAGCCGGCCACCGGGTGGAGGTGTTCGAGCGGCGCAGCGACGACATCGCCGGCCGGTCCCTGCTGGGCAAGGCCGCGGTGCCGCTGCTGGTGCCGTGGAACCCGGCGGTCCGCGCGGAGCTCGCCGCCCGGCTCCGCGCCGAGCGGCCGGACGTGGTGCACGTCCACAACGTCTTCCCGCTCCTGTCGCCCGCGGTGCTGGCCGCCTGCGCCGACGCCGGGGTGCCCGTCGTGGCCACGCTGCACAACTACACCCAGGTCTGCCCGCCCGGCACGCTCCAGCGGGACGGCCGGCCGTGCACCGAGTGCGTCGGGTCGGCGCCGCTGCCCGCCGTCCGGCACGGCTGCTACCGCGACTCCCGGCTGGCGACGGTGCCGCTGGCGGTCAGTCTGTCGGCCAACCGGCGGCGGTGGTGGTCCGGCGTGGACCGCTTCTTCTGCATCTCCGCGGCCCAACGCGACGTCCTGGTGACGTCCGGCATGCCGGCCGGGCGGCTGGCGGTGAAGCACAACTTCGTACCCGATCCGGACGCCCGCCGGGTGGGCCCCGGGGAGCACCTGCTCTACCTCGGCCGGCTGGCGCAGGCCAAGGGCGTGCGGCTGCTCATGGCCGCGTGGGACGAGATCGCCGCGGACGGCGGTGTGGGGGTACCGCTCGTCGTCGCCGGCGCCGGGCCGCTGGAGCGGGAGGTGGCCGCCTGGGCGGCGGGCCGGGACGATGTGCGCTTCATCGGCCTGTGCGACCCGGCGGAGTGCCGGCGGGTCGTCGCGCGGTCGGTCGCCGTGGTGGCTCCCTCGACGTGGCTGGAAGCGTTCGGCCTGGTGGTGGTCGAGGCGATGGCGGCCGGGGTCCCGACCGTCGCCGCCGGTCACGGCGCCTTCGTCGAACTGGTCGAGGACGGGGTGACCGGGCTGCTGCACCGGCCGGGTGAGGCCGCCTCGCTCGCGTCGAGCATGCGCCGGATCACCGCCGATCCGGCCGTCAACCGGGCGATGGGAGAGGCGGCCCGGCGCCGTTACGAGCAGGGTTTCAGTCCGGCCGTCGGGCTGGAGCGTCTGGTGGAGGGGTACCGGGCCGCGATCGCGGCCCGGTCCGGCGGCGGGGACAGCGCGCCGCCGGCAGGAACGCACACGCTGGCCCGTGGTGGGGACACTTCCGCGGGCAGGGATGGGGGCAGTAGATGACACGATGCCGACTCTGCGGCTCGGCGGCGCTGGCGAGCGTCGTCGATCTGGGGGCGACACCGCCGTGCGAGAGCTTTCTCGCCGCGGACGAACTCGACCGGCCGGAACCGGCGTACCCGCTGCACCTGCGGGTCTGCACCGACTGCTGGCTCGCGCAGATCCCTCCGCTGATCACTCCGGAGGAGACGTTCACGCAGTACGCGTACTTCTCCTCCTACTCGACCTCCTGGGTGGAGCACGCGCGCGTGTTCGTGGCCGACGCCGTGCGGCGGCTGGGCCTCGGCCCGGAGGCCTTCGTGGTCGAGGTCGCGAGCAACGACGGGTACCTGCTGCGGCACATGGTGGACCGCGGGATCCGCTGCCTGGGCATCGAGCCGTCGGTGAACGTGGGCGCCGCGGCACGGGAGGCGGGTGTGCCCACGCTGACGGAGTTCCTGTCCCCGGACACCGGTTCGGCCGTGCGCGCCGAGCACGGCCCGGCGGACCTGGTCGTCGCCAACAACGTGTACGCCCACATCCCGGACGTGGTCGGGTTCACCCAGGGGCTGCGCGCCCTGGTCGCCGACGACGGGTGGGTCTCCATCGAGGTGCAGCACCTGCTGACCCTGATCGAGGAGAACCAGTACGACACGATCTACCACGAGCACTTCCAGTACTACACGGTCGCCTCCGCGATCCGGGCCCTGGCGAGCGGCGGACTCACGCTCGTGGACGTCGAACTGCTGCCCACGCACGGTGGCTCCATCCGGCTGTGGGCCCGGCCCACCGAGGCGGCCGGCGAGCCGAGCGTGCGGGTGGCGGACGTACTGGCCCGGGAGAAGGCCGCCGGGCTGCAGGAGCTGTCCGGGTACACCGACTTCTCGGCCCGGGTGGCGAAGGTGCGCCGGGACCTGCTGCGGTTCCTCGTCGAGGCGGCCGAGCGCGGCGAGACGGTCGTCGGCTACGGCGCCCCGGGCAAGGGCAACACCCTGCTCAACCACTGCGGCATCCGGCCCGACCTGCTCGCGTACACGGTCGACCGCAACCCGTACAAGCACGGCAGGTTCACCCCGGGCACCCGCATCCCGATCCTGCCGCCCGAGCAGATCGCCGCCGACAGACCGGACTACGTCCTCGTCCTGCCGTGGAACCTGCGGGCCGAGCTGGTCGAGCAGCTGTCCTTCGTGCACGAGTGGGGCGGCCGTCTTGTCTTTCCCATCCCGGAACTGAGCATTGTCGAGGTCGAGTCATGAAGGTCGTCCTGTTCTGCGGCGGTTACGGGATGCGGATGCGCAGCGGTGCCTCCGACGACGTGCCCAAGCCGATGGCGATGGTCGGTCCGCGGCCGCTGATCTGGCATGTCATGCGCTACTACGCGCACTTCGGACACAAGGACTTCATCCTGTGCCTCGGCTACGGGGCGCACCACATCAAGGACTTCTTCCTCAACTACGAGGAGACGACGTCCAACGACTTCGTGCTGCGCGGCGGGAGGACCGAGCTGCTGTCCACCGACATCGCCGACTGGACGATCACGTTCGCGCAGACCGGCATCGAGTCGCCGATCGGGGAGCGGCTGCGCCGGGTGCGCCACCACCTGGACGGTGACGAGATGTTCCTCGCCAACTACGCCGACGTGCTCACCGACGCCCCGCTGCCGGAGATGATCGACCGGTTCGCCGAGCGCGACGCGGGGGCGTCGATGATGGTGGTGCCCCCGCAGTCCTCCTTCCACTGCGTGGAGTTGGGCGAGGACGGCATGGTCGGGGGCATCACCGCGGTGGGCGACCTGCCGCTGTGGGAGAACGGCGGCTACTTCGTGCTCCGCCAGGAGGTCTTCGACCACATACCGGAGAACGGGGACCTGGTGGCCGACGGCTGCGCCCAACTGGCCAAGCGCGGGCGGCTGGTGGCACACCGGCACCGCGGCTTCTGGAAGCCGACCGACACCGTCAAGGAGCGGGCCGCGCTCGACGAGGCCTACGTCAGGGGCAACCGCCCGTGGGCCGTGTGGGAGCAGGGCGCCGGAACGAGGACCGCATGATCCGGCTCAGCGCCGGGCGCCTGGACCGGATCGTCGCGGTGGGCGCCCACTGCGACGACATCGCCATCGGGGCCGGCGGCACGCTGCTGACGCTGTGCCGTGCGCGGCCGGGCGTCCGCGTCGACGCACTGGTGCTCTCCGGCGGCGGCAGCGAGCGGGAGCAGGAGGAGCGGGCCGCGCTCGCCGCCTTCTGCCCGGGTGCCGACCTGCGGCTGACCGTGCTCAAGCTGCCGGACGGCCGGCTGCCCGCGCACTGGGAGGAGGCCAAGGCCGCGGTCGAGGAACTGCGCGAGCGGACCGAGCCGGATCTGCTCCTCGCGCCGCGTACCGATGACGCGCACCAGGACCACCGCGGCCTGGCGCGGTTGCTGCCCACCGCGTTCCGCGACCACCTCGTGCTCGGCTACGAGATCGTCAAGTGGGACGGCGATCTGGGCCGTCCGTCGGCGTACCAGCCGCTGTCGCCTCAGATCGCGGAGCGGAAGGTGCGGCTGCTGCAGGAGCACTACCCCTCGCAGCGCCACCGGCCCTGGTACGACCGTGAGGCCTTCCTCGGCCTCGCACGGATCCGCGGCATCGAATGCCACGCACGCTACGCCGAGGCGTTCGCCGTCACCAAACTCACTCTCGACCTGGGGGAATGAACCTTGCGCGTACTGCTGACCGGACACCAGGGCTACCTGGGCACGGTGATGGCCCCGGTGCTGGCGGCCGCCGGGCACGAGGTCGTCGGACTCGACGCCGCCCTGTTCGCCGACTGCGTGCTGGGCCCCGCGCCCGCGGACCCTCCCGGGCACCGGGTGGACCTGCGCGACGTGACGGCCGAGCACCTGGCCGGGGTGGACGCCGTGATCCACCTGGCCGCGCTCTCCAACGACCCGCTGGGATCGCTGGCACCGCAGCTGACCTACGACATCAATCACCACGCCTCCGTGCACCTGGCCCGGCTGGCCCGGGACGCCGGAGTGCGGCGCTTCCTGTACGCGTCGACCTGCTCCGTCTACGGCGCCGCCGGCGGTGACGACCTGGTCGGCGAGGACGCTCCGCTGCGGCCGGTGACGCCGTACGCGGAGTCCAAGGTGCGCGTGGAGGACGACCTGCACGCCCTGGCCGACGGCGACTTCACCCCGGTGTTCATGCGCAACGCCACCGCCTTCGGCTACTCGCCCCGGCTGCGCGCCGACATCGTGCTGAACAACCTGGTGGGCCACGCACTGCTGTCCGGGGAGGTCCTCGTGCTCTCCGACGGCACCCCGTGGCGCCCGCTGGTGCACGCCGCCGACATCGCCCGGGCCTTCACGGCCGCGCTGACCGCGCCACGCGAGGCCGTGCACGACCGCGCGTTCAACATCGGCAGCGAGGTCAACAACGTCACGGTCGCCGAGATCGCCGAGCAGGTCGCCGAGGCGGTGCCCGGCGCGAAGGTGGTGATCACCGGGGAGAACGGCGCTGATCCGCGCTCGTACCGGGTGGACTTCTCCCGGTTCCGCGCCGCGCTCCCCGGCTTCGACTGCACATGGACGGTGCGGCAGGGTGCGATCGAACTCGCCGAGGCCTACCAGAAGTTCGAGCTGACGCGGGAGGACTTCGAGCAGCGCTTCACCCGCCTCGCGGTGCTGCGTGCGGCGTCCGACGCCGGCTCCGTCGACGACACCCTGCGGTGGCGCCGATGAGCACGGTCGGCGAGGAGATGCACGCGCTGGTGGAACGGCTGTACCCGCTGTGCCGGAGCATCACCGGCGACGGTGTGCGCGCCACCCTGGAGATCGTCGGGGAGTACGTTCCGCTGCAGGTGCGGGAGGTGCCGACCGGGACGCAGGTGCTCGACTGGACGGTGCCGCAGGAGTGGAACATCAAGGACGCGTACGTCGCCGACAGCCAGGGGAACCGGGTCGTCGACTTCGCCGCGTCCAGCCTGCACGTGCTCGGCTACAGCGTCCCGGTGTCGGCGACCATGCCGCTGGCCGAGCTGCGGCCGCACCTGCACACCCTGCCGGAGCACCCCGGCTGGGTGCCGTACCGCACCAGCTACTACGAGCCCGCGTGGGGCTTCTGCCTGGCCCAGGAGACCCTGGACGCGCTGCCGGACGGCGAGTACGAGGTGCGTATCGACTCCACGCTCGCGGACGGCCACCTCACCTACGCCGAGCACGTGATCCCCGGGCAGGTCCCCGACGAGGTGATCGTCTCCTGCCACGTCTGCCACCCGTCGCTGGCCAACGACAACCTGGCCGGCATCGCGGTGGCGACGTTCCTGGCCCGCGCACTGGCGCAGGAGACGCCGTACTACACCTACCGGTTCATCTACGCGCCCGGCACCATCGGGGCGATCACCTGGCTGGCCCGCAACGCGGAGCGGGTGGACCGGGTCAAGCACGGGCTCGTACTGGCCTGCGCCGGCGACCCGGGCCGACTGACCTACAAGCAGAGCCGACGCGGCGACGCGGAGATCGACCGGGTGATGCGCCATGTGCTGGCCGCCTCGCAGCGGCCCCACCGCGTCGAGGAGTTCACCCCGTACGGCTACGACGAGCGACAGTACTGCTCACCCGGTTTCGATCTGGGCGTGGGATCGCTCAGCCGGACCCCGTACGCCGGGTACCCCGAGTACCACACCTCGGCGGACAACCCGGACTTCGTCTCCCCGGACGCGATGGCGGACACCCTCGCGGTCTGCCGCGAGGCGTTCGCCGTGCTCGACCGCAACCGGCGGTACGTCAACCTCAGCCCCTACGGCGAGCCCCAGCTGGGCCGGCGCGGGCTGTACGACTCGCTCGGCGGCCGCAGCGACGCGAAGCAGGCCCAGCTGGCCATGCTCTGGGTGCTCAGCCTCTCCGACGGCGAGCACAGTCTGCTGGACGTCGCCGAGCGGTCCGGGCTCGCGTTCGACACCGTCGTCACCGGGGCCCGCGCCCTGCTCGACGCCGGGCTGATCAAGGCATGACGCCGATGGCCACCGAGGAAGAGAATCCGCGGGCAACGGCACCGGCCCGATCCGCCAGGCGGGCCCTCGCCGGCCGGCTGTCCTGGGGACTGGCCGACCAGGCGGCCTCCAGCGTGAGCAATTTCGTCGTTGGCCTCTACGTGGCCCGTTCGCTCGGGGTGACCGCGTTCGGCGTGTTCAGCCTCGCCTGGGTGACCTACGGCGTGGTGCTCAACGTCTCCCGCGGGCTGGCCACCGACCCGCTCGTGGTGCGCTTCAGCGGCGTGCCGGACGCGTCATGGCGCGGGGCGGTGGCCCGGTCGACGGGGACCGCACTCGGCGTCGGCACGGTCATCGGCGCGGGGTGCCTGGTGGCCGGGCTCTGCCTCGGCGGCCGGGTGGGACCCTCGTTCGCCGCACTCGGTGTCATGTTGCCGGGGCTGCTGCTCCAGGACGCCTGGCGGTTCTCGTTCTTCGCCGCCGGCGCCGGGCGGAAGGCGTTCGTCAACGACGTCGTGTGGGGTGTCGCGCTCATCCCTGCCATGGTGGTGGCGGCCCACGCGGACAACGTGCCGGCCTTCGTACTCGCCTGGGGCGCGTCGGCCACGGTGGCGGCGGGATACGGCTGGCTCCAGTCCGGCGTGCGGCCCCGGATGGCCGAGGCCCGCCGGTGGCTGCGCGAACAACGCGATCTCGGCTACCGGTACCTGGTCGAGAACGTCAGCCTCAGTGGCGCGGGCCAGTTGCGGGCGTACGGGCTCGGCGTGATCGTCGGGCTCGGCGCGGTGGGAGCGGTGCGGGGCGCCGAGCTCCTGCTGGGCCCGTTCCTGGCGGTGCTCATGGGGCTCTCGCTGGTCACCGTCCCGGAGGCGGCACGGGTGCTGCGGCAGGCCCCGCACCGGCTCGGCTGGTTCTGCCTCCTGCTGGGCGGGGGGCAGGCCGTCGCCGCGCTGGTCTGGGGCGGGGCGCTGCTGCTGGTGCCGGGCCGACTCGGCGAACTGGTGCTCGGCCACGTGTGGCCCTCCGCCTCCGAGCTCATCGTGCCGGTCACCCTGAGCGTCGCGGGAGCGGGTCTGGGCACCGGGGCGGCGGCCGGACTGCGCGCTCTGGGCGCGGCCCGGCGCAGCATGCGCTGCCAGCTGTTCGCCTCCGCCTGCTACGTCGGCGGCGGGCTCGCCGGAGCGGCCGCCGGCGGCACGGTCGGCTCGGCCTGGGCCGTCGCCGCCGCGACCACCGCCGGCTCGGCCGTGTGGTGGCTGCAACTGCGCTCCGCCCTGCGCGAGCGCCACCGCGATCTTGTCCACCCCCACGAAGTGAGGACATCGTGACCGCCCACCCCAGGCTGAGCATCGGCCTGCCCGTGTACAACGGCGAGGAGTACCTGGCCGAGTCGCTCGACGCCCTGCTCGGCCAGACCTACGAGGACTTCGAACTGGTCATCTCCGACAACGCCTCGACCGACGGGACGCAGGAGATCTGCCGCGGGTACGCCGCGCGGGACCCGCGCATCCGCTACCTCCGGCTGCCCCGGAACATCGGGGCAGCCCCGAACCACAACCACGTGTTCACCCAGTGCCGCGGCGAGCTCTTCAAGTGGGCCTCACACGACGACCTGTACGCCCGGGACCTGCTGCGGCGCTGCGTCGAGGCGCTGGACGAGCGGCCGGACGTGGTCCTCGCGCACTCCGGGCAGGCGGTCGTCGACGGCGACGGCAAGGTGAAGGTCCCGTACGAGTACGGGCTCGCCACCGACTCGCCGCACGCGCCGGAGCGCTTCCGCAGCTTCCTGTTCGAGCCCGGTGGTGACGACTTCTACGGCGTGATGCGGGCCGACATGCTGCGCCGGGTGAGGCCGCACGACAGCTACCACCACGCGGACCGCACGTTCGTCGCCGAGATCGTCCTGCACGGGCCGTTCCACCAGGTGTCGGAACTGCTGTACTTCCGCCGCGACCACCCCACGCGTGCCGAGCGGGCGAACCCGTCCAAGCGCTCCCGGTGCGTCAACCTTGACCCGCGCCGGGCAGGCCCGCTGCATCCGACGCCCCGGCTGCTCGCCGAGTACGTCTGGGGATTCGCCTCGGCGATCCGGCGGGCGCCGTTGTCCGCGGCCGACCGGCGCGCGTGCTTCCGGCACCTGGCCGCGTGGATGACCAGCCGGGCACGGCCGGGCGCCGGCGAACGGGTCGAGGACCGCGCCCCGGTCGACCCGGAGCGGCTCACCGTATCCGTCGACGCCCTCGTCGCCGGCCGTGAGGGAAGGAAGGCATGACCGCTGCGAGGCATGCGCCGGTGCGCGTGGGGGTGTTCGGCCTGCTCGGCTCCGGCAACCTCGGCAACGACGGGTCGCTCGAGGCCGTGCTCGGATATGTGCGCGCCGAGCACCCGGAGGCGGTCGTGGACGCGCTGTGCGGCGGACCCGAGGCCGTGACGGCCCGGTTCGCGATACCCGCGACGCGGCTGCACTGGTACCGCAAGGGATCCCGGAACACATCGCGGGTGCGCGCGCTGGCGGCGAAGGGCATGGGCAAAGTCCTCGACATCCTCCGCACCGCGGCCTGGGTGCGCCGGCACGACGTGGTGATCGTCCCGGGCATGGGCGTACTGGAGGCCACGCTCCCGCTGCGGCCGTGGGGTTTTCCTTACGCTCTGTTCCTCCTCTGCGCGAGCGGCCGACTGCTGCGCACCAGGGTCGCGCTGGTCGGCGTCGGCGCCGACGCGATCGCCAACCGGCCGACCCGCACCCTGGTGCGCTGGTCGGCACGGCTGGCCGCCTACCGGTCGTACCGGGACACCCTGTCCCGAGACGCCATGCGGGCGATGGGCGTGGACACCGCGCGCGACGAGGTCTATCCCGACCTCGCGTTCGCCCTGCCGGCGCCGCCGAGGAACGCGCCCTCGGACTCCTCGGGCCCGGTGTGCGTCGGCGTCATGGACTTCCACGGCGGCAACGACGACCGCGGCCGGGCGGAGCAGATCCACCGGCGCTACCTCGACGGGACGACACGTTTCGTCCGCGCGCTGGTCGAGGACGGCAGACCGGTCCGGCTGGTCACCGGCGACGCATGCGACGCCCCGGTGGTCGCGGCGATCCTCGACGCGGTGGACTCGCCGCTGGTCACGGCCGCCGAGGCGACCTCGCTGGCCGACCTGATGAAGGAGATGGCGGCCGCCGACGCCGTCGTGGCCACCCGTTACCACAACCTGATCTGCGCCCTGAAGGTCGGCACGCCGACGCTCGCACTCACCTACGCGGCGAAGAGCGACGCGCTCATGGCTCGGATGGGGCTGGACGCGTACTGCCATCCGGCCCGCGAGGTCGACGCCGACCGGCTGCTCGAGCAGTTCCGGGCGCTGGAGCGGAATGCGGCGCGGTTGCAGCGGACCCTCGCCGAGCGGAACCAGGCCGCCGCCGGGCGTCTGGAGGAGCAGTTCAGCGCCGTGACCGCCGCCCTGTTCCCGGCGTCCCACCATGTCTACGCCCATAGCCTGCGGGAGGCGTCATGAAAGCGACCGAAGTCCGGGCGATATCCGGTGCCTACCTCTTCGAACCGACGCCGTACGCCGACGAGCGCGGCTTCTTCTGCCGTACCTTCGACACCGACGTGGTCCGGTCGGTGGGCATCGACCCGGACGCCTTCGTCCAGGACAGCCTGTCCCGTTCGGTCCGGGGTGTGGTGCGCGGCCTGCACCTGCGCTCCGGCGACGGCGAGGCCAAGCTGGTGCGGTGCTCGTACGGGAGGGTCTTCGACGTCGTCGTGGACCTGCGGACGGACTCGCCGACCTACCGGAGCCGCGCCTTCTTCGAGCTGTCCGGCGAGACCCAGACGAGCCTGTACATCCCGGCGGGGTGCGCGCACGGCTTCCAGGCGCTGACCGAAACCGCCGACACCTCGTACCGGATCGACCGCCCGCACGATCCGGCCGAGGACGTGACGATCGCCTTCGACGACCCGGAGCTCGCCATCCCCTGGCCGCTGCCGGTCACATCGATGTCCCGGCGGGACCGGGAAGCCCCGCGCCTCGCCACGGTGCTCCAGCGAGTTGAGAGTTGAGGTCGGCGTGGCCACCGAAGACACCCCAGAGCCCGGCCTGCCGCGGTCGAGGCAGGCGAACGAGCGGCTGCACGCCATGATCCCCGGGGGCGCGCACACCTACGCCAAGGGCGACGACCAGTACCCCGAGAATTTCGCGCCGGTCATCAGCCACGGCCGCGGTGCCCATGTGTGGGACGTCGACGGCAACCGCTACGTCGAGTACGGCTCCGGACTGCGGTCGGTCAGCCTCGGCCACGCCCACCCGGCCGTGGTCGAGGCGGTGCGGCGGGAACTCGACCGCGGCAGCAACTTCGTCCGGCCGTCCATCGTGGAGGTCGAAGCCGCGGAACGCTTCCTGGCCACGGTGCCGACGGCCGACATGGTCAAGTTCGCCAAGAACGGCTCCGACGCCACCACCGCCGCCGTGCGTCTCGCCCGCGCCGCCACCGGGCGCCCGCGGGTGGCCGTCTGCGCCGACCATCCGTTCTTCTCCGTCGACGACTGGTTCATCGGCACCACGCCGATGTCCGCCGGCATTCCGGCGGCGACCAACGAGCTCACCGTGGCGTTCCCGTACGGGGACCTGGCCGCCACGCAGGAGCTGCTCGAAACGTACCGGGACGAGGTCGCCTGCCTGATCCTCGAACCCGCCGCCCATACCGAGCCGCCACCCGGCTACCTCGCCGGTCTGCGCGAACTGGCCGACCGGCACGGCTGCGTACTCGTCTTCGACGAGATGATCACCGGCTTCCGCTGGTCCGAGGCGGGAGCCCAGGGCCTGTACGGCGTCGTCCCCGACCTGTCCACGTTCGGCAAGGCGCTGGGCAACGGGTTCGCCGTCTCCGCGCTGGCCGGGCGCCGCGACCTGATGGAGCAGGGCGGGCTGCGCCACAGTGGCGACCGGGTGTTCCTGCTGTCCACCACGCACGGCGCGGAGACGCACTCCCTGGCGGCCGCGATGGCCGTGCTCGGCACCTACGTCGAGGAGGGCGTCACCGCACGGCTGCACGCCCTGGGCGAGCGGTTGGCCGCCGGTGTCCGCGAGGCCGCGGACGCCATGGGGGTCGGCGACCACATCGTCGTCCGGGGCCGGGCCAGCAACCTGGTCTTCGCCACCCTCGACGAGAACCGGCAGCCGTCGCAGGAGTACCGCACCCTGTTCTTGCGCGGGCTCCTCGCGGGCGGGGTGCTGGCCCCCTCGTTCGTGGTGAGCAGCGCGCTCAGCGACGCCGACATCGATCACACCGTCGATGTCGTGGCCGGGGCCTGCGCGGTGTACCGGAAGGCACTGGACGCCGCCGATCCCACCCCCTGGATGGCCGGACGCCCGGTCAAGCCGGTCTTCCGCCGCCGGGCGTGACGCGCGGTCAGATCTCCTCCGGCCGGCCGGCACCGGCCGTCTCGTCGGCCGGTCGGTCCGCCGGGCGGCCGGCCGCCCGGTCGACCAGCCAGGCGGTCGCCGGCACCACGGCCAGCGCGGTGCACCAACCACCGATGGTGTCCGTCGGGTAGTGCGCGTCCAGGACGACCTGCGCCCAGCCCATGGCGGCGCCGCCGACCAATGCCGCGGCGAGCACCAGTGACGTGCCGGCGGTCCTGCCGAGGCCGAACCGGCCGGTCGCGAGCAGAGCCAGAACGAGAGCGAGTGCGGTGGCGAAGGCGGTGTGCCCGCTCGGGTAGGACAGGTTGTCACCGTTGATGGTGCGTCCCACCAGGGGCTTGAGCAGCGTCGTCGTCCCCACGGTCAGGCCGGGGCCGACGACCATGAGCACCGCCGCCCGAGGACGCCGAAGCAGCAGGCAGGCCGCCACGGTGGCCACGGTCACCGTCGCCGCTCCCCCCGGCGTCCCCAGGGGGTCCACCGCCGCCGCGAGGTACCACCACGGCGCCCGCACGTCGCCCACCGCCGCCGAGATCCGCACGTCCACCACGCCGGGCCGGCTGTCGCCGGCATAGAGGACCGCGAGCACGACGACCATCAGCGCGGCCAGGCCCGCGATCAGCCCGAGCCGCGCACGCAGCGACGAGGGCAGCACCGCCGGCGCCTGCCGGCGGGTCACCCGCCCACCGTGTCCGGTCGAGCCGGGCGGCCGCCCACCCGGCCGTCCGGACCAGCAGCCCACGAACTCGGCGACGGAGGCGGTGGCGAGGCGGCCGTACAGCTCGGCGCAGGCGGCGCACTGCCGCGGCCTCCCATGCGGCAGCGGTCGGTCCACACACCCCGCGCACCGTCGCAGCCCATCTGACGGATGCGATGCACCCCTCCCCCTCCCCTCACGGCCGACGCCATGTCACCACCCGTCGACACCGCGACGCCACCCCCGGAACCGCCCGCTGCCGCCCCCCGGCAGGCGCGCAGGCCGGCGACCGTCTCAGGCGCTGCTGCCGGGCGGATACGTCAGACGAACGTCCGAAGACCAGGATGACACTCCTCGAGACACACCCGCACCACCGGGCCACCCACCAGGCATGGCGACCTCAGGACCCGGGGAAGTCGTGCGACGCAACCCCTTCCGGGTCACGTGGATCGAGAACCCACGCCGGCGGGTCGAGCGGCCAGGTCGGCGGGCGGGTCGAGCGGCCCGGTCGGCGTCACCGCCCGCCCGGTGGGATGGCGAGAAGGGCGCGGCAGGAGGGGCAGCCCTCGGACCTGAATCCCGTGATCAACCGGCGCTCACGACGGTCCCGGGGCCCTGGGGTACGTGCCGTCAACACGCCGGAGATCGGATCTTTTTACGAGGTTTCCCGGCCAACCTCTAGGACTCCCGGGCGAGTTTCCGTACATTCATTGGATGTCTGCTCCCCGGCCCTCATGGAGATCACGATGCGCAAAGCCGCCGCCGCATGCCTTGTGGCCGCTGCCGCCGGCCTGTTCGGCTTCACCGGTGGCCCACCCCGAGCCACCCCAGGACCGGACATCTTGCACGTCGCGCCCGACGGGCGCGGTTCGTCCTGCAGTAGAGCCGAACCATGCTCACTGGACACCGCCCGGCAACGTACGAGAGCCCTGATCCCGCACGCGACCGAGGACGTCGTGGTCGAACTACGGGGCGGGACATACCGGCTCACCAGCCCGTTCCGGCTGGGGGTCGAGGACTCCGGACGCCCCGGCCACCCCGTGGTGTACCGGGCGGGCGCCGGACAGACGCCGGTGCTCAGCGGCGCGACCCGGATCACCGGGTTCTCCCTGGTGGACGCTGCCAGGAACATCTACCGCGCCAACGTGCCCAGGGGTACGGAAAGCCGGGAACTGTTCGTCGACGGGATTCGCGCGGTCCGCGCCCGAGGGCCGATGAACCCCTCCGGCTTCTCGGCCGGCGCCACAGGCTTCACGACGAGCGACCCTTCGTACACCTCATGGGTGAACCCCGCGCAGGTCGAGGTCGTGGAGACGCACGCCTCCCGGCAGACGAGGTGCCCACTGGCGTCCATCACCCGCTCGGCGACCGGTGGTTCCGACCTCACGGTCGACCCCGCCTGTTGGAACAACAACCATCACGGGGTTCCCAACCCCGGCTTCCCGTACAACCCCGCGGGGCAGTCCGGCATGAACGGCATCACGTGGCTGGAGAACGCCTACCGACTGCTGGGTACTCCGGGTCAGTTCTATCTGGACAACAACGCCGGCCGGCTCTACTACGTGCCCAGAGCCGGCGAGGACCTGGCGACAGCGGACGTCGAACTGCCAGTGGCCACCACCCTTCTGGAAGCCTCCGGCACCCCGGGGCACCTGGCGCCGGTGAACGACACCGACTGGCGAGCGGTCTACACCGGAAGCTGGGGCTATTCCGGTGGCCGCGACCTCGGTGACATGGGCGGCGACGTGCATTACACCGCCACGGACGGCGACGCGGTCGCCTACACCTTCAACGGCACCGGTATCCAGGTGCTGTCCGAGACCAACTCCGACGAGGGTGATGCGGACGTCTACCTCGACGGCGAGAAGATCTCGACGGTCTCCGGCAAGGGCGCGGAACGGCTGGCCCAGCAGGCGATGGTCTCCATCACCGGACTTCCCAAGGGCCCGCACACCCTGCGCCTTGTCAAGACCAGCGGAACCTATCTGCTGGTCGACGGCTTCACCGTGATCCCCGACGTGGTCGCACCTGTGCACGACCTCGTCTTCTCCGGTCTGACCTTCGCCTACACCACCTGGAACGCCCCCACGACCGCGGGTTACGTCGACAACCGGGCCGGGGTGATCTGGGATCCGGCGATGCGCACCCCGAGCAGCATCCCCGCGGCGGTCCAGGTGCACCGTGGTGCGCGACTCACCTTCTCCGGCATCCGCGTCCAGCACACCGGAAGCAGCGGGATCGCCCTGGCCGACCAGACACGGGACTCCACGGTGACCGCCAGTTCCGTCACCGACACATCCGGCACGGGTGTGTCGATCGGCGAGGTCGACGACCACTACCAGACCGACCCGGCGCTCATGACGAGCGGTAACACGGTGTCCCGCAGCATCGTGCAGTTCCCCGGCCAGGAGTACCAGGACGCCGTGGGCATCCGTGTCGGACACAGCACGGGAACCGTCATCGCGCACAACGACGTCGGCTACACGCCGTACTCCGGCATATCCGTCGGCTGGGGTTGGGGCTGGACGGCGCACTGCACGATGCAGGCCGCGCAGGGACTGCCCGAGTGCCGGCGCGGCACCTCCTACGCCGGCGGGAACAAGATCGTCGGCAACCACGTGCACAGCGTGCTGGGCGCGCTGGTCGACGGCGGTCCGATCCACACCATCGGCGGCCAGTCCGCGCCCTCGGAAGTGGCGGGCAACGTCGCCTCCGAATGCGTCCACGGCTGCAGCATGATCTACCACGACGAGGGAAGCTCGCACTGGAACACCCACGACAACGTGGTGCGCTTCAGCAACGGCGCACCATGGACCAGTCTGCGGACGCCCACCGTCCATGACGGCTCGGTCCACGACAACTACAGTGACACCGCCTCCCACGCCGACAGTGGCACCGACATCGCCTTCGAGCAGGCCGAGGTGGTCACCGACGGGAACTGGCCGCCGGCCGCACAGGCGATCGTGGACGCCGCAGGTCCGGGCACCCTGCCCGGCAAGGAGGTCGACGACGACGACCTGCGCGTCGGGTACGCCGGAGAGTGGTCGTCGAGCGGGTCCCGGGGTATCGGCGACCGCGACGACGGCGTGCACTACACCCAACGCGACGGCGCCTCCGCCACGATCACGTTCACCGGCACCGGGATCGGCTTCCTGACGGAGACCAACCGCGACGAGGGAGACGTCGCCGTCCGCCTGGACGGCGTCCCGCAGGGAACGGTCAGCGCGAACACTCCGGAACGGCACGTGCGGCAGACGCTGTACTCGGTGTCCGGGCTGAACCCCGGACGCCACACGCTGACGGTGACCAAACTCAGCGGCACCTATCTCCTGGTGGACGGCTTCACGCTGCGCTGACCACGCGGAGCGCCACATCAGCGCCACCGATTTCCGTCGATACCCGCTGCTCACCCCGTCGTCCGCCCCGGACCCGGCGACCACGGCGGGGAGAAAAGGTGAACCATGCCTGTCACCAAGAGAAGAACGCTGCTGACCCTGCTTGCGACAACCGCCGCGGCCGCCGCACTGCTGGGAAACCTGCCTGCACCAGCCGACCGGCCGGCCGACGGCACCCCGGCCGACGCCCGCTCGGCGTCGACCCGTTCGCCCGACGCCCGGCGAGTGACGGCGTGGGCACCGAGCATGACGATCGGCGGGCCCAGCTTCAACGACCAGACCATCCGGATGGTGGCGCACTCCAGCGTCGCCGGAACCGCCCTCCGCATCCACCTGTCCAACCTGCGCAGTACCACCCCGCTGACGCTCGGCGCGGTCAGTGTCGCCACGCAGGCCGGACAGGCCACGGCGGTCGCCGGATCGCAGCGCGCGGTCACTTTCTCCCACAGGAGATCCGTGACCATCCCGGCTGGTGCGGAACTGGTCAGCGATCCCGTGCCCATGTCCGTCGAGGCCCAGCAGAACATCCTGGTCAGCCTCTACCTGCCGCACGCGACCAGTTCCGCCACCTGGCACTCCGACGCCTTCGACACCAGTTACCTGTCGCGCCCGGGCGACCACACCGCCGACACGGGGGACGGCGACTACATCGCGGCGACCACCTCCTGGTACTACCTCTCCGGGCTCGACGTGATCTCGCCCCACGCCGGTGGCACCGTGGTCGCCTTCGGTGATTCCATCACCGACGGCTACAACACTCCGGCGGGGTCGTACAACCGCTGGCCCGACCACCTGGCCCGCCGACTGGCCGGAAGCCGGCCGATGGGCGTGGTGGACGCCGGACTCGGCGGCAACCGCGTCCTGACCGACGTACCCAACATCTGGCAGGGCATCAGCGCCACCGAACGCTTCGCCCACGACGCACTGGCCCAGCCCGGGGTACGCGACGTCATCCTGATGGAGGGAATCAACGACATCGGCAACAACGCCGGCCCCGGCGGTGCCCCGCTCACCGCGCAGGACCTCATCGACGGCTACCGGAATCTGATCGAGCAGGCCCATGCCGCCCACGTCCGGATCATCGGAGGCACCATGACTCCCGACAAGGGCGCCGGATACTACAGCGACTCCGCTGAGGCCATACGTCAAGCGGCGAACCACTGGATCCGGACGAGCGGGGCCTTCGACGGCGTGGCCGACTTCGACAAGGCCCTCGCCGACCCGAACGACCCGGCGGCACTCGCCCCGGCCTTCGACAGCGGAGATCATCTCCACCCCAACGAAGCCGGAATGCGCGCCCTGGCGAACGCCGTCGACCTCTCCCTGCTGAGGTAGGCGGCCGTATGTGCGGGTAGGCCCATGCGGGGCGGGCCCACCCGGCGACCGCCGGGTGGGCCCACACGGGGCGACGTCCACCGGTGTCACGCACTGCCGACGCGGGGAATCAAAAGGGGTCGCCGGACGGTTCGAACAAGAGTGAAGAAGATTGGGTTTCTCTCGTTCGGCCACTGGTCACCGAGCGAGCACTCGGGCACCAGATCGGCCGCCGACTTCCTGCATCAGTCCATCGATTTGTCGGTTGCCGCCGAGGAACTCGGCGTGGACGGCGCGTACTTCCGCGTTCACCACTTCGCCCGGCAAGCGGCCAGTCCCTTCCCGCTGCTGTCGGCCATCGGTGCCCGGACCTCGAAGATCGAGATCGGCACCGGCGTCATCGACATGCGCTACGAGAACCCGCTCTCCATGGCCGAGAACGCCGGCGCCGCCGACCTCATCTCCGACGGCCGGCTCCAGCTCGGCATCAGCCGCGGGTCACCGGAACAGGTGATCGACGGCTGGCGCCACTTCGGCTACCGCCCCGCGGAGGGCGAGACCGACGCGGACATGGCCCGCCGGCACGCCGAGGAGTTCCTCAGGGCGCTCACAGGTGAGGGCTTCGCGAAGCCCAACCCGCGGCCGATGTTCCCCAACCCGCCGGGCCTGCTGCGCGTCGAGCCGTACTCGCCGGGGCTCCGCGACCGGATCTGGTGGGGCTCCAGCTCGAACGCGACGGCCGTCTGGGCCGGGAAGCTGGGGATGAACCTGCAGAGTTCCACGCTGAAGGACGACGAGACGGGCGAGCCGTTGCACGTCCAGCAGCGCAAGCAGATCGAGGCGTACCGCGAGGCGTACAAGGCGGCGGGCCACACGCGCGAGCCGCGGGTGTCCGTCAGCCGCAGCATCTTCGCCCTGACCACCGACATGGACCGGCTCTACTTCGGCCGGGACCGCAACTCGCGGGACCAGGTCGGCATGATCGACGAGAACACCAGGGCGATCTTCGGGCGCTCCTACGCCGCCGAACCCGAGGTGCTGGTGAGGGAGCTCAAGGAGGACGAGGCCGTCCAGGCGGCGGACACGTTGTTGCTGACCATCCCGAACCAGCTGGGCGTCGACTACAACGTCCACGTGCTGGAGAGCATCCTCACCCATGTGGCGCCGGAGCTCGGCTGGCGCTGAGCGCTCGGCCGCGCCGTGCCGTCCGGCGCCGGCAGGACCGCGCCGGCCCCGGGAGGCGCCGGGTGCCGGTGGCGCAGCCGTCGCAGCGGCCCCACCGGCCTTCGTCCCGGTGCTCTTCGCTCCGGCAGCGTCCGGGCCGCCGACGTACGGCCGGCGGCTCTCCCCCTTCGAGTTCCCGCAGGGACAGCCCGCGGGACGCGCCCCCGGCCCGGCACGACCTGCGCGCTCCCTCAGGTGACGTCCCGTCGGAACGAGCGCCGCCGGCGTCACCGCAACGCCAGGACCCCGCCGCACATCATGCGCACGCGCACGACCGAAGGTCAGGCACCCTTCGCCGGTTCCAGGATCACCACGCACTCCACGTGGTGCGTCATCGGGAAGATGTCCGCCCCGTAAGGCGACGCAAAGCCGCAAGTCAGAGGCGGTTTTCTAGGCGACCTTGCCATACCGGAGGACCCGCAGCGTCAAACGAGCGTCATGTCAAAGGCGAAGCGTCGAGGCCGCACACGATGCAAAGGCGGCGGCGTTCCGCCACCACAAGATCCAATTCGAGACCGTGCCGATGTTCCCGGCAGGCGATCTCAGTCGGGCGCACCCAGCTCGCCCGGCCCCAGAGACTCTGCGGCGCGGCATCTTTGAAGCACCACTGGCGGGCCGGCTTTTCGAAGTGCGGGCCACAGATCTTCCCGGCCACGGTATCCGCGCGCTCCTCCCACATCCGGTCGGCCCGGCCCACCACCAGTTCCGGCTCGTGCCGCTGGATCAGCAGCCGGTGCAGTCGAACTGCCGGCTCGGCACCCGGAAGACACTGCGCTTGTCCCGTATCGCGTCCTCGACCTGCTCCAGCAGTCCGATGTCCTGAAGTCCGGAATTTATGAGGGCACGGGGCGCGTCATCGCTTCACGCGGCTACGCACGGCGAGGACGGCAAGTCCGAGCAACGCCGGTTCGACGAGGCGGGCGGTCATCTCGACGTACGTCCCGGCGGCGGTCAGATCCTGTCCGGAGGCCCGGAAAATCACCGAGTTGACCACCACCCTCAAGGACTTCTCGAACCGCACGGTCGACAGGCGCCTTGCGTACGGTCCTTTCGGGTTGATGGGTGTCGGCTTCTTGGTCGTCAGGGTTACCCGGTGGTCATCGATGCTCCCCGTGCTGACCGGGTCCGGGTCGGAATGCGGCAGCCCCCACAGCATCATCGCGAGCACCGTGGCCGTCATGGCCATGAGTAGCCAGGCCAGGGCACGCGAGGCCCGCAGACCGTATCCGGAGAGAGCCCAGTAAAGCCGCAGCAGCACGCGCTCACTGCGCGACGCCTCGGGGTCATGGCGTCGCATCTCCATCTCGCCGTAATAGAAGTCGGCCGCTCCCGGCTCGTTCCGCCCGTCCTCGAGAGCCTTGCGGAGCTGCCGGTAGACGGGCGCCAGTACGGCAGGCGGGTGCGGTTCGATGCCTGGGGGCGCGGGCGTCCAGCCGCCGTGGTGGGTCGCCCGCCAGTGGTGTTCCTCCGCCAGGGTCTGGCGGCGTATCCGGCGGCGTCCGGAGGGCGGTTCCGCGAGAACGCAACTTCCCTCGAGCCGCAGTTGATCCAGATGGACCGTCTCCACGAAGAGACAAGTGCTCAGATCGACGTCGACCAGGACCAGGAACGCGGCGTCCACGCCCTTGACCGAGGTGACACGCACCCGGTGGTCGGCGAGCCCTGGTTCGGCGACCACCTCGCCCTCCGGCGAGACGAACGCACGTCGCCGCCCGACAACGGTCACCGGGAACTCCAGTACGGCATCCTCCAGATCAACGCCTGCGTACCGCAGCCGCAGCGCGCCGGTGGACGCCCAGCGTGTCCGCCGGAAGAGCACCTCCGTCGCGGCGGCCTCCAGCGTCACCGCGGCCCCGAAGACGGCGTCGGAGAAGTCCACCCTCCCCGTACAGACCAACGGCCCGATCCGCGCGGTACGCCGGAAAACCGCCCGACGGAAACCCACACCGACGTTCACCTGGGCCCCGTGGAACGCCAGGTCACCGCCAATCGCAGCCCCCTCGAACGTAACCTCCGCCGCGAAATGGGCCCTGGCGAAGGGCATGTCACCACCGACGTCCGCCCCGTCGAAACAAGCCCGGCTCCGGTGGAAGTGCGCGCCGTCGAAACAAGCCCGCCCGCCGATCCGGACACCCGTGAACTCGGCACCGTCCTCGAAGACCATGCCGTCGAAGGCGGCCTCCCCGTCGATGACCGCCCCTTCGAAGGAAGCGGCGCCCTCCACCCGAGCACCCGTGAAGTAGGCGTTTCCGCACGTCATGCCCTTGAACACCGCACTGCGCCCGACCACCCGGACACCGAAATGCAACGCTCCCGCGATCCTCGCCCCGTAGAACCACGCATCACCGCCCACGTCGGTGTCATCGAGCCACACATCTCCCGCGACCTGAGCCGCACCGAGCCGGAGGTCACCCCCGACCCGCACCTCACGGACGAACATCCCCGCGCTGAAGACGGCCGATGAGAAGGAGCAGTGCCCGCCAAACTCGACCTCGCCGAGATCCGCGTCCCCGCTGAACCGCACCTCGTCGAACGACGCCTCACCCACCCGCGCCGGCCCGCTCCCCGGATCCCTGAGCGGCGCAAGGAGCTCGTCGAGCAGGCTCTGGGTGAAGGGCGTACCCCGGTGATCGAGGTCGGCGCCGGGGGCCAGCGTGGCCAGGTGGGCGGCCCGCTCGCTACTTTCGAGATGCGCGAGACAAGCCGTGTACGGGCCAACTCTGCGCCCTCGGCAACGTTCCCCCGCGTCAAGGTGGACGCACTGCGGCCACGGAGGGGGTTCGGTTCCGGCCATCCCAGCTCCCGTCTCATACCGCCACGACCGTCACGTCCCTCCGGTCCCGGCTCTTCGGCCGGTCGACCGATGCCTCGACCACCCAGCGCCCAGTGGCCACTTCCAGTTCGGCCCGGTAACGGTCGGGCTCGTACTGCCGGAAGACGACGGGTTGCTTGTCGGGACGGCCCGAGCGCCATACGTATGACCGCAGATTGCGCCGCAGCAGGTCCTGTCCGAGCAGCTCGATCACGAACGGCTGGCCGGCAGCGACCGGGTTCCGGGGAAAGCGCAGCATGATGCCCTCACCGCCGGCGAGCGTGCCGCCGGGCGAGCGTCCCGCACGAATCGCGAGCATCGTGTCCCGGAGCGCGGGACCGCTCGCCAGGTCCGCGTTACGGAAACCGGTCCACATCATGGGATCAGTGCCCGTCCAGTCCGCGACGGCCGACTCGTACGGCACCGTGCCGTCACCGGTCCCCAATAGGCTGTCCACGATCCGGGACCTGTCGCAGGAGAGCACGAGAGCCTGGGAAGTGGGGAAGTCGACGCTGCCAAGACAGTGCACGGCGTACGGAAGAGGGCCGGCGGCCCGGTGCTCGTCGCAGGCCCTGCGGAACTCCTCCTGGAAGTCGCCCGCCTGCCGGATGGCGTCAACCGGCAGCCCGGGAACCCGCGAGCGACTGTCGGTAATCTGCCGCTCGCGGCTCTTTCCCTCGACCCGCACGGCGCGGTACACCGGCAGCATCTCGGCGACCGAGGGCAGGGTGAACGCCCAGTCCCGCAGCACCTCGTTCATCCGGGCGGCCACGTCCGTGCCAGGGCCCGCGGCACCGGGGACCGCTTCACCGGCCAGCAACCGGGCGGCCTGGACCAGCCCTTGCTGCGGCGTGCCGAGGGTGACCAGCGTCCGGGCGATCTCCCGGCCGTTCTCGCACTCCAGATAGTGCCGCCCGATCAGCCCGCCGGTCGCATGGCAGACGAGAATGACACGCGGATCGTCGGGCCGGTCCGGGTAGTACGCGTCGACCTCCGCATGCCACCGCTCCAGTTCGCGCGCCACGCGCTCCTTCAGCCGCCGTGCCACCAGCCGGTGGGAGAGCCGCCAGTCGTAGCCGAAGGGCACGAACTGCGCATCGGACGGGTCACCGAGCGCGGCCTGGATGCCGGGATAGCCCATGCAGGACAGCAACCCCGGCACAGAGTCCGGGACCTGCAGCAACCCGTCGGCGACGAGCTGAAAGGGACCATCGGGTGGTGCGTCCCCCAGTCCCGGTGGGAGGGTCACCTCGGTGAGCGCCGAGGCCGCCGAATCGATCAGGCGCTCACTGCATCGCGCCCAGACATCCGAGCCGTCCCGGTACAGCCGGGTGCCCAGAAACCCTGGGACGAAGACGACCAGATCGTGCTCCATTCACTCTCCCCGTGTCCCCGTGCCGAAGAATGTGTGCGGCAGACGGATCAGGTCGCAGCGGTTCTCCCCCTGCAACGCCATCACCAGACCCTCCGGGTCCGTCGCGGTGCGGACTGCGTACACGGTGTACCCCCGCGCGGGAATGCCCGGCCCGCCCAGCCATGTCCGGGACCAGAGGTCCCACGCACGGGACACGGTCTGCGCTGTGCACAGCAGCAGCACGGGCCGCTCCACGGGCCCGGCGAACACCAGCGACGTCACGTCGGGGAAGTCCCCCGGCAGCCGCTCCCGAGGGTGCATGCTCTCGCCGTTCTCGTCGACGGAGCAGTCCTTGACATAGACGCTGCCGCGCTCGGCCCAGGCCAGCATGGGCATCGAGGCGTCGTCCTCGCCGTCGTACAACTCCCCGAGGGCAAGGCACGAGGGGTTGGCCGAGAGCCGCACACACGGTTCGACGCCGCGCTCGCTCTCCCAGACCCGCAGTTCGTCACTTAGATCACCGGCCATCCAGAACGAACCGTCCCGCAGGATTTTCGTGTCGATCCCGCAGAACCCACGGTCGGCCCAGATGTCGGGCACGGGGTTCCCCATGACCGAGACATCGGCCGGGACCTCGTGTCGTACGAGCCGCAAGCCGTCGGCCACGCTCAGCCGCAGGATGCCGACGGCCGGGTCGCTGACCAGGCTCAGAGCGCGGGCCGGCTGGCCGGCATCCCCGCCGAGCGGGATGTCCTCGTACGTGACGACCGCCAGGCTGTCGTCGAGACGCCACAGCCGTACGATCCGGCCCGTTGCGACGGCCACGGTCCAGCCGCCGGCCGTACGCTCCGCGGCGACCGCCGTCACCGGGCGTTCATGGACGAGTTCCCGGGGCGGAAGGCTTGCCGGATCCCCCTGCCGCGGCCGGGAGACCCGAAGGCTGTTGTGCCAGGCACGGCACAGCAGGGCCGGACCGTCCGGGGCGCCGACGAGGGCGAGGACGGGACGTTCGTTGCTCTCGCGCCGTTGAATCTCGTAGCCGGCCTCAAGGGCGGGGACCACGTCCACCACCCGGATGTACGGTCCGTCGGCGACCGCGAGGAGACCCTGGCCGCTCGGCTCGAACGCCATGGCGCCTTCGCGGGGGGCGTTCAGATCGAGCGTGGCCTCCCGTCCCGGTCGCCCGACCGACCAGATACGGACGGCTACTTCCTCGTATCCGGCGAGCAGCACTTCGTCGCCGTACTTCCCGAAGGCCACGCCGCGTGCGTTCGACGGGTACGTCGCCACGAGGTCCATGACCGGCTGACGGTCGGCGACCACTTCACACCGCCAGACATACACGGCGGTCCCGTCGGCTACGGCGAGAAAACCCCTCTGGGGGGAAACCGGAAGAGCCGCGGCGGCCATCGTCGGTGCCGCCGGGGACACCCCTGGGTCCGTCTGGCAGGCGTGCAGACGCTCCACCCCGTCGCGGGTGCGGCGCACCTCGAACAGTTCGACCTGCTCGGCGCCCGCCGTGAGGACGAACATCCGCGCACCCAGGGGGAGCGCCGCGAGTTGTCGAACGTCGGCGGTGAGGACCTCCCGCAGCTGTGTGTCGAGGTGCCGGCCGATCCGCCAGGACCAAACCCAGACCCGGTACCCGTCGGCCGCCAGGGCCACACCCTCGCCCTCCACGTCCGCCACCGCCAACGCACGCAAGGTGCCGCCCCACCGGTACTCCTGGTCCGGCATCCGCGCGCCCGCCCGCCAGAAGTACACGGCGTGATCGTCCCGGGCCACCGTGACCCAGCCGGTCCCGGCGCCCACCTCACGTACCTCGCTGAGCGCGCGCCCTCGCTCCCCGCCGGTCCGGGGCAGCCGGCGGGTGAGTAGCCGGGCACCCGACTCCGGGCTCAGGGTCTGGATTTCCCCCAGCCCGCCCGCCGTCAGGGAGTCCGTGCGGGCGAGCCCCGCCACCCCCGCACCGGCCCGCCAGCTCAACGCCTGCGCGCCGCCCAGTGGACCCGCACGCCTCCACTCCAGGGGATCCGGCGGGGCATCGGTCCAGTACTCCTGCCAGGGCAGGAAGCCGTCGGCGCGCTGCAACGTCCGGTACGTGGCATCGCGGTGACTGACGAAGGCGGTGGCGCTGAGCAGGGCCTTCCGCTCCAGCAGCACCGGCGGCGGCGGTTCGCCGGATGCCCGTGCGAAGGAACCCGCGACCCTGCCGTACAGGGCGGCGCCGTCGCAGTCCCGGGCCAGGCCCGCCGCGAGCGGCAGCATGACGTCGGGGTTCGTACGCAGCAGGAAACCCACGTCCTCGAAGAGCTCCCGCAGGGTGTCCGGCCCGACCTGTGCAGCGTGGGCGCCCAGGTATTCGAGGGTGTATTGGTCGGCGCCGCGCCAGTCGGCGCCGACCCGGGCGCGCAGCGCGTCGAGCACCCTGCGATGGGCGTCCCGGGCAGTCAGCCCCGCGCTGGAGAGAAAGTATTCGCCGAACATAGGATGGGCGAGCTGATGGCGGACCCGGCCCGCGTCCCGGCCCGTGCCGTCCTTCTGGGAGGCTACGATGCCGCCGTCGGCGCCGCGGCGCACCTGCCGCAGCTCCTCCACGGTGAGTTCGGGGCTGCCGTCCGCGCGCAGCGCGTTCGCGAGAGTCAGCCAGGTCTCCTCCCGCTCCAGGCCGGGGCTCTGGATCACGGCCAGCGCCCGCAGCACCTCGTGCGCGCGCTTCGCGCCGGGCTGCTTGCTGAGGTGGCGGGTCTCCTCAGCCAGGCGGGTGTGCAGATCCACTCCGCCGCGACGCATCCACCCCAGCAGCTCGGACTCGGTGGCCACGGTGGTCTGCAGGGCAAGCTCGGTCGCGGCCAGCCGGGCCACCAGGAACGAGCCGTGGCTCTGCGCGGCGACGGTCTCGGCGGTCCACTCGCGGTCCACGCGGCCGGCTTCCCCCTGGTACGGCGAGTGCCCGGAGTCCAGTACCGACAGCACCATGCCCGTGATGCTCGCGCGTGCTTCCTCGTCGTCCTCGAGGACCACCGGTTCGACGCTCAGCTCGAGAGCGTCCAGCAGGGACTCCTCTTCCGCCGTCGCGGTGGTACGGCGGCGGGGTTGTGCCCGCGTACCGACGACCACCCGAATACCGGGGATGTTCGCCAAGGGAGCGAGGACATGGCGGGCGATCACGTACGCCTGGTCGGGGAGGGCTTCGTCGAGCGCGTCGAACAGCAGGTTCACGGCGCCGGCCCGGCCGACCAGCTCCTTGAAGGCATCGGTGAACGTTTCCGACATGACGGGTTCATCGGGCATCGGCGGCGCCCCGTCGATGCCCGCCAGCACCTCACGCAGGTGAGCGGCCAGCGAATGGGCGGACTGCCCCCGGCAGCTCAGCGCTGCGTGAATCGTGCCCGACCGGGGCAGCGTCGCCGGGTCGAGATCCATACCGAGCGTCTCGCGCCAGCTCGGCAGGGAGGTGAGCGCCAGTCGGCCGAGCAGCGCGGTTTTGCCCGTGCCCGCCCGGCCCGTCAACGCGAGCAGCCCCATCGGGTGCGTGTCCATCCAGCGCACGATCCGGCTCAGCGCATCCCGCCGGCCCGCGAAGTGGCGATGCAGATGGCTGTCTTCCTCGAGACCGAACTGCTCGGCCTCGATCCACGGCCTGCGCCGCGTCAGCGTGGCCGGCGTGTACACCGGCCGGTCGGCCTGGTGGTAGTAAGGATTGTCGAAGAAGTTGTTAGGCAGTGCCCGGACCTCACGGCAGTCCGGCCGCTGCGCGGGATCGTCCAAACCGTCGTCGACGGCCTGCGCGTCCACGGCGCGGCAGAGATACGGCAGCGGCAGATACAGCGCAGACGGCTCGAACGGGCGCGCCTGGTCGTCCGCCACGAACTCCGGCTGCGCCAGCGCCTCCTCCAGCCACGTCACCCAGCGGCCGGCCGAAACCTGCGCGTCCGCCCCCGAGGTGCCGATGACGGCGAAGCCCTTCCGACGGCTCTCCCACGCCCGGATCACATCGGGGTCCCGCTGAAGCTCCACCGCATGCCGCACCGCCTCACCCAGAGAGTTGTAGCTCTGGGAGGAGCAGGCGTCGACGATCAGCAGGGTGTCCGTCTCGTACTCGGGCCGCAATAGCAATCGCACCAGGTCGAGCAGGGACACCGCCCGGTCGGGGTCGAACTCGCCCGACTGCCACGAGTCGGTGCATGCGAGGAAGTAGCCCTGGTCGCCGCGCTGGACGCCGTGACCCGTCCAGTAGAGGATCTTGCGCTCGGCCTTGGCGGCCAGGAACTCCTCCAGCCCGGACCACAAGTGCCGCCGGCTCGCCCCGTCCCGGTCGGCCCGCAGGGTCTCGCCGAACCCCAGCTTGTCTCGCGCGGTCGCCGTGAAGCGGTCACGAACCTCATGCAGATGCGGGCGGCGCAGCTTCTCGAGTTCCTCCACGCTCGGATGGAGGTACTCCGGTACGGCGATCGTGCCGACCAGGGAAGACGACCGCCGCTCGGTCTTCACCGATGCCGGCCGGGTGTTCGTGTTCTCTCGTAACATGAGTCCGACAGCCCCCCATGAGTGTCCAACACAGCTTATTCAACGGCGGAGTCGGTGAGTGCGATGCGAGACAGATTCACCTTGGTCGGCCGGGCGACGGGATGCCATCTCTTTGAGGGCGACGGCACCCGGCCCATCGACGAGAAGAACGTTCGCATCAAGTACACGCCCAATCGCGTGCAGTTCCCCGAGGAGATCGCCGGCTGGCGGAGGTCCATCGAGGTGGAGGAGGAGCGCAAGGAGGCGGCCGGTCTCCCGCACCGCTGGAACAACGCGCGCTTCGCGGTAGAACGGGTGGTGGTCACCCGTACGCATCTGGCGGAGGAGCCCGTTGTCTCCCTCGCCCTGCGGGACGCCGACTACTTCGACTTCCTCACCACCTCGCTCAACCTGGACCGCCGGCAGAAGAACGGCCGCACGCTGCGCAAGGAATACCTGGAAGGCCGAGACCCGGCCGACGCGCCGTCCTGGATGAACTGCAGCTTCGGGATCAACGTGGCTCTGGAGACCGGCAAGGACGGCAAGATTTTGTTCTCCCGGCGCAGTGCCCAGGTAGCCGGACCGAACAGCGCGCGGTGGAACTCCTCCGCGAACGAAGGGATGGCTCAACAGCACGATCTGCCCCGGGACGGCCGCCCGGTCAGCCTGCACGCGGTGGCGCGCCGAGCCCTCTTCGAGGAACTCGCCGTGCACGACGGCGACAGGACCAAGGTGGAACTGCTCGGATTTGGGCTGGATCTGGTCAACCACCAGTGGGCGGCGTTCTTCCGCGCGGTGGTACCCGAGCTCGACGAGCCGACGCTGCGCCTTCGCTGGACGCGCGGCGTGACCGACAAGTGGGAACACGACCGGTTCGAGTTCGTGGACGCGGACCCGGAGTCGGTGCTCGGGTTCATCGCGGACGAGCCGGAGGAGCGGTGGACGCCCTGCGCGCCGGCCCTCTTCTACCTGGCCCTCGTACGCGGTGCCGTGGAGCGTGCAGGCGGTGATCCGGCGGGCCGGATCACCGTGGAGAAGGCCGAGCGGAAGATTATGTCCGATCGCGGGCTGTGAGCGAGGAGGCCGGGGCGAGACGCCTGATGGGATTTCCCGCCCAGACCTGACCTCCGGGGACGCGGCCGAGGACGAGCGACCCCATGCCGACGACAGCCCCCGGCCCCACGGAGGCGTACTCCCTGACCTTCGCCCCGGCCCCGACGTACGCGTCCTGCTCGACCACGGCGCACCGCCCGAGAAACACCTGGGCGGCGATGGTGCCGTAGTCCCGGACCGTGACATCGACCGCCATCATCGTGTGCGGCCGCACAATCACGTGATCGCCGATCGTGACACCCGGCAGCACGCAGACCATGGGCATCAGCACCGTGCCGTGTCCCAGGGTGCAGCTGGGATCGACCACCGCAGTGGGATGAACGATTGTCGGGTACCGGTGCGGCGGAAGTCCTAGAGTCTCCGCGATCCTTCGGCGCGCGCCCTGGTGATTCACGTGACAGATCGAGATCACCAGACCCGCCCCCGGGAAGCGGTCAACAAGCTCCAGTCCGCCGAGGACCGGCAAGCCGTCGACCCGGGTGCCGTGGCGTTTCCTGTCCTCGTCGATGAAGCCCCGTACCCTCCAGCGTCGCCTGCCCGCTTCGTCGGTATCCTGGGCGCACATAGATGCGAGAGCACGGCCCATCCCACCCACCCCGATGATCAGCAGATCCTTCGGGAAGAGTGGGGGCGGCCCAGCGCGGTGACGTATTCGGAGGTCACGATCCCGACGTTGCCGTGCCAGCCTGACGCCGTGTAACACGCTGCTCCCATCGCCCTCCGGCCGGCCGAGCATTCGGCCGTGCTCATCGGCAAACGGTACAGGTGCCGTCGGCGCCGGCGCGGTGTTTCCGGCCGCCGTCCCGTAACGGGTGCCTCCCGATGACCAGCACTGTGCCACGCTGCGACTGGACATGAGGAATGTCAAGTTCATGACATACCACCCGCTCCGTGCGGAAGTCGCGGCGGTCGAGAGCGAGGAAGCGGTGACTCATAGGCCACCCGCCCCGCTCGGACAGCACCTGCATGAGATACGGCTCCGCGAGAAGGTGTCCACTCACGATCGCGGTCGGCCACATCTGCCTGGCAAGCCCGCCCGAGCACCTCGACCACATCACGTAAGCACAGTGAAGCCGCGTTCAGCGGCTCTGAACAAGCCGAGCAGGGCCTCACGACACCCCGCCAACGGCCGGTCCCACCGACAGATCATGAGCGTCGTACGGGCGTCAAGAAACCTGAAAGCCGTCCGTCGCACCCGTCACTCCAGCACAAAACCGCAGGTGACGGAAACACCTCTTCACCTGCGGTATACCCCGAAACAGGTCAAGACCTCCCGGGCCCCCGGCGAACAGCAGGTCAGGCACCCTTCGCGGCCGGTTCCAGGATCGCCACGCACTCCACGTGGTGGGTCATCGGGAAGATGTCGAACGCCCGCATCCGTCGCGGGGTGTAGCCCGCGGCCGCGAAGTAGCCGAGGTCGCGGGCGAGGGCGGCGGGGTCGCAGGCGACGTAGGCGATGCGGCGGGGGCCGAGGGAGGCGACGTGCTCCACGGTGGCGCGGCCGGCGCCGGTGCGGGGCGGGTCCAGCACGACGAGGTCGGCCTCGGTGATCCCGGTCCGCGGCAGTACGGCCTCGACCTTGCCCTGCTCGATACGGACGCGGTCGAGGTCGGCCAGGTTGTGCCGGGCGTCCTCCACGGCGCGCTTGCCGGACTCGATGCCGAGGACGGCGCCGGTCTCACCGACCCGCTCGGCCAGCGCGCCCGCGAACAGCCCCACACCGCAGTAGAGGTCCAGCGCGGTCTCGCCCTTGCGCGGCATGAGGCCCTGCATGACGGCCTCGACCAGGAGCCCGGGCGCCTGCGGGTGGACCTGCCAGAAGCCGCCGGAGCCGACCCGCCAGGTGCGGTCGATCGCCCGCTCGCGCACGAAGCCGCGGCCGTGCACGCGGTGGACGCCATCCTGCTCGTCGACCCGCAGGACGGAGACGGGGCGGTCCAGCTCCACGATGGGCAGCCGGGCACCGGGGCGCGGGGTGAGGATCACCTGGCGGTCGGAGGAGCCGGTGGCGGCGATGGCCTCGACCGAGGCGATGCCGGACCAGTCGCGGGACTCGACGCCCAGCTCCCCGACCCCGGGGGCGGCGATCAGGCAGCGGTCGATGCGCTCGACCTCGTGCGAGCGGTGCCGGCGCAGGCCCGCGTGGCCCTCGGCGTCGACGGCGTACTGGACTCGGGTGCGCCAGGCCGGGACCTCGCCCTTGGCGACCTTGTCGCCCGGGGCCGGCTCCACGGTGCCGTCCCAGCCGGCCTCCTCGGGCGTGAGGTGGGCGAGCCGCTGCAACTGCTCGGTGATCACCTGCACCTTGAGCCGCCGCTGCGCCCCCGGGGCGGCGTGCTGCCAGTCGCAGCCACCGCACTTGCCGGGGCCGGAGAACGGGCAGGGCGCCTCCACACGGTCCGGCGAGGCCTCGAGGACCTCGACGGCGTCGGCGCGCAGGAAGCGCGAGTCCGGGCCGCCCTCGGTGATCTCGGCGACGACCCGCTCGCCCGGCAGCGCGTGCCGGACGAAGATCACCTGCGGCCGGTCGTGGCCCGGCAGGACGGTTCTCGCGATGCAGTGGCCGCCGTGCGCCACAGGGCCGACCTCGACCTCGTAGCGCTCGCCGACGAGGGCGTCGGCCTCGGGGGCCTTCGTACGGTGCTGCATGGCGAAGGGGGCTCCTGGATCACAAGGGGACACGCGGACGGCGAAGAACGAGCAGCTGACAAGTCTACGGCCCGCGGCCGCCCCCGGTTCACGACCGGCTGCTGGGCTCCCGGTTCCGCGCGGACGGCCCCACCTCGCCGCGCCGTACGGATCCCGGCGCGCTCCACTCGGCGCCCTTGCGGGCCCGCAGCTTGGCACGCTCGGAGGACTCCAGCTGCCAGGGCACGGAGGTGACCATGACGCCGGGGGTGAACAGCAGCCGGCCCTTGAGCCGCAGCGCGCTCTGGTTGTGCAGCAGGTGCTCCCACCAGTGACCGACCACGTACTCCGGGATGAAGATCGAGACGACGTCGCGCGGGCTGCTGCGGCGCAGGCTCTTGACGTAGTCGACGATCGGCCGGGTGATCTCGCGGTAGGGCGAGTCCAGCACCTTGAGCGGCACGTCGATGCCGCGCCGCTGCCAATCGGCCTGCAGGGCCTTGGTGTCGGCCGGGTCCACGTTGATGCTGAGCGCCTCCAGCGTGTCCGACCGGAAGAGCCTGGCGTACGACAGGGCCCGCAGGGTGGGCTTGTGCACCCTGGAGACCAGGACGATGGAGTGCACGCGGGAGGGCTTGTCCTCCTCCTCGCCGCGCTCCTCGGCCGCCGCGAGCTCGCTGGAGACGCGGTCGTAGTGGCGCCGGATGGCCGTCATCATGGCGTAGAAGAGGACCATGCCCAGGACGGCGACCCAGGCCCCGTGCGTGAACTTGGTCAGCAGCACGACGACGAGCACGACGCCGGTGAAGAAGGCGCCGAAGGTGTTGATCGCCCGTGAGCGGACCATGTGGCGGCGCACGGCGGGGTCGGTCTCGGTGGCCAGGTGCCGGTTCCAGTGCCGGACCATGCCGATCTGGCTGAGGGTGAAGGAGACGAAGACACCGACGATGTAGAGCTGGATCAGCCGTGTCGAGTCGGCGCCGTAGAGGTAGACGAGCACGCACGCGAAGGCGGCGAGCAGCACGATGCCGTTGCTGAAGGCGAGCCGGTCGCCGCGGGTGTGGAGCTGGCGCGGCAGGTAGCGGTCCTGGGCGAGGATCGAGCCGAGCACCGGGAAGCCGTTGTACGCGGTGTTGGCCGCCAGGAACAGCACGAGCGCGGTGGCGCCGGCGAGGAAGACGAAGGGGATCGACCCCTCGCCGAAGACCGCGGAGGCGACCTGGGCGATCACCGGGTCCTGGGTGTAGCCGGCGCCGACCGGCTTGCCGTTCACCAGCAGGTCGACGGCCGGGTTCTCGGCCATGCGCACCTTGGTGTCGAGCGCGAGCGCGATGATGCCGCAGAACATCGTGACGGCCAGGACGCCCATCAGCGCCAGGGTCGTCGCGGCGTTCTTCGACTTCGGCTTGCGGAAGGCGGGCACGCCGTTGCTGATCGCCTCGACGCCGGTGAGCGCGGCACAGCCGGAGGAGAAGGCCCGCAGCAGGAGGAAGACGAGCGCGAAGCTGGTGAGTCCGCTGTGTTCCGCCTTGATCGTGTAGCCGGCGGTCGGGGCGTGCAGGTCGTCGCCGATCGCGATCCGGAAGATCCCCCAGGCCAGCATGCAGAAGACGCCGAAGACGAAGGCGTACGTGGGAATGGCGAAGATCGTGCCCGACTCGCGTACCCCGCGCAGGTTCATCACCATGAGCAGGACGATCATGCCGATCGCGCCCAGCACCTTGTGCTCGACGAAGAACGGAACGGCCGAGCCCAGGTTCTCCACGCCGGAGGCGACCGACACCGCCACGGTGAGGACGTAGTCGACCAACAGGGCGCTGGCCACGGTGAGCCCGGCGCGCGGACCGAGGTTGGTCGTCGCCACCTCGTAGTCGCCGCCACCGGAGGGGTAGGCGTGCACGTTCTGTCGGTACGAGGCGACGACGGTGAACATCAGCACGACGACCGCGACCGCGATCCAGGGGCTGAAGTGGTAGGCCGACACTCCCGCGATCGACAGGACGAGGAGGACCTCTCCGGGCGCGTACGCCACGGAGGACAGCGGGTCGGAGGCGAAGACGGGAAGCGCCAGCCGCTTGGGCAGGAGCGTCTCACCGAGCCGGTCGCTGCGCAGCGCCCGCCCGATCAGGATCCGTTTCGGAAGGTCGGTCAGTTTGGACACCCCGCGATGTTAGAGGATCGTCTGGATTTCCGATCCCCCGCCCACCTGTCGAGGGAATACGCGCGTGTGTAGCTTTGGGCGCGGTCTGAGACCCTGAGAGGGATCGGCCCGCATAACTGTTGGCAGCCGGAAGGACGGGCGTGCACGTCGTGATTATGGGATGTGGGCGAGTGGGTTCCACTCTCGCACACTCCCTCGAACAGCAAGGTCATACAGTGGCCGTGGTCGACCAGGACCCGACGGCGTTCCGCCGTCTGGGTTCCGGGTTCAGCGGACGCCGCGTGACCGGGGTCGGGTTCGACCAGGACACGCTGCGCGAAGCCGGCATCGAGGAGGCGGGCGCGTTCGCGGCCGTCAGCAGTGGTGACAACTCCAACATCATCGCGGCCCGGGTGGCCCGGGAGATGTTCGGGATCGAGAACGTCGCCGCCCGCATCTACGACCCCCGGCGTGCCGAGGTGTACCAGCGTCTGGGCATTCCCACCGTCGCCACCGTCCGGTGGACGGCCGACCAGATGCTGCGCCGCCTGCTGCCGTCCGGCGCCGAGCCGCTGTGGCGCGATCCGAGCGGGGGTGTGCAGCTCGCGGAGGTGCACACGGACACCGCCTGGGTAGGGCACAAGATCAGCCGGCTCCAGGAGGAGACGGGGGTGCGCGTGGCGTTCCTCACCCGGCTGGGCGAGGCGATGCTGCCCACCTCGGAGACGGTCCTGCAGGAAGGCGACCTGGTGCACGTGATGATGCACACGGGTGAGGTCGAACAGGTGGAGGCCGCGTGCGCGAAGGGTCCTGAGGAGACCCACCGGTGAGCGGCGCACGCGCGGCCGCCGGGCCGCAGACGACGGAAAGGGCGCGCGGTCACCGCGCGGGCACGGATGGGGGCCCCTCCCGGGCGGCAGCCCAGGGGAAGAGCGAGGTAGCGCTGTGAGGGTCGCCATTGCCGGGGCCGGGGCGGTCGGCCGCTCGATCGCGGGCGAGTTGCTGGAGAACGGCCACGAGGTCCTGCTGATCGACAAGAACCCGACCTCGATCTCGGTGGAGCGGGTCCCGCAGGCGGAGTGGCTGCTGGCCGACGCCTGCGAGATCACGTCGCTGGACGAGGCGGCGCTGCAGCGCTGCCACGTGGTGATCGCCGCCACCGGTGACGACAAGGTCAACCTGGTCGTCTCGCTGCTCGCCAAGACGGAGTACGGCGTCCCGCGGGTCGTCGCCCGGGTGAACAACCCGAAGAACGAGCGGCTGTTCAACGAGGCCTGGGGGGTGGACGTGGCCGTCTCCACCCCGCGCCTGATGTCGGCCCTGGTGGAGGAGGCGGTGAGCGTCGGCGACCTGGTCCGGCTGATGCGCTTCAGCCAGGGCGACGCGAACCTGGTCGAACTGACCCTCCCGGAGGAGGCCGCGCTGGTGGGCACCCGGGTCGGGGATGTGGCCTGGCCGGAGGACACCTCGCTGGTCACCATCATCCGCGGGCACCGGGTGCTCACCCCGTCCAGGGACGACGCGCTCGAGGCGGGCGACGAGCTGCTGTTCGTGGCCGCCCCGCACCGCGAGGAGCAGTTGGAGGACCTGCTCTCGGTGCGCAGCGCCGGGACCGGGGCGTAGCAATCGCGGTAGCACGACGAGGGGCGGCCGGAACCCGAGGGTTCCGGCCGCCCCTCGGGCGTCAGCGGCCGTCGCGGGCCGCCGGTCAGCCGCCTGCGGCCTCCCTGGCGGCGCGCTCGGCCTTCTCGACGCGCTCGGCCTCCTCCATCTCCGCGATCACGTCGATCGGCGGCGGCGCCTTGGCCAGGAAGATCCAGGTCAGGTAGACGCAGAGCAGGAACGGCGGAATGCCGAGAGCGACCTTGACCCAGCCGAGCTGGGTGGCGTTCCCCCAGATGTAGAGCGGGAAGAGGATCGCCGACTTGACGAGCAGGATGATCCCCCAGGCCCAGGTGGCCTTGGTGTAGGCGACGAACCGGCCCGGGTTGCGGGTCCGCCAGGAGAGGTTCTCCTTCAGGATCGGCCCGAGCAGAAGACCGATCAGCGGGTACTTCGCCAGCGTGGAGACCACGTAGGCGACCGCGAGGCCGAGGGTGTAGAGCATGCCCGGCAGGTAGAAGTTCTTCGCGTCGCCGGACATCATCGCGAACACCGCGCCGAACGCGACCCCGAAGACGCCGCTGAAGGCGTGCTTGAGGGTCTGCCGGCGCACCAGGCGGGCCAGTGCCAGCACCAGGGACAACCCCAGTGCGGCGATGGCCGCGGTGTGGATGTCCCGGTTGATCGTGTAGATCAGGACGAAGACGAGGCCGGGCACCGTCGTGTCGATCATGCCCCAGACGCCGCCGAAGGCCTCCAGGAGCGCGGTGTCGGCCGCCGCCTTGGAGGCGGCCGCGTCGTGCGCGGGGTCCTGCTCGGCTCCGGCCGTGGGCTGTGCCCCGGTCCGCTTGTCGATCGACACCACCGGCTACTCCTGTCCGACCGGACGCAACTCGTACTTGGGATTGAACAGCACCGGACGGCCGCGGTTCATGGAGACCCGCCCCGACGCGATGATCCTGCGGCCCGGCTCGATGCCCACGATGCTGCGCCGGCCGAGCCACACCACGTCCAGCGGAGCGGAACCGTCGAACAGCTCCGCCTCCAGGGCGGGCACGCCGGCCCGCGGCCGCAGGGTGACAGCGCGTAGCGTACCGGTCACGGTCACTATGTCGCGATCGGAGCAGTCGCAGATCCGGGTGCACCCGACGTCCGCGGTGTCCCGCCGCAGCTCGTCGGAGTGCAACTCCTCCTGGCTGCTGGACCATCGGTCCAGCATCCTGCGCAAGCGGCCGGCCGGCCGGTCCGAACGGGTGGTACCACTCATACCTGAAAGGGTACCCGGGACCGGGTGAGCCGATCACTGATCACCTCTCGAAGCGGTACCCCATGCCCGGCTCGGTGATGAAGTGCCTCGGGTGCGCGGGGTCTGCCTCGAGCTTGCGCCGCAACTGGGCCATGTAGACCCGCAGGTAGTTGCTCTCGGTGCCGTAGGAGGGCCCCCAGACCTCCTGGAGCAGCTGCTTCTGGCTGACCAGGCGGCCGGTGTTGCGGACCAGGACCTCCAGCAGGTGCCACTCGGTGGGGGTCAGCCGGACGTCGGCGCCGTCCCGGTTGACCTTCTTGGCGGCGAGGTCGACGGTGAAGGACTCGGTCTCCACGGTCGCGGCGCCGTCCTCGGGGCCGCCGGGCGCGGCGCGGCGGACGGCCGCGCGCAGCCGGGCCAGCAGCTCGTCCATGCCGAAGGGCTTGGTGACGTAGTCGTCGGCGCCCGCGTCGAGGGCCTCGACCTTCTCGTCGGAGGTCTGGCGGGCGGAGAGCACGATGATCGGCACCCGGGTCCAGCCGCGCAGCCCGCGGATCACCTCGACGCCGTCCATGTCGGGCAGGCCGAGGTCGAGCACGATGACGTCGGGGTGACGGGCGGCGGCCGACTGCAGCGCGGAGGCACCGTCGTGTGCGGCGTCGACCTCGTACTTGCGGGCCCTCAGGTTGATCACGAGAGCGCGCACGATCTGCGGCTCGTCGTCGACGACGAGCACCCGGTTCATGGAGCCTGCCTTTCCTTCGCGGCGAGGGGGTGGAGCGGGGATACGGTGCGGGTGCTCAGGTCGTCACCCCGGCCGGGAGGTCCGCGGCGAGGGGGACGCTCCCGGGCGCGGCCCGGAGGGTGAGCACCATCGTCAGGCCGCCTCCCGGGGTGTCCTCGGGCCGCAGGGTGGCACCCATGGCGTCGGCGAAGCCGCGGGCCACCGCGAGGCCCAGGCCCACGCCGTTGCCGCGCGGGGCGTCGCCGTACCGCTGGAACGGCTCGAAGATCCGCTCCTTGGCGGCGTCGGGGACGCCGGGGCCGCGGTCGACGACCCGCAGGTCGACGTGGCCGCCGAGGGTGCTGCCGGCGACCAGCACCCGGGTGCCGGCCGGGCTGTACTTGACGGCGTTCTCCACGATGTTGGCGACGCTGCGCTCGAGCAGCCCGGGGTCGACGCAGACCATCGGGAGCGTCTCGGGCACGTCCAGGGTGACGCTGCCGTCGGGAACGCCGCGCAGGGCCTTGGGGACGACCTCGTCGAGGTCCACTTCGCGGATCAGCGCGGTCACGGTGCCGGTCTGCAGGCGCGACATGTCCAGGAGGTTGCCGACCAGGTTGTCGAGCCGGTCCGCGCCGTCCTCGATGCCCTCCAGCAGTTCTGCCTCATCGTCCTCGGACCAGGCGACGTCGTCGGAACGCAACGAGGTGACGGCCGCCTTGATGGCGGCCAGGGGGGTGCGCAGGTCGTGCGACACGGCAGCGAGCAGGGCGGTGCGGATGCGGTTGCCCTCCGCGAGCTTGTGGGCCCTGGCGGCCTCGTCCTCCAGCCGCTGCCGGTCCACGACGCCGGCGGCCTGGGCCGCGAAGGCGGAGAGCACCCGGCGGTCGGAGGCGGGCAGCACCCTGCCGACGAGGGTGAGGGAGAGGTTGTCGCTGACCGCCACCTCCACGTCGGCGTCCTCGGGGCGCAGGCACTGCCGGTCGCCGACGCCGGCGGCGCAGGTCCACGCGTCGTGCTCGCCGGCCCGCTCCAGCAACGACACGGCCTCCATGCCGAAGGTCTCCCGCACCCGCTCCAGCAGGGCGTCCAGGGAGTGCTCGCCGCGCAGCACGCTGCCGGCCAGGTACGACAGGATCTCGGCCTCCGACTGGAGCCGGGCGGCCTGATGGGTGCGGCGCGCCGCCAGGTCCACCACGGAGGCCACCGCGGCGCCGACCACGACGAAGATCACGATGGCGATCAGGTTCTCGGGCCGGGCGATGGTGAAGGTGCGCAGGGGCGGGGCGAAGAAGTAGTTCAGCAGTACCGAGCCGCCTACCGCCGAGACCAGTGCCGGGTAGAGGCCGCCGACGAGGGCCGCCGCGACCGTCAGGGTCATGAACAGCAGCATGTCGGTGGCGATGCCCAGGGCGGGGTGCAGGTGGACGAGGAGCAGGCAGAGCAGCGCGGGGCCCAGCACACCGGTCAGCCAGCCGGCGACCACCCGGGAGCGGCCGAGCTGGGCGCCGCGCGCCACGGGCAGCCCGCGGCCCTTGGCGGCGTGCTCGTGGGTGACGATGTGCACGTCGAGGTCGGGCCCGGACTCGCGGGCCACGGTCGCGCCGACGCCCGGTCCGAGGACGTACTGCCAGGCGGGCCGGCGGCTGGTGCCGAGCACGACCTGGGTGGCGTTGACGCCGCGGGCGAAGTCCAGCAGGGCGCCGGGCACGTCGTCGCCCACGACGTGGTGGAAGGAACCCCCGAGGTCCTCGACGAGGGTCCGCTGGACGGCGAGTTCCTTCGGCGGGCCGGTCGTCAGGCCGTCGCTGCGCGCGATGTGGACGGCGAGGATCTCCCCGCCCGCGCCCTTGGCGGCCATCCGCGCGGCGCGCCGGATCAGCGTCCGCCCCTCCGGCCCCCCGGTGAGGCCGACCACGATGCGCTCGCGGGCCTGCCACGTGGCGGAGATCCGGTGGTCGGAGCGGTACTGCCGCAGGTACTCGTCGGCCCGGTCGGCCACCCACAGCAGGGCGAGCTCGCGCAGCGCGGTCAGGTTGCCGGGCCGGAAGTAGTTGGACAGGGCCGCGTCCACCTTGTCGGAGGCGTAGATGTTGCCGTGCGCCATGCGGCGGCGCAGCGCCTGCGGCGACATGTCGACCAGTTCGATCTGGTCGGCACGGCGGACGACCTCGTCGGGCACGGTCTCCCGCTGGCGTACGCCGGTGATCGACTCGACGACGTCGCCCAGCGACTCCAGGTGCTGGATGTTCACCGTCGATATGACGTGGATGCCGGCCTGCAGGAGTTCCTCGATGTCCTGCCAGCGCTTCTCGTTGCGGCTGCCGGGGATGTTGGTGTGCGCCATCTCGTCGACGAGGGCGACCTCGGGCCGGCGTGCGAGCACCGCGTCGACGTCCATCTCGGCGAAGACGGTGTCCCGGTACTCGATCTCCTTGCGCGGCACGACCTCCAGGCCGTGCAGCATGACCTCGGTGCGGGCACGGTCGTGGTGCTCGACGAGGGCGACGACGGCGTCGGCGCCCCGCTCCAGGCGGCGGTGGGCCTCGGAGAGCATCGCGTAGGTCTTGCCCACTCCCGGGGCCGCCCCCAGGTATATCCGCAAAGTCCCGCGTGCCATGGCTCCACGTTCCGCCTCGTGGCGCGCCCCTTCGCGGCGCGTCCGACACTGCGCATCCTATGGTCCCAGCCAGGGACAGATCGGGCATTGTGTTTCCGGCGGGAACACGTTGACGCGTCCTTGACGCCCTCTCGTCGGGATGACGACCGCCCCGCTGGGCGGGGCCGTCACGCCGTGGGCCCGCCGACCGCGGCGGGGGCGAGGAACGCGGCGCCTCGGGACGGCTGCGGCCCCGCCCAAAAGCGCGCCCTCGGGCGCGTGAGGTGTTCGCCGCCGTCGAGACGGGCGGCGGCGCCCACCGTCACGGGGCGGTGGCTCCCGGCAGCCACGCCGGGCGGCGGCCGGTCTCCGCGGTCCGCACCACGGTGCATCACCTTCCGCGGTCGGGTTGGCCTCAGCGCGCCCGCCATGACCGCGAACTGTGGAAACGCCCGTGGGCCGACCTGTCGTCGCAGGCCGGCCCACGGGCGTTCGGCGTGGTGGGGCGCTTGGGCCCCGCGGATCAGAGCACCTCGGTGATCTCCGGTCCGCGACGCATCGGGTCGATGCCGTCCGAGAAGCGGCCGCTCTCTTCCTGGGCGATGCCCTCCGGCACCATCTGCGCGTCGTTGGGCAGCTTCAGCACGATCGGGTCGCGCGGCGCCATCGGCGAATCGCCTCGGACGACGACGGTGTCCCGGAAGATCTGCTCCAGCAGGCCGGCGGTCTCGGGCTGGACGGCGCCCTGCCCGGAGATGACGCCGCGCAGGAACCAGCGCGGACCGTCACAGCCGACGAAGCGCACGACCTGGACGCCGTTGGCGCCGTTGGGCAGCTGCACCGGGACCTGGGCGCGCAGCTCCCAGCCCAGCGGGCCCTCGACCTCGTCGACGATGCCGCCCTGCTTGGTGATGCCGGACGCGATCTCGTCGCGGACTTCGCCCCAGATGCCCTCCGACTTGGGGGCGGCGAAGCCCTGCAGCTGGACGGCGCTCTCCCTGAGCACCACGGTCGCGGCCACGATGGACTCGCCGGCCACCTCGACGCGCAGTTCCATGCCCTGTACCCCGGGCACGAAGAGCCCGCCGAGGTCGACCCGGCCCTCGGCCGGGTCCCTGACCTCGCTCACGTCCCATGGGCCGTCCGGCCGGGGGGCGGGCGGAAGGTTGTACCGACGGGACTCCATGGAGTCGTCCGACTTCTCGGCGTCTTCGGCCAGCTCGTCAGGGCTCTCGGCCTCGAGCTCGTCGAGGGCGTCTCCGCGCTCCTTGCGACGACGACGGAACACGTCACTGTCCTTCCCGGTCAGCGATGACCGATGCGTATCCATTGCCGGACGGACCGACCGGCGAGCCATCCACCGCGGCATGGCCCCCCGTGGAGCCGAAGCCCCCTGCCGCCCGTACCGAGTCGGGCAGTTCCGCCACCTCGTGGAAGCGGACCCGCTCGACCTGCTGGACGACCAGTTGGGCGATCCGGTCCCCTGCTGCGAACCGTACGCTCTCACGCGGGTCCAGGTTGACCACGATCACCTTGATCTCCCCACGGTACCCGGCATCAACCGTTCCCGGGGCATTCACGAGGGCCACTCCGCACCTCGCGGCAAGGCCGGAGCGCGGGTGGACGAAGGCGGCGTAGCCGTCCGGCAGCGCGATCGACACCCCCGTGGGCAGTACGGCGCGCTCGCCGGGCGCCAGTTCGGCCGCCTCGGTGGTGACGAGGTCGGCTCCGGCGTCGCCCGGGTGCCCGTAGGAAGGAATCGGGACGTCCTCGTGCAAACGGTGGATGAGGACGTCGACCGGGGGACGGGCGCCGGTCACGGGTTCACCTCGAAGGCGCGCACGACCTTGAGCTGGTCGGGGTCGGACATCGCGGCGCGGATCTCCTCGGGGCGGCCGTTGCCCGTGAAGTGCCCCAGCTCGACCTCGACGAACAGGGCGTCGGCGCGGACCGCGACCGGACCCGCCGGGCCGCCGATCCGGCCGACCGCCGTGGAGTAGATCTTGCGTCCGGCCACGGCGGTGCAGTGCGCCTCCAGGTGGAGCGTGGCCCCCACCGGCACGGGCCGCACGAAGTCGGTCTCCAGGCGGCCGGTCACGGCGATGGTGCGCAGCAGCCAGGCGAGTGAGCCGAGCGTCTCGTCGAGCGCCGTGGCGAGCACACCGCCGTGCGCCAGGCCCGGGGCGCCCTGGTGGGCGGGCTGCACGGTGAACTCGGCGGTCACGCTGACGCCCTCACCGGCCCTGGCCTCGAGGTGCAGGCCGTGCGGCTGCGTACCGCCACAGCCGAAGCAGTGGTCGTAGTGCGCGCCCAGCACTTCCCCGGGAGCGGGGGCGTCGGGATGCCGCTGCGGCGCGACGGCGTCGCGCGGAGGTGTCAGGCCCGGGCGGTCCGGTCCGGCGTCGGTCGTAGCTCCACTCACGCCGCAGACCCTACCCTCCTGGGGGATCGTTTCCCGCCGCCCGGCCGTTGTCCCAGCGGCCCAGCGGCCCGCCGCCCACCACCGCAGCACCTTCCCTTGGAGCACCCCATGACCGCCAGGTCCGTCGTCGTCACAGGAGCCGGGTCCGGGATCGGCCTCGCCACCGCCCTCGAGCTGGCCCACGCCGGTTACGACGTCATCGGGACGGTGCGCGGCGAGGAGAAGGCCCAGGCGTTGCGGGAGGCGGTGGCGCGCACCGGGGCCTCGGTGCGCACCGTGCTCCTGGATGTCACGGACGCCACGTCCTGCGTCCGGGCCTTCACCGAGATCGCCACGATGACGGACGGCGGCCCGTGGGCGGTGGTGAACAACGCGGGGATCGCCCAGCCCGGCGCTGTCGAGGACGTCGACGACGAGCAGGCGCGGCAGCAGTTGGAGACCAACCTGGTGGCCCCGGCCCGCATCGCCCGTCTGGTACTGCCCACGATGCGGGCCCGGCGGGTGGGGCGGATCGTCAACATCTCCTCGGTGTCCGGCCGGGTCTCGATGCCGCTGCTCGGCTGGTACTGCGCCGGCAAGCAGGGACTGGAGGCGATCACGGACGCGCTGCGGATGGAGGCGGCCCCGTTCGGGGTCAAGGTCGTACTGGTGGAGCCGGGCTCGTACGGCACGGACATCTGGCGAAGCGGCGTGAGCCGGCTGCCGCAGCGCCGCAACTCGGCCTACCGGCACCAGTACGAGGCCGCGCAGGAGATGACCAAGCGGGAGCTGCCCTCGCCGCGTCCGGTGGCACGCACCGTCCTGAAGGCGCTCACGGCGCCGCGGCCGCTCCCCCGCTACCTGGTGGGCTCCGAGGCCCGTTCCTCGGCCGTCCTGGACGCCGCCCTGCCGACGGCCGCGACCGACTGGGCCAAGCAGGTCGCCACCGGGCTGCGCCGTGCCCCGCGCGCGGCGCACGTGCTGACGCGACTGCGGTCCCGGGGCGGGCGCTGACGGGTCGGCATGACAAGCTTGGTGTCATGAGCGTCATGAGCTATGAGGAGCGGCTGACCGCGCCGCGTTCGTGGTGGGGCCTCGCCGTCGGCGCGGGCGTCTCACTGGCGCTGATCCTCCTGCCCCTCGGGCCCCTGGTACTGCTCGCCGGACTGGTGGGCGGCACGGCCGCCGGAGCGGCCGTGGTCAGCGCCTACGGCTCGGCCCGGCTGCGGGTGGTCGCCGGATCGCTGGTGGCCGGGGACGCGAAGATCCCGGTGACGGCGCTCGGCGAGGCCACGGTGCTGGACCGGGACGAGGCCCTGGCCTGGCGGTCGTACAAGGCCGATCCGCGCGCCTTCATGCTGCTGCGCGCCTATGTGCCGACCGCGCTCAAGGTCGAGGTCACCGACCCGGAGGACCCGACGCCGTATCTCTACCTGTCGACCCGCTCACCCGAGCGCCTGGCCGCCGCCCTGCGGGACGTACGTCCGTGAGCGCGCCGGCCCGCGGACACGGAGCTCCCCGGGCCCTTCGGGTCAGTCCCCCGGCCTGAACGCCGGCAGGAATTCCTCCTCCGCGGACAGCAGGGCCCAGGGCACCTGGCGGGCGCGCAGGTCCTTGCGGATCTGCTCCGCGAGTTTCCTGGTGTCGCGCCGGTTCATCACGGCGCCGACGGCCGCGCCGACCATGAAGGGGGTCAGCGTGGGCAGGTTGCGCATGGTCCGCTTCACCAGTTGCTGGCGCAGTTCGCGCTTCATCCTGCCGCCGAGGGCGATGTTCAGCGTGGACGGCTTGGAGAAGTCGATGCCGCGCCGCTCCGTCCACTCGGCGAGGTACATCATCGACCGCTGCCGCAGTGTGCCCGGGGCGCGCAGCCCGTAGACCTCGTGCAGCTCGGCGATGAGCTTGTACTCGACCAGGGCGACCCCGAGGGTCTCCGAGGCCAGCTCCGCCGGCATGGCCGGCGGGGTGGGCAGCATGGCCGCTGCACCGATGCCGGCGCCGACCGTCGCCGTGCCCATCGTGGCGGCGTGCACAAGCTTGTCTGCCAGTTCCTCGGGACCGAGCCCGGGGAACTGGCGGCGAAGCGTCCCGAGGTCCCTGACGGGGACCCTCGGTGCCGTCTCGACGAGCCCGTCGACGAAGGTGTTCAGCGCCGCCTTGGCGCGTGCCCGTGCCCGTGCGGCACGGCCGGGGGGACGGGGCGGGACGAGCTCTCCCGCCGGCCCTTCCGTTGCGCCCGCGAGCGAGGCCTCCTGGCCTCGCTCGTCGTCGCCAGCCACGGTCCGGAGCCCGTCAGGCCGCGCAGTCGCGGCAGATCGGGTTGCCGTTCTTCTCTGTCGCGAGCTGGCTGCGGTGGTGCACGAGGAAGCAGCTCATGCAGGTGAACTCGTCCGCCTGCCGGGGCAGCACCCGGACCGACAGCTCTTCATTGGAGAGATCGGCTCCGGGCAGCTCAAGGGACTCGGCCTGGTCGAACTCGTCCACGTCGACCGTGGACGTCGACTTGTCGTTCCGCCTCGCCTTCAGTTCCTCGATGCTGTCCTCGTTGACGTCATCGTCGGTCTTGCGTGGGGTGTCGTAATCAGTAGCCATGTATCGCTCTCCCCCTCTGGGTGTCTGCGGTGTCTCCAGCGCACGTAACGCATGGGAGGCCGGTCTTGTGCCCGGCCCGAAGCGGAGATTTTGCCTTACATCAAGTGCCGTTACTCAATCGACACCCAACCGCACCCCCGAAGAGGTGATCGAGCCCACTGCCGGTGATGACCGGAAACGAGTCTCTTGTCTCACCTTGCTCGCGCCTCCACGTGTACTTCCCGTGATCATGACCTGCGGAAACATGGATTTTTCCGCTCTTTTCCCGGAGGTCGCCATCACGCAGAGTACTCGCTGCCGCATTCGTATGTGTGATCGCTCACAGCCTGCCCCAGGGGCGTTCGGGCAGCGAAATTCAGCGCAAAGCGAACATGCACCCGGGGGTGTCGTGGTACGGGTCACACGGGGATGACGACCCGCATGACCAGGCCGCCTCCCTCGCGGGGCACCGCGGAGATCGTGCCTGCGTGGGCCCGGGCGACGGACTTGGCGATGGAGAGGCCGAGGCCCACTCCCTTGTCGCTCCCCGTGCGCTCGGTACCCAGGCGACGGAACGGCTCGAACAGGTTGTCGATCTCGTACGCGGGAACGACCGGCCCGGTGTTGGCGACCGTCAGGACCGCGGAACCCGGCTCGACGCCGGTGGTCACCTCGACCCAGCCCCCCTCCGCGATGTTGTACCGGACGGCGTTCTGCAGCAGGTTCAGGGCGATGCGCTCCAGCAGCACCCCGTTGCCCTGCACCACGGCCTCACCCAGCGCGGCGCGCAGCTCCACGCCCTTGGCCTCGGCCTCGCTGCGGGTCTGCTCGAGCGCCTGGGCGGCCGCCTCCGCCAGGTCCACCGGCTTGCGGTCGACGATCTCGTTGTCGCTGCGGGCGAGCAGCAGCAGCCCCTCCACCAGCTGCTCGCTGCGCGTGTTGGTGACGAGCAGGTTCTTGCCCAGCTGCTGCATGTCCGGCGACGCCTGGGGATCGGCGAGCTGGACCTCCAGCAGCGTGCGGGTGATCGCCAGCGGCGTCCTCAGCTCGTGGGAGGCGTTGGCGACGAAGCGGCGCTGGGCGTCGAAGGAGCGCTCCAGGCGCTCCAGCATGTCGTCGAAGGTGTCCGCCAGCTCCTTGAGCTCGTCGTCCGGGCCGGTCAGGTGGATCCGCTGGGTCAGGTCGGAACTCACCACGCCGCGCGCGGTGCGGGTGATCCTGCCGAGCGGCGCCAGTACGCGGCCGGCCAGCAGGTAGCCGAAGGCGAAGGCGAGCACGGCGAGGCCGACGAGCGCGAACAGCGAGCGCTTCAGCAGGACGTTGAGGGCGGTCTCCCGCTGCACGGCCAGGCAATGGACGTAGGCCTTGTTGAACGCGTCCGGGTTGGTCGGGCCGGTGGGCAGCTCGGGGCACAACCCGGTGAGCGACAGCCGGCCCGCCTCGACGTGGAACTGTGCCTCGGTGCCCTGGCGGATGGCCTGGGCGGCCAGCAGGTAGATGATCCACAGCAGTATCACCCCTGCGATCAGGAACATGCCCCCGTAGAGCAGGGTGAGCCTTATCCGGATCGTGGGACGCAGCAGCGGCATGGGCCGGGCGGCCGGCTTCGGGTCCCAGGTGGGCTTGGGAGGGATCGTCTGCGAGGCGGGCGGGGTCGTCGACGAGGACGAGGGCGCGGGCACGGCGGATCAGATCCGGTATCCGGAGCCGGGGACGGTGACGATCACGGCGGGCTCCCCCAGCTTGCGGCGCAGCGTCATGACGGTGACCCGCACGACGTTGGTGAAGGGATCGGTGTTCTCGTCCCAGGCCTTCTCCAGCAGTTGCTCCGCGGAGACCACGGCTCCCTCGCTGCGCAGCAGCACCTCCAGCACCGCGAACTCCTTCGGTGCCAGATGGACCTGCCGGCCCTCCCGGGTCACCTCGCGGCGGCTGGGGTCGAGCTTGATCCCGGAGCGCTCCAGCACGGGCGGCAGCGGCGCTGTCGTCCGGCGCCCCAGGGCCCGTACCCGGGCGGTGAGCTCGGTGAAGGCGAAGGGCTTGGGGAGGTAGTCGTCGGCGCCCAGTTCCAGACCCTCGACGCGGTCGCTGACGTCCCCGGCCGCCGTCAGCATCAGCACGCGGGTCGGCAGGCCCAGTGCCACCACCTTGCGGCACACGTCGTCCCCGTGGACGATGGGCAGGTCGCGGTCGAGGACGACGACGTCGTAGTCGTTGACTCCGATCCGCTCCAGGGCGGCACCGCCGTCGTAGACGACGTCGACGGCCATGGCCTCACGGCGCAGTCCGGTGGCTACCGCATCGGCGAGCAGTTGCTCGTCCTCGACGACCAGTACGCGCAAGGCGCTCTTCCTTCCCTAGGCACTTCTCAAAGAGCCGTGCACGGCCCGCCTGTGCAGGCCGAACGCCCCTCCATCCTGCACCGCGAGGCCGTAAAACAGGGGTAAGGGCGGCAGACGCCGATTTCTTCGCGTCCCGGAGGTTTCCCCTCCGGCGGGCTTGGGGAGGACGACTGCAACCCCCGATCGCGCCCGCCGGGCGTCCGCGACTCCCGTGGCGGAAGCCGCTGCGTGATCCGAGGGGTTCCCCATACGAGGCCTGCGAACGACCCGGCACAACGCACGGCCCCGCATATCCCTGTGTCAACCTACGACGACGAGGGGGCGCCACCCGATGGACGCATTCACCACTGGCATCCTGCAGCGCATACACAGCACCGAATCCGACCTTCTGCGCGCCCGCGAGGACGGTGACGACTTCCTGGCGGAGGTCGAGGAGGCCGAACTGGCCGACCTGCGCCGCCTCGCCGCCGAGCACGGCGTCCAGGTGCTGCCCAGGATCGCCTGAGATCGCCTGGGGCGGCAAGCCGAACGCCGCGCCCCGGACACCTGGACAGGTGCCGGGGCGTTCGCGTGCCCGCCACCGGCTCTCACCGGGCGGCGGGTGGCCGGCGCCGCAGAGCGTGGGGCCGCCGGCGGCCCTCAGTCGTGCCAGGCGCCGAGCTCGTCCAGCAGGTGCTGCAGGGGCTCGAACAGTCCCGGCGCGGCCGCGACAGTGAGCTCCGTGGACTCCGGCGCCCCCGGCCGGCCCCCGGTCGAAGCGCCGGCCTCGCGGGCGAACAGGGCGCCCGCCGCGTGGTCCCACGGGTTGAGGCCCCGCTCGTAGTACGCGTCGAGGCGGCCGCAGCCCACATCGCACAGGTCGATGGCGGCGGACCCGCCCCGGCGGATGTCCCGCACCTGCGGCACCAGCTCGCGCAGCACCCTGGCCTGGCCCACCCGGCGCTCCTGCAGGTAGCCGAAGCCCGTGCCGACCAGGGCCAGGCTCAGCGGCGGCGCGGGGCGGACGGCCGCCTGCCGCCCGCCCACCCACGCGCCCCGGCCCAGCACCGCACGGTAGCTCTCACCGCGCATCGGGGCCTCGACGACCCCGACGAGCGTCTCGCCGTCCAGCTCCGCCGCGATGCTCACCGCCCACGACGGCAGGTTGTAGAGGTAGTTCACGGTGCCGTCCAGCGGGTCGATCACCCACCGGACCCCGCTGCTTCCCGGGACGCCGGCCCCCTCCTCGCCCAGGAGCCCGTCGTCGGGTCGCCGCTCGGTGATGAACGAGGCGATCAGCTTCTCCGCGGCGATGTCCATCTCGGTGACGACGTCGACCGGACTGCTCTTGGTGGCGGCCACGGCGAGGTCTGCGGGGCGGCCGTCGCGCAGCAGCTCTCCCGCTCTGCGGGCGGCCTCCACCGCCACGGCCAGCAATTCGTCCTTGAGGTGCTCGGTCACGGCACTCCTCGTTCGTTCGGTCGGGCCGGTCACTCGGCGCCCGCGGCCGCGGGCCGGGGAACGCGGGCCGGGCAGCAGCCCACCGGGCACACGTCGTGGCTGGGCCCGAGCGCACCGAGCGCGCACCGCTCGGGGGCCAGTCCCCGTTCGCCGGCGGCGCGCTCCAGTACCAGCTCGCGGACGGCGGCGGCGAACCGCGGGTCCGCGCCCACGGTGGCGGCGCGGACCACGGGCAGGCCCAGTTCGGCGGCCTTGGCACTCGCCTCGGTGTCGAGGTCGTACTTGACCTCCATGTGGTCCGAGACGAAGCCGATCGGCACCATGACGGCGGAGGGAGCACCGCCGGCGTGCAGTTCCTCCAGGTGGTCGCAGATGTCCGGCTCCAGCCAGGGGATGTGCGGGGCGCCGCTGCGGGACTGGTAGACGAGCTTCCAGGGGTGTTCGGTGCCGGTGGCCTCGCGCACCGCGTCGGCGATCACCCGGGCCGTGTCCAGGTGCTGGGCGACGTAGGCACCGCCGGCTCCGTCGTGGGTGTGGTCCTCGGGCCGGCCGGAGGTGTCGGCGGCGGCGGTGGGGATCGAGTGGGTGGTGAACGCCAGGTGCGCCCCGTCGCGCACGTTCTCGGGCAGCGCGGCGAGGGCGGTCAGCACGGCGTCGACCATGGGGCGGACGAACCCCGGGTGGTTGAAGTAGTGCCGCAGCTTGTCCACGCGCGGCACCGGACAGCCCTCGGCCTCGAGGGCGGCCAGGGCGTCGGCGAGGTTCTCGCGGTACTGCCGGCAGCCGGAGTAGGAGGCGTACGCGCTGGTGGCCAGGACCAGCACGCGGCGGTGGCCGTCCTCGGACATCGTGCGCAGGGTGTCGGTCAGATAGGGCGCCCAGTTGCGGTTGCCCCAGTAGACGGGCAGGTCCAGGCCGTGCTCGGCGAAGTCCTCGCGCAGCGCCTCCAGCAGTTCGCGGTTCTGCGCGTTGATGGGACTGACCCCGCCGAACAGGAAGTAGTGCTGCCCCACCTCCTTCAAGCGCTCGCGAGGGATGCCGCGGCCGCGCGTGACGTTCTCCAGGAAGGGGACGACGTCGTCGGGCCCCTCGGGGCCCCCGAAGGACAGCAGGAGCAGTGCGTCGTACGGAGCGGCGGCGCGGGCGTCGGTGTGATGGGACATGTTCCGATCCTGCCATCCGGCGCTGACGGCCGAGGGGCCGGGGACAATGCCTTACGTTCCCTTTGTAAGCTGTGTGAGGCAGTCACAATCCTTACCCCCACCCCCCTTGACGTCGGCGACGAAAGCCGTGGAGCGCCTGTGCCCAGTCCCTATCGCGCGATCTTCTCCACTCCGGGGACCAGGGGTTTCTCGGCGGCGGGATTCATCGGCCGGATGCCTCTGTCCATGCTCGGCATCGGCATCGTGACGATGATGTCCCAGGTCACAGGCCGCTACGGGATCGCGGGCGGGCTCGCGGCCACCCTGGCGCTCGCCGCGGCCGCGCTGGGCCCGCAGGTCTCCCGTCTGGTCGACCGGTACGGCCAGCGCCAGGTGCTGCGGCCGGCCGCCGCGATCACGGTACTGGCGGTGGCCGGCCTGCTGGTCTGCGTACGGACCGGGGCCCCGGACTGGACGCTGTTCGCGTGCGTCGCCGTGGCGGGGACGACCCCCAGCCTGGGCGCCATGGTGCGGGCGCGCTGGGCCGCCATCCACCGGGGGGCGCCCGCGCTGCTGCACACCGCCTACTCCTTCGAGTCCGTCGTCGACGAGGTCTGCTTCATCGTGGGCCCGATCCTGTCGATCGGGCTCTGCACGATCTGGTTCCCGGAGGCCGGGCCTCTGCTGGCGGTGCTCTTCCTGGCGGCCGGGGTGTGGCTGCTGACCGCGCAGCGCGCCACCGAGCCGCCGCCGCACCCGCGCGAGCAGCACACTCCGGGCTCCGCGCTGCGCTCCCGCGGGCTGCAGGTGCTCGTGCTGACCTTCGTCGCCACGGGGACGATCTTCGGCGCCGTGGACGTGAACACCGTGGCCTTCGCCGAGGAGCAGGGCCACAAGGCCGCCGCGAGCGTGGTGCTGGCGGTGTACGCGGCGGGTTCCTGCCTCGCGGGGGTCCTTTTCGGCCTGATGAAGCCGACCGGAACGGCCTCCCGCCGCTTTCTCCTGGGCGTGGCGGCCATGGGCGTGAGTATGATCCCGCCACTACTGGTCGGGAACCTGCCGTTCCTGGCCGTGGCGTTGTTCGTCGCGGGCCTGTCCATCGCACCGACGATGGTCACCACCATGGCCCTCGTCGGGCAGCTGGTACCGCGCGCGAAGCTGACCGAGGGCATGACCTGGACGAGCACGGGACTCGCGGTCGGTGTGGCGCTCGGCGCCTCAGTGGCCGGGTGGGTGATCGACGCGGCGGGGGCCCGGGCCGCGTTCGTGGTGCCCGCCTCCGCCGCGGTGCTCGCCGTGGTGGCGGCCTTCCTGGGGTACCGCCGGCTGGAGCCGGCGCCGGAGCTGGAGGGGACGCGTGCGCATGGCTACGACGAGCAGGACCGCCGGGAGGGCCGTCTGGCGTAACTGGGCGGGCAACGTGCGGGCCCTGCCCGCGCGGATCGAGTCCCCGGCCTCGGTGGACGAACTGGCGGCCGTGGTCCGCAAGGCGGCCGCGGACGGGCTCCCGGCCAAGGCCGTGGGCACCGGGCACTCCTTCACCCAGGCGGCGGCGACCTCGGGCGTGCTGATCCGGCCCGAGCGGATGACGGCGGTGCGGGCCGTCGACCGCGAGGCCGGCACGGTCACGGTGGAGGCGGGCGTCCAGCTCAAGCACCTCAACGCGATGCTCGCCGCCGAAGGACTGTCGCTTACGAACATGGGCGACATCATGGAGCAGACCGTGGCCGGTGCGACCAGCACCGGCACCCACGGCACGGGCCGTGAGTCGGGCTCCATGGCCGCCCAGATCACGGCGCTGGAACTGGTGCTCGCCGACGGTTCGGTGCTCACCTGCTCGGCGCAGGAGAACGCCGAGGTCTTCGCCGCCGCCCGGATCGGGCTGGGCGCGCTCGGCGTGGTCGCCTCGATCACCTTGGCGGTGGAGCCGCTCTTCCTGCTCACCGCGCGTGAGGAGCCCATGAACTTCGACCGGGTGGTCACCGAGTTCGACCAACTGGTCGAGGAGAACGAACACTTCGAGTTCTACTGGTTCCCGCACACCGACGGCTGCACCACCAAGCGGAACAACCGCAGCCAAGGGCCCGCGGCCCCGGTTCCGGGTGTGCGCGGCTGGATCGACGACGAGTTCCTTTCCAACGGGGTCTTCCAGGCCGCCTGCGCCGTGGGCCGGGCGGTGCCCTCCCTCATCCCGGGCATCGCCCAGGTCTCCAGCCGGGCGCTGTCGGCCCGCGCCTACACCGACATCCCGTACAAGGTGTTCACCCATCCACGGCGTGTGCGTTTCGTGGAGATGGAGTACGCGGTGCCGCGCGAGGCGGCGGTGGAGGTGCTGCGGGAACTGAAGTCCATGGTGGAGTCGTCGGCGTTCAGGATCAGCTTCCCCGTCGAGGTGCGGGTCGCCCCCGCGGACGACATCGCGCTGTCGACGGCCTCGGGCCGCGACACCGTCTACATCGCGGCGCACATGTACCGCGGCAGCCGCTACCAGGAGTACTTCACCGCGGTCGAGCAGATCATGACCGCCCATCAGGGACGCCCCCACTGGGGAAAGGTCCACACGCGGGACGCCCGTTACCTCGCCGAGGTCTATCCGCGTTTCGCGGAGTTCACCGCCCTGCGCGACCGGCTCGACCCGGACCGGCTGTTCCGGAACGACTACCTGCGGCGGGTGCTCGGCGAATAGCTCCACTTGTGGCGGTTTTGTGGAGATACCACCCCAACTCCCTTGGCGCACCCGAACTTCGACGGCGCGGCGCACCACCGACGTGGCCCAAATGGAGTACTGTGACACATCCTGGCTCCGGGGGGAGGCGGCGCACTCGTCCCGGGGTGCCGTCGATCGAACTGGAGACACTTGACGCCGAGTGGCGCGTTTGGTCACTCAGCGTTGCGAAAAGGTAACCGTGCCATAACGGCGTGTCATGGCACCTGCCCGACACGCCGGGAAACTCAGCAAGGTTGTGGCAGGCTGCACCCGGGCAGGTCACACTCGTCCATCGGGAGCAGCGACGCACGTGACGTCGGCAGGCACCACCCGGGAGGTAACCGTGCCCGAACTGCGTGTCGTGGCCGTCAGCAACGACGGCACACGACTGGTGCTCAAGGCTGCCGACAGCACGGAGTACACACTCCCGATCGACGAACGCCTGCGTGCCGCCATCCGCAACGACCGCGCGCGGCTGGGCCAGATCGAGATCGAGGTCGAGAGCCATCTGCGCCCGCGTGACATCCAGGCGCGGATACGAGCGGGTGCCACCGCGGAGGAGGTCGCTCAGCTCGCCGGTATCCCGGTGGAGCGCGTCCGGCGCTTCGAGGGGCCCGTGCTGGCGGAGCGCGCCTTCATGGCCGAGCGGGCCCGCAAGACCGCGGTACGGCGTCAGGGCGAGAGCACCGGTCCGCAGCTCGGCGAGGCGGTCGCCGAGCGGCTGCTGCTGCGCGGCGCCGAGAAGGACAGCGTCCTGTGGGACTCCTGGCGCCGCGACGACGGCACCTGGGAGGTGCTCCTCGTCTACCGGGTCGCCGGTGAGCCGCATTCGGCGAGCTGGACCTACGACCCCCCGCGCCGGCTCGTCCAGGCCGTGGACGACGAGGCGCGCGCGCTCATCGGGGAGACGACGCAGGAGCCGGCGCAGGAGCCGAGCTACCCCTTCGTGCCGCGTATCGCGCGGCTCCCGCGCGACCGGGTACTGGATCGGCCCGAGCGGCCCGAACGGGCCGAACGTACCGCCGAGGAGCGGGCGGAGGAGGAGCGCGACTCCCTGACCAGCCTCCTGGAGGCGGTCCCCAGCTTCCGCGGCGACATGGTGGTGCCGGCCCAGGCGGGTCCGCCCTCCACCACACCCGACACGCCGGCCGCCGCGGAGGACCTTCCGGACACGCCCGCGGCGGACGAGGAGGCGCCGCCGGCCCCCGCCGCGAGCGCCGGCGCGGGCGCCGCGTACGCCGACGTCCTGATGCCGCGTTCGGTCGGCGCCCATCGTGACCGGCTGGTCGGTTCCACCGACCGCCAGGCCGAGGCGGACGGGGTGCGGCCCGGGCGGCGGGCGACGGTGCCGAGCTGGGACGAGATCGTCTTCGGGAGCCGGCGCAAGAAGCAGGACTGACCGGGGCACGTGCCCACAGGGGCCCCCGGTCGTCCTCCGCGCGGGCCGGGCCCGCCCTCGGCGTCGACGCCGCGTCAGCCGGGCTGCGGACCGGTCGCCACCTCGCGGCCCGCCGTGGACCACTCGCTCCAGGAACCGACGTAGAGCGACGCCGGGATACCGGCGACCGCCAGCGCCAGCACCTCGTGGGCTCCGGAGACGCCGGAGCCGCAGTACACGCCGACCTCGGCTCCGGGCGTGGCGCCCACCGTGCCGAAGCGCTTCGCCAGTTCGTCGGGCGCGAGGAGGACACCGGTGTCGGGGAGGAGGTTCTGCGTGGTCGGGGCGTTGACCGCGCCGGGAATGTGGCCGGCGACCGGGTCGATGGGTTCGGTGTCGCCCCGGTAGCGCTCCGGCGCCCGGGCGTCCAGGAGGACACCGCGCCGGGCCAGTTCCGCCGCCTGGTCGGCGGTGAGCACGGGCATCCCGCCCGGTACGGCGGTGAACTCGCCGTCCTCGTCGGCGGGGACGCCCGTCTCCAGGGGCAGTCCGGCCGCCGTCCACGCCGCCAGTCCGCCGTCCAGGACGCGCACCCGCTCGTGCCCGGCCCACCGCAGCAGCCACCACGCGCGGGCCGCCCCCCAGCCGAGATGTCCGTCGTAGACCACCACGTCGCGGTCGGGGCCGACGCCCGCACGGCGCATGGCCGCGGTGAACACCGCGAGGTCCGGGAGGGGATGACGCCCCGCCGCCCCGGGCGGTCCGGCCAGCTCGGTGTCCAGGTCGACGTAGTGCGCGCCGGGCAGGTGACCGGCCTCGTAGGCGGGACGGCCCGGCGGGCCCCCGAGTTGGTAGCGGACGTCCAGAAGGGCGGCGCCTGCCGGGGAGCCCTTCGGCAATGCGGCCAATTCGGTTACGGTGATGACAGGATGCATAAGCCCATTGTGGTCCCCCGGCGCGGGAAACCCGCGGCGACGGTCCCGGTCTGCGGCACACCCGGTGGTGCGAGCATCGCTGTGGCACGTCCCCTGCAAGCCCGAGCGCCGCTCCCCAGGAGAGAATCGATGACCGAGGTAGGGAACCGCCACCCGCACGGCACCCCGTGCTGGGTCAGCCTGCTTGCTCGCAGCGTCGAGGCCACCCAGGAGTTCTACAGCCACCTGTTCGGCTGGGAGTTCCACCCCGGTCCCCGCGCGCTGGGCCCGAACGTGCGCGCCGCGCTGGGCGAAAGGAACGTGGCCGGCATCGGCGCACTGCCCGGGGACCGGCACCTGCCGATCGCCTGGACGCCCTACTTCGCCGCGGACGACGCCGACAAGACCGCCGAGCTGATCCGCATCTGCGGCGGCACGGTGGGCGTCGGCCCGTTGGACGCGGACGACGCGGGACGAGTGGCCCTCGCCTCGGACCCGAGCGGCGCGGTGTTCGGGGTGTGGCAGGCCCGGCACCACCCCGGGGCCGAGATCGGCGAGCGGCCGGGCGGGCCGGTGTGGCACGAGTTGGTCACACGCGACACCGCCTTGGCCGGCCACTTCTACTCCGCGGTCTTCGGACTCGAGACCGAAGCGGACGTCTCCAGCGACCTCGACCACCTCACGCTCCACCTCGCCGGCCGCCCGGTCGGCGGCATCCGCGGCGTGGGCCGGGCTCTGCCGCGCGACCGCGGGGCGCACTGGATGACGTACTTCGAGGTCGCCGACACCGACGTCGCCGCCCGCCGGGTGCTGGAACTGGGCGGCAGCGTCATCCGCACGCCGCGCGACGGCGCATACGGCCGGCTGGCCACCGTGGCCGACCCGGAGGGCGCCGTCTTCACCGTGATCCGCTCCCGCCCGCAGCCGGCCGGCGCCGGCACCCGGTAGTACCGGCGGCTCCCCCAACCTTCGGCCGGGGGTGCCCCCACCCCAACCCAACCTTCGGGCGGCCGGCGCTGCCGGCGTGACGCGCCTCAGTCGACCGGCAGGACGTCGGGCGAGATCGCCGCGGCACGCGCCGCGGCCGCGGTCATCCGCCGGATGTGGTGGCGGCGGCAGAGCACCTCGTAGCCGATCTCCGTGCCGGGTCGGTTGACGTCGCCGACGACGACCTGCTCGCCTTCGACGACCATCTTCCCGCCCACCGTACGGGCGTTGTGCGTGGCGCGCGCGCCGCACCAGCACAGGGCCTCGACCTGGAGCACCTCTATCCGGTCGGCCATCTCCATCAGCCGCTGGGAGCCCGGGAAGAGCTTGGTGCGGAAGTCGGTGGTGATCCCGAACGCGAAGACGTCCAGTCGCAGGTCGTCGACGATGCGCGCGAGCTGGTCGATCTGGTCGGGGGTGAAGAACTGGGCCTCGTCGACGATCACGTAGTCGGCGCGCCCGCCGCCTGACAGGTGCGTGACGAGGTATCCGTAGAAGTCGAAGTCGTCGGCGGCCTCGACGGCCTTCGTCTCCAGGCCGAGGCGGGAGGACAGGACGCCCTCGCCGGCGCGGTCGTTGCGGGTGAAGATCAGGCCCTCCAGGCCGCGTGCCGAGCGGTTGTGCTCGATCTGCAGGGCGAGGGTGCTCTTCCCGCAGTCCATCGTTCCGGAGAAGAACACGAGCTCAGGCATGAGGAGGCGGCGGCCTTTCGAGGTGGGGCGGTGGGCGTGCGAGGGGGCGGTGCGTCAGGTGCGGACCTCGAGCAGCGGTACCAGCTGCTCCACGGGGGTCATCGAGCCGTGCAGCCCGACCATGGTGGACTCGCCGGGCTCGGAGCGGTTGGCGACGATGGCGATGTCGTCCCGGGCGACGGCGACGACATCACCGATACGGCCGCGCACCCGGTCCTCCACGACAGGACCGAACCAGCCCGCCGCGATCGCCTCGTCGCGTGAGGCCACCCACATCTGCTCGCCGAGCACCTCACTCCAGACCGCGTACACGTCGCCCGCGGCGCCGGGCACCGCGTAGACGTGGCGGGCCCGGGCCTCGCCGCCGAGGACGGCGACACCGGCCCGCAGTTCCCAGTCCTCGTCGAAGTCGATCCGCGACTCCGGGTCGAAGGGGATGTCGATCATGCCGTGGTCGGCGGTGACGTAGAGCGCGCTGCGCGGCGGGAGCTGCTCGGCGAGCCGCTGGGCCAGCCGGTCGGCCATCATCAGCTGGCCGCGCCAGGCGTCGGAGTCGACGCCGTGCCGGTGGCCCATGGAGTCGAGCTCGCTGTAGTAGGTGTAGACCAGTGTCCGGTCGGCCGCCGCGAGTCGCTCGGCGGTGAGGTCCATGCGCTCGTCGCCGGTGAGCCTCCCGTGGAAGGTGCCCCCGCTGAGGGCGATCTTCGTCAACGGGGTGTGCTGGAAGGTGGGCGAGGTCACCTGGCAGGTCTCGATCCCGGCCTCCTGGGCGAGGCCGAACACGGTCGGGTGCGGCTGCCAGACGGCCGGGGAGGTCCACGGCTGCCAGCGCAGCTGGTTCATCAGCTCGCCGGTGTCCGGGTTCAGCACGGTGTAGCCGGCCAGACCGTGCGCGCCGGGCGGCAGGCCGGTGCCGACGGAGGCGAGCGAGGTCGCGGTGGTGGAGGGGAAGCCCGCGGTGATCGGCCGACCGGTGCCGCCGGCCGAGCCGGCCATCAGGGAGGTGAGGAACGGCGCCTCGTCGGGATGCCGGCGGATCAGCTCCCAGCCCATGCCGTCGACGAGGAACACGCAGACCCGGTCGGCGGGCGCGAGGTCGAGCGCGGTCCGCGGGGCACCGGCGATGCCGAGCCCGGCGGCGACCGCGGGCAGCAGGTCGCTCAGCGCGCCGCTGCCGTAGCGGGGGATGGGCGCGGCGTACGGATCCAGCGGTTCGTAGGACGGGGCGGGATGGACCATCAGGAGGCCGCACCCGCGGTCGCCTCGGAGAGGGCCTGTGCGAAGGCGAGTGCCTGGCGGACGGTCTCGGGGCCGTCACCCGCCTCGCTCACCCGAAGGCTGAGGTCGTCCGCGGTGGAGGAGCCGGTGTAGCCGTGGTCCGCGTCGCAGTTCGGGTCGCCGCAGGCGGCCGGCTCCAGGTCGATGCGGCTGACCGCGCCCCAGCCGATGGTCAGCACGACCTCGCGGGGCAGGGTGCCCGGGGTGTACGACTCGGGGTTGGCGACCACCCGGCTCAGCACGACCGAGGAGATCCGGTCGAGCTTGACCGACTCGGTGGAGGTGGTGGCGTACGGAGACGGGGAGGTGTCGTCGGCGCTCTGTTCGTCGGTGTGGCTGACGATGAAGCGGGTGCCGGTCAGGACCAAAACGGTGACGTGCCGACGGACCTCGTTCGCGTCGAAGGTGGTCTCCTGGTGGACCAGGTACGACGTGACCGGCTCCCCACCGACGGAGGCCTCCACGGCCTCCGCCACGAGGGCGGGGTAGTAGCCGCTGCGCTCGATCGCCGCGCGCAGCCCCTGGGTCGTCGTACCGGTCTTCGCCATGGCGACCATCCTAGTGCGGAGCATGCGTTCACAAGGACGACAGTGCCCGAGGCCCGAGGTCCGTGCGGGCCGGGGGCCGCGCGAGGCGCAGTCCGGCGCCGAGCACGCTGAGGCCGGCGGAGGCCACCACGACCGGTTCGAGGTCGACGGAGACCACCTCGGGCAGGTCGTCGACCAGCATCGACACCCGAAGCAGCAGTTCCTCCAGGGCGCCGGTGTCCACCGGCTCCGCGCCGCGCCAGCCGAACAGCAGCGGGGCCGCCTTGATGGAGCGGACCAGCTCGGCGACGTCCCGGTCGGTGGCCGGGACCAGCCGGTGCGCCATGTCGTCGAGGAGTTCGGAGGGGGCGCCGGCGATGCCGAAGGAGAGCACGGCTCCCGCGGCCGGGTCGACGGTGGCGCGTACGACCGTGTCGACGCCGCGCGGGGCCATGGCCTGGACGCGCAGGTGCAGCTCCTCGGGCTTGCCCAGCCGGGCGGTCAGCTCCGAGAAGGCGCGGCTGAGGTCGTCGGGGTCGGCGATGTCCAGGCGTACGCCGCCGAGGTCGAAGCGGTGCCGCAGGTGGGGTGCGGTGGTCTTGAGGGCGACCGGGTAGCCGAGCCGGCGGGCCGCCGCCAGGGCCTCGTCGATCCCTGGGGCGGGCAGGGTGGGCCGTACCGGGATGCCGTAGCGGGCCAGCAGGCCGGCGGCCGCGCGGTCGTCCAGGGCGATGCCTTGGAGGCCGGCGGCCTCCCCGGCCTCGTCGAGCAGCCGGGTGACGTCCCGGCAGGCACCCGCCTCGTCGATGTCCTCGAGCTCCGGCACCTTGCCGGGCGTCTGCGCGTCCGTGCGCCACCGGGCGTAGGCGGCGGCCCTGGCGAGCGCCTTCACCGCGCGCTCGGCGGCGCCGTACGCGGGGATCCGGACGGCCGCCAGGCGGGTGGCCACGGCTTCCAGCGCGGTGTGGACGATCACGACGGGCTTGCCGCTCGCGGCCCCTTCCGTGGCGGCGTGGAGTGCCTCGGCCAACGCGGGGTCGTCGCTGTCGGCGGGGGCCTCGGCGAGTTCTGAGCCGACGCGCGGGATGGCGGTGACCACGACGGCGTCGTGGGCGGGGTCGGCGAGCGCCGCGGTGAGGGCGGCCCCGAAGTCCTCGGGGCCGGCGGCGGTGGTGAGGTCGAGGGGCAGGCCCGGTTCCAGGCCCGCGGTGAGGCACGCGTCGTAGGTGAGCAGCCCGAGAGACTCGGAGTTGCCGAGGATGGCCACGCGGGGTCCCGCGGGCAGCGGGCGGCACGACAGGAGCAGGCCGGTGTCGAGGAGCTCGGTGACGGTGTCGGTGCGGATGACGCCGGCCTGGTGCAGCAGCGCCGAGACGGTGCTGTCCGGGATGCGGGCGGGCGGTACCGCGTGTCCCGGCGGGGCGGCCGCGGAGTGCCGGGCGCCCTTGACCACGACGACCGGCTTCACGGCCGCGGTGCGGCGGGCGAGACGGTAGAACTTGCGGGGGTTGCCGAGGGTTTCGAGGTAGAGCAGGGCGACGTCGGTGGCCGGGTCGTCGTACCAGAACTGCAGGATGTCGTTGCCCGAGACGTCCGCCCGGTTGCCGGCCGAGACGAAGGACGACAAGCCCGTGGCGCGCCGGCGCAGCCCGGACAGCAGCGCGATGCCGATGGCGCCCGACTGGGTGAACAGCCCGAGCCGTCCGGCCTCCGGGATCTGCGGCGACAGGGAGGCGTTGAGCCGGACCTCCTGGGCGGAGTTGATGATGCCGAACGTGTTGGGGCCGATGACCCGCATCCCGTACGTGCGGGCCTGTCGTACCAGGTCGCGCTGCCTACGGCGGCCCTCGGCGCCGGACTCCGCGAAGCCGGAGGAGATCACCAGCAGGCCGAGGACGCCGTGCCTGCCGCAGGCGTCCACGGCCTCCGCCACCTGTTCGGCGGGCACGACGATCACCGCGAGGTCGACGCTGCCGGGGATCTCGGCGACGGAGCGGTGGGCGGGGACGCCTTCGGGTTCGAGGGTGCGCAGTTCCGCGGGAAACGAGCGGTTCACGGCGTGGACGCGGCCGCTGTAGCCGCCGGCGACAATGTTCCGCAGCACTCCGCGGCCGACGCCGCCCGGCCTGCGGCCGGTACCGATGACGGCGACCGAGGCGGGTGCGAGCAGCCGCTGGACGGAGCGGGCTTCGGCCCGCTGCTCGCGGGCGCGCATGACGGCGAGGGACTGCTCGGTGGGCTCCAGGTCGAACTCGAGGCGGACGACGCCGTCGTTGAACCTGCGCTGCTGGGTGTAGCCCGCGTCGGTGAAGACTTTGATCATTCTGCGGTTGGACGGCAGTACTTCGGCGATGAAGCGCCGGATGCCGCGCTCGCGCGCCACCGCGGCGATGTGCTCCATCAGGGCGGAGGCGACGCCGCGGCCCTGGTGCGCGTCCTGGACCAGGAAGGCCACCTCCGCCTCGCCGTCCTCGGTGCGGTCGTAGCGGACGGTCGCGATGAACTCGCCGCCGACCAGGGCCGCAAGGCCGACACGGTCGCGGTAGTCGTGGTGCGTGAAGCGGTGTACGTCCCGGTCGGAGAGCCGGGGATAGGGCGCGAAGAAGCGGTAGTACTTCGATTCGTCGGAGACCTTCTCGTAGAAGCTCACCAGCCGCTGCGCGTCGTCCGGCGCGATGGGCCGGACGTGCGCGATCCCACCGTCGCGCAGGACCACGTCCGCCTCCCAGTGGACCGGGTAGTCGCGCTGCGCGTCCGACGGCGTCGTCATGGCCCAAGGGTACGGGCACCCGGCGCGGGACCGGTGCGACGATGTGAGGACGGACCGGTGTCCGAGGCATGGCAGACTGGTCTAGACCTCCCAGGAACGATCCGAAGGGCAACACCATGGCTGAGCGCCGCGTCACCATCGGCTGGGCCGAGGGCCTGCACGCACGTCCCGCTTCGATCTTCGTCCGCGCAGCCACCGCCGTGGGCGCGCCCGTCACCATCGCGAAGGTGGACGGCGCGCCCGTCAACGCCGCCTCGATGCTCGCCGTGCTGAGCCTGGGCGTGGGCGGCGGCGAGGAGGTCGTCCTCGCCTCCGACGCCGACGGTGCGGACGCCGCTCTGGACAGCCTGGCCAAGCTCGTCGCCGAGGGACTGGACGAACTCCCCGAGAGCGTCTGACACCACGCCCGGCAGCGCCACGGCGAAAGGGGCGGGTCCGCGAAATCGGCTGGATCTCGCGGACCCGCCCCTTCGTCATCACGGCGCCCTTTCTCGTCGTCGCGCAACGCGATGCCACGCGCGAGCGTGTTCGGACACACCACTTCGGCGGGGAAGCGCCGACACGTCGAAGGCCCCGGCGGGAAACCGGGGCCTTCGGGTGGGGGAGGGGAACGGCTCAGATGCGGACGCCCTTGGAGCGCAGGTACGCCAGCGGGTTCACGTCGGCGCCGTAGGACGGTGCCGTACGCGCCTCGAAGTGCAGGTGCGGGCCGGTCACGTTGCCGGTGGCGCCCGACAGGCCGATCTGCCGGCCCGCGGAGACGGTCTGGCCCACGGACACGCCCAGCGAGGACATGTGGCCGTACTGCGTGTACATGCCGTCCGCGTGGCGGATCACGATGTTGTAGCCGTACGAGCCGCCCCAGCCCGCCTCGACGACCGTGCCCGCACCGACGGCGTGCACCGGGGTACCGACCGGGGCCACGAAGTCCACGCCGGTGTGGTAGCCGGAGGACCACAGGCTGCTGGTCGCATGGTAGGGCGTGCCGATGGCGCCCGCTACGGGCAGCACCCAGCCGCCGAGCGTGCCGCGGCCCGCCGCGGCGCTGCGCGACGCGCGGGCGGTGCCGCCCTCCCGGGCCGCCTTGGCCCTGGCCTCCTTGGCGGCGCGTTCACGGGCGGCACGCTTCTCCCGCGCGACCTGGGCCTCATGGCGCTGCGCGTCGGCCGCGGCCTGCTGCTGGGCCGACGCCTGTTCGGCGAGTTCAGTGGCGAGGTCCCCGGCGACTGCGGCGCAGCGGGCGAAGGCCGAACCCCGGGTCCCGTTGTCGGCGGCCGCGGCGGAGCCGACGAACGCGCCGGTGGTGGCGGTGGTCAGCGCGGCGGCGCAGGCCAGGGTGGAGCGTATGGAGAACGACGCCATGGGCAGGCCGAGATCCTTTCCTTCCTTCTCGCCTACCGGGTTAGCTGACGGGTTCGGAGCAGGAAGGTCTCCTACGGGCGGCGGCTCGCCGCCCGATTCACCCCAGGGACTTCTTCGGTGGGTCCCCGGCTCCCCAGGCTCGCGCCGGACGGGGACTCGGCGATCGTTGCTCCGGTGCCGCGGGAGGCGGCTGCTTCCGCCGGGCAACCCGAGGACGTTAACCAGGCGTTGCTCCCGACTCCAAAAAAATCCGGCGATATGTGCGACATGCCACACCGGTCGCCAAGCAGGCGCCAACCGGTCCCAACCCTCCGCAATGCCGCGTCACCCCGCTTCCCCTGCCCGGAGGCCGGAGCGCCCTCGGAGAGCAATGTCGGGAAGCGCGGGCCCGGCGACGGTGCGGGGCGGCCATGTGACCCGTAGACAGAGCGGCTCGGCCGTCCGGGCCCGGCGGCGGCAGCACGTGCGTAGGGTCACCGGATGACCACGACACCGGCAGCGGCCACCGACGCCTCCCGCGCCGCCGAGGACTTCCTGCGCGCCTTCCACGACCGGATGCCCGGCCTGCAGTCGAAGGGGACCGAGGCCGCCCCCACCCGCGACGGCCGGATCAGTTACGAAGTGCTGGCCGAGCGCGTCGCGGGCGCCCGACGGGTCCTGGACCTCGGCTGCGCGGACGGTGCCTTGCTGGAACTGCTCGCCGGGCGCGGCGCCGAAGCGGCGGGCATCGACCTGTCGGAGGGCGAGCTCGCCCTCGCCCGCCGGCGGCCCGCGCTGGCCGGCGCCGACCTGCGGCTGGGACGTGCCCAGGAGCTGCCCTTCGCCGACGCCTCGTTCGACGCCGTCGTCTGCCATATGGCCCTGATGCTGATGGCGGACCCCGGCCGGGTGGTGGCCGAGGCAGCGCGGGTGCTCGCACGGGGCGGCACGTTGGCGGTCGCCGTCGGCGGCGGGCCCGTCCCCGGCGAGGCCGTGGAGCTCTTCCTGGACGTGGCCCGGCCGTTCTGGGCGGCGGCGCCGGAGCGGCGCATCCCGCGGCTGGGAGACCGCAGGACACGGACCCGTGAAGGCATCGACGGGCTCCTCGCGCCGCTCGGTTTCGCGCCGCTGTCCTGGGAGACGGTCGTCATCGGCATGGACGGGACACCGGAGAAGGTCTGGTCGAGCCTCACCGGGGCGTTCTACGACATGGAGGCACTGGACGAGGAGCGGACCGCGGAGCTGCGCGCCCTCTTCCTGGACCGGGTCACGGGCCTGACCGAAGCCGGCGGAAGGGTTCCGTGCGGCATGCGCATCAACGTTGCGGCGGCCCGACTGGCCCGCTGAACGGGTACGGGCGCACCGCGGCCCCGGGCGCCGCGAGGGCACCCGGGGCCGCGCTGGGCAGGTCCGTCAGCCGCCCGTGACGACCTCGACCGGGCCGATGCCCAGTTCGCGGACGGGGTCCGCGATGACGGAGGCGTCGCCGACGAGGACGACCACGAGCCGGTCCAGGGGAAAGGCGCTGACGACCGCTGCCGTCGCCTCGACGGTGCCGGTGGCCGCCAGGCGCTCGTAGAGCCGTGCCTGGAAGTCGTCCGGCAGGGACTGCTCGACCTGGTCGGCGAACGTGCCGGCCACCGCCGAGGCGGTTTCGTAGCGCAGCGGGGCGACGCCCACCAGGTTCTGCACGGCGGCGTCGCGCTCCTCGTCGGTGAGGCCGTCCGCGGCCAGCGTGCGCAGCACCTGCCAGGTGTCGGCCAGCGCGGGCGCGGTGACGTCGGTCGCCACGGACCCGCTGATGCCGAGCAGGGAGGCGCCGGTGCCCTCGGGCGTGGACAGCAGCACCTGCCCGAAGGCCCGCACGCCGTAGGTGTAGCCCTTCTCCTCACGCAGGACCCGGTCCAGCCGCGAGGTGAGCGTGCCGCCGAGGCAGTACGTGCCGAGCACCTGGGCGGCCCAGACGGGATCGTGGCGGTCGGCGCCGGCACGGCCGATGAGCACCTGGGTCTGGACGGACCCCGGCCGGTCGACGATCACCACGCGCGCGGTGTCGTCCGCGGTGATCGCGGGCAGCGGGCGACGCTCGGCGGGCTTGCCGCTCCACTCCCCCAGCGTGCTCTCGAGCAGCGCCTCCAGATCGATCCCGGTCAGGTCCCCGACGACGACGACCGTCGAGGTCGACGGCCGTACGTGCGCGTCGTAGAAGGCCCGGACGGCGGCCGCGTCGATGCGCGCGACCGTCTCCTCGGTGCCCTGACGAGGCCGGGAGCAGCGCAGGTCGGCGGCGAAGAGCTCCTTGGACAACGCCATGGCGGCGCGCCGGGCGGGATTGGCCAGCTCGTGCGGGATCTCGTCGAGGCGGTTGCGCACCAGCCGCTCCACCTCGCCGTCCGCGAAGGCCGGGGCGCGCAGCGCGTCCGCGAGCAGGCCGAGTGCCTTGTCGAGCCGGGAGGCGGGGACCTCCAGGGAGACCCGGACGCCGGGGTGGTCGGCGTGCGCGTCGAGCGTCGCGCCGCAGCGCTCCAGCTCGGCGGCGAACTCCTCGGCACTGTGCTTGTCGGTGCCCTCCGACAGCGCCCGCGCCATGATCGTGGCGACGCCGTCCAGTCCCTCGGGCTCGGCGTCGAGCGGCGCCGCGAGCAGCACCTCGACGGCGACGACCTTCTGGCCGGGACGCATACTGCGCAGCACCGTGAGCCCGCTGGGCAGCGTGGACCGCTCGGGGGCCGGGAAGGCCCACGGCTTGGGCTGTCCCGGCCGCGGCTGCGGATGGAACGTCATGGTGGTCTGGACGTCGGTCACTGGTCCGCGCCCTCCTCGTCCTCGTCGGAACCCTCGCCGGGAGCGGCCGCGGAGCCCGTGGGCTCGTAGACCAGCACGGCGCGGTTGTCGGGCCGCAGGGCGGCCGCGGCGACGGCTCGCACCTCGTCGGCGGTGATGTCCAGGATGCGCCTGACGGCGGTCAGCGCCAGTTGCGGGTCGCCGAACAGCACCGCGTACCGGCACAGTTCGTCGGCGCGGCCGCCGACGGTGGCCAGCCGGTCCAGCCACTCGCGCTCGAGCTGGGCCTGGGCCCGCTCCATCTCCTCCGGTGTCGGGCCCTTCTCGGCGAAGCGCGCCAGTTCCTCGTCGACGGCCGCCTCGATGGCGGGCACCTCGACGCCGCTGGACGTCTTCACGTCGAGCCAGCCGAGCGACGGCGCGCCGGCGAGCCGCAGCAGGCCGAATCCGGCCGCGACGGCGCTGCGGTCCCGGCGCACCAGACGGTTGTGCAGCCGGGAGGACTCGCCGCCGCCGAGGACGGTCAGGGCCAAATCCGCGGCGTCGGCCTCGCGGGTGCCGTCGTGCGGCAGCCGGTAGGCGGCCATCAGGGCGCGCGAGGGGACGTCCTCCTCGACGACCTCGCGCAGCTGCCCGCCCATCACACCGGGGAGTGAACCGTCACGGGGCGCCGGCTTGCCGTCGTGGGACGGGATCGTGCCGAAGTACTTCTCGATCCAGGCCAGCGTCTGCTCCGGGTCGATGTCGCCGACGACCGCGAGGACGGCGTTGTCCGGCGCGTAGTACGTGCGGAAGAAGGCGCGTGCGTCCTCCAGGGAGGCGGCGTCCAGGTCCGCCATGGAACCGATGGGGGTGTGGTGGTACGGGTGGCCGTCCGGGTACGCCATCGCCGTCAGCCGCTCGAAGGCGGTGCCGTAGGGAACGTTGTCGTACCGCTGGCGGCGCTCGTTCTTGACCACGTCGCGCTGGTTGTCCAGGCTCTCCAGGTCCAGCGCTGACAGCAGGCTGCCCATGCGGTCGGCCTCGAGCCACAGCGCGAGTTCCAACTGGTGTGCCGGCATGGTCTCGAAATAGTTGGTGCGCTCGAAGCTGGTGGTGCCGTTGAGGCTGCCGCCGGCGGACTGGACCAGTTCGAAGTGGCCGTTGCCTTGGACGTTCGCCGAACCCTGGAACATCAAGTGCTCGAAGAGGTGGGCGAGTCCGGTACGGCCCTTCACCTCGTGGCGGGAACCGACGTCGTACCAGAGGCAGACCGCGGCGACCGGGGTGAGGTGGTCCTCGGAGAGCACGACGCGCAGGCCGTTGGCCAGGCGGTGCTCGGTCGCGGTGAGGCCGCCGGATTCTGCCTCCGGCGTGGCCGTGTGACCCATGGGCAAGCTGTCCTTCCGGTCGCATACTCGTTGTTTCGTGCTGAGACCTGCCACTCTAGGCAGCGGACGAACGGCCCGCGAAGTTCCCGTCACCGCCACGTATGAGCCGGGGGGGTGGTCGGGGCTGTCGGTGCGGCGGTCCACAATGGTCCGCGTCAGTCCCGTGTCCTTTTCCGATGAGGTCCAGCCGAAGGAGCAGCGCCCTGATGGCCCGCCGCACCACGAAGACCCCGCCGCCGGACGATTTCGAGGAGCGCATCCTCGACATCGACGTCGTCGACGAGATGCAGGGGTCCTTCCTCGAGTACGCCTACTCGGTCATCTACTCGCGCGCGCTCCCGGACGCCCGCGACGGGCTCAAGCCGGTGCACCGCCGGATCGTGTACCAGATGAACGAGATGGGGCTGCGCCCCGAGCGCGGCTTCGTGAAGTGCGCCCGCGTCGTCGGCGAGGTGATGGGCAAGCTCCACCCGCACGGGGACGCCTCGATCTACGACGCCCTGGTACGCATGGCCCAGCCGTTCTCGATGCGCGTGCCGCTGGTCGACGGCCACGGCAACTTCGGATCGCTCGGCAACGACGACCCTCCGGCGGCGATGCGTTACACCGAGTGCCGCACGACCCCCACCGCGATGCTGATGGTCGAGTCGATCGACGAGGACACCGTCGACTTCGCGCCGAACTACGACGGCCAGGAGCAGGAGCCGGTGGCCCTGCCGGCCGCCTACCCGAACCTGCTGGTCAACGGCGCCTCCGGCATCGCTGTCGGCATGGCGACCAACATGCCGCCGCACAACCTCGGCGAGGTCATCGCCGCCGCCCGCCACCTGATCCGGCACCCGAACGCGGACCTCGAGACGCTGATGCGCCACGTCCCCGGTCCCGACCTGCCGACCGGCGGCCGGATCGTGGGCCTGGACGGCATCCGCGACGCGTACGAGACCGGCCGCGGCACGTTCAAGATCCGCGCCACGGTGTCCGTGGAGGACGTGACGGCCCGCCGCAAGGGTCTGGTGGTGACCGAGCTGCCGTTCGCGGTCGGCCCGGAGAAGGTCATCTCCAAGATCAAGGACCTGGTCGGCTCGAAGAAGCTGCAGGGGGTCGCGGACGTCAAGGACCTGACCGACCGCGAGCACGGACTGCGGCTGGTCATCGAGGTGAAGAACGGATTCCACCCGGAGGCCGTCCTGGCGCAGCTCTACAAGCTGACGCCCATGGAGGAGTCCTTCGGCATCAACAACGTGGCGCTGGTCGACGGTCAGCCGCTCACGCTGGGCCTGAAGGAGCTGCTGGAGGTCTACCTCGACCACCGCTTCGAGGTGGTCCGGCGGCGCAGCGAGTTCCGCCGCGGCAAGCGCCGGGACCGTCTCCACCTGGTGGAGGGCCTGCTGGTCGCCCTGGTCGACATCGACGAGGTCATCTCGATCATCCGCTCCAGCGACAACGCCGCCCAGGCCAAGGAGCGCCTGATCGAGCGCTTCGCGCTGTCGGACATCCAGACCCAGTACATCCTGGACACCCCGCTGCGCCGGCTGACCCGCTTCGACCGGATGGAACTGGAGTCCGAGCGGGACCGGCTGAGCACGGAGATCGAGGAGCTGACCGCGATCCTGGAGTCCGACGCCGAGCTGCGCAAGCTGGTCGGCGCCGAGCTGGCGGCGGTCGCCAAGAAGCACGCCACCGAGCGGCGGACCCTGCTCATGGAGCCGGGCGAGACGCCGGTCGCGGCCGTGCCGCTGGAGGTCGCCGACGACCCGTGCCGCGTGCTGCTCTCCTCCACCGGCCTGCTGGCCCGTACGGCGAACGGCGACGCGACGGCCCAGGCCGACGGCAAGCGGGTCAAGCACGATGTGATCGTCTCGGCGATCCCCACGACGGCGCGGGCCGACATCGGCGTGGTGACCTCCACCGGGCGCCTGCTGCGGATCGCGGTGATCGACCTGCCGATCCTGCCGGGGACCTCCGGTGCGACGAACCTGGCGGGCGGGGCTCCGCTCGCGGAGTTCCTGTCCCTGGAGCCGGACGAGCAGGTGCTCTGCCTGACCACGCTCGACGAGTCGTCCCCCGGCCTGGCCCTCGGCACCGAGCAGGGCGTGGTCAAGCGCGTCGTGCCGGACTACCCGGCGAACAAGGACGACCTGGAGGTCATCGCGCTCAAGGAGGGCGACCGCATCGTCGGGGCGGTCGAGCTGCGCACCGGTGAGGAGGACCTGGTCTTCATCACCGACGACGCCCAGCTGCTGCGCTACCCGGCGGGCCAGGTGCGTCCGCAGGGCCGGCCGGCCGGCGGCATGGCCGGCATCAAGCTGACGGACGGCGCGAAGGTCATCTCCTTCACCGCGGTCGACCCGTCGGCCGACGCCGTGGTCTTCACTCTCGCCGGGACCCGCGAGGCGCTCGCCGGGGCCGAGGAGGGCACGGCCAAGCTCACGCCGTTCGACCAGTACCCGCGCAAGGGCCGGGCGACCGGCGGTGTGCGCTGCCAGCGCTTCCTGAAGGGCGAGGACGTGCTGCTCCTCGCCTGGGCGGGCGGCGCTCCCGCCCGTGCCGCCACCGCCACGGGCGCGCCGGCCGACCTTCCGCCGAAGGACCCGCGCCGGGACGGCTCGGGCGTGGCTCTCACCAAGCGCGTCTCGGTGGTCGCCGGGCCGGTGTGACCGGTCCGCGTTCGTGACGAGGGGGCGCGGCACCCGGTGCGGGTGCCGCGCCCCTCGGCGTACGCGGTGTGAGGGCGCGTACGCGGTGTGAGGGCGCCTACGCCGGCGTCCCGCCGGTTCCGGCCGGGTCGTCCAGGCGCAGCCACGCGCAGGTGTCCCCGGGCAGCCGGCCGTCCGCGGCGAGCGGTCCGCTGGCCAGCAGCAGCTGCCGGTGGGCGGGGAGCGGGACGGGGTCGGCGGACAGGTTGAGCACGCAGGCGAAGCCGCCCTCACGGTGGAAGGCGAGCACGTCACCGGGACCGTCGAGCCAGTCCATCGGGCCCGCGCCGAGGCCCTGTTCGGCGCGGCGCAGCCGCAGCGCCGTCCGGTACAGATTCAGCATGGAGCCGGGGTCCGCCGCCTGCGCCTCGGCGGTGTGGCGCGCCCAGCCGGCAGGCTGCGGCAGCCAGGGCCGGTCGCCCCCGAAGCCGTACGGCGGCGCGTCCCCCGACCAGGGAAGCGGCACCCGGCAGCCGTCACGGCCCGGGTCGGTGCCGCCGGAGCGGAAGTACATCGGGTCCTGCAGCAGCTCGGCCGGGATGTCCTCGACCTCGGGCAGTCCGAGCTCCTCGCCCTGGTAGAGGTAGACCGAGCCGGGCAGGGCCAGGGTCAGCAGGGCGGCGGCGCGGGCGCGCCGGGTGCCGAGCTCGACGTCCGTCGGGATGCCGTGGGCCTTGGCGGCGAAGGAGAAGCCGGTCTCGCGGCGCCCGTAGCGGGTGACGGTGCGGGTGACGTCGTGGTTGGCCAGCACCCAGGTCGCCGGTGCCCCGACCGGGGCGTGCGCGGCCAGGGTCGCCTCGATGGAGGCGCGCAGCGGCCCCGGTTCCCAGGGACAGGCCAGGAAGTCGAAGTTGAAGGCGGTGTGCAGCTCGTCGGGACGCAGGTAGCGGGCGAAGCGCTCGGTGTCCGGCAGCCACACCTCGCCGATCAGGACACCCTCGTAGGAGTCGGCGACGGCGCGCCACGACCGGTAGACGTCGTGCAGCTCGTCGCGGTCGATGTACGGGTGCGGGTCGGTGCCCTCCACGAAGTCGGGCAGGTCCGGGTCCTTGGCGACCATGGCGGCCGAGTCGATGCGCACCCCGGCCACGCCGCGGTCGAACCAGAAACGCAGCACGTCCTCGTGCTCCTGCCGCACGGCGGGGTGGGCCCAGTTGAGGTCGGGCTGCTCCGGGGCGAACAGGTGCAGGTACCAGTCGCCGTCCGGGAGCCGGGTCCAGGCGGAGCCGCCGAACTGGGAGCGCCAGCCGTTGGGCGGCAGTTCGCCGTCCTCGCCGCGGCCGGAGCGGAAGTGGAACAGCTTGCGCTCGGCGCTGCCCGGACCGGCCGCGAGGGCCGCCCGGAACCAGACGTGCCGGTCGGAGACGTGGTTGGGGACGATGTCGATGATGGTCCGGATGCCGAGGGCGCGCGCCTCGGCGATCAGTTTCTCGGCGTCGGCCAGGGTCCCGAAGGCCGGGTCGATGGCCCGGTAGTCGGCGACGTCGTAGCCGCCGTCGGCCATCGGCGAGGGGTACCAGGGGTTGAACCAGAGCGCGTCCACGCCCAGCGCGGCCAGGTACGGCAGTCTGGACCGCACTCCGGCGAGGTCGCCGGTGCCGTCCGCGTCTCCGTCGGCGAAGCTGCGTGCGTACACCTGGTAGATGGCGGCGCCGCGCCACCACGCGTCGGTGGCCTCGGCCGGGTGGGTGTCTGCCACGTCACTGGTCCTTTCGGGCAGCTGGGACCGCGCCGCCCGCCCCGTGGCGGGCGGCGTGGTGCTGGACGGGTGCGGCCGGAGGCCGCCGGGGCAGGGTCTCAGCCCTTGAGCCCGCCGGCGGTGAGACCGCTCATGATGTTGCGCTGGAAGATCAGGAAGATCAGCAGCGTGGGGACCGAGGCCATCGCGAGGGCCGCGAGCAGCCAGTTCTCCGGCACCCCGCTGGCGAGCGAGTAGATGCCGACGTTGAGCGTCTGCTTCGTCGGGTCGGGCAGCGCGAGCATCGGCCAGAGGAAGTCCTTCCAGACCCCCACGATCGCGAAGATGGAGACCACTCCGAGGATCGGGCGGGAGATCGGCAGGACGATCGACCACAACGTGCGCATCTGGGAGGCTCCGTCTATGGCGGAGGCGTCCAGCAGTTCCTGCGGCACCGAGTCGAAGAAACGCTTCAGCAGAAAGATGTTGAAGGCGTTGGTGACCGACGGCAGCCAGATCACCCAGGGCGAGTTGAGCAGGTTGCGCTGGAAGATCGGCACGTCCAGCACGGTCAGGTACTGCGGGATGACCAGGACCGTCGCCGGGATCATCAGCGTCGCCAGCATCATCCCGAGGATCACGTTGCCCAGCACCGGGCGGAGCTTGGACAGCGAGTACGCGGCGGCGACGTCGAGGACGAGCTGGAAGGCGAGCGCCCCGAAGGCATACCAGAGCGTGTTGAGCAGCAGGTGGGACAGGTCCATCACATCCCAGGCGCTCGTGTAGTTCTCGGGGTGGATCGCCTGTGGGAAGGCGGTGGGCGGGATCCGCGCGAACTCCTCGGTGGACTTCAGGCCGTTGGCGGCCATCCAGTACAGCGGACCGAGGAAGACCAGCGTGAAGGCGACCACGACCAGGGCGAGGACGGCACGGTAGACGATCCTGCCGCGGCGGCTCGCCAACTGCGTCGGCGATATCAGCGTCCGGGTGCTGCTGCTCATCGGTGGTTCCCGCCCTACTCGTCCGCGGCACGGCTGAGCCGCACGTACCCGGCGGAGAAGACCGCCAGCAGTACGAGCAGGACCAGGCCGAGCGCCGCGGCGCTGCCGTAGTTGTTGAAGTTGAAGGCGTACTGGTAGATCAGGTAGACGACGGTGGTGGTGGAGCCCTCCGGGCCGGTGCCGCCGGTCAGCAGGAAGGGCTCCGTGAAGACCTGCATCGTGGCGATGATCTGCATGAGCAGCATCAGCGACAGGATCAGCCGGGTCTGCGGGATCGTCACGTGCCAGATCTTGCGCGGGAGTCCGGCGCCGTCGAGTTCGGCGGCCTCGTAGAGCTCGCCGGGGATGCCCTGGAGGGCGGCCAGGTAGATCAGGGTGGCTCCGCCCATGTTCATCCACGTGGCGGCGACGACCACCGACAGCATCGAGGTGCTGGTCGACTGCAGCCACTGCTGCGGGGGAAGGTGCAGCACCTCCAGGATGCGGTTGAACAGGCCGTACTCGGGGTTGTAGAAGTTCTTGAAAAGCAGCACCGAGGCCACCGGCGGCAGCATCACCGGCAGGTACACCAGCAGCCTCAGGTAGCCCCGGGCGTGCCGCAGTTCGTTGAGCAGCAGGGCGACGAGGAACGGCACCGCGAATCCGAGCAGCAGGGCCAGACCGGTGTACAGCAGGGTGTTGCGCCAGGCCTGCCAGAACGCCGGATCGTGGAGGACGTAGTCCAGGTTCGACCAGCCGGCCCAGGTGGTGTTGCCGTCCTGCGTCTTCTGGAAGGCCAGCAGGACCTCCCTGACCATCGGGTACCAGGAGAAGAACCCGAAGCAGAGCACGGCGCCGATAAGGAAACCGTGCGCGGTGAGGTTGCGGCGCAGGGAGCGGCCGGCCCGCCCCGGACGACGGCCGTCCGGGGCGGGGCGGCGCACCGTACGGCGCGACCGGATCTTCGCGGGAGTGCTGGCGGGCAGGGTGGGGGCGGACATCGTCGCTCCTGGGTGCCGGGTGCCGAGGGGGCCTGGGCTACTGGTTGGCGAGGACCTGGTTGACCTGGGTCTCCGCGGTGGACAGCAGCTTGGCGGGGTCCGCGTTCTTGTTGGTCAGGACGCCGGACATCACGTTGTCCAGGACCTTGTAGATCTCCTGGGCCTTCGGCGGCTCGGCCTTGCCGGGAACCGGGTTGTCCATGAAGGCGCGGAAGTTCTCGACCGGCATGGTGGCGCTGGCGGCCTTCAGCTGGTCGTCCTTGGTCTTGCCGGCGCCGGTGAAGAAGGCGGGCTGGGGCAGGCCGACGGGGAGGCCGTCCGCCTTGCTGCGGGCGTAGTCGAACTGGCCCTTCCCGGGGGTGAGGGTCTTGAAGTTAAGCCAGGCGATGGCGGCCTTGATCTTGTCGGGCGAGCTGCCCTTCTTGATCATGTAGTCGTTGCCGCCGAAGAGGGTGGCCTTGCCGCCGGGGATCGGGCCCATGCCGAAGTTGGCGTAGTCGGCGCCGAGCTGCTGGACCATGTACGTGATGTCGTCGGGCGCGGCCAGGAACATCCCGAGCTTGTCGGCGGCCATCTGCTTCTGCAGGTCGCCCCACTTCAGTAGCTGGGTCTGGCCCATGCTGTTGTCGGTCCAGCGCATGTCGTGCAGGTTCCGCACGATCTCCTTGCCGAGGTCGGTGTTGAAGGCCGCCTTGGTGCCGTCGGCGGACACGACGTCGCCGCCCAGGCCGTACATCGTCGCGGTGTAGTGCCAGCCGCCGGTGTTCTGCGCGCTGTACTCGCCGTAGCCCGACACGCCCTTGCCGAGGCCCGCGATCGCCTTGGCCGCGGTGCGCACCTCGTCCCAGGTGGCCGGGGGCTTGTTGGGGTCGAGGCCGGCCTGGGTGAAGAGCTTGCGGTTGACGAGCAGGCCCATGCGGTAGTTGCTGGTGGGCAGGCCGTAGAGCTTGCCGTCCTTCTTCAGGACGCCGAGCACGTCGGGGTCGATGTCCGCCAGCGCCGGGACGGTCTTGTCGGTGACGTACGCGCTGATGTCCTCGGCGCCGTCGTTGTCGAGCACCTGCTGGAGGTCCGTGAAGTAGGTGTAGAACACGTCGGGCTGCGACTTGGCCTTCAGGGCCGCCGTGAAGCGGGCCGGCTCCTCGCACTGACCGGGCGTCGACTTACCGTCGATCGTCACATTGGGGTACTGCTTGTTGAAGGCGGCGACGTCCTCCTTCCACTCCTTGAGCTCCGCCTTCTTCGCGGCCGGCGGCATGCAGTCGATGGTGAGCGTGACCTTGGCCTTCGGGTCCAGCGGGGCGGTGGGGTCGGACGCGCCGCCGCCCGCGTTGTCGTCGTTTCCGGCGCTGCTGCTGGTGCCGCAGGCGGTGAGGGCGGCCAGGGCCAGCGCGGAGACGAGGGTGGCCGCGGAGGCACGGCGGGCGGGGCGGAACCAGGAGCTTCTCATTGGTGGTCCCCTTCGGGCATGAGCGTGGAATCCCCCGACCACACGCAGCGGGGGCGTCGCACACTCAAGCACCACACACAGGTGTCCGCAATATCTCGCGCAGATTTCGCAAAACATCGACCGCCTTGCGCAGCTCAGCAACGGGGGCCGCATTCGGCGGCGACAAGCGGGAAGTGCGAGGTCGCAAACGCGGACCGGGCAGTTCCGACGTGGTCGGAACCGCCCGGTCCGCGGGGCGCGCGGCCGCTCAGCCGCGCACGGGCCCCGTCGTGCCGCGGACGACCAGTTCGGGCTCGTAGAGCAGCTCGTCGGAGGCCACCTGCTTGCCCGCGATCTTCAGAGCGAGCAGTTCGACGGCGGTGCGGCCCATCGCCTCGATCGGCTGCCGCACGGTGGTCAGGGGCGGATCGGTGCAGGTCATGAAGGCCGAGTCGTCGTAGCCGACCACGGACACGTCGCCGGGCACCGACAGGCCCATCCGGCGCGCCGCCCGCACCGCGCCCAGCGCCATCGGGTCGTTGGCGCAGATGATCCCGGTGACCCCGCGTTCCCAGAGCTTGGCGGCTGCGGCCTGACCGCCCTCCAAGGTGAACATCGCCCGCCCGACGTGCTCGTCCGGCAGTGATCCGCCGCCCGCGGCGGCCGCGGCCCGCGCCGCGGTCAGCTTGCGCCGTGACGGCATGTGGTCGGAGGGACCGAGCAGCAGTCCGATCCGCTCATGGCCGAGCGAGGCCAGGTGCCGCCAGGCCTGCTCCACGGCGACCGCGTCGTCGCACGACACCCTCGGGAAGCCGAGGTCCTCTATGGCGGCGTTGATCAGCACCACCGGCAGGTTGCGCTCCGCCAGCAGTCGGTAGTGCTCGTGCGGCGCGTCCGCCTGCGCGTACAGTCCGCCGGCGAAGACCACACCGGAGACGTGCTGCTGGAGCAGGAGCGAGACGTAGTCCGCCTCCGACACCCCGCCGGTGGTCTGCGTGCACAGCACCGGCGTCAGCCCCTGCTGGGCGAGAGCCGCTCCCACGATGTCGGCGAAGGCCGGGAAGATGGGGTTCTGCAGCTCGGGCAGCACCAGCCCGACCAGGCGCGCCCGGTTTCCCCGCAACTGGGTCGGCCGCTCGTATCCCAGCACGTCGAGCGCCGTGAGCACCGCCTGCCGAGTGCCCTCCGACACCCCCGGCTTCCCGTTCAGCACCCGGCTGACGGTGGCCTCACTGACCCCGACCTTCTTCGCTACTTCGGCAAGCCGTCGCGTCATGAGCGCAAGCATACGACACGACATGCAAGTGGTTTGCGCTGTTGCGCAAGGCCACTGGGACACGGGGGACGGGGGACGGACCATGCTGCCGGGGCCGGCGGGGCGTACGCGCCACCCCTGCCGGGCCGGGGCGTCGTCCCGCACGCCTGAGGCACTCGTGCCGATGTCACGGGAGGGGCGGTAGAGCCGGCTGCGACGCACAAGGTTAGGCTTACCTTCATGAGCACCTGCACCTCCGCGTCCCGTTCCCTGGCGGAGCCCGTCGCCGCGACGGCGGCCACCGCGCGGACCTGGCTGCTGCTGGAGCAGCCGGGACCGTGGGGTCCCAAGGCGCTGACCGGGAGCCACCTGGATCCGCGGGTGGGCAGGGCGCTGGAGCGGTCCGCGGCCGGGAACGGGGTACGGGTCGGGCTGATCCGGCGTCCCGGGCGGCACGCGGACCGGCACGACGTGCGGCGGCGCACGACGTACGTGGCGCACACCGCGCCGGGCGGCGCGTGGGTACGGCAGGCGGTCGTGGAGGACCCGGCGGCGCTGCTGGGTCTGGACTTCGAGGCGCTGGGCCGCGGCGACCACCGCGGCTTCGGGATGGCGTACGAGGGCGACCCGCTCGCCCTCGTCTGCACCAACGGCAGACGCGACCGCTGCTGCGCCGTGAACGGCCGCCCGCTCGCCGCCGAGTTGGCCGCCTCGGGGCTCGGAGAGGTGTGGGAGGTGACCCACCTGGGCGGGCACCGGTTCTCACCGACGATGCTGGTGCTGCCGTACGGCTACGCCTACGGCCGGGTCGACCTGCGGCTGGCCCGGCAGGTGCTGGCGGCCGCCCGCGAGGGCGACATGGTGCTCGAGGGGTGCCGGGGGCGTTCCGCGTGGGAGCGTCCGGGGCAGGCCGCCGAACTGGCCGTACGGAGGATGACCGGCGAACTGCGGGCCGAGGCTCTGACCGTGGAGGGTGAGCACGGCACCCGTGTGCGGCACCTCGACGGCCGGGCCTGGGACGTCGAGGTGACGCCGGTCGCGGCGGAGCCGCCGCGGCCCGAGAGTTGCGGGGCGGCCCTGGGGGCGCCGCTGCGGATGGAGATCAGCGGCATTCAACCGGCGCTCCTGGTGGACTCTGCGGTGTAGGTCCTGCCGCTCGAACCCGCCCGCCACAAGCTGCCGCGGCCCATGCGGCGGCCCCCGACGACGGGTCCCAGGCAGGGCTGGTCTGCCAGGAGCCGCGGTCGTCGATCTCCAGGGGCGTAGCCGTTGCCGACCTGCTCGCCGTAGACGCCCACCTTGTGCTCGCGCCGCCTGGGCACCGCCTGCCTCCCACGTGCTTGCCCGAAAGTCCCGGCGGCGTCACCGAGCCGGGCGGTCCTTCGCGGCAAGTATGTCGGAAGACCGCGGAGGTGCGCGCAGGCGCCGGAGTTGAAGCTCCGTGGTCTACCGGGTGTTCGTACCGCCGGATCGCCACGCGCCGACAACTCCGGTGCAGGCGGTCCAAACGATCAGCAAGAATGCGTCGAGACAACAGTTCGACGAGAGGAACCGTTCGTGACTTTCGGCCAGTTGCCGCCATCGCCGGGGGACACCGAGCAGCCTGACTCCGTGGGCGTGCCCGGCCTGTCTCGGCAGCCGCTGGAACAGCCCGGCCCGCACAGCCCGCAGTCCGGAGCTCAGGGCGTCCCGTGCCCGCCCCTGTCGCCCAAGGGGAAGGGCAAAGTCATCGCCGCCGTGGCCGGCGCCGTGGTCGCCGCGGCGGTCATAACCGGCGGCATCTTCGCCCTGCTAGCCGGCGGCAGCGGCGACTACACGTTGTCCATGCCGGCCACACTGCTCGACGGCCGGTTCACCAAGTTCAGCCACGCGGCCGATCAGCGTGCCGCCACGGCCGAGAACCCTCCGGACCTCGACGGCGCGACCGCCGTACTCGGCGATTACAGGAACGGCAGCATGTCGGTACTCGTCTGGGGCGCCTACGGAGACTTCAGCGACCCGAAAGCCGTGCTCGACACGGTGGTCACCTCCTTCACCGCCGAGGGCGCCGCCCCCGGCAGCGAGGGTCCCAGGGAAGTCCACCCCTCCGGCTTCGACGGCGACATCATGAAGTGCGGGACGCTCGGCACCTTAGCCACGATCAGCCTCCCTTACTGCGCATGGGCCGACGACAGCACGGTCGCTTTCATGATGAACCTGAACGCGGACCCCACCGGTGCCACGAAATCCCCGTCATTGACGGAGTGGGCCGACAGCACCACAAGAATCCGCACGGAGCTCCGCGTCAGGAAATGACCCGCATCCAGGGGCGAAGGGCGCCGGCGGCGTCGGAGGACGCCCGCCTCGGTGTTCGGTGACCGACGGGTACGGCTCGAACGGTTTGCCGAGCCCCGGCGATCATCTCGCGGCGATCCGGGCGTTCCGCCCCCAGAGCGGGGCCCGGGGTGGGACGGTGTGCCGCGATGGCCGTGCGGTACCGCTCTCCCGAGCCCGCCTCACACCGCGCCGGCCCCGGTGAGCGAACGGACCTCGACCTCGGCGAACTTGTCCTCGTCGGCGCGTTCACGGGACAGCACCGTGCCCAACCAGCCCGCGGCGAAGCCGATCGGGATGGAGACCAGCCCGGGGTTCTCCAGGGGGAAGTACTGGAAGTCCACGCCCGGGAAGAGCGACTGCGGGCCGCCTGACACCACCGGGGACAGTACGACCAGCACGAGCGCCGGTACGAGGCCGCCGTAGATCGCCCACACCGTGCCCCGGGTCGTGAACCTCCGCCAGAACAGGGTGAACAGCAGCGCGGGCAGGTTCGCGGACGCCGCCACCGCGAATGCGAGCCCGACGAGGAACGCCACGTTCTGGCCCTGCGCGAACAGGCTCAGCGCGATGGCGACCCCGCCGATGCAGACCGCGGCCACCCGTGCCACACGCACGTCCTGGTTGTCCCGGCGCTTGCCCTCCGCCGCCGTGGCTCGGCGACGGAGTGTCGCGTGGAGGTCGTGCGCGACCGAGGCGGACGAGGCCAGGGTGATCCCGGCGACGACGGCCAGGATCGTGGCGAAGGCGACCGCCCCGACGACGGCGAAGAGGACCGTGCCCCCGGTGGAGCCCGCTCCCCCGCCCAGGTCGAGGGCGAGCAGCGGGACGGCCGTGTTCCCGGCGGCGTTGGAGGCACGCACGGTGTGCGAGCCGACCAGCGCCGCGGCGCCGAAGCCCAGCACCATCGTCATGAGATAGAAGCCGCCGATGAGGCCGATCGCCCAGACCACCGAACGCCGCGCGGAACGCGCCGTGGGCACCGTGTAGAAGCGCGAGAGGATGTGCGGCAACCCGGCGGTGCCCAGCACGAGAGCGAGGCCAAGACTGATGAAGTCCAGTCGGTCCGCCCAGCTCTGCCCGTACAGCAGCCCGGGGTTGAGGAAATCCCGTCCGTGACCGCTGCCGTCGGCGGCCGAGCGCAGCAGTGCTCCGAGGTCGCCGTGGAACCGGACGAGGACCAGGACGGCAAGGACGATCGTGCCGCCCAGGAGGAGCACGGTCTTGACGATCTGGATCCACGTCGTGGCACGCATGCCGCCGAAGGCGACGTAGAAGACCATGAGCGCGCCGACCCCGATGACGGTCCAGGTGCGGGCGGCCGATCCCTGCCCGCCGAGCAGGAGGGAGACCAGACTGCCGGCGCCGACCATCTGAGCGACGAGGTAGAGCACGGAGACGATGACCGAGGAGGTGCCCGCGGCGATACGGACCGGGCGCCGTCGCATGCGTGCGGTGAGGACGTCGGCGAGGGTGTAGCGGCCGCAGTTGCGGACCAGTTCGGCCACGAGCAGCAGGACGAGCAGCCACGCGACAAGAAAGCCGACGGAGTAGAGCATGCCGTCGTAGCCGAAGAGCGCGATGAGCCCGGAGATGCCGAGGAAGGAGGCGGCGGACATGTAGTCGCCGGCGATCGCGAAGCCGTTCTCCAGTGGGGAGAAGAGACGTCCGCCGGCGAAGAACTCCACCGAGGAGCTGCGCCGCCGGCCTGCCCAGGCGGTGATCGCCAGGGTGACGGAGACGAAAACGGTGAAGAGGACCAGCGCCAGGCCCTGGTGGTTGCCGGTCACCGCATCCGCTCCTGGGTGTCCCAGCGCAGGTCGAGGGCGGCCCGGTCGCGATGCAGCCGTGCGTGCCGGGCGTAGGCCCAGGTCAGCAGGAAGGTCGAGGCGAACTGGGCGAGTCCGAGGGCCATGGCCACGTTGAGCTCGCCGACCAGCGACCGTGCCATCATCCGCGGTGCGGTTGTCGCCAGGACGACATAGAGCAGGTACCAGGCGAGGAAGGCGGCGGCCGCCGGGAAGGCGAACCGGCGGTATCGGGAACGCACTTCCTGGAAAGGGCTGCCGGCCTGCACCTCCCGGTACACCCCGGCGTGATCGTCCGCTCCACGGGCCTGCGGCGGGAGGCAGACGGGCGGCGGCTCGGGCCCCTCCCACTCCCCCGCGGCCAGGACGTCGTACCAGGGGTCGTTCACCCGCAGCCCTCCGGTTTCCGCCTGGTCGTGCTCTTCCACGGACTCTCCTCGCTTCACGGGCCGATAGGCCGTGCGCCCAAGCATGGACATTGCGGGAAGATCCGGGAGCCTGTGAGCGAAACCTTCACCTCATCGGGTGACCGTGCCCCACTGCCTGAAGGGGGCAAGCGCCGACGCCTCCACGGGCGGGTGACCGCGGAGTGCGCCGACGCCAGGGCCCGGTCCGTCAGGCGTCGATCCGGGAACGATCGAGCGTGGCAGCGGAGTTGGCGATGAACTCGCGGCGCGGCGCGACCTCGTTGCCCATCAGCAGGTCGAAGGCGAGCTCCGCTCCCTCCAGGTCGCTGATGTTGATCCGGCGCAGGGTGCGGTGGCGCGGGTCCATCGTGGTCTCGGCCAGCTGGTCGGCGTCCATCTCGCCCAGACCCTTGTAGCGCTGGATGGACTCCTTGTAGCGGATGCCCTTGCGCCCGAACTCCAGCAGCGTCTCCCGCAACTCCCGGTCGGAGTATGTGTAGACGTACTTCTCCTGACCCTTGCGCGGGTTCGTGAGTTCGACCCGGTGCAGCGGCGGCACGGCGGCGAAGACCCGGCCCGCCTCGACCATGGGCCGCATGTAGCGCTGGAAGAGCGTCAGCAGCAGGCAGCGGATGTGGCTGCCGTCGACGTCGGCGTCCGTCATCATGATGATCTTGCCGTAGCGCGCCTGGTCGATGTCGAAGGTGCGGCCCGACCCGGCCCCTATGACCTGGATGATGGCCCCGCACTCGGCGTTCTTCAGCATGTCCGAGACCGAGGACTTCTGAACGTTGAGAATCTTGCCCCGAATGGGCAGCAGCGCCTGGAACTCCGAGTTGCGTGCGAGCTTCGCGGTGCCCAGAGCCGAGTCGCCCTCGACGATGAACAGCTCGCTGCGGTCGACGTCGTCGCTGCGGCAGTCGGCCAGCTTGGCGGGCAGCGACGAGGACTCCAGCGCGGTCTTGCGGCGCTGGGCCTCCTTGTGCTGGCGGGCGGCGATCCGGGTGCGGGCCGCGGCGACGGCCTTCTCCAGGACGGCGCGGGCCTGCTGCTTGTCGTCCCGCTTGGTGGAGGTGAGGAACGCCTTGAGTTCGCGGGACACCACATTGGCAACGATGCGGTTGGCCGCCGAGGTGCCGAGCACCTCCTTGGTCTGGCCCTCGAACTGCGGTTCGGCGAGCCGGACCGTGACGACCGCCGTCAGGCCCTCCAGAGCGTCGTCCTTGGCGATGTCGTCCTCGGCGACGCGCAACAGCTTGGTGGCGCGCAGGACCTCGTTGAACGTCCTGGTGACAGCGCCCTCGAAGCCGCGCACGTGGGTGCCGCCCTTGGGGGTGGCGATGATGTTCACAAAGGAGCGCAGCGTGCTCTCGTAGCCGGTGCCCCAGCGCAGCGCGACGTCGACGCCCAACTCCCGGGTGACCTCGGTCGGCGTCATGTGACCCAGGTCGTCGAGGACCGGGACCGTCTCCTTGAAGGTGCCGCTGCCGGTCAGTCGCAGCACGTCGCAGATCGGCTTGTCCGGGGTGAGGTACTCGGCGAACTCACTGATGCCACCGTCGAAGTGGAAGGTGTCCTCGATCGGCTTCCCGTCCTCGGAGCCGTTGTCGGGGCGTTCGTCGCGGACGACGATCGTGAGCCCGGGGACCAGGAACGCGGTCTGGCGGGCACGCTGGTGGAGCGTCTCCAGGGAGAGCTTGGCGTCCTTGAGGAAGATCTGCCGGTCGGCCCAGTAGCGGACGCGGGTGCCGGTGCGGGCCCGCGGCACCTTCTTGACCTTGTCCAGTCCGTTGCCCGGCTCGAAGGGCGCCTCGGGGCCGGTCCTGGCGAAGCTGCCCGGGACGCCGCGGCGGAAGCTGATCGCGTGCGTGTGGCCGCCGCGGTCGACCTCGACGTCCAGCCGGGCGGACAGCGCGTTGACGACGGAGGCGCCGACACCGTGCAGACCGCCGGAGGCCGCGTAGGAGCCGCCGCCGAACTTTCCGCCGGCGTGCAGCTTCGTCATGACGACCTCCACGCCGGACAGGCCGGTCTTGGGCTCGACGTCGACGGGGATGCCGCGGCCGTTGTCGCGCACCTCGACGGACGCGTCGTCGTGGAGGACGACCTCGATGTGGTCGCAGTGGCCGCCCAGGGCCTCGTCCACCGAGTTGTCGATGATCTCCCACAGGCAGTGCATGAGGCCGCGGCTGTCGGTGGAACCGATGTACATGCCAGGCCGCTTGCGGACCGCTTCGAGGCCCTCGAGTACCAGCAGGTGTCGCGCGGTGTAATTGGAGCCGTCACGATCTGCACCGGTCAGCAACGCGGTGGACGGCACGGATGTTTCGGCGGTCACGCGAACGTCTCCTCATGAAGTTCTTCAGCCGTATCGGTGAGAGGGTACCGAGGTCGCGCACGGCCGTTTCGCCGCGACCCGGTTCAGGCACACCATGCTAGCCCGCTTTCGAAGAGGTGTTCGATCCCTCGTTCGAGTGATACACATGTCACGTTCCACTCGAGGCATGAACCATTTAGGCTCGGGGCACGTCCTCCTCAACAACCGGCCGCAGAGCCGGGGGGACATAACCGAAGAATCTGACCAGATCCGCCAGAACGACCCCGAAGCCGACAGATAAGACGCCAGAGGATCATTCGCCGCCAATCGGTAGCATCCGGCCGCTACGCAAAGTTTCCAAGGAAAAGAACTCAGCGGGAACAGTTTCGGCCTGGTTGGATGTTGACCCTGGTACGACAGCTCGTCGAGCTAGAGAAGAGGCGACGTGACTACTGTTCTGACCCCCGCGAGCCCGCTGACTGCGGCGGACCGCTGCGACCGTTGCGGCGCCCAGGCCTACCTGCGCGTCGTCCTCATCAGCGGCGGCGAGCTGCTCTTCTGCGCGCACCACGGGCGGAAGTTCGAGCCCGAATTGAAGAAGATCGCTGCGGAAATACAGGACGAGACGGGTCGGCTCACCGCCACCCCGACCGTCGCGGCGGACACCGAACGCTGACGCGTAGCACTGCGACGAGCTCTCACGACGGGCGGCCTCCCGCAAGGGAGGCCGCCCTCGGCTCGTCCTAAGCGCTCAGGAAGCGTGCCGGCCGACCAATCCCGCCACCGCCGAGACCCGGGTGTACACACCGGGATGCCCCGCCTGGGCGCATCCCGAGCCCCAGGACACCAGACCTATCAGCCGCCCGTCCGCCACCAGCGGACCGCCGCTGTCCCCCTGGCACGAGTCGTGCCCGCCGGCCAGATCGCCGGCGCAGACCATGTCGTTCTTCTGGTACTTGCCTTCCACACTGCCCGGATACGCCTGCTCGCAGACCGAGTCCGCGAGCACCGAGACGCTCGCGGCCATCAGGACGTTCGAGTAGGCCCCCAGGCCCGCCGTGTCCCCCCACCCGAGCACCTGCGCCGGCGTACCCGCCTCGTAGGAGTTCGCATCCCCCGGTGCCGCCATGCGTATCGCGGTTCCCGCGGGGAACGGCTCCGCGGTGGTGACGACCGCGACGTCGCCGCTGTTGGTCAGCGGGTCGTACGCGGGATTGACCCAGACACCGCGGACGGCCACCTCCCTGCCGGCCGAGTCGGCGAGATCCGTGCGCCCGGCGATGACACGCAGGTCGGGCACGTCGTTCCAGTCGCCTCCCAGGGCTGTCGGGCTGAAGCAGTGCGCCGCGCTGACCACGGTGTTCGGCCCGACGAGCGCTCCACCGCAGAACTGCCCCGAGCGACTGGCTCCGTAGCGCGACCGGCTCGAGAGGACCACCGCCCACGGATACTGCTCCGTGGTGACCGGCGTGCCACCTATGACACCGTTGTCGGCGCCTGGGGCACCGGGAGCGTACGCCACCGCGGCCGCGGCCGCGGTGGCGGAAGCCGGCAGCGACAGCGCGAGCGCGGACCCGGCTATGAGCCCGCCGACCAGCGTGCGGATCGAGGAACGCATGCATTCTCCTCACCGTCCGGAATGCCTCGAGCACCCACAGTGACCTGATGGCGTCGGGGACGCATCCGGAGAACTGTCCGGAAAGGCCGAGGGCCCGCGACCGTCATGGCGGTCGCGGGCCCTCGGCGCACCCGGCGGGTCAGTCCAGGTAGTCGCGCAGCACCTGGGAACGCGAGGGATGGCGCAGCTTGGACATGGTCTTGGACTCGATCTGGCGGATGCGCTCACGGGTGACCCCGTACACCTTGCCGATCTCGTCCAGTGTCTTCGGCTGACCGTCGGTAAGGCCGAAGCGCATGGAGACCACGCCCGCCTCGCGCTCACTGAGCGTGTCGAGCACCGAGTGCAGCTGCTCCTGCAGCAGCGTGAAGCTCACCGCGTCGGCCGGCACGACGGCCTCGGAGTCCTCGATGAGGTCACCGAACTCGCTGTCGCCGTCCTCACCGAGCGGGGTGTGCAGCGAGATGGGCTCGCGGCCGTACTTCTGGACCTCGATGACCTTCTCGGGGGTCATGTCGAGTTCCTTGGCCAGCTCCTCCGGAGTGGGCTCGCGACCCAGGTCCTGGAGCATCTGGCGCTGGACGCGGGCCAGCTTGTTGATGACCTCGACCATGTGCACCGGAATGCGGATGGTGCGGGCCTGGTCGGCCATCGCGCGGGTGATCGCCTGGCGGATCCACCAGGTCGCGTAGGTCGAGAACTTGAAGCCCTTGGTGTAGTCGAACTTCTCGACGGCACGGATCAGACCGAGGTTGCCCTCCTGGATCAGGTCCAGGAAGAGCATTCCGCGGCCGGTGTAACGCTTGGCCAGCGAGACCACCAGGCGGAGGTTGGCCTCCAGAAGGTGGTTCTTGGCCCAGCGGCCGTCCTCCGCGATGATCTCGAGCTCGCGCTTGAGCTTGGGGGCGAGTTTGTCGGGCTGCGCCAGCTTGTCCTCGGCGAACAGGCCGGCCTCGATGCGCTTGGCAAGCTCCACCTCCTGCTCTGCGTTGAGCAGCGGGACCTTGCCGATCTGCTTGAGGTAGTCCTTCACCGGGTCGGCGGTGGCGCCGGCCGCGGCGACCTGCTGCGCGGGGGCGTCGTCCTCGTCCTCGTCGGACAGCACGAAGCTCTCCGCCTCGGCGGCGGGGACGTCCTCGTCCTTGCCGGGGGCGACGTCCTCGAGGAGGTCGTCTCCCTCGACGAGTTCGTCGTCCTTCTTGCCCTTGGTCGCGGTGGTCTTCTTGGCGGCGGCCTTCTTGGCGGTCGCGGTGGCCTTCTTCGTCGCGGCCTTCTTGGCGACGGCCTTCTTCGCGGGTGCCACGGCCTCGCCCTCGGAATCCGCCATGGGCTCCGCCGCCACAGCGGGCGCGGGGGCCGCGGCGGCCTTGGCGGCGACCGTCTTCTTGACCGGGGCGGTCTTGGTGGCGACGGTCTTGGTGGCAGTACGCTTCGCCGGGCTCTTGGCTGCGACGCTCTTACGGGTGCGCTTGGGCGCCTCGGCGGCACTCACCATCAGCGTCACACCCTCCTCGTCGAGGACCTGGTTGAGGCTGCGCAGAACGTTCTTCCACTGGGTTGCCGGGATCTGGTCCGCTTCGAAGGCTCGGCGCACGTCGTCGCCGGCGATCTGACCCTGAGCCTTACCCCGCTCGATGAGCGCCATCAGAGACTCGGACTCGGCGATCTCCGGCGGGAGCGTACGGGATGTGCTGGCCGACACGAACAACCTCTCGGAACGATGGAAAACGACTACGGTGGGACCGCTCGGCAACTCAGCGTCATGTTCGTCGCGGATATTCCTCGCACGGCCGCCACCTCTAAGCTCATCGCGCTGCCGCCGAGAGCGTTACGCCCGGCCGTACGTGGTCCGAGTCACACCCCGGATCGGCATCGAACCTTCCATACCAGGACACTCCCCATATACGCCACGACCATGCCCGGTCGGATGCGGGCGTCAAACATGGCGGACGGCTCCGCCGCCGGGCCCGGAGGGCATGGGCCGGCGGCGGAAGTCGGTGCCGTCTTGTGCTGCGCGGGGCCGGTCAGTGCTCGCGGGGGGCGGGGACGACGTGGTCCGCCGCCCCGCCCGCGTCGGAGTGGACGGCGAGCAGGTGACGCATGGCGGTCTCCGCCTCGGCACCGTCGGAGGCGGCCAGCGCCTCGACGACCCGCGTGTGCAGGGCCACCGAGTGTTCACCGGGGCGCTCGCAGCCGGTGACGGGGCCGCCGGAGACCTGAAGGGCGGAGGAGACGATCCCGGACAGGTGCTCCAGCATCCGGTTGCCCGCGACCTGCAGCAGCAGGGCGTGGAACTCGGCGTCCGCCCGGGAGAAGGTGAGACCGTCGCCCTGTCCCGCGGCGTGGGCCATGATGTCGGTCATGTCCATGAGCCTCTGCTGGACGTCCTCGCGGCCGTGGCCCGCCGCGAGGCGGGCGGCCAGGGGCTCGATCGTCCAGCGGAGTTCGAACAGCTCGCGACGCTGGTCGTCGCGCTGCGGGCCGAAGGCACGCCATTCGATGATGTCGGGGTCGAGCAGGTTCCAGTCGCTCACGGGGCGGACCCGGGTGCCGACGTTGGGCCGTGCACTGACCAGGCCCTTGGCCTCCAGCACCCGCAGCGACTCTCGGACGACGGTACGGGAGACCTCGAAACGCTGGCCGATCTCCTCGGGGACGAGCGGGCGGTCGGCCCCGAGATCGCCGGAGACGATCATCTGACCGAGTTGCTGGACGAGTTGGCCGTGCAGCCCGCGGCCACGGCTCCCGGCGGCGCGACGGCCGACCCGGCCCATGTCGGCGTCGCCTCCGTCCCAGGACGGTGTGCCGCCCGGGCGGTCGAGGCCGGCAGGGGCGTCGGCGTAGGGATAGCGGTCGATGTCCCCGCCGCCGAGGCTCGGGTCGGCGGGGCGGGCCGCGGTCATCATGGTGTGCGCAAGGGTACTCACGCATCATTTGTCGGCGACCGCGCCCGGCGCCTTGAGGGCTTTCCTGAAAAGCACACGAAAGGGTGAGCACTCATCACCTGATAATTGACGCCTTATCGGAAGGAAATGGGGTTTCTCCGGCGCAAGAGCGCTGCCACGTAGGCACACAAGAGAGCGAGGAGCGACAAAGCGAAGGAATAACGGACCGGTTGGGCCGCCAGGCGGGCCAGGTCGAGAGCCGGGTCGGACGCCGCCCGCCGCACCAGCGGGGCCACCAGCAGCGGGACCGCGAGGACTCCGGCCAGCCCCAGTGCCGTGGTACGGAAGACCCCGGCCGCCAGTACGCCGGCCCAGCAGCAGATGAGTGCGAGGGCCGCGGATGCGGCCGTGGTCGAGCCCAGCACGAACGGCGAGGGCAGTTCGCCGGTCCGGGATTCGAGGCGCATCACGACGAGTCCGAGGGCCGCGCTCAGGAGCACGATCAGCACCGCCGCGGACCCGTTGACCACGAGTTTGGCCAGCAGCAGCCGGAGTTGGCGAGGCACAGGCGCCTGCGCGGGCGCCAGGGCGGGGTAGCGGAACTCCTGGCCGTAGGCGAGCGCGCCCAGGAGCCCACTTCCCAACGCGGCGACCGGCAGGGGCATGGAGTGCGACCAGCCGGTCAGCAGGCGCAGGGTGAAGGCGTGGTGCCCGGTGCGCAGCAGTACCAGGGTGGCCAGGCCGGAACCCAGGACGGAGGCGAGCGCGATCAGCCAGGGGCCGCGTACGCCCGTGAGGCGCCGCACCTCGTAGCGGACGGGCCGGGCTGGACCGGCCGGCGGCACGACGGCACGCGCGGCCGCCAGGGGTACGGGAGGCCGGTCGGCGGGAGGGGCCTGCGGGACTCCGGTGTCGGCCACTTCGTCCGCGAGGCGGTGCAGAAGGATGCCGCTGCGGAAGGCGGCTTCGCCGACCTGCGCGGTGGTGCGGCCGTGCACGCGGATGCGGCTGCCACTCTCGTGGGTGACCTCGGTCCCCTCCCCGGTCAGCAGCAGTCCCAGGCGCTCGGCCTGGGGCGACTGGACGGCCACGTAAGGGCGCAGCCTGCGACGGCCGAACTCGTGGGCGGACTGGTCGGCGACGAGTCGGCCCTTGTCCAAGGTGACGACGCGATCGCCCAGCCGGCCCGCCGTCTTGGCGTCGGTGCAGGTGACCACGACGGCGCCGCCGCGCGCCGCGTAGGCCTTGAGCAGCCCGTACAACCAGGCGGTGTCGTGCGGGGAAAGCCCCTGTGCGGGGTCGTCCAGCAGCAGCGCGGGAGGGTCCCCGAGCAGGGCCGCGGCCACGCCCAGGCGGCGGTCCATGCCGAGGGAGAAGGTCGACAGCCGACGTCCGGCCGTCTCGCGCAGGCCCACGACCTCGAGCACCTGGTCGGCCCGTTCGGCCGGGGCCCCGGCCGCGGCGGCGAGCATGCGCAGGTGTCCACGCGCGGTGCGCGAGGGGTGGCCGGGAACGTCGCCGATGAGCACCCCCACCGCGCTGGCGGGATGGGCGTGGCCGTGCAGGGGCCGCCCGCCGAACAGCGTGATGCCGCGGCCGGGTTCGAGTTCGAGCATCAGCCGCAGGACGGTGGACTTGCCCGCGCCGCTGTCGCCGAGCAGGACGGTGATCTCGCCGTCGCGGGCATCGAAGGTGAGGTCGTCGACGGCAGGGGGCTCGTCGCCCCGGGACGCACTGGTCAGTCCGATGGCCTGGATCACCATTGCACCATAACGCGCAAATGGCCCGGAATTTATACCTCTGGTCGCAACATGGGTGGATTAAGGATGGTTGCACCACCCGCGCGGAACAACTGTGCGGGACGACCGCCCTGACGGGTCGTCGTGCCACCGGTGGGGACAAGGAAACCCACGGTCCCCGTCACCTTGCGGTGGAAGTTGCGCGGGTCCAAGGCGACGCCCCACACGGCCTCGTAGACCCGGCGCAGCTCGCCGACGGTGAACTCGGGCGGGCAGAAGGCGGTGGCCAACGCCGAGTACTCGAGCTTGGAACGGGCCCGCTCCACGCCGTCGGCCAGGATGCGGGCATGGTCGAAGGCGAGAGCGTTCTCCTCGCTGTCGCGCAGCAACTCCTCGACCGGGGCCCACCGGGCGCTGCGCGCGTCACCCCCGGCACGAGGCGCGGGCAGATCCGGGGCGAGCACGAGGTGGGCGACGCTCACCACCCGCATACGCGGGTCTCGTCCGGGGTCGCCGTAGGTGGCCAACTGCTCGAGATGGACTCCGCTGCCCGCCCGTAGTCCCGTCTCCTCCTCGAGTTCACGGGCGGCCGCCCCGGAGAGGTCCTCGTCGCCGCGTACGAAGCCGCCGGGCAGCGCCCACCGGCCCTGGTAGGGCGGTTCGCCGCGGCGGACCGCGAGGGCGCACAGGGCGTGGCTGCGCACTGTGAGCACCACGAGATCGACAGTGACGGCGAAGGGCGGGAAAGCTGACGGGTCGTAGGGCGCCATGCACGTGATCATAGTCGTCTGCCTGACGATAAACAGCAGGTTGCCGGGATGACGCGGCTCGCTGTCGGCCTGCTGTTCGCCGTTGCCGCGCCTGCCGCCGCCGGCGTCAGGCCCCGAGCTGAAGACCGGGTGCCGCCTCCTCGATCACTGCTGTGCCGGACGCGCCGATCCGCACCGCGAAGGGCTCCTCGGCCACGCGCAGCCCGGTCAGGCCGAGGTCGCCGAGCGGAGCGGCGGCCAGGGGGCGCACGGCCACCATGCGCTCGGGAGCGTCGGGACGGATCCCGGCGAGGGCCATCAGCATGTGCACACCGCCCGCGGCGGCCACCGCGGCGGGCCGCGACGCCGTCGGGTGCGGAGCGGGACGGCGCGAGTCGTCCCGCTGGTCCCCCGCGTACATCTCCGGCAACCGGTGGCCGAACGCCGCGGCCGCGTCCAACGCCCCCAGCAACAGCGCGGCGGCTTCGCGCTCGTGACCGGCCGCGGCCAGTCCGGCGACCGCGACGGCCGTCTCGTGTACCCGCACCGCTCCGCCGCGATGGCCGAACGGGTTGTGACCGGGAGCCTTCGCGGACAAGGTCCGAAGCCCCCATCCCGAGTCCAGCTCCGGAGCCACGAGGAGACGGGCGAGCTGTTCTGTCTGCACCTTGTCCAGCAGGCCCGGCGCGAGTGCGCAGCCGCCCATCAGACCGGTGTCGAGCAGGTGGGCGGCCGCAGAACCGAGGTGGGAGACGGGTCTGCCGTCGGGAGTGAGCGCGGCCGCCGGACTCCCGCCTGCGGCGTCCTCGAGCCAGAAGTCCTCCCGGAACCTCCTGCGCAGGGCCTCCGCCCGCTGGCACCACTCCTGCGCGCCCGGACGTCCGTGGGCCTGCAGCAGATCGGCGCCGTGCAGCATGGCCCGGTGGGCGTGGGCCTGTACGTCGCAACGCAAGGGGCCGCCGGGCACGGGGTCGGGCACGTAATCACCCTCGCCCGCGACCGACCTCAGCCACGACAGGGCGCGCTCGACGGCCGGCAGCAGTTGTTCGGTGTCCCGCTCCGGGAGTCCCCACCTGCGCGCCTCGGCGAGCAGCGTGATGAAGAGCAGCCCGGCCTCCACGCCGGAACTGGTCGGCGGCAGATGCGGACCGGCATGGCGGAGCGGGCCTGGCAGGCCGCCGGTCTCCGGGTCCTGACGGCGGGCGCACGCCCGCAGGGTGCCGGCCGCCAATCGGGTGCCCAGCGGCAGCAGCATGCGGGCCGCCCACAGGGCGTCGGCCGAGGCGGGACCGAGCCGCCACGGGGCGCCGGCCGCCACATGGACGTCCAGGGGATGCCCGGGGTCGCGCAGGAGCAGCGCTCGCAGGTCGTCGAGGGCGGCACGCAGCAACGTCCCCGCGCGGCCGTCGCCGCCGCGGATCTCCGCGGCCGACCAGGGCACCGGGACCGCCGGGGCGGAGCCGCCGTTCACGCCGGCGACGGCCGGCTCCAGCGTCACGCGCAGTTCGATCGTGCGGGACGCCCCGGCGGGCAACGTCAATTCCCAGCACAGCAGCCCGGCGGAGGCCAGGACGCTTTCCGGTGCCGGCACAGCGGTGACCCGGGCCCGCAGTCCCTCCCCCGACCACAACAGCCCCGCGTCGCACACGCTGGGCTGCAACTCCGGCCCCGAGGAACCGGCCGCGATGGCCGCGAGTTCGGCGAGGTCCGTCGCCAGGGCCGCCTCGAACGGGATGCGCAGGGCCCGTGGCCCGGTGTTGTGGACCGTGATGCGCTCCGTGCCGCCGGCCGTTCGAAGCCTTTCGACGGTGAGCACCGGGTCCGGCGCCGTGTCTCCGGGAACACGGGCGACGGAGGTGAACCGCGCCCGCCCCGCCGTGACGAGCCCGCCCTGAACAGGGACCGGCAGCACCCCCGCGACGCGCAGCTCGCAGCGGGCCAGGACCCGGCGGCCACCCTGGTAGAAGCCACCGAGGCCGCTCCCGTCCAGTTGTCCGTGTTCGGGGGAGACTGCGAGGGCCGGGGCCGCGACGCACATCACCGCGTCGTGCACCGGCTGCGGTCCCCGGTCCTGCCGGGGCGGCCGGTTGGCCGGCTGCGGGCTCATGCCACCTCCACGTCGGATCGGTCGCTCGGGCGCTGCCACCACTACCCACGAGAACGGCCGTGTGGGCGCGCGGGTCACGCGCCGTCTACCGTTCCTGGTCGGGAAGCCGTCCGTACCACCGGAAAGAGAGCCATGGCCGTCTACCGCCAGCCGGGAACCGTCATCACCGACCACACCTTCCAGGTGCCGCTCGATCACGCGGACCCGGGCGGTGAGCGGATCGAGGTGTACGCACGGGAGGTCGTGGCCGCCGGGAAGGAACGAGATCGGCTGCCCTGGCTGCTGTTCCTCCAGGGCGGGCCGGGCGGCCGGTCGCCGCGGCCCCTGGGCCGCGACGGCTGGCTCACCCGGGCACTGGACGACTACCGGGTGCTGCTGCTCGACCAGCGGGGCACCGGCCGTTCCACCCCGGCGAACCGGCAGACCCTGCCGCTGCGCGGTGACGCCTCGGCGCAGGCCCGCTATCTGGAGCACTTCCGGGCGGACTCGATCGTCCGCGACTGCGAGTTCATCCGCCGTGAGTTGCTCGGCGAGGACGGCCGGTGGAGCCTGCTCGGCCAGAGCTACGGCGGATTCTGCACGCTCACCTACCTGTCCTTCGCGCCCGAGGGTGTCCGCGAGGCCTTCGTGACCGGCGGGCTCGCCGGCCTGCGCAGCACGGCCGAGGACGTCTACCGGGCCGCCTACCCGCGCGTGGAACGGAAGACCGCGGCGCACTACGCGCGGTACCCGGAAGACGTCGAGACGGTCCGCGCGGTGGCGCGGCACCTGCGCGAGCGCGAGATCAGGCTCCCAGGCGGCGGCCTGCTGACCGCTGAGGCCTTCCAAACCACCGGGATGCTGCTCGGAACCGGCACCGGCTCGCACACGCTGCACTACCTGCTGGAGGAGGCCTTCGTGACCGAAGGATCCGGGCCCCAGCTCTCCGACTCCTTCCTCGCCGAGGTCCAGGGGCATCTCTCGTTCGCCGGCAATCCCCTCTACGCGGTGCTCCACGAGTCGATCTACGGCCAGCGATCGGTCTCGCCGAGTGCCACCGGCTGGGCCGCCGAGTCGGTCCGGGCCGAGTTTCCGCAGTTCGACGTCGACAAGCCGCTGGCGGACGACGCGCCCGTGCTGCTGACCGGCGAGATGATCTACCCCTGGATGTTCGCCACGGACCCGGCGCTGGCACCGTTGCGTGAGGCGGCGCACCACTTGGCGCAACACGAGGAGTGGCCCGACCTGTACGACCCGGGTCAGCTGGCGCGGAACGAGGTGCCGGTGGCGGCGGCCGTCTATCACGACGACATGTACGTGGACACGGCCGACTCGCTCGCCACCGCCCGGTCCGTCCGGGGCCTGCGCACCTGGGTCACCGACGAGTACGAGCACGACGGGCTCCGGGTGAGCGGCGGCCGGGTCCTCGACCGGCTGATCCGGCTGGCCCGCGGCGAGGTGTGAGCAGCGCCGCCCGGCGGGCGCGTGCGATGTTCTGCCGGCGCAGGTAGCGGCGGAGCGGCTCCGGAGAAAGACCGTTGTTGACTGCGGCGTGCAGCAGCCGGGCGAAGGTATAGTCGGGAGCGAGGTTCAGGGCTCGGCCGAAGGCCACCCTCGCGGCCGCCTCGTCCCCGGCGGACCAGGCCACCCAGCCGGCCAGGGTCAGGGGCGCGGCGGCGTGCTCGTGGTACGGCTCCACGCAGCGCCGGGCGAGCGCCCGCCACAGGCGCACCGCCGGGTCGGTGTGCGGCGGGTCCATCCACTCGGCTGCCTCGTCGCGAGTGGCGCGGTCCTGCAGCCCGAGGATCATCGATGCGGCCTCGTCGTCGCCCAGCAAGGCGTCGTCGTCGCTGTCGGCCTCCGGCCCGTCCCCGGCCGGTGTGGTGGTCCGGAAGCGCTCGAGCGCCTCGCGCAGCAGGCGCAGGGTAGCGCGGCGTACGGCTTCGGAGTCGTCCCGCTCCAGCATGCGCGGGACCAGCGCCGCGGCCGCCGTGTCCAAGGCGTCCGCACGGGCCGCGGACGCCGACGAACCGGCCGGTGGCGGGGTGAGGCGCTCCTCCATCTCCCGGAGGGAGCCGCTGATCCGCAGGCCCGCGTAGGCGGCCGCCGCGGCCATCACCGAAGCGCCGGATCGGGCGATCCCGATGCCCTCACGCGGGAACCGGTCCGGATCCGGGCAGCAGTAGGACCACCAGCGGCCCGAGGAGACGCACAGCGCCTCGACGACGGGGACGTCGAGCGTGCCGCAGGCGATCCGCAGCCGCTGGGCCAGCGGACGCAGCCGTTCCATGACCTGGTGGGGGTCTTCTCCGGCAGCGGGGTCCTGGACGAGGAAGAGCACGATGGCGTCCGGCCGTGCGTCACGCTGCTCGCTGCCGTTCACCAGGCACTCCGCCAGTTGCTGGGCGGCGCCGGGCCACTCGGCGGCATCCCGTGGGATACCGAGCCTGGCCCGGCCGCCGAAGCGACCGCGCTCTCCGTGCAGGGCGATCATCAGAATGCTGTCGTCGGGGTGGAAGCCGCAAAGGTAGGGGAGCGCTGCGGCGAGTTCCGCGGGACTGCGCAGGGTGACCCTCGGATCGTCGGAGGGACGGGGGGATTCGGTGTGCTGAGTCATGATCCGAAGGTCCCGTACACCGCGGATCTCCGCCAGACCCCTCCAAAACCTGTGGATAACTCACGCTTATCATCACAATTATTGCGGGCATGTTGTCCACAGGCCGCCCGCGCGCGGTTGGCGCGGTGTCGGTGCCATCGGGTTGCATGGGGGCATGACCACCGCACTGCGCACCGCCGCCGACACGATCCTCAGCCGGCTCGTCGGGGACCCGACCGGCACCGCACGCCTGCGCGAGGACCAGTGGCGCGCGGTGGAGGCGCTGGTCGCGCACGGCCGCCGGGCGCTGGTGGTGCAGCGCACGGGCTGGGGCAAGTCCGCCGTGTACTTCGTGGCCACCGCGCTGCTGCGCGAGCGGGGCAGCGGGCCCACGGTGATCGTCTCCCCGCTGCTGGCACTGATGCGGAACCAGATCGACGCGGCCGACCGCGCCGGAATCCGCGCCCGCACGATCAACTCGGCCAATCCCGAGGAGTGGGACACGGTTCAGGCCGAAGTCGCCTCAGGCGAGGTAGACGTCCTGCTGGTAAGCCCCGAGCGGCTCAACAACCCCGATTTCCGGGACCAGGTGCTGCCCAAGTTGGCTGCCACCACGGGTCTCCTCGTGGTCGACGAGGCCCACTGCATCTCCGACTGGGGCCACGACTTCCGGCCCGACTACCGCCGGCTGCGGACGATGCTCGCCGACCTCCCCCCGGGTGTCCCGGTGCTGGCGACGACCGCCACCGCGAACGCACGCGTGACGGCCGACGTGGCCGAGCAGTTGGGGACCGGCGACCACGAAGGCGCACTGGTACTGCGCGGGCCGCTGGACCGCGAGAGCCTCTCGCTCGGGGTGCTGCGCATGCCCGACGCCGCGCACCGGCTCGCCTGGCTCGCCGACCACCTCAACGGCCTCCCCGGCTCGGGCATCGTCTACACCCTCACGGTGGCGGCCGCGGAAGAGGTCACCGCGTTCCTCCGGCAGCGCGGTCACCGGGTCGCCGCCTACTCGGGGCGCACCGAGGACGCCGACCGCCGGGCCGCCGAGGCCGCGCTGCTCGACAACGAGGTCAAGGCGCTGGTCGCCACTTCCGCGCTGGGCATGGGCTTCGACAAGCCCGATCTGGGCTTCGTGGTGCATCTGGGGTCGCCGTCCTCCCCCATCGCCTACTACCAGCAGGTCGGCCGCGCCGGCCGCGGTGTCGACCACGCGGAGGTGCTGCTCCTCCCCGGGCCCGAGGACGAGGCGATCTGGCGCTACTTCGCCTCATTGGCCTTTCCGCGCGAGGAACAGGTCCGGCGCACCCTGGAGACCTTGGCGGCCGCCGGGGGCCCGATGTCGGTACCCGCGCTCGAGACCCGGGTCGACCTGCGCCGCAACCGGCTGGAGACCATGCTCAAGGTGCTCGACGTGGACGGCGCCGTGCACCGGGTGCGCGGCGGCTGGACGGCGACGGGCCGTGATTGGACGTACGACACCGAGCGGTACGCGTGGGTCGACCGGCAGCGCAAGGCCGAGCAGCAGGCGATGCGCGACTACGCGACGACCTCGACGTGCCGCATGGAGTACCTGCGCCGCCAGCTCGACGACGACAAGGCGACCCCCTGCGGCCGCTGCGACAACTGCGCCGGAGCCCGGTTCACCGCAGACGTCTCCGCCGAGGCCCTGGAGGCGGCGCGGGCCGCCCTCGGGCGTCCCGGAGTCGAGGTCGAGCCCCGCCGTATGTGGCCGACGGGTCTGCCCGCCATCGGCATCGACCTGAAGGGAAGGATCCCCCCGGGCGAGCAGGCCGCCGCCGGACGGGCCCTGGGACGCCTCTCCGACATCGGCTGGGGCAATCGGCTCCGCCCGCTGTTCGCCGAGCAGGCGACGGACGGACCGGTTCCGGACGACGTGGCGCAGGCCGTGGTGCAGGTGCTGGCCGACTGGGCGAAGGGCCCGGGCGGCTGGGCGAGCGGTGCACCCGATGCCCCGCAGCGGCCCGTCGGTGTCGTCACCGTCGCCTCGCACAGCCGGCCGCGGCTGATCACGTCGCTCGGCGCGCGCATCGCCGAGATCGGCCGCATGCCGCTGCTCGGGGAGGTCGCGCTCAACGGTGACCTGGAGCCCTCGCGGGTGCCGCGCAGCAACAGCGCACAACGGCTGAGGGCACTGCACGGGGCTTTCACCCTTCCGCCGGCTCTCACCGATGCCCTTTCCACGACGGCGGGACCGGTCCTGCTGGTCGACGACTTCACCGAGACGGGGTGGACCGTGGCCGTCGCCGCACGGCTCCTGCGCCGTGCCGGTGCCACTGCGGTGTTTCCGCTGGTCCTGGCGCTTCAGGGGTGACCGGTAGTCACCATGCAAGACAGCTCGGGGATCTAAGCGGCGGAGGACCAGATAACAGACAGGTCGGTGAAATGACCGTTGCCGCCCGCGTGTGCGACAGGAACAATTGACTCTGGATCCCCGCATCGGCTCTTGGAGCCCCACGACCGGCGTGCCCGCGCACGCCCGGTCGCGGTCGCATACCCGAAGGGAGGACCGTGGCCATCGGCTTCGCTCCGGAAACCGCTTCCGTGAAGACCTCCCGCCCTGCCGGACGCCATCGCACCCTCGAGCCTGCCGACTGGACCGCCGCGGGCATCCCGCTGCTGATCAACCCGCGCGAGGTGGTGACCGACCTCCACGCCCGCCACCTTCCGGCGCCGGGCACCGCCGTGATCGCGGTCTACTCCCCCGACGAACGGCTGACCGCCAGCGCGTCCTTCGCGCAGCGCCCCCACGTCACCGACGGTTGGGAACGGCGCAACGCCATCCTCGTCCACCTGCGCCGGGTCACCGCCGACGACCTGCGGCGCCGTAGGCCCGTGCGCACCGCGGTCCTGCTCGTCTGCCGAGACGGCGGAGCGGGGTGGACCGAGGTGGACGGTGCCTGGATGTGGGGGCTGCGCGACGCCTGCTCCCTGTACGGGCTGCGCCCGGGGTCGTACATCACCGTGACCGGCGACGGCTGGCGGGTGCAGGGCGAGGAGCGTGGCGGACGGACCCCGAACGCCGCCTCCTGGTCGGCGGCCACGAGCCGCGGCGCAGCGAACCAGCGTCCCACCGGGACGCCGCCCCTGCGCCGCGCGGCGGCGCGCTGATCAGGCGTTGACGCCGAGCAACGCGTTGATCCGCTGCGGGTCGCCGCAGACGACCAGCAGCTTTCCTGCCCGCGCCATCGCCGAGGGCAGGGCACGTGCCACGGTCTCGTCGGAGCCGCCGTTGACGGCCACGACCACGACAGGCCGGCCCTCGGCGCGCTCGGCGTCGTGGTCGGCGTAGAACACGTCGTCGCCGGCGTCGTGCTGGGCCCAGTAGGACGCCTCGCCGAAGCTCAGCTCGTGGGCCGCCCACGGGTGCCGCTCGCCGGTGGTGAGCACCAGGACCTCACCGGGAGCACGTCCGCTGTCCAGCAGCAGGTCGACGGCTTCGTCGGCGGCGTCGAGGGAGCCGTCCACCGAAGCAGGGATGAGCTGGATCTGCGGCGAGGAGCCCGCGGGCACGGAGGCCACTTCGGAGTCCCGCGGCGAGCGCTGTTGCGGGGGTACGACGGGCCCGCGGGCCGGACCGGAACGGCCGGGACGGGCGTTCGCCGCCGGAGCGCCGCGCGACGGCGCGGGACGCGGAGGCGCCGGACGAGGTCCGGAGCCCGGTACGGGGCGGGGGGTCGGCGCGGGCCGGCCGGCGGCCGGGGCTACGCGGGGACCCGGGACACTCTCGTGAATCTGAGGCTCCTCGGGGGTGAGAGGCATGTGCTGATGTCTATCAAACGCACCGGAACAACGCAGCGGCGGGTAGGTCACAACTCGGCTCAGAAGTCGAACCCGAGTTGCTCACCCGAATCTCCCGCCTCCACGGTCTCCCGGACTTTCTTAAGGTGCTGCCAACGCGGCAGCGTATCGAGGTATGCCCAGGACAGGCGGTGCAGGGGGGTGGGCCCCAGCTCCCGCAGTGCCGCCCGGTGCACCGGCGAAGGGTACCCGGCATTGGCCTCGAAGCCGAACGGAGCATAGTCGACGCCCAGTTCCGCCATCATCGCGTCCCGCCGCACCTTGGCGATCACCGACGCGGCCGCCACGGCCACGCACGAACGGTCGCCCTTGATGACCGTGCGCACGCGCCAGGGGCCCCCGAGGTAGTCGTGCTTGCCGTCGAGTATCACCGCGTCCGGCCGCACGGGCAGGGCGTCCAGGGCGCGTGTGGCGGCGAGCCGCAGCGCGGCGGTCATCCCCACCTCGTCGATCTCGTCCGGGGACGCGTGGCCGAGCGCGAAGGAGTTCACCCACCCCACGAGCACACCGGCCAGTTCGGTACGGCGCTTGACGGTGAGCAGCTTGGAGTCGGTGAGGCCGTCGGGGGGCCGTCGCAGCCCCGTGACTGCCGCGCACACCGTGACGGGCCCGGCCCAGGCGCCTCGTCCGACCTCGTCGACGCCCGCGACGACCTTGGCGCCGAGGGTCGCGCGCAGCGAGCGTTCGACGGTGTGAGTGGGGGGTTCGTGGACCATGGCAGGGCTTAGCCTACGCCCCCGTGTCCGGCCGACCCGGCGCAGGTCCGGGAAGCGTCGCAGAGCGCGCCCGGATCGCCCGGCGACCGCGGCAAGGGCCCGACACAGAGCACCACCTGGCCGTGATCCGCGCCCGCGGCAGCGGCCTGGAGGCGCTCCGCGCAGGCCGCGGGCATGCCCGGCCTGACGCCGCCGCCCGGCCCGCGGGGAGGCCGGGCGGCGGCACACGCCGTGGGCGTCACGGGTACACGGGGTCCGGCCACTCGTCGTCGAAGCCGCCCAGCCCCGCCGCGTCACACGGCCGGTAGCCGGCCGGTGCATCGCTGTGGCCGAGCAGGGACCGTGCCCGCACCTCGCCCAGGCTGGTGGTGTACCAAGCCTCGCCACCGTCCTCGGAGAGGTGCTCCACGATCTTCTCCAGGGCACAGGAACGCTGCGGCTCCGGCAGCCGGTCCAACTGGGGGACGGCATCCGCCGAGAGGTTCCGCAGATACGCCAGGTCGATCTTGCCGGTGCTCTCGAAGCGGCTCACCTGCTGTCCGGCGATGAGCGCGTCGGGCGACGCCAGTCCGAAGGCGAGGACGGACGCCGCGGCGCTGACCACCACGGCCCGGGGCAGCCACCGTGCGCCGAGGACACCGGCCGCCATCACGAGGACGATCAGCAGGCCGAGCCACAACTCCACCCCGGCCACCGAGATCCGCAGCCGGGTCAGCCCGTACGCGCCGACGTAGAGGTCCATGCGGCGCAGCGCGGCGGCGACCACCACCAGGGTCAGCACGCAGATCGTGCCGAGAACGGAGCGCACGAGCAGACGGTCGCGGTCGGTGTCGCGCGGTGCCCAGCGCAGTGCGAGGCCGATCACCACCACGGTGAGCAGGGTGACGACGAGCAACTGCCAAAAACCCTGCCGCGCGTACTGCGCGTAGGTCAGGCCGGTCTGGGCGAGCACTTTCTGGTAGCCGCCGAACAGCACCGCGAGTTGCACGGCGTTGAAGGCGGCGAACAGCGCCGCGAGGACGACCAGCGGCAGTGCCCACTCGGTGCGACCGCGCGCGCGTCCGGGCCGCACCTTGATGCGGTCCCAGCGGCGCGGCGCCGCGGCGGTCCAGGCGGCGCAGAGCGCGAACAGCGTGCCGACGGCGAGCAGCAGGATACGCAGCGGTGCGTCGGTGACGGTCACGTCGGGCATGAGGTCGGCCAGCAGGTCGGCGAACGCCGCGTCGGCACCCGCGAAGAGCGCGCCGAAGACACCGAGGAGCACGACGGTCACGCCGACGGTCTTCAGCATCAGCAGCAGCCGGCTCCGGTCGCGCTCGGCCCGCCGGCGCAACCCGCGCAGCGCCCAGCCGATCGCGGGCACCGGAGCGCACCACAGCCCGAGGCCGCCGAGCAGGACTGCCGGCCAGCGGCGGCCCCCGTGCAGGGCCATGGAGCCCAGGAAGGAGGCGGCGACGACGGCCAGGAACGACGGCCACCACGCGTCTCTGAGGGCGGGGATCAGCAGCAGCGTCAGGCCGGCCACCGCCCAGAACCCGGACCAGGGCCGCGGCCGCCGGCCGTGGTCGAGGGCGGCGACCGCGGCGGCGGCCGCGGCGGGAACGGCGACCAGCAACAGGTTGACCCCCAGGCCGCCGCGCAGCAGGGCCGCGGTCAGCACCCCGGTGAGCAGCGCCGTCCACAGAACGGCGGGCCGTACGGCGCGCGGGGTCCGCGCGCGGCTCGCTGTCACCCACGCCGGCGGTGGAGGCGGGGGCGGTGGCGTCCACGGACGCGGATAGGCAGGGGCCGGATGGACGGGCTGACCGGGCCTGCGTGGTGGTCCCTGAGAGTGCGCCTTCGGATGTCCCTTCGGATCTGCCTGCGCGGGCGCCTGCCCCACCGGTGCGGCGTCGGACGGCGTGTCGGACATGAGAACCCCTCCCGGCCGGACCCGCGGCGGCCGGGGCCAGGCGCGCGGGACCGGTGCTCGACTGCACGTCCGGCGAAGATCGGGCGGACGGCGTGGCCGACAGGCTAGGCCGACGGCCGGCCGCGCGACCGCGGAGCGGGCCCGGCGACCCGGTCTGTGACAGGGCCGTGACAATGAAGGGGTGAGGAGTCGATGGGCGCCCGGCGGGCGCGGCTCAGTCGGCGGGCAGCCACTCCGGTAGGGCCTCGCAGCGCGCCTGCCACTCGCGCGGGGGCTCGCCCCCGGCCCCGGCGGCGATGATCCCGCCCACGATTGCGCAGGTGGTGTCCACGTCGCCGCCCGCGCGGGCCGTGGCCCAGAAAGCGCCCGCGTAGTCGCCGAGGCCCCGGGCGGCGGCCCACAGGGCGAAGGGGACGGTGTCGTGAGCACTGGTGCGCCGGCCGTTGCCGAGCACGGCCGCGACCGTGGCGACGTCGTCGTAGTCGAGCATGTCGACGGCGCGCCGCAGCCCGGCGTGCACGGCGCTGCGCGGCAGCAGCGCCACGACGCGGGTGATCAGGTCCGCGGGTGCGCCGAGGCGGGCCGGGTCCGCAGCGAGGGCGGCGGCGGCCGCGACGGCCATCGCTCCGACCACGGCCTCGCGGTGCTGGTGGGTGGTGAAGGCCGACAGTTCGGCCTGCTCGGCCGCTTTCTCCGGCTCCCCCGCGTACCAGGCGCCCAGCGGCGCCACGCGCATGGCGGCGCCGTTGCCCCAGGAACCCTGACCGTTGAACATCTCGGCCGCGAGGGTGCGCCAGTCGGCGCCCTCCTGCCGGATCAGCCGCAGCATCCGGTTCACGCCGGGCCCGTAGCCCCGGTCGAAGTCATGGTGGGCCGCGAAGGAGGCGGCCAGGGCGTCCTGGTCGATCGCACCGTGCGCGTCCAGGACCGCGACGACCGAGCACGCCATCTCGGTGTCGTCCGTCCACTGCCAGGTTCCCGGCGGCAGCGTGCGGCCCTGCAGTGACGGGTAGTGCGCCGGCACGAAGAACTGGGACCCGAGGGCGTCGCCCAGGGCGAGACCGCGCAGGCTGGACAGCGCGCGGCGGCGTCGGAGGTCATGGGGGTCAGCGGTCATGGCGGGGAAACTCTGACATCCGGTGCCACCCCGGTCAATCATCCTGTGCCGCATCTCACCCGTGATATCGCGCCAGGTCGGAGGCAGCGGTCCGCCAACGGGAGAAGGGCCGGTCCAGCCGGTACCGGCCGTCGGGCTCGAACAGCAGCATCCGTGTCTCGCCGTTGTCCGGGTTCGACAGGCACTCGAACTCGTCCACGGTCCAGTGAAACCAGCGCATACAGAACAGCCGCATGGTCAGTCCGTGGGTGACCAGCAGGACGTTCGGCGGGAACTCGGGCTTGTCGAAGGCGCGGTAGAGCGTCTCCAGGAAGGAACCGACGCGGTCGTAGACGTCCGCCCCGGACTCGCCCTGGGCGAAGCGGTAGAAGAAGTGCCCGTAGGCGTCCCTGGCCTTGCGCTGCCGCTGCACGTCGTCGGCGTCCTGGTAGTTCCCCCAGTCCTGCTCGCGCAGCCTGGGCTCCTCCTTGGCCCGGGTCCGCAGCGGATCCAGACCGAGCAGGTGGAAGGTCTGATGCGTCCGGCGATATGGCGAGACGAACGCCTGCACGCGCTCCTCGCCGAACAGCTCGTGCAGCTGCCGGCCCGCCGCGCGGGCCTGCTCCTCGCCCCTGCTGGTGAGGTTCAGCGCATGATCGGGCACCCGCTCGTAGATCGTGTCGTCGGCATTGCCCTGGGACTCTCCATGCCTGATGAGCACTATGCGACGCGGTCGGGCCATGGCCTCACTGTAATTCGTACGCGCGGGCAAGGTCGCGGCGGGCGCCCGCCGCGTCCACAGGCCGGCGCCCTCCCCCCGGATTGTCAGTGGCGTGCCGCAGACTCAGCATGAAGAGGGGGGCGCGTTCGCGCGTCACAACGGGAGGCCGCCATGAAGACCACGTCGTTCGTCCCCGGCACACCCTGCTGGACCGATCTGAGCAGTCCTGACATCGAGGCCTCCCGCGCGTTCTACGGGGGCCTGTTCGGGTGGGACTCGCAGGCGGGTCCTTCGGAGGCCGGGGGTTACACCTTCTTCTGCCTGCGCGGCGAACACGTGGCAGCCGTCGGCCCGGTGATGGCCGAGGGCGACCGGCCGCGGTGGATCGCCTACATGGCGACAGGCGACGTGACCGAGACGGCCAAGGCCGTCGAGGCGGCGGGCGGCTCGGTGTGCGTGCCGCCCATGGCGGTCTTCGACCAGGGCAGTTTCGCGCAGTTCACCGATCCGCACGGGGCGGAGTTCGCCGCGTGGCAGCCGGGCCGGTTCCGCGGGGCGGGCCTGTTCGACGAGCCGGGCACGCTGTGCTGGATCGAGCTCAACACCCGGGACGTGGACGGCGCCCGTGCCTTCTACCGCGACGTGTTCGGCTGGACGGGCGACACCCACCCGTTCGCCGGGGACAGCTCGTACACCGAACTCGAAGTGGACGGCGCCGGAGGGAAGTTCGGCGGCATCCTGCTGATGAACGACGCCTGGCCGCCGGAGATACCCCAGCACTGGATGCACTACTTCTGCGTCGCCGACACCGACGCCGCCGTCACGCGGGCCACCGAGCTCGGGGGCAGTGTCTCCGTGCCGCCGTTCGACCTGGAGCACGTAGGGCGGGTCGCCGTGCTCGACGACCCGCACGGCGCGTACTTCTCGGTGATCACCCGCCCCGAGCACGGCGGAGGGGGTTGAGGCGAGCGTCACCCCGGCGCGCCCCGGTCGCCGCGCCGGTCATATCGACCAGGCCTGCTCCAGGTCGACGTGGTCACCTGCGACGGTGAGCACGTCGGCGTCGAGTTCGGCCCGCTCGGACAGTCGCGCAAGGGAACCGTCCCGGTACTTGGCGTGCTCTGCGGCCGAGTCCCACATCGACAGCACCAAAAAGTCGGACGCGGCTCCCTGCGCGAAGACCCCGCGCAGCATCCCCGGAGAGCCGGCCATGGCCGGGTTCCAGACCTTCTCCTGCATCAGCACGAAGTGCTCGACACGCTCCGGACGCACCTTGCAGTGCGCCAGGCGCAGCAGGTCGCCGTCGGCGAAGCGGGGCCGGAAGCCGACCTTGACATCGAGACGGTGCTCGAAGAGTTTGACGCCCAGGCTCTCGTAGGTACCGGTCTGGGCCGCCGCGAGTCGGTCGTGCGGGCCGGCCATGAAGGCGTCGTAGTAGTCGCGGTCCTCCCAGAACGCGAAGAGGTGCGCGACGCCCGGCTGGCTGCGGCTCCAGCCGCCGCCCTGCCCCCGGAAGCCCGGTTCCCCCAGGAGCTCCTTGGCCCATTTCCGCTGCCCCCGTTCGAATCCGGCGCGATCGACGATTCCGCAGCGAATCCACTTCACCAGCACCGCGCCATCCTATGGCCGCTCGACGGGCGTACCACCCATCGACGGGGCAACTCCCCTGAAAGGGAGCGGAAGGGATCGCGACAGGACCCCCGGTACCGGACGTCGACCCTCGACGGGGGTTGCACCCTCGCCGCGACCTGCGGGACGCCAGCGTCGCGACCGGCTGGGCGCGAACCGGCCGAGGAGGTCCGGCGGCCTGATGCGCAGGTGCGGCCGAACGATGTCGACCGACCCCGCTCTCCACCGCCGCGCGCCCGCCCGCGCCGGCGGGCTTTCCGCCTCGTCCTCGGCGGCGGGGCCGTCCTGCCCGCGTGGGCTTTCCCACGCGGGCGGTCCGACCACTCACGCGGCCCCAGCAGGACGTCGGCCGCCGTCCTGACGGCCGACGACCGGCCTCCCCCGGTCCGGCGGCGCCTTCGGCGCCCGCCGGACGCCCTCAGGACACCCGCCCCGGGACTCGGCGAGGAGCCCCGTTTCTCAGCCCTGTTCCGGAGCCGAGAGCACCGACAGATACTCCTCGGTGCGGAAACCGGCCGACGCGTACACCTGCTCGCCCATCGCGGTCGCGTGGAGGTAGGCCGTGGGGGCCCCGGCAGCGTAGCCCGCGCGGACCAGCTCCATGGTGACCGCCCGCCCATAGCCGCGGCGTCGGTGCTCCGGGAGCGTGGAGATGTTGTAGATGCCGTTGAGTTCACCGCGCACCGCCGTCATGCCCGTCGCGACCGGCACACCGTCCACCTCCGCCAGGTAGAACGCGACTCCTTCCAGGCGGGCCACGGCCGGATCGTCGAGCACCGCGAACACCTCGTACGGCACCTCGAAGCCCTCGGCCATGACCTTGACGTACGGGCCGAGCTCGGCGACCTCGATCGCCCGTACCTTCAGGAAGTCATGGGGCTGCTCAGCCGGCATGCCCTGGTCGGGTTGCCTGACCATGACCGGAGTGCGGTCGACGTTGGTCAGTCCGTGCCGCGCCGCCTCCTCGATGACCGGCTGTCTTGGTATCCCACGGACCTGGATGCTCCAAGGGACGGTCCACCGCTCGGACTCCGCGAGCGCGGCGATGCCGTCCACGAGCGGTTCGGGACGGGGACTGAACACGAGGTTCAGCGAGGCGACCGGCGCCCCGGAGACGGCCAGCAGGGTACCGTCGCGGCCTCTTCGGAAGCGTCCGGTAGTGGCCTTGGCAAGGTCTTCCATAAGGTCGGCATGGGCAGCGGCAATCGGCCCCAGCGGGTCGCTGACGTGGGTCATAGCTCGATGATCTTCCTCTGTTCGACGTGTGGTCGGCAGTCCGGGTCCGTCGCTCCGCAGCCTGGAGCGGTCAAGGGCGCGACCCGGGTGGACGCCTCTCGCACGTGGTTCCCATTCACTCACTACACGGAGTCGGCAACGAGAGCCGCAACGGACTCACGCGTCCGTTGTGTTCACCTGTCCGGTCTCTTCGGGCCGGCACGGGGGAACGACATCGCTTCGCGGCCGCATGTCGACCCCCGGGCCCACGGCAGCGGGAGGGGAGTGGCCCGCGCCGCACACTCCGTGCGTCCTGGGGTACCGCGCCGGTGGCATCCCTTCTGGTGGCACAGCCGGCCGAGCCGGTGGCATCTCCAGGTCGCGGCCCGGCATTCACGCCGGACATCCATCCTTTTGAGGCCTTACGAGCCGGGAACTGGTTGATCGTCGGGCGGCACGCTGCGGCACGCTGTTCCGCCCGGTGCTCTCACCCGGCGCACGACGCGGAGCGCCCTCCGGAGCGCGGGGCTCCGGAGGGCACGCATGACGGCAGGATCCGGCGTCGGCGTCAGCTGCAGCCGCTGGTGGAGCCGCAGCCCTCGCAGAGGTAGCAGCTGCCCGCACGGCGCATCTTCGTGCCGCAGGAGAAGCAGAGCGGGGCGTCGGCGTTGAGACCGAGCTGGATCTCCAGCAGCTCCGTCGAGTTGTGCGCGGTCTTCGGCGCGGGAACCGCCGCGGCGGCCTCGACCTCGGGCGCGGCGGTGGCGGCCGGCTTGGGGGCCTCGGTCTGGCGCGGGGCGGACTGTGCCAGTGCCTCGACGTCGACCTCCTCGACCGAGGGCTCGTAGGACCCCGTGTCAAGGTGGCGCTGACGCTCCTCGGCGGAGTGGATGCCGAGGGCGGAACGGGTCTCGAAGGGCAGGAAGTCCAGCGCCAGGCGGCGGAAGATGTAGTCGACGATCGACTGGGCCATCCGCACGTCCGGGTCGTCCGTAAGGCCGGCCGGCTCGAAGCGCATGTTGGTGAACTTCGAGACGTAGGTCTCCAGCGGCACGCCGTACTGCAGACCCACCGATACGGCGATGGAGAAGGCGTCCATCATGCCCGCGAGGGTCGAGCCCTGCTTGGACATCTTCAGGAAGACCTCGCCGAGACCGTCGTCCGGGTAGGAGTTGGCGGTCATGTAGCCCTCGGCGCCGCCCACCGTGAAGGAGGTGGTGATCCCCGGACGGCCCTTGGGGAGCCGGCGGCGGACCGGACGGTACTCGACGACCTTCTCGACGGCGGCGGGAGCGCCGGCGGCCTCGCCGGCCTTCTCCTCCGCCTTCTTCTTGGCGGAGAGCGGCTGGCCGACCTTGCAGTTGTCGCGGTAGATGGCGAGCGCCTTCAGGCCGAGCTTCCAGCCCTCGTAGTAGATCTCCTCGATCTCCTCGACGGTCGCCGACTCCGGCATGTTGACCGTCTTGGAGATGGCACCCGACAGGAACGGCTGGGTCGCGGCCATCATCCGGACGTGGCCCATCGGCGCGATGGAGCGCTCGCCCATGGCGCAGTCGAAGACCTCGTAGTGCTCGGGCTTGAGGCCGGGGGCGTCGATGACGCTGCCGTGCTCGGAGATGTGGGCGACGACGGCCTCGATCTGCTCCGGCTGGTAGCCCAGGCGGTGCAGGGCCTGCGGGACCGTGTTGTTCACGATCTGCATCGACCCGCCGCCGACCAGCTTCTTGAACTTGACCAGGGCGAGGTCCGGCTCGATGCCCGTGGTGTCGCAGTCCATCATCAGGCCGATGGTGCCGGTCGGGGCCAGCAGCGAGGCCTGCGCGTTGCGGAAACCGTTCTTCTCGCCGAGGCGCAGGACGTCCTGCCAGGCTTCGGTGGCCGCGGCCCAGACCGGGGTGTCCAGGTCGTCCATCCGCGTGGCGACGGCGTTGGCGTCCGAATGCTGCTTCATGACGCGCTTGTGGGCGGTGGCGTTGCGGGCGTAGCCGTCGTACGGGCCGACGACCGCGGCGAGCTCCGCGGAACGCTTGTACGAGGTGCCGGTCATCAGCGAGGTGATGGCACCGGCGAGCGCGCGGCCGCCCTCGGAGTCGTAGGCGTGGCCGGTCGCCATGAGCAGCGCGCCGAGGTTGGCGTAGCCGATGCCGAGCTGGCGGAAGGCGCGGGTGGTCTCGCCGATCTTCTGGGTGGGGAAGTCAGCGAAGGAGATGGAGATGTCCATCGCGGTGATGACCAGGTCGACGACCTTGGCGAAGCGCGCCGCGTCGAAGCGCTGGCTGCCCTTGCCGTCGTCGTCGAGGAACTTCATGAGGTTGAGCGAGGCGAGGTTGCAGGACGAGTTGTCCAGGTGCATGTACTCGCTGCACGGGTTGGACGCGGTGATGCGGCCGGTCTCCGGCGTGGTGTGCCAGTGGTTGATGACGTCGTCGTACTGGATGCCGGGGTCGGCGCAGGCCCAGGCGGCCTCGGCCAGCTTGCGGAACAGTGCCCTGGCGTCGACCTCCTCGATGACCTCTCCGGTCATCCGGGCGCGCAGGCCGAACTTGGAGCCGTTCTCGTACGCCTTCATGAACTCTTCGTTCACGCGGACGGAGTTGTTGGCGTTCTGGTACTGGACGGACGTGATGTCGTCGCCGCCCAGGTCCATGTCGAAGCCCGCGTCACGCAGGGCGCGGATCTTCTCCTCCTCCTTCACCTTGGTCTCGATGAAGGCCTCGACGTCCGGGTGGTCGACGTCCAGGACGACCATCTTGGCAGCACGGCGGGTCGCGCCGCCGGACTTGATGGTGCCGGCCGAGGCGTCGGCGCCGCGCATGAAGGAGACCGGGCCGGAGGCGTTGCCGCCGGAGGAGAGCAGTTCCTTGGAGGAGCGGATGCGGGAGAGGTTCAGGCCGGCGCCCGAACCGCCCTTGAAGATCATCCCCTCTTCCTTGTACCAGTCGAGGATGGACTCCATGGAGTCGTCGACCGAGAGGATGAAGCAGGCCGAGACCTGCTGCGGCTGGGCGGTGCCAACGTTGAACCACACCGGGGAGTTGAAGCTGAAGACCTGGTGGAGCAGGGCCCAGGTGAGCTCGTGGTCGAAGATCTCGGCGTCGGCGGGGGACGCGAAGTAGCCGTGGTCCTCGCCGGCCTTGCGGTACGTCCTGACCACGCGGTCGATCAGCTGGCGGAGGCTGCTCTCGCGCTGCGGGGAACCGACGGCGCCGCGGAAGTACTTGCTGGTGACGATGTTGACCGCGTTCATCGACCAGGAGTCGGGGAACTCCACGCCGCGCTGCTCGAAGTTGATCGAGCCGTCGCGCCAGTTGGTCATGACGACGTCACGGCGTTCCCAGACCACCTCGTCGTAGGGGTGCGTCCCCGGGGTGGTGTGGATGCGCTCGATGCGCAGACCCTTGGCGGCCGGGGCCACCGCGGCCGTCTTACCGGCCTTGGCTCGGGAACTCCGTGCCGGGCCGCTCGTCGTCTCTGTCATGTGCCGCCTCCCATTACAGGCATTACGGGTAAAACGCCCTGAAACGCCGCGGTCTTCCCGCGTCGGTGTCTCTCACGGCCGGTGCACCCCCGCGTGCCCGGCACGTCTGCTGCCGGTGCGCCGCCGCTATCGCGCGGCGACGCCGCCGGTGGGGACGAACGTGTCCCCGTCCCGCCTCCCGGTGTCGTCCGGTGGCCCCTGGCCGCGCAGCTCCGCGATCGCCGCCTCGAAGTCCTCGAGCGAGTCGAAGGCCCGGTAGACCGAGGCGAACCGCAGGTAGGCGACCAGGTCCAGATCCTTCAGCGGGCCGAGTATGGCCAGTCCGACGTCGTGCGTCGACAGCTCGGCGCTGCCCGTGGCCCGTACCGCCTCCTCGACGCGCTGCCCGAGCTGGGCGAGGGCGTCCTCGGTGACGGGCCGGCCCTGGCAGGCCTTGCGGACGCCGGCGATGACCTTGTTCCGGCTGAAGGGTTCGGTGACCCCGCTGCGCTTGATCACCATCAGCGAGGCCGTCTCCACCGTGGTGAAGCGGCGACCGCAGTCGGGGCACTGCCGCCTACGGCGGATCGAGGTGCCGTCGTCGGTCGTCCGGCTGTCGACGACACGGCTGTCGGGGTGTCGGCAGAAGGGGCAGTGCATCGTTTCCCTCTCCCTCCCTCACCCGCGGTGAGCGCACGCCATCTGAGCCCGAAGGGCCGGTGACGGCCCCGCGAAGCAGCCCCAAGCATAGGCGATCCCAGAGAGCCCGATGACCCGGGTACCACTACTTGTGGGGGCTGCACCCCATCCAACCACTAGATCTGGTGGCACAGGGGCCGCAAGCGCCCTTCACACGGACCGCGTGTCGCGGCCCGTCGACGGGAGGGGAGCCTACGCGACGCAGCGCCCGGCGGCAGCGCCGGGGCGCGAATGCCACACTGGGTGTACGGACGGTCACGGACCCGCGCATCATGGAGTGGGCCGAGCACACCGGGGGTGGTACCGCGGGAAAGACCCAGGAACGGCATCGCATCCCGAATACCCGAGGCCCATTCGAATTGATATTCGAGCAATACCATCTACGCCCCGATCTCGTCCGCGCATCTGCGCAAATTCACTCGAACGTGTGTTTGGCGCAACCTTTCGAAAGCAACTACCGTTGTCCTACTAGGGAGAACATCTCGAGAGGGGCCGCCGTGACCACCACCGCCGACAGCGCCGCATTGACCGCCCATGACCGCCCCCAGGACCGGGTGCACCCGATGGAAGCGGTGACCGACGAGACACCGAAGCCCGCGCGAGCGCTACCCGGCCGACCGCCGGGCATCCGAGCCGACAGTTCCGGACTCACCGACCGCCAAAGGCGCGTCATCGAGGTGATCCGGGATTCCGTGCAGCGGCGCGGATACCCGCCGTCCATGCGCGAGATCGGCCAGGCCGTCGGGCTGTCGAGCACGTCGTCGGTCGCCCACCAGCTCATGGCCCTGGAACGCAAGGGCTTCCTCCGGCGCGACCCACACCGGCCCCGTGCGTACGAGGTACGCGCCTCCGACTCCACGCAGGCCCAGCCCACGGACACGGCGGGCAAGCCGTCCGCGTCGTACGTGCCCCTGGTGGGCCGGATCGCGGCCGGTGGCCCGATCCTCGCCGAGGAGTCGGTCGAGGACGTGTTCCCGCTGCCGCGCCAACTGGTGGGTGACGGCGAACTGTTCGTCCTCAAGGTGGTCGGCGACTCGATGATCGAGGCCGCCATCTGTGATGGCGACTGGGTCACCGTGCGCCGTCAGCCGGTGGCGGAGAACGGCGACATCGTCGCGGCGATGATCGAGGGAGAAGCCACGGTCAAGCGCTTCAAGCGCGAGGACGGGCACGTGTGGCTGATGCCCCACAACGCCGCGTACCAGCCCATTCCCGGGGACGAGGCGACCATCCTCGGCAAGGTCGTGGCGGTGCTGCGCCGGGTCTGAGTCGCGGACCCACCCCTGACCGGGCCCCGGGACCTCTGCGCCGGTCCCGGGGCCCTGCTGCCTGCCGGGTCCCGTCTTACCTTTTCTTGGGCTTGCCCGAGTCCCCGGCCGGGCTCACTCGTTCGTTGAGGCGGCAGCGTCGATGGCTGCCAGCGAACGGCGCACCTGGTTGCGGTCCGTCGTCTGCCAGAAGTCAGGCATCGAGGCCCTGATGAAGCCGCCGTAGCGTGCCGTGACCAGCCGGGGATCGAGAACGGCGACAACGCCGCGGTCCCCGGAGGCCCGCACCAGCCGGCCGGCGCCCTGCGCCATGAGCAGAGCCGCGTGCGTGGCGGCGACCGCCATGAAGCCGTTGCCGCCCTTCTCCTCCACCGCCTTCTGCCGTGCGCTCATCAGCGGGTCGTCCGGGCGGGGGAACGGGATCCGGTCCATGACCACCAACTGGCAGTTGGGCCCGGGCACATCCACGCCCTGCCAGAGCGAGAGGGTGCCGAACAGGCACGTACGCGCATCCGAGGCGAAGCGGCGGATCAGCTCGCCCAGCGTCTCCTCGCCCTGCAACAGGATCGGGTGGTCGATGCGCCCGCGCACCGCCTCGGCGGCGGCCTGGGCCGCACGCATGGACGAGAACAGCCCCAGCGTCCGGCCGCCCGCGGCCTCGATCAGCTCGGCGAGTTCATCCAGCATGTCCTCTCGACCACTGTCCCGGCCCGGCTGCGACAGATGGCGGGCGACGTAGAGGATGCCCTGCTTGGGGTAGTCGAAGGGCGAGCCGACGTCGACCCCCTTCCAGGCGGGCGGCTCCTCCTCCCCCTCGGCGGCCACCGTCCCCTCCGGGGCCAGGCCGAGCGAGGCCGCGACACCGTTGAAGTCGCCGCCGAGCCGGAGGGTGGCCGAGGTCAGGACGACGGAGCGTTCGGTGAACAACTTCTCCCGCAGCAGCCCGGAGACGCTGAGCGGAGCGACCCGCAGCGAGGCGCCATAGCGGTCGTGGCGCTCGTACCAGACCACGTCGTACTCGGAGCCCGCCACGATGCGCTCGGCGACCTCGTGCACGTTCTCCGTGGCGGCAAGGGCCATCTTCCGCACCGCGTCCTCGTCCTGCACGGAGCGGTCACGGGTCTCGCCGAGCGAGGTGATGACCTGACGGCAGGCGTCGCGCAGCGCCATCAGCGCGTAGTGCAGATCCTCGGGCAGCTCCTCGAGGCGCCCGGGGAGCGCGAGTTCCATCAGCCGCTCGAAGCCGTCCGACGCGCTCATCAGGGCGTCCGCCGCCTTCTCGTTCACCAGCTTGGCCGCGAGCCTCACCGTCCGGCTGACCCGGCCCGGGGTGAGTTCGCCGGTGGCGACGCCGGTGACGCGTGAGACCAGTTCATGCGCCTCGTCCACGACGAGCACCTCGTGGCCGGGCAGCACGGGCGCGCCCTCGAGGGCGTCGATGGCCAGCAGCGCGTGGTTGGTGACGACGACGTCGGCGAGCTTGGCGCGCTCGCGCGCCGCCTCCGCGAAGCACTCGGCGCCGTAGGCGCAGCGTGAGGCGCCCAGGCACTCGCGGGAGGTGACCGAGACCTGCTGCCAGGCCCGGTCGGAGACGCCGGGGGTCAGGTCGTCGCGGTCGCCGCTGTCCGTCTCGTCCGACCAGTCGCGCAGCCGGAGCAGGTCCTGGCCGAGCTTGCTGGTCGGCGCCGCGGCCTCGAACTGGTCGAAGAGCCCGTCGCCCTCGTCCTGCGGCACGCCCTCGTGGAGCCGGTGCAGGCACAGGTAGTTGGAGCGGCCCTTGAGCATCGCGTACTGCGGTTCGCGGCGCAGCAGCGGGTGCAGCGCGGCGACCGTGCGCGGCAGGTCGCGCTCGACGAGCTGGCGCTGCAGGGCCAGGGTCGCGGTGGCGATGACGACGCGCTCACCGTGGGCCAGCGCCGGCACCAGGTAGCCGAGCGACTTGCCGGTTCCGGTACCGGCCTGGACGAGCAGATGGGAGCCGTTGTCCACGGCTTCGGCGACGGCTTCGGCCATGGCGACCTGGCCGGGCCGCTCCACCCCGCCGACCGCGCTGACGGCGGCGTGGAGGAGGTCGGTGAGGGCGGGCTTCGCGGGCTGTGTCATAGGGGGTCCAGCCTACGGGGCGGTACCGACAACGTGGTCACCACCGGCCGTACGACGGTTCCCCCGCGGGGCCGGCTGGTCACAGGAGGTGACGCAGCGCGCGGTCGCGGACGAGCAGCGCGGCCCGCTTGCCGGGCAGCTCGACCTCGGCCGAGAAGCGGAAGCCCGCGCTGAGGAAAGCGGCGACGGACGGGGTGTTGCGCAGGTCCGGCTCCGCCAGCACGCGGGTGCACCGGGGACGCCGGCGCAGGACGTGGTCCGCGACGGCCCGCACAAGCGTGCCTCCCAGGCCGCGCGCCCGATCGGCGACGGGGCCGATGAGCAGGTGGAGCCCGGTGTCGTGAGGGCGGGCCGGGTAGTAGCGGGCCACGGGGTCGAGGTCGGCACGGTAGACCTCCCAGTAGCTCATGGGCACTCCGTCGAGGACCCCGACGCAGGGCATGCTGCGGCCGTCGCCGTCGAGCTGGGCGCGCAGGTGCCGTTCGGCGACCTCGGGCCGGCCCGCGAGCTCCCAGAACTCCGCGACGGCGGGGTCGTTCATCCAGCGGGCGATCACGGGCAGATCCCGCTCGGGTCGCGCAGGGACCAGCTGGAAGGTGCCGGCGGGAGTGCCGACGGGGCCCCAGTCGGCGACGCCGTCGAGCAGGTCGTCGAGCGCGGCCGCGCCTCCGGCGCGGTCGTCGGCGGTGACGTCCTCGTCGAGGAGGGCGCGGACCTCCGGTGGCAGCTCGAGGTCGAGGGTGTCGTCGGAGCTCCCGGCGCACGGCTCCCGCAGGTCGGCGGTCGCCCCCGGGAGGGCCGGGGCACGGGTGGGGTCGGCGGTCGCCACGGCGGTCGCGGCCTCCTCTCGTCAGGCGGCGAGCGGGTTGGGGACGGTGACGTACACGGACTGGGTGTCGACGGGGCCGACCAGCTCGTCCATCCCGTGCAGCCGGGTGAGCAGGTTGGCCTTGCAGCGCAGCAGGGGCTCCTCCAGCAGTCGTGCGGGCAGGCCGCGGCGGCCGTTGCGGGCGGCCCGCTCGAGGAAGCGGCGCAGGGCGGCGAGGAGCACGCGTTCGTCGGCGAGGCGCTGGGAACCGAGGGCGCCGACGAGGCCGAGGACGTTGTTGACGCCGAGGTAGTAGGCGAAGCGCTCGTCCGCCACGGAGTCGGCCACGAAGGTGTCGCTGCTCTCGCCCACCGCGGGCAGCAGGGCGGTGAGGCGGGCACGCGCGGACTCGCGGAAGTAGTAGCCCTGGTTGTCGCGGTAGCGGCCGCCCGCCGGCCATCCGTCGGCGTCGAGGAGGACCAGGGTGTTCTGCTGGTGCGCCTCCAGGGCGATGCCGGCCTCGCCGTCGAGCCACAGGACGGGCCGGACCACCGTGTCGAGGTAGCGCAGGAACCACTCGGTGGCGGCTGCCGCCACCGGTCGTCCGGTACGGGAGGCGAGCCGGGCCAGCAGTTCGGCGAGGTGGGACCGCAGTGCGCCGCTGCCGTCCGGCGCGGGCCGCGGGGCCGTGAGGCCGGCGAGGCAGCGCACCTGGTCGCCGGGACCGAAGGGGTTGTGCCGCAGGACGACGTCGAGACCGGCTACGGGAGCGCCGGCAGCGGTGTCGACGGCAAGCCAGGCGGGGTCGCGCACGATGGCGAAGCCGGGGTGGGCGACGTGCCAGCGCGCGGCGAGGCCGGCCCGGAGCAGTCGGTGCACCTCGATGCCCCGGTGCAGTTCCTTGCGGAGGTTCTCACGACGGGAGTTGGTGATCTGCAGTGCCAGCGAGAGCTTGAGCATCGCCGGGGCGCCGGGCCGGTACACGGTGCGCAGCGAGGACGTCGCGTACCAGGGGTCGCCGGCGGCGCCGAGGTCGTGGAGGAGTCCGGCCTCCAGCAGTGCGCGCACGCCGGGGCGGTGGGCGACCTCGCGGGCCTGCCAGGGGTGGAGCGGCAGGGGCACGGTGTCCGGGGGAAGCCGCCGGACGAGCTCCGGTCCGGCGAGGGCCGCCAGCAGGCGTGCGGCGTGCACGGGGCGGCCGCGTTCGGTCCAGGCGGAGTCGGTGGCCAGGAGGGAGCGGTGCACGGACAGCCAGTGCAGGGCGAAGGCCCCGCGCAGTTCCGGCGCGTACACCGCGGCCTCAGCCTCCGTGAGGCCTTCCCTGCCCTTGGGCGCGGGGTGCAGGGGGTGGCCCAGGACGAGGTCCTGCTCGGCCTCGAGGAAGGGGTGGGTGCCATGAGGGGCGGCCGGGTGGGCGCGGCGGGCGGTGAGGAAAGCGGCGGTGTGGCGGACCGAGTCGGCGACGCGTGCGACGAGGTCCGGACCGTCCGGTCCGGTCGTGGCGGCCTCCCGGGCAAGCAGCGCGGCGAGGGTGACGGCGTCCAGCGGGGCGCCCGCGGTGGCGGGCCGCGGGGGGCCGAAGCGGTGGTGGCCCACGACCGACCAGTGGCGGACCGGGACGAGGAGTTCGGTACCGCTCGCCGGCAGCGGCACACGCAGCGTGCGGCCGTCCGGCACCGGCGGCAGCCCCGTCTCGCGGACCCAGCAGCGCAGGAGGGCCTCCGTGCCCGCGGCGTCGGCCGCGAGCCATGGATCCACCTGCTCCAGCGGGTCGGCGTCGGACGGCGGGGCGGACGGCCGCGGCAGGTCGGTGCGGCCCGCCGGCGCGGTGTCGCCCGGTTCCGCCTGTCCCGTGGACCTTGCCGGGCCCGCCGGGCCCGCGGACGCGACGCGTTCCGGCGGTTCGGACGCAGCGCGTTCCGGCGGTTCGGCTGCGGCGCGTTCCGGCGGTTCGGACGCAGCGCGTTCCGGTGGTTCGGCCGCGGCGGCGCGCTGCTGGGGGACGGCCACGGTGGCTTCTTCGCCGGGACGTACGGTCATCGCTTCGCTCCGTGAGGGTCGGCTCCCGGTGGCCTCCGCCCCGGGGCTGAGGCCGGTGGGGGCAAGGTCACGCCCGGACGGCCGCCGCCACGAGAGCGTCGGCAAGGCGTTCCAGGACGGCTTCTGACTGTTCTTCGGTGATGGTCAGCGGCGGCAGCAGCCGGACCACGCTGCTGTCGCGGCCGCCGAGCTCGACGATGAGCCCGCGGTCGAGGGCGGCCCGCCGGACGGCCGCCGCCAGGCGCGGGGCGGTCGGGGGCACGCCCCGGGGGCCGGGGGCCGCGTCCGGGTCGACGAGTTCGACGCCGAGCATGAGGCCGCGGCCGCGGACGTCGCCGACGCAGGGGTGCTCGGCGGCCAGCGCCCGCAACCCGGCGAGCATGCGGTCCCCGAGCAGCGCGGCACGCTCGGCGAGGCCGTTGCGGCGCACGTAGGCGAGGGTGGCGGTGCCGGCGGCCATGGCGAGCTGGTTGCCGCGGAAGGTGCCGGCGTGGGCGCCGGGTTGCCAGGCGTCGAGTTCCTCGCGGTAGACGATGACCGCGAGCGGCAGGCTGCCGCCGATCGCCTTGGACAGCACCATCACGTCCGGAACGATCCCGCTGCGCTCGACGGCCCAGAAGGTTCCGGTACGTCCCACGCCGGTCTGCACCTCGTCGGCGATCAGCGGGATGCCGCGCGCCGCGGTGAGGTCGCGCATACGTCGCAGCCAGGTGTCGGGGGCGGGGATGACACCGCCCTCGCCCTGGACGGGTTCGAGGAGCATCCCCGCCGGCGGCTCGATGCCGCCCTTGGGGTCGTCCAGCAGGTTCTCCGTCAGGCGGGCGGAGAGTTCGGCGCCGTCTTCCCCGCCGACACCGAACGGGCAGCGGTAGTCGTACGGATACGGGAGCCGGGTGATCGGCCCGCCGGCGGCACCGGCCGCGCCGCGGACCGCGGTGTCGCCCGTGGCGGCGAGGGCGGCGGCGGTCATGCCGTGGTAGGCGCCGGAGAAGGCGAGCAGTCCGCCGCGACCGGTGGCGGTGCGGACGAGCTTGAGGGCGGCCTCGACGGCGTCGGTGCCGGCCGGACCGCAGAACTGGACGCGTCCGCGGTCGGCGAGTCGGCGCGGCAGGGTCTCGAAGAGGGCGGTGGTGAAGGCGTCCTTGACGGGGGTGGCGAGGTCCAGCGCGTGCAGCGGCGCACCGGAGTCGAGGGCCGCGCGGATGGCCTCGAGGACGACGGGGTGGTTGTGGCCGAGGGCGAGGGTGCCGGCGCCGGAGAGGCAGTCGAGGTAGCGGCGGCCGTCGGCCCCCTCGATGGTCATACCTCGGGCACGCACGGGGACGACGGGCAGCGATCGGGCGTAGGTGCGGGCGGCTGACTCGCGCAGCGACTGACGGCGCAGGATGTCCTCGGGACCGTCGACACCGCCCTCGCGCGGCGCCGTTCCGCTCCTCGCGCTCGGCATGGCGGTCACGTGCTCACTCCTCGGCGTCGGTGCAGTGCGTCCCCGGAGCTACCAACGACGTACCCGCCGACCGGCAACTGCCTCGGAGCGAGATGCCGGTGAGGAACCGTCGGCGCGGCGCCCGCCGTCCTTCCCCGTGAGGGCATGGCGAGGTGCCGCCCTCGAGCGGCCGGACGACGTGTTGACAACAGGGGGGCCACAACCCATGGCACCGATAAGCCGGTTGACCGCGACCGCCGTCGCCGCGGCACTGCTCGCCGTGGCCGCGGCGGCCTGCGCCCCGTCCGAGGAAAGCGCCGACGCCAAGCCGGTCCCGCCACCCAGCGCGACGGCCGGCGGCGGCCTCCGGCTCCCGACGGCCCTTCCCACCAGCCTCGACGACCTGGACTCGTGGGCCGACGCGCTGAAGGACGGCGGCTGGAAGGACTGGGACACGGACACGTGGCTGCGCGATGCGGCCGACTTCATCAACCCGATCATCAAGGACCTCTGGGACGCCGACCGGCTCCGCGAAGCCGGCGGGACCCCGGACGACGGGCAACGACTCGACCCGGGGCAGCTGGACAACGGCGCCACCGACCCGGAGCCGGCCGCGGTCCGGGCGCAGCCCCTGCCGCAGCCGTACCACGCGGCCTCCCCGGCCACCGGCAAACTGCTCTTCGACATGCCGGACGGCCAGGCGGCCTGCTCGGCGACCGTGGTGGGCGACCCGGCGAACCCGGGCCGCAGCAACCTGGTGTGGACGGCGGGACACTGCGTGCACGCCGGCGCACAGGGCGGCTGGTACCGCAACATCGTCTTCGTGCCGTCCTTCAACGACGCGGGCCTGAGCGGCGCCGCGCTGCGGAGCGCCGGCAAGGAGCAGCTCGCCCCCTACGGCACATGGTGGACGACGAAGGCGGGAACCTCCCGGCAGTGGATCGACGCGGGCGGTGACTCCTCGGCCACGGGTTCCGCCTACCCCTACGACTTCGCGGTGCTCAAGGTGACCGACCCGGACTCCGGCAGGTCGCTGGAGGAGACGGTCGGGGCCTCGGTTCCGGTCCGGTTCGACGCGCCCACCTCGGCCGCCATCGACTCCATCGACGTCCGCGGCTACCCCGCCGCCGCCCCCTTCGACGGTTTCGGCTACCAGCAGTACCTCTGCTCCGGCGACCCGGTGCGTCTCACCCTGGACGCGGACGCGCCGACCATGCACTGGCTCGGCTGCACCATGACGGCGGGCTCCTCCGGCGGCGGGTGGTTCGCCAGGGGGCCCGGCGGGCAACCGGCTCTGGTCAGCAACACCTCCATCGGCCCGCGGGACGGCCCCCGCTGGCTGGCCGGCCCGCATCTGGGTCGCGAGGCCGAGGAGGTCTTCGACGCCGTCCGCGGCTGACACGGCTGACACCGCCGACGCACAAGGAGGGCCCACCCCCTGTCCGGGGCGGGCCCTCCTGACGTACGTGCCGGCGACCGCGGGTCAGCGACGGGCGGCCAGTGCGAACGGTTCGAGCTCCGCGGCGAGCTCGTCGTGCACCCGCGCCTTGAGCAGGGTGCCCTCGCCGGTGTGCTCCTCGGAGAGCACTTCGCCGTCCGCGTGGACGCGGGCGACGAGCGCGCCTCGGGTGTAGGGCACCAGGGCCTCGATCTCGACGGCGGGCCGCGGCAGCTCGTCGTCGATCATGCCGAGCAGTTCGGCGATGCCCCGCCCGGTGCGGGCGGAGACGGCGATCGAGCGCTTCTCGCGGCGCAGCAGCGACTGCAGCAGCACCGGGTCGGCGGCGTCCGCCTTGTTGATCACGACGATCTCGGGCACGTCCAGCGCGCCGACGTCGCGGAAGACCTCCCGTACGGCGGCGAGCTGCTCGTCCGGGTTGGGGTGCGAACCGTCCACCACGTGCAGGATGAGGTCGGCCTCGGCGACCTCCTCCATGGTGGAGCGGAACGCCTCGACCAGGTGGTGCGGCAGGTGCCGCACAAAACCGACGGTGTCCGCCAGGGTGTAGAGCCGGCCGCTCGGGGTCTCCGCCCGGCGCACGGTGGGATCGAGGGTGGCGAACAACGCGTTCTCCACCAGGACGCCCGCACCGGTGAGCCGGTTGAGGAGCGAGGACTTGCCCGCGTTGGTGTAGCCGGCGATGGCGACCGAGGGCACCTTGTGGCGCTTGCGCTCCTGGCGCTTCAGGTCGCGGCTGGTCTTCATCTCCGCGATCTCCCGGCGCATCTTGGCCATCTTCTCGCGGATGCGCCGGCGGTCCGTCTCGATCTTGGTCTCACCGGGACCGCGGGTGGCCATGCCGCCGCCCGAGGAGCCCGAGCCGCCGCCGCCCATCTGCCGGGAGAGCGACTGGCCCCAGCCGCGCAGCCGCGGCAGCATGTACTGCATCTGCGCGAGCGAGACCTGTGCCTTGCCCTCACGGCTCTTGGCGTGCTGGGCGAAGATGTCGAGGATCAGCGCGGTGCGGTCGACGACCTTGACCTTGACGACGTCCTCGAGGTGGATGAGCTGGCCGGGGCTGAGCTCACCGTCGCAGACGACGGTGTCGGCCCCGCTCTCCACGACGATGTCGTGCAGTTCACGGGCCTTGCCGGAACCGATGTAGGTGGCCGGGTCCGGCTTGTCCCGACGCTGGATGACACCGTCCAGGACGAGGGCGCCGGCGGTCTCGGCGAGGGCGGCGAGCTCCGCCAGGGAGTTCTCCGCGTCCTGCACCGTGCCGTCCGTCCAGACGCCGACGAGCACGACGCGCTCCAGGCGGAGCTGGCGGTACTCGACCTCGGTGATGTCCTCGAGTTCGGTGGAGAGGCCGGCGACCCGTCGCAGCGACGCACGGTCGGCGCGGTCGAACTGGTCGCCGTCACGCTCTCCGTCGATCTCGTGACTCCAGGCGACGTCCTCTTCCATCAGGGCGTCGGCCCGAAGGCTCTCGGGGAGGCGCTGGCGGCTGCGGGCAGAAGAAGCAGAGGAAGAGGAGGAGGCAGAGGAGGTCATTGGATCCTTTGCTCGGGTGATCGACGGGAACGGGGGGCGCTGGACCCCTCGTACGGTGACAACGTCGCGCGGGCCCGGAGGATTCCCCGGTCCGGGCGCGTCGTCGCCGTGGATAGATGGTCGCACGCCCGTCGCCGCCGGGTCACGCGACTTTCCCCGCCTCGCGCCGGTGTGTGGTGCCGTGCACCGGTTTGGCGGGCACCGGTTTGGCGGGCACCGGTTTGGCGGGCACCGAACGCTTCCAGTCGGGGTGTCCGGGCATCGGGGGCGTTGTGGGCCCGTAGAGCCAGGCCCGGAGGAAGCCGCCCAGGTCGCGGCCGGCGACCTCGGAGGCGAGGGCGATGAAGTCCCGGGTGGAGGCGACCGCGTCGCGGTGGCGGGCGACCCAGGTCCGCTCCAGTCGCTGGAAGGCCTCGGCGCCCATCTCCTGGCGCAGCGCGTACAGCGCCAGCGCCCCGCCGTAGTAGACGTTGCCGCGGAAGATGCCGAGCTTGCCGTCAGCGCCGGGCGGCTTGGGCGCCGCGGCCGGGCCGCCGTCGCGGCGCAGGCGCGCGTCGGCGCCGTATGCGGCCTCCGCGAGCTGCTCCAAGGTCACCTCGCGGTAGTGCTCGGCGGCGTAGCGCCACTGGTACCAGGTGGCGTGCCCCTCGTTGAGCCACAGGTCGGACCAGGTCGCGGGCGAGACACTGTCGCCGAACCACTGGTGGGCGAGCTCGTGCACCATCACCGGTACCGCGTCGGCCTCCCGGGCCAGCAGCACCCGTCGCTCGAAGAGCGAGAGGGTCTGGGTCTCCAGCTCGAAGCCGGTGACGGTGTCGGCGCTGAGGACGCCGTACGTCTCCAACGGGAAGGGCCCGACCTGCCGCTCCATCCACGCGATCTGCCCGGCGGTCATCGCCAGGCGCTTCTCGAGCGTGGCCCGGTCGGGATCGGCGGAGCCGATGACGTCGCGCAACGGAAGGCCGCGGGGGCCGGTGCGGCGCAGGACGGCGGAGCGGCCGATGGAGACCTGTGCGAGCTCGGTGGCCATCGGGTGGACGGTGCGGTAGTTCCAGGTCGTCACGGGGCCTTTGCGGACGGCCGTCTCGGGCAGGCCGTTGGCGACGACGGTGAGGTCGTTCGGCGCGGTGACGTGGAAGGAGAAGCGGGCCTTGTCCGAGGGGTGGTCGTTGCAGGGGAAGACGGTGTGGGCGGCGGCGGCCTGGTTGGCCATGGCCAGGCCGTCCTTGGTGCGGATCCAGCCGGTGTCGCCCTTCGCCACGGGGTCGCTGGTGTGGACGACGGTCACGCGCAGGCGGTCACCGCGGCGGACGGGAACGGCGGGGGTCACGACCAGTTCCTCGTGCCAGGTGGTGAACGCCGCCGGGCGGCCGTCGACCTCGACGGAGCGGACGTCGCCGCGGAAGTCGAGGTGGAAGCGGCTGAGCGCGTCCGTGGCGAGGGCGTCGACCCGGGTCACGGCGTCCAGGGGCCGGTCGTTGCCGCGGTAGGTGAATGCGATGTCGTAGTCGTGGACGTCGTACCCGGGGTTGCCGAGTTCGGGGTAGAGCCGGTCACCGAGCCCCGCGGACGTCGTGTCGCCGGGCAGTGCGGCCGCGGTGAGTGCCACCACGGCCGACGCGGTGAGGGTGGCACGGCGCGCAAAGGATCCGATCATGGGATACGGCTATCAGCGCGGCGTGCCCGCCCGGCGGCGGCGCGTCACCACCCCACTCGATCGGGTACACCACTACGGCTGCGCGGCGGCCACGGCCTCCTGGGCGCGGTACACGTCGTACACGCCGGGGACGGCGCGCATGGCGCGCATGAGCGCGGGCAGCGCGCCGGGGTCCGGCAGTTCCACGGTGTACGTGTGGCGTACGCGGTGCTCCTGCGGCGGCTCCACGGCGGCGTAGACGATGGCGACGCCCTCGGTGGCGATCACCTCGGTGAGGTCGGCGAGCAGCCGCGGCCGGCCGAGCGCCTCGGCGTAGAGCGTGGCCCGGTGGCCGGTGACGGGGGCGTCGGAGCGCCAGTGGACGGCGGCCGTGGCGCGGCCGGAGGCGGCCATGCGGGCGGCGACGGGACACCCGCTGCGGTGCACGGCGACGGTGCCGCCGCGGATGGGGAATCCGGTGATCGCGTCGGGCGGCACGGGGGTGCAGCAACGGGCCATGCGCACGGCGGCACCGGGCGGGTCGGTGTCCGCGAGCGGCTCGACGGCCCTGCGGGCGGCGGTGGCGGCGGCGCGGACGGCCGGGGCGGCCGGTTCCTCCGTGACGGTGGACTGCGGATGGGCCTCCAGCCAGCGGGCGATGGCGATCCGGGCGGCCGGTGTGCGGGCGTGCTCCAGCCACTCGGGCGAGGGCCCGTAGCCGTCCCCGTCGGTGACCTCGGTCATCAGGAGCTGGACGGTGTCGCCGTCCCGCAGAACGGTGCCGAGCGGCGCGAGCCGTCCGTTGACGCGCACCCCGACGCAGGAGTGGGCGCCCTCGCCGTGCAGTGCGTACGCGGCATCGGTGCAGGTGGCGCCGTCGGGCAGGCCCACGGTGCCGCCGTCGGCCGAGAAGACGGTGATCTCACGGTCCTGGGCGAGTTCGTCGCGCAGGGTGCTCCAGAAGAAGTCCGGGTCGGGGGCCTCGCGCTGCCACTCCAGCAGGCGGGCGAGCCAGCCGGGCCGCGTGGGGTCCACGCGTTCGCCCTCCTCGCAGTCCGCGGCCTCGGCGGTGACGTACGGGTTGCCGAGCGCGATGACGCCGGCCTCGGCGACGTGGTGCATCTGCCGGGTGCGGATGAGGACTTCGGCGACGCGTCCCTGGCCGTCGCGGATGGCGGTGTGCAGGGACTGGTAGAGGTTGAACTTGGGCGCCGCGATGAAGTCCTTGAACTCCGCGATGACAGGGGGGAAGCAGGTGTGCAGTTCGCCGAGAACGGCGTAGCAGTCGGCGTCCTCGGCGACCTGGACCAGCACCCGACCGAAGTCGCTGCCCCCGGGCAGCGCGCCGCCGCGCTTGAGCCGGACCCGGTGCACGGAGACCACGTGCCGGGGCCGGACCTCCACCTCACAGCTGATGCCCGCCTCGCGCAGCACCTTGCGGACGTCCTCGGCGACGGCGACCAGCGGATCGGGCAGGGCGGCGTGCTCCAGGATCAGTTCGGTGGTGCGCAGGTAGTCCTCGGGGTGGAGGATGGCGAAGACCAGGTCCTCCAGTTCGGTCTTCAGCGCCTGGACGCCGAGGCGTTCGGCGAGCGGGATCAGCACGTCCCGGGTGACCTTGGCGATGCGGGCCTGCTTCTCGGGGCGCATGACGCCGAGGGTGCGCATGTTGTGCAGCCGGTCGGCGAGCTTGATGGACATGACGCGGACGTCGTTGCCGGTGGCGACGAGCATTTTGCGGAAGGTCTCCGGCTCGGCGGCGGCGCCGTAGTCCACCTTCTCCAGTTTGGTGACGCCGTCGACGAGGAAGCGCACCTCCTCGCCGAACTCCCGGCCCACCTGATCGAGTGTCACCTCGGTGTCCTCGACGGTGTCGTGGAGCAGTGAGGCCGTCAACGTCGTTGTCTCCGCGCCGAGTTCGGCGAGGATCAGGGTCACGGCGAGCGGGTGTGTGATGTACGGCTCGCCGCTCTTGCGCATCTGCCCGCGGTGCGAGGACTCGGCCAGCACATAGGCCTTGCGCAGGATGGCGAGCTCAGCGCCGGGATGCCGGGCGCGGTGCACCTTGGCGATGTGCTCGATGGACTCCGGCAGCCGGCCGGCCCGCCCGCCGGGGCCCAGCAGGGCCGCACGCCCCAGCCGGCGCAGGTCCGCGGCCCGGGGGATGCGCCTGCGGCCTGCGGCGCCCGGGGCGGTCTCCACTGCGTTGTCCGGTCTCATGCGGCACCTCCGGCAGCGTCACCCACCGGCGGGATGGCTTCCGTGCCGGTGCTTGATGCTACCGAGCCCATCACGTGCCGCCGCCACGCTCTCGCCCAGCGTGATCGGCATCACCCGTTCGAGCGAATACCCGTCTTTTGGAACGGGATGCCTCACCCGTGGAGCCAGGCCGGATCGATGACACCCTCGGCGACGATCACCGCCGGTCCGGTCATCTCGACGGTGCCGTCGGGGCGTTCGGTGATCACCAGGGTGCCGCCCGGCAGGTCGACCCGGTAGGTCTCGGGGCTGCCGGTCACGGCCGGGTCGCGGCCGTCGCGCCGGGCCGCGGCCACCATGACGGCGCAGGCACCGGTGCCGCAGGAGCGGGTCTCGCCGGCGCCGCGTTCGTGGACCCGCATGGCGACGTGGCGGTCACCGCGGTCGACGACGAACTCCACGTTCACGCCGTCCGGGTAGGCGCCGGCGGGCCCCCATGCCGGGGGGTCCAGCAGCCTGCCGGCGTGGGCGAGGTCGTCGACGAAGGCGACGGCGTGCGGGTTGCCCATGTTCACGTTGCGGGCGGGCCAGACGCGCTCGCCGACCGCCACCTCAACCTCTCCGCCGGGGAACACGGCGCGGCCCATGTCGACGGTGATCTCACCGTTCTCGGCGATGTGCACCCGGCGCACGCCGGCGCGGGTCGCCACGGCGACGTCCCCCGCGCCGACGAGTCCGGCGCGTCGCAGGTAGGAGGCGAAGACCCGCACGCCGTTGCCGCACATCTCCGCGATGCTGCCGTCGCTGTTGCGGTAGTCCATGAACCACTCGGCCTCATCGGCCATCGTGGCGGCCTCCGGATCCTTCGCCGAGCGCACGACGCGCAGCACCCCGTCGCCGCCGATCCCGGCGCGGCGGTCGCACAGGCGCACGACGACCCGGGCGCTCAGGTCGAGGGCCCCGTCGGGGTCGGGGATGATCACGAAGTCGTTCTCCGTGCCGTGCCCCTTGAGGAAGGGCAGGCCCTGCGGTGCTGCGCTGGTCATGGGCCGAGTCTACGGGTCAGCGCAGACGGGCGACCCGCCAGAAGGCGAGCAGGGCCAGCACCACCGTGATCGCCGCGTACAGCGCCACGAAACGCCAGTCCGTGCGGCCGGAACCGCGGGCCGGCAGCCCCGGCCAGGTGTAGCCGACCCGGCGGGCGGCCATGATCCCCCAGCCCAAGGAGCAACAGCCCAGCAGGAGACCGAGCATGGCGACGACGGCGCCGCCGTCGCCGGTCTCGAAGGCCAGCGGGAAGGCGAACATGAGCGAGCCGAGGACACCGAGGGCGACGATCGGGGCGAGCTGCCACACGCGCAGGCGCCGCTCGGGACGCAGCTCGCGGAAGGACTGCTCCGTGTGGGCGAGGCTCTGCTCGTCCAGCGGGTCCTCCGGGGGCCCGTCGACCACGAGCCGCTCACGCGGTTCCTCGCCGGAGGCGCGCTCGGTGTGTTCCGGCTGCGGTCCGCTGCGAGGGCCGGCCTCCATCGCCACGCGCCCTCCAAGAAGTCCGAACCGTAGCTTCAGTGCTCGATGATGGCACGCGCGAGGAGGCGTCACGTGCCGCTGGGGCGTCCCGATGCCATCACGTGATCAGGCTGTGACCGCCCGACCGGGCGGGGCCGAGGTGGGCGAGCGCCTGGGTCACCAGTTCCTGCCCGCGGCCCGCGAGCCACTGGACACGGCCGTCCCGGCGGAACCAGGAGTCCTGGCGGCGCGCGAAGCGTTTGGTGGCGCGGACGGTCTCGGCGCGTGCCTGCGCGTCGGTGCACTCTCCGGCCAGTGCGGCCAGCACCTGCTGGTAGCCCAGCGCCCGGGAGGCCGTCCGCCCCTCGCGCAGGCCGGCGCTCTCGAGGGCGGCCACCTCGTCGACCAGCCCGGCCTCCCACATCCGGTCGACCCGCAGCGCGATCCGTTCGTCGAGCTCGGGGCGCGGTACGTCGACACCGATCTGGACGGTGTCGTAGACGGAGTCGTGACCGGGCAGGTTCGCGCTGAACGGTCGGCCGGTGATCTCCACGACCTCCAGCGCGCGGACGATCCGCCGGCCGTTGCTGGGCAGGATCACGCGGGCCGCCTCCGGGTCCACGGCGGCCAGCCGGGCATGGAGCGGGCCCGAGCCGAGCGCGTCGAGTTCGGCCTCCAGCCGGGCGCGCACCTGCGCATCGGTGCCGGGGAACTCCAGGGCGTCGATGGCGGCGCGCACGTAGAGCCCGGAGCCCCCGACGAGCACGGGCGTGCGCCCGGCGGCCAGCAGCCGGTCGATCTCCGCGCGGGCGAGGCGTTGGTACTCGGCGACGCTGGCGGCCTGGGTGACGTCCCAGATGTCGAGCAGATGGTGCGGCACGCCCTGCCGCTCGTCCTCGGTGAGCTTGGCGGTGCCGATGTCCATGCCGCGGTAGAGCTGCATGGAATCCGCGTTGACCACCTCGCCGTCGAGGGCCTGGGCAAGGGCGACACCGAGGTCGGACTTGCCGGCCGCGGTGGGGCCGACGACGGCGATCACGTGGGGGACGTCGTTTCTCACGTGCACAGTTTCGCAAATTCCGGCGGCGCGGTTTCACCTGTGAACGCGTAAGATCAAGACGAGAAAAGGGTCAATTCCGGCAAAGGCATCCGTGGGAGACGGTGACGCATGAGCCTCAAGGACACGCTGAAGGCCAAGGCCGAACACGCCAGGGCCGTGGCCGGCGCCAAGGCGGGCGACTTCATGGAGCAGCACGGCGAGACGATCGGCTCCCGGCTGGACAAGGTCGCGCACACGGTCGACGAGAAGACCAAGCACAAGTACAGCGGGAAGATCCACAAGGGCGTCGGCAAGACGAAGGACGCCATGGAGCACCTGAAGGAGAGCGGCTCCAAGAGCACACCGTGAAGACGGCCGCGGGCGCGGGACCCGCTCCGGCTACGACCAGGCCGCCGCGAAGTAGCCGACGCCGTACGGCGCCTCGTCGTACAGCAGGGCGGCACTGAGCCCCACACCGTCCGCGGCGCCGGCGAGCACCTGCCAGGGGGCTCGCCCGGCCGCCCCCAGTTCGGCGGCCAGCGGTGCGTCCAGGGCGGCCAGCGCCTTGGTGTCGGCGGCGCCCAGAGCCCGCGCCACGGAGGCGTCGAAGGGTTCGGCGCGCTCGTCGAGATAACCGGGGGCCTTCACCGTACGGCAGGTGCTGCCGTCGCCCATGACCAGCAACGCCACCCGGTCGGCCAACTCCGCGAGGCCCCGTCCCAGGTCCAGCATCCGGGCCGCCGGTGCGTCGACCGGCACACCGCAGGCGTGCAGCGGCGCGGTGGAGCCGGCCCGCCTCAGGAGCCAGGCCGCGAGCGTCAGCGAGGGGGCCAGGGGCTGCGGGTCGCTTCCGTCGCCGAGCCGCACCGTCGCGTTCACGCCATAGGGGCGCAGCGAACCCGTGCCGCCGCCCTCCCAGACGTGGGGGCGGTCCGCGGCGCCCACCACGACCAGCAGATCGGGCCGCGCCGCGGCGAGCACACCGAGCGCGTCGGCACATGCGGCGCGCAGCGGGTCCAGTTCCGGTGCCGCGCCCGAGGCGACGTCGGGCACGAGCAGGGGCGGGCAGGGACACACGGCGGCGGCGACCAGCATGATCGGAACCCTACCGTCCGCCGGCTCCGAAGCTCTCGGGCACGCGGTCCCAAGGCTCGGCCATGGCGGCAACCTTGGGGTCCTTGCTGTCCCGGATCAGCTCCGCGAGCGTGAAGCGGCAGAGGTAGGTCGTGGTCACACCCTCGTTGACCTGCACAAACCCCTCCCCCGAGCGGTACAGCCGGCTGCGCCGCACGCTGAACGGCTTGCTCGGCCGGTAGGCGAGCGCCGCCTCCTCCAGCTTGCGCAGCGCCTCCTCGCGCGTGCCGTCGGCGTGGCCGAGGAGCTCGAACTCCCAGCGCCTGGCATCGCCGCTGCCCACCGTCTCCTCCGCGAAAAGCCCCCAGCGAGCCATCCGTCTCCCCCTTCGTCGTCCGCGTGGCCCACCCCGTTGCCGGGTCAGTCGCAACCGCATCCCGGTGCGGCCGCCACCGGCGCCGCCACGGGCGCGCCGATCGTCGGCAGGCCCAGCATGACACCAGCGGGCTTGGCCGCCGCCGCGGAGGTCCGCCGCTCCCAGGCGTCGCCCGCCGCGGTGCGGCGGACGCCGAAGGCCGGGCTCTCGGCGAGCAGGTGGTGCGGTGCGGCATAGCTGATCTGCGCCATCACCACGTCGCCGGGACGGACCGGCTCGGCGGGCGGCGCGAAGTGCACCAGGCGGTTGTCGGGGGCGCGGCCGGACAGCCGCCGCGTGGCGTCGTCCTTGCGACCCTCCCCCTCGGCGACCAGCACCTCGAGGGTGCGGCCGACCTGCTTCTTGTTCTCGGCCCAGGAGATCTCCTCCTGGAGTGCGACGAGCCGCTCGTAGCGCTCCTGGACGACCTCCTTGGGCACCTGCCCCTCCATCTCGGCGGCGGGGGTGCCCGGGCGCTTGGAGTACTGGAAGGTGTAGGCCTGCGCGAAGCGCGCCTGGCGCACTACGTGCATCGTCTGCTCGAAGTCCTCCTCGGTCTCTCCGGGGAAGCCCACGATGATGTCGGTGGAGATGGCGGCGTCCGGCATGGCCGCGCGCACCTTCTCGATGATGCCGAGGTAGCGGTCCTGCCGGTACGAGCGGCGCATCGCGCGCAGCACCGCGTCGGAACCGGACTGCAGCGGCATGTGCAGCTGGTGCATCACGTTCGGGGTCTCGGCCATGGCCGCGATCACGTCGTCGGTGAAGTCCCGCGGGTGGGGCGAGGTGAAGCGGACCCGCTCCAGGCCGTCGATCCGCCCGCAGGCGCGGAGCAGCTTGCCGAAGGCCTCGCGGTCGCCGATGTCGGAGCCGTAGGCGTTGACGTTCTGGCCGAGCAGAGTGACCTCGACGACACCTTCGGCGACCAGCGCCTCGACCTCGGCGAGGATGTCGCCGGGGCGGCGGTCCTTCTCCTTGCCGCGCAGCGCGGGGACGATGCAGAACGTGCAGGTGTTGTTGCAGCCGACCGAGATCGACACCCAGGCCGCGTAGGCCGACTCACGCCGGGTCGGCAGCGTGGACGGGAAGGTCTCCAGCGACTCGGCGATCTCGACCTGCGCCTCTTCGGCGATCCGGGCGCGCTCCAGTAGCACCGGGAGGGCACCGATGTTGTGGGTGCCGAAGACGACGTCGACCCAGGGGGCCTTCTTGACGATCGTGTCCCGGTCCTTCTGCGCCAGGCAGCCGCCGACGGCGATCTGCATGCCGGGGCGGGCGGCCTTCTGCGGCGCCAGGCGGCCCAGGTTGCCGTACAGGCGGTTGTCGGCGTTCTCCCGGACCGCACAGGTGTTGAAGACGACGACATCCGCCGACACCGTGCCGTCCTCGCCCTTGGGCGCGCGGACGTAGCCGGCCGCCTCCAGGAGGCCGGCCAGCCGCTCGGAGTCGTGGACGTTCATCTGGCACCCGTAGGTGCGGATCTCGTAGCTCTTCACACCCTGCTCTTCACGCTGCACCCATCCAGGGTAAGGGCGCGCCGCGCCCGCCTTGCCCCCACCCGCCCGTCGCCGTGCGGACGGTGCCGGCGTCCGTCCGCGGCCCCGGGCCCCCGGCGCCGGAGTGGGCCTCCCGGGAGGAACGTTCGCCGTGGCACCCGCGCGCCCGGCGGGCGGAGCCGGCGTCGGGACGCTGGCCAGCCGGCCGCCGGCCTGGCACCATCCCCCGGATGGAACTGCCCCGAACCGCCGGACGCCGGGCCGTGGCCGTGCCCGTGGTGGTGGCGGCGGTCGCGCTGCTGCTGTGGTGGCTGCTGCCCTCCGACGGTCCGTCCTACCCCCGGGACCGGGTCGACTTCGCCACCGGGGTGCGCAACGGGGTGTACGACACGTACGGGAAGCGGCTCCAGCCCTACCTGCACACGGACCTGCCCGGGGTCCCGGTGCACCTCGTGCGGTCCGAGGGGTCCGTGGACAACGTCCGGAGAGTGGCGACCGGAGAGGCCGACTTCGCGATCGCCGCCGCCGACGCCGTCGCCGACTACGACGGCCCGGGTGCGGGGCGGCTGCGTGCCTGCGCACGGCTGTACGACGACTACATGCAGCTGGTGGTGCCCGCCGAGTCCCCCGTGCGGTCCGCGAGGGACCTGCGCGGGCTGCGGGTGGGGATCGGCCAGCCCGGCTCCGGGGTGAACCTGATAACGCAGCGGCTGCTCGAGGCCGCGGGCCTCGGCGAGCCCGGCGATGTGCGCCGTCGGACGGTGGGCATCGACCAGGCTCCGCAACTGCTACGCCAGGGCGAGCTCGACGCGTTCTTCTGGTCGGGCGGACTGCCGACCAGGACCATCGCGAAGCTGGCCGAGACCACCGACGTCAAGCTGGTCCAGCTCGGCGACCTGGTGGCCCGGCTGCACGCCGGCGGCGAGGAGTCGGCGTACTACCGGCAGGCGGTCATGCCCGCGGACGCCTACCCGATCATCCAGGGCGGGCGCGCGGTGCAGACGATCGCCGTGGCCAACCTGCTGATCACCACCGACCGGGCGGACACCGGGCTGGTGGACCGCCTCACCCGCACCGTGATGGACAGCCGTGACCGGATCGGGCAGGAGGTCCACGCGGCCCAGCTGATGGACCTGCGGACGGCGGTCTTCACCGACCCGCTGCGGCTGCACGCGGGAGCCGAGCGCTACTACCGGTCCGTGAAACCCTAGACGTTCCGTTTCCCGGGCGGGCCCCGCGCTCGAGGCGCCACCGGGACCGTAAGGGCCGTTGCGCCCGACATGTGATCGTTCCGCGTCCCGCGGACGATGTTCATCCCCGGCACAGCCCCCTAACCTGTAGCGGACCACGTACCGTTGGGGGCACACGCATGAGTTCTGGGGGTATGCCGCACACCCTCGTCGACGGCCGCTACGAACTGCGCCGGCAACTGGGGCGCGGCGGTATGGGCGTGGTGTGGGAGGCGTACGACAACCGGCTCGGCCGGCGGGTCGCCGTCAAGGAACTGCTGTTCCGGGGTGCGCTCGACCCGGAGACGCAGGCCCAGTGGGTGGAGCGGGCGCGCCGGGAGGCGCAGGCCATCGCCCGGATCGGGCACGAGCACGTGGTCGCCGTGCACGACGTGATCGAGGCCGACGGCCAGGTATGGATCGTCATGGAGCAGGTCAATCCGCGCTCGCTGGCGGACCAGTTGCGCGAGCGGGGCCGGATTCCGGCGCTGCAGGCGGCGCGGATCGGCCTGGAGGTGCTGCGCGGGCTGCGTGCGGTGCACGCGGCCGGGGTGCTGCACCGTGATGTGAAGCCGCACAACATCCTGTTCCGCCGGGACGGGCGTGCGGTGCTCATGGACTTCGGGATCGCGACCTTCGAGGGCGCCGCCCAGGTGACGCGGGTGCACGAGACCGTCGGCACCCCGCAGTACCTGGCACCGGAGCTGGCCGGCCGGCTGACGCCGACGCCCGCGGCCGACCTGTGGTCGCTGGGCGTCACGCTGTACGAGATGGTCGAGGGCCGGGCCCCCTTCCGCGGCCCGACGCCGTACGAGGTCCTTGAGGCCGTCCGCACGGCCGAGCCGCCGCCGATGGCGCACGCGGGACCGCTGCGCCCGCTGATCGACGGGCTGCTGGTCAAGGAGCCGGGAGCGCGGCTTTCCGCGGAGCGGGCCGAGCAGTTGCTGCAGCACGTGGCGCAGGAGACCCCGCAGTTCCCCGTCGCCGTCCACCCGGACCCCGACCCCGACGCCACGCGGACGGACGCGAATGCCACGCCTGCGCCGCACCGCACGGAGCCCGAGACCCCGGCGGTGGACCCGGCACCGGAGCACGGGCGGCGCGCGTACCTGCGCCGGTGGTACACCTTTGCTGCGGGCGTCGTGGCACTCGCGGTCCTGGCGGCGGGCGGCTGGTTCGCCGTCGACCGGCTGCGGGGCGACGGGCCCAATCTTTCCAGCTCGCCGACCATCAGGACGGCGCGCGAGCGCGGCTACCTGATCGTAGGCGTCAAGAAGGACCAGCCGGGCCTCAGCGAGGCCTCCAGCAGTGCCGAGGGCGGCTACGAGGGCTTCGACATCGACCTGGCGCGAGCCGTCGCCAGGCACCTGGGTTTCACGAAGGTGCAGTTCACGGTCGTGGACACGCAGTCCCGGGAGTACTTCCTGCGTGCCGGGTACGTCGACTACATAGTGGCCAGCTACTCGATAACGGAGCCGCGCAAGAAGGAGGTCGACTTCGCCGGCCCCTACTACCAGGCCGGCCAGGACTTCCTCGTCCGGATGGACGCCCCCGTCCACAGCGTGCAGGACCTGTTCGACCGCACGGTGTGCACGGTCACCGACTCGACGCCCGCGGAACGGCTCCGCAAGAAGTATCCCCGGATCAGGACCGAACAGCAGGCCTCGTACGGGCTGTGCGTCAACGAGTTGCTCGCGGGCAAGGTCGACGCCGTCTCCACCGACGACATCATCCTGGCCGGCTACCGCGCCCAGCACACCGATCGGCTGCGCCTGCTGGGCGTCCCCTTCGGCACCGAGGAGTACGGCGTGGGGCTGCAGAAGAACGAGTCCGCGTTGAAGCACGCCATATGCGATGCCATCAGGGACCACATCTCCACGGGGGCCTGGCGCACGTCGTACGTCAAACACCTCAAGCCGCTGGCCTCGCAGGAAGTGGCGGACCAGCGGCCGCGGCTGGACGAGATGTCCGAGTGCTGACGGGTCCTCGCGGCCCGTGGCGGCCGCACGGGGCGGCCGTCACGTCACGGCGAAGGTGGTGACCACGGCCGCGTGGTCGGGCGGCCAGTCGTTGCCCGCCACGTGCGGTTCGGGTAGGGGTTCCCCGGTGACCAGGGCCGTGGAGTCCGGCGTCCGCGGGCCCCGCCCGGGACCGTGAGCTGCTGGGCGTGCGGCGCGGCAGCCCGCTGCTGCGGGTCCGCCGGGTCACCACCACCCGAAACGGCCGCCCGGTGGAGTGGTCGGACGACCGCTACCGCTCGGACGCGGTGAACTTCGGCATCCACGACTCGATCGGCTCCGACCCGCCGGCCCGCCAGGCCGGCCCCGGGCTCAGGGAGCCGAACGCGGCACCGTGAGGGTGACCCGCAGACCGTGCGGCTCGTTCGGGGCGTAGGCGATGGTGCCGCCGCCCTGGGACAGCAGTACCCGTGCGATGGACAGTCCGAGCCCCGAGCCGTCGACGTTCTGGTGGCGCGGGCTGCGCCAGAAGCGGTCGCCGACGCGGGCGAGTTCGTCCCCGGTGAGGCCCGGGCCGCCGTCGGCGACGGTCACGTCGACGATCCCCGGGCGGCCGCGCGGCTCGGTGCTGACGCATACGCGTCCACCGCTCGGTGTGAACTTCACGGCGTTGTCGATCACGGCGTCCAGTGCGCTGGACAGCGCCACCGGGTCCGCCCAGCCCGTCACGGCGGCCACGCCCGCGTAGCGCAGTTCCACGCCGTCGCGCTCGGCGACCGGCCGCCACGCCTCGACGCGTTCCGCGGCGAGGGCGGCGATGTCGGTGAGGGCGAGGTTGGCCTCCGCGTGCTCGGCGGTGGCGAGGCCCAGCAGATCGTCCAGGACCGAGGCGAGGCGCTTGCCCTCCTCCTGGACCGAGGCGATCTCCTCGTGTCCGTCGGGCAGTTCCAGGCCGAGCAGCTCGATCCGCAGCAGCAGCGCAGACAGCGGGTTGCGCAACTGGTGGGAGGCGTCGGCCACGAAGGCCCGCTGCTGGTCGAGGACCGCCTCCACGTTGTTGGCCATCTCGTTGAAGGAACGTGCCAGGCGCCGCAGTTCCGGTGGCCCCCCGGAGACCGCCACACGGGACTTCATACGACCGGTGGCGATGTCGTGGGTGACCCGGTCCAGCACCCGCACCGGGCGCAGCACCCAGCCGGCGAGCCGGAAGGCGGCCATGACGGCCACGATCATGGCGGCCAGTTCGCCGGCCGCCAGCAGCAGCCAGCCGCGCAGGACGCGCGAGCGCATGGCACCGGTCGGCGAGTCGGTGAGCACCACCGCGACGACGTCGCCGTCCCGGACGACCGGGGAGGCCACCGGCAGCGAGCGGTGCTCCCAGGGCCAGATCTGCCGGGGGTCGTGGCTGCGCCGCCCGGCGAGGGCCTCACTGAACGCGAAGTAGGCCTCACCGCGGGTGGGCGGCGTCCAGCCGGCCGGGGCGGAGGCGATGGGCTCGCCGTCGCGGTCGAAGACGCCGGAACTGATGCCGTACACGTCGTGGTACTGCAGGAGTTCCGCTCGCAGCGTGCTCTCCCGTTCACCGCCGCCGTCGGTGCTGACGTACTGCGCGAGCGCGGCGAAACGCGCGGTGTCGTCGATGCGGTCGACGACGACCCGCTGCTGCTGGGTGGCGGCCATACTGGCGGCGAGCGGGAAGCCGAGGGCCAGCAGCACACCGGCCATCAGCACGATGAGCAGGGGCAGCAGCCGGGTGCGCACGGAGGAACGGCCTCCTAGCCGGAGGGTACGACGAGGCGGTAGCCGACCCCGCGAACGGTCTCGATCAGGGCGGGCAGGCGCAGTTTCGACCGCAGGGACGCCACGTGCACCTCGAGGGTGCGCCCGGTCCCCTCCCAACTCGTCCGCCACACCTCGCTGATGATCTGCTCACGGCGGAACACCACTCCGGGCCGCTGCGCGAGCAGGGCGAGCAGGTCGAACTCCTTGCGGGTCAACGCGACGTGCTCGTCGCCGACGGTGACCTTGCGGGTGGCCAGGTCCACACGGACCGGGCCGAGCCCGAGCACGTCGGCACCCTCAGCGCCCTTCGCCTCGCCCGTCGCGGGTGCCTCCTGCGCCTTGCGGCGGCAGACGGCGTGGATGCGGGCGAGCAGTTCACCGGTGTCGTACGGCTTCACCACGTAGTCGTCCGCACCGAGGTTGAGACCGTGGATCCGGGACCGCACGTCGGCGCGGGCGGTCACCATGATCACGGGAATCGCGCTGCGCAGCCGGATGCGGCTGCACACCTCGAAGCCGTCCTGGTCGGGCAGCCCGAGGTCGAGCAGGACGACGTCGAAGCCGGGCCCGTGGTCGGGCAGCAGCGCGTGCAGCGCCTCCTCGCCGCTGCGGGCGTGGGTGACCTGCAGTCCGTGCCTGGCCAGCACGGCCGACAGCGCGGCGGCGACCCGGCGGTCGTCCTCCACGAGCAGAAGTCTCATCCGTTCACCTCCCGCGGCTCGGTCCGCCCCGGCCGTCATGGCCCTCCACCGAATCCACGCCGATGGGCCACGTGCGCGTCAAGCGCGGCTCGGCCCCCGGCCGCGACTGTTATGCAGCCGGTACGCTGCACGACCGGCCGACCTCACCCAGGGTGCCGCACGTGTTCCGTTCGGTGACCAGATCGTGATGCTCAAGTTCCCCTCAGATGTGCTGACTCGGTTTACCACGCGTCAATAGGGTGATCACCGAGGTCTGGTCAACCGACGAGGATGGAGCACACGCCGATGACCGAAGTCCCGGTGACCGAGGACGCCGCTCCGGCGGCCGACGACCTGGTCGTACTGAAGGACGTGAACAAGCACTTCGGCGCGCTGCACGTGCTCCAGGACATCAACCTCAGCATCGGCCGTGGCGAGGTCGTGGTCGTGATCGGCCCCTCGGGGTCGGGCAAGTCGACGCTGTGCCGGGCGATCAACCGCCTGGAGACGATCGACTCGGGCCGGATCACGATCGACGGGAAGCCACTGCCCCAGGAGGGCAGGGAGCTGGCCCGGCTGCGCGCGGACGTGGGCATGGTCTTCCAGTCCTTCAACCTCTTCGCGCACAAGACGGTTCTGGAGAACGTCACGCTGGGCCAGGTCAAGGTCCGCAAGGCCGGCAAGCAGGCCGCCGAGGAGCGCGCCCGGGCCCTGCTCGACCGGGTGGGCGTGGGCAGCCAGGCCGACAAGTACCCGGCACAGCTCTCCGGAGGCCAGCAGCAGCGCGTGGCGATCGCCCGTGCGCTGGCGATGGAGCCGAAGGTCATGCTCTTCGACGAGCCGACCTCGGCGCTCGACCCGGAGATGATCAACGAGGTGCTGGAGGTCATGCGGCAACTCGCACGCGACGGGATGACGATGGTAGTCGTCACCCACGAGATGGGTTTCGCCCGGTCCGCCGCGAACCGCGTCGTCTTCATGGCGGACGGGCGGATCGTCGAGCAGGCGACTCCCGACCAGTTCTTCAGCAACCCCCGGAGCGACCGGGCCAAGGACTTCCTTTCGAAGATCCTTCACCACTGAGAGCGACACCGACGGTTCGCCGACTCTAAGGATGATCACGATGAGGTTCCGTACCACTGCCGCCGCCGCTCTGGCCGTCCTGGCGCTGACCGCCACCGCCACCGCGTGCGGCAAGGAGGGCTCGCCCTCCACCTCCGGCACCCCCGACAAGGGCGGCTCCAGCAGCGCGGCCACCGCCGAGCTGCCCACCTACACCGTCAAGACCGGTGTGGACCTGGCCGGTTCCAAGTCCTGGGACCGGATCAAGAAGAACGGCAAGCTCGTCGTCGGCGTCAAGGCCGACCAGCCGAACCTGGGCTACCAGGACCCGGGCAGCAAGAAGTACTCCGGCTTCGACATCGAGATCGCCAAGATGATCGCCGCCGATCTCGGCTTCGACGAGAGCAAGATCGAGTTCAAGACGATCCAGTCGGCCAACCGTGAGACCGCCATCTCCGGTGGCCAGGTCGACTACTACGTCGGCACGTACACGATCAACGACGAGCGCAAGAAGTCCGTCTCCTTCGCCGGTCCGTACTTCGTCGCGGGCCAGGACCTCCTGGTCAAGAAGGGCGGCAACATCAAGAGCACGGACGACCTCAAGGGCAAGAAGGTCTGCTCGGCGACCGGCTCCACCTCCATCCAGCGCATCAAGGACGGCGGCTACGGCGCCCAGCCGGTCGAGTACGACTCGTACTCGCTGTGCGTGCAGAACCTCGCCTCCGGCCAGGTGGACGCGGTGACCACGGACGACGCCATCCTCAAGGGCTACGCCGCCCAGGACCCGGCCAACCTCGAGGTCCTCGGCAAGCCGTTCTCCGAGGAGCCCTACGGCGTGGGCCTGCTCAAGGACGACAAGGTCTTGCAGGAGGCGATCACCAACGCCCTGAAGAACCACGAGGACAACGGCGACTGGAAGAAGGCGTACGACGCCACGCTCGGCAAGTCCGGCGTGAGCGCCGAGATCCCGCAGCTCCAGTCCTGAAGCGGGCGGGACCCGGCCTGACCCGGGTCCCGTCCTTCTCCCCGGCACAGCCCGAGCCTGATGCGCCGGCGGCCAGGACCGGCCGTCGGCGCACCCCTTCGGAGAATCGATGAACGTACTGCTGGACAACTTCGCGCAGTTCCGCGAGGGGTTCCTCGGCACGGTCGAGCTGACCGCGCTCAGCGGGGCGATCGCCCTGGTGCTCGGGGTGGTCATGGCCGCGTTCCGGGTGTCCCCGGTGCCGCCCCTGCGCGCCTTCGGCGCGGTGTGGGTGACCCTGCTGCGCAACACCCCGCTGACCTTGCTCTTCTTCATCGCGGTGCTGGTGCTGCCCCGGCTGGGGCTGAACACCTGGAGCTTCTTCCGGCTCGCCGTGCTCGCCCTGAGCTGCTACACCTCGGCGTTCATCTGCGAGGCCGTGCGCTCGGGCATCAACACCGTTCCGCTCGGGCAGGCCGAGGCCGCGCGGAGCCTCGGGATGACCTTCACCCAGACCCTGCGGCTGATCATCCTGCCGCAGGCCACCCGGACCGTGCTGCCGCCGATCGGCAGCCTCCTGATCGCGCTCACCAAGAACTCCGCGATCGCCGGTGGCTTCAGCGTCTTCGAACTGTTCAGCGTGCAGAAGACGCTCGGCGAGAAGGGCTACAGCATCTTCGCGACCTTCATCTGGGTGGCGCTCGCCTACCTCGTCCTCACCCTCTTCATCAGCGCGGTCTTCCGACTGCTCGAGAACCGGCTGGCGGTGGCCCGATGAGCGCGAACGTCCTCTTCGACGCACCCGGCCCGCGCGCCAGGATCCGCAACCGGGTCGTCGGCGCGGCCGCCGCCCTGGCGATCCTCGCCCTGCTGTGGTTCGTCTACCGGCGGCTGGACGACTCCGGGCAGTTCGCCTCCTACCTCTGGGAGCCCTTCCAGTACACCGACATCCAGCAGCGCCTCGTCGACGGTCTGGTCTCCACGCTGAAGGCCTTCGCCCTCGCGGCGGTCTTCTCGCTGGTGCTGGGCGCGGCGCTGGCCGCGGGCCGGCTGTCGGACCACGCCCCGGTGCGGTGGGTGGCGACCGTGGTCGTGGAGTTCTTCCGCGCGATGCCGCTGCTGATCATGATCTTCGCGCTGTACGTGGGCGTCTTCACCTCCGCCCCGCTGTGGGCGCTGGTGATCGGCCTCACCCTCTACAACGGCTCGGTGCAGGCCGAGATCTTCCGGGCCGGCATCAACGCCGTACCGAGAGGGCAGCACGAGGCCGCGTACGCGATCGGCCTGCGCAAGACGCAGGTCATGGTCTTCGTGCTGATCCCGCAGGCGGTCCGGGTGATGCTGCCGTCGATCATCAGCCAGCTCGTGGTCACCCTGAAGGACACCTCGCTCGGCTACATCATCACGTACGAGGAACTGCTCTACACCGGCAACCTCATCGCGAAGAACAGCGCGGGCTTCCCCTTCATCCCGATGATCATCATCGTGGCCCCGGTCTACATCCTGATGTGCCTGGCGCTCAGCGCGCTGGCCAACTGGATCGAGCGGCGCGGCCGCCGCAGCCGCAAGGGCGCGCCGCCGCAAGCCGGTGGCGTCAAGGCGGTGGAAGCCGCCGCGGAGTGACGGTGCGCCAGGCGCACCACCGCGCGGCGGGTGTGGTCACTTGACGCACGCACGCGCAGTAGGTTGCATACGCAATGTGACCGCACACCTTCCCGGGACCACGCAGTGGACCCGGTGATCATCGCGGGGGCGGGTCCGGTCGGGCTCGCCCTCGCGCTCGGCCTCGCACGGCACGACGTGCCGAGCATCGTGCTGGACGAGCACGACCACGCGCCCCCGCTCTCCGCGGAACGCACGGCCGTCCTGAGTCCCGAGACCGCCGGGCTGCTCGTCCGGCTGGGCCATCGAATGCTCTACGACTCCGGCGCCACCTGGGAGGCGTGGCGGACGCTGCGCCGCCGGCAGGAGACCGTCCGCGTGGAGTTCGGCGACCAGGCCGCCGGCGGACAGGGGCCCTCCCCCCTGCACATCGGGCAGGAACGCCTCGAACACGGGCTGCGGGGGGCCCTCGCGGAACAGGCGCTGGCACGCATCGTCCCGGGGGCTCGCGTCGACGCCGTCGAGCAGGACGACCGCGGTGTCAGCGTCCGCACCAAGGGCGCCAACGCCACGTGGTGGCGCGGAAGTCACCTGATCGGCTGCGACGGCCCGCGGTCCAGCGTGCGCAAGTTGCTGGGGGTGCGCTTCCCCGGCCGCACGGCCGTCGACCGGTACGCCGTGGCCGCCCTGCGGGTCCCACTGCCCGACGAGGGCGTGGCGCTGCTGCACCGCGAGCCGCCGGGGCCCGGCGCGGGCCCGGAGGTGACGGCCCGCCCGCTGCCGGACGGGGTGTGGCGGCTGGACTGGCTGCTGCCCGCGCGCGGTGAGCCGCTCACCTCCGACGAGCTCGTCTCACGCATCCGCGGCACCTTCACGGCCTGGTGCGGAACCGTTCCGTCGTACGAACTGCTGGGCTCCGCGGAGTACCCGGTGCACCAGCGGCTGGCCCGCCGCTGGCGTGCCGGACGCGTCTTCCTGGCCGGCGACGCTGCGCATCTCATGGGCGCGCTGGGGGCGCAGGGGCTGGAGGAGGGCCTGCGCGACGCCGACAACCTCGCCTGGAAGCTCTCCCTGGCCTGGCATCACGGGGCGTCGGACACCCTGCTCGACAGCTACCAGGCCGAGCGGCGCGGCGCCGTGGGCGCCCGCCTACGCGCCACCGACCAGGTGCTGCCGCTGCTGCGGGCCGGCGGCGTGTGGCACACGGTGCGGCGCTCGGTACTGTCCGGGTCCGCCCGTCGGCACGCCGAACTGCTCACCGACGGCCACCTCGGCCGGGGCCCACTCGGCGCACCGCCGGTCTACACCCGCTCACCGCTCGCACTGCCCGCGCCCCGGGGGGCGGGCGCCGCAACCTCGGCCTCCTCGGCGGCCGCGCCGTCGCCGCTGCTGGGATCCTGTGCCACTCCCCCGGGTGGCGTGGTCGTCGACGTCCCGGTCACGGCGCTCGACGGCTCCCGGGCACGCCTGTACGAGCGCCTGGGGCGCGATCTGCTGGTCGTCCTGGTGGCGCCGGGCACCGGCGTGTGGGAGAGCCGGCACTGGCTCACCGCGGGACTGATGCCCCGGCTGGCCAAGGCCGTGGCGGCCCTGCCGACCCGGGCCGAGCTGCTCGTCACAGAGTCCTACCCGGGGTCGACGGCGCACAGCGTGCTGCTGATCCGCCCGGACGGCCACCTGGTGACGGTGATGACCGGCTGCCGCCCGACCGAGCTCTACGCCTACGCCGACCTGGCCCGCGGCGGCCCGCCGAGCCCGATCCAGGCCCCCGTGCCGCACTGAGCGGCCCCGGCCGCTGCGGGCGCCGCTCACGTCGGGGCCCGGGCCTCAAGGAGAACGCCCGCCACGGCCGCCGCGTCCCCCGCGTCGCGCCTGGCGGTCGCGGCGGCCCGACGCGGAGGCTGCCGGACCTGGTGGACGACGTCGCTTGGGGCCGGGAGCGCGTGTGGGCCGGAAGAGCGTGTGGGCCGGAAAGCCGGGGCCTGGGCCCGGTGCCGGGAGGCCGGCCTTGTACCGCCCGCCGGCAGCACGGTGCCGGGGCGGCGTCCCCGTGGACCGCTCGGACCGCGCGGACCGCGGCAGGCACCGGCGCCCGCCCGCGCCGGTTCAGCGGGCGAACTCCGTGGCACGGGACTCGCGGACGACCGTGATCCTGATCTGGCCGGGGTAGGTGAGTTCCTCCTCGACCTGCTTGGCCACGTCGCGGGCGATGACCTGCGCCTGGATGTCGTCCACGTCCTCCGGGCGCACCATGACCCGGATCTCGCGTCCGGCCTGCATGGCGAAGACCTTGGCGACGCCCGTGTGCGCGGCGGCGATCTGCTCAAGTCGCTTGAGCCGGCGGACGTAACTCTCCAAGGACTCGCGCCGTACCCCGGGACGCCCTCCGGAGATGCCGTCGGCGGCCTGGGTGAGGACCGCCTCGATGGTGCGGGGCTCGACCTCGTTGTGATGGGCCTCGATGGAGTGGACGACGTCCTCGGACTCGCCGTGCCGCCGCGCCAGGTCCGCGCCGATCAGTGCGTGGCTGCCCTCGACCTCGTGGGTGAGGGCCTTGCCGATGTCGTGCAGCAGCGTGCCGCGCTTGGCGACGGCCGGGTCGATGCCGAGCTCGGCGGCCATCATGCCGGCGATGTGGGCGGACTCCAGGAGGTGTCCGAGCACGTTCTGGCCGTAGGAGGTGCGGAAGCGCAACCGCCCCAGCACGGTGACGAGTTCGGGGTGCATATCGGTGATGCCGACCTCGGTGAGCGCGTCCTCGCCATGGCGCACACACACCTGCTCGACCTCGGTCTGCTTGCGCGCGTAGACCTCCTCGATGCGGTGCGGGTGGATACGGCCGTCGGTGACGAGCGCGTCGAGGGTGAGCCGGGCGACCTCGCGGCGCACCGGGTCGAAGCAGGAGAGCAGCACCGCTTCGGGGGTGTCATCGATGATGAGGTTGACCCCGGTGATGGCCTCGAAGGCGCGGATATTGCGACCCTCACGACCGATGATCCGGCCCTTCATCTCGTCGCCCGGCAGATGCAGCACCGAGACCACGGACTCGGCGGTCTGCTCGGTGGCGACCCGCTGGATGGCTCCGGCGACGATCCGGCGGGCGCGTTCCTCACCGCGGTCGCGGGCGGCCCGCTCGATGTCGCGGACGATCACCGCCGCCTGGCGTTTGGCCTGTTGCTCGGCGGTGCGCACGAGGTCGGCGCGGGCCTCGGCGACGGTGTAGGCGGCGACGTGCTCCAGGACCTTGCGCCGCTCCTCCTCCAGCCGGTTGAGCTCGACGCGGCGGTGTTCCAAGTCCTTACGCCCCGCAGCCAGTTCGCGGCGACGCCGGTGGAGTTGCTCCGAATCGGCGTCGATGCGGGACTCCCGGTCGGCGAGCCGCTGCTCACGCCGCTCCAAGTCGGCCCGGATCTCGCGGACTTCCTCTTTTGCGCCGGCCCGGATCTCCCGGGCGTCGCGTTCTGCCGCCGCCCCGAGCTGTTCGCGTTCCGCACGCAACCGCTGCAGCAGCAAGCCCGCGGTGACGGCGACGACCACGGTGACGGCCATGGCCACGACCGTGAACTCGGATTCGGTGCCCAGCGCGATGCCCATGGCACCAACTCCCGTATCTGCGAGGACGCGATCCCTCACCCGTTGTGAGGCTAGGTCGACTCAGAGGAACGGTCAAGGAACCTCAGCGGAGGTTCAGTCGGGCAGGTGGTGCTCCAGTGCCTCCGGATCCTCGCCCTCCTCCTCGAGGGCGCGGCGGACCACCCTCAGGGCCAGGCCTTCCGCGTACCCCTTGCGGGCGAGCATCCCGGCGAGCCGGCGGATCCGTTTCTCCCTCTCCAGACCGCGGGTGGCCCGGAGCTTGCGGTCCACCAGGGCGCGCGCCGTCTCCTCCTCCTGCTCCGCGTCGAGCTGCCCCACGGCGTTGCCGATCGCCTCGGCGTCCACACCCCGGGTACGCAGTTCCCGGGCGAGGGCACGCCGGGCGAGGCCCCGACCGTGGTGCCGGGACTCCACCCAGGCGTTGGCGAACGCCTGGTCATCGATCAGCCCGACGTCCTCGAACCGCTCCAGCACATGCTCCGCCGCCTCCTCCGGGATCTCCCGGCGGCGCATGGCGTCGGCGAGTTGCTTGCGGGTGCGAGGGGTCCCGGTGAGCAGGCGCAGGCAGAGTGCCCGCGCCTGCTCCACGGGGTCATGTGGGCGCTCCTGCTCGGCCCTGGCCCCCTCCTGCCCGAGGGCGTGCCCGGACGCCACCATCAGGCCTTGGCGGCCGCGGCCTTGGTGGCCTTGGCGGCCTTGGGTGCCGGGACCGTCGCGGCGTCGGCCTTGGCCGGGTCGGCCGCTGCCGCGCCGGCGGGACCGGTCGCGTCGGCACCGGGCTCCACGGCCGGCTCCTCCGGCCGGACGCCGATGCCGAGCTTCTCCTTGATCTTCTTCTCGATCTCGTCGGCGAGGTCGGGGTTGTCACGCAGGAAGTTCCGCGCGTTCTCCTTGCCCTGGCCGAGCTGGTCGCCCTCGTAGGTGTACCAGGCTCCGGACTTGCGGATGAAGCCGTGCTCCACGCCCATGTCGATCAAGCCGCCCTCACGGCTGATGCCCTGGCCGTAGAGGATGTCGAACTCCGCCTGCTTGAAGGGAGGCGCGACCTTGTTCTTGACGACCTTGACCCGGGTGCGGTTGCCGACCGCGTCAGTGCCGTCCTTGAGGGTCTCGATACGGCGGATGTCCAGACGCACGGAAGCGTAGAACTTCAGCGCTCGGCCACCGGTCGTGGTCTCCGGGGAGCCGAACATCACGCCGACCTTCTCGCGGAGCTGGTTGATGAAGATCGCGGTGGTCTTGGACTGGCTGAGCGCACCGGTGATCTTGCGCAGCGCCTGACTCATCAGGCGGGCCTGCAGACCCACGTGCGAGTCGCCCATCTCGCCCTCGATCTCGGCCCGCGGCACGAGGGCCGCCACGGAGTCGATCACGATGAGGTCCAGCGCGCCGGAGCGGATCAGCATGTCGGTGATCTCGAGGGCCTGCTCACCGTTGTCCGGCTGGGACAGCAGCAGCGAGTCCACGTCCACGCCGAGGCGGCGGGCGTACTCCGGGTCGAGGGCGTGCTCGGCGTCCACGAAGGCCACCTTGCCGCCGGCCCGCTGGGCGTTGGCCACCGCGTGCAGGGTCAGGGTCGTCTTGCCGGAGGACTCCGGGCCGTACACCTCCACCACGCGGCCGCGCGGGAGGCCACCGACGCCGAGCGCGACGTCCAGGGCGGTGGATCCCGTCGAGATGACCTCGATGGGTTCGTTCGGGCGGTCGCCGAGGCGCATGACGGCACCCTTGCCGAACTGCCGTTCAATCTGTGCGAGCGCGGCGTCGAGCGCCTTGTCGCGGTCGGTTCCTGCCATGGGTTCCACCCTGGGTGTCTGAGTCGTTCGCTTCACGTCCATGACGCTACTGCCTGCCACTGACAATGCGTCCCGACGCCGGCCCGGCCTGTGGACAACCCCACGGGGATCCGTGATCACCTTGGGGAAAACCACGTCCGGGACATCCATGAGAATGGATGTTCGATTTTCGTGTCAAGCGACCCGTGAACCCTCAGACGCCCCCGCCATCCGCCCCGTCCCGGCGGTCCGCCCCGCCGCCCCAGCCGTCCCCGTGCGGCCTCCGGCGGAACAGCGGCCGCCGCTGCGGCCCGTGTGCCCGCGGGTCCGTGACGGCGTACCGCTTCACGTACGCCCCGAGGAAGCCCTGGAGCGTCGCGGTCGCCGGGATCGCCACCAGCGCGCCCACCGCCCCGAGCAGCGCGGCGCCGACGATCACCGACCCGAAGGCCACCGCGGGGTGGATGTCGACGGTGCGCGCGGTGATCCGCGGCTGCAGCACGTAGTTCTCGAACTGCTGGTAGACCACGACGAAGCCGAGCACCCACACCGCGTCCCAGGGGTCCTGGGTGAACGCGATCAGCATCGGCAGTGCCCCCGCCAGGTAGGTACCGACCGTCGGCACGAACTGCGAGACCACGCCGACCCAGATCGCCAGCGCCGGCGCGTACGGCACCCCGAGGGCCACGAACAGCACGTAGTGGGCGACTCCGGAGATCAGCGCCATCAGCGCCCTCGAGTACAGGTAGCCGCCGGTCTTGGCCACCGCGATCTCCCAGGCCCGCAGCACCTCGGCCTGGCGGGAGGGCGGCAGCACCGAGCACACGGCACGGCGCATCCGCGGCCCGTCGGCGGCGAAGTAGAAGGTGAAGAGGGTGATCGTCAGCACCTGGAACACCCCGCCGAGCACCGTCGCCGACAGCCCCCACACGTTGCCCGCCTGCCGCTGCACGTAGTTGCGCAGCCAGTCGGAGTGCAGCACGTTCTCCTGCAGCTTGCCGACGGACAGGTCGGTACCGAAGGTCTGGTTGACCCACACGACCACGTCGTCGACGTACTCCGGCAGATTGCGGCCGATCGTCGTGATCTGGTCCACCAGCAGGGAGCCGAGCAGCACCACGAAGATCCCGCCGGCGGCGAGCACGATCAGGAAGACCAACCCGGTCGCCCACCCCCTGCGCATACCGCGCGCGGCCATCCAGTCCACCGCCGGCTCGATCGCCAGGGCGCCGAAGAAGGCCAGCAGGATGTTCACCAGCAAACCGATGACCTGGTGGAACGCCCAGTTCGCCAGTTGGAAGGCGGCCAGCAGCGCGAGCGCCAGCACCATCGCCCTGGGCAGCCAGCGCGGCATCCCGGGGCCCCCGGCGCCCGCCCCCGTTCCATGTCCCGGCTCCCCAGGCTCCCCCGGTGCCGGCGCCCCCGTGGGCGCTCCGGCTTTCGTCTCGTCGCTTCCCGCCACAGCCCCGGTCCCGCTCCTGCTCAGCGGCGCGTGGCCGGAACGTCGACGGCCGCGCACACCGCCCGCCACACGTCCTTGGTCTCCCAGCCCTCGTCCAGTGCCTGGCGCACGGTCCGGCCGCCGAGCTCGGACATCACGTGGTCGCGCGCGAAGGAGTCGGCGTACGTCTCGCCGAAGTGCGCGCGCATCCGTTCCCAGAACACCGTCAGCTTCATGCGCCCAGTATCCCGCGCCGCCCACCGAACGAGCGGGCGTCGCACAGGTGCGCACGCGCGGCGGCCGCACCGCCGGGCCCGCCGGGACCCCATCGGATCGTTGGGTACACTGGGTGCAGCGAAGGGGAGTAGTCCCGCAATACCGGCTGGTCGACATACTGGACGTCCGAGGACGTCCCGGCCGCCGGGCCGCCGCACCCAGTGCGGGGGTGGACGAGACCTTCGGCCAAGGCAAGACATGGCCCGCATCAGCGTGCGGGCCACTCCGTCGTGCCGGGCCGTTGGCGCTTCCCGTCGCCCCCTGGGTGCCGTCGAGTCCGCGGTCCGGTCCCAGCAGAAAGCACCGGAATGACCTTCGACCCCCTGGCGCTCATCACCGCCTTCGGGCTGATCTTCCTCGCCGAACTCCCGGACAAGACGATGTTCGCCTCGCTGGCGATGGGCACGCGGATGCGCCCGCTGTACGTCTGGTTCGGCACCTCGACCGCCTTCATCGTGCACGTGGCCATCGCGGTGGGCGCCGGCAGCCTGATCAGCATGCTGCCGAACATGGCGGTCAAGCTCGTCTCCGCCGCCTTGTTCGCCTTCGGCGCCGTGGTGCTGCTGCGGGGCGGGGGCGACGACGACCAAGACGAGGCAGGCAGGACCGTGTCCGGGTTCTGGCCGGTGTACTCCACCGCCTTCACGGCCGTGTTCATCAGCGAGTGGGGCGATCTCACGCAGATCACCACCGCCAACCTCGCCGCCACCAACGGCTGGCTGCCGACCGCGATCGGCTCGGCCGCCGCACTGATGTCGGTTTCCGCCCTCGCACTGGTGGTGGGGCGGTTCATCGCCAAGAAGGTCCCCCTGCAGACCATCCAGCGCGTCGGCGGCGTCTGCATGGCGGGCCTCGCCGTCTGGACCCTGGTCGAGGCCTTCACGGGCTGACGTTCCCGAATGCCTCGTTCTTCACCGCGGCGACCGGGAATGTTCTGCCGGGCGTACATTCGGTGTATGCGACCGCCGGTGCTGGAGGGCGACCTTCGTGCCGCGGCCCCCGGACCCGCGGCGGCCCCGGAGCCGCGATGAAGGACGGCATCACGCACCGCCTGCGGCGGCTGCCCCGGCGGCGGGCTGCACCGCCCGGCTCGGGGACCCGGACCTCGTGGGCGACGCTGCTGACCCAGGGCCATGGGCCGCTGCTGCTGGCAGTGTTCATGATCGGTTCCATCGTCGCCACCGGCTTCGCACTGCCGCCCACCGAGCACCTGGCCTCGCTGATGGTGGTGGTCCCCGCCACCACGGCCGTGCTGGCGGGGCCCTGGACGACGACCCTGAGCGCCGCCCTGTCCTGCGTCGCCGCCTTTGTGCTGGACGTCCACGACAACCTGCTGGGCACCACCATCCCCGCCGTGCACCAGTTGGAGATCCTCCTCGTCTCGGCCTTCGTCATCGCCTCCCGCAGCATCCGTGACCGCGGCGTCCGGGAACTGATGGAGGTGCGGATCGTGTCCGACACGATCCAGCGCGTCCTGCTGCGCCCGCTGCCCCCGCGCATCGGGCCGCTGCTCGTGCGCGCGGTGTACCACGCCTCCCATCCGTACGCACAGATCGGGGGGGACCTGTACGCGGTGGTCACCAGCGCCGCGGGAGTGCGCTTCCTGATCGGGGACGTGAAGGGCAAGGGGTTGCCTGCGGTCGAGGACGCGGAGGCCCTGCTCGGGGCGTTCCGGGGGGTCGCCCGTCGGTCCGACTCGCTCCCGGAACTGGTGGCCGACCTGGAACACGCGGTGCGCGGCCATTTCGAGGAGAGCCGCCGGACCGACGCCAACGCCGTGGAGCGGTTCATCACCGCGCTGGTCCTGGAGGTCCCCGAGGACCACGCCGAGATCCACATGGTCTGCTGCGGACACCCCCCGCCCTATATGGCGCATCGGTCCCGCACCCGGCTCCTGTCCCCCGCTGCGCCCTCTCCCCCGCTCGGCATGGGCAGCCTGAACGCCGAGGACTACGTCGTCGACACCTTCCCCTTCGGCAGCGGGCCGACGCTGCTGCTCTACACCGACGGCGCCGTCGAGGCCCGCAACGACGACGGCCAGTTCTACGACCTGGGCGCGCACGTGGCCGCCTGGCCGGGCTCCCGACCGGAGGAACTGCTGCAGCACGTGCTCGACGGGCTCTCCGTGCACGTGGGCGGCGGCGCGATCACACTCGACGACGACATCGCCATGATCGCGGTGCAGTACGCCGACGGGTTCTCCGCGGCTGCCGGGGCCCCGTCCGAGAGCGGCTCCTGACCTCCTGACGCGGCCGCGGCGGTCGGCCGTCACCCTGACCGGTGCGGCGGCCGCGGGCTGAGCGCTCCCGCGAGCACCGCGACGATCGGCGCCGTCACCCCCGCGGCCTGCCCGGCCTTCCCGAGGCGGCCGGGCAGGCCGCGGGGGTGGACGTCCCGCAGCGCGACCGACGCGTCCGGCCGTTGCCGCAGCGGTGCGCAGAAGTGTCGCCACCACCAGCGAGTCGGCGCCCAGGTCGGCCAAGGCGGTGCTCGACGCCGACCTGTTCGACGCGGGCGACGCCGGCCGGAGTCCCCGCGAGGACCCTTTCCGTGCCGCTCTCATGACGGGCACGATCACCCTCGGTGTCGTGGCTTCGTCCTGATCACGCCGACGGACGTCGGACGGCCTGCCCACCGGATGATCCCCTGAGGGTCAACAGCGGGCCGCCGGCGACCCGCCCGTGGGCGCTCGCCCGGCCGTACGGGAAGTCCTCCGCATCGCGGTCCCGACGCCGGGCGCCGGGGCGCCGGACGCTGGGCCGTGACGGCCGCATGGGTCACCGTGCGTCGAGGCGGGCGGGCCTCGCGCGGAGCACCGGAGCCGCCGGTCCGCCTGGTGGGGCCGCGTGACGCACGCCGCTTGCGCGGCGCGGCCGGTGTTACGTTGGTCATTGCTCCGAAAGGTGTGACAGCCGCCCGCGACAACCCGTCCGGCAGGCGTCCGGAAACCGCTCGCGGCCACCGCGCCGCCCGTCCGGACACGACCCGGGTCCGCGCCGGAAGGCCCGCGGCGTGGTAGGAATCGGGCAGGGGTCCGGTGGTGAGTGGAGCACACGTGATCCGGGTACTGGTGGTCGACGACGAGGCCCTGATCCGTACGGGCTTCCAGCGCATCCTCGACGCGGCGGGCGACATCGAGGTCGTGGCCGCGGTGGCCGGCGCGCAGGCGATCCGAACGGCGCAGAAGGCACAGCCCGACGTCGTCCTGCTGGACATCAGGATGCCCGACGTGGACGGGCTGACCGTGCTGGCCGGGCTTCGGCGGTTGCCCCGGCCCCCGGTGGTGGCGATGCTGACGACCTTCGACATGGACGAGTACGTGGCGACGGCGCTCCGTTCGGGCGCGGCCGGTTTCCTGCTCAAGGACACCGACCCCGAGGAGCTGCCGTTCCTGGTGAGGACCCTGGCCGACGGCGGCGCCGTGCTGTCGTCCAAGGTCACCCGCACGGTCGTGGACGGCTACTTGGGCGCGGGCCCGCAGGAGTCGGCGGCCCGCGCCGTGGCCCGGCTGACCGAACGCGAGCGTGGTGTGCTCCTGCTGGTCGCCGAGGGCCTGTCGAACACGGACATCGCCGGGCGGATGCATCTGGGGACAGGCACCGTCAAGGACCATGTGAGTGCCATCCTGACCAAGCTCCAGGTGGGCAGCCGCGTGCAGGCCGCGCTGCTCGCGGAGCGCGCGGGGCTGCTCAAGCGGTCGCAGGACGGTGAGGGCGGATGAGGTTCCGGCGTCCACCGCCCGTGACGATGGACCTGGTCGTCGTCGCGGTGGCGCTGTTCGACATCTGGGCCAACGTCGACCCCGGGGAACCCGTGCGCTTCGGGTGCGCGCTGGGCGGCGCCGTCGTCCTGATCCTGCGCCGGCGCCTGCCGCTGGTCACCTTTGTGCTGGCGATGCCCGCCGTGCTGGTCTCGGACGCCGCCTTCGCCACGCTGGCCGCGCTCTACACCCTCGCCTCGTTCACCCGGCGCCGGTGGCTGCTGGCCGGTTGCGCGCTGGCCTTCACGATCGCGGACATGGTGCCGTGGCCGGCGCCGAAGGTGGACCTTCTGGAGCCCTCGACCCTGATCACCCTGAGCTACACGGCTGCGACGGCCGCCGCCCCGGTCTTCCTTGGCCAGCTGGTGCAGGCGCGCAGGGACCTGTCGCTGCGGCTCGCCGAGATCTCGCAGGCACGCGACCACGAGCGGCTGCTCACCGCGCAGACGGTGCTGGCCAAGGAACGCGCCCAGCTCGCCCGGGAGATGCACGACGTGGTCTCCCACCAGGTCAGCCTGATCGCCGTGCGGGCCGGGGCGCTCCAGGTCGGCACGCGAGACGCCGAGGCGAAGGAGGCCGCGGCGACGATCCGCCGGCTGAGCGTGCAGACCTTGGACGAGTTGCGGCACATGGTCAGCGTGCTGCGGGCCGCCGGTGGCCGGCCCACGGAGCTGACCCCGCAGCCCTCGCTGGCCGACCTGGAGCGACTGGTGAGCGGCAGCGGCATCGAGGCCGAGCTGCAGCCGGACCTGCCGAACGGTCTGCCGCCCACGGTGCAGCGCGCGGTCTACCGCACCGTCCAGGAGGCGCTGACCAACGTGCGCAAGCACGCCCCAGGGGCCTCCGCGCGGGTCCTCATCCACCACCATGGCGGCACCGTCCGGGTCACGGTCACCAACACCGCCCCCACGCGGCCCGCGCTCCCGCTGCCCAGCGCCCACTACGGCCTCGTCGGCCTGCAGCAGCGCGCCGCGCTGCTCGGCGGCACCGTCACCTCGGGCCCGACAGCCGACGGCGGCTACGAGCTCAGACTGGAACTGCCCGCGGCAGGGACCTGAAGCGGTGCCCGGTCTCGCGCCGCGGCCACCGCCCGTGCCCGGCGTGCGGGCGGTGGCTGCCGCGGCAGCAGTGGCAGGACGGCGAAGGTGTCCATCCGCCCCGAAGGCCGGCCTCGGTGCGCACAGGGCCGCGCTCAGGCCTCCCTCCGGTGGTCGCCGGCGCGGAGGGGACGAACTTCGCCGGCGCCGCCCGGTTCATCGCGCGCTGCCGAGGGGTGGTGGTGAGGACGGCAGCGGTCTCGCTGCGGCACGCGAACAGGCCCCGAGCCCAGAGGAGTCGCCGTACACGCGCCGTCGGGCTCCCTGGGGCAGTGACCCGTACTGGGGGGCGCGTGGTCGCACGCCAGGGTGCTCCCTGCACACTTCCGTGTGCGGAGCGCTCACGGGGGCCTACTGTGCGCACATGCCAAAAACCCCGCTAGAACGCGCCGCGGACTTCGTGTGGTCGACCGCACGCGTACTCGAGCAGCGCAGGTTCGCCTACCACTTCAGGAACGGCGCGGCGGACGCGGTGGAGACAGCGCTGTCCGCCTACCGCAACGCCGACGACGGCTACGGCCACGCCCTCGATCCCGATCTGCGCGGTCCGGTCAGCCAGCCGCTGCACGCGGCCCAGGCGCTGCGCGTGCTCGACGAGATCGGCAGGTGCACCGGCCAGCGCGCCGAGCGGATCTGCCGCTACCTGACGGCCGTGTCGACCCCGCAGGGCGCGCTGCCGGCGCTCCACCCCTCACAGCGGGGCTTCCCGGTCGCGCCCTGGCTGCCGCTGGTGGACGACCCCCCTGGGGACCTGCCGGCCACCGGCCCCGTGGTGGGCGCACTGCACGGCAACCAGGTGTGGCACGCCTGGTTGTTCCGCGCCACGGACTTCTGCTGGGCGGCGATCGAGGCCCTCGACAAGACCCGTCCCGCGCAGGCCGTGGCCGCGATGGCGTTCCTGGACCACGCGCCGGACCGCGCACGAGCCCGGGAGGCGGCGGCTCGGCTCGGACGCATCGTGCGCGAGCAGCGGCTCGTCGTGCTGGACCCCGGCCGGCACGCGCAGCACGCGTCGCAGTCCGGATTCCCCGACGGCGTCGAACCCCGCTTCGCGTACGACTATGCGCGCACCCCGCAGTCCCCGGCGCGGGAATGGTTCACGGACGCCGAGATGGACCGCGCGCTGGACTGTCTGGCGGACGACCAGCGCGAGGACGGCGGCTGGCCCGCACGCCGGCCCGGGTGGGCGCCCGGGACGCTGCTGGAGGGGCGGCCGCTGGCCACCCTCGACGCGCTGCTCACCCTGCGGGCGTACGGGCGCCTGGGCTGAGGCGGCTCACCCGGCGACGTCGCGCAGCAGCAGCGCGGCCAGCGCCAGGGCCGTGCCGTGCGGCGCAGCGAGGTCGAGCCCGGTGAGCTCGCAGATCCGGGCCAACCGGTTGTCGACGGTGTTGGGATGCAACCCCAACTGCCGGGCCGTGCTGCGTCGTCCCTGGCGACTGGCGAGGTGGGTCCGCAGCGTCTCCAACAGGTCCCGACGGTCCGCGATCGGGTCCAGCAGCGCGGCTATGCGCCCGCTGCTCTCGTCGCGCCGGGACAGGTGGTACTCCAACAGCACGTCATCGAGCCGGTGCAGCCCCGACGGCAGCCCTCCGGCACGGGCCAACCGCAGCACTTCCGAGGCCGTGCGCGCCGCGCCGGGGATGTCCCCGGGGCCGGCCGCCGGCACGGCGGCCAGCCGTACGTCCGGGGAGCAGACGCGGCGCAACGGGGCGAGCAGCGCGTCGTCGCCGGCCGGCAGGGCACGGTGACCGGGGACCACGGCAAGGCCGCCGCTTTCGTCGAGCAGGGCCGGCACCTCGGTTCCGAAGGCACGGTCGAGCGCGGCCTGGACGCGGCGCGATCTGCCGTGCGCGCCGGCCGCCGGACGGCCCGCAGCGCCCTCGGGCGGGTAGTGGAGGGCCAGTACCAGGGCGCCGTCCATGAGACCCAGCCGTCCGGCAGGGATCCCGTCCGGCGGCAGGGAGCCGTCCAGCAGTGCCCGCAGGGTGCGGCGCTCCTCGCGGCGTTCGACGGCGAGCGTTCGCCGGTCATCGTGGAACGCCTTCGAGACGGCGCCGACGATGCCCTCCTGCACGCCGACGAGGACGTCGGCGAGTTCGGCGAGCGCGGCTTCCTCACCGGGCCGGGCCGCCTGGCGCAGCGCCCGCCACAGCCCGGTGGTGGCGCGCAGCTGCTCGCGCGGCAGCTGGTGCGGGGGCAGCCCCTGGTCGGCGCGCCGCGCGGAACGCTCCTTGAAGCGGTCGCTGTCGCCGGGCTCCGCACACCCGGCGGGAGTGCCGTGGGCGACCCGGCACAGGAGAAGCCCCAGGCCGTGATGGGCGGTATCGGCGACCTCCCCGTCCCCGACGTCGGCAGGCGATTCGCCGTAACCGTGGAGCTCGCCGAACGCGCTCCCCCTCAGGGAGCGGACGAGTTCGTTCACCTCGTCCCCGCATCGCGCGGCGAGGGCGCGGGCCCGGTCGGAGAGGGCCGCCATGGTGTCGTCCGTCATCGCCCCACCCGTCACGTTTCCATCTGTGCCGGGTCACAGTAGCCCGTCACCCGGTGACAGTCCGCAGCGCTCCGAGCGCCACCACGGCCGCGGCACGCCCGCGCCGCGCCGCCTCCCACGGCGTGCCCCGGCCCACGCCGCGCTCCGGCAGCGTAGGCCTCCACGTAGTCCTGCAGGTCGAGGTCGCGGCCCTGGTGCCGGCCAGCCGTCGCCCGGGCAGCCGTCGTGCCGGAGCCCGACCCGCCCGCCGCGTCCCCACCCGCCCGCCGCGACCCCGTCCGCCGGAGCGGGGCGGTTTGTCAGTGCGGGGCGGTTTGTCAGTGCGGCGAGGCAGGATGGTGGCATGTCGCGACGGAGCAGTGGGGGCACCCCTCAGCAGCGGGATCCCGTGGGGGCCCTCGACACCTTCGCCCCCGCCGCGCGAGCGTGGTTCACGGGTGCCTTCACCGCGCCCACCGCCGCCCAGGAGGGAGCGTGGCGGGCGATCGCCGGCGGGTCCGACGTGCTCGTCGTGGCCCCCACCGGCTCCGGCAAGACGCTCGCGGCGTTCCTGGCCGCCCTGGACCGGCTGGCGTCGACGCCGCCGCCCTCCGAGGCGAAGCGCCGCTGCCGCGTGCTGTACGTGTCGCCGCTGAAGGCGCTCGCCGTCGACGTGGAACGCAATCTGCGCAGCCCGCTCACCGGTCTGCGGCACGAGTCCGTGCGCTTGGGGCTGCCGGAGCCGCAGGTGCGGGTGGGCATCCGGTCGGGCGACACCCCGGCCGCCGAGCGGCGCGCACTCGCGACCCGGCCGCCGGACATCCTGATCACGACCCCTGAGTCGCTGTTCCTGATGCTCACCTCCTCGACCAGGGAATCGCTGCGCGGCGTCGAGACCGTGATCCTGGACGAGGTGCACGCCGTGGCCGGGACGAAGCGCGGCGCGCACCTGGCGCTGTCGCTGGAGCGGCTGGACGAGTTGCTGGAGCGCCCCGCGCGTCGCATCGGGCTGTCGGCGACGGTTCGGCCGGTGGACGAGGTGGCGCGTTTCCTGTCGCCGCGGCGCAAGGTGACGGTCGTCCAGCCCCCGTCGCAGAAGGAGTTCGACCTGTCGGTGGTCGTCCCCGTCGAGGACCTGGGCGAGCTCGGCGGCTCTCCGGCCACCGAGGGCGACGACCCTCGGCCGTCGATCTGGCCGCACGTCGAGGAGCGCATCGCCGACCTGGTGCAGGGGCACCGCTCCACGATCGTCTTCGCCAACTCGCGGCGTCTGGCCGAGCGGCTGTGCAACCGGCTCAACGAGATCGCGTACGAGCGGGCCACGGGCGAACCCATGCCCGAGGGCGCGCCGCCCGCGCAGATCATGGCGCAGTCCGGAGCGGCGCACGGGGCGCCGCCGCTGCTGGCCAGGGCGCACCACGGCTCGGTCTCCAAGGAACAGCGCGCCCTGGTGGAGGAGGACCTCAAGGCGGGACGGCTGCCGGCCGTCGTGGCCACGTCCAGCCTGGAGCTCGGCATCGACATGGGCGCGGTCGACCTGGTCGTCCAAGTGGAGTCGCCGCCCTCGGTGGCCTCCGGGCTGCAGCGGGTGGGCCGGGCCGGGCACCAGGTGGGCGCCGTCTCGACGGGCGTGGTCTTTCCCAAGTACCGCGGCGATCTGGTGCAGTCGGCGGTCGTCACCGAGCGCATGCGCGAGGGCGCGATCGAGGCACTGCGCGTCCCGGCCAACCCCCTGGACGTGCTGGCCCAGCAGCTTGTCGCGATGACGGCGCTGGACACCTGGGACGTCGACGAACTATTGGCGGTGGTGCGCAGGGCCGCGCCCTTCGCGGCGCTGCCGCACTCGGCGTTCACCGCGGTGCTGGACATGCTGGCCGGGCGCTATCCGTCAGACGCCTTCGCCGAGCTGCGTCCGCGTGTGGTGTGGGACCGGGTGGCGAACACGGTGACGGGCCGTCCGGGCGCGCAGCGCCTGGCGGTGACGTCGGGCGGCACCATCCCCGACCGCGGCCTGTTCGGGGTGTTCCTGGCGGGCGCCGACCCGAAGAAGGGCGGTGGCCGAGTCGGCGAGCTGGACGAGGAGATGGTCTACGAGTCCAGGGTGGGCGACGTCTTCACCCTGGGCACGACCTCGTGGCGGATCGAGGACATCACCCGCGACCGGGTACTGGTCTCGCCCGCCCCGGGCGTGCCGGGGCGGCTGCCGTTCTGGAAGGGCGACCAGCTCGGCCGTCCGCTGGAACTCGGCCGGGCGCTCGGTGCCTTCCTGCGCGAGGTCGCCGCCCTGGACCCGCGCAAGGCCAAGGCACGGCTGGCCGCGGCGGGCCTGGACCCGTGGGCCGTCGACAACGTGCTCGCCTACCTGGAGGAACAGCGCAAGGCGTGTGGCCACGTGCCGGACGACCGCACCATCGTGGTGGAGCGCTTCCGGGACGAACTGGGCGACTGGCGGGTGGTCGTCCACTCCCCCTTCGGGGCCCAGGTCCATGCCCCATGGGCGCTCGCGCTGGGCGCGCGGCTCGGTGAGCGGTACGGATTCGACGCGCAGGTCATGCACGCCGACGACGGCATCGTGCTGCGTCTGCCGGACGCGGATCTGATGGGCCTCGACCTGCTGGACGTGGACGCGGCCCGGCAGGGCACCGAGTACGACGCCGAGCAGTCACCGGTCGGTGCCGCCGACGTCGCCTTCGACAGGGGCGAGGTCGAGCAGCTCGTCACCGACCAGGTCGGCGGGTCCGCGCTGTTCGCGTCCCGGTTCCGGGAGTGCGCGGCCCGGGCGCTGCTGCTGCCCCGGCGCGACCCGGGCCGTCGCACCCCGCTGTGGCAGCAGCGCCAGCGGGCCGCCCAGCTGCTCCAGGTGGCCTCGGAGTTCGGTTCGTTCCCGATCGTGCTGGAGGCCGTCCGCGAGTGCCTGCAGGACGTCTTCGACGTCCCGGGGCTGGTGGAGCTGATGGGCGACATCGAGTCCCGCAAGGTGCGGCTGGTGGAGGTGACGACCCCCGAGCCGTCGCCGTTCGCCAAGTCGCTGCTCTTCGGCTATGTGGCGCAGTTCCTCTACGAGGGCGACTCTCCGCTGGCCGAGCGGCGCGCCGCGGCGTTGTCGCTGGACTCCCGGCTGCTGGCGGAGCTGCTGGGCCAGGCCGAGCTGCGCGAGCTGCTCGACGCCGACGTCATGGTCGAGCTGGAGCGCGAGCTGCAGTGGCTCACCGAGGACCGGCGGATCAAGGACCCCGAGGGCGTCGCCGACCTACTGCGGCTGCTGGGCCCGCTGGACGACGCCGAGCTTTCCGCGCGCGGAGCGGAGCCGGGCTGGGCGGCCGGACTGGAGGGCGCGCGCCGCGCGATCAGGGTCCGGGTCGCGGGCGTGGACCGCTGGGCCGCCGTGGAGGATGCCGGGCGGCTGCGGGACGCGCTCGGCACCGCGCTGCCGGTCGGGGTGCCGGAGGCCTTCACCGAGCCCGTCAAGGACCCGCTGGCGGATCTGCTGGCCCGATACGCCCGCACCCACGGCCCCTTCACCTCGGCCGAAGCCGCCCAGCGCTTCGGCCTGGGCACCGCCGTCGCAGACGGCACCCTGCACCGCCTCGCCGCTTCCGGCCGGGTCGTGCAGGGCGAGTTCCGGCCGGGCGGAGCGGGCCACGAGTGGTGCGACGCCGGTGTGCTGCGGCGGCTGCGGCGCCGCTCGCTGGCGGCGCTGCGGCACGAACTGGAACCGGTGCCGCCGGCGACCCTGGCCACCTTCCTGCCGCAGTGGCAGCACGTGGGCACGCACGGCTTGCGCGGCCTCGACGGCCTGGTACGGGCCGTGGAGCAGCTCCAGGGCGCCGCGGTCCCCGCCTCGGCCCTGGAGAAGCTCGTCCTGCCCGCCCGCGTCGCCGACTACACCCCGGCGATGCTGGACGAGCTGACGTCAGCGGGCGAGATCGTGTGGGCGGGGGCCGGCGCCCTGCAGGGCAAGGACGGCTGGGTGGCGCTGTACCTGGCCGACACCGCGCCCCTGTTGCTGCCCCAGCCGCAGCCCCTGGAGATCTCCCCGGTGCACCGCGCGGTCCTGGACGGGCTCTCGGGCGGCTACGGACTGTTCTTCCGACAGATCTCCGAGCAGGTCCGCGGCGCCGGGCACGAGGTGTCGGATCCGGACCTGGCCGAGGTGGTCTGGGAGCTGGCCTGGTCGGGACTGCTGACCAACGACACCCTCGCGCCGCTGCGCGCCCTTCTCGGCTCCGGCCGTACGGCGGGCTCGACCGCGCACCGGGCGCCGCGCGCGGCGCCCCGCGGTCGCTACGGAGCCTTCACGGCCCGTACCGGCCGGCCCGCGCCCAGAGCGACGGCCTCGCGGGGCGGCCCGCCGACGACCGCCGGGCGCTGGTCCCTCGTGCCGGCCGCGGAGCCCGACGCGACGCACCGGGCGCACGCCCTCACCCACACCCTGCTGGACCGGCACGGCGTGGTCACCCGCGGCGCCGTGGCCGCCGAAGGCGTGGAGGGCGGCTTCTCGGCCGCGTACCGGGTGCTGTCCGCTTTCGAGGAGACCGGCCAGGCGCGCCGCGGCTACGTGGTGGAGGGACTCGGCGCGGCGCAGTTCGCGATGGACGGTGCGGTGGACCGCCTGCGGGCGATCAGCAACGCCCGGGACCGCGAGGAGGCCCGGCACGACAGGGCCCGCACCGTGGTGCTGGCCGCCGCCGACCCGGCCAACGCCTACGGCGCCGCCCTGCCCTGGCCGGAGCAGCCTGCCGGGGTCACGCACCGGCCGGGACGCAAGGCGGGGGCTCTGGTCGTCCTGGTCGACGGCGAGCTCACCTTGTACGTGGAGCGGGGCGGCAAGACGCTGCTGGCCTGGCCCGGGCCGTCCGACACGGAGGGCGACGGCCGGGGAGGCGGCGGCGCCGGGGAGGAGCGGTTGGGGGCGGCTGCGGACGCGCTCGCCCTGGCCGTTCGGGAGGGCGCGCTCGGCCGGCTCACGGTGGAGCGCACCAACGGCGAGTCCGCCCTCACCTCGGCGCTCGGCCGCGCCCTGGAGGCGGCCGGATTCCACGCGACACCTCGCGGCCTGCGGCTGCGGGTCTGAGACAGCGACGAGAGGAGCAGGGGGATCCGTGCCCGAGGGCGACACGATCTGGTTGGCGGCGCACCGGCTGCACTGGGCGCTGGCGGGGCACGCGCTGCTCCGCGCGGACCTGCGCGTGCCACGTCTGGCGACGACCGATTTGTCGGGACGACACGTGGAGGAGGTGGTGGCCCGCGGCAAGCACCTGCTGATCCGGATCGAGGGCGGACTGACCCTCCACTCGCACCTGCGTATGGACGGTTCCTGGCAGTTGTACGCGCCGGATGAGCGCTGGCGCGGCGGCCCCGAACACCAGGTGCGGGCGGTCCTCGCCCATGCCGAGCGGGTCGCCGTCGGGTACCGGCTGCCCGTACTGGAACTGCTGCGCACCCGTGAGGAGGACCAGGCCGTCGGCCATCTCGGCCCGGATCTGCTGGACCCGGACTGGGACGCGCAGGAGGCGGTGCGCCGCCTGACCTCCGACCCCGCGCGGCCGCTCGGGGACGCACTGCTGGACCAGCGCAATCTCGCGGGCATCGGGAACGTCTACAAGTGCGAGTTGTGCTTCCTGCGCGGCGTCACGCCCTGGACGCCGGTCGGCGAGGTCCCCGAGCCCGACCGGGTCGTGGCGCTCGCCAGGAGGCTTCTGCAGGCGAACAAGACCCGGCACGGCCACATCACCACCGGCGACACCCGGCGCGGCCGGACGCACTGGGTGTACGGCCGTGGGCGGCACGAGTGCCTGCGCTGCGGGACGGCGATCCGCGTCGCCGAACTGGGACCGCCCGGCCAGACCAGGGCGACGTACTGGTGCCCGCGCTGCCAACGCGGTCCCGCGCCGGCGCCCTCGGCCACGCCCGCAGCGCGCCCGCACTGATGTGACGGTCCGTCAGAGCCCTTCGTCCGGGAGGCGCTGGAGGCGGGCGCCCGGGTCTTCAAGTGCCACGTGCAGGTCGGGTACTTCGACCCGAACGACCCGCTGCTCGACCCCGTCTGCGGGCTGCTCGCGGTTTGTCGCCTCATACCCGCGGCTCACGGCCCCTGCCCCTCAACGCGCCACCGGCGCTGTCCCGGCAGACGCCGATGTGCGCCGCGCCCCTCGGCCGCCTCGCAAGCGCGGCCTTGGGCGTGGCGCACATCGCGCCCTTCCCGGGCGCCGGGCGCCCGTCGACCCTCACACCCGGCGGGATCCGCGCGCCCTCACGGGGGCATCGTCATGGCCTGGTAGTGACTGACTCCGGGGTCCGGGGACTCTCCCCTGCGGCTCTCCCGCCACCGGGTCCTCACCCTCGCGGACGCCCGTCCGGGCGGCGGATGATGATCCCCGTGGCCACCTGGCCGTGTGAAGGGGGACGATGCTGAGCCCCCAGCCACCGGCGACGACCAGGCCCTCGAAGGAGCCTGCCTGTGCGGGCTGGACGATGAGCCTCAGCAGGGCCCACCACCACACCACACCCGCGACGAAAGCGATCGCCCAGCGGAGCGGCCGCCGGGCCCACAGCTCGTGAAACAGGCGGAGAACGTGCATGGCCGCCTCCTTCGGAGCCCCGAGGTTGCGGCGGGAATCACCAGGGACCCAATCCCGGGCTTTCCCCGTACAGAAGTGCGATCCCCTGGCGGCAAGATCTCTAGACCTCGGCCGACCCCCGGGGCATAACTTCACCCGAAAGGAGGACGTGTACGGCTACCATCTGCGACATCGTCGACCCGAAAGCCACGCAGGGCGACCGCCGCCGGCCCGGCCGACGCCCCGCCGCCCTCCACCCGCCCGGTAACCCCCGGCCGCCCTCCCCCGGCCCGAAAGCACGCAGGACGACCACCGCCGGCCCGGCCGACGCCCCGCCGGCCCGGCCGACACCCCGCCGCCCTCTCCACGGCTCCTTCCGGCCTGCTAGACGTTCTCCGCCTGGAACATCCAGTGATGCTTCTCGAGCTCGGCGGACAGGCCGATCAGGATGTCCTGGCTCACCGGATCCGGCTTCTCCGTCGTGCCGATCCCCTCGCGCACCCGCCTGATCACGGCATCCAGCGCCGCGATCATGACCGCGACCACCTTCTCGTCCCTGATCCAGCCGTCCGGCACCTCGTCGATCCTGCTGCCCTTGGACACCGTCCCGGCGCGCCCGTCCGGCGTCACCCCGATCGCGGCCGCCCGTTCCGCGACGGTGTCGGCGTAGGTCCGCGCCGTGGTCACCACGTCGTCGAGCTGCAGGTGGATCGAACGGAACCGCGCCCCGACCACGTTCCAGTGCACCTGCTTGGCGACGAGCGACAGGTCGATGAGGTCGCTGAGGGTGTGCTGCAGGACCTCGCCCACGATCTTGCGGTCGGCCTCGGACAGCGTGCTCTTCACGATTGTCATGCCGCTCCTCCTCGGGAATTGCCTGGCGTCGCGGGACCACCTCCACGGCGGCCCGCCACATGGGCGCCTTCCCCGGATCCACGGCCCAAACGCAGGCCCAAACGCAGGCCGCCCGGACGCGCGCACACCGCGGCCCCGGCCGATTGCCACCGGCCGGGGCCGCGGTTCGCAACCACTTGGTGTCGCTCAGGCCGCGACGACGTCCACGGCCTCGGTGGGCGCCTTCGGCGCCTTGATGGTGACCCGCTCGTCCGGACCGGACGGTACGGACGGAACCGCGCCCAGCAGCGGCCGCATAGGCGCGGCTGCCGACTCGACAGCAGCCGACTCGGCGAGTTCGGCAAGCGCCAGGTCGTCGCTGACCTCCCGCATCACCTCGGACATCGGGACGTCCAAGGCGTCACAGATCGCGGAGAGCAGTTCGGAGGAAGCCTCCTTCTGCCCTCGTTCGACCTCCGACAGATAGCCCAGGGAGACCCGGGCGGATGAGGAGACCTCACGCAGGGTGCGGCCCTGACGCTGGCGCTGCCGACGCAGCACGTCACCGAGCAGGCGACGGAGCAGAATCATCGGTGGCTCCCTCCTCGGACCGCGAATTCGCAACCTTCTCGCCCCACCGTACCGCCTCCGGCACCGGCCGTGCGGGGAGCGATGACGTGTTCACTCAGGGCTGCAAACATCACTTCCCCCCGCTGTGTTCCCTACCCTTCGCCGTCCGGGATGCGTCGGATGTTCCCCGGCCTGTCAGAAGTGTTCGCTGCAAGAGGGTCAGAACGGCGTTGACGGTGGTGGCACGGATCTCGGCACGGTCGCCGTTCAACCGCAGCCTCTCGCAGCACACACCGGGCGGCCCGGCGACCGCCACGTAGACCGTCCCGACCGGCTGTCCGTCCTGGGGGTCGGGACCGGCGACACCGGTGGTGGCGAGTCCCCAGTCGGCGCGCAGTACGCGCCGCACGCCCTCCGCCATCCCCCGCGCGACGTCGGGGTCGACGGCTCCGCGCTCGGCCAGCAGCGCGCCGTCCACGGCCAGCACGTCCCGCTTCAGTTCGGTGGCATACGCGGTGACCGAGCCGCGGAACGACCTGGAGGCCCCCGGCACCGAGGTCAGCTCGGCCGCCACCAAGCCGCCGGTCAGCGACTCCGCGACGGCCAGTGACTCCTGCCGCGCCTCCAGCAGCCCGAGGACCTCCGCGGCGACGCTCACGCGCCCTGTCCCTGCTCCTCCGGGAACTCAAGCGGGACGTCGTCCGCGGACTCTCCCTCCGGCCCGTTCCCCGCCGCGACGCGCGACGCGCGCGCCGCGTCCGCGCGGCGCGCGGCCAGCCCGGCCCGGCGCATGACGACCGCCTGGCGCACGTAGTCCAGGCCGGTCACGACCGTGAGCACCACGGCAGCGCCCATCAGCACCGCCCGCAGCGTCGCCAGCGGCCCGGTGAGGACGAGGATGTACATGCCGACGGCGACGCCCTGGGTGAGTGTCTTCAGCTTGCCGCCGCGGCTGGCCGGGATGACACCCCAGCGGATCACCCAGAAGCGCATCAGGGTGATGCCCAGTTCGCGGAAGAGGATCACCGCGGTGACCCACCAGGGCAGGTCCCCGAGGGCCGAGAGCCCGATCAGCGCCGCACCCATGATCGCCTTGTCCGCGATCGGGTCGGCGATCTTCCCGAAGTCGGTGACCAGTCCGTAGCGCCGGGCCAGCTCGCCGTCGAAGAGGTCGGTGATCATGGCGACGGCGAACGCCGCCCAGGCGAAGGAGCGCCACGCCGGGTCGTGCCCGTCGCCGTGCACCAGGAGCATGACGAACCCCGGCACCAGCAGCAGCCGCACCATCGTCAGGGCGTTGGCGATGTTCCACAGCGAAGGCCGCCGGGCCGCAACCGCCGGGGCGGCGGGTGCGGATCGGTGGTCGCCGGCGGCAGACGCCGGGACTCCCGTCATCTGTGGCCCTCCTCCGTCGTGCCCAGCGGCTCCGCGACGAGGTCGACGCCTTCGGTGTCCACCACCTTCGCCGCGACGAACGTTCCGGGCTCGAGGCCCGCGTGCGAGGTCAGAACGACCTGGCCGTCGGTCTCCGGAGCCTGGTGGGCTCCGCGCCCGACCGCGCCTTCCTCCTCGTCGACGGACTCGACCAGCACGTGCACCGTGGAGCCCAGCCGCTCCTCGGCACGCTGCGCGGTCAGCTCCTCGGCCAGCCGGGACACCCGGGCCAGCCGCTCGGCGACCACGTCCTCGTCGAGCTTGTCCTCGTAGCCGGCCGCCTCCGTGCCCTCCTCGTCGGAGTAGCCGAAGACGCCGATGGCGTCCAGCCTGGCGGCACCGAGAAAGCGCTCCAGCTCCTCCAGGTCCGCCTGCGACTCGCCCGGGAAGCCGACGATGAAGTTGGAGCGGATCCCCGCTTCCGGCGCCTTGGAGCGGATGGTCTCCAGCAGCTCCAGGAAGCGCTCGGTGTCGCCGAAGCGGCGCATCGCGCGCAGCACCGCGGGGGCGGAGTGCTGGAAGGACAGGTCGAAGTACGGCGCGACCTTCGGCGTCGAGGTGAGCACGTCGATCAGGCCGGGGCGCATCTCGGCGGGCTGCAGGTAGCTGACCCGGACGCGCTCGATGCCGTCGACGGCGGCCAGTTCGGGCAGCAGCGTCTCCAGCAGCCGGATGTCGCCGAGGTCCTTGCCGTACGAGGTGTTGTTCTCGCTGACCAGCATGATCTCCTTGACGCCCTGCTCGGCCAGCCAGCGCGTCTCGCCGAGCACGTCGGAGGGGCGGCGGGAGATGAACGAACCCCGGAAGGACGGGATGGCGCAGAAGGAGCAGCGGCGGTCGCAGCCGGAGGCCAGCTTCACCGAGGCGACCGGGCTGCTGTCCAGACGGCGGCGCAGCGGTGCACGCGGCCCGGAGGCGGGAGCGACCCCCTCGGGCAGGTCCTCGGGGGCGGGAGCGGGCTCGGGGGCGGTCTGCGCGTGGCCGGGCAGCGCGACCTCGCTCGCGGCCTGCCGGGCGGCCGGGCTGATCGGCAGCAGCTTGCGGCGGTCACGCGGGGTGTGCGAGGCGTGGACGCCGCCGGAGAGGATCGTCTGCAGACGGTCGGAGATGTTCGCGTAGTCGTCAAAGCCGAGCACGCCGTCCGCCTCGGGCAGGGCCTCGGCCAGCTCCTTGCCGTAGCGCTCGGCCATGCAGCCGACCGCGACGACGGCCTGGGTGCGGCCATGGGCCTTGAGGTCGTTGGCTTCCAGCAGGGCGTCGACGGAGTCCTTCTTGGCGGCCTCGACGAAGCCGCAGGTGTTCACGACGGCCACGTCGGCGGCGGCGGCGTCCTCGACGAGCTGCCACCCGTCCGCCGCCAGCCGGCCGGCGAGCTCCTCGGAATCCACCTCGTTACGGGCGCAGCCGAGCGTGACAAGAGCGACGGTACGGGGTTCGGACATAGGCTCAGCCTACTTTGTCCCTGACGGGGCTCCGACGCGCAGCGGCGCCCGGCGCCGGGACGGGTGTCCCGGGCCGGGCGCCGCCGTGTCCGTGCGCGCCCGTGGAACCGGGCGTCACCCCGCTTCCGGATCGCCGGGGGTGAAGGCGAGTCGCTGCACCTGACCGGGGTCCCCGGCGGGACCGAGGTCCTTGCCGTTGACGAAGAGGTTGACCGCGCCCGCGTTGCCGACGATCAGGTTGATCTTGCTCTTGTCGGTGAAGGTCTTGGAGTCGCCCGGCTCAAGACTGCCCTGGAAGAGCTGTTTTCCGTTGCTGTCCACCGCCTGGATCCAGCTCTTGGCGTTCGGGGCGGTGAGCTTGACGGTGACCTTGTCGGCCGGCGCGGCGGCGATCGCGCTGTCGGACTCCGCGGGCCTGGGCACGGTGCTCGTGGCGCTGCCGGACGGCGTGGCCCGCGGGGTCACCGCACTCGGCTTGCCGGCCACGGGTTCCTTGCCGCCGTCCTGGCCACCGCTGAAGAGGGTGAACCCGACAAAGCCAACGACAGCGACGATCGCCGCCACCATGGCGGCGGTCCAGTTGGGACGGCGCGGTTCGGAGCGCATGCGCTCCGCCTCGTACAGCGGTGCCACCGGCGTCGGAACGGGGGCGCTGCCGCGCTCCGCGGAGAACTGTTCGACGAGGGCCTCGGGATCGAGGCCGACCGCGCGTGCGATCGCCCGGATGTGACCGCGGGCGTACACGTCGCCGCCGCAGCGGGAGAAATCGTCCTGCTCGATCGCATGCACGATGGGCGCGCGCACACGCGTGGTGGTACTGACCTCCTCGACGGTCAGGCCCGCGGCGACGCGGGCCTGGGCGAGGGCGCGACCGACCGGGATCCGGTCGTCGGGGGGCGGGTTGCCGATGGACACGGGGGCGCCTTTCGAGCGTCTAGCCACCTGCTGGAGACTCAGTCTAGGGGGATGTGCAAAAGGGCGGGCAAGCGGGCGGGCGCTGTTTGTCCGCCATCAGGATTGCCGTATTCCGCGGCCCCGATGACAGGTGCCATACGCCTTCCCCCTGCAATAACTTGACGTGCGGACAGGAGCAACGGTTGCACCCGGCTCACTCACGAGTGAGCCACGGAACGGCTACGAACCGGACTCGCCGCGGAGCACGGCGAGCACCCCGTCCATCTCGTCCGGCTTGACCAGGACGTCACGGGCCTTCGATCCCTCGCTGGGGCCGACGATCCCGCGCGATTCCATCAGGTCCATGAGCCTGCCCGCTTTCGCGAAGCCGACACGCAGTTTGCGCTGGAGCATCGAAGTCGAGCCGAACTGCGTGGAGACGACCAGTTCCGCGGCCTGGCACAACAGGTCCAGATCGTCGCCGATCTCCTCGTCGACCTCCTTCTTCGGGCCCGAGCCGACGACCACGTCGTCGCGGTAGGAGGGGGTCAACTGAGCCTTGCAGTGGGCGACGACGGCGTGGATCTCCTCTTCCGTGACGAAGGCGCCCTGCATGCGGACCGGCTTGTTCGCACCCATGGGCAGGAACAGCCCGTCACCCTTGCCGATCAGTTTTTCGGCGCCGGCCTGGTCGAGGATGACCCGGCTGTCGGCGAGGGAGGATGTCGCGAACGCCAGCCTGGAGGGCACGTTGGCCTTGATGAGGCCCGTGACGACGTCGACACTGGGCCGCTGGGTGGCCAGCACCAGGTGGATGCCGGCGGCCCGGGCGAGTTGGGTGATGCGCACGATCGCGTCCTCCACGTCCCGCGGCGCCACCATCATCAGGTCGGCGAGCTCGTCCACGATCACCAACAGGTAGGGGTAGGGCGACAGCTCCCGCTCGCTGCCCTCGGGCGGCTTCGCCTTGCCGCTGCGCACGGCCGCGTTGAAGTCGTCGATGTGCCGGAAGCCGTACGCCGCCAGGTCGTCGTAGCGCAGGTCCATCTCGCGCACGACCCACTGCAGCGCCTCGGCGGCCCGTTTGGGATTGGTGATGATCGGAGTGATGAGGTGCGGGACGCCCTCGTACGCGGTGAGTTCGACGCGCTTGGGGTCGACCAGCACCATGCGCACCTCGTCGGGCGTGGCGCGCGCCAGGATCGAGGTGATCAGGCAGTTGATGCAGGAGGACTTGCCGGACCCGGTGGCGCCCGCGACGAGGATGTGCGGCATGCGCGCGAGGTTGGCCATGACGTAGCCGCCCTCGACGTCCTTGCCGAGGCCCACCGTCATGGGGTGTTCCTCGCCCGCGGCCTCCGCCGAGCGCAGCACGTCGCCGAGGTTGACCATCTCCCGGTCGCTGTTGGGGATCTCGATGCCGACCGCCGACTTGCCGGGGATCGGGCTGATGATCCGCACGTCCGGACTGGCCACGGCGTACGCGATGTTCTTGGCCAGGGCCGTGATCCGCTCGACCTTGACCGCCTGGCCGAGTTCCACCTCGTAACGGGTCACCGTCGGGCCGCGGGTGAAACCGGTGACGCGGGCGTCGACCTTGAACTGCGAGAAGACGCTCGTCAGTGACTCGACCACGGCGTCGTTGGCGGCGCTGCGGGTGCGCCCGGGACCACCGCGCTCCAGCAGGTCCAGGGAGGGCAGGCCGTAGGTGATGTCGCCCGACAGCTGGAGTTGCTCGGCGCGTGGCGGCAGCGCCGCGGCCTTCTCGGGCGCCGCTGCCTTGGTGAGGTCGGGCACGGAGGGGACCGCGGTGTCCTCGGTGCCGCCCTTCTGCGCGGTGTCCCGGATCGGCGGCAGGGAGTGGCTGACGAGGTCCGCGACGACCGAGGATCCGGGCACCCCGTAGGTCAGCGCGCCGTCGAGGTCGGCGGCCACGCCGTAGGCGAGGTCGACCGCGTCCAGACCGTCGCCGGGCGTGAGATCGGGCAGGTCCGTCCGCTCCTGACGGCGCCGGGAACGGCGGCGCGGCTGCTGCCCGGCGTCCTCGGGACCGGTCTCCTCCAGCAGGTCGCCGAAGGGCACCGCGTCGTCCTCGGCGGGGCCCTGCTCCTCCACCAGGCCCAGCCTGATGGCGAGTTCGCGCAGCCGCCGGGGGATGGCGTTGACCGGGGTCGCGGTGGTGACCAGCAACCCGAAGAAGGTGAGCAGCGCCAGTAGCGCCACCGCCAGCGGTGCGCCGACGGTGTGGTCGAGCGGCGCGGATGCCGCCCAGCCGATCAGGCCGCCCGCGTCGCGGATCGCGTCGGTGCCCTGACTGCGACCGGGCGAGCCGCAGCCGATGTGCACCAGGCCCAGCACGCCGACGCTGAGAGTGGTCAGGCCGATGACGATGCGCCCGGTGGCCTCGGACTTCTGGGGATGGCGCATCAGCCGCCACACGATGGCACCGACGAGGAACGGGACGAGCAGGTCCAGCCGGCCGAACAACCCGGTGACCAGTATCTCCACCAGGTCGCCCACCGGGCCGCGCAGGTCCGACCAGGTGCCGGTGGCCACGACCAGGGCGACGCCGAGCAGCAGCAGCGCCAGGCCGTCCTTGCGGTGCGCCGGGTCGAGCCCGCGTGCGCCGCGCCCGACGCCTCGGAAGAGGGCGCCCACCGTGTGCGCCAGACCGAGCCACACGGCCCGCGCGAGCCGGTAGACGCCCCCGGTCGGGGACGGCGCGGGCTTGGGCGCGGGTTTGGCCGCCGCCTTGGCGGGCGGCTTGGCAGGCGGTTTCCCGGCCGCCGCCTTCTTCGCGGGGGCCTTCTTCGCCGCGGGCCTGGCCGCAGGTTTGGCGGCAGCCTTCTTGGCGGTGCCGGACGTACGTGAGGCCATGGTGGTGAGGTTACCGTTCCGCCCCGCGCAGGACACGTGTGGCCACGCATACCGCCATTCGTGTCGTACCCCGGACGCGCCTTCAGTGACCGTGCGTCATGTGGCGCACATGCTTCACTCTTGCGGGGGAATCTTCTTGTCGCCGCCGCCCGTGCCCGGTTCCAACGCGTCGAGCGCGCGGCGCAGCCCGGTCAGCTTGCGCTCCAGGTGGGCCGCCGTGGCCACCGCCGCCGCGTCCGCGGACTCGTCGAGCTGCTTGGACAGTGCCTCCGCCTGCTCCTCCACGGCGGCGAGCCGCGCGGAGAGCTCGACGAGCAGGCCCACGGACCCCCCGGCGCCGCTGCCGCCGGACCCGGCACCCTGTTCCAGCTGCAGCCGGAGCAGCGACGCCTGCTCGCGCAACTGGCAGTTCTTCATGTAGAGGTCGACGAAGACCGAGACCTTCGCGCGCAGCACCCACGGGTCGAAGGGCTTGGAGATGTAGTCCACCGCGCCGGCCGCGTAGCCGCGGAAGGTGTGGTGCGGCCCGTGGTTGATGGCGGTCAGGAAGATGATCGGGATGTCACGGGTACGCTCGCGCCGCTTGATGTGCGCTGCGGTCTCGAACCCGTCCATACCCGGCATCTGGACGTCGAGCAGGATCACCGCGAAGTCGTCGGTGAGCAATGCCTTGAGCGCTTCCTCCCCGGACGATGCCCGCACCAGGCTCTGATCGAGCGCGGAGAGGATGGCCTCCAGCGCCAGCAGATTCTCCGGCCGGTCATCGACCAGGAGGATCTTGGCCTTCTGCACCATGGCCCGCCCTCCTCGCCCCGGCACTGCACCGGTCGCCGCCCCCATGGACGACTCCTGAGCGCCGTCCGTCCTTGTGCCGGTCATGGTAGCCGCACCCCGCCGTCCGCCACACCCTGTCACCGCCATGTCACTGTGCACGTAGCGGAAACGCAGTCAGGGACGTGAAGGTTCCCGGAATCGTGCACTCCCACACCCCTTCACCCGCCATGGGCTCCGCATGGTCACGCTGAGCCGACCACTCGGCCACTGCACGTCACCCGACACGACGTCACCTGGACTGCATCCACTGCTCCATCACCGCGAGGAGGTGGTCGGTGTCCACCGGCTTGGCGACGTAGTCGGACGCGCCGGACTCGATGCTCTTCTCCCGGTCGCCCTTCATCGCCTTCGCCGTGAGCGCGATGATCGGCAACCCCGCGAACTGGGGCATCCTGCGGATCGCGGCCGTAGTCGCGTAACCGTCCATCTCGGGCATCATGATGTCCATCAGAACCACCGCGATGTCGTCGTGCTGCTCCAGGACCTCGATCCCCTCCCGGCCGTTCTCGGCGTACAGCACGGTCAGCCCGTGTTGCTCCAGCACACTGGTGAGGGCGAAGACGTTGCGGATGTCGTCGTCGACGATCAGCACCTTCTCACCGCTGAACCCGCCCGCGAAGCCGGTGTAGGCGTCGCTGTACACGCCCTCCACCCACGACTCGGGCAGCGCGGTGCGCTCCGCCGGCCCGGCGCCCGCCGCGGGCCGCTGCGCCGCCGAACGCCGGCGCAGGCGGGCCAGACTACTGCCCGCGCCGCGGCCGCGCACCGCCACCTGGCCGTGCGCAGGTGTGTGCAGCGGCTCGGTCGGCGCTCCCTGGAGTTCCCCGGACTCATTGCCGGGGAGGTAGCCCTGGGGTGGCAGTTCGGTGGTGTTGAGCGGCAGGTAGAGGGTGAAGGTCGAGCCTCGGCCGGGCTGGCTGTCGGCGTGGATCTCGCCGCCGAGCAGCCGCGCGATCTCCCGGCTGATGGACAGGCCCAGGCCCGTACCGCCGTACTTGCGGCTGGTGGTGCCGTCAGCCTGCTTGAACGCCTCGAAGATGACCCGCATCTTGCTCGCCGCGATGCCGATGCCCGTGTCGGTCACCGAGAAGGCGATCAGCGGTTCGTCCGCGCCGCGCAGGGAGCCGGACTCCAGCAGCTGCTCCCGGATCGCCTGCGGCACCTCGGGTCCGGCCGGGCGGATCACCAGCTCGACGGAGCCGCTGTCGGTGAACTTCACCGCGTTGGACAGGAGGTTGCGCAGCACCTGCAGCAGCCGCTGCTCGTCGGTGTGGAGTGTGGCGGGCAGCTCCGGCGAGACGCGCACCGAGAAGTCCAGGCCCTTCTCCGCGGTCAGCGGACGGAAGGTCGCCTCCACGTAGTCGACCAGCTGGACCAGGGCGATGCGGGTCGGGCTGACGTCCATCTTGCCCGCCTCGACCTTGGACAGGTCCAGGATGTCGTTGATGAGCTGCAACAGGTCGGAGCCGGCGCCGTGGATCGTCTCGGCGAACTCCACCTGCTTGGGGGAGAGGTTGCCCTCGGCGTTGTCGGCGAGCAGCTTGGCCAGGATGAGCAGCGAGTTGAGCGGTGTGCGCAGCTCGTGCGACATGTTGGCCAGGAACTCCGACTTGTAGCGCATCGAGACGGCCAGCTGCTCGGCGCGCTCCTCCAGGACCTGCCGGGCGTCCTCGATCTCGGTGTTCTTCACCTCGATGTCGCGGTTCTGGCGGGCCAGCAGCTCCGCCTTCTCCTCCAGCTCGGTGTTGGACATCTCCAGCTGCTTCTGCCGGTTCTCCAGCTCCGCGGAGCGCTCCCGCAGCTGCTCGGTCAGCTCCTGCGACTGCTCCAGCAGGTACTCGGTCTTGGTGTTCACGCTGATGGTGTTCACGCTGACCGCGATCATGTCGGTGATCTGGCCGAGGAAGTCCTTCTGGATCTGTGTGAACGGCTGGAAGGAGGCCAGTTCGATCACCCCGAGCACCCGGTCCTCGAAGACCACCGGCAGCACGATGACGTGGGCCGGCGACGCCTCGCCGAGACCGGAGGTGATCTTCAGGTAACCCGGCGGCACGTCCTCCACCAGGATCGAGCGCTTCTCGATCGCGGCTGTGCCGATCAGTCCCTCGCCGGGCAGGAAGACCGTCGGCATCGACCGCTTGGAGAAGCCGTACGAGCCGCACAGCCGCAGCTCGTAGCCCTCCTCGTTCTCCTCCCCGCCGGTCGGCTCCTCCGCGATGAAGAACGCGCCGTGCTGGGCGGACACCACCGGCGTCAGCTCGCCCATGATGAGCGCCGCCACGTCGTTGAGGTCGCGGCGGCCCTGCATCAGACCCGAGATGCGGGCGAGGTTGCCCTTGAGCCAGTCCTGCTCCTTGTTGGCGAGCGTGGTCTCGCGGAGCCTGACGATCATGGTGTTGATGTAGTCCTGGAGTTCCAGGATCTCGCCCGCCGCGTCCACATCCGTGCGGATGTTGAGGTCGCCGCGGGTCACCGCGGTGGCGACCTGGGCGATGTTGCGCACCTGACGGGTCAGGTTGTTCGCCATCAGGTTCACCGACTCGGTGAGGTCCTTCCAGATGCCGGACACGCCCGGCACGCGCGCCTGACCGCCCAGGCGTCCCTCGGTGCCCACCTCACGGGCCACCCGGGTCACCTGGTCGCCGAATGCCGACAGCTGGTCGACCATCGTGTTGATGGTCGTCTTCAGCTCCAGGATCTCGCCGTGCGCGTCGACGTCGATCTTCTTGGACAGGTCGCCGCGGGCCACCGCGGTGGTGACCATGGCGATGTTTCGGACCTGGCCCGTCAGGTTGGAGGCCATGTTGTTCACCGACTCGGTGAGGTCCTTCCACGAGCCGGACACACCCGGCACGCGCGCCTGACCCCCGAGAATGCCGTCGGTGCCCACCTCGCGAGCCACCCGGGTCACCTCGTCACCGAAGGCGGAGAGCGTGTCCACCATGGTGTTGATGGTCTCGGCGAGCTGGGCGACCTCGCCCCGTGCCTCGACGGTGATCTTCTTGGTGAGGTCGCCGTTGGCGACGGCGGTGGCGACGGAGGAGATCGAACGCACCTGGCTGGTCAGGTTGTTGGCCATCAGGTTGACGTTGTCGGTGAGGTCCTTCCAGATGCCCGAGACGTCCCTGACCCGTGCCTGGCCGCCCAGCTGGCCCTCGGTACCCACCTCGCGGGCCACCCGGGTCACCTCGTCGGCGAACGCGGAGAGCTGGTCGACCATCGTGTTGACGGTGGTGACCAGGGCGAGGATCTCGCCCTTGGCGTCGACAGTGATCTTCTTGGACAGGTCGCCCTGGGCGACCGCGGTGGTGACCTCGGCGATGTTGCGGACCTGCATCGTGAGGTTGTTCGCCATGAAGTTGACGGACTGCGTCAGGTCCTTCCAGGTGCCCGACACGCCCTTCACCTCGGCCTGGCCGCCCAGGATGCCCTCGGTGCCCACCTCGCGGGCCACCCGGGTCACCTCGTCACCGAAGGCCGACAACTGGTCGACCATCGTGTTGAGGACGTTCTTGAGCTCCAGGATCTCGCCGCGCGCGTCGACGTCGATCTTCTGCGACAGGTCACCGCGGGCCACCGCGGTGGCCACCTGGGCGATGTTGCGGACCTGCGCGGTCAGGTTGCCCGCCATGCCGTTGACGGAGTCGGTGAGGTCGCGCCACACGCCGGCCACGCCGGGCACCTGCGCCTGGCCGCCGAGCCGGCCCTCGGTGCCCACCTCGCGGGCCACCCGGGTCACCTGTTCGGCGAAGGAGGACAGCTGGTCGACCATCGTGTTGATGGTGTTCTTCAGCTCCAGGATCTCGCCGCGCGCGTCGACGTCGACCTTCTGCGACAGGTCACCGCGGGCCACCGCGGTCGTCACCTGGGCGATCTGGCGGACCTGCGAGGTCAGGTTGCCCGCCATGAAGTTGACGGAGTCCGTCAGCTCCTTCCACACGCCGCTCACTCCGTCGACGCGGGCCTGACCGCCGAGGCGTCCCTCGGTGCCCACGTCCCGGGCCATCCGTGTGACCTGCCCGGCGAACGAGGACAACTGGTCCACCATGCGGTTGACGGTGTTCTTCAGCTCCAGCATCTCGCCGGAGACGTCCACCGTGACCTTCTGCGACAGGTCGCCGTTGGCGACCGCCGTCGTCACCTGCGCGATGTTGCGGACCTGACCGGTCAGGTTGCGGAACGCGGTGTTCACCGAGTCCGTCAGGTCCTTCCACAGACCTGCCGCGCCCGGCACCTGCGCCTGACCGCCCAGCTCACCCTCCACGCCCACCTCACGGGCCACCCGGGTCACCTCGGCCCCGAAGGCCGACAACTGGTCGACCATCGTGTTCACGGTGTTCTTCAGCTCGAGCATCTCGCCGGAGACGTCCACCGTGACCTTCTGCGACAGGTCGCCGTTGGCGACCGCCGTCGTCACCTGCGCGATGTCGCGGACCTGCCCGGTCAGGTTGCGGAACGCGGTGTTCACCGAGTCCGTCAGGTCCTTCCAGGTACCCGCGGCACCCGGCACCTGCGCCTGGCCGCCGAGCCGGCCCTCCGCGCCGACCTCGCCCGCGACACGCGTCACCTCGTCGGCGAAGGTGCGCAGCGTCTCGGTCATCGCGTTGACGGTCTCGGCCAACTGCGCGACCTCGCCGCGCGCGCCGATCGTGATCTTCTGCGACAGGTCGCCGTTGGCGACCGCGGTGGTCACCTGCGCGATGTCGCGCACCTGGGCCGTCAGGTTGCCGGCCATCAGGTTGACGGAGTCCGTGAGGTCCTTCCACACGCCGTCGACACCGGCCACCTTGGCCTGGCCGCCGAGCTGGCCCTCGGTGCCCACCTCACGGGCGACGCGGGTCACCTCGGCGGCGAAGGAGGAGAGCTGGTCCACCATCGTGTTGACGGTGTTCTTCAGCTCCAGCATCTCGCCGGCCACGTGCACGGTGACCTTGCGCGACAAGTCGCCCTTGGCGACCGCCGTCGTGACCAGGGCGATGTCGCGCACCTGGGCCGTCAGCCGGGACGCCATGGTGTTGACCGAATCCGTCAGGTCCTTCCACGAACCGGACATACCGCGCACCCGCGCCTGGCCGCCGAGCTTGCCCTCGGTGCCGACCTCGCTCGCCACCCGGGTCACCTCGTCGGTGAACGTGGAGAGCTGGTCGACCAGCCCGTTGACGGTGCGACCCACCTTGAGGAACTCCCCGCGCAGCGGGTGCCCCGAGCCGTCGGCGCCCTGCGAACGCAGGTCCATCCGCTGCTCCAGGTCGCCCTCCGCGACCGCCGACAGCACCCGGCCGACCTCGGACATGGGGCGCACGAGGTCGTCCACGAGCGCGTTGGAGGCGTCGATGGCCGCCGCCCAGGCGCCCTCGCACACCCCCGTCTCCAGGCGCTCGGCGAGCTTGCCCTCACGGCCCACGACCCGCCGCACCCGCGCCAGCTCTCCCGTGAGGTGCTGGTTGCGGTCGGCGACCTCGTTGAACACCGCGGAGATCTCCGCCATGACCCCGTCGCCGGTGACCGTCAGTCTCTTGCGGAAGTTGCCGTCCCGCATCGATTCCAACGCGGACAGCAGCCGGTACAGGGCCGTCGAGTCGACCTCCACGGTCCCCGTACCGGCCCCGCTCGTACGCGACCGGACGTTCTTGACGCGTGCGGAACCGCCCCGCTTCGCCGCGGATGCCGCGCCGCCTCGCGCCGATGCGCCAGACTCCACCGTGTCCCTCCCGGGGGGTCGACCGACCTGCAGGTGCCTCGTTCAGGCATGCCCAGTGTTTCACCATGCCCGGGCCCGGCCATAACAGTTCGGCAGCATCGCATATGACCGGCGTCACGATCGGGACTGGAACACCCCCAACCGGCACACATGCGGTCGCCTGGGGTAAGTAACCTGGCATGCGGTTGCCCACCTTGGGCCGGGCGTACACCTCGAAGTGGGGGCCGGTGGTGACAGTACAACGGACGACGAATGGTGACGTCCCGGGACAAACAAGGAGATCTGTGATCACGGCGCGGGCAGCGGCCACCTTCAAACCCGTGGGGCGTTCCGTAGCAACCGCACGCGCGTTCGTCCGGGACACCCTCCACGGCTGGGGCTTCTCGGAGGTGGTCGACGACGCCGTCGTCCTCACCAGTGAACTCGTCACCAACGCCGTTGTCCACGCCGGCACCGCGGCGGACGTCCAGTGCCTGCGCTTCGAGTCCGCCGTGCGGATCGAGGTGACCGACCGCTATCCGGAACGTGAGCTCCCGCTCCACGACGCCAGGAAGCACGTCCACCCCGACCACGAGGGCGGCCGCGGGCTGCTCCTGTGCTCGGCTCTGGCCAGCCGCTGGGGCGTGGAGTACACCGCGGCCACCAAGCACGTCTGGTTCCGGCTGGAGCTGCCCCAACGCCCCGCAGGCACCCGTTCCGCGGGCCCGGCCCTGCCTGTCCAGGCGCTTCCGCTGGCCGACGAACGGGTCCGGGTCGCCGTCGTCCAGGTCGACCGCGGCGGCGTCATCACCCGCTGGAACCAGGACGCCACCGAACTCTTCGGCCACCCCGGCGACCAGGTCACCGGCAAACCGCTCGGCGACTTCGCCGCCTGGCCGCAGACCCCCGGGACCGGTCACGGCATCGCCGAGGCGCTGCGGCTGTCCCGTTGGGAGGGCAGTTACGGACTCCGCGATGCCGACGGGCGGATCCTTCCCGTCTACGGCACGCACCTGCGGGTGCGCGACTCCTCCGGCGAACCGTCCACCGTGTGCCTGCTGGTGCGCGAGGACGCGCGCGCCGTCCTGCAGCACCCGGGACGCGGCATGATCGCCGTCGAGGGCGGCACCGAACGCGGCAAGGCCGCGGACCCCTTCGAGTCCTTCATCGGGTCCCCCGCCCCCGACGACCTCGACGGGCTGCTGCAGCGCACCGTGGAGCGGGCCCGCGACATGCTCGACGGCGACGCCGCCTACCTGCTGCTCGCCACCGACGACGAGACCGAGTTGGAGGTGCGGGCCTCCACCGGCCTGCCCTCCGCCCGGCAGCGTTTCGCCCGCGTCCCCGTCGAGGCCGGTACCGGCCGCTACGGCAGCGCCCGCATGCCCGCCGTGCACGAGGACCTCACGGCGGTGCCCGGAGCCGTCCCCCTGCTCTCCGGCACCGGCATGCGCTCCGTCGTCACCGTCCCCCTCAAAGTGGAGGGCCGCCTCACCGGCTCCCTCGGCGTCGCCGCGGAGAGTTCCGGCCGTTACACCAACGAGGAGGCGCTGCGGCTGCAGTTCGCTGCCGACCGCATCGCCCTGGCCGTGGAAAGCGCCCGCCTCACCGAGCTCGAGCGCCTGCGCCGCGGCTCGCTGTCCTTCCTGGTCGAGGCCTCCGACCTGCTGGCGGGCACCCTGGAACGCGACCAGACCCTTGCCCTGATGGCGCAGATGACGGTGCCGACCCTGGCCAGTTGGTGCGCGGTCTACACGATCGCCGACCAGGCCTCGGAGCCCGAACTCGCCTTCGTCCTCCACGAGGACGAGGACCGCATCGACGGCATCAAGGCGCTGCTCTCCCGACTCGCCCCGCCCGAGCCCGACCCGACCCCCGGCGCCCGCGTGTGGACCGCTCCCGCCGACGCCGCGCACTCCACCGCCCTACGGGCCTCCTTGCGCAGCCTGAGCCTCGGCGACGCCGGGCGGCCCGCCACCGGCCCCGGCACCGCCCTGGCGACCGCGGCCGCCGTGGGCGGCGAGACGGTCGTCCTGCCCCTGGTGGCCCGCAACCGCGTCATCGGCATGCTGACGCTCGGCAAATCAGCCGACGAGCGCTTCCGCCAGGAGATCCTGGAACTCGCCGAGGACCTCTCCCGCCGCGCCGCCCTCGCCCTGGACAACGCCCGCCTCTACAGCGAGCGCACGGCCATCAGCCAGTCGCTCCAGCGGAGCCTGCTGCCGCCCGGCCTGCCGGCCATCCCCGGCGTCGAGGTCGAGGTCGTCTACCGCGCCGCCGGTGAGGGCAACGAGGTCGGCGGCGACTTCTACGACGTGTTCCCCGTGCGCGACGGCTGCTGGGGCTTCGCCATCGGGGACGTGTGCGGCACGGGCCCCGAAGCCGCCGCCGTGACCGGTCTCGCCCGGCACGCGCTTCGTCTGCTCGCCCGCGAGGGCTTCAGCGGCCCGTCGGTCCTGGAGCGGCTCAACGCCGCCATCCTGGACGAGGGCTCCCGAAGCCGCTTCCTCACCCTGCTCTACGGCGAGATGTGGCCGCAGAGCGACGGAAGCGCAGTCCTGAAGGTCGTCTGCGCGGGCCACCCACTGCCACTGCGGCTGCGCCAGAGCGGCATCGTGGAACCCGCCGCGGAACCGCAGCCGCTCCTGGGAGTCATCGAGGACCTCGAGCTCGTCGAGCAGACCGTCACCCTCGACCCCGGCGACGTCCTGCTGTGCGTCACCGACGGCGTCACCGAACGCCGCGAGGGCACCCGCATGCTCGGTGACGACGGCCTCGCCGACGTCCTGGCCACCTGCACCGGCCTCACCGCCGGCGCCGTCGCGGCGCGCATCCAACGGGCCGTCGAACGTTTCGCCTCGGACGCGCCCTCCGACGACATGGCCATCCTCGCCCTGCGCGTGCCGGAACTGCCCGCCTAGCAGAGCCGGTCAGCGGCGCAAACAAACAGAGAAGGCCCCCGCCGTCCGGCGGGGGCCTTCTCTCATCAGAGCCCCAATACGGAATCGAACCGTAGACCTTCTCCTTACCATGGAGACGCTCTGCCGACTGAGCTATTGGGGCGCGTCGATGTGAAGGATCTTAACCCATGCACGGCCCGGTCCGGAAATCCGCTCGACGCACGACGCGGACCGAACGGCGGAGCCTCAGAGCAATCCGCCGAGCCTGTTGCAGGCCGCGGCCATTCGCTCCAACTCCTTCTCCGTGAGACCCGGGTGGACGGGCAGCGACAACGTGTCGCCGGCCGCCGCCTCCGTCCTCGGCAGATACGCATGCGACCGGTACCCCGGAAGCCGGTGCAGCGGCGTCGGGATGCTCACGTCGGCGTGCACGCCCCGTGCGGCCAGGGCCATCGCGAACGCGTCCCGGTCCGGTCGACCGTTCCCCGGTATGCGCACCGTGTAACGGTGGTAGACGTGCTGCGCGCCGGGCTCCACATACGGTACGACGACACCGGTGAGTGCCGAGTCCAGGAAGCGGCAGTTGGCCCGCTGCCGGGCCACGGCCCCGGCGAGCTTCGCCAGCGCCCCGCGGCCCACGGCCGCCTTGCCGTCGGTCATCCGGGCCCTCGACTGGGGGGCGTCCCGAAGCCGCTTGACGGTACTCGCCAGTTCAGGGTGCTCCGTGGTCACCACGGCACCCTCCTCGACGGCGAACACGCTCAGCGCGCCGTAGGTGCCGACCCGCCGGCCGGCCAGCGTCGCCGCCTGCGCCTGGGTGGCGTCCTCGACGATCGCCAGGCCGTGGCGGGCGGCGACGTCGATGATCTGGTCGACGGCCGCCGGGTGCCCGAAGAGGTGCACCGGCAGGATGGCCACCGTGAGGGGCGAGATGGCGGCCGCGACGGCCTGCGGATCGAGGCAGAACGTCAGCGGATCGATGTCGGCGAAGACCGGCACCGCACCGGTCTGACGCACGGCATCCGCGGTCTGCGCGGGCGCGAACGACGGAAGGATCACTTCCTCGCCGGCGCCGATGGCGAGCGAGAGCAACGCCAGTCGCAGCGCGGAGGTCGTCGAATCCACGGCAACGGCATGACGCCCCTCCACCGCGGACGAGAACTCGTCCTCCAGCGCGATTACTTCAGCACCCTGACTCAGGGACTGCTGCATCAGGCTCACCTCCACTCACCCGGTCCGCCAAGGATCACCGAGGCGAGTGAGGCGCTGCTGATCCGAGCATGAACAACGGATGTGGATACGACAAAGAGCCGTGCCCCCGGACTGGGTCCGGGGGCACGGCTCTCAATATTTGTTCGGCGGCGTCCTACTCTCCCACAGGGTCCCCCCTGCAGTACCATCGGCGCTGAAAGGCTTAGCTTCCGGGTTCGGAATGTAACCGGGCGTTTCCCTAACGCTATGACCACCGAAACACTATGAAACTGTACGAACCGGGGTTCGTTGTTTCAGAACTACACAGTGGACGCGAGCAACCTATGGACAAGCCCTCGGCTTATTAGTACCGGTCAGCTCCACCCATTACTGGGCTTCCACATCCGGCCTATCAACCCAGTCGTCTACTGGGAGCCTTAACCCC
>JARAXD010000069.1:0-1431 GCA_033793685.1 Streptomyces sp. ME19-03-3 | reverse complement strand
GGTCACGTCCGTTGGAGTGGTGTATCGACGGCCACTCGGTGATCTCTTCTTTGACGTTATGCGGTGAGTTCGGCTGGCAGGCCGGTGTTGTCGGTTTCTGACTCGATCGGGTGGAGGCGGGCCTTGGCCAGCAGGTCGCGGCCCATGTAGCGGCGTGCTTCGGTCCACTCGTCGTTCTGCTCGGCCAGGACGGCGCCGACCAGGCGGATCACGGCGGTGCGGTCGGGAAAGATGCCGACCACGTCGGTGCGGCGCCGGATCTCCTTGTTCAGCCGTTCTTGGGGGTTGTTGGACCAGATCTGCCGCCAGATCTCGCGCGGGAAGGCGGTGAAGGCCAGCAGGTCGTGCTGGGCGGCATCCAGATGTTCGGCGGCCCTGGGAAACTTCTTCTCCAGGGCGTCCAGGACCTGCTTCATCTGGGTGTGGACGGCGTCGGCGTCGGGTTGCTCGAAGACCGTCCGCAGTAGCGTGGCCACCCACGGCTGGGCCGACTTGGGGACTTGCGAGAGCAGGTTGCGGGCGTAGTGCGTGCGGCAGCGCTGCCAGGAAGCCCCGGGCAGCACGGCCCCGATGGCGTCGACCAGGCCGGGGTGAGCGTCGGAGACGACGAGCTGAACGCCGCTGAGGCCGCGGGCGATCAGCGAGCGCAGGAATGCCAGCCAGCCGGCGCCGTCCTCGGTGGTGGCGACGTCCAGGCCGAGGATCTCGCGGTGTCCGTCGGCGTTGACACCGACGGCGATCAGCGCGGCGACGTTGATGGTGCGGCCGTCCTCGCGGACCTTCTGGGTCAGCGCGTCGACCCAGATGAAGGCATACGGGCCGGCGTCCAGGGGCCGGTTGCGGAACGCGGCCACCTGCTCGTCCAGGTGTCTGGACATGGCGCTGACCTGGGACTTCGACAGTTGCGTGACGCCGAGGGACTCGGCGAGCTTCTCGACCCGGCGGGTGGAGACCCCGAGGAGGTAGGCGGTGGCGACCACCGAGATCAGGGCCTGTTCGGCCCTGCGGCGTCGTTCCAGGAGCCAGTGCGGGAAGTAGCTGCCTTGGCGCAACTTGGGGATGGCCAGTTCGACGGTGCCGACCCTGGTGTCCCACTCGCGTGGGCGATATCCGTTGCGATGGTTGACGCGTTCGTCGCTGACCTGCCCGTATTCGGCGTTGCACAGGGCATCGGCCTCCGTGGACATCAGCGCGTCGGCGAACGTCTTGACCATCGCGCGCAACAGATCGGGACTCGCCGCAGCGAGGTTCTCCTCGGCGAGAGCGTGCAGGGGCAGACTGTCAGGTGCGGTCATCGTGCTGATCTCCTTCGAGGCTTTGACACTTCGAAGATCAGCCGGTGGCCGTTTGTCTATGCGGGCACCAACCCGGACGCCGGAGTAAACCCCCGCATCAGGTCCAACCCGTTACACCACTTCCAAGGACGCAACC
>JARAXD010000068.1:0-1473 GCA_033793685.1 Streptomyces sp. ME19-03-3 | reverse complement strand
CAGGCCAGCACCACACTATGAGCCCGGAAAGACCGTGAAACGAGTCGCAACCCTCACCGAACACGTCCGCTCGAAACAGCAGCAGGGTTAAAGATCAAGATCAGAAGCTGTTGTCTTTCCGCAGGTGATCGCTGCGTTTCCGCTGGTCAGGCATGATGTCGGTGGTTCCGCGGCAGGGATGACGTGTTGTGTCGTCTCTTCGTGGGGGTGTCGGATGCCGTCGGTGATGGGGCTGTTGGAGGAGCGGGAGCGTGCCGCCCGGCAGCGGGTGGAGGTGCTGCAGGCCGAGTTGCGGGAGGCGGAGGCCGCGTGGGAGCGGTTCGTGATCGCCCGTGAGACGGTCGGGCAGGTCCTGGCGGAACCGGGTGATCGCCGACAGGCACCGGTGGCGGTGACCGAAGACCGGCCGGTGACGGTGGCGGGTGCGGTGCGCGGTTCGTTGGTGCCGGTGTGGCGGGCAGGCCTTCAGGCCGTGGTGCTGGCGCCGGACTACCGGCGGCTCATGGACATCCTGTCCCGTCTGGCTGATGGAGCGATGGACTGCCGGCAGCTCGCGGTGGCTCTCGGTCTCCAGCCGGTGCCCGCGAAGGTCGAGGGGGTGCGGTCGAAGGCGAAGCGCCTGGTCGCACGGGGCTGGCTGACCGAAGCGCGGCCGGGGATGTTCAGCGTCCCCGTTTCGCGAGGCGGCGGCTCATGACCATGCTCATCGACCAGTGGATCATCGCCTCCGAACTGTCGGTGCGGGCCTCGTAGTCGCGGGCCAGGCGGCGGGTGCGCATCAGCCACGCGAACGTGCGCTCCACCAGCCACCTTTTGGGCAACACGGTGAATCCGCTGGTGTCGTCGCTGCGTTTGACCACGGTCAGGGCGATCCGCAGGATGCTGCGGGTGAGGTCGACGAGCTGTCCGGTGTAGCCGCCGTCGGCCCACACTCGCGTGATCCGCCAGTGCCGCTGCCTCAGGCGGGCCAACAGTGTCCGCCCGGCCTCGCGGTCGGTGACCGACGCTGCGGTGACCGTGACGGCCAGCAGCAGCCCGAGGGTGTCCACCACGATGTGCCGCTTGCGTCCGTTGATCTTCTTCCCCGCGTCGAAGCCCCGCGTGACGGCCGGCACCGACGCTCCCCCTTTGACCGACTGGGCGTCGATGACGCCTGCGGTCGGCTCCGAATCCCGTCCTTCGGCACTGCGGAGACGGTCGCGCAGCCGGTCGTGGAGTTCACCGATCAGACCGTTGTCGCGCCAGCGCCGCCAGAACGCGTAGACGCGGTCCCAGGCCGGGAAGTCCGCGGGCATCGCCCGCCAGGTGATACCGCCCGCGACCAGGTAGCGGACCGCGTCGATCATCTGCCGGTGACAGTAGCCCTCCGGCTGCCCGCCCCTGCCCTCCAGCCAGCCCGGCACCGGCAGCAGGTCCCGCACCACCGCCCACTCGACGTCCGTCATATCCGACGGATACCGCCGGGCGCGGTGC
>JARAXD010000067.1:0-1507 GCA_033793685.1 Streptomyces sp. ME19-03-3 | reverse complement strand
TCAGCCGGTGGCCGTTTGTCTATGCGGGCACCAACCCGGACGCCGGAGTAAACCCCCGCATCAGGTCCAACCCGTTACACCACTTCCAAGGACGCAACCGAGGCCCCCCGTACCCGACCGCGGCGAGTTGATCGTCATCAAGCAAGCCGAACTGACTTCGGCCGGTCAACTCCACCGGTACAGCTGGGAGCACCTGGAGGACGAGCACGGCGGCCTGACAGACCAGGCGATCGATCCTGAAGAGGATCCGCTTGAGTCCATCCCGGCCGAAGAGTTCCGGCGGGTCTGGACTCGGTGAGCGCGCCGGACAACCACTTTAGGAGCGAGGTGGGGCGGCGTCGTGGCTGACCTGCAGGATCGCCGCCTCGGCGGCAGCTCGCTTGAACGCCCGTCAGGTCCCGAGATTCCCCGTGGCTCCCCGCTGGATCTGGCACGGTTGTGGCACGGGCTTCAGTCGCCCGCGAACCACAGGTAACTGCCTGGGGTGGCCGCGCATTGGTCCAGCATCGTCGCGAGATCGTCCAGCGCGGCGAGCTGACGCTCGTCACTGCATCTTTGCCGCAGATCGTGGATCTCCTGGAGGGCGGCGGCAGACTCCTGCTCGTTCATCAACGTGTCCCCGTACGGATCGACGGCAGTGGGCCTCCCGGTAATGCCAAGGAGCTGGAGCGAGCCGAGTGCATCGGCCAGCGCATCGCCGTGTCCGTGAGAGCTCCGCAGGAGTGTTGCGCGGGACTTGCGCCAGTTGCGCGCCGGCCGCGACGTGTGCAGCTCCAGATCAATCCCCATGCTTCATGATGCGCACAGATCTTCTTGAAGTAGTGCGAAGCCCTGCCCATCTGGGACCTCATGAGTGATCAACGCTGTGACCTGAGACTGTGCCGTCAACGGTTGCCAGCGTTGGGCGTCTTTGTGCACCCTCGGACGGCCCCGAGACGGCCCGGGGATCGGGCAGGATTGTGGACCTCTGAGACGATAGCCCTTCTTCTGGTGGCAAAGGGGCGGGACATGAATCAGCGATGGTTGCTGAGGCTGGTTTCCACGGCGCTGACTGTGGCAGCCACGACTAGTGGGTGTGGGCTTGTCGGTCCCTACTCCCAGTGCGTAGGGGACCGGCCAGACGGACTGAAGAGTCGAGACCTCGTGGGCACTTACCGCAGTTCCTCCAGCGAAACCGTGACGCTCAACAAGGACGGTACGTTCACCTCTGACGGGTGGCCCGCGGGCATGGGGATTGGTAGCGGCACTTGGCGCCTGAATCCGCCCGGAAATGACGTCGCGTGGCCCGTCGACTTCTCCTTTCCAGAGAGGGCTTTCGGCACAGGTCTCTCTATCCAAGGTAGTCCCAAAAACCCCGAACTCTACGAGTTTGTCGGTGACCCCGACCAATGCGACGTCGTAACGTTCCGGTGAACCGTTCCGGGTTCGGTAGGGACTCGATCATTTGAGAGGATCGAGTCATGGCACGTCCTTCCCAGTACCCGCTTGAGTTGCGCCGTCGTGCGGT
>JARAXD010000066.1:0-1516 GCA_033793685.1 Streptomyces sp. ME19-03-3 | reverse complement strand
AGAAGCTGTTGTTTTTCCGTAGGTGATGGCTGCGTTTCTGCTGGTCAGGCATGGTGGCGGTGGTTCGGCGGCAGGGATGGCGTGTCGTCTCTTCGTGGGGGTGTCGGATGCCGTCGGTGATGGGGCTGTTGGAGGAGCGGGAGCGTGCTGCCCGTCAGCGGGTGGAGGTTTTGCAGGCCGAGTTGCGGGAGGCGGAGGCCGCGTGGGAGCGGTTCGTGATCGCCCGTGAGACGGTCGGGCAGGTTTTGGCGGAACCAGGTGATCGCCGGCCGGCACCGGTGGCGGTGACTGAAGACCGGCCAGTGACGGTGGCGGGTGCGGTGCGGGGTTCGGTGGTGCCGGTGTGGCGGGTAGGCCTGGAAAGCCGTGGTGCTGGCGCCGGACTACCGGCGGCTCATGGACATCCTGGTCGGCCGGGACGGAGAGGCGATGGACTGCCGGCAGCTGGCGGTGGCGCTCGGTCTCCAGCCGGTGCCCGCGAAGGTCGAGGGAGTGCGGTCGAAGGCCAAGCGCCTGGTCGCGCGGGGCTGGCTGACCGAAGCACGGCCGGGGATGTTCAGTGTCCCCGCTTCGCGAGGAGGCGGCTCATGACCATGCTCATCGACCAGTAGATCATCGCCTCCGAACTGTCGGTGCGGGCCTCGTAGTCCCGGGTCAGGCGGCGGGTGCGCATCAGCCACGCGAACGTGCGCTCCACCAGCCATCTTTTGGGCAGCACGGTGAATCCGCTGGTGTCGTCGCTGCGTTTGACCACGGTCAGGGCGATCCGCAGGATGCCGCGGGCGAGGTCGACGAGCTGTCCTGTGTAGCCGCCGTCGGCCCACACCCGCGTGATCCGCCAGTGCCGCTGCCGTAGCCGGGCCAGCAGTGTCCGCCCGGCCTCGCGGTCGGTGACCGACGCCGCGGTGACCGTGACGGCCAGCAGCAGCCCGAGGGTGTCCACCACGATGTGCCGCTTGCGTCCGTTGATTTTTTCCCCGCGTCGAAGCCCCGCGTGGCGGCCGGCACCGATGCTGCCCCTTTGACCGACTGGGCGTCGATGACGCCTGCGGTCGGCTCCGGATCCCGTCCTTCGGCACTGCGCAGGCGGTCGCGGAGCCGGTCGTGGAGTTCACCGATCAGGCCGTTGTCGCGCCAGCGTCGCCAGAACGCGTAGACGCGGTCCCAGGCGGGGAAGTCCGCGGGCATCGCCCGCCAGGTGATGCCGCCGGCGACCAGGTAGCGGATGGCGTCGATCATCTGCCGGTGGCAGTAGGCCTCCGGCTGTCCGCCCCTGCCTTCCAGCCAGCCCGGCACCGGCAGCAGGTCCCGCACCACCGCCCACTCGGCGTCCGTCATATCCGACGGATACCGCCGGGCGCGGTGCGGACGATCGGCCGCGTTGCCGTACACATGCGCGAGACAATCACACGACAGGGGAACCGAGTTGGACTCGGCATGCAGCAGCACGGAAGACTGCGGCACCAGGGCCTCCTGTTGCTCATGGACTTCGACACCCACGAGCTGTGCAGGAGGC
>JARAXD010000065.1:0-1582 GCA_033793685.1 Streptomyces sp. ME19-03-3 | reverse complement strand
CTTGATCTTTAACCCTGCTGCTGTTTCGAGCGGACGTGTTCGGTGAGGGTTGCGACTCGTTTCACGGTCTTTCCGGGCTCATAGTGTGGTGCTGGCCTGCGGTTTTTCGATCCCGGTGGGCGTCCGGGGCCGGGCTTGGAGGGTTTGGGCACCGTTGCCGGACGGAGCGTCTTCGCGCGGAGGTGGCGGAACCCTCGGCGGACTCGGGCGGGGGTGAGCCGGCGGGACTGCGCGGGTCGTTCCCAGGGGCGGCGGAGGTCCTCGGTGAGCGGCCGGGCGAGGCGGAGTTGGGTGTGGGCGGCGATGATCAGCCAGGTCCACAGGTCGGCGGTGTGCGGGTCGCGAACCTTCGGGACGGTCCAGCCGAGGGTTTGCTTGAACAGGCGGAAGGTGTGTTCCAGGTCGAAGCGCCGGAGGAACGCCTGCCAGCGAAGGTCGACGTCGGCGCCGGTCATGCCGGTGCGGGAGGACCACAGCCAGACCGGCTTGGGGTCGCGGTCACCGGGCAGGTGCTCGACCTTGAGTCGGATCAACGTGCCGTGGATCAGCGGAAGTTCGCCGCAGTGGTCGAGCCAGGGGCCTCGGGCTTGCAGGCGGGGGTGTATCCGGTCCCATGCCAGGGCTTCGGCCGTGCCGTAGCGGGTGGTGACCGTGTTGGTGACCTGGTCGGGGATGTGCCAGGACTCGGGCTTGGAGAAGGTGAGGACACCGCCGTGCTTGCGGGGCTGCCCACCACGCGGGGTCGAGCGGCGCGGGCCGGCATCGCGGAGCATGACCCGGTCCGAACGCAGACGGCCGACCAGTTCGACGGGCAGGTCGGACAGGACGTAGGCGAGACGGGTGACGTCGTAGCCGGTGTCCATGACGATGAGAATGTCCGGGTCGCCGGGCTTCCACTGTCCCGCGTCTTCCAATCGCTCGACTACAGAACGGAGTTGGCTGACGGTGACCGCGGTGGCGTCGTCGGCTGGGCCCAGCCGGATCGCGTCCAGCACGGCGGTCCATGATGTCCGCCCGGTCTCCAGTGCGGCGACGAAGGAGTAGGGCCAGCCGGGAATCAGCTGGTCGGCGCTGCGGCCGCGGCCGTAGACGTGGCAGAACAACCGGTCTGGGCTGGTCGGGGCGTCGGGACGCAACCAGTTGCTGACGTCGACCGCGAGAACGATCCGCCCGTCGGCGGCACGCGGCAGCGGCGTGGAGGCCAGCAGGCGGCGCAGGCGGGCCGGTTCAAGCCAGCCGTGGTTGACCGCGTCGTATATAGCGCCGTGACCGCGACGGTGCTCGGCCGTGAGTGTCAACTCGACCAACGATGTCACCGGACCGTCCGCGCACAGCACCGCGTCGGTGAGCTCGAAGAGCGCGTCCGCCCTTTTGTACAGGCAGTCGTAGAACTCGACACGAAAGTGGGACAGCACGCTCAGCGCGGCGTCTACGGGACCTACGGGAGCCAGACTCTTCACAGCGGCCGTCCTTCACGCGACGTTGCTCGACACCTCGAAGCGTGAAGAACGGCCGCCCTGCTGTCTCAGGAAGAAGCCAAGATCAGCGGGTCAGGTGAACCGGCGAGGTTAAACAACAAGCT
>JARAXD010000064.1:0-1718 GCA_033793685.1 Streptomyces sp. ME19-03-3 | reverse complement strand
CCTCGATTCGTCAGTGGGGTTGGGTGGCTGATCTGCTCGGCGGTTCGCCCGTAATGTCCTCGGGCCGTTCGAGGTGGGCCGTCGCGTGACGCCGCGGGTGCGCCGGGTTCCACGGGCCCGGAGTGCTGCCAGTCTTCTCCTTCCTGGTCCTCGTCGGGGCTGTGCCCGGCCGTCAGGTGACGGCTGGGAGGGTGGTGAGCCGCTGCCAGCAGGTGGTGAACGCCTTCGCCCAGGGCCAGGTCGCCTCAATGCGCAGCCATCGGCGGCGTGCGTGGTCGGCGAGGCGGGCGGGCAGGTGGTAGAGGCGGAAGCGCATGGTGTCCGGCTCGGCGTCGGCCAGGCCGTCGACATCGTGCAGGGCCAACAACCGGAGCCATGCGTCGAGGTCGGCGGCGAGGTTCGCGGCGAGTGTCCAGCCGCGATTGACGTCCCACGACTGCGAGGGCAGGTTGTTAAGTCCCATGGCCTTGTTCGTGCGCACCCGGTCCTCTACGGATGCGTGGGAGCGGTGCAGTACGTCCAGGAACTGGGCGTGGCTGGAGCCGGCGATGCCCCACATGTGGCGGATGTTGGTCGCGGTGATGCAGTAGCGCCAGCCGGTCTGCTTCTCGAACGCGGTCAGCTTCTTCAGGTGCCGCCGGGTCGGACGCATGCGGCGCACGATCAGCCGCATGCCCTCGGGCCAGCCCTCGCGGGTGTTCAGCCCGGTCAGCTCCGCGACGAAGTAGCCCTGCTGGAGGCTGCCGTCTTGGTGCACGGAGGTCTCCCAGGCCGCCTCGGGCAGGCGGGCGATGGCCTTCTCGTCTTCTTCGGTGATCGTCCAGCCGACCGTGTAGCGGACCGTGCGCCGGGTGGTGTTCAAAGCTTCGAGGTGGTCCAGCAGCCCGTGGGTGGCCCCGGCCCCGTCCACCCGGACGAGGATCTTCGCGGCCGATGATCCAGGGATCTGCGCCAGGGCGTCGGTGAGTACGGCGATGTGGTCGGCCACCGTGTTCGCCCCGGCGTTGCCCGGCCGCAGCAGCATGGCCAGGGACTCTTGTGTGTTCGCGCACCACGCGGCCAGCGGATGAAACCCGTACGTCTTCTTGAACGTGACCGCAGCCCCGGCCTTCTTCGAGGCTGAGGTGATGATGGTGGCGTCCAGATCGATGATGATCCAGCCGGTCAGCCGCTTGCCCGCCACGACCAGCCAGGGGAAGCCTCCCGGCCGCAGATGCAGCAGACTCCACACATGCTGGCGCACCCTCGCCCGCACCTTGGCGATCTTCGCCAGGGTGGCCTCGTCAAGCGCGGCCAGCGTGCGGCGGGCGGTCGAGTCCGAAGCCGGGGGCCCGAACAGCGGCCGATGGTGAAACTGAAGCTGCTCGGCCTCCGACAAGTTCACCGCCCCGAGCGCGATCCCGACCGCCAGATGCACCAGCACCCCTGCCCGGTCCCGCCAGCTGGCCGCCGCGCTGGACGGCAGCACCTTCGCCAGCGCCCCCGTGAGCCCGGTCCGGTCCGCGCACCGGCGCAGCAGCACCGCCCCGGCATGCCCGATCAGCCTCTTCCCGTCAGCCACTACCGACAGCCGACGGTCCCACCCTGTACGCTCACTCACCGGAAAGGTGCCCTGACTTCTGCAGCGGATATGACGTAGACACTCACATCCTCGCAGGTCAGCGGCACCTTTCTGCTACCAGGCCGTCAGATGACCTAATTCCGCTGAATACCCAGGG
>JARAXD010000063.1:0-3903 GCA_033793685.1 Streptomyces sp. ME19-03-3 | reverse complement strand
CAGCGGATATGACGTAGACACTCACATCCTCGCAGGTCAGCGGCACCTTTCTGCTACCAGGCCGTCAGATGACCTAATTCCGCTGAATACCCAGGGCTAAAGCCACCGGCCACCCTCAGAGTGCCTCCAAGGTCGGTGGAGCGGCTTTGGGCAGGAGCTGCCATGGGGCGAGAGAGTGGGGCCCGTAAGCTGCTGGCGACTCGGGCGGTCTGTGGACCTGCCCGTTAAGGCCCGATGTGGGCCCCGGTCTTCGAGGCTCGCCCCATGGTGGCTGCGTAAAGCCGCGGAGCCGACCGCCCCGGCCACAGCGGGTTTCTGCCCAGCACCCTTCGCCGTCTGGCGGGTGGCCGGCGGCCGGGCCGGAGCGGGGCGCAGACAGGAGCGTCGGCCCGAGGCGCCGGGCCGCGCGCCGCCGCGCTCTGCGCGGCGGGAGCGCCTTGACCAGGGCGTCGGCGGGGCGACCGTCGCCAAGGCGTATCAGATCCTCCGCGCCATCATGAACACCGCCGTGGACGACGGCCTGGTCCAGCGCAATCCGTGCCGGATCAAGGGTGGTGCCACTGCACCGAGTGCCGAGCGACCGTTCCTGTCGGTGGTGGAGGTCTTCCGGCTCGCGGACGCTGTACCCGCGCGCTACCGCGTGATGATCCTGCTGGCGGCCTTCACCGCGCTGCGCTTCGGGGAGCTGGCCGGCCTCCAGCGGTGGGACGTCGACCTGGAACGCCGCACCATCTCGGTCCGCCGGTCGGTCGCCGAGACCCGGTCGGACGGACTGACGGTCAAGGCTCCCAAGTCCGCGGCCGGCGTGCGCACAGTGGCCTTCCCTGCCTCCCTCACCGCGGAGCTGGCGGCCCATCTCGCCGAGTACGCCGAGCCTGGCCGCACAGGTGGGGTCTTTGTCGGACCGCGCGGGGGAGTGCTGCGGCGGAACAACTTCCGGCGGATCTGGCTCCGCGCCATCGCTACGGCCGGCCTCGGGGACGTGCACTTCCACGACCTGCGGCATACCGGTAACACCCTGGCCGCGACGGGCGGGGCCTCCACGCGGGAGCTGATGCACCGCATGGGGCACTCGTCGGTGCGGGCCGCGCTGATCTATCAGCACCTCGTCAACGGCCGTGACCACGAGATCGCCGGGCACGTGGACGACCAGATCCGGCGGGTGAAGGGGACCGACGCCGATCCATCTGGCACGTAAGTGGCACGGCGGCCCTCACGGGCGGCAAAAGATCAAGGCCCAGGCTTCCGGACTCACACCGGACGACCTGGGCCTTTGTCATGCATTGGGGCTGGTGGGCGTGGACGGTTTCGAACCGCCGACATCTGCCTTGTAAGCCTGGTGGTCAGGGGCATCGAGGGTGCGCAGGTCATACCGGCATTGGAGAGTTCCCAGCTGAGCCAGTCATCGCGGCCGCGGTGACGCGTCGTTAACCGTGGCTGACCGCCCGATGTGGCACGAATGTGGCACGGAACAAGTCATGTGCGACCAGCAGCGAGGATCGCACCTTCGCGTTCTCTGAACTGGCCGGCGTCCGTGAATAATGTGGTCGCGCTTTGCACGAGACTGCCTCTACGCTGGCCGAAGCGGGATCGCGCGGTCCCGTAGGTTGCGGCGCCGTGGCAGAGCGGTCGATTGCGATCGTCGTAGGGGAAGGTCCCTCCTGCGACGATCCAGTGCGGGTCCGGGCGGTCCTTGCCCTACCTAGCGCGCGGGTTCGAATCCCGTCGGCGCCGCACCCGACTGCTCCCATCGGCGCGAGCGGACAGTGCCTGGCCCCAAGGCCAGCATCGTTGCTGATCCCTGACTTGTAAGTTCGGGCCAGGCCCCATTCGAACTGCCAGAAGGCGCCTACAGGAACGGACTCCGGTCGGTCCCCGGCCGCCCCGCTCCGCAGTCATCCATTGACGTTCGTTGATGTCAGCTGGTGATGTCAGCCGCCACGGAGGTAGCGCACCACGAGGTCAACGTCTCCTTCGTGCGCAAGGATCCGAAGTTGATCACCTTGGCGAGTCTCGTACTCGAGCACTTCCATGCCAGATCGCCAACTAGCGCTCCGCGTGGCACGCCCATCTACCGGTAGCCGCACTGGCTGCCTTGCTGGGCGCGTGAAAAATGCACCACCTGCGTTACTGTTGAGCTTTCCGTACAAGAATGCCCGGCGCCCCAATCCGCCCTGCCATGAGACACGACACGAAATAGCGGGATTCTCGCCTTGCTGAAATTCTGCTGCGCGCCCCTGTGACTGCCTTGCATGAATTTTCCGGATCACGCCGCCCGTGAGGGCGGCAATCAGAGCAAATGCAATAACTTCCAGCATGTAACCGTTCCCTGAATTCAGCATCAAGACATACACCGAACAATCCCACGATGGGGAGGGTGATCAGCCCTTCCGAACCATTCTGAGGACTCAGCTCGGAATCTTAAGTGTGGCCATCAAGAAGTCCCTCGATGAAGGTTTTACGAGATCGACGTCGAGATCCGGATGCGGGCATCTGGCTCAACTTGTCGACAGCTGCGGACATCCACTCGGAGTCGCTGAGACGATTTGCCATTTTCCGTTCGACGGCCTGTCTCAGGAACTCATCCACCAGGTTGATGTGCTGGCGAGAATACTTTCGCGAGTGGTGATCGAAATCGGCGGCCCAGTCCACGTACGGGTGACGCAACGTCGCACCCACCCTGGAACCACCGCTGGCCATGTATCCAACTCCTGACAGATTTGCCATGATCCGGGCCCACCGGTCGAGCCCCTTTGAGCTCGCAGATTTTCCAGGCTGAGTCTCCAAACTGAAGTTCATAAGCCGCGGCCAAGGGATGATTTGCTGCTCGATGCCGTCGGCCCAATGGGCGAGCCCTTCCGGCAACAATTTCATGTGCTCCCCAGCCGGGTCCCCGATGACCCAATGCGTTTCGGCGAGTTCCAGCGGTCCCAGTTCTTTAAGCATGATCTCCTGTAAACTGCCACACGGCAGCCGTGGCGACCGAGTGACCATTGTTGACACTTTGCATCAACTAGATGCATGCGGGATGGATGATACCCAGGCGTCTCGTCCATGGCCTCGCCCCTCCGGAAAGCTCATGGACGCGTCAGCCGCCGCAGCGCGGGCCCTGGAGCACCTGTTTGGAAGACTGAGTAGCCGTTGCTCTACCGGTCATGGTGAGCACGGGTTCGAGTGCGGCTTCCCGGTCGGGTGATCTTCCGGCCGAGTACGCATGACAGCAGGGCCTCCTGTGCAGCTCGGGGTTGTCGAGACCAACGAGCGCCCAGGAGGCCCTGTTGTCGCAGTTCTACGCCCTCGCGTCGGCCGGGTCCAACTCAGCCACTCTGCCGTGTGATTGTCTCGCGCACGTGTACGGCAACGCGGCCGATCGTCCGCACCGCGCCCGGCGGTATCCGTCGGATATGACGGACGTCGAGTGGGCGGTGGTGCGGGACCTGCTGCCGGTGCCGGGGTGGCTGGAGGGCAGGGGCGGTCAGCCGGAGGGCTATTGCCACCGGCAGATGATCGACGCGATCCGCTACCTGTCGCCGGCGGCATCACCTGGCGGGCGATGCCCGCGGACTTCCCCGCCTGGGACCGGGTCTACGCGTTCTGGCGGCGTTGGCGCGACAACGGTCTGATCGGTGAACTCCACGACCGGCTCCGCGACCGTGTTCGCAGTGCCGAGGGACGGGATCCGGAGCCGACCGCAGGCGTCATCGACGCCCAGTCGGTCAAAGGGGCGGCGTCGGTTCCGGCCGCCTCGCGGGGCTTCGACGCGGGGAAAAAGATCAACGGACGCAAGCGGCACCTCGTGGTCGGCACCCTCGGGCTGCTGCTGGCCGTCACCGTCACCGCGGCGTCGGTCACCGACCGCGAGGCCGGGCAGACACTGTTGGCCCGCCTGAGGCAGCGGCACTG
>JARAXD010000062.1:0-4237 GCA_033793685.1 Streptomyces sp. ME19-03-3 | reverse complement strand
GCTGCTCACCGTCGGCAACTCCACCAGCGGGGCCACCATCGGAGCCGACCTGCTGCCCGGCGCCGCACGCACCGTCTCAGCGCTCCTGCCCCCGGGAGCAGCGGTGCGGGTGATCACGAATTTGACCTACTTTGACGGCGCGCACGTCCTGACCCCTCTGGCCACCCTCGCCGCATGGGCGGCGGGAGCGGTCGTTGTCGCAGGGGCTCGCCCTCGCCTGCCCGTTGCGGCGCTTCGCCTACCCCTGCGGCGCTTTCAGCAGGCAACTCGGCGGCAGTAGTCAACGCCGTCGCTCGCATGACCGCGTTTCACGGGACGGCAAGCGCGGCATTCGCGGTATGCCGGAGCGGCAGGCGGTTCATGGGGTCCGCCGCACCCATGAGAGCAACGCCGCCCGGGTGCCGTGCGGAGAGCACCGACGCAGGCCTGCGTCGCTAAGGTGTGCGCACGCGTTCGAGTGCCCAGGAATGGGATCTTGAAAGGTTCGGCCCAGGTGCCCGCCGATGGCTGGCAGGCCTGTTCATGGCGCTTTTCGCGGCGACGTTGTGGGTCCTTGTGCCTGGGCTCTGGCACTCGCTGGACAGCGCCACACTGCTGGGCGCGGCGTCGGTGGCGATGCCCATGGCCGGACCCTGGCTCTGGGTCGGGGGGAGCTGAGGCCGGCACAGGATCGAAGGGCTTAGACGGCGGTGTGGGCGCAGAACAGGCCGGTTTGAACGGCCGGAGCCGTTCCCTGTCCGCCGCCGTCCGATGCCGGGCAGTCGGCCGTTCGGACCGGTCCACGGGTTGCGCGTGTTAGGTCCGGGTGGGCCACCGTCACCCCGGACCGCCGACACAGGCACCCACCCACACCAACACAGTCCAGGAAGGCCCTGCCCCATGAACGAAACGACCGCGACCCCCGGAGTCCCCAGATCCCCGCAGACGGACGCAGCGGACGAAGGGACGCGAGACTGGGCAGTTGTCACCTTCGCCCCGTGCTTCCTTCCCGCCCTAAGCCGCGAGTTGGCCGAAGCACACGCCGCGGAGTACCCGCAGTGGGACCTCATGTCCCGCGTGCCCGGCGAGCCCTGGCCCGAGCTGGACCGCCTGAACCCAGCCCTCATGACCCGGGAGCAGCGCACGCAGCTCCTCGAACGTCTACTCGCCGACAACGACGCCCGTGACGCCGCCCTGACCACCCTGAACAACAGTGACCTACGCGCGGCCCTGGTCCGAAACACCGAAACAGCCCTCGTCCGTGGCCTGCGCGACGTCATCCAGCAGGCCGTCAGCGAAGGCGACCTGAGCGCCGAGCCCGTCACCCACGTCCGGTTTGCAGCCGCCGAATACGGCAGCGCCCTGCGCTACGACGAGGACGGAGCCCGCTTCCACCACGCCGACGGCACGATCACCGAAACCACGATCGACGCGACACCAGCCGACGACTGGCTGAGAGACCTGTCCGAACTCGACACCGACATCGGCTGCGACTCGCTCCTCACCGTGAACCTGACCACGCCCACCGTCACGTACAGCACCGGCGACGCGGACATCGAGCCCTCCTGACCACACCATCCGCCCCAGCGACGACCGACCGGCCCACCTCCTGCTCCCGGGGGTGGGCCGCCGCCATTCCGGGCTCGACCAGCAAGGCCGACCCGATGGGGGCGTGCAGGTGGCCCAGCAGGGGTTGCGGGTGTTGGGCCCGGGCCCGGCAGTGTTCAGGCCAGGAGGCCCGGCCCCGCACCCCCCGGTGTGGATCCCTCTTGGATCCCCTGACGGGGCCGCCGTGCAGGCCGGTTCGTGCATCTGGCCGCCTCCATTCCCCAGCCACACCACTACGGCCGGATGCGGCCTGGCCGGCCGCCGATCGGCCCGCGCCGCCGCCTGCCTTCCGCCGTCCCCATGCCCCTATCTGATTCGGAGCCCCTCTTCATGGACGTCACACACCTTCACCGCCTTGCTGTTGCTGCGCTCGGCCGTCGCCTGCCAGCCACCACCCCGCCGGGCCGGTATGTCGTGACCGTGACCGTGCCCGTCGACCACATGCATGGCCACACGCTGTACGACCCGGTCAACGCCGAGGTTCGTTTCAACCGCGGCACCCCAGGCCTGATCGACCTGAGCGGCACCGACTTCGCGCAGACCCTCAACGGCGCCGCCAGCCACGACGAGCAACCTGTCCCGGTCACGCTGCGATTCGCCCCCGAACCCGCCCGCGACCCGATCCCGTTGGACGACCGCACCGCCTTGCACGTCCTCGCAGTCCACGCTCAAGACGCCGCCCGCCGCCGTCGCTGGCTGCCCGGCATCACCGGCACCGAGCTCCTCACTCTCGACGACCTCGCCTTCGCCGCCCGCGACGCCGCCCACCACGGCTCGCACTACCGCACCGGCCCGTTGGACAAGCCCACCTCCAAGAAGGAGACCGCGCGCCTCCAGCGACGTGCCCGTGAGTACCACGTCCACGACGGCGCCATGGCTACAGCCGCGTTCCTCCGCTACACCGCCGCCACCGCCATCTGCCTCGCCCACGCCGATAGCAAGGCGCGACCCGTCGGCGTCACCTTCCACCCCACCTACAGCGCCAGCCGCGACCGGTGGTCGTTTACCGACGTCACCACCCGCTACCCCGGCGGGCTGACCCGCACCGACGTCACCCACGGCACGCCTGCGTTGCGCGCTGTCCTGGATGCGCTCGGCGCGATCGAGCCGCCCGCTGCCGGTGACACCCTGCGCCTGGACGTCACCGACACGCCGCTGACGTACGACCCGATCCCCGTTGACGGCACCGTCTTCGAGGACATGCCCGGCCGCCGGGTCGCCAACAGCCTGCTCCCCACCGCGGCGTGGCTGCTGCCCGTGGTCGACCCCCACACCGGCGCGTACGTCACGCAGACCTTCCAGCACGGGAACGGCTGGACGCTGCCCCAGCACGGCGAGGCGATCGTGCAGACCCGCGACCAGGTCGCGGCGGGTATCGCGCACCTACACCAGAGTTTCCCGCTGGATCCACCCCGCGTCGCCATCGACGCCGACGGCGTAATCTATGCCTCCAACGGCATGCGGCCGGCACGGTTCGTGCCCACGCGGCTCCTGTTGGACTACAAGCGCGGGTACTGCCCGGGCTGCGGCATCCCGCTCGCCGCAGGGGGGAACAGCCCCTGCCCCGGCCACTGACCACCCCCACAGCAGCCCCGGCACCCGCCTGGCCCCGCACTCCGCGTCGCTCACGCAGCGCCGGGTGCGGGGCCGCTCCGTTTTCTCCCACGCACCGCCAGCTGGCCGCCATCAACGACGGGCGCCGGGCTCACCGCCGCGGATCAACGCCGACGTCTGCACGCCTACCCGGTAGGACACCGCCGACCGGACATCGCCTCGCGCCCTCGGCGTGTGGCCCGGGGGCGGCCGCGCTACCCGGCACCGCCTTACTGGACCTGCAGAAGTTCCACCATATGGTCGTCGACTGGCGGAGTTCCGACAGGCGGTAGGTAGAGGGTGGAGACCCCAGTAAGGTCTGCTGCCTGGATAGTGCTTACAGTCGTCCGCAGAATCCTCGGCGGGAGCACGTGCACAGTCGAAGCGTCGTAAACGACGAGGTCGTGGTCATCCGGGTAGAACATCAGAAGGCGTTGGACAAGCAACGGAAAGTTCCGTTTCGAGTAGCCACCGAAATTGAATCCATCATCACCAACGCACTCCGCCTGCCAGATCAGAACATGGCGGAAGGGGTCCAGGGTGCGGGCGTGGACTAGGAATTCGGTCGCGTCCATAGTCATGTCCGCGCTTGTCGGTGACCACTGTGGGGGCGCAGTTCAAAGCCACGCACGTCCAGCAGAACAACTACTGGCCCGGCCCCGGGCCTGACTGGAGGATCGTCGACCGCTGGGACGAGAAGGACAACGCACTGATCGGCCTGGGCCTATGAACGAGGGCCCGCCTCCCTGCCGGGAAGCGGGCCCTCGTTGCACAGACGGCAGGCGTCAGCTGCAGGTCCGGTAGTTGTAACCGGCGTTCCGGAAGTTGCCGCTCGCGTCCTTGAACTGGTAGACGCCGTCCGGGAAGCGATGCAGCCAGATGCTGCGGACCGAGCCGTTGTAAACGAGATACAAGTCCGACTCAGTGCCCGAGACGTAGTTCATCCCCTGGCCGGCGCCAGGGCTTGATCAAGTTCCGTTGAGGTCGGGCTTGTAGGTGATGCCCAGGATGGGGAGGGCTCGTTCGGGTTGGTCGCGGATGGCGCGGGTGGTCTTCG
>JARAXD010000061.1:0-3142 GCA_033793685.1 Streptomyces sp. ME19-03-3 | reverse complement strand
TAGTGGACGCGAGCATCTGTGGCCAAGTTTTTAAGGGCGCACGGTGGATGCCTTGGCACCAGGAACCGATGAAGGACGTGGGAGGCCACGATAGGCCCCGGGGAGCTGTCAACCGAGCTTTGATCCGGGGGTGTCCGAATGGGGAAACCCGGCAGTCGTCATGGGCTGTCACCCGCTGCTGAACACATAGGCAGTGTGGAGGGAACGCGGGGAAGTGAAACATCTCAGTACCCGCAGGAAGAGAAAACAACCGTGATTCCGGGAGTAGTGGCGAGCGAAACCGGATGAGGCCAAACCGTATGCGTGTGATACCCGGCAGGGGTTGCGCATGTGGGGTTGTGGGATCGTACTTCAGTCGTCTGCCGGCGGCTGGGCGAGTCAGAAACCGTTGATGTAGGCGAAGGACATGCGAAAGGTCCGGCGTAGAGGGTAAGACCCCCGTAGCTGAAACATCAGCGGCTTGCTTGTGCGATTCCCAAGTAGCACGGGGCCCGAGAAATCCCGTGTGAATCTGGCGGGACCACCCGCTAAGCCTAAATATTCCCTGGTGACCGATAGCGGATAGTACCGTGAGGGAATGGTGAAAAGTACCGCGGGAGCGGAGTGAAATAGTACCTGAAACCGTGTGCCTACAAGCCGTGGGAGCGTCGGGCATCAGCTTGCTGGTGTCTCGTGACTGCGTGCCTTTTGAAGAATGAGCCTGCGAGTTTGCGGTGTGTGGCGAGGTTAACCCGTGTGGGGAAGCCGTAGCGAAAGCGAGTCCGAATAGGGCGATTTTAGTCGCGCGCCCAAGACCCGAAGCGGAGTGATCTAGCCATGGGCAGGTTGAAGCGTGGGTAAGACCGCGTGGAGGACCGAACCCACCAGGGTTGAAAACCTGGGGGATGACCTGTGGTTAGGGGTGAAAGGCCAATCAAACTCCGTGATAGCTGGTTCTCCCCGAAATGCATTTAGGTGCAGCGTCGTGTGTTTCTTGCCGGAGGTAGAGCACTGGATAGGCGATGGGCCCTACCGGGTTACTGACCTTAGCCAAACTCCGAATGCCGGTAAGTGAGAGCGCGGCAGTGAGACTGCGGGGGATAAGCTCCGTGGTCGAGAGGGAAACAGCCCAGAGCATCGACTAAGGCCCCTAAGCGTACGCTAAGTGGGAAAGGATGTGGAGTCGCACAGACAACCAGGAGGTTGGCTTAGAAGCAGCCACCCTTGAAAGAGTGCGTAATAGCTCACTGGTCAAGTGATTCCGCGCCGACAATGTAGCGGGGCTCAAGCGTACCGCCGAAGTCGTGTCATTGCAGCATTACTCCCAACGGAGGCTGTGATGGGTAGGGGAGCGTCGTGTGCCGGGTGAAGCGGCCCTGTAAGGGAGTCGTGGACGGTTCACGAGTGAGAATGCAGGCATGAGTAGCGATACAAGAGTGGGAAACTCTTGCGCCGATTGACTAAGGGTTCCTGGGTCAAGCTGATCTGCCCAGGGTAAGTCGGGACCTAAGGCGAGGCCGACAGGCGTAGTCGATGGACAACCGGTTGATATTCCGGTACCCGCTTTGAAGCGCCAGCGCTGAACCCTCTGATGCTAAGCCCGTGAAGCCGCCCTTGATCTCTTCGGAGTGATGGGGAGTGGTGGAGCCGGTGACCCGAGGTGGTAGTAGGTGAGCGATGGGGTGACGCAGGAAGGTAGTCCAGCCCGGGCGGTGGTTGTCCCGGGGTAAGGGTGTAGGCCGAGTGGTAGGCAAATCCGCCACTCATTGAGGCTGAGACCTGATGCCGAGCCGATTGTGGTGAAGTGGATGATCCTATGCTGTCGAGAAAAGCCTCTAGCGAGTTTCATGGCGGCCCGTACCCTAAACCGACTCAGGTGGTCAGGTAGAGAATACCGAGGCGTTCGGGTGAACTGTGGTTAAGGAACTCGGCAAAATGCCCCCGTAACTTCGGGAGAAGGGGGGCCATTGCTGGTGAGGGGATTTGCTCCCTGAGCTGGTGGTGGCCGCAGAGACCAGCGAGAAGCGACTGTTTACTAAAAACACAGGTCCGTGCGAAGCCGTAAGGCGATGTATACGGACTGACGCCTGCCCGGTGCTGGAACGTTAAGGGGACCGGTTAGCTCCATTTCGGTGGGGCGAAGCTGAGAACTTAAGCGCCAGTAAACGGCGGTGGTAACTATAACCATCCTAAGGTAGCGAAATTCCTTGTCGGGTAAGTTCCGACCTGCACGAATGGCGTAACGACTTCTCGACTGTCTCAACCACAGGCCCGGTGAAATTGCACTACGAGTAAAGATGCTCGTTTCGCGCAGCAGGACGGAAAGACCCCGGGACCTTTACTACAGCTTGATATTGGTGTTCGGTTCGGCTTGTGTAGGATAGGTGGGAGACTGTGAAGCAGTGGCGCCAGCCATTGTGGAGTCATCGTTGAAATACCACTCTGGTCGTGCTGGATGTCTAACCTCGGTCCGTGATCCGGATCAGGGACAGTGTCTGGTGGGTAGTTTAACTGGGGCGGTTGCCTCCTAAAGAGTAACGGAGGCGCCCAAAGGTTCCCTCAGCCTGGTTGGCAATCAGGTGTTGAGTGTAAGTGCACAAGGGAGCTTGACTGTGAGACTGACGGGTCGAGCAGGTACGAAAGTAGGGACTAGTGATCCGGCGGTGGCTTGTGGAAGCGCCGTCGCTCAACGGATAAAAGGTACCCCGGGGATAACAGGCTGATCTTCCCCAAGAGTCCATATCGACGGGATGGTTTGGCACCTCGATGTCGGCTCGTCGCATCCTGGGGCTGGAGTCGGTCCCAAGGGTTGGGCTGTTCGCCCATTAAAGCGGTACGCGAGCTGGGTTTAGAACGTCGTGAGACAGTTCGGTCCCTATCCGCTGTGCGCGTAGGAGTCTTGAGAAGGGCTGTCCCTAGTACGAGAGGACCGGGACGGACGAACCTCTGGTGTGCCAGTTGTCCTGCCAAGGGCATGGCTGGTTGGCTACGTTCGGGAGGGATAACCGCTGAAAGCATCTAAGCGGGAAGCCTGCTTCGAGATGAGGACTCCCACCCCCGTTGAGGGGTTAAGGCTCCCAGTAGACGACTGGGTTGATAGGCCGGATGTGGAAGCCCAGTAATGGGTGGAGCTGACCGGTACTAATAAGCCGAGGGCTTGTCC
>JARAXD010000060.1:0-5360 GCA_033793685.1 Streptomyces sp. ME19-03-3 | reverse complement strand
CAGCCGTTCCCATTCAGCATCGCTCAAGTCACCCCGCCCCATGTCCACATCAACGACGCGGACGGCGAGTAGTCACATGATCGTCCGGACAAGTCCTAGTCGCGGGCCCCGCGGGACGTGGCGGGGTCGTCCGGGGCCGTTCCGGGTTTCGTGTAGAGGACCTCGCGTGCCTGTTCCGCGGCGCGGGCGAGGCTTTCGCTGACGTAGTCGAGGAAGCGGGCGATGTTCTCCAGGCGGACGGCGGCCGGGGTGCCGGGGCCGAGGACGGCGACGCCCTGCCGTGTGACCTCGACCTGCCGGACGAGGGACTGGACGCTGGCGATCATCGACTGGTACCACAGGCCGTCGTCGATGACGTAGCGCTCGCGGCGGCGTTCGTCGCGTTCCCTGCGGATGAGGGCCTGGCCGTCCAGGAACGCGATCGCCTTGGAGATGGTCGCCGGGCTGACCTGCAGACGCTGGGCGAGCTCGGACGCCGTCGCACTGCCGGCGTCGGTCAAAAGGAGACAGACCATCACCCGCGACATCATCTTGGGCATGCCCGACTGCATCATGACGGTGGTGAACAGTTCCTCGTACTCACCGACGGCCTCGGCGTCGCGCCCATAGGGCTGGGGGGCCGGCTGCGGGCCTCGCGTCGCGGCGGGCCTGCCCCGGCGGGCGCGCTGTTGCGTGCCGCGGTGCGCCAGGTCCGCACGGTAGCCGGTGGGGCCGCCGTTACGCATCACCTCACGCGTGATCGTCGACGTCGGACGGCCCAGACCCCTGGCGATCTCCGCGTAGGCAAGACCGTCCCCCAGTCCCTGCGCGATCTGCTGACGGTCCTTGTGCGTGAGCCTGCCTCCCGGCACCACGGCCTCCTTCGCATCGCCAAGGCGGCCTCCAGCGTAGCTTCCCCAACCACCCCATTGCACCACGCCCGGCAAAGGCGCTGCAGCCCTCGGCGTACCACTGCAACGAAAAGGCGGATTGAACTGCGGGTACTTGACCCATACGCAATGAGCATGCCGCTCGCCCCCAAGAACACAACGTAGCTTTTCCGCTACCCGAAACGGCACGCCGCCCGCCCCCGGTCCCCGCTCCCCCGTGCGCCTGCAAGGCCCCACGGGTGTCTGCACGGGGCCAGGAGGTGTCGTCGCGGGGCCAGGAGGTGTCGTCGCGGGCCCCGCGGGTGTCGTCGCGGGGCCAGGAGGTGTCGTCGCGGGGCCAGGAGGTGTCGTCGCGGCGTCATGCGGCGACCCCGGCGCGACCCGGGGACGACGCTCTCGCGGTGGCTGAACGGCGCCCGGCTGCCCGCGAGGCAGGTACCGGCGCCCTCCTCGCCGACGTCGCGGAGCGCCGTGGAACCGCGGTCACCATCGAGGCCGTCGAGTTCGCCCGCGACGCGCAGGGGGCGGCAGTGGGCGCCGCCTCCCGCGCCCGGCACGCCACGAACCACCCCGGAGCAGCAACTGACCGACGCCGACCGGCTCTCGCCGCGGTCCGGTTTGCGGCGGCGTTCTGGGCGATGTGCCGCCGGACGCGAAGCAGCGATCGCCTGCCTGCGGACACGCCGTGACCACCAGGAGGCCGGACACGACGAGGACCGCGAACGAGCAGGCGAGTCGCGCGGATACCGTCCCCTCCGATCGCCGAACGAGCAGCGCCGCAGCGGAAGGTGCAGCGGCTGGGAGCGGGCCCGCGGCAGGCGCGGGCCCACCACGGCCGCACAGCGGACCAGCGCCGCACCGTGCTGCAACGCCGGGACACCGTGCACGAGGGCACGAGGGCGAAGCCGCTCGCCGTATCCCGGCGCGCCTGGCCCCCGGGTCGCCGTGCGGGCGGCCCGGGGGCCAGGCGTCGGTCATGCGGTGTGCTGCCGGTCCAAGACCGTCAGGCGCGACCGCCGTTGAAGCGGCGGCGGCGCAGCAGGTAGACACCGCCACCGGCACCGGCGACCAGGAGCGAGGCGCCGAGCAGGGTCTCGGGGGTGTTCATGCCGATGGAACCGCCGAAGCCGGTGTCGGGGCCGCCACCGTTGCCGCCACCCCCACCGCCGTTACCGCCACCGCCGCCGCCGTTACCGCCACCGCCACCGTTGCCGCCGCCGTAGCCGCCGCCACCGCCGCCGCCGCCGTTGCCGCCGCCGCCGTGGCCGCCCTTGCAGCCCTTGTTGCCGCCACGGCCACCGCCGTTACCGCCCCACGAGTCGTCCATGTTGCGGCCGTCGTCGTTGCCGCCGCCGAAGCTCTGCGCGGTCAGGCTGTCGCCGTTGCGGTCGTCGTCGTTGCCGCCACCGTTGCCGCCACCGTTGTCGCCGCCATTGTCGCCGCCATTGCCGCCGCCATTGCCGCCGCCGTTGTCACGGCCGCCACCGCCGCCGTTGTCACCGCCGCCGCCGTAGCCGCCACCGCCACCGCCGCCGCCGTTGCCGCCACCGTAGCCACCACCGCCGCCGCCGCCGTTGCCGCCGCCGTAGCCGTTGTCGTCGCCCCACCACGACTCGCACCGGTCGTCGCCGCCGTAGCCGTGGCCGCGTCCGTAACCCCCGCCGTGACCACCGCCGTGACCGCCGCCGTAACCACCACCGCCGTAGCCACCACCGCCGCCGTGGTCACCACCGCCGCCCTCGCCGTCACGGCCCTCACCGTCACGGCCCTCGCCGCCGCGACCGCTGCCGCTGCTGTCCGCGCCGCCACCATCGGCCGGGACCTGAAGGGTGTCGGAGTCCGTCTCCACAACACCGCCGTTGCTGCACGTCACAACGATGGTGTACGTGCCGGGATCGACTCCCTGCGGGACCGTGAACGTACCCGTCCGGCCCGTCGCGGTCACGGTGGTGAGCGCGAAAGTACCCAACGGCAGGAACAGCCCACCCGGAGACGACACCGCCGACGCGGTACCGGCAAGGCAAGCAGCCCCGTCAGCATTGATCGTGACGGGCTGTCCGGGATCCGCGGACGACGGAATGACATTGACATTGGTCTGGGCGAACGCCTGCGACGCTGGAAGAATCACCGCGGCAACCGTCATGGTCGCCGCCGCAAGAATGCGTGAACCACGCATAGGGAGGACCTCCTTGCGGACGGGGCAGGCGGGAAGGGGAATCCCGCGACACGTACTGCGACCTCGTCCTTGACATCCATGGCACGAGGACGGAGATCTTCACGCACCTCGGAACCAGCACACACCCTCCCCCGGACGGGGCAGCAAAAACACAACCCAGCCGGTATCACCGCAGGTGACAGCCATACCCGCAACCACATCAAAAAAGTGTGAAGAGCCTGTCAAACGGGTGACGAACAATCAGCGACAAACCCCCCGGCCACCACCCCCAAGCCGACACCCCGTCAGCCGGCACGCACCCACCCGGGGTGACGGGACGACAGAACCGACGTCCGCGCCGCGGCCCCCGGCTCCCCCCGCGCTCCCCCAGGCGTCCCCCCCCCTGCGAACACCAGCGGAACCGTCAGATGTTGGCACCACCACCACATGCGGGATAAAACGGTCCTAAAGATCCTGGCGCCACATCAGAGCTGGCCGAGACGCCACTGCAACACCGAAAGCCTGCCGGTGGACCGACACCCACACACCAACCGGCCATCACTCAAAGGCTTCACCAACAAAGTGGGCACCGCCCCTGCCGCCACGGCACCACCAGCCACCGGGAGCCGAGCCGCTCACCACACCATGACCCGCCCCCAAGAGGCCCTGACACGAAAAGAGAACAGACCTTGCAGACCAGGCGAATAGGCGCATCGGCCACACACCAACACCAGCCCAACCGCGAGACCACACACCGCCAGACACCACCAAGCCGGAGCGTTACGCGGGCATGCGCCGCCACCCTCGCGCCGACGTACATCGAACATGACTGAACGGCAGGTCACACTTCGATGTTGAGGCGAGGCGACGGTGCGCTCCGACACGAACAAGCCCCGCCAGGCGCGCCCTTACCCTGGCCCCGGGTGCGGGTCACCGAACCCGACCCAGGCCTTCACGAGGTCACCATCACCGTGCCCGGCAGCCGGGCGGTGCGGGTGAGCTCGAGCAGATCTGTGTGGCCGCGCAGGGCCCCGCCGGGCACTTCGAGCACTCCGCCGAGGAGATACGTGCGGGCAGCACGGCCCGAACGGCATCAGCCTGACGGTCGTCCGCCACCGGACCGCGCGGGCCGCGGAAGGCGCTGGCCGTGTCCCGCAAACGCCCGCATGACGTGCCTGTTGGGCGTAGTCCGCGTCGCACACGCTGGGGACGGCGCGCATGCGCAGCGCCGATCACCACCGAACAACGGGGCCTGCCGCACACGGCACTTCAGTCCCTCCCGCGCGGTGCGGAGCCGTGCACCCGGCTCGCTCCCGCCCACCGGCGTGCGGCGGCGGGGGAACACTGGCGTTCCACCGTACCGGAACCGTCTCGATCGGCACCGGACCGGTCCGTACCCGCATCCTGTGCGCCGATTACGACCACGACCGGGCCGTCTCGACGCAGGTGCTCACCCTGCTGCCCGATGTGGTGCACCTGCGGGCGGGCGAGGATCCGGACGGGTCGGCCCAGCACACCGTGCGCCTGCTCGGCCGGGAACTGCCCGCTCCGCGCGCGACCACCGGCGTGGTCCTCTACCGGCTGGTGGACGTCCTGCTCGTCCACGTGCTGCGGGCCTGGCTCGCCTCCGGAGAAACCTCCGCGCCCTCCTGGCCCGGGGCTCTGGGCGACCCGGTGGTGGGGGCCGCGGTGGCCAGACTCCACCAGGAACCCGCCCGGCCGTGGACCACCGCCGCCCTCGCCCGTGAGGTCGGCGTCTCGCGTGCCACACTCGACCGCCGCTTCGCCGCCGCGACCGGCGAGTCGCCCGGCGCACACCTCACACGCTGGCGCATCGACCTCGCCGCCCGCCGTCTGCGTGACGCCGACGACAACCTCGACGCGATCGCCGCCTCGGTCGGCTACTCCTCCGGTTCTGCCTTCAGCCGGGCCTTCCGCCGGGCGCGTGCGCAGCCGCCCGGCCGGTTCCGGGCGACCCCACACACCGCAGGCAGCGTGGCCGACCCGGCAGGCCCCACCGCCGCGGCCGTCTGATCACTCGCGTCCGACCAGACGGCCGCCGCGGCACCGGGCGCCGCGGGGCCCTTTCAGGGCCGCCGGCCGGGAAGCATGGCCAGGGCCTGAGAGCGCTGCGCGACGAGGTCGTCGTAGGTGCCGTCGCGCTCGGCGAAGCGGTGCATGAGGACGCCCTCGACCAGGACCTCGCGGGGCGTGGGGTCCTGCGACAGCAGCTGCATGACCTCGGTGGCGAAGTCGCCCAGCGGCAGCGCGCGCGGGTTCACCTTCTCCTGGCCCGCTGCGGCCACAGCCGGAGGGACCAGCTCGACGACGCCCAC
>JARAXD010000006.1:0-325050 GCA_033793685.1 Streptomyces sp. ME19-03-3 | reverse complement strand
CGAAGACCACCCGCGCCATCCGCGACCAACCCGAACGAGCCCTCCCCATCCTGGGCATCACCTACAAGCCCGACCTCAACGGAACTTGATCAAGCCCTGCTCCTGACGGGCGTCAAAGACGGCCGTACGCTGTCTCTGACGTGGCCTCAGGCATTGCCCAAGCCGACGCTCAACGGGAATGTGGCCACCTATGCCGAGGTGCTGCCCGGGGTGGACTTGCAGCTGAAGGCCGAGATCGAGGGCTTCTCGCAGTTGCTGGTGGTCAAGACCGCCGAGGCGGCCGAGAACCCGGCACTGGCATCGCTGAAATACAAGGTGGACACCGTCGGACTGAACGTGTCCACCGACGCTACAACCGGCAGCGTGACCGCGGTGAATCCGGCCGGGCAGACGGTCTTCACGAGTCCCTCACCGCTGATGTGGGACTCCTCCTCCATCTCCTCCGGCGCCCCGTCCGCAGCCCGCTCGGCATCCGCAGCCGCGGACGGCGACGGCGAGGACAGCGCACCCGGCGACGCCTTCGATCCACCGCCGGGCGCTCAGGACGCGCAGATGCCGACGACCGTCACCGGTGACACGCTGGAGATCAAGCCCGATCAGGAGCTGCTGACCGGCCAGGACACCCAGTACCCGGTGTTCATCGACCCATCGTGGGCCTGGGGCGAGAAGCAGAACTGGACCCGGGTCTACAAGCACTATCCGAACACGTCGTTCTGGAACACCAAGGATCCAGTCCGGGTCGGCTACGAGGCCGAGAGCGGCGGGTCGGACCGCGTCTCACGATCCTTCGTCCAGCTCGACACCAGCGACACCAAGGGCGCCCAGGTCAAGAGCTCCGTCTTCCGCATCCTCAACACCTGGTCCTGGTCCTGCCAGGATCGCCCGGTCGAACTGTGGCACACCACCGGCATCACCCAGAACACCACCTGGAACAAGCAGCCCTCCAAGAAGTCCCGACTGGACACCGTCGATGACTCCAAGGGCTGGAGCAAGGACTGCGCAGCAGGAAATCTGGAGTTCGACACCACGGCCAAGATCCGTGAAGCGGCAGCAAACGGCTGGTCGAACATCACCTTCGGCCTCTACGCGTCGGACGAAGCAGACACCTTCGGCTGGAAGAAGTTCGACGCCAAGACCGCGGTCCTGGAAACGGTCTACAACAACCCGCCGAAAACTCCGACCGGCCTGGGCACCAACCCGCGCACGGACTGCAAGACGGGTGGCCTGATCGGCAACACCCGCGTCAGCCTGTATGCGAAGTTCGACGACAAGGACGCCGGGAACCTCACCGCAGAGTTCCAGCTCATCAAGGCCGGCACCAGCACACCGGCCGCCACGCAGACCCTGCCCGCCAACAAGGGCAAGGTCACCACCTGGGTGGTCCCAGACGCAGACCTGCCCACAGGTGACTGGACCTGGAAGGCCCGCACAAAAGACCAGGACAACGCATATTCCTCCTGGTCAGAGACCTGCAAGTTCAGTCTGGACCGCACTCGTCCCAGCAAGCCACCCGTGATCACCTCACAGGACGGCCTCTTCCCGCCCGGCGACGACGGCTGGCCCGCCGTCACCGGCAAGGCCCGCCAGACCGGCAAGTTCACCTTCACGCCCAACGGTGTCACGGACGTCGAGCAGTACGTGTGGTGGACCGACTACGAGCCGGAGCCTCGTGACGCCGACCCTGACGTTCCCGTTTCCGTGCAGCCGCCCGGCTACGGCCCCCACTTCGTCTACGCCTACAGCGTCGACAAGGCCGGCAACCGATCCGACACCGCCAGCTACCTGTACTACGCCGGCCGGTCGCAGGACCGCGACGGCCCCACCGACCTCAACGGTGACGGGAACAGCGACATCTGGAGCGTCGACTCCAACGGCACCCTGCTGACATACGCCGGCCAGGGCAACGGCGACTTCGCAGCCGCCACCAACGGCGGCAAATTCTTCTCCGGCGCCAGCGTCGATGCGCGCGGTGACTGGGGCCAGGACGGCTATAACGACCTCGTCGCCCTCGAATACGACAGCGTCGAGAAGAAGAAGCGGTTGTGGACCTATCCAAACGACGGCAGCGGTGTCATCCGCGACGACTACACCGAGCTCAGCGTCTCCTGCCCCGTCCCGAACGAGGAACTCGGCTGCATCGGCGATGACACCTGGACCGGCGACGACCACTGGTACAACGCCGAACAGATCATCGCGCCCGGCGACCTCAACGGCGACAGTGCACCAGACCTGCTGGTCAAACAGGGCAAACTCCTGTGGGCCTACTACGGCAACCGCGCCGCCTACAGTCTTGACGTCCGCGAGCCCGTCCTCGTCGGCGGCGGCGACTGGGACAAATTCACTCTCATCGCACCTGGCGACCTCAACGGCGACAACATCGCCGACCTATGGCTGCGCGACGACGCAACCGGCGACATCTGGCGCTCCTACGGCAACAAGGGCACCAACGGCTACCTCGACCCCGCCACCTGGGGCAACACCGCTGGCCGTGTGAAAATCGGGACGGGCTACCCGGCCTCCCTCTACCCGGCGATCGGCTCCGTCGGTGACATCACCGGCGACGGCCTGGCCGACATGTGGGGCCGCAAAGCCGACAACACCATGTCGGGATGGGCCGGAAGGAGCCCGGGTGCCGACAACATGTCCTTCGGCACATCGTTCGTCATCGACGGCATCACTGGCGGCTCTCGCATCCCAGCAGGCACCACACTCACAGGTGGTCAGTCGCTGACCTCACGAAGCGCAACGCTGACAATGCGAGACGACGGAAACCTCGTCATCACATCCAAAGCGAACAAGGTACTGTGGTCCACCAAGACGTCCGGCAACGTAGGCGCCAAAGCCGTCATGCGCAACGACGGCAACCTAGTGGTCTACAAGGGCGACGGCACCACCATCGCCTGGGAATCGGCCACCACCGCCCCTGAAGGCTACGCCATGCTCCAGGACCGCGGGAACCTCGTCGTCTTCAACGCAAAAAGCCAATCACAATGGACCAGCGGTTCTGCCATCCGAAACGACGTGAACGGCGACGGATTCGGGACATGGTCGACTGGTATGACTACGCGGACGGACACGACGCCCTGCACATCTTCGAGGGCACGGATGATGGAGGCCTTGCAGCCCCCATCACCGGGTACGCGTCCACCGGCAACAACTGGACCGCAAGCCTCATGAAGAGGGTCCACGGTGACTTCAACGGCGACGGGCTCGGTGATGTCGCCGTCATGTACTACTACCCCGACTACAGTCACCGGCTCTGGACCTTCCTTGGACAGGCCAACGGCACCTACAAGTCGCCGTTCAGTTCGTGGTACTCCACAGGGAACCGCTGGGGCGCGATCAGCCGGTCCACGCTCCAAGTGGGTGACTTCAACGGCGACGGACGTGACGACATCGCCGCCTGGTACGACTACGCCGACGGTCGCGACACCCTCTACACCTTCACCTCCGACGTGCGCGGCGGTTTCAACAACCCCTTCGCAAGCTGGACCTCGAATACCTGGTCACGTTCAATGACCAAACTCGCGACAGGTGACTTCAACGGCGACGGACGCGACGACATCGCGGGCCTTTACAACTACTCTGCCGGAGCCGTGAAACTGTGGGAGTTCCAGGCCCAACCTTCAGGGGGCTTCACAGCCCCCACCGTCGCATGGACCCACGACACCTGGGGTGATTGGGACCGCACCTACGTTCACGCAGGTGACTTCAACGGTGATGGCAGAGACGACATCGCCACCTGGTTCGACTACCCCGACGGCAGCGACAAAATCCACACCTACATCAGCTTCAGTAATGACGGCACCTTCGCACCGCCGAAGCAAGCCTGGAGCCTGCCCGCCGGCACCATTACCTATCAGTCCATGCAAATGGTACCCGGCGACTTCAACGGCGACGGAATTGACGACCTTGGTGCTATGTACGGCTATAGCGACGGCACTGTGAAGATGTTCACCTGGCTCGCCAATCCCGACGCCACCTTCGACCCCATCAAGGTCAGCTGGACCTCACCGAATCCCACTTACTGGGTGTACGGCAGAACCAAATTCACCAATCGTTACAGTAGCTGACGAGCGCTTAGCCCCGGTCTTTCGTGATCAGCCGTCGGTGCGAGCCGGCGGCTGATTCGCCCGATGGCTGGCCGGGCCATAGCTATGGCCCGGCTGTCGCGCGGGGCGGGCGCAGGGTTCCACGGCTCCGGTGGGTGGTGCTGCTCGTAGGGACGGAAAGCTGCTGGCCATCCTGGGTTCGGCAAGCCACGAGGTGTCCGGTTGTCCGGCTCCTCCTCGGGTCCGACGTTCCGGCGCCCGGTAGCGGCTGGAAAGACCAGTGCGGGGGTGCCTTCCGAAAGGGAGACACCCCCGGGGTGTGGTACCGCGTCAGGTCGCCGTCAGGCGACCGGAGCCGCGCTCTCGGGGGCGGCACCCGGGACGGGGTCCGCGGCAACGGCAGCCGGGGCCGCGACGGCAGTAGCGGCGGCAACCGGGGCCGGCGCCGGGACAGCAGCCGGGGCGACAGGCGGGGCCGGGGCAACAGCGGGGGCCGGGGCAGCGGCTGCCGCTGCCTCCGCAGCTTGCTCCTCGGCCGCTTCCGTCGCCTCTATCTCGGCGGTGTGCTGGATGACGAACGCCTCGCCGAGCACCTCCGTGGCCTCGCGCAGATGGTCGAGTTCGACCTCGCCGTTCTCGGCCACGTGGCCTTCGAGGGCCGCGAACATGCGCTCCACCGGCTCGTGGGAGCCACCGAGGCGCTGCTCGGCGTAGACCGCGATGCCCAGCTTCAGGAACAACTCGGCCGTGCGGCGGTTGACGGTGAAGTCGTGGATGGCGTCGCCGCCGGCGTCCATGCCCTTCTCGATGACCTCGAGTGCCTTCTTGATGAGACTCACGGCTGTGTTCGCTCCCTGTGTGTTCCTGTACGGATAACCGCCGAACCGGCGACAGGTCGTGCCGTGACACGCGGCCCCGCCGGTACGCGATGACCCTAAGCCAGTCCCGCGCCGTCGCGCACGGGCCAACTCCTTTGCGGTGGCACACGAATGGGACTCCATCGGACACGCGATCCCAAGTCGGGCGGAAAATGCAGCGCAACCGGGTCGAGCGGCACCCTCGCGGCACGGGCGTTTCAATCGCAGTGGCGATCCCACACGGCTCAGCTTCGACAGCGCGCGGACCACCTTCCCTCCGGCGCGCCCCCGGTGTCGACCACGTCACCACGGCCCTCACCGGGGTCCACAATCTTTCTGTTGCCGGACGCACATGGGACGCGGGCTCCCGCCCCGGCCCCGCGCCGCGGCCGGGGTCGGCGATCACCGGCCCCCGACAGGCCGCGTGGCGCCGCGCAGCGTGGCGTTGGCCGGAACGGAACAGACTCGTGCGCCACGCCGTCGTGAAGCCGACCGGTCTTTCCGGGGCGTCATCGGCGGTGTGTCCACCCGATGTACGACCACCCGGCGAGTCGGCTCACCTGTGCCCGGTGGTGAACACGCACGGTCGCCCTCGCATAGAGTTCTTGTCGTGACCGTGTTGCATGGCACCCTCGTCGTCCTCCGCTCCACCACCCCCGAGGACATCCCCGCTCTGGCCGTGATCCGGGGCACTCCCGAGGTGTGTGCGCGCTGGAACGGCAGCGATGATTTCGAAGCGCACATCGCGGCCGGTCTCGACGACCCCGGCACGGTCTGTTCGACCGTCCTTCACCAACAGCGGATCGTGGGCATGATCCAGTGGTATTCCGAGGAGGATCCCGACTACCGGCACGCGGGAATCGACCTCTTCCTCGATCCCACGGTGCATGGCAGAGGTCTGGGCACCGACGCCGTACGCACGCTGGCCCGCCATCTCGTCGACGACCGGGGCTACCACCGTCTGGTCATCGACCCCGCGGCCGACAACACCGCGGCGATCCATTGCTATGAGAAAGCCGGTTTCCGCCCGGTCGGCATCATGCGGCAGTACGAGCGTGGCCCGGACGGGACCTGGCATGACGGCCTTCTGATGGACCTGCTGGCCACCGAACTGGTGCGCTGAACGCCCGTGCGCATCGCGGCTGCCCGGTGGTGCGGATCGATCAGTTTTAGCCCCTACCCCACTCCGACAAGCCATGCCCGCCGCCGGCAAAGGCGTTCGTGATCCTTCGTTTCGAATACGATCGCCCCGTGGCCGGCCCCCGGACATATGGTGTGCCGGTGATCTTCAAGAGGAAGCCGAAACCCGCCGAGCTCGACGCCGTCGTGTCGGAGCTGGAAGAGGCTGTTCACGCTCATGACGGTGCCCGCACCGAGCGCGCCTTCACCGCGGTGAAAGAGATCCTGCAGCAGTCGACCGACACCGAACGCGCACCGGCAGGGCCCCTGTTGGCCGCACTGATTCCCGCCTGCCCGCCCACCGGCCCTCGCCCGCTACCGGCGACGGCGGCCGGCTTCCGCGTCGAGAGCGGGGCCGATCCGACGGCCTGCGCGGAGCCGATCCTCGCCGGCGACGAGGTGCTACGCAGGATCGTGACCGGGTACCGGGAGCTGACCGAGGGCCGCGCCGACGTGCACGTCCCCGACGCGTGGGCCCGGTAACCGACCGCCGGAAACAGAACAGGCCCCGCCGGGGGGCCGCAAGAGCAAGGGCGCGTGCATGGGAGCGATAGAGGCACTGGAGAAGCTGGCACCGGTGGTGCTGGCCTTCGGAAGCGGGGTCGTCCTCGCGAAGCGGAAGGTGGTGCCGACGGAAAGCTCGAAGGTATTCGCGGACTACGCCTTCCTCTTCGCCGTCCCCTGCTTCCTGTTCGGCAACATCTACCGCAGCGACCTGGGCGCGCTGTTCGACTGGCGCGCCATCTCCGGGTACGCGGCCGCGGCCTGCGCCGCGGCCGTCCTCGCCGGCGTACTGGCCCGAGTGGCCGGCGTGCGCGACCCACGCGACGTCGCCCTGCGGATCATGGCCGCCGTCCAGGTCAACACGGCCTACTTCGCCGTGCCCGTCTTCATCATGCTGTTCGGGAACGCGGCACCGATCTTCCCGGTGCTGCTGTTCCAGGTGTGCGTCCTGTCCCTGGTCATCATCTCGACCATGGAGCTCGGCCGCCCGGACCGCGTCGGCACGCCCGCCCGCCGGCTCGCGTCGGCCGTCACTGCCTCGCTGATGACCCCGGTGGTCATCGCCTGCAACGCGGGCATCCTGCTCAACCTGCTGCCGGTCACCATGCCCGAAGTGGTGCTCGACAGCTTCGCGTTCGTCGGCGACAGCGCCTCGCCCGTGGCGCTGTTCGCCTTCGGACTGCACCTCGGCGGCACCGGCCTGAAGGTGCGCGGCACCACCGGCGAGGAGATGTGGATCATCGCCTTCAAGTGCGTCGCCCTACCCCTGATCACGTACGCGGTCTGCCGCCACCTGTTCGGCGTCGAGGGGGAGTGGCTCGGCTACCTCGTCCTGATCGCCGCGATGCCCGCACCGCAGAACCTCTTCATCTTCGCCCAGCGCTACGACGTCGGCGTCGACCTCTCCGCCGCCCTCGTCATCAAGAGCTCGGTCGTCGCGCTGCTCCTGCTCCCGCTGTGGATGCAGTGGGCCGCGCGGCTCGGCTGAGCACCGGTCCACCCCGAGAGCGGCGAGAAGGCCCTCTTCGTCAGCCCCGGCTCCACCACCCGCATCACCGGGTGCACCGAACTGGAGAGCCGCCATCTGCTGGAGATGCTCTACCGACAGCTCGTGCCCGGGGCTGCCACATGGGCGCCGGCCGGGTCGCCGCCCTCCGGCGCCCGTCCGGCACCTGCCGCCATGAGGCGCTTGGGACACCGGCGTACGGCGGGGCGGCACTCAAGGTGCCGCCCCGCCGCGTTCGGTGCCGGGCTACTGCTTCTTCAGGGTGAAGTCGACGGTCACCGTGCCCTTCTTCGTGAGTTTCGCCGTGGTGACGGTCGGCTGGTAGCCGTCCTTGGCGGCGATGACGGTCAGCGGGTTGTTGCGGGTGTCGAGCCAGAGGGCATAGCTGCCGTCGGCGGCGGTGCGCAGGGAATAGGAGCTCGTCCAACTGCTGATCTGGACGGTCGCCCCGGCGAGCGGTGCGGAGTTGGTCCCGTTCGTCTGGCCGCGTACGACGCCGGTGATCTTGCCCCAGGTCTTGGGCGGCTCGACCCGCAGGGCCACCGCGACGCGCGGCGCCGCGTAGGGGGTGTCGCTGCCGACGGCCAGCGCGGCGTCGTAGTCGCCGGGCTGGGTGATCTCCGGAACGGAGGCGTCCATGGTGACCGTGATGGTCGAGCTCGTTCCGGGCTGCAGGGTGACCGAGCGTGCGGATTCACTCAGCCACGTCACGTCCCCCTGTTCGGCCTGGTTGTAGCCGGGCAGGTGCTCCACGGCGGTCGTCGGAACTCCCTGGGCCTTTCCGCCGCCCACCTTGTAGAGGCCGAGGGCCGCGCCGCCCCGGTAGGTCGCGACATTGGTGTTCGGCAGCGTGGCCCAGGTCCTGGTCAGCGGATCGAGGGCGAAGGCCTGATTGGTGATGTGGTTGCCGGTGGTACCACCCGACACCACCAGCAGCCCATTGGCCGAACTGTACGCCGATGCCCACAACGGGACGGGCAAATCGACAAGTTGGGCCCAGCTGTCGCTGGCGGGGTCGTACACGTAGGTGTGCCGGACCTCGTCGGCGGCGACCCCGCCGGCGCAGTAGAGACGGCCCTCGAGCCCGGCGCAGGCGTTCCAGGAGATGGGCTCCGGGTAGGGGGCGACGCTGGACCACTTGTCGGTTCGTGGGTCGTAGACGGTGACCTCGGAACCGGTGCCGCAGGCGTCCCGGCCGCATCCGCCGACCACATAGAGCTTCCCGTCGAGGACCGCGGTGCCGGCTCCGGCCCGCGGCGCTGGGGTGGGCGCTCCGGTGCTCCAGGTGTTCTTCGCCGGATCGTAGATCTCGAGCTTCGCGTCCGGTTCGCCGTCCGTTCCCCAGCCGCCGACGGCGTAGAACTTGCCGTCGATGAAGCCTGCGGACGGGGCCTCGCGCACGTCCTGGGCATCGGCCAGCCTGGTCCAGCCGGGGTTCGGCGAGTCGGGGTCGGGGTCGAGTGCGTAGAGGTCCTTGACGTCGGTGTTCCCGTCGAACCCGAAGGCCGAGTAGATCTTGCCGTCATGTGTGGCGACGGCGTTGTCCATACGGGCCAGCGGAAGGTCGGGGGCCGTCTGCCAGGCGCTGCCGGAGGGCCCTGCGGCCGGTTCGGCGACCTTCTTGCCCGCTTTCGCCTGGGCCTTGCTGGAGAGCGGCGAGTACGTGCCCTGGACGCGCCGCAACGGGGCACCCTTGGCCGATTCGATCCGGAAGCCCCCCGCCCGCTCGCCCAGGGTGAGGGTGGCGGGCGCCGAACCGGTGTTCTTCACCGTCAACCGCTGCTCGGCCTTCTGCCCCCAGGCGACCTGGGAACTGAGCGAGTCGGGCGTGACGCTGAGCCGGCCCGCCTTCAGCTTGAAGGACGCCTTGACCGCCTTGTCGGCGACGGCGGTCACCGTCGTGGCCGCAGTGGTGAAGTAGGACTTCCGCGCGGTCACCTCGAGCGAGCCCAGGTCTGGGGTGAACATGCTGTAGAAGCCGTCGTCGAGAGCGGTGTCCTCCGGTGTGGCCACCGTCGTCACGCCGCTTGCCGGCGCGTCCCGGCGGGTGACGGAGGCCCCGACGACGCCCTCGCCGGTGTTGGCGTCCGTCACCTGGCCGACGACCAGGGCGCCCGGGTCGGCGGCGAACTCACGGTGTCCGACGAAGAAGTTGTCGACCTGCCAGTACACTCCGTAGCCGCCGACGAAGTGGAACCGGAAGGTCACCGCCGTCTGACCGGCGTACTCGGTGAGCGGGATCTCCACCTTGGTGGCGTAGAAGACCCCGTCGGGGAAGGACGCGAGTGTCTTCCAACTGGCCCCGCCGTCGGTGGAGGCGTCGACGGTCGCGCTCTCCCCGCCGATGTAGAGGTACTGGGTGTCGAAGGACAGCTGCGGGGACGCTCCGCGGCTCAGGTCGTACGCGGGTGTGACGAGTTGCGAGTCCTGGCGGGCGCCCGGCCCCGCCGCCTCGCTGTTCACCGTGGCGAAGCCGCCCGTGCCGCCGGTCCTGTTGCCCAGCCGTCCGGGGTCGTCGAACTGCCAGCCGCCCTTGGTGCCGTCGGCGTCGACCACCTTCCAGCCGCTCGGGGCGGAGGTGGTGGAGTCGAAGGGCTCCGTCGGGCCGGTCAGGTGGAGGCTGTACCCACGCGCGGTGGCCGCCCAGGAGTCCACCGGAACGTCGAGGTTCACGGTCTTGTCGGCGTCGCCGAGCGACACGGCCTTGCCGATGGTCTGGTATCCGGCGTAGGCGGTGGCCACCCGCAGGGTGTAGTCGTGGTTCTCCGGCAGGGACACCTGGTACTTCCCCGTCGCGGGGTCGGTCCAGACCGGGCTGCCGGGCACCCCCTCGACGGTGATCTCCGCGTAGAGCGGCCAGCCGTGTCCGGAGGCGTCCTTCACCTTGCCGGAGACCGTCCTGGTGGGCACCGGCGTCAGGGAGAAGTCGCGGGTCAGCGTCGCGCCGTCGGCGACCGTCAGGTCACCGGGCCCGCTGGTCGCGTAGCCGTAGGCGTCGACCGTGACGCGATGGGTCCCGACCGGCAGCCGGAGGGAGTAGGTGCCGTCGTCCGCGCTTCTGGCGATGTGGTCGCCGGCGGTGACGGTCGCACCGGCGACGGGCTTTCCGGTGACGGCGTCGGTGACCGTGCCGGACAGCTCTCCGTGCGGTCCGGTGCGGAACGCGGCGAGACCGTCGGGGGTGCCGAGGCCGGTCGGGCCGTCGTAGCCGGTACGGGCCTCGCAGAGGTATGCCGGGGTGCAACTGCCGTTGCTGCCGCCGACGATGTCATGGATGCCGGCGCCGGACGCGGCATAGGGGTAGGCGTTGGGGTAGGTGCCCTCGGCGGGCGTGCCGGCGAGGGCGTACGCACCGGCGATGATGGGCGCTGCGGCGCTCGTGCCGCCGTACAGGGACCAGCCGCCCCCGCCGTAGGTCTGGTAGACGGCGACGGCCGTCGCCGGGTCGGAGACCGCCGACACGTCCGAGACGGTGCGGTTCTCGCAGCCCGTGTCCTTCTGGAAGGCCGGCTTGGATTCGTAGAGGGAGCATCCCGACCCGGGCCCCCGCCCGGTTCCGCTCCAGGCCGTTTCGGACCATCCTCGGGGGCTGCCCGGGTCGCGGACGAGCGATGTGCCGCCGACGGAGGTCACATACGGGGAGGCCGCGGGGTACGACACTCCGTATCCGTAGTCGCCCGACGCCGCGACCACGGCGACACCGGGGTGGTTGTAGTGGGCGTCGAACGCGAGCTCCGCGGGGTCCTCGCCGCCGCCCCAGCGGTAGTCGCTGCCATAGGAGTTGGAGACGTACTTCGCGCCCAGGGCGACCGCCGTGTCGACCGCCGCGCCGAGGTTCTCAATGCTGGCGTCGTCGGCCTCGACCAGCAGGATGTTCGCGTTCGGAGCGATCGCGGAGACCATGTCGAGGTCGAGGGAGATCTCTCCGGCCCACTGGGGGTCGGGGGCCGGGTAGTCGGTCGAGCCGCGCTGGTCGACCTTGCGGAAGCACCCGTTGTCGGTGGTGCAGGCGGGCAGACCGTACTGCTGCCGGTACACGGCCAGGTCCGCCTCGGCGGTGGGGTTGTCGTACGCGGCGACGATGGCGATGGTCTGCCCGCTGCCGCCCCCGGCGGGCAGGTTGTAGGCGCTTCTCAGATCCGCCGGTCCGTAACCGTCGGGTATCTGCGCGGCGGGCCGCAGGCCCTTCGCGGCCTGGACGTCGGTGCGGCGCATCGCGAAGCAGGTGAACTCACCCTTCTTCGGGGTCGCGCAGGTCCGCTCCATCCGGGCGCTCTCGTCCCGGGCGGAGGGTGCTGAGGCGGCGCGGTCGGCGGCCGCCGGTGAGGCCGCAGTCCGGGCCGCGGCCGGTGCGGGTGCCGCCAGGCCGAAGAGCAGTGTCGCGGCGGTGCCGACCACCGTGAGACCGGTCATCACCCGACGTCTGAGGGGCGCGGGGGGTGGTGCTGTTCGCAACGGGGGACTCCTGTGGGATATCGCCCAGCGCTTCTGCAGGGCAGCCGAGGCGGCGGGCGTGTGGTCGTTGGAGTCATTAGCGAAGCGGCGTGATCGAAAGTCAACGGCGTTTGACGCGGCAACCATGACCGAAAAGCAGCGACCGAAGCGGAGGCGGCCACCGTGAAATGTCGATCCTCGGACCGGAACATCTGTCTCGGACGGATAGCGGACTGTATTCGCCGATTCCGCCTCAGGCGACATGGGGACACGGGATGTCCAGGTGCGGCGACGCCGCGCGACGAGACGCCGACTCCGGTGGAACGGGAGCTCTTTCCGGCCTCGCACCACCAGCCGCAGTGACATTTCCCATGATGGGTTTATGCGTCTCTCGGTGGGGAAACACGGTCGTTGCCGGATGAGCGGGACCCGTCCTTCTGGGAGCCCAGGCCCTCGCGGGGGCGGCCCGCCCGGCTCGCTTCCGCCGGCCGGCGAGTTCGACGGTGGGCTTGGACGGCCGGCTGCTCACGTTCGCCCTCCCGACCAGCGGCACCACCGACCCCGTGGCCGCGCCACGGACACCCAGAATCCCGGCGCCCTCATGGAGCCGAATTGGGCCGACGCCACGTCAACGGAGCTTTGTGCGTGCATACTTGACTCGGCGTCGTGTCCGCCGCCGATCTCAGGATCGGCGTTCGCGGTATCCGTCCCGACCGGCGAACGGCGGTATCTCGACCAGGCCGCCCTTTCCTCGACCGGCGCGGCCACGGTCGCGGGAAGCGATCGCCCGGTCGGGCGTCGCCCTCCTGTCATGCCGCATCGCCCGCGCGGTGACCTGTCCCCGGTGATGACGCGAACCGTGTGTGCCCGGTCGCCGCGGGCCACTGCGGGGGAGTGCGGCGAGCACGGCGGTGACCTGGCGGGCCACCGGTGGCGACGGGATACAGCGCGCCGGCCGGTGCCCGCACCCTCACGGGTGCGGGCACCGGCCGCCGGCTGGGTGTGGTGCTACTTCAGGCCGAAGGCCCGGGTGACGGTCTGGGTGATGCCGCCGCCGTTGTGCTGCTTGGCGGTGACGCGGATGGAGACGTAACCCGCGCGGGCCGGCGCGTGGAGCTGCGCCTGCCAGGTGCCCTTGCTCTCCTTCACCTCCTGCGGCTGCCAGGAGGCGCCGTCGTCGTAGGAGACCTCGAGCTTGACCGAGGAGACCGCGTCCTCGGCGGCGTCACTGCCGAGGACGACGGGCTTGACGGTGAAGGCCGACGTGCGCTTCGCCTGCCCGGCCAGGTCCACCGCCGTGTCGTAGTCGAGCTGGACCAGGGGGATGGCCTGGCCGTCGGCGGTGCCGGACTGGAACCTCCACTCGGTGTGCGTGGTGGTGGAGTAGGGGGTGACGTCGGTGTCCCCCTGCGTGTCGACCACGAGCCGGTAGGGAAGCTTCTGCGAGGACAGTTCGCCCACCCCGTAGCTGGGCCACGGCCCGCCCTGCACGATCTTCTCGTCCCCCTGGTAGAGGGCGAAGTCGCGGAACATCGTCGCGCCGCCACCGCTGTGGGCGGAACCTCCGTCGCTGAAACCGGCGACCATTCCCCCGATGGCGTCACCGAATCGGTAGGGAAGCTCGAAGCTGAGCATGCGCGGCCGGATGAGAGGGCCGAACCAGTGGTCGCCCTGCACGCTGCCCGGACGGTAGCTCACGATGTCGGTGAAGGTGGACAGACCGTCGACGACACCGGCGTACTGCTGCCACTTCACGCCGTCGCCCGCGGACACCCAGTCGGTGCGCGGCCCCGGTGCGACCGGCTCCCGGGGGAACGGCGGCACGCGCGTCATCCCGAATCCGGCATAGGGGTAGGCGGCCGGCCAGTACTCGTACGACGGGCTGTCCTCCCGGCTCTCCGTGATCTGCTTGCCGGTGGGCGAGGAGAAGACGTTGTCGATGCGGGCGAGGCTGCCGGGATCGGTCGCCGCGGAGGGGTCTTCCGGCACGGCGCCGCGGTGGTAGTCGGCCAGGTCGTACAGGTACTGCGCCGAGGGATGGGCCTCGACCTCCAGCTTGGTCTTCCCCGGGGACGTGATCTTCTTGATCAGGTCGGCGCCCTCGTCGACGGTGAGCGAGGCGACCGGAATCTGCCCGGCCTGCCTGCCGTCGGGGTCGCCGTACCACTCGCTCAGGCGGCCGTCGCCTTCGTTGACCACCAGGAGCATCGCCGCGCCGGCGGTGCGCGCCGCGGCCGCCTGGTCCGCCGGGGGTACGGCGTTGTCAGCGCGGACGACCACGGCCTTGCCGCGGGCGGACAGCCCGGCGTAGTCGGCGGCCCGGCCGGTGCCGGCGAAGACGGCCTCGACATTCGAGTTGCCGTCCTGGAACGGCGCGGAACCCGGCTGCACGAGCACGGTCTCGTCGAGGCTGTGCCCGCCGTAGCTGATCTTCAGCGGGGTCTGCTTGGCGCGGATCCGGGTGGTGAAGACGAAGCTGCCCTTCTTCACCTTGCCCTTGGTCGGCAGCGCCCACAGGCTGTCGTACTCGGGCGAGGTCATGATGACCTGGTGCAGCGCCTGCTGGTCGTTGGGAGTGGGCTCGCTGGAGGTGAAGGAGCGGTACAGGTCGATCCGGCTGGTGGTGACGACCGTGGGCTTGGGTGTGTCGACCTTGACCTGGCGGGTGCGCGACGCGTCCAGTTCCAGTTCCCGGTCGGCCTTGAGGTCCAGCTCGGGGACGGTGAGTACGGCGTAGCCCAGGGAGTGCGGGCCGTTGCGGCCTTCGACGTCCGCCGTGGAGACGACGGTGTAGGTGCCGGGGGCCCAGCGGCTGGTGAGCTTGCCGTCCGGGACCCACAGGTAGGTGGTCGCCCCGTCGGCGCCGGTGATCTCCACCTCGCCGCTGACGGGCTTGCCGTCCTTGTCCTTCAGGCGGACCGTCAGGTCGTACTTCTCGGACTCGACGGACACGCCGACCGCCGTGTGCACGACACCCGCCGCGGAACGCGCACTGACCCGGGCGGCGTACTGGCCTGCCGCGAGCCCCTTCGGGTCCGCGACGACCTCCACCGTCGAGGTACCGTGCGCCGGGACCGTGACGCGGTCGGCGGCCAGGGTGAACACCCCGGCGGGCGCGGCACCGCGGTCCACCGAGAGCCGCAAGGTGACGGCGGTGCCGGTGGTGTTGGTGTAGGTGATCTTGCGCTTGACCGGATCCCGCTTCTGGTCCTTGGTCCAGCGCACGAGCCCCGCGTCCACGGATCCGCTCGCGATGACCTGGTCCTTCAGGTAGGCGGCGGCCACGTCCAGGCGACCGGTGCCGGCCTGGTAGGGGGTGTAGTCGGGGGTCGGCGCGCTGGTGCTCATCAGCGCGTCCTTGATCTGCTGCCCGGTCCACTCAGGATGCTTTTGGGCCAGCAGGACCGCCGCCCCGGCGACGTGGGGCGCCGCCATGGAGGTGCCGCTCTCGGTGCGGTAGAAGCCTTCGGCGCCCGGAACCTGCTGCGAACTCGCCGCCAGCACGTCGACGCCCGGCGCTGTCAGGTCGGGCTTGAGGGCGTCGTCCCCCCACCGCGGCCCGACGCTGGAGAACGGGGCGAGGACGTCGGATGAGTCCACCGCTCCGACGGTGAGCGCGGCGTCCGCGGTGCCCGGCGCGCTGACGGTGTACGGGCTGTTGCCCGAGTTGCCCGCGGCGACGACGAACAGCGCGCCCGTCTCGGCGGTCAGCTTGTTCAACGCCTGGCTGACCGGATCGTCCTGGGTGTGCCACCCGGCCGTGCCCAGGCTCATGTTGACCACCCTGGCGTGTTCGGTCCGCGCCGCCCACTCCATGCCCTCGATGATCCCCGAGATGTACCCCGAGTTGTTGTCCCCGAGGACCTTGCCGACGATCAGGTCGGCGCCGGGGGCGACTCCCTGTTCCTTCCCTCCGGAGGCGGCACCGGTCCCGGCGACGGTGGAGGCGGTGTGGGTGCCGTGGCCGTTGCGGTCGACGACCTCCTGACCCTCGACGAAACTGCGCGACGCCACGACGCGACCGGCCAGGTCCGGGTGGGTGAGGTCCACCCCGGTGTCCAGAACGGCGACCCGGACGCCGGCGCCCGTGCCACCGGCCTTCCACGCCTCAGGAGTGCCGATCTGCGCGTTGCTCTCCGCCATGGTGGCCTTCGCCTTGGCGTCGAGCCACACCTCCTCGACACCCGCGGCGAACGCGGGGGCACCCGCGTCATCCGCGCTACCAGCCGCCCGTGCCGCCGGCCGCTCGGCGTCCTGCCCGGCGGTGTCGGTGAGCGCCGACCAGAAGGTGGCGGCCTTGGAGCGCTGAGCCTTGACAGCTGCTCCATTGATGGACGCGAGCCCCCGCGTGGCCTTCGCTCCGGGCAATGTGGTACCGGACGGCAGCGCGTCCTTGGCGGCACCGCTCTTACGGGCGGTCGCGCCCTCGGACTGGGTGACGATCAGCGGCAGCGCGCCGGTGTGGGCGTCGTCGTAGCCCTGGGCCACCAGCTGCGTGATGTTGAAGAGCTGCTTGTCCAGCCGGCCGTTCGCGATGTAGGGCATCGCCTCGTCGGGGTACACGAAGGTGTCGCCGTTCTCGACGGCGACACGCACGGAGCCTCTGGCCCCCGGTGCGCGCTGGACGTCGTCCACCGACACGGCTCCGCCGGGCCCCTGAGTCGCCTTCACCTTGTCGCCGGTGATCAGCGTGACAGCGACCGGGACCGGCTGCGCGCTGCCCTGGCCGGCCGAGGTGGCATGCAGAGGAGAAGGCGTGGCACTGGACGCCGTCGGAGACATTATCAGACCGGCAACAACAGCTGCGGCAAGGGACACCGCGGATTTTCGGGGAAATGGAACTCGCAACAAGCCCTCCATGGTCAGTGTTCGAATGAATCTGACCATCAACATCTGGGCCATGTAAAGTTATTGAACTGTTGACTGACAGCAGTTAACATGCACGGCTTTCTCGCCCTCACGAAGAAGCTGTCGGCGACCACGGGCGGCGGACACGAGGTCGGCCCCGGCTCGGGTCTACCCGACGGTGCTCTGCGGCATCCCATGAGCCGTGAAGCTGCGGGCGCTTGAGCCCGTCCATGACCGCCGCCGTCGGGGCGGAGGCCGCCCATGACGAGTCCGGCCATCGGTCGGCCGCGCACAGAAGCGTACGCTGTGGCCCGTTTCGGGGAGATCTGGGCATGTCCGTTACGTCACCGCACCGGTGGCCGCTTCGACCTCGCCAACCGTTTAACACGGGCGAAACATCACGGTGTCCTCACGTTCACGCAACCCCTGTTGAATCGCCGACTGGTAACGCGCGCAACCGTCGCCGCGTCAGCGAATTCGCTAAAAAGCGGCAGGCGGGTCGTCCCTGATCGCTGGGCTGCGCCGCGGAGGTTCCGGCCCAGGTGTCTTCCGTGGCCTCCGGTGTCACTACGGCTCGCCCCCGCACCGCGCGGCCGTTCATCTGACCGGCGGGTGCCAACCGCCCCGCGGCGGCCGCGCGGTCGTACGCGCCCGATTGGCCCGACAGGCCGGTTCGCAGCAGCGCCGGCCACCTGGTCGACACCTGCGTGCCCAAGTCACTGCGAGGCAAGGGCACGCCGCTGACGACCAGTGACGGCGTGCATCTGTCCGCCCTCGAACTCCGCGACAGATCCGGCGCGGTGCTCCTGGACCCCGAACAGGGCCACAGCACCTGCTCCTTCCTCGGCATTGGCAAGGAACTCGCCTCCCGTGAACGCCACGGGATGACCCCGGAATACCGCAACCACGGCGCCTCACAGAAGGTGCCCGCCCACGAGCACATCGCCCACTACCGCGGGGCGGCCCCGGGGAGCGCGGGGCCGGAGCGCTCGGCCGCACTGCTGGAGGTCGGCGCGGGAGCGGGTCCCACGGTCCGCGGAGTAGGTGACGCCGTCGAGCTGGGGCTTCCGGTCGAGGAGACCGAAGGACCGGCGGGAACCACCGAAGGATCGGGCCGCCCTCCATTCGCACCGTGCACGAGGATCACCACCGCTGCCGCCGCGGCCGCCAGGCCCAGGGCCGCCGGCACGGTGCGCCGCAGCCCCCGCCACCGCGGGACGCCGTGCGCCGACGGCGGCAGCGCCGGTCGCAGATCCCCGGCGCCGACGGTGTCGGCACGGGCGGCGAGCGCCTCCCGCAGCAGCTCCTCCAGTCCCTCCGGGTACGGGGGGCGGATCCGGCCGCTCATCGGGTCGCCTCCAACTTCCTGGCCAACGCCGCCAGCGCCCGGCTGGCCGTGGACTTGACCGTGCCGCGCGACAGGCCGAGTGTCTCGGCGATCTGCGCTTCGGACACGTGCGACCAGTACCGCAGCACCAGCACCTCCCGCTGGCGCCGGGTGAGCGACCGCAGCGCCTCCAGCACCTCGCGGTGCTCTTCCCTGAGCAGTACGTCCTCGTCCGCCGGCGGAACGGGGACGGACCGTTCCGGTAGGTGGGCGCGTGCGGTCCGGCGCCTGCGCAGCACCGAGCGCGCGCCGTTGACCACACTCCGTCGCAGATACGCCTCGGGGTCCGCCAGGTCGGCGAGTGCTCCGCCGTGACGGCGGAACATGGCGGTGAACGCGTCCTGAACGACGTCCTCGGCCGTGGGGAGGTCGTCCACGAGGAGCAGGGCCAGACGCACGTAGTACAGCCTGCGGTGGTGGTACAGATCGCTGATGCCGGGCGTGACGTCGCCGTGGTGTCCGGCCGCCGCGGACGGGGCCGGGAGCGGTGCGAGTGCGCGGTCCGTTCCGCTCCGCCGCCCCATGGACAGGCTCCGCAGCAGTCGTGTCCAGCGGCCGGGCTCGCCGGTGACGGCGGGGGCTGCCGCGCGGGGAGCCGTCGGCCAGGCGGCGGTCATCGGCACCGGGTCCTCTTCCCGGCCGGTGCGCCGACGGCCGACGGCGTGCGGAGCGGTTGGACGACGGAAGTGACGAAGGGGTCGGACATGCGGCACCTCTCAGCGGGTGTCGGGCGACGGAGGCGGACGTTCCTCCGCCCTCTCAGACGTCCACCGCCGTACGGCGTTGCGGGCGCCGAGGAGAATGCGACGTCCGTCACATGCCACACGGGGTGTGTGCGGGCGGGCGGAGGCCGGCGCCGGTCGATCACACAGGCGGCGCAACCCCGGACGCCTCCGGACGTCTGTCAGGACGAAGGCTCCCCCGGCGCCCGTCTTCGGAACGGCCGGTGCCACGACTCACCGCTGAAGGAGACCCGCGTTGCACCACAACGGCACACCCGCTGCTCCCCGCCGCCGCCTGCTGCGGAACTGTACGCTCGCGTGTCCACGGCCGCCCTCTCCTCGCAGGCGCTTGCCGACTGCTCGGCGTCGGCCACGGGGTTCGACACGATACCCACCGGCGAACGGCACACCCTGGCGCCCGCCATCCCCCCGTCGAGGTGACCGTCGTGGACGAAGCGCCCCTGCCCGACGTCGTCACGGAGGGGTTGCCCGCCCCCTCCCCCAGCGGCACCTCCACGGACACGCGGTCGCCCACGTCACCGGTGTCATCGAGCGGGTCACCGACAGCGCGCCATCAGACCGGGCCCCCGACACCCACCGCCACCGCTCATGGAACAGGATCCGGACACCAGCCCGGGAAGGAGCCGGCGGACACACCGCCGGCGACCACGCTCGACCAAACGGCGCCGTTGACGGTGTCGGCGACCAGGGTGCTCTACCCGGGGCAGTCCATCGTCAACGGCTCGACAGCACTGACGATGGACTCCCGGGGCGATCTGATGGTGACCCTTCGCGGCGCGGTCACATGGTCGAGCGGAACGGCGGGACGCGGCGTCAGGACGGTGTTCCAGGACGACGGCAACTTCGTGGTCTACGCGGCCGACAACAGCACGGCCTGGTCGAGCCGAACCGACGGCCACAATGGCGCGGTCCTCGTGATAGCGGGTTCAGGCGAGGTGTACATCGGGTACCAGGGCGCGAAGCTCTGGCAGGCCTGACGTCCGAGAGCCCGCGTATGCGCACGCCGGCGGACGCGGGCCGTGCTGCGCAGTCGGGGAGCGTCACGATGCGTACGGGTTGGCCGCTCACGGCCAACCCGTACGCATCGGTGTCTCAGGCGGCGGTGGGCAGCGGTCGCCGGCCGTGACGGATGTGGAGGGCGGACGCCGTGAGGGCGGCGGCCGCGCCCGCGGCCGCGTACCCGGCGAGTACCCACAGGGGCTGACCGACGGCATGACCGGAGAAGTAGACGGTGTTGCGGACCGCGGTGGTGGCCGCACCCGGCGGGAGCCACGGTCCGATCCCCTGCCAGAAGGCCGGCAGCAGCGGACCGGGGTAGGCGCCACCGGCGCTGGGGTTGCCCAGCACGACGAACAGGGTCACGGCCGCGCCGATGCCGAGCAGGCCCAGCATGATCTGCAGGGCGACGGTGACGGCTGCCGCGGCGAACACGACGAGGGTGCCCAGTGCCCACAGGGCGGTGATGTGTCCGGGAAGCGCACCGAGCACCGAGTCGGCGATGACCGCTCCGCCCAGTCCCGACGCCGCCGCGTACAGGGCGAGAACGCCCAGTCTGACGATGCTCCGGTGGAAGTTCGCCGGGCGTGCTCCCATCGCCATGCCGAGGATCGCGGCCGCGAGGTACCCGCCGACGATCCAGCCCATGACGAGGTAGAACGAGGACATTCCCCGGGCGTCCCCCGCGGTGGGCGGCCGGATGTCACTGACCGTCAGGTGCCGCTGCTGCTTGTCCTCCACGACCTGGGCGATCTGCTGGACGGCGGTAGAGACGGCGGGGCCGCCGGCGGACGCGACGAGGAGCGTGTCGTTCGGCCCGTCGGGGTCGATGACGAGGGCCGCGTAGACGGTCCGGTCCAGCAGGAGCGCGCGGGCTTGCTGCTCGTGGGCGGCGGTCCGGACCAGGAGAGGTGCGCCGGGCAGCTCGTTGAGCCGGGCGGCGGTTTTCCCGGCCACAGGAGCCGGAGCGACGACGGCCATGGGTATGCGGTCGGGTGCGGGTGCGTGGAAGGCGCCCACGTAGGACAGGACGAAGCCGAACTGCACGGCCATGACCGCGGCGACGAGTCCGACCGTGCGCAGGCTGACGGCGTCACGCAGTTCGGCTGCGAAGCGCCCCCACGCCGTGGCGGGCGCTTCCCGGTCGGCTTCGGCAGTGGGCGACGAGCTGGTCATGGATCTTCCTTCGCGGATCATGTCTGCGCGCTGCAGACGGCGTTGGGCAGGCGGTACTGCGGGGGCGGCCGCGGGCAATGCAGAAACGATACGTATCGTTTCACGACGGCGGAGGCGACAGTAGCAGAGACGGCCCGCCCAACGAAACGCCACGTATCGTTTCGCCGGGCGAAGTTGGCCCGCCGCCCAATGCGTGAGGACTCCGTTCCTGATGGGCTCGGGCCGGCACAGATGCGACGTCCAGACGTTCGCCCTCATCCGCGCCGGTCAGACACCCTCGCGCGGTCACCCGGCACGCGACCGACCGGCACGCGTCCGCGGAACCAGGGGTGCCCCAGGGCTGCCGCGCCAACAACCTTGACGAGAACGTGAAACGATACGTATCGTTCTTGCATGGGACTGGAATTCTCCTCCGGATCGCAGGTCGGCGGACCCCGATCCGCTGCAAAGATCCTCGGCGCGGCGCGGGAGGTCCTGGCTGCGCACGGGTACCCCGCGCTGACCATCGAGGCCGTCGCGGCAGCGGCGGGCGTCGGCAAATCGACCATCTACCGCTGGTGGCCGAGCAAGGAGGCACTCGTCGCGGACGCACTGGCCGAGATCTTCCGCGCCGAGGAGATCCCCGACCTCGGCGACACCGGTGCCGAACTGCGCTACGCCGTCGACATGACCATCGACAACTACGCCAACGAGGACCTGGCCGCCGCTCTGCCCGCCCTCGCCACCGGCCTCCTCCCCCACCCCGCGCTCATGACCCGCTTCAGGGAAACCTTCCTCCACCGCAAGCGCGAGAACATCACCGCCGCCTTGGAGCGCGGCATCCGACGCGGCGACCTGCCCGCCGATCTCGACACCGACCTCGTGCAGGACGTCTGGGCCGGCACCATCCTCTACCGGCGGCTGATGACCGGCACCCCTCTCGACACCGACCTCGCCGAACACCTCGTCCGACTCGTCACCGACAACGGTGCTGCCGGCTTCGTCCGCGGCACGGCCAAGCCGGCATAGGGCTCCCTCCGCTCAACACGAGACGCCCCACCGCCGCACCGCCCGCGAACCAGGACGTGTGCCGGATCGACAGCGGGCAGAGCGAAGCCGCACCTTTCGGGCTCTTCGCGACACCATGCCCACCGGCCCCGGTCCGTCCCGCAAATCCCCCACCGGCTGGAGCCGGTGGTCCCCTTGCCAGGAGAGCTGATGGGGCTCGCTCGTCGCCGCGAGCATCGGAGTCGCGGCCACCGCCGCGGGCCGGCTCGCCGCCGGACGGCTGCTGCGACCTCTCACCCGCATCACCGGCACGGCCGAGCGGATCGCCGGCCGCACCCTGCATCGGAGGATCGAACTGCGGGCGCCGCCAGGGGAGGTCAAACGGCTGGCGTACTCATTCGGCCGGATGCCGGACAGGCTCGACGAGTCCTTCGCCGACCAGGGACGGTTCATCGCCAACGCGGCGCACGAGTTGAGGACGCCGCTGGTCATCAACCGCACCCTGGGCCATGAACCGGCGCGACGCATCGCCCAGGTGGTACGCGCGGGTGAGGACCTCCTCGCCGTCAACGCCCGCCACGAACTGCTCATCGACGCCCTGTTGGCCCTCGTCCGCTCCGAGAACGGCAGCGTCGAGCGGCTGCCCACCGACCTCGCCGAGGCCGCCGCCTCCGTCGGCGACAGAGGCGTCCGGAGCATCTTCACAGGACCGTCAGCGACTGCTCGGCCCAGATCGTCTTGCCCGTGTCCTCGTACCGGGTGCCCCAGCGTTCGGAGAGGGAGGCGACGAGGAAGACACCGCGCCCGTCCTCGTCCTGCAGGCGTGCGTGGCGCAGGTGCGGAGCGGTGTCGGCGTCGTCGGCGACCTCCACGGTCAGCGCGCGGTCGCGGATCAGGCGCAGCCGGACGGGCCCCGCGGCGTGCTCCACCACGTTGGTGGCGAGTTCGCTGACGACCAGTTCGGTGACGGGGGCGTACTCCTCCAACTCCCACCGCGCGAGCTGGTCGCGTGCCGCCCGGCGGGCCTCGCGTACGGACTCCGGCTCCGGCGGGAAGGTCCAGGAAACGACGGTGTCCGCGGCCATGGCCCGTGTCCTGGCCACCAGCAGGGCCGCACCGTCCTGTGGAGTCGTCCCGCGGAGCACCCGGTAGGACACCCTGTCGCAGATGTCCTCGGGGGTGCGCCCGGAATCGGCCACCACGTCACGCAACCGGTCCACGTGGTCCCTGGCCTCCGCGGGATGGCGCTGGGTGCTCCCGTCGGAGTACAGGGCCAGCAGGCTGCCGGGCGGCACCTCGGTGGTGAAGACCTCGTGCGGGACACCCTGGCCGAGCGCTGCTCCGCGGACGACCCCGAGGGTGGTCACGAGGCCCTCGGGGCTGGTCAGCAGAGGGCTGTCATGGCCGGCGGAGGCCGCCGCACAGCGAAGGGTGACCGGGTCGTACGTCAGGTAGAGGCACGAAGCGGTGAAGGGCGGCCGTGCGTGGTGCAGGGTGACGGGGTCCGCGTCCTGCTCGCGGGCGAGTCGCTGGGCCACGTCGTCGAGATGGGCGAGGAGTTCGTCGGGGGGCAGGTCCATCAGGGCCAGGGTGGATGCGGCGGTGCGCAGTCGGCCCATCGCCACCGAGGCCGTCAGCCCCTCCCCCGGCACGTATCCGATGACGAGGCCCACGCGGCAGCTGGACAGCGGCAGTACCTCGAACCAGTGAGCGCCGTAGCGGCCGAGCCGGTAGCAGTGGGAGGCCTCCACCGCCGGGGAGCGGGGCGTCTCGCTGGGCAGCAGGCTGCGTTGCAGGGTGTTCGCGACCATGTGCTCCCGGGTGAAGCGGCGTGCGTTGTCGATGCACACGGCCGTGGAGGCGGCGAGTTGTGTCGCCAGGGAGAGATCGTCCTCGTCGAAGGGCTCGGGTGTGGCCCGGCCGCGGTAGAAGGCGACGAGCCCCAGGACCAGACCGTGCACCGTGAGCGGCGCCACGATCATCGAGTGCACCTCGGACTTCGCGAGGAACTGCGACCGTGCACGGTCGTGGACCAGCCAGGCGGCCGCGTCGGGGACCGACTGCACCAGTCTGGGCCGCAAGTCCCCCAGGGCCTGGGAGTAGGGCGTATGCGACGCGTACGGGCTGGCGTCGCCCACCGGGTACGCCCCGTGCTGTCCCGCGTGGGACGCGAACGCGGCGCGCCGCATCGGCACCCGTGCGGTGACCGGCCCGATCGGGGCGTCTCCGTTGAGGACGGCCTCCACCAGGTCGACGGCGACGGCGTCCGCAAAGGCGGGGACCGCCATGTCGGCGAGCTCACGGGAGGTCCGCAGCGCGTCGAGAGTGCTGCCGATCCGTCTGCGCGCGATGGTGAGGAGGTCCAGTTCCTGCTGCGTGCGGACCTGGTGGGTGACGTCGTGGATCACCGCGACGACGCCGTGCGGAGGGTCACCTCCGTGGTGCAGGGGGTATCCGTTGACGGAGTAGACGTGGTGGTTGGACGGCTCCGCGGCGGGGCGGGCGAAGACGGAGCGGCCGACGATGGGACGGCCCGTGTCCAGCACTTCGCGCATGATCGGCGAGAGGGTGATCCGGGAGTCGAGGTCACGCAGTGCGGCCCCGACCACCCGCGTCTCAGGCATCCCTCGCAGCGACAGCATCGCGGGATTCGCGGCCACCACCGTCAGGTCGGTGTCGTAGGTCTCGAGACCCGCCTCGGACTGCTCGAAGAGGTCCCTCTCGAAGCTGCCGTCCTGCGCGGATCTCGTCACGGTTGCCGCATCGGCTTGTCGTTGTCCACGAGGCATGTGCGCGACCTCATCTTTCATCGACACACGCCAGTAAACCCGCGTCTGGACCGGGGGGCCAACGGAGCCGTACGGGCGGGCGCACCCGGCAGCCCAGCGTCCTGATCCGGGCGACGAGCTCGGCGAACGCTACCGGTTCGACGAAGTGGCCGTCCGCACCGAGACTCAGCCCGGCCACGCGTTCGGCGACCGTCGTGGACACGGTCGGCATCAGGGTCCTGGTCTGCGCGCTACCGGACACAGTCCGCAGGCACACGTCGTCGCCGTACAGCTCGGGAAGGTCGCGGTCGAGGACCATGACGTCGTAGTCGCCGACCGCCGACCGCTCCAACGCCGCCTGACCGTCATGGACGACGTCGACCACGAAGGCCGGCGGAGTCCTTAGGCCATGGCGGACGCAAGCATCTCCTCGCCCTCCACGGCGCGCACCCGCACCGCTCTCCTCTTCGGTGTCAGCGCGACCGCCGTGCGGCAGCCCTGTCGCCGCCGGCATCCGTGACGGCACGTCGTGACCCCGACCCGCGGTGGCCGCGGGCGTCCGGTCGCCGCTCGCATCGGGGTCTCGCGGCGCGCCCGGGCGGGCCGGGCCGCCTGCAGTCGGCCGGTGTGCCGCTCACTCCGGGGCGCCGCGAACCGGGCGAGTCGGGGCGGCAGGATCATCGTGCACGAGGGCCCACGGCGCGGCCGGCGTTCCCTGCCACTGTGCCCGCCCCTATGTGAGCGCGGCGTGAGCTCACATCCGCTGCACCGCTCCAGGCGGCACACGCCGGCGCCCGGGAGCCGCCGCCCTCATCGGCGCGATGCCGCCGGGCGGCATCGCGCCGCTCTCACTGCCGGTCCATCCACTCCCGCTCGTGGCCCGGTTCGGGCAGGACGTGGCCCGCCTCGACCGCGGATCGGGCGGGGCTGTCCTCGATGACCACCAGGATGCGGTCCTCGGGGATCCCGGTGACGCGGGAAGCGGCCGCCGACAGCTCCAGTGCCAGGCGGGTCGTCGCCTCCTGGGGGTGGCCGCGGCGTGCCCAGCCGCTGATGAGCAGGGGCGCGCCGGGCTCTCCCCCGACGTAGACGCTGTCCTGGGGCAGTTCCGGGAAGAGCACGTTGACGTAGGCGGGCGGGACGTGGTTGATCTCCGCGTGGATCCGGGTGATCTCGACAGCCAGCTGGTGCTTGGTGCCGGGCGCCAGGGTTCCCAGAGCGGTGGTGCAGGTGTAGACGGGCACGTCGGCTCCTGAAGCGTGCGGGGGCGCCCGTGCCGGCTCACTTCAGGGGAAGGCACGGATGCCCGCGGGGGTGGCGTCGGTCAGTTGCTGAGGTCGGCCAGGGTCTTGAGGTCCGTCACGGTGTAGGCGAGGTCGAAGTGGAATCCGCTGCCGGTGCGGTGGACGGGCAGGTCGGCGAGTTCTTCCCCGTGCGCGGGGAGGAAGGTGAGGTCGCCGGTGCCCGCCCAGGCGTCGCTGACGGCGGCGTTGTCGACGACCGACATGACCAGTTCGTGGACGGCGGGCTTGTCGTGCTGTCCGGCCGCCAGGCGCGGGAAGTGGCGGAGGTTGACCAACGGGCGACCCATCAGGGCGGTGGGGTCGGGGACGGGCTGCTGCAGGGTGATCCGGGCTTCGGCGATGCGCTGTCCTCCGGAGGACGCGGTGGCGCCGAACTGGCCGCCCGGTCCCAGGACAGGGGTGCCGGGGCCGCCGACGGAGTAGGCGCGGGTCTGGTGGACGGCTCCCAGCTTCTTGGGGAAGCCCTGCACCCAGCCGCGGGCCATGGCGGAGTCGTTGTCGACGTAGATGTAGGGGCACCAGGACACCGGGGTGCCCTGGTAGTGGGCGTCCAGGGTGATGAAGAACTCCCGGTACTGCGAGCGTGCCGGTTCCAGGTACTCCAGGTTCGAGGCGGAGTACTGCCAGTCGATGAACAGTGCCACCCCGCGCCCGGCGGAGTCCGGGTCGGGGGTCAGCCCCTCGGGCAGGGTCGCCGCGGCGGCGTCGGGGTCGGTGAAGAACTCCACGCCGACCGCGGTGCCGGCGTAGTGCCACGGCGGGGCCGGCGCCAGGTTGGCGATGCCACGGGGGGACAGGGGGACGGTGTAGCCCTTCATGTCGCGAGCTCCTTCAGAGGCCTTCAGAGGGTCCGCTCGAAACGATACGTATCGTTTCGCTGATGGGGAGACAGTAACAGACTCCGCCCACGACCGAAACGGTACGTCTCGTTCTGCTCGCCTCATACTGTTCCGGGAGTGCGGGCGACCGGCGGGCGGCGTTCTGCTTCAAAGATCCTCGCCCCGGCGCGAGATGTCCTGTCGGGGCCGCGCTGCCGCGGAGCCCGGGCGCCCGCGGCCGGCTCGGGCCCTGACGTGCCTGCCGGTCGCCGTCGAGAGCGGTCCGGTCGGCTCGGAGTACGATCCGCCGGGACGGCCAGCGAACACGCGTGCACGCACGGCGCGTTCGCCACCGTCGTTCACAGGGAGCGGTGACGCGTCCGCCGGCTCGGTCCCCCGACGCGTCGTGCAGTGCGAACGGCCGGTCGTCCACCGGGACATCGGCGGCCGGGCGGGGTGGGCGTCGGCGCGGCCACGTCAGCGCGCCCGCCCGGGACCGGGACGCGTCAGCTCCTCCAGCAGGAAGACGAAGGACTCGTAGGGCCGGCCGGTGGCATGGCGCAGTCCCATCTCGCAGGTGCGGTTGGCCGACAGGTAGGCGTCGGCGGGCGTGAGGTCCAGCACGGCCTTCTCCTCCCTGGTCGCGGAGACGACGAGTTCCGGATGCAGCAGGCCGCGGTCTCCCGCGGTGCCGCAGCAGGTGGTGCCCACGGGTACCACGACCTGTTCGGCCAGCTTCCCGGCGATGTCCTCCAACGTGCCGCTCAGGCCGAGGTGCTGTGTGGAGCACGTGGGGTGCACCGCCACGCGGTTCTTCCGCCCGGTGATGGTGAGGCCGGGCAGCAGTGCGGCACACCAGGCGATGGAGTCGTACAGGGCGATCTTCTCGAGATGCTCCCTCCGCTCGTCGTCGAGGTGGTTCCTGACGTCATCGAGCAACCCGCTGGTGCACGACGCCGCATCGCACACCACCGGAAGCGCGCCGTGGCCGCTCCACTCCCACAGAGCGTCGCACACCGCCGCGGCCATCCACATGTGCCCTCGTGCGTAGCCCTTGCTGCTCCACGGGGTGGAGCAGCACTTCCCCGCCACGTCACCGGGGATCCACAGCGGTCTGCCCGCCCGCGCCGAGACGGTGACCAGTGCCTGCTGCAGGGACGGTTGCCGTGGCTGTCCCGGGTCCCGGCCGAAGATCCGGTTGACGCACGCCGGGAAGTAGACCGCCGCGGCGCCGGTGCGGGTCGTCTTCGGGAGTCCGCGCAGCGCGGCCCGCGGCATGGGCCCGGGCACCAAGGGGACGAGGTCGTCGCTGACGGCGCCGCGCACAGCGGCGGTCAGCCCGGTGAGGGCCTTCGGGCCCACGGTCCGCTGAAGGATGTCGGCAGCCCCCATGGCGGTGCGGGCGAGTTCCTCGACCCGCGCCCAGCGCTTGGCGAGCGAGAGTGCCACCGCCTCGCGCTGTTGGGTCGATTCGGCACGCCGGAAACCCTTGATGAGTGCGCCGGTGTCGATGTGCACGGGGCAGGGCGTGGCACATGTGCCGTCCACCGCGCAGGTCTCGATGCCGTCGTACTCGTACTCGGCCCGCAGCTGCGCCAGCAGCGGCGATCCCTCGGGCTGGCGGGCCATCTCCCGCCGCAGTGCGATGCGTTGGCGGGGCGTCGTGGTGATGTTGCGGCTGGGACAGACCGGCTCGCAGTATCCGCACTCGATGCAGTGGGTGGCCACCTCCTCGATGGCGGGTATCGACTTGAAGGACCTGAGGTGGATGCCGTCGTCGCGGGTGAGGACCACATTGGGCGCGAGGACGCCGTGCGGGTCCGCGAGCTGCTTGATCCGCCACATCATGTCGGTCGCCTTGTCGCCCCACTCGTGGCGAACGAACGGGGCCATGTTGATCCCGGTTCCGTGCTCGGCCTTGAGGGAGCCGTCGTAGGTCGTGACCACCAGCTCCACGAGGTCGGACATGAACGCGGCGTACCTGTCGCGGTCGGCGGAATCGGTGAGTTTCGGCGTCAGGGTGAAGTGCAGGTTGCCGTAGGCCGCGTGGCCGGCGACACCCGGCAGGAAGCCGTGCTTGGTCAGCAGCGCCTGCAGGTCCCGTGCGCCCTCGGCGACGCGGTCGGGTGGGAAGCAGACGTCCTCGTTCACCACCACGGTGCCTTCGGGGCGCAACCGGCTGACGATGCCGAGCAGCCCTTCCCGGATACGCCAGTCCAGCTCGATGAGTTCCTCGTCCCTGGTGAACTCCACGCCGTGCAGAAGGCGCGCCGACGCGACCAGCTCCTTGACGCGCCGCTCCGCCTGGTCGAGACGGGAGTCGTCGGCAGCGGCGAACTCGACCAGGAGGGCGGCCGCGTCGGGTTCGAGCGTCGTCCAGTACTCGGGGGTGTTCGGGAACTCGTGGGCCGCAGCGGTCAGGGCCGGGGCCACCATGAGCTCGACGGCCTCCGCCCCCAGCGCCACCAGGTCCGGTACGAGGGCCACGGCCTCGTCGATCGAGGGCAGCGCGAGCCAGGTGACGGTGGTGGCCGGGGCTGCCGGCAGGGTGTCGACGACGGCTTCGGCGATGAAGGCGAGTGTGCCCTCGGACCCGATGAGCAGGCGGCGGAAGATGTCGAGCGGGGTGTCCGCGTCGAGCAGGGCCGCGAGCGTGTATCCGGTGGTGTTCCGGATGGCGAACTTGCGGCGCACCCGGGCGGCGAGTTCCTCGTCGGCGAGCAGCTCCTCTCGCAGGCGCAGCAGCCCGGCGGCCAGTTCGGGCTCCGCCGCGCCGAAGCGGGCCTCGGCGTCCTCGGCCGCGGTGTCGACCACGGTGCCGGAAGGCAGCACGAACGTCAGGGAGGAGACCGTGTGGTAGGCGTTGCGCTCCGGGGTGCAGCGCATGCCGCCCGCGTTGTTGGCCAGGATGCCGCCGATCGTGGCGACGTCCGCGGACGCGGGGTCGGGGCCGAGGCGCCTGCCGTACCGTCGCAGCACCGCCGAGGCATGTGCCAGGATCGTCCCGGGCCGTGCCCGCAGTCGCGCGCCGTCCTGCTCGACGGTCATCCCGCTCCAGTGCCGGCGTACGTCGATCAGGACGCCGTCCGACTGGGACTGCCCGTTGAGGCTCGTCCCGGCGGCGCGGAAGGTGGCGTGCCGCCCCGTGAGGCGCAGATAGCCCAGCACCTTCCGTACGTCGTGGATGTCGCGAGGCACGACGACCACCTGCGGTATCAGCCGATAAGGGCTGGCGTCCGACGCGTACCCGACCAGATCGGAGAGTCGGTGCAGGACGCGGTCCTCCCCGAGGAGCTCCACGAGGTCGCGCTTGAGCACGTGCGGCGTCCCCTCGGCGAGGGCGGGATCGATCGCGTCCGGCTGCGCCCGGCCGCCCGGCCGGCCGATGGCCTGGGCGTCGGGGGTGAAGAGCCTCTTCGCCACGGTGTGTCCTCCCGCCCCCCGCTCATGTGCGGCGGCGAGCCCGGCGACCCCGCCACGGGGCGCCCGGCAAGCACTCGTCCCCCAGGGGGCGTTGTCGTCGCGGTGCGCCCCAGGCCGCCGTGACGGACCCTGGAGCGTCCGGGGGACCCTCACGCGCGGAACGTGGAATTCGGTGACCACCGAGCCTATCGGGGCCTAAGGCCGGTCGCACGGCGTGGCGCCTGGGGCAGAGCGGGTCGCACCGCCTCGAGAACATCACCGTGCCCGCACTCTCATGGGCACGCCGCAAGGTAGTGCGAGAGGTCCTGGGCGCACTCCACCACCTGGTCGGCGAGTCCTGCCACCCGGTCGGTGGTCAGTCTCCGGGTGGGCCCGCCGAGTGTCACCGCGGCCACGACGGTGCCGTTCTCGCCGAAAACAGGGGCGGCCAGGACACCCATCTCGGAATCGCACTTCTCCTTGACGAAAGTCCAGCCTTGAAGACGGACCCGCGCAAGGTGACATTGCAGAGCTTCGGTTTCGATGAGGGTCCGCCCGGAGTCCAGTACGAGCCTGAAGGCGGACAGGTCGTGAGCCATGAATATGTCCCCCGCAGCGCTGTCACGCAAAGGCTGCAACCGGCCGGTGTATCCAGGATACGCAAGGGTGTGACCGGAATGCGCCCAGAACAGCGTGATGTGATTTCCGCCGCGGCGGATCTGCAGACCGCAACACTCGCCTGAGCGGTCGCGCAGGGCTCGCACCAGCGGCCGACCGGCCGTCAACAGGTCCGAGGCCGCGTCGGCTGCGGCTCCCCACTCGATGGCACGCAGACCGACGCTGTAGAAAAACCCGTCCTGCTGCAGCAAGTGCTGGTCAACCAGGGTGTGCAGGATCTCCATCACCGTCGAGGACGGCACGCCGGCCATACGGACGATGTCCACCGCGTGCAGGTTCGGGGTTTCCACCGAAAAACAGTCCAGGACACGTACCGATTCATGGATGACTTGTGCGGCAACATTTTCAGATGCTGTTCCGTATGGCGTCATGTCCGCCTCCCGCGCGACACCGTGCCGAGACATCCAGCGGTTGCTGTCCACTGCGGCCGAAGGATGTGATCAGTCCGTCTCGGGGGGTGTTCCCGCTGTGATTTCGATCGTGGCGTCACCGTCACCGGCGGTCCGGCTCGCACGGTAGAACGTGATTCGGTGACGGACGCTTATGCGGGTCCTACTGTCGTTCAGCCGGAATACCCTGCTCGCGGCTCCCAAAACCACGGGGACCGGCGTCTTCGCACCGCAGGAGCGGCGGCCCGGGGCGCCGCGGCCGCTCCGCGTCCCTCCGCCGCCCTGACGCGCGGGGGCCCGAGGACGACCAGGCGGGGCTTGACGCCATGGAGGCCCACAGGGAGCTTTGGCAGCGGGAGCTGGACCGCCGCGAGGAGGCACGGGCCGTGAAGGCCACCCCAAGGGCTCGGCGGAAGCCTCCCCGCAGCAGGGGGTAGGGCCCCACCCCGGGTCGCCCCCTGGACCGGGACCAGTCTTGGCAAGCCTGTTCTCGCGGGTGCGCGGCCGCATCGAAGGCGACGGCGTCAACCCGCACGACGAGTACCGGAACGACCCGGAGTACCTGCCGACGCTCAAGCGGTACATGCAGGAGCTCCGCGACGCCTACCAGGCCCACGACGCGGCCAGCCCCGACGCCGAGTGAGACCGGGTCCAGGCGGACGTGGCGCAGGCTCGGGAGGAGCTGCAGGCCGCGACGCGGCCGCCCATCGCCGCGCGTGCGGCGGCTCGTCGGCGCGCTGCTGCTGACCGGCTACGCCTCTCCGCCGGACCGCCCGGCGTTCCGTCCCGGCCGCAGCTGCCCGCGGTGCTGCCATCCGACAGCAACTCCTCGAGCTACCCGGCCCCGCCATTGCGGACGCCCTCGGCCACCACGACAAGACCACCTCGGCGCAGCCCGTCCCCCTCGGGCCCTTGCCGTGCCGGCGGGCGGCACCGTCGGCGCCGCGCCACGTCCTCCCAGCAGCCGTCACACCATCTGCGGGAGACTCGATCGGGGATGTCCGACCAGATGACCCCACGTCAAGTGCAGGGTCGAGATGTGCTTGTCGCCGTCCAGGCGGACCCGCCGGTACTGGTTCTGGAAGCCGACGATGACCGCCTCGCGGGGTTCCTTGGCCGGATCCCAGCATGCGATCTCCAGGCCCCGGCGGGCCGGAACGCCGCAGTGGCAGCGCACGCACTCGCTGGATCGGTTGGTCACCGGACGGTCCATCCGCGAAGCGCCAGAGCGATCTCCTTCACGGTGACCCGGCCGGCTGCCGTGTCGCGGACGAGGATGGCGGCCTCCTTGGGCGGGTAGTTCAGGCTGCGGCCCTGCAGGGTCAGGAACCCGACAGTGCTGACCCATGCGAACTGCAGGTTCGAGTGCTCCAGGCAAGGAATCCGCGCGAGTTCGTGCATGAGCGCGGCCGCCTTGAGGTGATCAGAGCCGTAGCAGTCGCGCCCCATGGCGCTGGAGTGGACGCGGGCGACCGCGGCGTACAGCACGCCCAGTTCGTGCACCTGCGGGTCGCCGTCGATCTGCTCGGCGACGTGCAGCAGGAACGGCACGTCGATGCTTTGGGTCACGCGGCGTTCCCGTGGCCGGCCTCGGCGCGGTCCAGCTCGGCCAGGCGCCGCTCTGCGGCCAGGGCGGCGGCGTGCCGTTCGGTGTCGGGCACGTTGTCGCCGAGCTCGGCGAAGGCCTCCCGGGTGTACTCCATGGCTTCGCGGGCGGCCTCGAGGAAGACCCGCTCGACGGCCGTGGCGCGCTCGTAGGCGGCCGACAGCACGTACTCCTGCATGCTCATGCCGGCTGCCTTGGCGGCCGCGGCGATGGCGTCGTACTGCTCCGGGTTGGGGAACCGGAGGCTCATGGCCTTTTTCTCGGTCTTCTCGGATGCCTTCATGGTGGCAACGGTACCACTGGTGTCATCCATGCGGAGAGGGAATCCGGCGGGCCGGCGTGCCGGTCCCGTTTCACGCCGGCCGCCGCCGCGCCCTGCCCGTCCGCCGGCGCCAGTGGCGGGCCTCCGACGTTCCCCCTCATCGCACGGCACCATCACCCCAGCCCACGGAGCCCCTGGCCCGAGACGCCGAGCCGAATACGCAGACATTCGACACCGGCCGGACCCCCGCCAGTCCCGCTGTCGGGCAGGCTCGGCAGATCGCGGACCGCCGCCGGCTGACGCGACGGCGCTACCCGCCGCGTTAGACGTCGGGCATAATCTGACGTGTCCGAGTGTCGGTCCGGCGGTCGCGACGAAACCCGCGGCAGAGGGAAATCGCCGGCAGGCTAGGGAGGCCAACAAGTGAGTCGCGTCTCGCAGGCAGAGGCGAAAGTCAACCGGGAGCGGGTGGTGGCGGCGGCCTCTCGACTGTTCCGTGAGAGCGGCGTGGCGAAGGTCGGCATCGTCGACGTGATGAAGTCGATCGGCCTGACCCCCGGCGGCTTCTACAAGCAGTTCGCCTCCAAGGCCGCCCTTGTCGACGAAGCCGCCGAGCAGGCCTTCGCCGACAACATGCGGCACCTCGTCGCGCTGGACGAGGAAGCCGGGGATCACCAGGCGGCGTGGCAGTCCCTGCTCGCGGAGTACTTCTCGGTCGAGCATCGCGACGACCCTGCCGACGGCTGCCCCGCGGCCGGTTTCGCGGGTGACGTCGCGCGTGAGCCGGAGCACCGGGAGACCTACGCCAAGGGCGTCGAGGAGGTCGCGGGCTGGATCGCCCCCGGGGGTGCCGGGCTGGGAGCCTATGCCACCCTCGTCGGCGGCATCCTTCTCGCCCGCGCCACGGCGGGCACGCCGCTTTCGGAGCGGATCCTTCACGCGGCACACGCGGCGGCGGCGAGGGCGGCGGACCGTCCTCAGCCCCCGACCGACTGACGACCGTCCGCCACCTCGGTGGTCGGGCGGTCCGCCCCCTGACTGCCGCCGGACGCGTCACCGTGCCGGCGGGCGTACCGTCCCGCCGCCCCGCGGTCCGCCGCCCCGCGGTCCGCCGCCCCGCGGCGGTCCGCACCCCGGGCGACGCTCGAGCCGTCCTCCCACCGGCCCGCCCGGTTGGACTCCGCGGCCACCGACCCGGCGGCAGTCGGTGTCGCACCCGGCCAGCGTCCGGCCCGTCGCGCCGCCGGCGCGACGGCGGCGCCCGGCCGAGGCTGTGGTCTCCCGTTCGTCCGGTTCGGCGTGGGGTGACACGTCGGCGTGCCCCGCGACCGGCCGGGCGACGCCCGGCAGTCATGGCAGCGCCTGCGGCGGTGCGGCGGGCGCGCCGCACCGGTGCGTACGCGTCAGGCGTCGCGCCAGACCGGGGCGTCCGTCCCCCACAGTCCCGGCGGCCGGGTCCAGTTCTCCGGGCCGCCCTCGTACGACACCGGCGGCAGCGCGTGCCGCAGTCGGCCCATGGGGCTGTCGGTCTCGGTCAGCCCGAGCTCGGCGTCGAACCCCTCCTCCTCGCCCGGCGCGGCTGACAGGTCGTGGATCAGCCAGTGCGCGGTCTGCGTCAGGGCCAGGCGGACCAGCCGGGTGCCGCCCGTGCGGTGCTGCTCGGTGAGCGAGCGCAGCACCCCGGCCGCCAGCAGATAGCCGGTGCCGTGGTCGAGCGCCTGGGCGGGCAGCGTACCGGGCGAGTCCGGCGAGCCCTCCAGCTCGGCGATGCCGGTGGCCACCTGGACCAGGCTGTCGAAGCCGCGCCGCTCGTGCCAGGGCCCGTAACGGCCCCACGCGGAGAGCTCGGCGACCACGAGACCGGGACGGCGCTCGGCGAGGGCCTCGGGAGCCAGTCCGAACCGGTCCAGCGCACCCGGCCGGTAACCGGTGACCACCACGTCCGCGGTGTCGAGCAGTCGCTCGAAGACCCTGCGGTCGGTGGCCTCTCCCAGGTCCAGGGTGGTCGAGCGCTTCCCCGTCCCTGTGTCGTTGTGCGCCTCCTGACTCTCCGGCAGCCGGCGGGCGTCGATCCGCAGCACGTCGGCCCCGAGCAACGCCAGCGTTCGCGTGGCGACCGGTCCTGCCAGCACGCGGGTCAGATCCAGGACGCGCAGCCCCGCGCACGGCAGTGCGGCGCCATCGGGCATCCGGGCCGGGGCGCCGCCGATGCGCGCCGTCGTCAGCAGCGGCCGCCCCGCCACCATGGCCCCCTGCTCGCTCTTCGCCCACTCCTCGGGGCCGCGCGCCGCGACGGCCAGACCGCCTGCCGCGTACACGGTCTCCTCCACCTCCAGCGCGGTGAACCCAGCGATCGCCCGGTCCACCGCGTCCACCGCCGCCTCGCCGGCGTCCCCCGGCACCCCGAGAGCGGCGAGCAGTCGGGCCCGGTGGTGTGGGTAGTTCGCGTGCGTGCGAACCCACCCGTCGGCCGCCCGCCAGAACCGGGACAGCGGCGAGAAGGTCGTCCATGCCCGCCCGTCGACCCGCACCAGCCGGTCGCTGAGGAACGCCGTCGCGACCGCCTGGTCATCGACCCGCACCCGGGGCACGGGGCGCCCCGTGCGTACGGAAGTGAGCTCGGCAGCGGCGAGCGAGCACACCGCGACGGAGGCCCGCGCCAGTTCCATGACCGGCAGCCTCGCCGGCAGCCCCCCGGACGGACCGCCGTAGGACACATGGCCGAGCAGCGAGGAATCGGCACCCAGTGCCGCCCAAGCTTGCGAGGTACCGGAGATGACGGAAGCTTTCATGCCAGCACTATGGCACTGAGTGCCACTCAAGGGAACCGGCGCATCGGATACCGCCCCAGCTCGGACCACCGCATCGTGGCGTCCTGACGCCGCCGGTGCGGGTACGGCCGTCCGGAGCGCGCACCCGCGCGAGGCGCGGAGCCTGGGGCGGCCGGCCCAGGGACGATGTGGCACGCAGTCCCTGTCCGAGCTCCCGTACGTGCAGGCGCTGGAGCCCTTCGACGAGCCCGGACTGGGCGTCGAAGAGTACTACGACCGCCTCCGACCGCCGCCCTGAGCGGCCGTGCCGTCATGACGACGGCCCCTCCGGATGAACGGCGGTCGTCCATCCGGAGGGGCCGACCGCCGTTCGGCGTGGCACCTCTCAGGGCTCAGCGCGACCAGGCCGTGGCCCCCGGGGGCCACGGCCTGGTCCGTCACCCCGGCGCTACCCCCGAGGGATCCACAGGGGGTTCGCCCACTCCGTCGACGGCGCCCAGAATCCGGCGCCTCCGGCGAGGTCCGCTCCGTCGCCCCCGTGTCCCCTCGCGGCGGATGCCCCGCTGGTGCGGTCACCGCCGTTGCCGCCGGCCGCGACAGGCCGGTCGTCGCGGTCCGTGAGCTGGAAACCGACGGTGTAGGTTCGGGTGACCGAACCGTTGGCCGAGGTCACCTCGATGGTGCGGGTGGTGAACCGGTGTCCGGTCGACGCGAGGATGGAACTGCCCTCGGTGACCTTCACCCGCGCGCCGGACTGGGCCGGTACGGCGGAGAGCGCCGGGAGCTTCTTGTTCTTCGGCCAGTCGACGACGTACGTGGACACGGCCGGATCGAACCCGTCGATCGCGGCGCCTCCGACGGTGATCGCCTCGGCGTCGGCGACACTGGCCTTGGTCGCGTCCGAGTGGTTGGTCGCCGTGACCGATCCGTCGGCGTTCACGACGACGTGCGCCGCCATCGCGGCCGCCAGGTTGATCCGCTCCCAGCCCGCTCCGCCGTCCGCGGTGAGGTCCAGCGGGGCACCGGAGTCCGTCGCGGTCTGCTCGAGGACCTGGGTGCGCTGCGCGGTGGTGAGGTCCGGGAAGGCCGTGATCAGCAGGGCCGCCGCGTCGGACGGCGTCTTCAGGGCCTGCCCTGCCTTCCCCACCCGGGAGAACCCGTAGTCCAGGCGCTGCGTGTACAGGTCGACCTGCCGCGCCGTGCTCAGACCCGCGTAGGGGTCGCCCGCGCATGTCTCGAGCGTGTCGCCGTACCCCTCCTTCGCGCAACCGGCGAGCAGCACGTTCTCCATCTCGGTGTGGGCCTGCGTCAGCAGCTTCGCGAAGTCGGGGTCCGCCCAGCGGTGCGCGACGGTGGCCTGACCGGTGATACGGCCGCCCATGACGTCGAGCGGGTAGTGGAACCCGAGGACGATGCGGTTGTTCCCGTACTCCGAGGTGCGGGCGAGGATCGACGGTGCCAGCTCCGGAAGGAGCGTGGCGAGGACGGTCCCCGCTTCGTAGCCGGCGTAGGTGTGGCCGCTGGGGTACGAGCCGCTGGTGGTGAGGCTGCCGTAGGAGCCGTCCTGCGACTCGTGGACGGCTCCGCCGTCCCCGACGAACCCGAGGCGTACGTACGGGCGCCGGTAACCGTAGTGGTCCTTCGCCGCCCCGCCCTTGTCGAGGCCCTTGGTGACGCGGGAGAAGAGGGCGCTGGTCTTCGGCAGCCGGCCGCCGTTCAGGGCGTCGGTGTAGATCCGGCCGAGCCGGGAGCCGAGGCCGTCGGCCATCGTGACGGTGGAGCTGTTGGTCGCGTCGACCTCGGCCCGGTCCACCTCCTTCTGCGTCGCCGCGTTGTTGATGCCCACGGCGATCCGGTCGTTCTGAGCGGTGAGCGGCGTACCGTTCGGCACCTTGGCGTTGGCGCCGAGGATGTCGGAGCCGAGGCCGCGGAAGCCGTCCAGCAGGTTGTCGAAGTAGTCGGTCCCGTCGCCGGTTCCCGGCCACGTGTCCGAGGCGTAGGCGGCGTTCAGCGTGCCGTCCGGGAAGGGGGACGGCTCGTACGCCGGGTCGAAGGCCTCCGCGGTGGTGCTCGCCGCAGCGGTCGCGGCAGCGTCGTCGGAGGTCCCGGCCAGGGTGACCGCGGTGACGGTGGCGGTGTGCGCGGTGGCCTCGCCCGTGGTCGTGAGCAGCGCCGATTCCGTCGTGGCGGGCAGGTGTGCGGTGGTTCCGTCGTCCAGGGCCACGGTGTAGCCGATGACGGGGAATCCACCGTCGCCGGCCGCCCGCCAGGTCACGCGGACCTGCTTGCCGTCGGTGAGGACACCCGTCACCGCAGGCTTCTGGGGCTTGCCGCCGCCGGTGACCACCGGAGCCGTGGCCGCGCTGGGCTTCGAAGTGCCGAGGGCGTTCACGGCCTGGACGCGCGCGGTGTACGACCTGCCGGGCCGCAGCCAGGTGAACGTCGCGCTCCGGCTGTCCGGGTCGTCGACGGTGATCCGGTGGCCGTCACTGAGGGCGAGCTCGTATCCGGTGACCGGTGAGCCGCCGGTGTCGACGGGCGCGGACCAGGCGACGTTCAGGCTCGTGCCGGACGAGGTCACCGACACGGCGTCGGGAACGGCGGGCACCGTCCTGGGCTTCGTGGTGAGCGCCGCCATCGCGCGGCGGAGGGCGTCGTACCGGGTCGTCAGGGTCGCGTCGGTGGCCGTGTCGTCCGCGACCGCGGTCTTCGCCTCGGCGAGTGCCTTGGTGAACGCCTTCCACGAGGTGTCCGTGTAGCGGTCGTCCTCGAGGGCCGACGCGGTCGCGACCAGGTCCTCCAGCTTCAGCCTCGGGAGCGGGACCAACTGGCCGGCGGCGAGGGTGAGGCCGCGGGTCCGTGTGTCGACCTCGAGCTGGGTCGCGTTGTCGGCGTCGAGGAGGGCGCGCGCGGCGGCGAGTTCGCGCCGGTACACGCCGAAGTCGATCGCGTTGTAGCGCTCGGCGTGGTCGGAGAGCCCCTCGTACTGGGAGATCGCCTTGCGCAGGGCGGACTTGTCCGTGGCGGCGGGCGCCTGGACGTGGTCGAAGGTGATCCGGCCCAGGTTCGCGACGTACGGGTGCGAGGAGTCCGGGGTGGTCGTCAGCCGCAGGTGGACGGCGTGCGTGCCGGTGATCTCCTTGGGCAGCGCCAGGCTCGTCGTCCCTCCGGACGACCACGCGCTGCCCGTGACCGGGAGCGGAACGGTCGCGTACGGCGTGCCGGGGTTGGTGGCGTCGAAGGCGTCCAGGTAGAGCTGGACGGCGGAACCGGTGCCGCAGCGGGCGGAGTTGTTGACGTAGGTGATCGTGACGGTGTTCCTCGAACCGCCGAAGTCGATGTCCCCGTAGTCGAGCCAGGCTCCGTCGTAGGAGCCGCCGAGGTCCGTGGTGGTACCGGAGCCGGTCCACCCGACCGGCTCACTCTTGAGGCCGCCGCCGCTGTGCGAGCGGAACGCGGTGGCGTCGAAGCCCACGGGGGCGTCGGCGGCCCGCGTCAGGGCCAGCGAGTGGATGTTGCCCACGTAGGGCTGGGTGGCGGTCTGCGTGCTGGAGACGAAGACCGCGTACACGTCCTGGACGCCGGTGAAGACGCCCGGGTCGAGGTGCACGCTCGCGGTGGCGATGGTTCCCCAGCCCGACCCGCTGTAGTCGAGCGGTATGTCCACGCTCTCGGCGCCGTCCTTCGAGCCGAGGCGCAGCTCGATGTGCGAGTCCGACGCCGCCCGCGACTGTGGTTTGTCGTAGCGGACGGTGACGGTGTCGGCTCCGCTCCCCAGGTCGGTGTCCTTCCACCGCGCCCACGCGCCGTTCGTCACGTTCTCGAAGATGCCGTTGCCGAGGTTGAGCGGCAGCGAGCCGTTGCCGGTCGTGGTGCTGTTCACCGCGGTCAGCGTGGCGAGCGTGGTCGTGGGGGACGCCTGGACCGCGTACGGCGAGAACTGGTACCAGTCGAAGTTCGACACCCACTGCTGACCCGACGGGGCATGGAACACGAACGTCGCGCTCTTCGCGCCCAGCATGGCGTCCGGGTCGGTGACGGCCGCCTGCACGGTGTTCCAGTACTGCCAGCCGCCGGTTCCGGGGAGTGCGACGGTGGCGACGACGGGGCCGTCGGCGGCGCCGGCGTGGATGTCGACGCTGCTCGGCTTCGCCGTCGCCGGCTGCGCGTTCGCGTACCGGACCGAGATGCTGCGCGGGGCGACCCCGCCGAAGTCCAGCTTGGTGAACCGCTCCCACGATCCCTCGGTGACGCCGCCGAGGTTGCCGTCCGAGTTGTTCCGCTCGCTGGTGAGGCTGGGGCCCTGCTTCTCGTCGGGGTCCTCCGCCTGCAGGACGGCGTAGCCGCCCTCGTCGATGGCGAGCGCGTCGATGGCGGAGTGCAGCGCGTCGTCGGCCGCCATGATCGTGCCGGTCGCGGAGGCGGTGTCCGCGAGGACGGTCCGGGCGCGTTCGAGCGCCGACCGGAACAGGTTCCAGGAGCCGTCGGAGTAGTTGCCGCCGCGTACCAGCGACGCCTGGTCGACGAGTTCGGCGAGTGCCTTGCGGTGCACCGCGGCGGCGGAGACGAGCAGCGGGTCGGTCGGGGACATCCCGGTGCCGCGCACCGTGGAGGCCCGCACGCCGTGGGCGAAGGCCGCGTCGCGGAAGACGATGCCGAGGCGTGCGTCCACCTCGGTGGCGCCGGTGAGGGCCAGGGCCGCCGTCTTCTTGCCGGTGACCAGCAGGTCCGCCGTGACACCCTTCGGCAGGCCGGTCACGCTCGCCGCGCCGCTCTTGGTGAGGCTGGTTCCCTTGTGGGCGGCGAAGGACGCCGGACCGGAAAGGGTGAGCTGCACGGTGTCGTCCAGGGTGCCGTCCGCGGTGGTCGCGACGGTGCCCGGGCGTGCGGAGACGACGGTGTCGCCCTTGTCCGCGCCACCGTCACCCGCGCCACCGTCACCCGTGTCGCCGGAGTCGGTGTTCAGCGAGTAGGCGGGCTCGGTGTGGGCGCCCCACGCGGAGGGCTGGGAACCCATGGTGAAGTCCAGGGTTCCGCCGGCGATGATCTGCGCGTAGTCGAGCCACGTGTTGTCGAACCGCTTGCCGTTCAGGGTCGCGTTCTGCACGTAGTAGCTGCTCGGCGACACGCCGTCGGCCTTCACCGTGAACCGGGCGCCGTTGGCGTAGCTGATCGTCGTGGAGTCGAAGAACGGGCTGCCGATCTGGAACTGGCTGGAGCCGGCGGTCACCGGGAACAGACCGAGCGCCGCGCCGACGAACATGGTCGACATGGTGCCGGCGTCGTTGTCCATGGTCGGCAGGAAGCCGTTCGGGGCCAGCTTGTAGACCTGGGTCCTGACCGGCGGGATGAACTGGCCGCCGGAGCTGGGGGCTTCGTTGGTGGAGCCCGTCGCGATGTAGCGGTTCCAGGTCGTGCCGGTGTAGATGGCACGCACCCACTTCTGCGTCAGGCTCGGCTCACCGACGTAGTTGAAGAGGTAGGGGGCCTGCAGGTCGATCTCGTTCGCGTTGGAGTGCAGCATGGTCGAGCCGTCGTCGACGGTCGAGTCCTCGCCGAACATGTGCTTGACCGCGGCCTTGCCGGCCTTGTCGCCGCCCATGGCCTCGATGAGGCCGCCCATGTCGTACGCGTCGTACCAGTGGTACTGCCAGAGCGTGCCCTGGTAGAGGCCGGCCGCCTCGAACTTCTCGTAGTCGGCGCTCTGCCAGTCGCCGTTCGCGGCGCGCGGGGTGAGCAGGCCGACCTTGGTGCCGTCGGCCGCGGTCCAGGCGCCGGACTTCACGAGGTTGTCGATCGCCATCGTCGACTGGGCGCGCAGCTTCTTCGCGTCGTCCTCCTTGCCCAGGGCGTCGGCGACGACGGACAGCGCCCACTGGTCGTAGCCGCGCTGGACGGTCGTACCGGGGTCACCGGTGACGTAGCCCTGCCGCAGCTGCGCCCCCGTGTAGTACCCGGTGTACGCCAGCAGCGCCGGGTACGCCTCGTCGAGCCGGTCGAAGTTCTTGAAGCCCTTCGACAACGCGTCGGCGACCAGTACGGCCGAGCGCTCCCAGCGCACGGTCGGGACCGAGTGGGTGAGGCTGCCGAGGTTCTTGCCGGAGGTACGCGTGTCGGCGAAGAGCACGATCAGCGACTGGATCATGTCCCGGTAGGTGGCCGGGTCGATGTAGGCCTCGACGGAGTACTTGCGGAAGTCGTCCCAGGTGGACCAGCCGTCGTAGTACGTGAAGCCGTTCGCCTTGTGCACCGCGCCGTCGGCGCCGCGGTAGGTGCCGCTGGTGCTGGTGGCGTTCACCGGCAGCGCGTACATGCGGTACAGGTGCGTGTAGAACTCCTTGGTGAGCGTCGACCCGGGGTCCGACTTCGCCGATGCGCTGACGTCGACGGCGCCGAGCGCGCTGTTCCACTCCCCCTTCGTCCTCGCGCGCGCCTGGTCGAAGGTGAGGCCGCCCACCTCGCTGCGCTGGTCGGTCGCGGCCTGCTCGGCGCTGATCGGCGAGAGGGTGACGCGCAGTTCGATGTCGTTCCCGTGGGACGTGTCGAACCCGAGGACGGCGCCGGTGTCGGTGCCGTCCTGCGCTGTCGCGTCGCTCAGCTTGCCGTCGGCGCCCCAGCTCTTCAGGGAGGTGACGGGGACGTTCGTGGTGGCGTCGTAGTACAGCTTGTACGAGGCGCCGTTGAACGAGCCCGCGATGAGGCCGGTGATCGACGTGGTCCCGTCCGGGAGCGTCGTCGCCTTCATCGTCGAGCGGGTGCGGCTGGTGAAGTTGTTCGCGAGGTCGAGGACCAGCTCCGGGTCCGACCCCGCGGGGAAGCTGAACCGCTCCAGCGCCGTGCGCGTGGTCGCGGCCATCTCGGCCTTGATGGTGCCGGAGTCGTGCGTCACCGCGGATCCGGTTCCGGAGATGGCCCCGAGGCCCACCTGGTAGTAGCCGGGCGTCGCGGTCTCGTCCGTGTGGCTGTATGCGTGCGCGTACGTGCTGGGCGCGGGGCGCTTGTCGTACCGCACGGAGGTCGGCACCACCAGCAGGTCGCCGCCGCCTCCCGAGCCGCCGACGCCGTCGAGGTTCGTCGCCGTGAACCCGGCGATCCGGTCCTCGTTGTAGTCGTACCCCGGGTGGTTGCGGTTCGGCGTGGTCAGCGGGTTGACCTTGGCCAGGCCGTGGGGTGCCTGGGCGCCGGGCAGGTCGTTGCCGTCGTCTCCGGCGGTCGACACGAACGGGTCGACCAGTTTCGTGTAGTCCGTGCCGCCGGACGTTCCCGCGGCGCCCGCGGACCCCGCGGACGTGGTCGGGGCAGGCGCGGCGGCGGCCGACCCGCCGCCCGCCAGCGCGGCGAGGCCGAGGGCCCCCGCGAGCAGCGCGGCGACCGTCGCGCGCAGGGGCCGGCGAGGCAGGCTGGTGCTTCTCGGGGGAGTCGCATGGGGCAAGGGCGGATGGGATCTGACGGACACGTAACCTCTCCAGCGTTCACAAGACGCACGCACCGCTCTGGGGATGACAACGTTGTCATCACAACGTCGGGCGTGTACCTAGAGCAAGACGGCAGTAACAGGCGGGATCGTACCCCTCCGGTTCACGACCGTCTGTCATGAGACAGTGCGCAGGCGTACGGAGGGCGAACAGGACACGCACAGAACGCGCTTTCGCGGGGACATCGTCGTGGCTGCTGCGACCGGCGCCGGTCGGGCGGTCCGCCTCCACGGCGGTACGGCAGGGTGGGCCGCCCCGAGCCGCGCTCACACCGCACCCTGACCCGTTCCAGCCACAACCGGTCGGCCGGCGCCTCGGCCTGCTCTCGCGCAACGGACCGACGGCCCCCGTCGACCAGGTACTCCACAGCGAGCTCCGCCAGTTCGGCGCGGGAGACGTAGCCGCCGGCCAACACCTCGCGGAGGCGCTTCTCCGACTCCACGCGTTCGTCTTCGCCGTGTCGTCGCGCCCGTCGCCGTAGCCGGTGCGGAGCGTGGCCACCGCGCAACTGCGAGCCGCGCTCAGGCGTCTTGGTGGGTCATGGACACCAAGCCGATGTCATACGCGTGGATCGGGTGGGCCGGCGCGGCGCTCCTCGGGATGTTCGCGGGCTACGCCACGTGGCTCCTGGTCGTCAACGCGCGTGCGTACTGCGATGCCGGATACGAAGCTGCCGACCGGTTCGGGTTCCTCTACGTCGAACTCCCGGTGAGTGTCATCGGATACGGCTTGAGCGCGCTCATCGTGCACGCCGTCGGCCGGTGGCTGACCCGCCGTGCTCCGACCGCTCTACGCGTCTGCGTCCCGGCGCTGCTGGTCGTGACGACGCTGTTGTTCCTGGCCTGGACCTACTTCAGGACGCAAGGGACCCTTGACGGCTATTACGGCGATTCCGGACTCTGCCCCCCGAGCAACATCCCGCCCTGGTGGCCGGACTGGATACCCGCCTGACCTCCGAGTCGAGTTGCCCGGCGCGGTCCGGTCCGGGCATTGCCACGGTGTGCCGCGCCATCCGTGACGGTGGGGGACTCGGCCGCTCCGGCACCCGCCCTCGCCTCGCGGCGGCACGGTATTCGACGCACGTCGCCCCTACCAGACGGCGGCCACCGAGCGGGCCGACCTCCGGGCCTGGGCGTGGCGCGCGCGGGCGTCGGCCGCCCGGCGTGTGTCGTCCCCATGGTGCGGCCCGCCGCGCGGCGCACGGCGTGATCCGGGGACAGCAGACCCCTTCGTGGGAGAGTTCCGCAGCCTGCCACGAGGCGCTCGGATGCGGTCCGACCGCCCGCGGAACCGGCGCCACCGCCCGTACCTGCCGATACCCACGTGCGAGCCGGAGGACTGGCGGTCGGACGGCTGCCGCCGTCCATCCAGCGCCGGCTCGTCACGGTGCGAGACGGCCGTACGACGGGACCGGCGCGGCTCGCCGCGACGGCACGAGAGACGTCATGCGTTCCTGGTCGCCGGCGCCGTCGAGCACGTCGTTGAAGAACTGAGTGAGCGATGTGAGCAGGCCCGGAGGTTCGTCCCCGTCCCGGGCGCGGCGCCGGTTGCGAGGCAGGGGGGACGGGATGAGGGTGGGAAGGGGGTACATCCGATCGAGTACCGAACGGAGCATCTCATGCGAGCGAGGAAGGCCGAACTGTACGCGCGTGACCTGACGGAGGCGCGCTGGGTCAAGAGCAGCAAGAGTCCCTACCGGGAAACCTGCGTCGAGGTGGCGGAGCTCGCCGGTGGAGCCGTCGCGATCCGTGACTCGAACGACACGGACCTGCCGGCGCTGCGGTTCACCGCGGAGGAGTGGACGGCGTTCCGGGAGGGCGTGCGCGACGGAGAGTTCGGTTAGGACCCACCGCGTACGACCTCGCTTGGCGGGCCGGTCCGCCGAGGTCGATCGACCGCTCCGGTGAGCAGGCCCGCCAAGGCTTTTGGGCGATGGCGTGGAGTCCGGTACTCCTCGGGCTTTTGGTTGCCTGAGGCAATTATAGCGGCGGGCGGGCTCGCTCCAGTCGCCGAACCCGGCGCGCGACTCACCTAGCATCTCCTCCATGAGCGATTCGGAGCCCCTTCTCGACTGGCTGCAGAACTGGTATGGGCAGCAGTGCGACGGCGACTGGGAGCACGAGTGGGGCGCGAGGATCGCCACGCTCGACAATCCCGGCTGGACCATTGAAGATCGACTTGGGTGAGACGGACCTCGAAGGACGCGACTACCACCTCCAGAAGATCGACCGCAGCACGCAGGACTGGGTCCACGCCTGGACCGCTGAGAAAACCTTCCACGCTGCGGGCGGTCCCGGAAACCTCTCCGAGGCCCTCACCCTGTTCCGAACCTGGGCAACAGCGACCGGCTGAGCAAGTGTCAGGACGGGACATGCACCGGTGAACCCATGCGCGCGGTCGGAGCCCCGGCCCTCCGGACGGGTCGAAGGATGCCACGGTTGACAGCTGGAACCCGCGGGCTGATGCCAGGACACGCATCCCCCGGGTGCGGTCACGTTCCTGCTGTCGGGGGACATCGGCACGGACGTCTTCCCGTATGCCAGCGAGTGTGCCGAGGACGCATGCTTCAGCGCTCATGGACAGGCGCGCACCGAAGCTCACGACGGCGTCGCGTCGGCGGGCGAGCAAGGGCCGGTGCATCAGCCGAACGGCCAACACCCGTACCACGGGCTGCGGTCCGTGGTCGGGCGCTTTTCTCGGCCGCCGAGCCGCCGGGACGCGCCCGCTGAGCCGAATTCACTCTGGACGGCACTGCGCGTCGGGCGAAGCGGTGAACCGACCGGGCGGATACTTCGGCTGGAACGCGGACGCCCTGGACGACTGCCTCATCGGGGGCTGGGGGGCGTCCGCCCCGTTCACCCTGGAGTGGAACCACTCGGACCTCGCCAGGTCGCGACTGACCAAGCCCTACCGCCTCGCGGGCGGCGGCAGCGCCACGTTCTTCGAGGTCGTGCTCGAGGTCCTCGGCCGCCGCCGCGCCGAGGTGATCCTTCGCTGACCTGCGGCTCGTGGGCATGACGTCGGCGTCGTGCCCGATGGTCGGCGTCGTGCCGTGCGGTCACGCCGGAGCCGCGCGAAAAGGCGTCGGGTCGGGGCGCGTGGGGGCGGGACGTCGGAGCGCGCACAGGGTCGCAGCAGAGCGCGGGACAGAGCGGCGGCGTGAATACGACACACGGCGCCAAGACGCCAAGGCCACCCATTGACCTGGTTGTCGTGAGCACGCGATCTTTCTTTCCGGCACCCGTGAACCCGCCCGACAGCGTTGTCGGATGCTGCCCTGTCCCTCCGCCGTCCATCGGAGACGCCCTGTGCTCGTTCGCCGTCTTTCACGCCCCCTCTCCAGATCCTCAAGAGGTGCGCCCGACCAGCCGTCGGGATCCCCGTGGCGCCGTGCCACCGGCGCGGCCGCGGCCCTTCTGCTGACCGCGCTCGCTGTCCAACTGCCGCAGCAGAGCCCCGCTGTCGCCGACGACTCCGCGCCCGCGACGCAATCCCTCTGCGGCATCCCGCAGCCCGGGCACTTCACGTGCTTCGCGGTACGGAAGACGGACTCCGGCGTCCGCGGCGCTCGGTCCGCCGCTCCCGAGGGATACGGCCCGGCCGACTTGCGCTCGGCGTACGACCTGCCCGAGGGCGGCGGCGCCGGGACGACCGTCGCGGTCGTGGCCGCGTTCGACAACCCCTTCGCCGAGCAGGACCTCGCCGCCTACCGTGCGCAGTACGGGCTGCCGGCCTGCACGTCGGACGACGGCTGCTTCCGCAAGGTCGACCAGCGCGGAGGCACCGACTACCCGCTGCCCAACGACGAATGGGCCGGGGAGATCTCCCTGGACCTGGACATGGTCTCGGCCGTCGCGCCGAAGGCGCGCATCCTCCTCGTCGAGGCCGACAGCAACTCCACGGACGACCTGGGTGCCGCCGTCAACACCGCGGTGGCGATGGGCGCCCGCTACGTGTCCAACTCCTACGGCTCCTACTACGACGGCCCGGACCTCGCCGCCGTGGACGAGGCGTACTTCAACCACCCCGGGACCGCCCTGGTCTTCGCCTCCGGCGACTACGGCCACGGGCTGAGCTACCCGGCCTCCTCCCCGTACGTGACGTCGGTCGGCGGCACCTCGCTCAGCAGGAGCGACACCGATCCGCGCGGCTGGACGGAGACGGTGTGGAGCGGCGCGGGCTCCGGGTGCTCCGCCTACCAGCCCAAGCCGGCGTTCCAGACGGGCACCGGTTGTGACGGGCGGTCGATCGCGGACGTCAGCGCCGTCGCCGATCCCGACACCGGTGTCGCCGTCTACAACACCTACTCCGGCGGAGGTTGGGCCGTCTACGGCGGCACCAGCGCCTCCGCCCCGATCATCGCCGGTCTGTACGCGCTGGCCGGGACGCCCGTCGAGGGCACCTACCCGGCCGCGTACCCGTACCGCGCCCCCGGCGCGCTCAACGACGTGACCGTCGGCAGCAACGGCCGCTGCGCCGACGACGCGCCCTGCGGCCCGGACGACCCGCCCGCGTGCGAGCCCGCGAACATGTGCACCGCGGGACCCGGATACGACGGACCGACAGGCCTTGGAACCCCGAAGGGGGTCGGCGCCTTCCGGCCCGGCCCGCACGGCACCGTGGGCGGCAAGGTCACCGACAAGGCCACCGGCAAGGCGCTGGCGGGCGCGACCGTACGCCTCGGCACGAACACGGCGGTCACCGCCGCCGACGGCGGGTGGTCGCTGGCGGCGCCCACCGGCTCGTACCCGCTGACGGTCGACGCCTTCGGCTATGCGCGCAAGGACCTGGGCGAGGTCACCCTCGCCGAGGGTGCGGAGATGATCCGCGACGCAGCGCTCGCGGCGGTGCCGACCGCCACGGTCTCCGGGACGGTCCGGGACGGCGGCGGCCACGGCTGGGGCCTGTACGCCCGGCTCACCGTCGACGGCGTGCCCGGCGCGGTCCACACCGACCCCAGGACCGGCCGCTACTCCGTCCGCCTGGAGCGCGGGAAGACCTACACCCTGCGCGCCACCGGCCTCTACCCGGGCTACCGTCCGGCCGAGACCAAGGTCGTGCTCGGGTCGTCCGCCAAGACCGCGGACCTCGAACTGCCCCTGGTCGGCACCGGAGCCCTCCCGCCCGGCTACGCCTTCGACTACGGCGGCGGCGGCTTCCAGCCCTTCGACACCGCCGCGGCGCCCGACGGGTGGAGCATCGTCAACCACACGGACGCCGGCGGCTGGGGATTCGACGACCCGCTGAACCGCGGCAACCAGAGCGGTGGTGACGGCGGCTTCGCCCAGGTCGACGATTACGCCCTCGGCTGGAGCGAGGTCGACACCGAACTGATCAGCCCCGCCTACGACCTGTCGAAGCAGACCGGGCCGACGCTGGAGTTCGACACCTCGCTGCCCAGCCTGTGGCGCTGGAACGACCCCACGGCCGACGTCGACGTGAGCACCGACGGAGGGGAGCACTGGGAGAACCTCTGGCACCACACGGACGTCGTGGCGGGTCCCTCCCACCAGACCGTTCCGCTCACCGCCTACGCCGGGAAGCCCTCGGTGCGGCTGCGGTTCCACTTCACCGGTTACATGACCGGCATCTGGCAGGTGGACAACGTCACCGTCGGCACGCGCTCGCTGGTCACCGTGCCCGGCGGACTGGTGACGGGCCGGGTGACGGACGCCAACACCGGCGCCGGAGTCGTCGGCGCCACCGTGGCCGCCACTAAGGAGCCGCGCGACAGCGGCCGCAGCATCGCCTCGCCGGACGACCCGGCCGTAGGCGACGGGCTGTACTGGGCCTTCTCCTCCCGGACCGGCCGCCAGGAGTTCTCCGCGGGGCTGCCCACCTTCGGCTATCCGGCCGGTACGTCCACGGTGAAGGTCAAGGCCGACGCGGTCACCACCGCTGACTTCGCCCTGCGCCCGTCCCGGCTGAAGGCCACCCCCGAGGCGGTCGGCGTCACCGTTCCCTGGGGCGAGAAGAAGACCGTCACCGTGAAGGTGCGCAACACCGGGGGCGCCCCGGCCTCTCTCGCCGTCGGCGAGCAGGCCGTCGCGGACACCTCGTCGCGCCTGTCCGGTCCCGCCGCCAAGCGGACGCCGGCCAGTCCCGATCCGCTCGACGTCGGGGCGACCGCCACCTCGGCGGCGGGCCGGGCCACCGGGGCGACCGCGGGGCAGGCGTGGCAGCCGCTCGCGGACCTCCCGCAGCCTACGGCCGGGGGCATCGCGGCCGCGTACGGCGGCGTCCTCTACACCGGTCTGGGCCAGACACCCGACGGCCAGTGGACGACCGCGCTACGCTCCTACGATCCGGCCACGGCGACCTGGAAGGACCTCGCCCCGGCCGTCACCAAGCGCACCGGCGCGGCCTACGGCTTCGTCCGCGGCAAGCTGTACGTCGTCGGCGGGAAGAACCGCGCGGGCGCGCCGATCGCCGGGGGCGAGGTCTACGACCCGGCGAGCGACACCTGGTCGCGGATCGCCGACGCGCCCAAGGCGTACGGCAATTCCGCCGCGGCGGCGGTGGGCGACCGGCTCTATGTGATCGGCGGCTGCGCCGAGTACAGCTGCGGCACCCGCGACGTCCAGGTCTACGACCCGGCGGCCGACACCTGGTCCCAGGGCCCGGCCTACCCCGTGCCGACCTCCTGGCAGAGCTGTGGGACCGTCGACGGGACGCTGTACTGCGCGGGCGGTGTCCACCAGGGCGACGGGCAGCCTCCGCACGCCACCGCGGTCGGCTACGCCCTGGACCGTGCCGCCGGCCGCTGGACGGCCATCGCCGAACCGCCGGTCGACTTCTGGGGCGCCGCGACGGCCACCGGGTCGGGCCGGCTCATGGCCGCCGGTGGTGTGCTGGTCGGGGCCTCCGTGGTGACCAACGAGGCCTACGCCTACGATCCGGCGGCGGACTCGTGGAGTGCACTGCCGAACCTGCCGCAGCCGCTGTACGCGGCGGCGGGAGCCCCCGGCTGGTCCGTCCTGGGCGGCCTGAGCGCCGACCGGCTGATGCAGACCTCCGCGCTGGAGCTGCCCGGCTACGACGCCTCCCACGGGGACGTCGCATGGCTGGCGGGTAAGGCGAGCGCTCCCTCCGTCGGCGCGGGCAGGACGGCGGAGCTGACCGTGACCGTCGACGCCCGGGACATGGGGCCGGCCGACGCGGGCGCACACCGGGCTCGGCTGGTCATCGACAGCGACGGGCCGTACGCCTCGGTCACCGTGCCCGTCACCATGACCGTGGTGGCGCCGCAGGGGTGGACGCATCTGAGCGGCACCGTCAGCGGCGCCCGACCGCACGGCGGCAGCACGCCGCTGGCGGGAGCCACGGTCCGGGTCGGAACCGGATCGGGCGCGTACACGTTGAGCACCGCTGTCGACGGCACGTACCAGCTGTGGCTGCCGGCGGCCGGTCGTACCGTCCCGCTGGCGGTGAGCGCCGACGGTTACCGGACGGCCGAGCGGACGGTGAAGCTGAGCGGTCGCGGCGCCGTCACCGCCGACGTGGTGCTGGCCAGGCCTTAGCCTGACCGCCCATGAGGGCGACGCGCGAGGCCCGGGTGGGGCCGGTCCGATCGGACCGGCCCCACCCGGGCCTCAGTGCGCCGGTGCCGCGGGCTCCTCTCGCGATCATCGCGGCAGGAGCCCCTTCGCAGTCGGCCCGGCTCAGTCCCTGTCGGCGATGCTCGGAAGCTGAACGGCTTCCGAGCGCCTCGGTCGTGCTGCTGTTGTCAGCTGCTAAGGGCCAGCCTGAGGGTCACCATCTGGAACGGGCGAAGCAGGAGTTCCACGGCGCCGTCGACCAACTCCGGACCAGCCGTCCCGGCCAGCGGCCGCTCCAACAGGTCGGTGGCGGTGACCTCGGCCGCCGTGAAGTTCGGCCGCAGCCGTGCGGTCGCCCTTCCGCCCCGCGACTCGTACACCCGGACGATCACATCGCCGCTCTTGTCGTCCGCGAGCTTGACCGCGCTCACGACCACTGCGTCGTTGTCCACGGTAACCAGAGGCTCGACCGCTGCGGCGCCGGGTACGTGGCGCTCGGGCAGGTTGATGCCGTAGCCCTCGGCGACTGCGTCGCCGATCGACGCCCCGGGAGCCAGGGCGTGCCGGAAACGGTGCACCCCCTGGTCGGTCTCCGGGTCGGGGAAGCGCGGCGCGCGCAGCAGCGAGACCCGCACAGTGGTGGTGGTCCCGCCGTCCTCGTTACGCACGGTGCGCGTCACGTCGTGCCCGTAGGTGGAGTCGTTGACCAGGGCGACCCCCCAGCCCGGCTCCTCGACGTGGACGAAGCGGTGGTTGCACGCCTCGAATTTGGCCGCGTCCCAGCTGGTGTTGGTGTGGGTGGACCGGAAGACGTGTCCGAACTGGGTCTCGGAGGCGTATCGCTCGGCGTGCACGTCCAGCGGGAAGGCAGCCTTGAGGAACTTCTCCGTCTCCTGCCAGTCCACCTCCGTGTCGATGTCGAGGCGCTTGGCGCCCGGAGCCAAGGACAGCAGTTGGGTGACCCTGGAGGAGCCGAAGCGGCGCACCACTCGTACCGACGCGGTGCCGTCGCCGGCTGGGGCCATCTCGTCCAGGTCGGTCAGGTCGGTGACGGTGTTGCGGTAGAACTCGTCAACGTCCCAGGCGTCCCACTGGTTGGGGAAGTCGGGGTGGAGCTGCAGCAGGTTGGCCGCCGTTCCGGGGGCCACGGCCTCGCGGCGTGCGCTGAGGTCGAACGCGGAGACGACGAGGCCCCGCCCGTCGATCTCCACCCGCAGCAGGCCGTTGTCGAGGACGAAGCCGCCGCCGTCGCGGGGCAGCGGTGCCGTGGCCGCGGCGAGCGCCAGGGGGGCGGCGCCGCCGGCTGGCACGCCTGCACGGGTGTGCGGCGCTGCGTTGAAGACCAGTTCGCCGCCCCTGGCCGGGCCCGCGAGGGCACGTTGCGCGGCGTCGATGATGCCGAGCAGTTCCTCGCTGACGGCGGCATAGGTGGCCCGGGCCTCGCGGTGCACCCAGGCGATCGACGAGCCGGGCAGGATGTCGTGGAACTGGTGCAGCAGGACCGTCTTCCAGAGCCGGTCCAGCTGCTCGTAGGGGTAGCTGAAGCCAGTCCGCACGGTGGCGGTGGCCGCCCACAGTTCGGCCTCGCGCAGCAGGTGTTCGCTGCGCCGGTTGCCCTGCTTGGTCTGGGCCTGGCTGGTCAGCGTGGCACGGTGCAGTTCGAGGTAGAGCTCGCCCACCCACACCGGCGGGTCGGGGTACTCGGCCTCGGCCTTGCTGAAGAACTCGCGAGGGGTCTCCCAATGGACCGTCGCCGAACCGTCGAGGTCGCGCAGCCTCGCGGCCTTGGCGATCATCTCGCGGGTGGTGCCGCCGCCCCCGTCTCCCCAGCCGGTCGGCGCGAGGGAGTGCCGGGCCCTGCCCTTCTCCTTGAAGTTGCGCGCGGCGTGCGCGATCTCGCTGCCCTTCATCGAGCAGTTGTAGGTGTCGACGGGCGGGAAGTGGGTGAAGATCCGCGTGCCGTCGATGCCTTCCCAGGTGAAAGTGTGGTGCGGGAACTTGTTGATGGTGCTCCAGGAGATCTTCTGGGTGAGCAGCCACTTGGACCCGGCGGCCTTGATGATCTGAGGCAGGCCTGCGGCGAAGCCGAAGGTGTCGGGCAGCCACGCCTCCTCGTTCTCGATACCGAATTCCTCGAGGAAGAAGCGCTTGCCGTGAACGAACTGGCGGGCCATCGCCTCGGAGCCGGGCATGTTGGTGTCGGACTCCACCCACATGCCGCCCGCCGGCACGAAGCGTCCCTCCGCGACGGCCTTCTTGACCTTCGCGTAGACCTCGGGGCGGTGCTCCTTGATCCATGCGTACTGCTGGGCCTGGGACATGGTGTAGATGAAGTCGCCCTCGTCCTCGAGCAGGGCGGTCATGTTCGACGTCGTGCGGGCAACCTTCCGCACGGTCTCGCGCAGCGGCCACAGCCAGGCGGAGTCGATGTGTGCGTGCCCGACCGCGCTGATGCGGTGCGCGGTGGGCCGCGCGGGTACGGCGAGGACGTCGGCCAGCCGCTCGCGAGCTGCGGCCGCGGTGCTGTTGACGTCCTGCAGGTCGATGGCGTCCAGGGCGCGGCTGACGGCGCGCAGGATGTCGTGGCGGCGGTCGGAGTCCTCCGGGAGCTCGACCATGAGCTCGCCGAGAACTTCCAGGTCCTGCACCAGCTCCCAGACGGTCTCGTCGAGAATGGCCAGGTCCATGCGGGTCAGGGTGTACTGGGGGGCATCTCCGGCTGTGTCCTTGTCGCCGAGCTGCGTCGGCAGGAAGGGGTGGTAGTCGAGCAGGACCGGGTTGGAGGCAGCCTCGATGTGGAGCAGCACTTCCTCGCCGCCGGTGGCTGGGGAGGCGATCCGGACCCACTGGTTGCGAGGGTTGAGGCCCTTCACCGGGCTGCCGTCGGGCCGGTAGACCAGGCCCTCGCACTGGAAGCCGGGCATGTTCTCGTCGAAGCCGAGGTCCAGGATCGCCTCGACGGTCCGCCCGGCCCACGCCTCGGGCACGGTTCCGGACACGCGGAACCAGCTGGTGCCCCAGGGAGCGCCCCATCGGTCGCCGACGGCGACCGGCTCCACGGGGGCGGTAAGGCCCTCGGCGACGGGTACCGGCTCTCCCGGGGCGGTCCACACGGCGACCTCGAGCGGTGTCGAGTCCGGGTAGAGGGCGGGCCGGATGCGTTCGTCGAGTACGCGCTTGAGGCGGGCTTCGACCAGCTTGCGGTCGTCGTGCATGGGATGGCTCCTGTGCGGGTGGGGCGGAAGGGGTGATGTCGGGTGGGAGTGCCGGGGCTCAGTGCACCTGGTCGGGCCGGACGACTTCGGTGATGCCGCGTGCGGCGAGGTGGGCGGCGTCGTCGGCGCGGGAGGCGAGCACGGCGGCGGGGCGGACACCGTCGGCGGTGAGCTGGACGAACGCCTCGTAGAACGCGCCTCCAGGCGCGCACACGGAGCGCTCGAAGGCCGCATCGTCGTCGCCGACGTCGACGGCGAGCGCGGTGGTCCGGGGCGCCGGCCGGCGCGGTGCGGCACGGCGCTCCCCCACGATCCTCCGGATGGCCTCGCCGGCCGGCTTGACCTTGCTCTCAGTGGTCAGCAGGCCGAGGGAGTACTCGAGTTCGGGGAAGTCGGCGAGGTCTCGGGAGACATCGTGCGAGCACCACCAGGTGATGCCCCACACGTCCTCGCAGTCCAGGGCATTGGCGACGGTGGCCTCGGTGAAGTCGGCGGCGTGCTCGGCGGGTATCAGGGGTGCGGGCGCGCCGACCTCTTGGAGCCAGACCGGGCGGTGCGGGTCGGCGGCCCATGCCTTGGACAGCTCGATGAGGTAGGCGGCGTGGTGTTCGGTGGCCGTTCCGGTGCGGCCGTGCCGCTGGGCCGTGCCGTTGAAGACCCACGAGTGCACGGCGGTCATCGCGCCCAGGTTCGCCGCGTGCGCGGGGGTGAAGGGGTGCCCGTCCAGGTACCAGGCGGCGTCGTAGGCGGCGTGCAGGTGCTGCCTGCCGGGGGCGGCTTCCTCGCATGCGGCGAGGACGGTCCGCAGCCAGGCGGCGGCCTGGGCCGGGGTGAGCGGGTCGGGGTCTGGATGGGGCGGCCCGGAGAACTGGTTGATCTCGTTGCCGATGGTCATGCCGATGAAGTTGGGCAGGCTGTCCAGGGCGGCGGCCAGAGTGCTCAGGTAGGCGGTCTGGCCGGCGACGACGTCGGGGTCGGTGAAGATGTTGCGCCGGTGCCAGGTCTGCGTCCACGACGGTAGGAAGTCGAAGCTGGACAGGTGCCCCTGGAGTCCGTCCACGTTGACGTCGAGCCCGCGTTCGCCGGCGGCCTCGGCGAGCGCGACGAGTTGCTCGACGGCCCGGGGCCGGATCAGGGAGCGGTTGGGCTGGAAGACGGGCCACAGCGGGAAGACCCGGACGTGGTCCAGGCTGAGGTCCGCGATCGCGTCGAGGTCCCTGCGCACCGCATCGAGGTCGAAGTCGAGCCAGTGGTGGAACCAGCCCTGGCTGGGGGTGTAGTTGGCGCCGAAGCGCGGTCCTTGGACGGGCATCGGAAGAGGTGTCCTGACTCTCGTGGGGCCCTGTTCCGCCGGGGACGGAGCAGGCGGCTGGTCGGTGCCGGTGTGCTGGGCGGGGCGCTACGGTCAGCCCTTGACGGCTCCCTCCCCGACGCCGCGGAAGAAGTACCGCTGCAGGGCGCCGAAGAGCACGATCAGAGGGGCCACCGCGATGATGGTCCCGGCGGCCACCAGGCGTTCGTCGTTGGCGAAGGTGCCGTGCAGGTAGTTCAGGCCGACCGTCAGGGTGTACTTCGAAGGATCGCTCAGCACCACCAGGGGCCACAGGAAGTCGTCCCAGGCGCCCATGAAGGCGAAGATCGCCACGACGGCCAGAGTGCCCCGCGCGGACGGCAGGGCGATGCTCCAGAAGCGCTGCCAGACGTTGGCGCCGTCCATGTATGCAGCTTCCTCGACCTCGTTGGGCAGGTTGCGGAACGCGTTGCGCATCAGCAGCACGTTCAGCGCGCCGACGGAGCCGGGGAGCAGTACGCCGATCAAAGTGTTGTTCAGGCCGAGGTCGCGTACGAAGGTGAACTGGGCGATGATCAGGCCCTCCACGGGCACCAGCATCGCCAGCACGAACGCCAGGAGGAGCGCGCGCCGTCCGCGGTGCTGCAGCCGAGCCAGGGCGTACCCCGCGAGCGCCGCGCCGACGCAGTTGGTGACGACGCTGGAAACCGCCACGGTGAGCGAGTTGAGCGCGTAGTCCCACACCGGGATGGTCTCGGAGACGCGTCCGAAGTTGTGCAGCGTGGGCTGCTGCGGCAGGAACGAGGGCGGCGTACTGAAGATGTCCTCGTGCGGGCCCTTCAGCGAGGTCGACAGCTGCCACAGGAACGGCCCGATGGTAATGGCGAGGACGGCGAGCAGCAGCAGGTAGCGCAGAACGAGTTCGGGGATCCGCACGCGGCGGCCGTCGGCGTCCAGCATTTCGCGTCGCGGCCGGCGACCGGCGGCCGGCGTGCCGGCGGGAGCGGTGGGGGTGTCGGTGGCGCTGGTCACGCGTCCTCCTTCCGGTCGGCGCGCAGGGTCAGCAGCATCAGCGCGACCACGACCACGAAGATGACGACGGAGATGGCCGAGGAGTACCCGACCCTTCCGGTCAGTCCGGTGCCGGTGCGCTGAACGAGCATCACCAGCGTGGTGTCCTCGCCTGCGGGGCCGCCGTTCGGCCCGGCGAGGACGTACACCTCGGTGAAGACCTTGAAGGCGGAGACCGCGGAGAGTGCCGCGACCAGCACCATGGTGGAGCGGACGGCCGGGACGGTGACGGTGAGGAAGCGGCGAAGGGCTCCCGCGCCGTCGACCGCGGCCGCCTCGTGCAGTTCGCGCGGGACGTCGGCGAGCGCCGCCAGGTAGATGATCATGTAGTAGCCCAGACCCTTCCAGATGGTCAGGGCCATGGCGCTCAGCAGCAGGGTCCACTGCTCGCCCAGGAAGTTGATCGGGCTCCCGCCCACCGCCGTGACGATGGAGTTGAGCAGGCCGCGGTCGTCGAGCAGCCACACCCAGATCAGGCCGACCACGACCACCGAGGCGACGACGGGCGTGTAGAAGGCGGCCCGGAAGAAGGCGATGCCGGGGATGCGCCGCTGCACGAGCAGAGCCAGCAGCAGCGGCAGGACCACCAGCGCCGGAACAACGCCCGCCACGTACAGGGAGCTGTTGCGCAGCCCGATCCAGAACGCGTCGTCGTGGAGCAGGGCCCGGTAGTTCTCGAACCCGACGAAGCTGCCGCCGACGAGCGTCCGGCGGTCGGTCAGCGAGTTGTACAAGGTGCTGCAGAACGGCCAGAGGCTGAACGCGCACACCACGATCAGGCCCGGCGCGGCGAACAGCCACGGGCTCCACCAGCGGTGGCGGCGGATACCACGGGGGCGCGGCCGTCCGGAGCCGGAGCTCCGGACGGCCGTTGCCCGCGGACCGCCGGCGATCGTGCCAGGGGCGGTCGAGGACGTCATGACGCTTCCCGGTCAGCTCTGGGCGAGGAGCTGGTTGGCTTCCTTGACAGCGTTGTCAAGCGCTTCCTTGGGGCTCTCCTTGCCCTGCAGCGCCTTGGCCACCTGGTTGCCGAGGGCGGTCTTCATCTGGTCGCTGAACTGCACCGGGGTGTAGTTCACGGCGTTGGCGAGGGACTTGGCCGCCGCGATCCGCACCCGCGTCTCGTCCGTGCCGTCCTCCTTGGTGAAGTACGGGTCCTTCAGGGCACCTGCCGTGCTCGGGAAGATCGCGACCTGCTTGGCGAAGGCCATCTGCCGGGTGTTGTCGGTGACGAAGTGGGCGAAGGCGACGGCGGCGGCCTTCTGCTTGGCCTTGGAGTTCACCATCACGCTCTGCACGTAGACGTTGACCTTGCCGGTGCTGGTGATCTGGTCGGTGATCCCGATGTTCTTGTACAGCGACGGCGCCTGCGTCTTGAAGTTCTTCAGGTCCAGCGCGCTGCCGGGGTTCATGGCGACCGCGCCGGTGAGGAACTTGTGGCCGGCCGATTCGGGGGTGGCGGTCAGGGCCTGCGGGTCCAGGGCGTGTGCGTCGTACAGCTTCTTGTACTGCGTGAGCAGTTCGACGCCCTTGGCGTCGTTGAAGGTGAACGCGGTGCCGTCCTTGTTGACCAGCTGGGCCCCGTAGCGGCCGAAGTCCTCGATGGTGGGCACGTTGGACAGGGTGGCCACCTTGCCCTTGCTGTTCTCGGAGATGGCGAGGGCGTCGGCGAAGAGCTCGTCGTAGGTCTTCGGCGGCTTCTCGGGATCCAGCCCGGCCTTCTTGAACAGCGCCTTGTTGTAGAACAGCGGGCCGGTGTTGAGGTACCACGGGAAGGCGTAGGTGCCCTCCAGGCCGGGGACGGCGTCGGCGGACCAGGCGCCGGGAAGGTACTCCGACTTGTACTGCGCGGCGTCCTTGTCGAGGTCCAGGGCCAGCCCGGCCTTGGCGAGAGGGGCCAGCAGGTCGGGGGTGACGTTGACGACGTCGGGGAGGGTCCCGCCGGACGCGTCGGCACTGAGCTTCTCCGCGTAGCCGTCGCCCGGCTGGTCGACCCACTTGACGTGGGTGCCCGGGTACTTCTTCTCGAAGTCGGCGATCACGCCGTTGAAGTAGCCCGCGAAGTTGGCCTTCAGGTTCCAGGTCTGGAAGGTGATCGTGCCCGTCACCTTGCCCGACGAGTCGGTGGACGCATCTCCTCCGCCGCTCCCGCAGGCGGCGAGGGAGAACGTCGCGGCGGCGACGACGGCGGTGGCTACCGCCTTGTAGGAGGAACGCACGGTGGACGGCTCCTTTGCTCGGACCTTGCGCGTGGATGACGACCCGGGGCTGAGCCGGCCGGGGCGTACGTGGGGGAGACCATTCCAGCCGTCGGGGGGAAAGTCAACGAATTCCCTCGAGATTTTTTCTTGACCGAAGCATACTTGCAGGTCAGAGTGGATTAGAGAGGCATCTTGCACTCGCAACTAATGCGCTTTAGGCCAGGTCCACTGAAGCGCTTTAGTTCCGGCCGTCGATCCTGGTCGGAAAAGCACGCACAGGGCCGTACGATGGGTACTCACGCGCAGGGAAGGGGACCACTCGCGGTGGCAGAGGAGCAGCAGGGCACAGGCGGGGCCAATGCACCGGTGCACGGTCGTCCGGCCGGACGCCGCCGTCCCACGATCAAGAACATCGCCCAGCGGGCGGGAGTGTCCGAGAGTGCTGCCTCATTCGCGCTCAACGGCCGTCCCGGCGTCTCCGAGGCCACGCGCGACCGCGTGCGCCGGGTCGCCGAGCAGCTCGGCTGGCGACCCAGCGCCGCGGCACGGGCCCTGTCCGGCGAGGGAGCGGCGACGGTGGGCCTCGTACTGGCCCGGCCCGCGGAGACTCTGGGCGTCGACTCGTTCTTCCTGCAACTGATCTCGGGCATCCAGGAGGTGCTGGCCCCGCGTCACCTGGGCCTGCTGCTCCAGGTGGTGGAGGACACCGAAGCCGAGTGCGGTGTCTACCGCCGCTGGTGGGCCGAGCACCGTGTCGACGGGGTACTGGTCGTCGACCCGCGTACCGACGATCCGCGCCCGGCCCTGCTCGACGAACTCGGCCTCCCCGGCGTGGTGATCGGCGCCCTCCCGGAGTCCGACCCCGGTGCCCACCGCCGTCTGTCACAGGTGCGGGTCGAGGACGCGCAGGCCATGGCCGCCGTTGTCGGCCGTCTGCATGCCCTTGGCCATCGGCGCATCGCCCATGTCGCGGGCCTTCCGACCCTGGCCCACACCGCTCGCCGCATCGAATCGCTCACCAAGGAGGCGGCACGCCAAGGGCTGGCTTCGGCACGGTCCGTGGTGACGGACTACTCTGACGCCGAGGGCGCCGCCGTCACACGCCGGGTGCTGCAGGAGCCCGATCCGCCCACGGCGATCATCTATGACAACGATGTGATGGCGGCAGCGGGTTGGGGGGCGGCCGTCGGCCTGGGCCGCGACGTGCCCGACGACGTCTCCATCGTGTCCTGGGAGGACTCGGCCGTGTGCCGCCTGGTGCAGCCATGGCTGACCGCGCTGTCCCGCGACGCGGTGGCCTTCGGCCGGACCGCGGCCGAGGAACTGACCGCCCTCCTCGACGGCGGCGCGGCCCGCGAGGTGAGCCTGCCGCTGCCCTCGCTCATCGAACGCGGCAGCACCGCCGCCGCACCGTCCGGCACCCTAAGCGAGGGGGCGTCCTCAACTTACTGACGTCGGTTTGTCAGGGTGACGCCGGGTCGTCGTGGGTCAGGCCGGTGCCGGCTATGAAGCCGTTGAGGGTGTCGGCCGGTACTGCAGGCGCTTGAGCCTGTTTCAATCGAACAGCGCCCTCACCCTCCGCGACGGCTCCCCCAGATATGTGCCACAACCGACGACTCGTGAACGAAGCCAACAGCCGCCCTGCGGCCGGCGCGGCTCAGCCGCCGTCGGCGCCCTTCGGTTCCGCCGTCTGGAACAGCAGCTCGAAGACGTGCTGCAGCCGCCGGGCGAGCTCCTCCTCGTCGGCCTCGACCAGCACGGTGTCGCGCAGCACCTTCCTCATCAGCCACACGCCCGCGATCAACGACAGCGCCAGCCCCGCGCGCTCCTGGCCGCCGGAGCCCGGCAGCAGTTGCGCCAGATCGCGCTGCACGTGCCGCTCGATCCCCTCGCGCATGATCTCGGCGGCTCTCGGGTTGGGCGCGGACAGCAGGGTCAGAAGGAACGGGCTGAGGTGGTCCGCCTCGGGTGCCGTCCTGTCCACCAACGCTCGGGCCACATCGCGGCTCAGCGTCCCCGGGGTGTCGGTGACCACGGTGCGCGGGGCGAAGGCGACGTCCACCGCCTCGGCGAAGAGCTGTTCCTTGGAACCGAAGTACCGGTTGACGAGCATGGCGGTCACCCCGGCCGCCTTCGCGATCTCCCGGACACCGACGCCGTCGTAGCCGTGCCGGCTGAACGCCTCCACGGCTGACCGCAAGATCGCCTCGCGGGTCGCCGCGGCGTTCCGCGGCCTCTTGGGAGCGGCTCCGCCGTCCGGCGACTCGGGTGCATCGGATCTCATGCCCCGCAGCGTAACCCACCGTGACGGTCAAGTCTACACCCGTATATAGGTGCTGCAGCCCGATGCTTTCCGCGTACCCGCGGCACGGAGCACAGGAAGAAGTTCTCGCGGCGCTCGCGCGCGCAGGCGTCGCCGCTCCGGCAGGGGGCGGGACGCACGGGCGCAACGACGCAGGGGCGCCTCGGCCCGCCGCGGCCTTACGCGGAGCCGGAACCCGCACGCGGGACGCGCGGCAGTCGATCCCCGCGGGCCGAGGGCCCTGCGGCGTCGCTCGCGACCATATGTCGACATGTGTAGACTACGTTTTATCTACAGCCGTATACATTTGGAAGGAACCCCGTCATGGACCTGCGCCTGACCGGCCGCCGCGCCCTTGTCACCGGCTCCAGCTCCGGCCTCGGCGAGGCCATCGCCCGCCTGCTCGCCGCGGAGGGCGCCGACGTCGTCGTGCACGGCCGCGACGAGGCGCGGACCCGCAAGGTGGCCGAGGAGGTCGGCGCCGTCGCCGTGGCGATCGGCGACCTCGCCACCGACGAGGGTGCCGACGCCGTCGCCCGCGTCGCGGGCGACGTCGACGTCCTGGTCAACAACGCCGGCGCCTACGACCACATCGGCTGGGCCGAGGCCACCGCGGCCGACTGGCTGCGGACGTACGAGGTGAACGTGGTCTCCGGTGTCCGCATGATCCAGCGCCTGGTGCCCGGGATGCGCGAGCGCGGCTGGGGCCGTGTGATCCAGATCGGCGGCGGACTGTCTACGCAGCCCATCGCGATGCAGCCCCAGTACAACGCCTCGCTCGCCGCGCGGCACAACCTGGCCGTCAGCCTCGCGCGCGAACTGAAGGACACCGGGGTGACCTCCAACGTGGTCTCTCCCGGCGCGATCCTCGTGGACACTGTGGAGAAGCTCATCACCCACATCGCGCCGCAGCACGGATGGGGCGAGTCGATCGAGGAGATCGAGCGCAACGCCTCCCGCGAGTGGGTGCCGAACGACATCGGCCGCTTCGGCCGCCCGCACGAGATCGCGGGCGCCGTCGCCTACCTGGCCAGCCCGTACGCCGACTACATCAGCGGAGCCACCATCCGCGTGGACGGCGGCACCATCCGCTCGGTCGTCTGACCCGGCCTCCCCCGCGGAGGCGGACACCCCGTACGCCGAGGGCCGCTTCCGCCGATTCCCCGGCGACGGGAAACCTCCGATCGACGCGGTGATCCGGCCGCGCACGAGGTGACAGAGGAACCTCAGACCCGCGAGCGCAGGACGGCGCCATGACGCGCTCCCCCGGTGCCGCGCCGGACAACGGCGCCTTGGCGGCGCGGCACTGACGGTGTGACACCGGCGCCGCGCAGCGCGACACGTGACCTGACCCGTCAGCGGGGACCCGCCGACCCCGCGCCGGCCACGAGTGGACGAGCAGGAATGGCCCGCCGGCGCGCTCATGCGAAACTGGTGCCCGTGGCCGCACCCGGCCGCACCCGGAGGTACCGCGGTGGGAGCCCGGTGCTGAGACAGCTGGACAGGAACCGGATCATGAGCCTTGAGGTTGCGGTCGTCCGCGAAGCGGACGACGAGATGGTCGAGGCGTTCACCCGCCTGCTGCCCCAACTGTCGGCCGGCGCCGCACCGCCGGACCGGGCATCGCTGAGCCGGCTGCTGGCCGCCGAGGCGAACACGGTGCTGGTGGCCCGCGTCGACGGCCGCGTCGTCGGGACGCTCACGCTGACGATCTTCCCCCTGCCGACCGGGCTGCGCGCCTGGATCGAGGACGTGGTGGTCGACGAGGCCGCCCGCGGTTACGGGGTGGGCGCCGCCCTCACCGAGGAGGCGGTACGCCTGGCGGACGCGGCCGGAGCCCGCACGGTGGATCTCACCTCCCGGCCCTCGCGCCAGGCGGCGAACCGGCTGTACGAAAGGCTCGGCTTCCACGCGCGCGACACCCGCGTCCTGCGGTACACCCTGCGGGACTGAGCCGAGTCGTCGCACGGGCGCGGCCGCCCGGGACCCGCCGGGGCTCGGGTGAGAGGGCCTCCAGGTCCGGCGCATCGCAAGACGGAGTCTCCACCTCGTCATGGCGTTCGCGCCGCCACCACAGTCACCTTCAACAATTAATTGTTTGCCTAATATCTTTAGGCAAACTAGCCTGCCGCGCATGAAGCCACTCACCGAGCAAGAGATCCGCCGCGCCTTCGTGAACTGCAGCAAGGGTGAGGCGAAGCGCCTGCACGTGCCCCGCGACCTGGTCGAGCAGCCATGGGACGACCTGGACTTCCTCGGCTGGCGCGACCCCCAGGCCCCCGACCGGTCCTACCTCGTCAGCGAGCTGGACGGACGCGTCGTGGCACTGGCGCTGCGCTCGTCGACCACCGCCTCCTGGCAGGCGCGGCCGAGTATGTGCTCCATGTGCCTGACCACCCACTCCGGGGGCGTCTCGCTCATGGTCGCCCCGAAGGCCGGCAAGGCCGGACAGCAGGGCAACACCGTGGGCGCCTACATGTGCAGCGATCTCGCCTGCCCGCTGTACGTCAGGGGGAAGAGGGACGCGGGCATCGGCGCGCGGCTCCCGGAGACCCTCACACTGGAGGAGAAGATCCAGCGGACCGTCGCGAACCTCGCCGCGTTCGTCGCCAAGGTCACGGCGTGAAGCAGTCGGCGGGCCGCAACCGGCGTCGCCCCGCGTGAGGCGGCCTCAGGGCCGCCACGGGTCGCGCACACCCTCGTCCGGGCCGCACCGGGCGCCCGGGCCTCGACCGGTCGGCCCCTCCTGCCGGCGCCCTCGACGATCGCTCGTGATCCACGCGTCGCGACGCCGACGGTCCGGGTCGGGTACAGGCGGACAGCCGCCCGGTTCCTGCCGCGCTCCCCCTCGTCGGCTCACCAGCCGTCAGGTGGGCGCGCGGCCGGGGGAACCGGGCGGGGTCTTACCTCGTACGCCGCAACCGGCGGGCACAACACCTGCGGCGCTGCCCGCGATCGGTCGGGGCGGCGGACGGTGCGCGGCTCGGGGTCGCGACGCGGCGACCTCGCCGATCAGGGCACGCCCGCGCCGGGGCGCATCGGCGAGTTGGGGTGAGCAGGGGTCACCGTCGGCTCCGGCAAGGAGCCTTCAGCCATGGAAGTCACAAGGGAAAGACTGCACGTACACGTCACCTGACGGTCGCACACCGTACATTTAATCGCGCGCAATCCACTTGCGCACAAGTTGATGTGACGCTAGGTTTACTCATGTCGGCAGCACCGAGCGGCGCACCGGCGAAGGACCCGACCCGGCAACACCCAGGAAGAAGAACCATCATGAACGACATCACGACCGCCCGCCCTGCCCCGCACAAGCCCACGGTCGTCCTGGTGCACGGCGCGTTCGCGGACTCCTCCAGCTGGAACGGCGTCATCGCCCACCTTCGCCTGGCGGGGTATCCGGTCGTCTCGGCCGCGAACCCGCTGCGGGGCCTTGCCGCCGACGCCGCGTACGTGGCGAGCGTGGTGAAGGGCGTGGAAGGCCCCGTCGTCCTGGCCGGGCACTCGTACGGCGGCGCCGTGATCAGCGAAGCGGCCGCCGGGGACACTCAGGTCAAGGCGCTGGTGTACGTGGCCGCCTTCATCCCCGACAAGGGCGAGAGCGCTCTGGAGCTGTCGAACAAGTACCCCGGGAGCACCCTGGGTCCGGCCCTCGACGCGGTTCCCTTCCCGCTGGCCGACCGCGGGACCGGCACCGACCTCTACATCAAGGCGCCGAGCTTCCACGACCAGTTCGCCGCCGACGTGCCGCACGACGTGACCGACCTGATGGCCGCCACCCAGCGCCCCGTCGCCGCCTCGGCCCTGGAGGACACGGCCACCGCGGCCGCGTGGCGGGCGATCCCCTCCTGGAGCCTGGTCGCCACCGCGGACCGCAACATCCCCCCGGCCGCGCAGCGCTTCATGTCGGAGCGCGCCGAAGCCCGCACCGTCGAGGTCGACGCCTCCCACGCCGTCTCGGTCTCACAGCCCGAGGCCGTCGCCCGGCTCATCGAGCAGGCCGCCGAAAGCATCGCCCACTGATCAAGGTGATCCCGCTGTTTCTCACGCCCCCGGCAGCCACCGCGTTCGCGGGGTGACTGCCGGGTCGCCGTTACGAGATCCCGCCGGCGGGGGTGGTCCACCGTTCGGGGTTGTTCCGGGTCCGCCGCCGCACTGGCCGCCCGCCCCGACCGTGGGGCGCAGGGCCGGCGGTCGGTGCGGAGCCCTACTCTGCCGGGGTCCCGGCAGCACGCGCCCACAGGGCGGCCAGGTCGAGTCGGGTGCTGCGGATGCCGTCGTGCCCCGCCGACACCAGGTGGCCGCCTCCGGTGAGGACCAGGGCCCGGACGTCGTGCAGCGCGGGGACGACGGCCTTGCGTCCGCTGAGCAGGTGCCACACGTGCAGTCGCCGGTCGGACCACGCGACGGCGAGGACCGGTCCGGCTTCCTCGGTGTCGGCCGCGGCGAGCGCCAGCGGGATCGCCGCACGGCGTTCGACGGGGTCCGCGGGCGCGTCGCCGCCCGCCGTGTCCCACAGCCTGACGGTGCCGTCGAGGCCGCCGGTGGCCAGCAGCACGACGCCGGAGGCGTCGAGACAGGTCACCGCCGTCACGCCGGTACGGTGCGGCTCGACGATGCGCGGTCCGGGCCCGATGTCGTACAGCGGCCACAGGTGCACGCGGCCCCGGCCGTCGGCCACGGCCACGTGACGCGGGGTCGACGCGAGGGCGGAGGGCCGCCCGGGTGCGGGGCCCAGCGAGGCGGAGTTGTGGTGCAGAGCCATGTACCCCAGGCCCACGGGCACATGGGCACCGGTGGCCAGCGGAAGGGGGTGGAGTGTCCCCGACCGGTCGAGGGCCAGCAGGCAGTCGTCCGTCACAGCACTGAGCGCCACGGGCTGCCACGGCGTTCCACCCGACGAAGGGCGGCCGACGACCCGGCCGTCGGCGAGCGCGAGCCGGGCGAGCTGCCCCAGGCCGTTCGCCGAGACGAGGGTGTCGTCGTCCCCGGCGGTCGCCGGCAGGAGCGCGAGGGCGTCCGCGGAGTGTGCCGGCCGTGACCAGTACGCGGTCCAAGGGCCGGACTCGGCAAGCGGCCTGAGGTATTCGGCAAGGCGCGGGTCGGTCCCGACGGCCGCGGCGTGCAGGACGGCGGCCCGTCGGGCGTCGGGCAGGTCGGGGTCCGACAGTGCGGGAGCGGCGGCGGCCCATACGACCCGCAGGCTCGAAGGCACCGCGATCGCGGGGTCGGCCAGGGTGGCGGTGATGGCGGGCACCGATCCGTACACGAGGTAGCCGGGGTCCCTGAGCAGCTCGTGGGCCGCGCCCGCGGTCAGCGCGCGGTCGAGGGCGTGCTCGCGGTCCTCGGCGGACGCGGTTCGCCAGTCCCGGCCGGGCGTCGGCGCGGCAGGTGCCACGGCGTCCTCGGGGCGAGGGCCGGGCAGCGGAGTCCCCACCCGGTGGGCGTCGCCCGGGGGTTCCAGGGCGAGGACGAGCGCGTCTGGCACGCCGGGGAGATCGGCTGTCTCCGCCTCGATGAGCATGCGCAGGTCCGGCAGGGCGAGCAGCGGGGCGAGGAGGTCCCGGACGACCGTGCCCGGACGGCCGGACGGCAGGTGCGCCGGGCCCCGTCCGGCCTGGTGGAGATCGGTGACCGCGAGCAGTACCGGTCGTGGGTCCGCCCGCAGCCGGGTCAGTAGTTCGTCCGGTCCGGTGGGGCCGTAGCCGAGCTGCCGCCCGAGCTGCCAGGCCAGTGTGCGGGCGGTCTGTCCGCGTGCGAGACCCACGGCGTGCACGGTGATCCGGGGGTCGGCGGCCGATCCCGCGACCAGCCAGGCGACCAGCCGGCTCTTGCCCGAACCGCGCGGGCCGGTGACGAGTGCGGCCCTCGGCTGGTCACCACCGGGGTTCGCGGCCCAGGCGAGAAGGGCGGGGGCCGGCCGGGCGGCCGGGCCGTGCAGCGGCGGCCATGGGGGTGTGCCGGGTGTCGTCAGGGCGGCTCACCTCTTCCCGGACCGGCTTCGCACGGCCGCCTGGAGTTCCCTGATGCCCGCGGCCCGTTCCCCGGCGGTCGCGCCGTAGTCCACGTTGTGGGTGAGCGAGGCCTCGGGGAAGGTCAACTCGAGCCACAGGGAGCAGTAGTGACCCGGCATGAAGCACGCCTCGAGTTCGGTGTGGATGCGGGTGACCTGTTCGGGCTCGACACCTGCCGCGTACATCCGCGACCAGGTCCGCTCTTCCGGGTGCACGCAGATCGACCCCGACTCGCTGACCAGGTGCCTGGTGCCGTCCGGGGCGGCGAACTCGAACGTCGCGAAGGCCTCGACGCCGGCGGTGGTACGGATGTCCTCCAGCACCAGGGGCCACCAGTGATCCGGATCCGCGAAGGCCTCCGGGTCCGCGGACTCCAGCCTCTCGAGCGTGGCCTGGAAGGCGGCCGATGCCTGCTCGGGTTCCTCTCCGGTGGTGACGGTCTCCAGGAGGACGTCCACCTCCAGCAGACTCTCGGCGAACAGCGCGGTGCTGGAGCTGACGAACCGGTCCGGCTCCTCGTAGCCGATGAGGACGCCCCGCACTTTGCCGTCGGGAGCCACGCAGAGGTCGAAGGCGCGGTCGGAGCCCAGACGCGTCCACGACGCGCGCGTGTCCCCCTCCAGATCCCTGCCGATGCTCCGCGCGTACGCGCCCAGACCGACCGGCTCGGCCACCAGCGTGTGGAAGTACGGGTTCACGCGGAGCGGCAGGACGAGGCCCGCGGTGTGCTCCCAGGCGGCGGCGTCCACGGAGTCCGGTATCGCGGGACCGGCCTCCAGGACGCGTACTCCCGCTGCGCCGAACCGGTTGACCAGGCGTTCGCCGGTGGGCGTCACGTCGTCTGCTCTCCTCGAGGGGTAGGGGCCGGGTTCGCTAATCCTGCATGAGGTCGCGCACATAGCGCAGCACGCGGTACCAGGCGGATTCCTCGTCCTCCAACGCCGCGGCGTCGGTCCGACGCATGAGCGCCAGCAGCCTGTCGTGCGCGCCCCGCGGGTCGACGCCCTCGTCGGTGGCCGCCTCGGGATCGTAGTCGGGCCGTTCCCGCTCCAGCGCGTGGAGGAAGAAGGCCAGCGCGTCGACGCTGCTGTTGAGCAGGTGCGGAGCCCCGTCCTCCGGGATGCAGTACACGACTCCCGTCCTCGTGTCGACGGTGACGTCGTCCATGCCGATCCCGCCGAGGGACAGCCAGGCGGACATGTCGAACGGGCAGTTCGGGTACCTCCGCGCGACGGCCTGCCAGGCCTCGCCGCCGATGCGCACGTACCCGTCGACGAGCCGCTGGTCCGCCTCGAACCAGCCGATCCGGTCCGGAAGTCCCACATCCCTGAGAAAGACGCGGGTCGGCTCGTGGACGATTCCGGCGAGAGCCGCGTCGTCCGCGGTCACCAGTTCATCGGGACCGAAAACCGACTCCATGGCGACGCGGTCGATAAGGAGACTCATTGCGCAGCTTCCGGGCCTTCACTCGGGGGCGACTGACGGGTGCAGATGGTACCAGTGGGACATCTCAGTGGTGGTGGAGGCCCTTGAAGTTGCTCCAGGGGCTCCTCTTCTCCGGCCGCTCCCCCGGATACATCCGATTGAGCCGGTCCTCCATTTCGCGATTTCCCTGTTCCATGGATTCGGCTGAGGGTCCGTAGTCGATGCTGTGGGTGACGTTGACGTGCGGCATCCACTCCTGGATCCACGCCGCGCAGTCGCTGCTCTCGCTGCAGGGGGCCCGTTCGGTGTAGAGGTCCTTGACGTGCTGCCCCGTCCCGTTCTCCAGGAAGGGTATGCCGAGCACCTTTTCCGAGTGCACGGGGTTGTTGCTCCGTCCGACCAGGATGAAATCCCGGCTATCGCCGTCCTCGTGCTCGTATTCCACGCGTGCAGCGGCGTAGTTGTTGCTGGTGAACTTCGGCTCGCCGGTGTTCTTGTCCGGCGTGTAGTTGCCGTAGCTGCCCTGCTCGTGGCGGGCCAGGGCTGTCGCACGGGACAATTCGTCCTCGTCGAAGGGGACCTTCGTGGAGGCCTTGCGCGGCCTCGCGGCCCGTTCCTCGGGGGTGCTGTCCCCCCACGCGTAAGGGTTGTCGGGGTTCTTGGGACGGCGCGGAACCGTGTCCTTGGCGGCGCCGGTCAACTTCAGCGGGACGCCCAACAGGTCGCGGTCGGTGTCGGTCAGGTCGACCGGCCCGTTCCTCGTGAGCCGCTGGATCTTCCCCCGGTCCCCCAGGAGGTAGACCGGCCGCTCGCCGAGCCGGTCGCGCAGGTCCTCGCGGCTCGGTTCGCGGCGGTGGATCCTGTACAGGTCGTCGGCGATCCTGCTGTCGTTCTGGTGGTGGTTGTCGTGCATCAGCTTGACGCCGTGCTTCATGTCGTCGCCGATGTGTTTGGACGCCTTCTTGACCCCCTCGGCGATGCCGGACATCGCCTTGTCCATCGCACCGTTCACGGCGTTGGCGATGGCGTCCTTCCCCCGGGTGCGGCTCTGGTGGGTCTTCGCCCTGCCGATGTGCGCCATGCTGTGGCCGTCGAAGTGGTCGCCGGCGCTCTTCAGCGAGTCCTGCAGCGAGCCGTACGACTGCAGGTCGACGTTGATCTGCCCGGAACCCCCCGCGGCGCCGCCACCCGGCCCGGCGCCGCCCGGCCCGGCCGAGGCCAGTTGCATGGAGTCCTTGCCGGCCTTGGCGGTCCTGCCGAGGTCGATGCCGTTCTGCACGCCGAGGGCGTTCGAGCCGACCTGGACCACCAGGTCGCCGACCATGGCCCCGACAGCCTCCTCGATGGGGGCCGTCACCCGGGACATGATCTCGTCGACGACGGCCTGCTGGACCTCCTTGAAGATCCGCTTGACGATCATCCGGCAGGCCTGCGTACCGGCGATCCCGCCGAGCGAGGACAACCCCAGGGTCACCGGCGCGGCCGCCACCGCGGCGGCGATCTCCGTGGCCAGGATCCCCAGTTGGACGATGGCCGCGAGCTTGGCGCCCTCGATCAGCACCGCGACCGCCTCCAGCCCGAAGGCGGCCGCCTCCCCGATGTCCGTCAGGCCCGACAGGTGCTTCCCACGCACCTTCTCCCAATGCGCGGCCAGGGCGTCCACGGCCGGCCCTTCGTTGGCCCCCACCATGTCCTGCACGGCCGCGTGCAGGTCGAAGGTGCCGTTGCGCAGGCTCTCCGAGAAGTCGCGCATGGCCTGCGCCATGTCCCGGTAGTCGTCCTCGTCCACATTGGGCCAGGACACGCCGATCAGGTCGAGTGCCTCGTCCAGGTAGCTCGGCAGCACCACGCCCAATGGAGCACCCCCGTGACATCGGCGCCGGTCGGTTCGGCATCCTTTCGCCTCGCCGAACCGCCGTCAACTGCCGGTGCCCGCAGGCCGATCAGCGCACCGGTGCCGTCGGGAGACGGTGGTCACGGACCGCCCCGGGGCGGCCCCTCCGCGTAGGGCGCGGCACCGCCGCGGTACCCGCCGGGGGCGGCGGATGCGGCGGACCGGTGCCCCCGGGCCGCGGTACCACGAGGCGCCGGCGTTCCGCGGTACCGCGGAACACCGGCGCCCTTCCCGGCGGCCGTGAGCGGTCAGTCCTGCCGCCACTGCCCCGCGTCCTCGCGCCAGGCCTCCCCGGCCGGCCAGGACAGCACGGGCGCACCCGGTTCCTCCACGCGCGTCAGCGCCACCATCGCCAGGTCGTCGTCCGGCAGCGCGCCGGTGTGCTCGACGACGTCCTCGAGGATCTCTCCCAGCACGTCCGGCAGGCGCGTCCGGCACGGCGTGCCCTGCCGGACCCACCGCCAGGCAGTGGCGCGTTCCAGCAGCGGGTAGCAGTGTCCGTCGGCGTCGCGGGCCTCCATCAGCCCGTCGGTGTAGAGCAGCAGTGTGTCCCCGGGGCACAACTCGAAGCGTTCCTCCAAGGCGCCGCACTCCCGCAGGCCGTACAGGCCCAAGGGCGGTGCCGGGCACCCGGCCACCAGGGCCACGCTCCCCCGGCGGGCCCGTATCGGCGGGGGATGGCCGTGGTTGACCATACGGGCGAACCGCTCGCCGTCCCGCACCTCCAGCAGCAGCGCCGTGACGAAGCGCTCGTCCTTGTCGCGAGCGAGATCGTCGCTTTCCGCCAGGTGGAACAGGAAGCTCTCCTCCAGACGCGCCGACAGTTCGGCCAGGTTCGCGGCGCGCGGTGCCCATTCGCGGAAGGCCCCGAGCACGGCCGCGACGTCCTCGAACGTGGGCAGACCCTTGCCGCACACGTCCCCGATGATCAGCCGGGTCGCCCCACCCGCGCGCGTGACGGCGTAGAGGTCACCGCCGACCTGCCCCCGGCCGCCGCAGGGCCGGTAGATGGACGCGAGGCCCAGGGCGCCGATGCGCCCGGGGAGCGGGCGCAGCAGGACCCGCCGCACGGTGTCCGACACGGCGTGGGCCCGCGCCGCCCTGCGGCGGTGGTGGTCCTGCACGCGGCCGAGCACCGCCGCCGCCGTCGCGGCGGTGATCAGGGGCGCGAGGCCGCACGCGAAACTGGGATGCGAGTACATGGGAAGGAGCACACACACCGCGCACAACGCCAGAACCCACACCACGATGCACGCGACGGCCAGGTACCGCGCTGGTTTTCCCTCCCCCTGCTCCTCCTCGAACCGTTCGATGTCCGTCATCGACTCACTCCCTCGCAGTCTCGCGCAGGGCCCGAACCGACGGGTCGACGTCCGGTTTCAACCACTTGCGCACGTATGTCCCATTTGTGATGTGACACTTCGACCGTAGGAACGAGGGCGACCCGATCCCTTGCCCCCCGGTGCACAGGGCCTTGCCCGAGCGTGCAGGATCCGGCACCGCGGTCCTGCACGGGCCCAGGGGTCCCGCGGCAGCAGCCCTGGGAGTGGCGGGGTCGCACCGTCGGACCCGGAAGCCGTGCAGTCCGCCGGCCGTGCCGGCCGCGGTGCCCGTCGGAGCGGCACGGTCCCCGGGCCGGGCCGGCCGCACTCGGGGCGCGGGCAGGCCGCCCGACGCGGGAAGTGGCAGGTGCGGCGCCGCTCCATGCCGTCCAGAAGCGCGAGCTGACGGTGACGGGTAGAGACGTCGTAGCGCCGGCTCGGCGTAAGCCGCCTCGATGAGTGCGCGGTACTCGGGCCAGTCCAGCTCGCCCGCCCGCCGACCGAGAAGCCGTCGGCGATGGCGCCGGTGTAGGTCCTCGACCTCCTCCAGGGTGAAACCGAGCGGGCCCGCACAGCCGCGCTCACGGGTCGCCGCCGCGCCACACCACACCCCGCCGGAGCCGCCCCGGCGACGGTGTCCACCGTTGCCCGCGCCGAGTTCCACGCCGGCGGCGTGACGGCACCGCGCGGGCGTCACGGACGCCCGCGAGGCCGCAACCGAATCCCGGTCACCCGCGGCGGAGCACTGCGACCACCCCTCGCTGCCCATGTCCCTGCTTCCGGGGGCGCGGACACGGGGACTCGCCGTCGGGGGCGGGTACGGCCGCGGCAGGTCCGTTCCCGGCCGCCACCGCAACCGCTTCATCCACGTCGGCATGAGCGCCACGCGCGGCGCCCCCGTCAGCCGAGCCTGCCCGTGACACGTCCCCGCCGGCCGGACGGTACTAGGGTGGGCTTGAAAGGCTGTGACGCGGCTCGGAGCGGGCGACGAAGCAGGAGCCCCGCGACGGAGCGACCGGCCCGCGGTGGACGGCCACGAACGGTGGCCTCCACGCAGGGCCGGCGCACACCGCCGGGCCTCGGGGATGGACCAGAGGCGGTTCTGAACCATGAGGGACACGTATCGACCCGGGACGGCCACCTCGGCACATCCCGGCGGCGACCCGGTGCTCGCGGCGTGGGAACGGTTCGTGCGGGGCGAGGACGACGTCCCCGCCGTCCGGCCCCTGGTGGCGGTCTCCTGGCTTCGCTGCCGGGAGCAGTACCGCGTCGACCCCCACCTCGCCAAGGCCCCGGTGGCCGTCGCGAAGCAGGCCCACACGCCCGAGCACGACGCGGTCTTCGCCGAACTGGGTTTCCGCGCCGCCGCCGTGGCACACGAGGTGGGCGGCCTCGGGGGCATCGTCACCGTCGCCGATGCCACCGGCCGCGTCCTCTCCGCGTGGGGCGACCACGCGACGCTGACCCGGGCCGGCGAGTGCAATCTGGCGCCATGGTTCTGCTGGTCCGAGAGCGCGGTGGGCACGAACAGCACAGGGACGGCGTTCGAGGCGCACGGTCCGGTGCCGGTCAGGGGAGCGGAGCACTGGTGCCGGGCGTTCCACGACTGGGTGTGCGCGGGCATGGCCGTGCGTGACGTGGTGAGCCGGGAGCCGATCGCGGTGCTGACCATGTCCTGCTGGCGCGGCGGGATTCCCGCGGCCGCCGAGAGCTGGCTGGCCGGCGCCGTCGTCATGACGCGCTGCGCGTTGCGCAGGCACGCCCGCGACAGCGGCGCCGAGCTGGTCGCGGCCTACCACCAGGCCAGGGCGGCGACCGGTGCCGCGCTCGCCGCCGTGGACACCGCGGGCAAGGTGGTGATCGCCGACGACATGGCGAGCGCGCTGCTGGGCGTCCCGGCGTACACACCGGCCGTCGACCCCACGTTGCGGTGGAACCCGGGGCTGCCGGAGTTCATCGCGGCCGCCCGGTATGCCGGCAGGCAGGCGGCCCATGATCCCGAATGGGTCGGCTCGACGCAGATCTTCGCCCACCTCGCCGACGAGCCGACGTCGATCAGTTTCCGACCCGTCTTCTCCTGCGGCCACCTGATCGGCAGCCTGGTGTCGTTCGGGGTCACCGACGGGACACGGCTGCCCCGGGTGGAGGGGCCCGGGCACCCTCGTGCGGCACCGCGCCGGCTGGTCGCGATGCGCGAGCACAGGATGGTGCTGCTGCGGCTGCCGGAAGTCTCCTTCGCCGAAGCGCACGGGAGCGAAATTTGGCTCTCCACCGACCAGGGTCGGCTGCGGGCCGCCTGTCCGAGCCTGGACAGGCTCGACACCGAGCTGGCCGACGCCGGTTTCCTGCGGGTGCACCGCCGGTACGTGGTCAACATCAACCGGGTGCGGGAGGTGGAGCGGGGACTCAAGGGCGAGCTGTCCCTGGTCATGGACGACCGGACGAACGCGATGGTGCCGGTCTCCCGGCGGAACACGCCGGCCGTACGTCGCGCGCTGGACATCTGAGCCGCGACACGACCTCGAAAGGAGACGATCCCCGTGTCCGACAGCGCGGGCGCTCCTGGCGCCGGGACGAACGCCGGCAACGCGGGCGGCCTCGGTATCTCCGTCCCCACCGGGCACCGCGGCCCGGCAGCGGGCGAGGCGGGCACCGGCGAGCGGTGGCCGAACCGCCTCGACCTGGGGATACTGCGCAAGCACCACGTCAAGGCCGACCCCATGGGCGAGGACTTCGACTACGCCGCGGAGTTCCGCACGCTCGACCTCGACGCCCTGGCGCGCGACGTCGACGAGGTGCTGACCTCCTCGCAGGGCTGGTGGCCGGCCGACTTCGGCCACTACGGGCCGCTGGTGGTCCGGATGGTGTGGCACTGCGCCGGCACGTACCGGGTCCACGACGGCCGCGGCGGCGCGCGCTCCGGCATGCAGCGTTTCGCGCCGCTGAACAGCTGGCCGGACAACCGCAACCTCGACAAGGCGCGCCGGCTGCTCTGGCCGGTGAAGAAGAAGTACGGCCGCAAGATCTCCTGGGCCGACCTGATGGTGTTCGCGGGCAACCGCGCCCTGGAGACGATGGGGCTGACGACCTTCGGCTTCGCGGGCGGCCGGACGGACGTGTGGCTACCCGACGAGGCCGTCCACTGGGGTCCGGAGCAGGCCTGGCTCGGCGACGAACGGCACGGCGGCGTGCGGGAGCTGCAGAGCCCGCTGGCCGCCGACCAGATGGGCCTGATCTACGTCAACCCGGAGGGTCCGAACACCGTCCCGGACCCGCTCACCTCGGCCCGCGACATCCGTCAGACGTTCCGGCGCATGGGGATGGACGACGAGGAGACCGTCGCGCTGATCGCGGGCGGGCACACCTTCGGCAAGACCCACGGGGCGGCCGATCCCGCCGCGTACCTCGGCCCCGAGCCGGAGGCCGCTCCCCTCGAGGAACAGGGCCTGGGCTGGAAGAGCGGGCACGGCACCGGCAAGGGCGCGGACACCATCTCCAGCGGGCTCGAGGGCACGTGGACGCCCACTCCGACGCGCTGGGACAACAGCTACCTCGAGACGCTGTTCGGCTACGAGTGGGAGCTGGTGCTCAGCCCGGCCGGTCTGTGGCAGTGGGTCCCGGAGGACGGCGGCGGGGCCGGCACCGTCCCCGATGCCCACGACCCGTCGGCGGCGCACGCCCCGACGATGCTGACGACGGACCTGGCGCTGCGGGCGGACCCTGTCTACGAGCCGATCTCGCGCCGGTTCCTGGAGAACCCGGGCCGGCTGGCGGACGCGTTCGCCCGGGCCTGGTTCAAGCTGACGCACCTCGACATGGGCCCGGTCCGGCACTACCTCGGACCGTTGGTCCCCCGGGAGACGTTGCTGTGGCAGGACCCGGTGCCCGCGGTAAACCACGAGCTCGTCGGGGCGGCGGACATCGCCGCGCTCAAGAGCCGGATCCTGGCCTGCGGGCTGTCGGTCTCCGAGCTCGTCTCGACCGCGTGGGCGTCGGCGTCGACGTTCCGCGTCAGCGACAGGCGCGGCGGGGCGAACGGCGCGCGCATCCGCCTCGAGCCGCAGCGGGGGTGGGAGGTCAACGACCCGGGCATGCTGGCCAGGGTGCTGAGCACCCTGGAAGAGATCCAGGAGTCCTTCAACGACGGCCGGACCGACGACAGGAGGGTCTCGCTGGCCGACCTCATCGTGCTGGGCGGAGCCGCCGCCGTCGAGCGGGGCGCCTGGACGGCGGGTCACCGGGTGCGGGTCCCCTTCGTTCCCGGGCGTACGGACGCCGCACAGGAGTGGACCGATGCGGAGTCCTTCGCCTTCCTGGAGCCGACCGCGGACGGGTTCCGCAACTACCGCGGCCCGGGCGGCCGACTTCGGTCGGAGCACCTGCTGGTCGACCGGGCGAACCTGCTGGACCTGAGCGTGCCCGAGATGACCGTCCTGGTGGGCGGCCTGCGGGTGCTGGGGGCGAACCACCGGCAGTCCCCGCTGGGCGTCCTCACCTCACAGCCGGGATCGCTGACCAACGACTTCTTCGTGAACCTGCTCGACACGGGCACGCGATGGGAGCCCGCGTCACCGGCCGCCGAGACCTTCGTGGGGCGCGACCGGGCCACCGGGGAGGTCAGGTGGACCGGCAGCCGCGTCGACCTCGCCTTCGGCTCGAACCGCGAGCTGCGGGCCGTCGCGGAGGCATACGCGAGCGACGACGCACGGGAGCGGTTCGTGCGGGACTTCGTCGCCGCGTGGGACAAGGTCATGAACCTCGATCGCCGCGACCCCGCCTGATCCCCTCGACGGTCGCGCATCGGGGACGAACGGTCGCCGCCGGGGGACGAACGGCTTGGGCAGGACCGACACGCCCACCCACCCTTGTCGGTGTGATCCCTCCGGCGTAGCGTGATTTGTGGGTATCCCATTTCGCCTCTTTTCGCACGATTCGACCGGATGTGCTGCATGCGGTGCGTTCGATGTGGCGCACCGTGCGCATCCGCCCAACCGGCCACCGACGCCGTCGAGACCGCCGTCGGTGCGGCCGGACCGAAGACACAGCGACTCGGCACGAGGAGAGTGACGCCCCGATGACGACCATGCACGAACGATCCGACCTGCTGGACAAGATCGGGTTGGCCGAACAGAACAAGGCGGCACTGGGTCAGGTACTGGGAACCGGGAGCATCGGATACGCCACCGAGAAATCGGACGGCACCATGCAGGCCACCATCCGGATCCACCCGGACGAGCTCGCCTGGGACCCCTCCATCCTGGTCATGCCTCATGGCGGCAACCTCGAGCTCGAGCTCATCAATGACGATCTGAACACGCACTGCGCGCTCCTGCCGAGCAATGGCGACCGGAAGTTCATCTGGCTGGTGAACCATTCGCGCGGGCGGGCGGCCCTCAACCTCGACGGGCCGGGCTACTACTGGTTCTGCTCGCCCACCGGCAACGACGAGGGCCGGGGATTGACGGGGGCCATCGTCGTCATGGGGGACGCTCCGCCGGAAGCCCGCCTCGACCGCCCACCGCAACCGCGGCCATAGGAAAGAGGAGGAGAAGCACATGACCGTCGACTACGTGGACGCGGGCGAGGCCGTCGACCAGGGGTTGCTGAGCGGCAAGGTCGCGGGCGGGGACGTCGCACCGCCGGTGGTCGCCGGCGTCGACTACGACCGCATACGCAACGCGCGCCAGGAGCCCCACAACTGGCTCACCTACTACGGCGCGTACAACGGGCAGCGGTTCAGTCCGCTGGACCAGATCAACACCGGGAACGTCAAGCACCTCGTCCCCGCGTGGGTCTTCCAGGCCGGTACGACGGGTCTGATCGCCGGCGCGTCCACCTACTCGTTCGAGGCCGCCCCGATCGTCGTCGACGGGGTCATGTTCCTGTCCGGCTGGGACGGTTGGGTCTGGGCCCTCGACGCGAAGACCGGTGTGGAGATCTGGCGCTACAAGCACGCCGTCCCCTTCGACGTGTCCCTGTGTTGCGGGAACGTCAACCGCGGGGTCGCGGTGGCCCAGGGGAAGGTCTTCTCCGTCACGCCGAACGCCCGTCTGCTCGCACTCGACGCGACGACCGGCAAGCGGGTCTGGGACAGGACCTACGGCGACGTCCGGGCCGGGGAGAGCGCCACACTCGCCCCGCTGATCGTGAAGAACATGGTCATCGTCGGCAGTTCCGGCGGCGAGTTCGGCGTACGCGGCCATCTCGACGCGTTCGACCTCACCAGCGGCGAGCACCAGTGGCGCTGCTACACGGTGCCCAAACCCGGGGAGCCGGGCTCGGAGACCTGGCCCGCCGACGGCGAGGCGTGGGCGCGTGGTGGGGCCAACTGCTGGGTGACCGGCACGTTCGACCCGGAGACCAACCTGCTGTACGTCGGCACCGGCAATCCGGCACCCGACTTCGACGGAGCTGTCCGCGAGGGCGACAACCTCTTCACCGACTCCGTCATCGCCGTCGACGTCGACAGCGGTCAGATCCGCTGGCACTACCAGTGCACACCGCACGACGTGTGGGACTACGACAGCATCGCCGAGTGCATCCTCTTCGAGCGGGAGGGGCGCAAACTGCTCGGGCACTTCGACAAGAACGGCTACTTCTTCGTCCTCGACCGCACCAACGGTGAGAGGGTCGGGATCACCCCCTTCGTGGACCGCATCACCTGGGGGGCCATCACCAGGGACGGCCGGGTGACGGCAAAGCTGTACCCGGACAAGGAGGGAGAACCGGTCCACTTCTACCCGGGTCCGGCCGGCGCCAAGGAATGGACCCACGCGGCCTACAGCCCGAAGTCGGAACTCTTCTACGTGCCCGTCCAGGACACCGGCGCCACGGCCACCCGGCGGCGCCGCGAGTTCAAGGAGAGCATCCCCTACTGGGGCGCGGGCGTTCAGGTGGACATCGAGGACATGGCCGGGTCCATCAGCGCATTCGACGCCGACGGTACGGAGAAGTGGCGCTGGCGCAACGAACTGCCGATGTGCGCCTCGGTACTGGCAACCGGCGGCGACCTGGTGTTCGCCGGCGAGCCGTCCGGGGAGTTCAACGCGCTCGACGCGCGCACGGGGCAGGCGCTGTGGCAGTTCCAGTGCGGCAGCGGCCACCACAGCAGCCCGACCACCTACATGGTCGACGACAGGCAGTACATCGCCGTGCCGGTCGGCTGGGGCGGGTGGGCCGAGGGCTTCCTGCCCGGCATGCTCGGCGCGGGGCACGGAAGCGCCCTGATCACCTTCGCCCTACCCGAATGGTCGTAGCGCGACCGAACGCGCCGTATCCGGCGGTAAGGAGGTGGATTCATGGAAGCCCAGCTCGCTGAGTGGGAAACGCCCGAGTTCGAGGAGATCGCGGTCGCGGCCGAGGTGACCGCGTACGTCGCCCGGCTGGAGGACTAGGCGGGTCGTCAGATGCCCGGCCGCCCCGCGACACTCCCCCGGCTTCGCCGGAAGATGCCCCCGAAGACGGCGTCTCGCCGCGGAGCCCGCCCGCCGGGCGGCCGGCGCTCAGGTGACCACACGACCGAGCCGCGCGCGGAACCCGCCGGACCGATGCTCGGGCCGGTCCGGCGGCAGCGGACGGATTCGACACGGCGGCCGGCCGGGCCGGCGACGGACCAAGGACAGCGGAAGAACGGAGTGCGTTCATGTTGCTGCGCGTGCTGGGCTCGGCGGCGGGTGGCGGATCGCCGCAGTGGAACTGCGGCTGCCCGGTGTGCACCGCGGTCCGCGCCGGCGCCGGCCCGCCGCGCACCCAGTCCTCGGTCGCCGTCAGCGCCGACCGCCGCCGGTGGTTCCTCCTCAACGCCTCCCCGGACCTGCGCGCCCAGTTCGAGGCCTTCGAGGGCCTGCACCCGAGGGGCGAGCGGGCCACGCCGCTGGAAGCGGTGCTGCTCACCGACGCCGAACTGGACCATACGCTGGGCCTGCTCCTGCTGCGGGAGGCGCCCGCCCTGCGCGTGTACGCCACGCCCGCGGCGCACAAGACCCTGTGCGACGGCACGGGCATCCTGAGCACGCTGCGGCACTACTGCACCGTCGAGTGGCGGGCGGTGGTACCCGGGACCGACCTGGCCCTGGGGGACGGCCTGTCCTGCCGGGCCTTCGACGTACCCACCGCCAAACGCGCCCGCTTCGCGGCCGGGGCGGACCACGGCCGAGTCGTGGGCTACCGGCTGACCGACGAGCGCAGCGGGGGCACACTCGTCTACCTGCCGGCGGTCCAGGCACTGACGCCGGCGCTGCGCGGGGAGATCGAGGGCTGCGGATGCCTGCTGTTCGACGGGACCTGCTGGCGCGACGACGAGCTCGTACGGCTCGGACTGGCCGGCCGGACGGCCCGGGAGATGGGTCATCTGCCCATCGACGGCCCCGACGGCAGCCTGGCGCAACTCCCGGCGCTGGCCGCGGGACGTACGGTCCTCGTGCACATCAACAACACCAACCCCGTCCTCCTGGAGGACGCCCCCGAGCGGCGCGCCCTGCGGGAGAACGGCATCGAGGTGGCCACCGACGGCCTCGAGATCCAGGTATAGGGACAGGCGTAGGGAATCAGGCGTAGGGATTCAGGTGGAGAGCCGTGACGACGACACCCACGAGCACAGCCAGGAGCAGCGACGCCGACGAGTTCGCCGACACGTTGCGGGCCCATGCGCGGCGCTACCACGACCAGCACCCGTTCCACGTGCGGATGAACGCCGGCGCGCTGAGCCGACGGCAGATCCGCGGCTGGGTGGCCAACCGCTTCTATTACCAGGAGAACATCCCGCGCAAGGACGCCGCGATCCTCTCCAACTGCCCCGACCCGGAGTTCCGCCGCCGCTGGATCCGGCGGATCGTCGACCACGACGGCACCGCCGCGGGCGAGGGCGGTATCGAGGCGTGGCTGCGCCTGGCCGAGGGCGTCGGGCTGACGCGCGAGGAGGTCCGGGACCACCGGCATCTGGTGCCAGGCGTGCGGTTCGCCGTCGACGCCTACGTGAACTTCGCCAGGACCCGCCCGTGGGTGGAGGCGGTGGCGTCCTCGCTCACCGAACTGTTCGCCCCCGACCTGATGGCCGCACGCCTGGCCGCGTTCGAGCGCTGCTACCCGTGGATCCTCCCGGAGAACCTCGCCTACTTCCGCACCCGTCTGCAGCAGGCTCCCCGTGACTGCGAGCACGCCCTCCAGGTGGTCATGTCGCACTGCCTGTCCGCCGAGTCCCAGGCGCTCGCCGTCGACGCGCTGTCGTTCAAGTGCGACGTCCTGTGGGGCCTGCTGGACGCCGTCGACAAGGCCTATCCGGAGTGACCGCCATGCACCCGACACCTGCCGGAACGACCGGGACCACGACCGTGACCACACCCAGGACCGGCCCCGGAGTCGAGGTGTGCGGCTCGGACCGGCCCCGGCTGGCGCGCCACGTCCGGCTCACCTTCTGCCGGACCCGCGAGCGTCACATCCTGCTGCACCCCGAGACGGTGGTGGTCCTGAACGACAGCGGAGCGTCGATCCTCGAACTGTGCGACGGGCGGCACACCGTGGCCGAGATCGTGACCGAGCTGGGCGCCCGCTACCGAACCGTCGCCGAGGACGAGGTGCGGCGGTTCCTGACCCGGCTCGTCGCCCGTCGCTGGATGGAGCTCACCGATGGATAGCCCGTTCGGGTTGCTCGCCGAACTCACCTACCGGTGCCCGCTGGCCTGCCCGTACTGCTCCAACCCGCTGGACATGGCCGGCTACGGGGACGAGCTGTCCACGGACGAGTGGCGGCGGGTCCTGGCCGAGGCGGCCGACCTCGGAGTCCTGCAGTGCCACCTGTCCGGCGGGGAACCGCTGGTGCGCCGCGACCTGGCGGAGATCACGGCGACCGCCCACGACCTGGGTCTCTACACCAACCTCGTGACCAGTGCGCTGGGACTCTCCCGTCCGAAGGCCGAGCGGCTGCGGGCCGCCGGCCTGGACCATGTGCAGATCAGCGTCCAGGCGGGCGAGGCGGCCGTGTCCGACCGGATCGCCGGCACCCCGTCCTTCACGCGCAAGATCGAGGCGATGCACCTGGTCAAGGAGCTGGGCTGGCCCCTGACCGTCAACGTGGTGCTGCACCGGCACAACATCGAGCGCGTCGCCGACGTGCTCGACCTGGCCGAGGAGGTGGGTGCCGACCGGCTGGAGCTGGCCAACACCCAGTACTACGGCTGGGCCTGGCGGAACCGTGCCGCGCTGCTGCCCAGCCGGGCCCAGCTCGAGGCGGCCGAGGCCGTCGTGCGGGCCGCCCGTGAGCGGTTGCGGGACCGCATGGACGTCATCTACGTCCTCTCCGACTACTACAGCCGCTACCCGAAGCCCTGTATGGGCGGCTGGGCGTCGCGGCAGCTGACCGTGACGCCGAACGGCGACGTCCTGCCCTGCCCGGCCGCGCAGTCGCTGCCGTTGCCGCGGGCCAGCGTGCGGGCGGACTCACTGGCCTGGATCTGGGCCGATTCCCCGGTGATGACCGCCTTCCGGGGGACGGACTGGATGCCGGAGCCCTGCCGGAGCTGCTTCCGGCGGGAGGTCGACTTCGGCGGCTGCCGCTGCCAGGCGTTCCTGCTCACGGGCGACGCCGCCCGCACCGACCCGGTCTGCCACCTGTCGCCCGACCACCACCTGGTCGCCCGGGCCCTCGAGGCCGCCGCCGCCGATGCGCGGGGCGGCGGCCCTCCGCTGGTTCCCCGGCCGCACCAGGCCCGGCCTCGCCGACCGGACCGCGTCCCTCGCGGAACAGGCTAGGCACCGAACCACAACGGCAGCGCCACAGCGGCGATGATCAGTGTGACCCCGCTCAGCAGGTCCGAGCGGATCCGGACCAGACGTGCCGCCGCCCGCCCGAGCTGCAGCCCGACCAGCGACATCACCGCCGTGATGAGTCCGAAGACGGCGGCCGAGAACCACGGCGAGAGGCCGAGGAGGCCGAGGCTCGCCCCGGCGAACAGATTGTCCAGGCTGAGCGTCAGCGGGATACCGAACAGCGCCCATGGGTGGTCCAGCTCCTCCGGCTCCGGATGGCGCAGGGCCGATACGACAAGGTAGAGGCCGTATCCACCGAGAGCGGCCGCACCCACCACGTCGGCCACATCCCCGACGGACTCCCCTATCCCCCGACCGATCAACAGCCCCACCAGGGGCATGACGGCGTCCCACAACCCGAAGGTCAGCGCCACCTGCACCGCGCGCTTCAACCCGAAGGGGACGGTGCCGAGCGCGATCGACACCCGGAAATTGTCGAGGCTGAGTACAAAACCCAGGACCAGTACTTCCCAGATCATGGCGATGTCGCCGCCCGGTGACGACTGGTGGGGCGGGGCCCTGCACACGCAACGTGACGCCGCGTCAGGGGAGAGACGATGTCCCGGACGAGCACGCGAACCAACCCGCAGAGCCGACATCCAGGACGTTTTCCACATTACTCGCCGGGGCGCGTGCGGCCAATCAGGGCGTGTTCCTCCGGTCGCCGCGGCGACGCGAACGCCGGGTGGCGGATCACCCCCGGCGGGCGGCCCACACCGTGCGTTCGGTACGGACGCCCAGGTCGGTGCGGCGCGCGATGCTGTCGGGGCGGTGGGTGTCGAGCAGGCGGTCCAGCGCGGACAGGTCGTTCGGCGTCAGGGCGGAGGCCACGGCGCCGCGCATACGGCGCAGACCGCTGAGGGCGTAGCGGGTGACGGCCTCGGTGGGGGGCGGGGCGATGTCGACGGCCAGGGTGCGTTCTGCTTCGACGGTGAAGCCGGCCTCGCTCAGCTTGGTCCCCCAGTCCGCGCCGCGGTGCGGAAGGCGCTCCGCCTGGTGGTGGCCGAGCGCGGCATGGCAGCGCTCCTCCAGGCCCGGCGCGTCGTCCGGGGCCCCGGCTGGCAGGAAACGGGGGAAACCGGCCAGTTCGACGGCGGCGAGCAGGCCGCCCGGGGCCAGGAGGCCGTGGATCTGGCGCAGCGTCCTGTCGGGGTCGGCCAGGTGGTGCAGGGAGGCCGAGGCCCACACGAGTTCCGGGGTACCGAGGTCGGGCCAGGCCGGTACGTCGAGGTCGGCGTGGACAAGGCGTACACGGTCGGTCACCGCGGCTGCGGCTGCCTTCACCCGCAGGCGGTCCAGGTGGGGGGCCGAGGAGTCGACGGCCGTCACGTGGGCTCCGGGGAAGCGCCGGAGCAGCGCCAGGGTTCCGGCTCCGGTACCGCAGCCCAGATCCACGATGTGGCGGGGGCTGTCGGCCACGGGCAGCCAGGCCGTGATGGAGGCGGTGTGTTCGGCGAGCACGTCCGCGTCCAGGTCCAGGATCTCTGCCTGGTCCTCGTCGGCGGGGCCGTGGGCGTGGTCATGGTCGGGGCCGTGGGCGTGGTCATGGGCGGGGCCGGGGACGTGCGGGGCGGCGTGGTGCGCCGCCTGCGGGCGAGGGTGGTTCATGGCGGCCACGCTAACCGGGCGGTACGCCTTCGGCCTCACGGCTTCCGGAAAGCGCAAGACGATGGCCGGCAGCGCTGCGGCTCGCGCAAACCCTCACGGTGACGCCTTGCCGGCTTCGCCGCCGCGGCGGTGGCCGTGGCGGGCGTCCCGCCGGCCGCGTCCCCGGCCGCTCGCAGGGCTGGGGACGGGCGTCGTCCGACGCCGTCTCGACCAACCGGTCGAGTGAGGTGTCCAGGGCGCGGACGGGGTGACAAGCGGGTCAAGAGCCCGCACCACCCGTTCTTCGATGCGGGAGAGCGCGGACAGACCGACTGTCGGCCCGCGTGGCCGGTTCCTCCGGGGACCAGCCCCGGGCGATCGTCGTCGTCCTGCGTCCCGTGCAAGACCCTGTGCGTCGCCGGCGAAAACCGGGGTCGGCCCGGCACCGTGCGCGCGGGCGTCATGGACGGCCGCGACGCCGCGACCGGTCCTGGTCACCCGCGCGAGCTCCGTTGCGAGCCGCCGGGAGTGAATCGTCGACACAGGGCCGGGCCGGCCGCCCCGTAGCCGGCCCCGCTCCCGACCGGGGCACGGCAGCCGCACGAGCGAGTGCGGCTGCCGCTACCGCGGTGGTCGTCATGGCGAGAGCCGCCCGCGCCCCCTCTCGCCGCCGCCTCCGGGGGCGAGAGGGGGCGCTCACCTGCTACTGGGTCGCACCCTTCTGGATCTCCCAGAAGCGGAAGACGGTGGAGGGGTCGAGGGTCCACTCCAGCCCGTTGATGTTCTCCTTGGCCACCACGTACTGCTTGCCCTGCCACAGCGGGATCATCGGCACGTCGTCGGCGATCTCGGACTGCAGGTCCTCGAAGTCGGCGTTGGTGGCGGCGCGGTCGGCCTCCGCGGCGGTGCGCGGGATCAGCTCGCCGGTGATCGCCTTGTTGACGTAGCGGTTGGACAGCACATTGCCGTCACCGAAGAACGGGGCGGTGAAGTTGTCCGGGTCCGGGTAGTCCGGCACCCAGCCGCGCACGTACACCGCGTACTTTCCGGCCTCGATGTCCTTGGCGTACCGGTCGGCGTCGACGGTCTTGACGTCCACGGCGAACAGGCCGCTGTCGTTGAGCTGCTTGGCGATCGTTTTCAGCTCGGCCACCGTGCCGGGGCCGTAACGCACCGGCGTCGCCCACAGCGTGAAGGACACCTTGCCGGTGATGCCGGCCTGCGACAGCGCGGCCTGCGCCCGGGCCTTGTCCCCGCCCTCACCGTACCGGTCGAAGAACGCGGTGTTGTGGCCGGTGATCCCCTGCGGCACGATCGAGTACAGAGGGGTGGCGGTGCGCTGGTAGACGTCCCGGATGAACGCCTTGCGGTCGATGAGATAGGCCACCGCGCGACGCACGGCCTTGTTGCCCACCACCGGGTCGTCGACGTTGAACACCAGGTGCTGGACCTCGGCGCCGGTGCCCTCCACAACTTGGATCCCGGTGTCGCCGGCGATGGAGTCGCGCTGCAGCGAGGCGATGTCGGCCGAGGCCAGACCACGGTAGGCCAGGTCCACCGACCCGTCCTCGACCGCCTTCTTCAGGGACGGCTCGTCGCTGAAGAACTTCATGGTCATACCGGAGTTGCGGAGCTCCGCCGACCCCTGGTACTTGTCGTTGACGTTGAACACCGCCTTGTCGCCGGCGGCGTAGGAGTCCAGCTTGTACGGGCCGGAACCGGTCGCCTTGCCGTCCTTGCGAAGCTTGTCCGCCGGGTACTGGGTGTGGTCCACGATCGAACCCGCACCCGAGGCGATCTTCATCGGGAAGGTGGCGTCGGAGTACTTCAGGTGGAAGACCACCCGCTCCGGCGAGGGGGTGTCGATGGTCTTGATGGAGTCCAGCAGGACCGCCGGACCGTTCTCGTCGTTGATCCTGATGGTGCGTTCGAAGGAGAACTTCACGTCCTGGGACGTCAGCGCCTCACCGTTGCTGAACTTCAGGCCCGTACGCAGCGTGCAGTCGAAGGTCTTGCTGGCCGGGTCGGTGAACTTGCAGCTCTTGGCGGCCTCGGGCTCCGGATTGGTGGCGCCCTTGGGGAAGCTGAGCAGCGACTGGAAGACGTTGTTGAACACGATCCAGGATCCGACGTCGTAACCGGCGGCCGGATCGACAGCGGTCACCTTGTCCGTGATGCCCATCGAGACGGACTTCCCGGTGGCCTCGCCGTCCGCCCCTCCCGTGCCGCAGCCTGCCACCACGACCGCCGTCACGGTCGCGGAAAGCGGGAGCGCAAGCCGCTGGACTCGATTCCTCACAAGACTTCCTTCACTGCTTTTTGATGCGCGATAGCCTACTGACGCGTATACAGATGGAATCTCCGTATTCATGCGCGATCGGCCATCCTGCCAGGCCTGCCCCCGGTTCCCGACACCGGGGGTGACCGGCCCCGAACGACGGTGCGCAGAAAAACCTCCACCTTCCACCACAAACGCGACAACCTGCACGCTCAGGCCGATTACTGAGCGTTCGCTTTGCACTTCACATGACCGAAAAAGTGGGTGGCCTGTCCGAAAAGTGATGCCGGCTCACGCCGGCCGATCCGGCGTGCGGTGTGCGCTGCGCGGTGGCCGGCTGACCTTCCACGAGGGCGACGCCGTGCACGAACTCGCCCCGGGGGGACTCGATCGAAGTCGACGAACCCGTCCCCCACGCTTTCGCCAACACCAGCGATGCCGAGTGCCGCTACGCGATCATCCTCACCCGCGTCGCAAGGCCGTGACCACGCCCGGGCTCCGGTCCGCGCCACCGCCTCCACGCCGGCCGCGACCCGCCCGTCGCGTCTGCCGCGCCCGCGTGCCGGACCGGGTCAGGCCCGAGCCCAGGAATCCTTCGAGGCCCCGGTCTCCTCCGCTCCGGACCGGCCGGACGGTGAGGCGACGGCGCCCCACCGCAAGCCGGCGACGCGAGCGGCGGCCCGTACCCGCGGGGTACCACTTCGCTGACCGCACCGCGCGCGGGCGGAGCGCACACGATGAGCCGTGCGGCGAGGGCGCGCCGCACGGCTGGGGCCTTGCGTACGGCGGCCTACGCCGCGCCGCCCGAGGGGTGCGCGACTCGCGTCAGGAGTTCCGTCAGCCGCTCGGGCTCACCCGGTCCCAGTTCTGCGACCAGACGCTCGGCCAGGGGCGCCGCCGCCACATGGGCCGCGTCGAATAGTTCCAGGCCCGCGGGCGTGATCTCCACCGCCCGCACCCTCCGGTCCCCCGGAACGGACTTGCGCACGGCGAGCCCCTTGCGCTCCAGGTCGTCCACGACCCGCATGATCCCCGCCTTGTCCGACCCCGCCGCCGCGGCCAGGTCCCGCTGGACCGTGGGGCCGCGCTCGACCAGCACCATGAGCACGGCGAAGTGCCGCATCTCGATGCCGAGCGGCCTGAGCGCCTCCACCATCACCGCGCCCGCGCGCCAGTGCGCCCGGCGTAGCAGCAGCCCCAGGGCGAAGGGCGAGGTGTCTCCGGGGCGGTCGGTCGCCCGCGGGGCAGGGGCTCCACGTGGGGTGTCGGCAGTCATGAAGGCACGGTACCCGCCATCCCCCCGTACGAGACAGTATCGAGTGACACCAAGCGTCGGGCGGCGTGAGGGGCCTCGTTACGGGCGCCCGCCCACACGCGAGGAGCCGCGCGTACGCTCGGTGCGGGCACCGGCGATCAGGAGGTGGGCAGTGCGGAAGGCGTATGTGCTGTGGACGGTTGCGGCGGCGGGACTTGCCGTGGACCAGGTCACGAAGGCGATCGCCGCGGTCGTCGTCGAGGGCCACGAACCCCGGCACGCCCTGGGCGGCGTGCTGACCCTCACCGCCTTCCGGAACTCCGGCGCGGCCGGCTCCTTCGCTCCCCGGGCGACACTGCTGTTCACCCTGGTGGCGATCGTCGCGCTGGTGGTCATCGCCCGGGTCGCCGGCTCCGTGCGGTCCACGGGCTGGGCCGTGGGCCTCGGGCTGATCTTCGCCGGCGCCGCCGGGAACCTCACCGACCGCCTCTTCCGCACTCCCGGGCTCGGCCGGGGCGCCGTGCTGGACTTCCTCCAGATCGGTGATTCCGGGATCTTCAACCTCGCCGACCAGTGCGTCACGGCCGGTGCCCTGATCGTCCTCGTCCAGACCTTCCGCGGCGTCCCCCTGCGCGCCGCCATGGCAAGGCGCGGGAGGAACCAGGCCCTGGAGCGGTGACGGCGCCGATGCCACGGGCGCCCGCTCGCGAGGCCGTGGCGGTCCCAGCACAGGGCATCGCCCACACCCCCGCCGTAGGCGGTCCCAGCACGGGGCATCGCCCACACCCCCCGCCGTAGGCGGTCCCACCACAGGGCATCGCCCACACCCCCGCCGTGGGTGCTTCGCCACCTCGCGGCCCGTCACCGCCTCTTGGCACGGGGGCCGCCGGCGCCGGGCCGCCCCTCACCCGGCCGTCGTCCGGACCGGCCCGCGCGGCGCGCAGCCTCCCGGCGGTGCGCGACGGCCGGACGCGCCGAGCACCTCCCTGCCCGGGCCCGGCTCGTCGCTCTGGTAAGACTCGTCGCACGACGCGGGCGGGGCACGGGTTCCATCGCCGTTCGAACCTCCGGAGGCCACGAGCTTGCCCCACTTCCCAGCCGTCCGTGCCGGCGGTTTCCTCCGTGACGCACTGCGCTCGGGCGGTGGGCCGGGCTACCGGTACGCCGCCGGTCTGCGCGCGGCCGTGAGCATGGGCATCCCCCTGACCGTCGGCGCCGCCACGGGCCACCTGCAGTGGGGTCTGACCGCCACCTTGGGGGCCTTCAGCGCCGTCTACGCGGCGAAGGAGCCCTACGGCAGGCGGGCTGTGCTCCTGGCCGGAGTGGCCGCGGGCTTCGTGCTCAGCGTCGCCGCCGGGTCGCTGGCCGGGGGCCGGATCTGGCTGGCGCCCGTCGTGATCGGCCTGGTCGGCGCTGTCGCAACGTACGTCTGCGACGCGCTGCGCACCGGGCCGCCGGGCGGCTATCTGTTCGCCCTCGCCTGCGCCATGTCCACCCCGCTGCCCGTCGACGCGGCGCAGCTCGGGCAGCGCGTCGCCCTCACCGCCGCCGGTGCGGCCTGCGCCTGGCTGGTCTCGATGTCGGGCTTCCTGGTCGACCGCCACGGGCCGGAGACCGCGGCGGTCGCCGACGCCTACGACCACCTCGCCGCCTACCTCGACGCGATCGGCGGACCGCGCCAGGACGCCGCCCAGAACCAGGCGGCCATCGCGCTGCGTACCGCCTGGTACGCGGTCGCGGCCCCGCCCCAGTCCCCGACGCGGGCGCACGGGCGGGCTCGGCTGCGTCCCGCTGTGCGGCAGGCCCACCACGTGTTCGCCGCCGCGATTCGCGCCGCGGCGTCGCCGGAGCCGCTCCCCGATGACCTGACCCGTGCGCTGCGCCGCACCGCCGACTGCCTGCGCGAGCGGCGTACGACTGTCCCTCCGCCGGCCGCCGGGCCCATCGGGGAAGGCGACGCGCATCGCGCCGTGCGGGGCGAGGTCGCGCAGGCGGCGGGCGAGGCCGTGTCGGGGGCGTCCCCGGACGACGCGGGGGAACTCCTCGAACCGTCCAGCGCCACACGGCTTCTCGCCTCGGCCAGGAAGCGGTACTCCCTGGTCCTGCCGGCCGCGCTGCGCGTCGGATCGGGCGCCGCCATCGCCGGCTGGCTCGCCCACGTGTGCGGCTTGGCCCAGCCCTACTGGGCCTCCGGCGCCGCCATCGTCGTGCTGCAGGGTGCCAACGTCACCACCGTGATCCGGCGTGGCCTGCAACGCGGCGCCGGAACTGCCGCGGGCGTCCTCCTCGCCGGCGCCGTGCTGGCCTTCCACCCCGGAGCGGCCGCACTGGTGGCGGCTGTGATGCTCGCCCAGTACGCCGCGGAGGCCGTGCTGGCACACAACTACGCCCTCGGCGTCGCCTTCATCACCCCCCTGCCGCTGTTCCTGAGCGAGGCCGCGCACCCGGCGCTGCCCGTGGACCACCTCGTCACGGCCCGCCTGCTGGACACAGCGTGCGGCTGCGCCGTCGGCATCGCCGCCGGTCTCACACTGTGGCGGCGCACGTCGACCGTCCGGCTGCCCAGCACGCTCGCCCACGTCGTCCGTGCGGTGGCCGCGGCCTGGGAGTCGATCCTCACGGCCGCCGACGAAGCGGGACACCACGCCGCCGCGACGGCCCGGCACCGCCTGCGGACCGAGCTGATCAACCTCCGCACGGTCGCCGACAGCGCCGCAGGCGACCGCCCGGCCCCCCACGAGCTCGCCCGGCTCTGGCCCGCCATCGCCGCGACCCAGCAACTCGGCTACCTGGCGATCTCCGCCACCCGCCCGCTGCCCCCGCAGGCGCGGCCCGGCCACGACGCCGTCGCCCGCGTCCGGCAGGCCTTCGACGCCCTCGCCGTCTCCGCGGCGACCGGCACCCCTCCCCCGCCCCTCGGCCTGCCCCCGGCCGCCGTGCCCGCCCGGCTGAACGCCGCGCTGGAAAGCCTCCACAGCGCCCTGAGCACTCCACATCCCGAGGACTGCCGGCCGCCGCGGCGCGGCCACCGCTGACCCCGTCCGGGGCTGTCGGAGGGCGGGCGGGTCGGCCCCGCCGCGGCATACGCCGGCCGCGCGGCCGGGCCGGCACTGACGCGCCGACCAGCGGGAGGGGAGGTACGGCGGTACGCGAACAGCGGGGGACCGACCGCCGCACGCGCGGCACGACGCCGGCGAGGCCCGCTGCGCCCCGGTCGGCGTCCGCCGGACATCGCTTGGTGCGGTGCACCGCCGTGGTGTCCCGCACCGCCGTGCGCCTCGACGCCGCGGCCGTCCGCCGGGTCCTACGAGCGGGGGCGGCACCCACTGCCGCCGGATGTCACGGCCACGCGGATCCGCGCTTGCGCACGGCCACCGGCGACCCCGTCCTGGTCTGGGCACGGGGCCGCGACGGGTCCATCGCCGCCGCCGCGGAGGGCGACCGCGTCATGGAAGCCTCCGGCCCTGGCGTCAGTGCCCGGACGGCCCCGCGCGGCCCTCCCCCTCGCCGAAGCCGTCCGGGCGGACGATCAGCAGGGCCGTGTCGTCCGTCCCGGGGGCGGTGCGCAGGGCCCGGTCGAGCAGGCTGTCCGCGACGGCGTCGACGCCCTGACCCGCCGTCGACACCAGGTGCCGCACGAGGTCGTCCGCGGCGTCCTCGACGTCGACGCCCGGTGCTTCGACGAGGCCGTCGGTGTACAGCGCCAGCAGCGTGCCCGGGGGCAGGGGGATCTCCGTGACCGGGTAGTCGGCGTCCGACGCGATGCCCAGCAGCAGCCCCGGCGTCAGACCGAGGATCCCCGCGCGCCCGTCGGGGTGGCAGATCAGGGGCGGCGGATGGCCGGCGGTGGCCAGGCGGGCGACGTGACCCTTCAGGTTGATGTGCGCGAACAGGCAGCTGGTGAACAGACCGGGATCAAGATCGCACAGCAGGCGGTTGGTGCGGGCCAGCACGCGGCCGGGCGGTGAGTGGGCGCTGGCGTAGGCGTGCACGGCGATGCGGACCTGCCCCATGAGGGCTCCGGCCTGCAGGTTGTGGCCCTGGACGTCGCCGATGGTGACGGCCGCGCAGTGCGGACCGCAGTGGATGAGGTCGTAGAAGTCACCGCCGATCTCGCTCCCGTGGCCGGCCGGCAGGTAGCGGGCGGCGACGTCGAGGCCCGGAATCCGGGGCAGTTCCTTGGGAAGCAGTCCGGTCTGCAGGGTGCGGGCGACCTGGTGCTTGGTGTCGTAGAGCCGCGCACGGTCCAGGGCCTGCGCGATCAGGCCGGCCAGGGCGACGAGGACGTTGCGCTCGGCCTGGGGGAAGGGACGCTGCCGGTCGTAGGACAGCACCAGCAGCCCTACGGGGCGGCCCGAGGTGATCAGCGGCAGGAAGGCCCAGGCGTCCCTGTGCTCGAAGCGCAGAGCCTTCGGGTAGGCGCGGTGCAGGTCGGCGAAGCTGGGGAAGAACAGCGGGGTTCCATCGGCGAGGGCCTGGGAGGTCACGATGGGGGAGGTCACGGGTATCCCGTCGATCCGGGCCATGAACGCGTCGCTGTAGCCGCGGTGACCGACGACGCGCAGCCGCCCGCTCTCGGCGGTGAGCAGGACCAGACCCTGCGCCTCGAAGGCCGGTACGAGCTGGTCGGCGACCTGGTCGACCACGTCCTGCACACCGACGGCCTCGGTGAGCGTCGCGGCCAGGTACATCAACTGGTACGTCGCTGACGTGCTGACCGCGCCGCGACCCTCCGTTGTGACCGCCGGCGCGCCGGCGGCCTGCCGGTGCCCCCCGGGTGACGGGGTGACGGTGACACTGACGCCGGACGGGCCCGGGTCCAGACGGAAGGAGAGCCATCGGTCAGGTGGGCGCAGCGCGGTGAACGAGGTGCTCTGCCTGCTGATGACGGCGGCACGGTAGGCGTCCTCGAACGCCGGTCCCGCGGCCCACCGCAGCCGCTCCCACGGCAGCGCGCCGATCAGGTCCGCCACACCGACGCCGAGCAGGTCGACCGCGGCGGCGTTGAGGAACCTGACCCGGCCCTCCAGGTCCAGCGAGCAGCACCCGGTCGGCAGCCGCTCGACGAAGTCGTACGCCGCCACCGCCTCGGCCCGGCCCGGCTCACGGCGGCGCACAGGCCGCAGGACCAGGGCGTCGGGGTCGGCCATGACCCGGTGGCCCCGGTCGGCGTAATGCCTCAGCAGCCGCCCTGCCCTTCCGCCGAAGACGCTGATGGACTCCCGCTCGACGGGGCTCAGTTCGGACGGGTGCCAGGCCGGCCACAGCAGGAAGACCGCGCCCCAGGTCGTGTCCCCGTCCATGATCGGCGCCGCCGCGAGCATGATCTCGTAGGGGGCGATCAGCGCCATCCGGGGGAAACGTTCGGCCAGCTCCCTTGAGGTGCCCACCCATACCAGCGACCGCTCCCGCACGGCCTGCGCCACCGGCGCCGCGTCGTCGACCGCGATCCGCGCCCACGGGGCGGCGATCCGTCGGGAGGTGCCCGACAGTGCCACCAGCTCCAGCATCCGCTCCCCCGGTGCGAGCACGTAGAGCATGCCCGTCGCGGCTCCGGTGTCCCGGACGAGACCCTCGAACAGGCCGGCCAGACGCCGCATGCCGCCCGTCATCGGCCTCACGTCATGCCGGGACACCGCGTTCGCCCCCGTAGCCCTCGTCACGTGACCCGCGGGCCGGCCGCAGGCGGTGTTCCCCGCGCCGGGCGGTCCGTCGGTGCCGCGGTACGCCGCGGCCACCACACCCCTCCGGTCCCATAAACGGACCATACGCCCCAGGGGGCGCTACGGCATCCACAGGAGCCGGAGGCCCCCGGCGCACGCCCGCATGGGGCCGTGCACGGGGCCGGTCTTCACCGGTGCGCTCGCTCGAGCGTCGTCGTCGCGCTTGTGTTCCGTTCTGTCCGCACGTGTCGGTGGGGGCTCGCACCCGGGCGTGGCGCCCGGGGTGCGGAGGGCGAGGTCGCCGTCACGCGCCCGTCAGGGAGACGAGACGGCGTCCGGGACGTGACAGACCAGGCGTCCGGCATTGCGCTCAGGACCGTGGACCGAGCGTGGCGGTCGGGTGCGTGTGCTGGTTCCACCGGCGCAGCTTCTCCGGGTTGAGTACGGCCCAGATATCGGCCACGCGCCCGTCCATCACGTCGAGGCTGATCACCGCGGCCACGGTGCGGTCGCATCGCACCACCAGTCCGGTACGGCTGTTCACGGACTGCGGTGTCAGCGTGGTGCGCGGATGGGGTCCCAGCAGCATCAGCAGGCTGCGCGTGACCTGCTCGCCGCCGTGCACCGACCGGAGTGTCGTCCGCACCTTGCCGCCGCCGTCGAAGACGGCCATGGCGTCGGGGGCCATTGCGGCCGACAGCGACGCGGCGTCGCCCGCCGCGCAGGCGTCGCCCACGGCGCGGACGACCGCGTCGTGCTCGGGCGGGGCCGACGGACCGGAGCGCCGTTCCCGGAGCCGGAGCCCGGCGATCACGGTGATCTCACCCGGCCCCTCCTCGGCGATGCGAGGGCCGCGGTCCCCGGCGCTCGGGGCCGGGCGGTCTCGGCAGATGCCGCCGGCGGTCTCCGACAACCAGGCGCGGGGCGACACGATCCGCGCACGCTCGGCGTCGGACAGCGCGTACCACCGGCGGTAGGTCTCGTCGACCACGCTCTCCGCCGCACGGCGGCTGCCCGCGATGCGGTGGGCGACATCCAGCAGATACCGGCGTTCCTCGAGCAGCTCCGCGATCGGCACCGCGTCAGGTGCAATGTCCATGCGGCATCCTCCCTGTCGTACGAGACCACACAACGCAGCCGCGCGCATCAATCTCGCCGAAGTCCCGGATCCCGTAGGAGGTCCGCGGCGGGTCTTTGCAGGGAGACGACGTGGCCAGGGCGGGTGTGACGGCGCGGTCGGGCCGCGGTTCCGCGCTCATGCCGAACCGGGCCGGACCCCGCGTGACGCCCTGGGGCCTTCCGGCACGCCTTTGCGCTAAGCGGCGGCGACGAACCTGATGAGCAGCAGGGCGATGTCGTCCGTGCGCGGCGCGGTGCGGCGGGCCTGGTCGATCAGGTCGGTGGCGAGCCGGTCCACGGGCCGGGACGCCGTCCGGGCCAGGCGGGCGGCGAGCCTGGCCATGGCGTCGTCGAGGTCGACCCCGGGAGTCTCGACGAGCCCGTCGGTGTAGAGGGCGAGGACGGCCCCGGGCTCCAGGGCGATCTCGGTGGTGGGGTAGTCCGCTTCGGGGTCGATGCCGAGCAGCAGCCCCGGCGGCACGGTGAGGACCTCCGCGTGCCCGTCCGGATGGAGCAGCACCGGCGGCGGGTGGCCGGCGGTGGCAAGAAAGGCCCGGCGCCGCGCGAGGTCGAGCCGGGCGTACAGGCAGCTGACGAAGCGGCCGGGGTCGAGGTCGACCAGTTGGCGGTTGGCCTGGGAGAGGGCCTGTGCCGGCGCGGCCCCGGTGGCTGCCTGGGAGCGGATGGCGGGCCGGATCCGGCCCATGAGTGCGGCCGCCCTGACGTGGTGGCCCTGGACGTCGCCGATGATCGCGGCGGCCGTGGTGTCGTCGATCCGGACCAGGTCGTAGAAGTCGCCGCCGATGTCCATGCCCCGGACGCTGGACAGGTAGCGGGCCGCGACGTCGAGTCCGGGGAGTTCCGGCAGTGAGTCGGGGAGCATGGCCGCCTGGAGGGTCGCCGCGAGTTCCTTGCTGGTGTCGTAGAGGCGGGCCCGTTCCAGCGCCTGGGCGATCAGCCCGGCCAGCGCGGTCAGCACGGTCCGCTGGTTCCCGGAGAAGTGGTGGGGCCGGTCGAAGGCGAGGACGCACAGGCCCACGGGCCGCCCCGAGGCGATCAGCGGCAGGTAGGCCCAGGCGTGCAGGCCGTCCCGGCGGGGGGCGTGGGGGTAGGCGCCCACCAGTTCCTCGAAGGTGGCGAAGAAGGCCGGTACGCCGCCGGCGAGTGTCCCGACCGCGGGCTGGGAGGTGAGCGCGGCACCGTTGTATATCTCCGCCGGGCACGGGTTGAGGCCGCGGCAGCCGACGAACCGCAGGCCCTCCTCCCCGGTCAGGGCCAGGGAAAGGGTACGGGCGCGGAACGTCGGCAGCATCTCCTCCGCGACGAGGTCGACGACATCGACCACACCGACGGCTTCGGAGAGGGCGGCGGCCAGGTGCAGGACCTGGTAGAGCTCGCCCAGGGCGATCGGCCCGCCACGTGGCGCCGACGCCACGCGGGGCGCGGTTCCCGGCCGGAGGCCGGGAGGATAGGGCACGATGCGGACGGCCACGCCGGCGGCATCGGGGTGCAGTTCGAAGGCGAGCCACCGGTCCGGCGGGACCTTCGCGGCGAAGGACTCCGGTCGGCGGCTGACCACGGCGGCCCGGAACCGGTCCTCGAAGGCCGGGTCGGTCGACCAGGACAGTGCCTGCCAGGGGCGCCTGCCGAGGAGGTCGGGGACGGTCCCGCCCACGAGGGCGGCCGCGGTTTCGCTGAGGTAGGTGAACCTGCCCTCGAGATCGAGGGCGCAGCTGCCCGCGGGCAGGATCTCGGCGAACCGCGAGGCGGCCGGCGGCCGCACCGGGTGCCCGTCCACCGCGGGTGGCCGGGACACCGTCCGCGGGTGCGCCGCCGGGGTGATCGGGTGTCCGGCGTCAGCGGCGGCCCGCAGGAACCGGCCCAGGCGCCGGCAGGCGGCGTCGACCCGCTCGTGACTGGGTTCGGCGGCCTCGGCGGTGTCACGGCAGGGCCAGAACAGCAGGAGCGCTCCCTTGGGTGCGGTGCCGGCCAGGATCGGTGCCGCGGCCGCCGCGAAGTGGTAGGGCATGGCGATGGCCGTACGGGGGTAACGGCGGGCGAGCTCCTGGGGTTTGTCCAACCACACGAGCCGTCCCTCACGCACCGCGTCCGCCACCGGTACCCGGTTGGACAGGCCCACCCCGAACCAGGGCGCGAGGAAGTCGGCCGGCATACCCGTGGTCACTTCGAGCCGCAGCGCACCGCCCTCGGGCGCCAGCAGGAAAAGCGCGCCCGCGTGGGCGCCCGTGTCACGCGTCGCGAGGTCCAGCAGCCGGTCCAGTTCCGCTCGGCGCGCCGGCCCGGCGGCGTCGGGCGGTGTGCTCGCGTACGCCTGGGCAGCACCGTCATCCGGTGTAGCGCGCATGGCTCAACGGTACGTCCGGACCGGCCCGCGCCGCCCGGGTCGCCGCGCGGCGGCTCAGCGGTGCCGGCCACCGCGCCTTCCGGGCCCGCCGCCCAGGGGGCCGCCCTCCGCGGGAAAGGCCACGGTCGCGGCGTAGGCACCGACGGCCGACGGGGTCACGAGGAAGGCGATCCACCCGGTGCGCAGCAGTATGTCGCGCACCGAGAGGGCCGACTCCCACCCGTGGGGCAGGCCCATCAGCAGGACGCTGGTCAGGCACGACAGGAGCGCCGACCAGACGAGGGCGGTGGCCAGGTGCACCACCCAGGCCGGGGTGCGGTGGTCGCGGTCCCGCCAGGCGAGGGCGAGGCCGTACGGCGGCAGGACGCCCAGTACGCCCACGAGGAAGGCCGCGTACACCGCGCCGAACACGCCGCCGTGGAAGCGGCCGGCAGCGCCGAGGCCGGCGAAGAGCGGCACCGGGACCGCCGTGCCGGCCGCCCAGGCGAGCAGCACACGGGGCTTCCCGTTTCCGCTCGGCCCCGTCATCGGGCCCCGGCCCTCGCGACGAGCGGCTTGACCGGGGCCGGTTCGTCGGGGACGTGCGGGCGGCGGTCGCGGTGCCGGGACACCGCGCAACCGGCGACGCGGTCCGTACCGGCCGGGGCCGCGGCGGCGATGCCGGGGACGGCGGTCGCCGGTGTGCCGTCTCCCTCGGAGGGCCGGCCACCGCGGCCGACGGTCCCGGGACGGCCCGCGGCGGCTTCGAGATACGGACGGGCGCCCACGGCAACCCTGCGGGGCGCGCGCGGCGCCGGGAAGCCGTTCCCGCGACGGTGCCGCCCGACGACGTCGCACCCCCTACGCATGGTGTGCCCTCGCCGGTCGCGGCCTTTTCGATCGCACCGTTTCGCGCACCCGGCAGGGGAATCGGTTCGGTGGGCGGCTCGGCCCTGGTCGTACGGGGACGACGAGATGCCCGTAAACAGGAGGAGGTGGCAGACGACAGACGGCCGACGCCCGCGGCGCACGGCAGTTCGGGCACGGCCTGGGCGGCGTCCCGGTCAAGTCCCCCCGCATGTCCCGCAGTATGGCACCGCTCGGGCAGCGGAGCACCCGCCCGTACGCACGCTCGCGCCGGACGGCCCCCGGGGCGTCACTTCAGGCCGAAGGCCCGGATGACGGTCTGCGAGACCGACCCCCCGGAGCGTGCCGTGGCGCTGGTGCGCAGCGACACGAACGCGGCCGAGGAGGGGGCACGCAGGGTGGTGCTCCAGGTCCCCTGACGGCTCTTCAGGTCCTGTTGCGTCCAGGACGCTCCGTCGTCGTAGGACACCTCGAGCCGGACCGAGGACACCGCGTCCTGCGCGGAGGTGCCGAGCACCGAGGGGGTGACGGAGATCTCCCCCGCGCGGCGCGACCTGCCTTCGGCGTCGAGCTCGGTGCCGTAGTCGAGTTGCACCAGCGGCACCGTCCCGGACTGCGCCTTGCCCGACACGAAGTCCCACTCCGTGTGGGTCTTCGAGGAGTACGGGCTCACCGCCGCGTCGCCGGCCGTGTCGACGACGAGCCGGTACGGCAGCGACTCGGTCGGCAGGTCCCAGGTGTTGACGTAGGCGCTGTCGGTCGTGACCAGCGTGGTACCGCCCTGGAACAGCGACGTGCGGCTCGTCATCCTCTCGCTCCCCCCGGAGCCCGAGTGCGCGGCCCCGGAGTCGCTCCAGCCCGGGACGACGAGCGAGAGCGAGGTCTCGTCGCGCACTTGGGAGTCACTGTCGGACATGCGCGGCCGCAGGACCGGGCCGAGCCAGCGCTCCTGCTGGGTGCTGCCCGGCTGGTAGGAGGTGGGACTGTTGGTGGCGCCCACCCAGCCGTCGACCGACACGGTCTGCTGCCAGCGCACGTCGTCCCCCGCGGTCACCCAGTCCGTGCGCTTGCCGGGGGCCACCGGCTCCATGGCGAACGAGTACCCGGCGCTCCATTCGTACGCCGGGAAGTCCGTGCGCCGCTCCGAGGCCGTCCTGCCCTGCGGCTGGGCGAAGTCTAGGTCGACGCGGGCCAGCCGCTCCTTGTCCGCGTGGTAGGTCACGTCCTCGGGCACGGCACCCTTGTGGTACTTGACCAGGTCGTACAGGTACGAGGGCGACGGGTGGGCCGTCACCTTGAGGCGCGTCTTGCCGTGGCCGTTGCCCTTGGTGGCGATCCGCTCGATCAGCGCCTCGCCCTCGTCCTTGTTGACGGACACCACGGGCACGTCGACGACGGAGGAGTAGTCCGGCTCCCCGTACCAGGTGGCCAGCCGTCCCACTCCGTCGTTCACCACGAGCAGCAGCTCCGCGCCCGCCGCCATCGCGGCGTGCGCCTGAACCGCGGGCGTGACCTCGTCGCTGTGGCGCACCACCGCGACCTTGCCGCGGGCGGAGACCTTCGCGAAGTCCTCGAACGAACCGGCTCCGGCGAACACCGAGTCCAGGTTCACCTTGCCGTCGGGCAGGACGGCGCTTCCCTGCTGCGCCAGTGCGTCGTCGATCCGCTCGCCGTCGTAGGACAGCTCGAGCGGGGTCTCCTGCGCCCGCAGGCGGGTGGTGAACACGAACCCGCCGTGGCGCACCTTGGCACCGGTCGGCTGGGCCCAGACGCTGTCGTAGCCGTTCCCGACGACGACGTTCTCCCGGACGGCGGTGTAGTCGTTCGGGTTGGGGTCGGCGGAGGTGAAGGAACGGAAGAAGTCGAGCCGGGTGTCGACCAGCGTGGTGGCCTTCGGTGTCTCGGCCGTCACCTGGCGCGCCTTCGAGGCGTCGAGGGCGACCTTCCGGTCCGCGGTCAGGTCGACCTCTGGGGCACTCAGCAGCGCGATGCCCCGGGAGCTCGGGCCGTGGGTGCCCTGGACGTCCGCGTAGGACACCACCGTGTAGGTGTCGGCCGGCAGACGCAGGGTGAGCTTGCCGCTCTCGGGGATCTGGTACGCCGTCGTGGACCGGCTGAGGGCGCCCTTGAGATGGATCCAGCCGGTCATCGGCTCGCCCGAACGGTCCTTCATGGTGATGTCGAGGTTGTACCGCTCGGGCTCGAGGGACACTCCGGCCACCGTGTGGGCGACAAGGGCGCCGTCGGCGTCGCGGGCGACGACCTGGGCGGTGTGGTTGCCCCGCGCGAGACCGGACAGGTCCGCACCGACCTCGACGCCGGTGCTGCCGTGGGCCGGCACGGTGACCTGGCCGGCGGACAGCGAGAACGCGGTGTCGCCGGACGCGTCCGGCTCCACGGCGAGCCGCAGCGTCACGGGCTCGTCGCCGGAGTTGGTGTACGTGATCTCCTGCTTGACGGAGCCGGTGCTCTCGGTCGGCCACGGCAGGAAGCGGAAGACCGAGCCGTTCGCGGTGACCTCGGCGCGGACGGCGGCCGCCGCGTCGACGCGCCCGGCACCGCCCTGGTACGCGGTGAGGTACGGCGTGGGCTTGCTGGTGCTCATCAGAGCGTCCTTCAACTGGCGCGCCGTCCAGTCGGGGTGCTTCTGCGCGAGCAGGACCGCGGCACCGGCGACGTGCGGGGAGGCCATCGAGGTCCCGTCGCTGGTGATGTAGTAGCCCTCGCCCTGGCTCATGTACTGCGACCGGGCCGCGAGGACGCCCACACCGGGAGCCGTCACGTCGGGCTTGACGCCCTCGTTGCCGACCCGCGGGCCGACGCTGGAGAAGTTCGCCAGACGGTCGGTGGAGTCGACCGCCCCCACGGTCAGCGCGGCGTCCGCGGCGGCGGGGGAACCGATGGTGTAGGTCCCCTTCAGGCCGGTGTTGCCGGAGGCGACCACGAACAGCGTGCCCGTCTCGGCGCTCAGAGCGTTGAGGCTCTGGCTCATCGGGTCCGTTCCGTCACTGGGCTCGTCGCTGCCGAGGCTCATGTTGACGACCCGGGCGTGCTGCGTGCGTGCGGCCCACTCCATGCCGCTGATGACCCAGGACTCCTGGCCCTCGCCGGCGTTGCCGAGCACCTTGCCGACCACCAGGTCGGCTCCGGGGGCCACGCCCTTCTCCTTGCCGCCCGACGCCGCGCCGGTGCCGGCGACGGTGGAGGCGACGTGCGTCCCGTGGCCCTTGACGTCCTGCACGTCCAGGTCGGGGACGAAACTGCGGGTGGCGACGATACGGTCCTTGAGGTCCGGGTGGCCGGTGTCGGCACCGGTGTCGAGCACCGCCACCTTGACTCCGGCGCCGGTGTCGCCCGACTCCCAGACCTGCGGGGCGCCTATCTGGGCCGTGGTGTCGGCAAGAGCCGCCTTCGTCTTGCCGTCCAGCCAGATCTTGTCGATGCCGCCGGCGAACGACGGCTCGGCGGCCGCCTTTCGAGACCCGGCCGTGTCCTGCCCGGAACGGCCGGTGCCGGCCGCCGTGAGCGCGGTCCAGGTGTCCGCCGCCTTCGAACGGTCGGCCGCGACGGCCTCACCCCCGACCGACGGCAGTGCGCGTACGGTCCCCGCACCTCGCAGCAGCGTGCCGCCGGGCCGCAGGGCCGCCGCGTTCCCGCCGGTGACGATCAGGGGGAGCTTCGGGGCGTGCGCGTCGTCGTAGCCCTGCGCCATCAGGTCCGTGACGTTGAACAGGCGCTTGTCGAGACGGTCCGCGGCCAGGTAGGCGAGCGCCTCGTCCGGGTAGACGAAGGTGTCGCCGTTCTCGGTGACGATGCGCACCGAGCCGGGGGCCCCAGGACGCCGTTCGACGCTCAGCGTGTCGCGGCCGCCGCCCGCGTCGGGCGTGACGGTGACCTTGTCACCGGTGATGAGGGTCACCGTCCTCGCCGGACCGCCGGGACGGCCTGCCGGCCGCTCGGACGGTGCGGCTGATGCGGTCGCCCCGGCCGTGGCGGGGGTCAGGACAGTGACGAGTACGGCAGCCGTGGTGCCCAGAGCCGCCCAGCCCGGTGTTCGGGCCTTGGAGAAGAACACAGTTCCTCCTTGCGATGTCGTGGGCGGATTCGATCACACCTCCAAGATTTCGAACAAATCCGGTTGACCGGCGAAACCAGGGCGAAACATACGGCAGTTGGCGGGTGTCATCCGGCAGGCACGTCCGCGCGCTGCGGCGCGGGCGTACGGGTCCGTATGCGCCTGAACCAACCGGGCCTCCGGGCACCCGGACCTGCCCGCCCCTGCCCGCCGGTGAACGCCCTCTCCCCCGTTCGACCGCCGGTGCTGCGCATCGCTGACGGTCATCATGTCCCTTGGCACAGAGGCGGAACGCGTTCGCCGTCAGTCCTGGCGCAGCGGACGGCGCAGGAGGTAGACCGCCACCGCCGCCGCCACCACGACGACGTAGCCCGCGAAGGCGACTCCCGCGTCCCGCAGTCCGAACGCGAGGCTGAGGGCGCCGACGCCCACCACCGGAACGGAGATGCCGACGTAGGCGACGACGAAGAAGGCCGAGATCGTCGCGCCGCGGTGTTCAGCGGGCGCCACCGTGCTCACCGCCGTCAGGCCGGCACGGAACGACATGCCCTGGCCGAGGCCGCCGACCAGGGCGCCCACGACGAGCACCGGCAGGGACTCCACCCCCAACGAGACCGCCACCAGGGTCATGCCGGTCGTGAGCGCCAGGCATCCGGCCGGCAGGGCACGGCGCGCACCGAGACGGCCCATGAGCAACTGGCCGGCGGTGGAGGCGCAGAACACCGAGAAGACGACGAGGCCGGTCACGGCCAGGTTGTGCTCCCCCAGCGTCAGCGCGAGGAAGCTCGGCGCCACAGCCGTGAACAGACCGAGCAGGGAGAAACCGGCGAACGCGGCGAGACCGGCCGGCACGAAGGCCGCGCGGGTCCGCGGTGGGACAACCATGCCCTGGGGGCGCAACGGCGGTCGGGGACTGCGGACCTCCACCGTCTCGGGCAGGGCGCGTGTGACGGCGAAGGCGGCCAGCAGCAGGGCGATGTGTGCCAGGAACGGCAGACGGACGGGCCACGGCGCGTACTGCGCCAGGACTCCCGACAGCAGCGGCCCGCACCCCAGGCCGCCCATGTTGGCGGCGGTGGCCGCGAACCCCGCCCGCGTGCGCAGCTCCGCAGGCGCCAGTTCGAGTACGGCGGCCGTGGCGGCCCCGCTGAGCAGCCCGGCCGAGAAGCCCGACAGCAGCCGTCCCGCGAACAGCAGCGCAAGCCCTCCTTGAAGCAGGAAGCACACCGCGCTCAGCAGCGACAGACCCAGGGCGGTCAGCAGCACCGGGCGCCGGCCCAGGACGTCGGAGAAGTCGCCGGCGACCAGCAGGGCGGCGATCACGCCGATCGCGTAGACCGCGAAGACGATGGTGACGACCAGTTCGGAGAACCCGATCTGCTCGCGGTAGAGGCCGTAGAGCGGGGTCGGCAGCGTGGTCCCCGTCATGCCGACCGCGAAGACGCCCGCCGCCGCGACGTACGCGCTCCGTGCGGGGCGCGCCCCGGAAGCTTGCCTGTTCACACGCCCAACCTAGCTGACGGTCCGTCGGACCGGTCGCTGCGGAGCGCGTCGGCGGAGCGGGTCGCGGGAGGCGGATCCTCGGGTCAGCGCGCCGTGGCCGAGGGGGACCTTCGGCGGGCCGAGCGCGTGGGAGCGAGCGAGCATGCCGGCGGATCCTGCTCGGGACAGATCGCCGGGCGGGCGCCACCCGACTGCGGATCGGCCGCGCGGCGACGACGCCCGCCACCGGGCCGATCAGTCGCCGGTACCCTCTGACCAGGATCTCGCCGGTGGAGTTGGCGCTGCGGACCGTGTACGTGCCGGGGATCCAGCGGCTGGTGAGGCCTGCTCGGCGTGTGACCGGCTCAGCGGTCGGTGACCCTGTCGCCGATCACACGCGGTCGTAAACGAGGAGCCCGTCACCACGCAGACGTGCGCCTGTCGTTGGACGGTGTTCGGTGAGCCGCGCGTCGTGTCCCAGGTGCAGTACGCGGGCATGCAAAGCCATGACGGCGAAGTCGGCGATGATCCGCCGATGGCAGCGCCACCACAGGGTCTCTGCGCACATGACGGCCGTCCGGACGGCGGCCGCCTGCCGCAGCAGGTCATCCATGGCCGAGAGGAAATCCGGGTGGCGGGTGTAACCCGCGTACCCCCGGAAGGAGTCGTTCTCCCAGAAGACATCGGGCGAGTCGTGCTCGACCTTGCGAAAGCCGCCCAGCCGCTTCTCCCACCGGTAGTCGATCCCCTGCGCCGGCAGCCACTCGCGGAGCACTTCCCTGCCCGCGTCCGGATTGCGCCGGCTGCCCGGCGCGGTCCGCACGTCGACGACTGCCTCTGCACCGGCACCGTGAAGCAAGGCGGCCAGTGGCTCACGTGTGGCAAGGCCGTGTCCGAAGGTCAGCAGCGTCGCGGGGGACGTCACGGCATCCGCAGTGCACGCCGATGCGTGGCCAACGGCGTGCATCGGCTTTCGGTTCTGCACGGCGGATTTCAACTCGGCCGCGGTGGTCGATGAGTCGCGGGCCGCGTACAGGGTGTGAAGGCTGCCCACGTCCGTGAGCAGCGCCCGGGCTGTGTTGCGAGCAAGTCCTCACACCCCTGGTTCTCGGCGCCGGCGATTCGGCCGGCGTAAGGTGCACTCACGATTCGCTCCTCCTTTCCGTTTCCGTTGCATGCCCCGGGGCCGGTGGGCTGGTTGAACGGCCATGTTCTGCGGCGATCCGGTCCGTGTGCGTGATGCACGGAGCCCGGCGGCGGTGCTCTGGGCTTCGGCGCCAACGAGGACGCGTAGGCCCTCACCGGCGAGGGTGCCTGGTTGTCTGACGGGCGCACCGCCCGCATCCGGTTCTCGCTCGGGGCGCCGGCTTGTCGGTACAAGCGACGGTGGTCGCGCCGAGCGTCTCGACGGCGGACAGCCGGCCACCACTTTCCCCGCGGGCCGGCTCCCACACGCCTGTGGCCAGGGCGAGGGCGGTCGTCGGAGCAGTCCTTGGGGTACCTGGGCATGATGAGTAGTCCTGTTCCGCGACACATGACCGTGGACGGCGAGCGAACGGGGTGGTATCGATCACGGCTGACGGCCACTTCCCTGACTTCCCCCTTCCCCACGGTCCCATCACGGAGCGGGCCCGGCATCTCCCGTGCCGGGCGGTGAGCTGTCCTGCCCCTGGCAGGACAGCCCGACGGCGGAACTTGCGTGGATGGGATGTCGGCGAGACGGTGGAAAGGTGTCCCGTCGGCGGGTGTGGCCTCACCTCATGGACGCGCTTTCCACGATGCGCGGGGGGCGGAAGAAGGCGCGAGGGCGTTCTTTGCGCATGCCCGGCGCCGCGTTGATGTCCGTGGTTGCGCTGACCGTCCCCCTCGTGCTGCTGGAGCTGGCCATCAGTGACAGCACGGTGAGATTGATCCCCCTCATGATCATCTTTCCGGCTCTGACGGCTGCCGTCGGCACGCTGCGCGAGACGGTTCACGCCGTCGTGTGGGTGATCCTGGTTATCGCCGCCGTACTGGCCTACCGGCCGCTTCCCTCGCTCGGCGACCAGATCATCGTGATGGTGCTGGCCCTTGCTCTCGGCATGCTGTGCGTGTTGACCTGCCAAAAGCGGATCAGACGAGAGGAAGAGTCGCGGCGGATGCGATCCGGCGCTGCCGCGCTTCAGCGCCAGATGCTGCGCCCCTTGCCGGTGCTCACCGACCGGGTGATCGTCGACGGAGTATGTCTTCCCGTGGAGGAAGACCTACTGGTGGGCGGTGACATCTACGAGGCAGTGGCCTCGCCGTACGGGACGCGTCTGCTCATCGGCGACGTTCAAGGCAAGGGCCTGCCCGCGGTGGCAGCTGCCTTCGCCGTGCTCGGCGCGTTTCGTGAGACTGCTCAGCGCGAGCCCACGCTCACCGCTGTCGCGGACGCCCTGGAGACGGCAGTCGGCCTCCACAACGCCTTCGCGGCGCAGACCGGCGAGCCCGAACGATTCGTCACTGCTCTCATCCTCGGCGTCAACGGATCGGAGGCAACGCAGGCCCTCAACTGCGGCCACTTTCCGCTGTACCTCCTGGACGGGGGACCCGTCATCAGCGCTCCCAGCGGCGAACCAGGCGTGCCGCTCGGTCTGGCGGACCTGTCCGCGGAACCCAGGACCGTCGACTGGTTCACCTTCCCACCCGGCGCGACGCTCCTGCTCTGCAGCGACGGCGTCACTGAGGCACGTGACAGCGCAGGCGAGTGCTATCCCCTCGAAGAACAACTCCGGGCTCGGGCGGATGTGTCTCCATGGGACGTGGCCCACGACCTGGCCGACGACTTGCGCCGCTACACCGGAGGAGACCAACGGGACGACATCACCGTACTGGTGGTCCGCAGGTCACCTGAATCCGCAGTGCCGACCGAAATGGAACAATTTCCATGACGCAGTTCACGGGGCACGCACCGATCGTTGTGGGAACCGATGGCTCGGACATGTCCGGACTCGCCATGCGTTTCGCTCTGCACGAGGCACAGTTGCGCAGTACCAGGCTGCGTGCCGTTTGTGCGTACGATTTCACCGCCTCCAGGGCAAGCAGTTTCGGATGGCTGACCGTGCCGGATTCCTACGACCTGGACACACAGACTCGCGACGCCACGTATGAGGCTATTGCCCAGGCCGTGGAAGAAGCCATGAGGGAGTTGGGGGGTGCCGCTGTCGAGGTAGAGATCAAGGTGGAGCCGGGACGTCCCTCGCAGGTCCTGCTCGACGCGAGTGCAGATGCCTGCCTTCTGGTCGTGGGCAGCAGAGGCTCGGGAGCGTGGGGACGCCTCACCCTGGGGTCCACCAGCACCGAGGTCGTGCATAACGCACACCTCCCTGTCGTGGTCGTGCCGTCCGGGACGCCGGCAGAACCATCCTGATGCACGACCGTCACGGAGTCTTGGCGACGGTCAGCAGCGCGGCCGCGTCTTCGAGTGCCTCAAGGCTGTGGCGGGCGGGCGGCACGATGAGCAGGTCTCCGGCCATGCCCTCCCACGCCTCGTCGCCGCTGTGCAGCCGTACCCGGCCGTGCAGCACGAGGACGGTGGCCTCGCCAGGGTTTTCGTGTTCGGCCAGGGTGGTGCCGGCGCGCATGGCGATCAGGGTCTGGCGCAGGGTGTGTTCGTGGCCGCCGTGGAGAGTCTCTGCGCTGCGGCCGGTGGAGGATGCGGCGGCCCGTTCCAGGTGTTCGCGGACGCGGGCGTCGAGGGAGAGTTTCTGCATGGGGTGGTCGCCGTTTCTGTCTCGGAGAGCTTGCGTGGGCTCGTGTCAGTAGCGGACGCCGATGCGGCGCCAGCGGCGTCCGCTGGTGCCGGGTTCGGTCGGGTGGGCCTCGGTGCGGGAGCGGTAGAGGACGAACGGCCGCCACAGGTACCACAGCGGGATGCTCCAGGCGTGCACGAGCCGGGTGAAGGGCCACACGGCGAGGATGGCCCAGGCCGCGGTGGCATGGACCTGGTAGATCAGCGGCGCGTGGGAGATGGCGGCCACGTTGGGGTTGCCGGCGAACAGGCCGCGGAACCACAGGGCCACGCTCTGGCGGTAGTCGTAGCCGGTGCCGAGGAGGTTGATGCCCATGGTGGGGATGATGCCGAGCACGATGACGACGGCCAGCAGGATCAGGGCGAGCCAGTCGACGGGGCTGGTGGTGGCGCGGACCTTGGGCACGGTGGTCCGGCGGAAGGCGAGGATCGCCACGCCGAAGATGACGGCGAGTGCGGCGACGGTGCCGCCGATGGAGGAGAACATGCGGTAGGCGTTCTCGCTGATGCCGAGCCAGCGGGTGAACGATTCGGGGACGAGGATGCCCATGACGTGGCCGGCGATGGCGGCGAAGGTGCCGTAGTGGAAGAGCGGCCCACCCCATTTCAGCAGATGGCGCTCCTGGAGTTGGGTGGAGCGGCTGGTCCAGCCGAACTGGTCGTAGCGCCAGCGCCAGACGTGGCCGACGACGAAGGTGGCAAGGGCGAGGTAGGGCAGGATGACCCACCACCACAGGTCCCAGGAACTCACCGGCCCTCCTTTGTACTCAGGGACGCTTCGGGCGTCGGGTATGGGGATGGTGTCGGGCGTCCGGGCAGGGGGAACGGCTCCAGTCCGGTCTGCTCCGGTGGACCGAAGGGCTCCAGCCCGACGTCTTCGCCCGGCGGTCCCTCGACGGCCATTCGTCGCCACGTGTCGCGCTCGTGGCGGGCCGGTTCGGGTAGCCGGCCGCAGAGCGTGTCGATGATGTCGGCGTAGGGGGTGGAGTGCTCGTGGAGCGCTTGCCGGAGGAGTTCGAGTCCGGCCCGGCACTGCAGCAGGATGCGATGGCCGGGCTCGGGGGCGAGGGCGGCGAACTCCAGGATCAGCGGCAGGAAGTCGGGCAGCTCCGCCTCGGGCGGTTCGTGGCCGGCCTGGCGGTAGGCGTGTTTGAGAGCGAGCAGGGCCATGCCCCGGGCGCGGGTGTCGCCGTGCCGGTAGTAGGTCAGGTGCAGGGTGCGACGGCGGGTGTGGTCGAAGGTGTCCACATAGTGCTGGGCGGCTTCGGTGGAGGTCAGGCGCCGCAGGTGGTCGCAGGCGGTGGCCAGCCGGGCGCGGTCGGCCGGGTCGGCGAGGGAGGGGAGTGCGGCGGCGAGGTCGTCGAGGCAGGCGAGCATCGTCTCGTCCGGGTAGCGCAGGAGGACGGAGGCGAGGCGGTGCACCAGGGGGGTGTCGGCCGCCGCCCGGCGGTCCCGGCGGCGGATCATCGGCTGCCCTCGTCGCCGAAGAGGCCGGGGGCGGGGCCGTTGCCGTTCCAGCCGAGGAGGTTGAAGCGCACCTTTCCGTCGCCGTCGCGGAACTGGCTGCCGCCGCCCGAGGGGTTCAGGCCCGGCAGGGGTGGCGGGGCGGCGGCCCGCTGGTCCTCGTCGTGGGCGGCGAGGTCGGCGACGCCGCCGGGGTGGTCGAGGGAGCAGTGCTGGGCCATGAGGGCGCCCGAGCCCTCGGCGTGCACCTTGGGGATGACGTAGCGGTCGTCGTACTTGGCGATGGCGAGGAGCCGGTAGAGGTCCTCGATGTCCTCGGCGCTCGTGCCGGCCTGGTCGAGCAGGTCCTGGTCGGGCGGGTCGCCGAGCTGCTGGGCGCGCATGTGGGCGCGCATCGCGGTCAGTTTGCGCAGCACGCCTTCCACCACGGTGGTGTCCCCGGCGGTGAAGAGGTTGGCCAGGTATTCCATGGGGATGCGCAGGGCGTCGATGGCGGCGAAGACGCGGTCGGGGTCGTCGTCGTGGTAGCCGGTGGCGTGCACCGCCTCCGTGACCGGGGACAGCGGCGGGACGTACCAGACCATGGGCATGGTGCGGTACTCCGGGTGCAACGGCAGCGCCACCCGGTGCTTCTTGATCAGCGCGTACACCGGGGACCGCCGGGCGGATTCGATCCAGTCGCGGGCGATGCCGTCGCGCTCGGCCGCCGCCTGCACCCCGGGGTCCTCCGGGTCGAGGAACACCGACAACTGCGCCTCGTACAGCTCCTTGTCGTCCTTCACCGAGGCCGCCTCAAGTACGGCGTCGGCGTCGTACAGCATCACGCCGAGATGACGCAGCCGGCCCACGCACGTCTCCGAGCAGACGGTGGGCTGCCCGGCCTCGATGCGCGGGTAGCAGAAGGTGCACTTCTCCGCCTTTCCGGTGCGGTGGTTGAAGTACACCTTCTTGTACGGGCAGCCAGAGACGCAGAACCGCCAGCCCCGGCAGCGGTCCTGGTCGACCAGGACGATGCCGTCCTCCGCCCGCTTGTACATCGCCCCCGACGGGCAGGAGGCGACGCAGGACGGGTTGAGGCAGTGCTCGCAGATCCGCGGAAGGTAGAACATGAACGCGTGCTCGAACTCCATCCGCACCCGCTCCGACAGCCCTTTCAGATTCGGGTCGGCGGTGGCGTACTCGGCCGCTCCGGCCAGGTCGTCGTCCCAGTTCGGACCGTGTACCGGCCGCATGTCGCGGCCGGTCAGCTGCGACTTGGGGCGGGCGCTGGTGAAACTGTCGGACAGCCGTGCGGTCGTCAGGCTCTGGTAGTCGTAGGTCCACGGCTCGTAGAAGTCGTCGAGCGTGGGCAGGTCCGGGTTGTAGAAGATGGTGGCCAGTTTGCGCAGCCGGCCGCCGGCCTTCAGTTTCAGCTTGCCCCGGCGGTTCAGGGTCCAGCCGCCCTTCCACTTCTCCTGGTCCTCATACCGGCGCGGGTAGCCGGCGCCGGGCTTGGTCTCGACGTTGTTGAACCAGACGTACTCCGAGCCCGGTCGGTTGGTCCAGGTCTGCTTGCAGGTGACAGAGCAGGTGTGGCAGCCGATGCACTTGTCGAGGTTCATCACCATCGCCACCTGAGCCATGACCCTCATCAGAAGTCCACCTCCTGGGACCGTCGGCGGATGACGGTGATCTCGTCGCGCTGGTTACCGGTGGGGCCGATGTAGTTGAAGCCGTAGGAGAACTGTGCGTAGCCGCCGATCAGATGGGTCGGTTTGATCAGCAGGCGGGTGAGGGAGTTGTCGCCGCCGCCGTGCAGGCCGGAGGTCTCCGTCTTCGGCACGTTCAGGTGGCGGTCCATGGTGTGGTACATGTACACCGTGCCCTCGGGCATACGGTGGGTGACCACCGCGCGGCAGGCGACCACGCCGTTGCGGTTGTACGCCTCGATCCAGTCGTTGTCACCCACGCCGATCTTCTCCGCGTCCAGCGGGCTCATCCAGATCACCGGGCCGCCCCGGAAGAGGGTGAGCATGTGCAGGTTCTCCTGGTACTCGGAGTGGATCGACCACTTCGAGTGCGGGGTCAGGTAGCGCACCACGAGTTCCGTGTGGCCGTCCGGTGAGCGGGTCGGGTCGCCGAAGTGGGCGATCATGTTCAGCGGCGGCCGGTAGACGGGAAGTTGTTCGCCGAACTCGGCCATCCAGTCGTGGTCGAGGAAGAAGTGCTGGCGGCCGGTGAGGGTGTGCCAGGGTTTGAGGCGTTCGACGTTGACGGTGAACGGGGAGTAGCGGCGGCCGCCGGACTCGGTGCCGGACCATTCCGCCGAGGTGATCACCGCACGCGGCTGGGTGCGGGTGTCCTCGAAGGTGATGCGGTCGCCGGAGCGTTCCTCGGCCAGGTCGGCCAGGTCCACGCCGGTGCACTCCTCCAACGCGCGCAGTGACTGCACGGCCAGGCGGCCGTTGGTGGTGCCGGACAGGGCAAGGATCGCCTCGCAGAACTGGTCGTCGCGGGCGATCGAGGGCCGCCCGTCGGCGACACCGCCGCGGACCGGGCCGTTGCGGGAGCGTAGGTGGTCGATCTCTTCAGTGGGCTTCCATGTGCAGCCCTTGGTGGTGGTGCCCAAGGTGTCCAGTAGCGGGCCGATGGCGGCCATCTTCTCGGCCACCGCGGTGTAGTCGCGCTCCACCACGATCAGCTTCGGCATCGTCCTGCCCGGTACCGGCTCGCACTCGCCGGCCTTCCAGTCGCGCACCACTCCGTGCGGCTGCGCCATTTCGTCCGCCGTGTCGTGGGCCAGCGGGGCGGCGATCACGTCCCTCCGCACGCCGAGATGCGTGGCGGCCAGGCGGGAGAACTCGGCGGCAACGGTGTCGAAGATGTCGAAGTCGGTACGAGTCTGCCACGGGGGCGCGATCGCCGGGCTGAAGGCGTGCACGAACGGGTGCATGTCGGTGGAGGACAGGTCGTACTTCTCGTACCAGGTGGCGGCGGGCAGCACGACGTCGGAGAACAGGCAGGTGCTGGTCATGCGGAAGTCGACCGCCACCGACAGGTCGAGCTTGCCGACCGCGGCCTGCTCACGCCAGGTGACGTCCTTGGGGCGCATCTCGGGCGGGGTTTCGGTGGCGGTGACGGCGTCGTCGGTGCCGAGCAGGTGCCGCAGCATGTACTCGTGGCCCTTCATCGACGATGCGAACAGGTTCGCCCGCCAGATGAGCAGTACACGGGGGAAGTTGACCGGGTTGCCCGGGTCCTCGGCGGCGAAGCGCAACCTGCCGGCCTTCAACTCCTCGACGACGTGATCCGGTACGTCCTTGCCGGCCCGTTCGGCCTCGTCGCAGACGTCGAGGGGGTTGCGGTCGAAGGCCGGGTGGGAGGGCATCCAGCCCAGCCGGGCGGCCAGCGCGTTGCAGTCCGGCAGGGTACGTCCCGCCAGCAGGCCCTGCCCGAGCGGGCTGGCCAGTGTGTCGGCGGGGAACGCCTCGTAGCGCCACTGGTCGGTGGCCAGCCAGAACAGCGGGGTGCCCACCATGTGCCGGGTGGGGCGCTGCCAGTCCAGGCCGAACGCGAGATGGAACCAGCCGGTCAGCGGGCGCACCTTCTCCTGGCCGACGTAGTGCGCCCAGCCTCCGCCGTTGACGCCCTGGCTGCCGGTGAGCATCACCAGCGACAGGAACGCCCGGTAGATCTGGTCGGAGTGGAACCAGTGGTTGGTGCCCGCCCCCATCGCGATCATCGAACGGCCGCCGGTGCGTTCGGCGTTGCGGGCGAACTCCCGCGCCACCCGCGCCGCCGCCTTCGCCGGCACCGAGGTGATCGCCTCCTGCCAGGCCGGTGTGTACGGGCTGTCCGCGTCGTCGTAACCGGCCGGCCACTCACCCGGCAGGCCCTCGCGGGCCACGCCGTACTGGGCGAGCACCAGGTCGAAGACAGTGGTCACCAGGTGCCCGCCGACCCGCACCGCAGGCACACCGCGCCGCAGCACCCCGCCGGACTCGCCCGGTCCTGCGTCGAACCGCGGCAGGTCGACGGCCACCGCCTCGCCGCCGGGCCGCCCGTGCAGGGTCAGCAGCGGATCCGCATCCTCCAGGTCCAGGTTCCACCGAGGGCCACCGTCCTGGGACGTCCAGCGAAAACCCAGCGAACCGTTCGGCACCACCGGTTCTCCCGTACGGGCGTCCAGGAGCACTGTCTTGAACTCGGCCGCCTCCTCCTCACCGTCCCGGCCGGGCAGGTCGGCGGCCGTGAGGAACTTGTCCGGCACGTACCCGCCGCCGTCGCGCTCGCGCAGCCGCACCAGGAACGGCAGGTCGGTGTACGTCTTCGCGTACTCGGTGAAGTACGGCACCTGCCGGTCGCGGTAGAACTCGGTCAGGACGACGTGCCCCATGGCCATCGCCAGCGCACCGTCCGTGCCGGGAGCCGCCGCGAGCCAGTCGTCGGCGAACTTGGTGTGGTCGCCGTAGTCCGGGGAGACCACCACGACCTTCTGCCCCCTGTAGCGGGCCTCGGTCATGAAGTGCGCGTCCGGGGTGCGGGTGATCGGCAGGTTGGTGCCCCACACGATCAGGTAGCCGGCGTTCCACCAGTCGCCGGACTCCGGCACGTCCGTCTGGTCACCGAACACCTGCGGCGAGGCCATCGGCAGGTCGGCGTACCAGTCGTAGAACGAGGAGATCGTCCCGCCGATCATCGACAGATACCGTGTCCCGGCCGCGTAGGACGCCATCGACATCGCCGGGATCGGGGAGAACCCCACGATCCGGTCGGGGCCGTACCGCTTGACGGTGTGCACCTGTGCCGCCGCCACCAGTTCGGTGACCTCCCGCCAGGTGCAGCGCAGGAACCCGCCCTTGCCGCGGGCCCGCTTGTAGGTGGCGCACCGTCGTGGGTCCGAGGTCAGCCACTCCCATGCCTCGACCGGATCCTCGTGCTGCGCCTTCGCCTGCCGCCACAGCTGAAGCAGCGGGCCGCGCACGTACGGGTACCGGATACGGGTGGGCGAGTAGGTGTACCAGGAGAACGACGCGCCCCGCGGGCAGCCCCGCGGCTCGTACTCCGGAGAGTCCGGGCCGACCGAGGGGTAGTCGGTCGCCTGCGTCTCCCAGGTGATCAGGCCGTCCTTGACGAACACCCGCCACGAGCACGAGCCCGTGCAGTTCACCCCGTGTGTGGAGCGCACCTCCCGGTCGTGGCGCCACCGCTCCCGGTAGAACTCCTCCGCCGCCCGGCCGCCCTCGCGGTACAGCATCCGCCGGTCGGGTGACTGGGTGCCGGGGAAGAAGTACTGCGCCGTACGCATCAGCCGCTCGACCGCGGCATCGGCCCGGTCGGTGCTCACACCATTCGCCTCCTCCGATGCTGCAGTCGCCCACTGGTCCCTGCGTGCCCCGATGCCTCGCGCGGCCGGCCGTGGGGGCGGTGAACCACCATGCTCTGCCGACGGCCGGACCGAAAGGGGGCCGACACTCCGTCAGCCCCCCTGCACGGCAGACCAGAAGCCCCGGAAGGACCCCCACCCGCGACGTCACGTGACCCGGTGCAGCGCGGTGGGCCCCCACCGCGGATGCGGTGAGGGCCCGTGCGGCGGTCAGGAGTGCGCGGTCACAGCTCCTTGATGCGGACGTCGCGGTAGGAGATCACGTCCGACGTGCTGTGGACCTGGAGGCCGATGTAGCCGGTGGCGTAGCGCCGGCCGTCGGTGCCCGGGTCCCCGTCGCGCGGCGGGCTGAAGACCTGGCCGCCGACGTTGTCGAACTCGTTGATGACGACGCCGTTGCGCAGGATCGTGAAGTGCTGGCCCTCGGCGCGGATCTCGTAGTCGTTCCAGGTGCCCTTGGGGGTCACGCCGGCGCCGCCGAGACCCACACGGTCGAAGCCGTAGACGGAGCCGGTCTTGTACATGTCGCCGACGGGGCTGTCGAAGATCTGGATCTCGTGCCCGTAGTTGATGGCGACCCACTCGGGGCGGGACTCCTCGGGGTGGTCGTGGACGTTCGGGAAGCGGACGAAGACACCGCCGTTGGCGTTGCCGGTGCCCGGGGCGTCGTCGCGGAACTGCAGCTTGAGCGAGAAGTCGCCGTACGTGCGCTCCGGGAACCACAGCATGCCCATGCCGGGGACGGTCGTGCTGCTGGTGATGGCCCCGTCGCCGGAGAGGGTGAAGCGGCCGCCGCCGACCTGCTCCCACTTGGCGAGGGACGCCTCGGTGCCGTCGAACAGGTCGCGGTAGCCCTTCGTCTGACCGGGCTTGCCGATCTTCGACTGCTTGGCGGCCTTGGTGATCTTGTTGAACTCGCGCTGGTCGATGACGTTGTCGGCGAGCAGTCTGTCGAGCACGCCGTCGACGTGCTTGAGGAACAGCGCGTGCGAGGACCAGTCCTTCTCGTCCTCGATCAGCTCGTTGATGGTGCAGCGGCTGCGGGTGAGCCGGTTCGGCACACCAGAGTCCACGGTGCCGACGATGACGGTCAGCCGCTCGTCGTACTCGGGGCAGTTCGGCGCCGGGACGCCGCCGCCCTGCGCGATGGTGAAGGTCACCTCGCGGGCGGCCGAGGTGTTGCCCGCCTTGTCGGTGGCGCGGTACGCGAGCGTGTGGGAGCCGATCCGGTCGACGATGACGGGGGCGGAGTAGGCGAGGTAGGGACCGCCGTCGAGGGAGTACTCGATCCGGTCCACGCCGGAGTCCGCGTCGGTCGCGGTGACGGTGACCTTGGCGCTGGTGATGTAGGCGCCACCCGAGTTCTTGGTGCCGGTCACGGTCGCGGAGGTCTCCGGCGCGGCCGTGTCCGCCGTGGGCGGCGCCACGACGGTGAAGGCGACGGACTTCTCGTCCGCGACGTTGCCCGCCTTGTCGGTGGCGCGGTAGCGGACGGTGTGGGAGCCGACCTGGTGCACCATCACCGGAGCGGTGTAGGGCTGCCAGGCGCCGTCGGCCCCGAGGGCGTACTCGATGATGTTGACGCCGGAGCCGGTGTCCGAGGCGGTGACGGTGACCGTGGCCATCGTCAGGTAGTTGCCGTCGGCGTCCTTCTCGCCGCTGACGGTCGCGGAGGTCTCCGGCGCGGTGGTGTCGTCGGTGGGCGGCGCGACCACCTCGAAGGCGACGGACTTCTCGGCCGCGAGGTTGCCGGCCTGGTCGGCGGCGCGGTAGCGGACGGTGTGCGAGCCGACCTGGTCGACGACGACCGGTGTGGTGTACGGCTGCCACGGGCCGTCCTCGCCGACCGCGTACTCGACCGTCTTCACGCCGGACGCGTCGTCGGTCGCGGTGACGGTGACCGTGGCGGAGCCGACGTAGGCGCCGTCGGCGTTCTTCTGGCCGGTCACGTCGGCGGCCGTGGTGGGCGCCGTGGTGTCCTCGCCGCCGGCCTCCGTCACCGTGAGGATGCCCTGCATCCGGCCGTGGCCGGGGATGCTGCAGAAGAAGCGGTAGCGGCCGGGGGTGAGGACGACCTCGGCGGTGTGCCGGCCGCCGCTGTCGTCGCCCGGGTTGGCCAGGATGTTGAGCGGCACGTCGTGGTTGTACTCGGGGTCGGACACGTCGAAGGTGAGCGTGTGCGGCATGCCGATGTCGTTGCCGGTCGCGGCGCTGTTCTCGAAGACGAGGGTCGCGGGGCCGGCCACGGCCGTGGTCGGGAAGCTCGCGTACTGGTCGGTGCGCGAACTCGCCGTCCAGGTGAGCACCTGGGCGGCGGCCGCGGTCCCGCCGGCCGCCGCGTGGTCGTCCGTGCGCCCGTAGGCGACGGTCGAGGTGAGCCCGAGCACCATCAGCAGTGCGCCGAGCAGGGCCAACAGCGGGCGCAGAGGTCGCTGTCTCACTGTGCCTCCTTCCTGACCAGGTCCTTGGCGGCGGGAGTGGCCTTGCCGCCCGTGTACGTCACGCGCCACAGCGCGGACTGGGAGTCGGAGGTGAAGAAGCCGCGACCGTAGTCGAGAACGTAGAGCGAGCCGTCCGGCGCGAACTTCCAGTCCATGAGGTTGCGGATGCCGCCCTGGCCGACCGGGATGATCTTCTTCAGCGACTCGGCGGTGACGGGCAGCCCGCCCTTGCCGGCGGTCTTGGGGTCGGTCAGCACGGCGTGGCGCGGGTTGTCGGCGTCGTAGAAGTCGCCGACGAACCACTTGCCGTCCCAGTACCGCGGCCACGCGCCGTCGCCCGCGGTCGCGGCGTCGTAGCGGTAGACCGGGCCGTCCATGGTGGCCTGGCCGCCGCCCTTGAGCCACGGCAGGAGGTAGGTGGCCTCCTCGCTCTTGTAGCTGGGGACCCCGTCGGCGTCGCGCGGGAAGTCGGGGGCGCCGCCCTGCGGGGAGTACCAGATGGTGTTGCCCGTGACCGGCGGGAGGTTCACCAGGCCGTCGTTGTTCGGCGACTCGTTCTTCGGGGCGTCGCAGTCGTACCAGCCCAGCGGTGTGCTCGGGTCGGGCAGGTTGCGGTCCCGGTAGGGCTGCTTGTTGCCCATGCAGAACGGCCAGCCGTGGTTGCCGGCCTTGGTGATCGCGGCGAACGTGTCGTACTTCGCCGGTCCCCAGGTCGTGCTCGGCGCGCCGGCGTCGGGGCCGACCCAGCCCGCGTACAGGATGTCGGTCTTCTTGTCGACGGAGATCCGCGCCGGGTTGCGCACGCCCATGACGTAGATCTCGCCGCGGGTCTTGCCGCCGCCCTCGTCCTGCTCCTTGCCGGTGAACAGGTTGCCCTCGGGCAGGGTGTAGCTGCCGTCCGGCTCCGGGTGGATGCGCAGGATCTTGCCGTTGAGGTTGTTGGTGTTGCCCGCGGTGCGGCGGGCGTCGGCGAAGGACAGCCCCTTGAAGTTGGGCTGCGGGTTGTTGCCGGAGTAACCGTCGCTGAATCCGGAGGAGTTGTTGTCGCCGGTCGCGATGTAGAGGTTGCCCTTGGAGTCCCAGGCCATCCCGCCGCCGGCGTGGCAGCAGCTGTGGACCTGGACGGGCCACGTGAGCAGGACCTTCTCTGAGGCGAGGTCCAGCTTGTTGGTCGCGAGGTCCAGCGTGAAGCGCGACACGCGCCGCTCCGCGACGTGCTTGTCGCGGTCGAGACCGGAGTGCGGGGTGTAGTGCAGGTACACCCAGCCGTTGGTCTCGAAGGCGGGGTCGAGCTCGATGCCGAGCAGCCCTTCCTCGACCTTGGTGAGCTCGTCGCCGCCGCCCTTGTTGCCGAAGACGGTCAGGGCGCCCGCGAGGGTCACCTTCTTCGTCGCCGGGTCGTAGACGTGGATCTGGCCGAGTCCTTTGCCCATGTCGGGGCTGTTCCAGTCGGTCACGACCGGGGCGCCGCCCGGTCCGCCGCCGCGTCCGATGTACAGCACCCGCCCGTCGGGGGCGACGACCATGCCGTGCGGTTCGCCGATCTGGTCCTGCAGCCCGGGCTGGTTGGGCTGGGTGACCCGCTCGGCCCGGTAGTTGGCGTCGATGGTCGCCTTGCAGTCGGCGCGTGAGAGCCGGGTCGTCCACAGCAGGGCGCCGCGCAGGTGGTCGCGGAAGTCCGTCTCGGCGAACGAATCGACCGTGCCGCCCATCGCGGTGTAGAAGGACCGGCCGCCGTCGTAGTCGCGGCACCAGGACACGGGGTGGTCGACGCCGTTGGCGCCGGTTCCCGGCTGGTAGCTGCTCTCCCTGACCTTGGCGACGGTGTGCACCGTCCCGGTCGGGTTGCTCGCCCAGTTGAGCCATTTGTCGGGCCGCTTCCACTCCAGCGGCAGGTTCTTCGTGGCCGGATTCACCCGGTCGGGGATCTCGACGACGGCACGCTGGACCGCGGACGGACTGCCGGCCGCGGGCCTCGCGCCGATCAGACCGCCGAACCAGTCCGAGTACGGCTCGGTCCGTGCTGCGTTGTGGATGCCGAGGAAGCCGCCGCCGGCCTCCATGTAGGCCTCCAGTCCGGCTTCCTGCTCGGGGTCGAGCACGTCGCCGCCCCCGGTCAGGAAGACGACGGCGTTGAAGGTTCCCAGGCGCTTGGCGTTGGTGAAGACCGAGGCGTCGTCGGTCGCGACGGTCTTGAAGCGCTTGGCAGCAGGCCCGGACAGGCCGATCGCCTCGATCGCCTCGATGCCCGCGTCGACGGTCGGGGACTCCTCGGTGGCCGAGGCGTGGAAGACCAGGACCTTGACGTTGTCGCCGCCCGGCGGCGACGGCAGGGATAACGTTGTCGACACCGGCTCCGGAATCGGCCTGGCCATGGCGGACGTACCGCCCAGCAGGGATGCCGAAAGGGCCCCCGCCACCAGGACCGCGGCCGCGCCGCGCCGGGATCTCGACCGGTGATGTGGTGCGTCGTGCATGTTCACCCACCCTCCGTGGTCACAGCAACAGCGCCCGAAGCTAGACGGCTTTTGACGGTCCGCCAACAGCTATGGACGGAATCTCACCAACTTTGTCCTGAGTGTGGATAAACACGGGTCGCTGGTCTACCGTGTGGCCGTCCCCGGGGACCCTCGCGCCCCGACCGTCTCCTCACGGCACTGGAGAGACCGGTATGGCTTTGGACAGAAGGAGTTTCAACCGGCGGCTGCTCGCCGGTGGCGTGGTCGCCGCCACCGGGACGGGCACGCTGGCGGTGGCCTCCGCCCCCACGGCTTCCTCCGCGGAGCCCTCACCGCCCACCGCACCGGCCGGCGGCCAGGTGCGCCATCTCAAGCTCTACGCCGAGACGTTGCCGAACGGGCAGATGGGTTACGGCCTGGAGAAGGGCAAGGCCACCGTCCCGGGCCCGCTGATCGAACTGGTCGAGGGCGACACCCTGCACATCGAGTTCGAGAACGCCTCCGACGTGGACGCGAGCCTCCACGTCCACGGTGTGGACTACGACATCGCCAGCGACGGCACCCGGATGAGCCGCAGTCACGTGGAACCGGGCGGCACGCGGACGTACACCTGGCGCACCCACACCCCCGGCCGGCGCAAGGACGGCACCTGGCGGCCGGGCAGCGCGGGCTACTGGCACTACCACGACCACGTCGTGGGCACCGACCACGGAACGGGTGGGATACGCAAGGGCCTGTACGGGCCCGTGGTCGTGCGCAGGAAGGGCGACATCCTGCCGGACAAGCAGTTCACGATCGTCTTCAACGACATGACGATCAACAACAGGACCGGCGCCGACACCCCTGACTTCCAGGCCACGGTGGGCGACCGCGTCGAGATCATCATGATCACGCACGGCGAGTACTACCACACCTTCCACATGCACGGTCACCGCTGGGCCGACAACAGAACGGGCCTGCTCACCGGCCCCGACGACCCCAGCCGGGTGATCGACAACAAGATCACCGGTCCGGCGGACTCCTTCGGCTTCCAGATCATCGCGGGCGAACACGTCGGCGCCGGCGCCTGGATGTACCACTGCCACGTCCAGAGCCATTCCGACATGGGGATGGCGGGTCTGTTCCTGGTCGCGAAGCCCGACGGCACGATCCCGGGCTACGACCCGCACCACGCGGACCACCCCATGGGGGCGGCGAAGTCCGGGAAGACTGACGCGAAGTCGCCCCCCGGCGGGAAGCACGACCACCACGGGGGGTGATGGCGGGTCCCCCGGCGGCGGGGTCCTCTGCCGGGAGGAGGAACGGGCACAGCGCGTCAGGTCCGCCGTGGTTCCGGACCGGCCTCCGCGGCGCGTACGTGCCGCGGAGGCCGCCGGCTGCTCCTCGCGACCCGGGCGGCCGCCTGGACGGCGGGACCATCCGGTCGGAGCGGGCCGGGACGTGGTTCGCGGTCCCGCCGAGCGGGCGCGCGGTTCTCGGCGGAGGACGGGAACCCCTGACCCAGCCGCCCGGTCACTCGCAGACGCGCTGAACGGCGCGCGGTCAGTGCCCATGACGGCGGCGCCTGCCCACATGGACTGGGGCGTACGCCATCCCGGAGCGCCGCACCCGTGGCGCCGGCCGCCGCATCGGTTCCATCGCTGGTGCCCATGAGTGAGACATTGCCGATCACCGAGGCGCGTGCCAGGTTCGGATCGCTGGTTCGTCGGCGGCGCCACCCACCGGCGGTGGGCGAGGCGGCGGCCATCCGCACCGGCGGCCGGAGGCGCAGCCGCGACGCGCGCGGCGACCGGCCCGCTCCGGCGCCTGCGCCCCGCCACGCGCCCACCCGGACAGCGCCGGCGGGCTCCCTCGGCCGCGCCGCCGATGTCCCACCGGACGCCCGCGCCATGGGCGCGGGTCCACGCATAGTCGGCAAGCCGGCTCCGGACCGCTTCCGGAGCGGGCCCGGCTTCGCTCCCGAAGCCGGCGAGTGCGTCGAAGGCGAAGCCGGTGACGCGCCACCGCCCGCGACGCGCCGTGGTCCTGACGCACCCCGGTGGGCACGGGGGCCGGGTCGCCCTGCCGGGCACGGGGAAAGCCGGGCCGGGGCGGCGGCAAGGCGTTCGTGCCCGTGTCCCGCCAGTCCGCTGAGCGGTCGGTGCCGGCGCGGTGCCGGCACACCTCGGTATCCCATGGTCGGCCGCCCGGCGGAGGTGGCCGATCGCGGGCACGGCGCGCCAGGCGTCGACACCGCCGTCCGGTGCCGTCGGCAGGCGGGTCGGGGCGCGCAAGCCACGAGGGCGATGGCCACCGAGCCAGGACTCCTGCGTTCCGGATGGCGGGGCCTGACGAGCGCCAGTCACTCGTTGACGCATACGGTCTGCTGGCCATATCGTCTGCGGTAACGCACATCGGAGTGAACGGTATGAACCTGGGAATCGCGCTCGACCCGTCCGTGGGCGCAGTCGTCGCTGACAGATGGACTGAGCTGGCGCGACATGCCGAGCAACACGGCCTGTCGCTGATCGTCGTCCAGCCGGCTCATCCGGAGAAGGATGGAGTCGGCGAAGCGTCGGAGTCGGGCACCGGCCTCCGCCCGGCCGAAGCGGGTCTCGACCCGTGGGTCGTGGCCACATGGCTGGCGGGCGCGACCGAGAGCATCAGTGTCGGGGTGACTCCTCCCGCGCCCCGGGCAGCGTCACCGACGGACGCCGAGGCGTCCATCCCCGCCGTCGCGGCGAAGGCCGGCGAAAGCCTCGACGTCCTCGCGCCGGGCCGCCTCCTCACGGACGCGTCCGCGTGGGTGACCGCCCCTCGCGGCGCATCCGCCGAGGACGTGGCCACGCTGGCCGCATCCGCCGAAGGCCGGACGGTCGTGGTCCCGGTCGACTCGGCGCGGGAGGTGGAGCGTCTGGCGGGCCTCGTGAACGTCTTGCCCGAGGTTCCCCGCCCACGCCGTTCGCTCGCCGCACGCGCCCGTCGCGTCCCTGGCATCGATTACGACTCGATCCCGGAATCCCTGGCCGCGCACGCGGTGGAGCCGGGCGACGCCGGCTATCGCGGCGTCTCCTCCACCTACTTGCGCGGCGGCTCGCCCGGGCTCGTCCTGCGTCCCGGCACACCGGAAGAGGTCGCCGGCGCACTGGCCTACGCGCGGGGCCACACGCACCTGCCGCTGGGCATCCGCAGCGCCGGCCACGGCGTCAGCGGCCGCTCGACGAACAAGGGCGGCCTTGTCGTCGATGTCGGACGGATGAACGGCATCGAGGTGATCGACCCCGAGCAGCGTCTGGTGCGCGTCGGCCCGGGAGCGACGTGGAAGCGGATATCCGCCGCCCTCCATCCGCACGGCTGGGCGCTCGGTTCCGGCGACTACGGCGGTGTCGGCGTCGGGGGACTCGCGACCGCGGGCGGCATCGGGCTGCTCGGCCGGGCCCACGGGCTCACCATCGACCATCTGCGCGCCGTCGAGATGGTGCTCGCGGACGGCAGCCACGTGCGGGCGAGCGCCGATGAGCACCCCGACCTGTTCTGGGCGGTGCGCGGGGCAGGCGCGAACTACGGCGTCGGCACGGCGTTCGAGTTCCAGGTGGACCAGCTCGGTCAGGTTGGACACGCCGAGCTGTACCTGGTCACCACCGACATCGAACAAGCGCTGGCCGACTACGGCAGGCTGGCCGCCGAGGCTCCCCGTGACACCACCGTATTCCTTGTCACCGGGCGCGCCCGTCAGGGCCAGTGGACCATTCACCTCCTGGCCGTCGTAGACAACCCGGACCCCGACATCATCGTGGAACGGCTGACTCCCTTCGCGCAGATCGGTGCGCTCGTCCAGCAGCAGGTCGTGCTCACCCCCTACGCGGGTGTGATGGGTTCCGCCGGCGACGTCGGTCCCGAAGGCCACCGGGGCGTGGGGGAACCGGTGTCCCGCTCGGCGTTCCTTCCCAAGCTGACACCCGAGTTCGCCCATGACGCCGCGATGCTCCTGCGCAGCAGGCAGGTGTACTTCTTCGAACTTCGCGCGATGGGCGGCGCCATCGCCGACGTCCCCTCCGGAGCGACGGCGTTCCCCCATCGGGCTTCAGCCTTCCAGGTGACCGCCATGGGAGCGGACGGCCAGGCACTCAACCAGGTCTGGGATCCGCTGCGGCACCACTTCGACGGCCTCTACCTCAGCTTCGAGACCGACCGTCGGCCCGAGCGCCTCCACGACGCCTTCCCGCCCACGGTCCTGGAGCGGCTGCGGGAGATCAAGCGCCGCTACGATCCGGGCAACCTCTTCCGGGACAACTTCAACATCGACCCGTTCCCGGACAGGCAGAGTGCCTCGCCCCACGAGAGCCAAGGACCCACACGATGACCGATTATGGACATGACCTGCTCTTCGGCTCGTTCATCACACCGACCGCGGCGGGGGCCCGCCAAGCGGTGGAGCTGGCGGTCACCAGCGACCGCGCCGGCCTGGACCTGGTCACCTTCCAGGACCACCCCTACCAGTCCGCGTTCCTGGACACCTCCACCCTGCTGGCCTACGTGGCCGCGCGCACCGAGCGAGTCCACATCAGCGCCAATGTCACCAGCCTGCCGCTGCGCCCGCCGGCCGTCCTGGCCCGCGCGGCCGCCACCTTGGACATCCTGTCCGCCGGACGCTTCGAACTGGGCATCGGCGCCGGCGCCTTCTGGGACGGCATCGCAGCCATGGGCGGCCGGCGCCTCACGGCCGGGCAAGGCGTCGAGGCGCTGCAGGAGGCGATCACCGTCATCCGTGAGCTCTGGGACACCGACAGGCGCGGCGGAGTCCACCATCGCGGCCGCTACTACGAGGTCGACGGAGCCAAGCGCGGCCCACGGCCCGCACACGACATCGCCATCTGGGTCGGCGCCTACAAGCCCCGGATGCTCGCCCTCACCGGCGCCCTGGGCGACGGATGGCTGCCCTCCATCGAGTACCTGCCACGGGGTGCGGAATCCCTGCCGGAGATGAACGCCCGCATCGACGAGGCCGCCGAGTCGGCCGGCCGTTCGCCGTCCGACGTACGCCGTCTGATGAACTTCATGCAGGTCCAGTTCTCGCCTACGACGCGCGGTCTGCTCAACGGCCCCGCCGAGTCCTGGTCCGAACAGATCGCCGCACTCGCCCTGGAGCATGGCCTGAGCGCCTTCATCATCGGCGGCGACGACGCGGTCGTGATCGAGCGCTTCGGAGCCGAGGTGGCCCCGGCGGCCCGGGAGATCGTGGCACGGGAACGCGGACACCACTGAACCTGCCGAGCAGCCGCACATCGGCACAGGGACCCTGAAAGCGGCGGAGTCACCCCCACCGCACTGTGCCGGAGTGATCCTGGCGACCACCAAGGAGGCGGTCAAACGGTTCGGCCCCAAGGGCGGCAGCGTCGTCAACATCAGCACGGCGGCACTGCGGCTCACGCAGCCCAACCTGTCCGTCCACACCGCCACGAAGAGTGCCGTGGAGGCGATCACCCGCGTGCCGGCCAAGGAACTCGGACCCAGGAACATCCGGGTGAACGCCGTCGCTCCCGGCGTCACGGAGACCGAGGGAAGCCACTCGCAGGGGCTGGCCGGCAGTGCGTACATCGACGGCCTCGTCGCAGACACCCCCTTGGGGAGGATGGGCCAGCCCGAAGACGTCGCCTTGGCCGTCACGTACCTCACCTCACCCGACGCCCGCTGGGTCACCGGTGGAGTCATCACGGCATCAGGGGGTCTACGGCCCTGACGGTACGCAGCCGGCGGTCTCCTTCCGACATGGCCACTCGGGCACGAGCCGGTTGCTGAGCAGTGAGGCCTGGGAAACTCTTCGTTCCCCACGCCTCACTGCTCACCTGCTGACGCCACGGCGGCCGCTACCGCCGCCGAGCGCCCGTCGGCGGCTCGCGCTTCGCGACGAGGACGACCTCCTGGTGGTCACGGGCACGGTTCTGCCCGTCGCAACTCGGGTCTGCCGGGTTGCCTGGTCGAGCCAGCGGCCACGTCGGGTCTTCCGCGTTCCCGCCCGGCACGCCGTATCAGCGGGCTGGAAGCGATCCCGGCCGAGTCGCGCGGAGGAGGCCCACCACAAGCGTGGTCGCTCCTGCCGGGCGGCCCATCCTTGCGGTCGCAGACCTTCTGTATCACAGAATGTATTGCCGACCGAGGCGAACTAGAGTGTCCACCGTGACTTCACAGCGCAGCGCGCGTACGGACGCCCCGACAGCCGCAGGTCCTCGCCTCGAGGAGGATTTCGGGTTCGCCATCGGCACGGTCTTCCGCGCCTACGCAAAGGCCCTCGAAGCCGCGATCGGGGACATCCCCGGAGGGCCTCGCGGATACTTCGTGCTCTCAGCCGCCGTACAGGGTCAAGCCGGCAGCCAGCGCTCCCTGGCCGAGCTTCTCGGCGTCGACCGGACGGTCATGACGTACCTCCTGGACGACTTGGAAGGGGCCGACCTCGTGGAGCGCCGGCCGGATCCCGCCGACCGCAGGAGCCGGCACATCGTCGCCACCGAGCACGGGCAGGCGCGGTGGGAAGAGCTTCGGGGTCCGGTGGAGCAGGCTGAGCGGCGGACTCTCGAGGCACTGCCCGAGGAGTCGCGGGAGGCGCTCCGCACGATGCTGTGCGTGGTTGCCGGCCATCTGACCCAGTCCGAGCAGATGGTTCACGCCTGCAAGGTCGTCGAGGAGCTGGAAGGGCCGCAGAAGCGGACCTCCCCGCCGCGCCGCGCCCGCCGGCGTTCCACGTTCTAGTGCGGCGCGGCAGCCGGGACGTCCTCGTCGAGGCGATGACCGCGCTCCTCACCGCCTGCTCGGAGGACGGCGGAATCCGACCCGACGTCGATGCGACGGACGTCCTGATGTGACTCAGCGGCATAGGTCTCGTCGCAGCGCGAGCCGGCCGGCACGATCTGGCCGCCCGGCTTTCGGTACTCCTGCTCAACGGCCTCGCGGTCCGGCCGTACAAGCCATCGCACCGTCCGATGTAGGCGCGGCGCCGGGCACCTGGGCTTCGGGGACTTCACGAACGACCGGTGGTTCACCTGGAGGAGCGGCCGTGGCACCGGTCGTGGTGGGTACGGGACGGCGTCGTCGCCACCGGTTCCCGGGACGGCCGGCCGATGGACAGCCGTCGCCCGCCGACGGGAAGTCGATACGCGCCTTCGACGGGTCCGGGCGCAGCGCGGCACTCCGCCGGGGGTCACGAACATCAGCCCCCGCGGGGAAACCGCGCCTCATTCGTCGCTGTACGATCCATTTGTCACTCCTGGTCAGGCCCTGGCCTTGGTCCCCGGGCGACGAACGCGACGGAAGAGAGCACGACCGCCCATGAACGCAGTGGTCCCCCCGACGGTCACGGAGCAGTCCGAGGCCGAGACGATGTACCGGTTCGAGACGAACGCCCCCGAGTCCATACGTGCGGCGCTCGGGATCAGCACCGCACGCATCGGCGGCGGCGTCGTGCTGTCGATGCGCAACGACCCCACCCAGTACTGGAGCAAGGCGCTGGGGTTCGGTGTCTCCGAGCCGGTCACGGCGGAAGTGATCAAGGAGGTCTGCGACTTCTACCGCTCGGAGGGAACCGCGCAGGCCGTCCTCCAGATCGCGCCCGCCTTCCTGCCGGAGGACTGGGACGAGATCTGCCTGGGCGAGGGCATCACGGCCGGATCGTCCTGGGTGAAGCTGGTCGGCCGGGTCGAGGAGGTCGTGGCCCGCGCCGAGGCGCTCGAGCCGCCCGCCGGGATCCGGGTCGCCCCGCTCGAAGCGGAGCACGCCCTGGTGTGGGGCGCGGTGGCGACCCGGGCGTTCGGCATGCCCGAGGAGCACTACGCGCAGATGACCGCCGCCTCCGTGGGGCAGCCGGGGTGGCACACCTTCGCTGCCTGGCTGGACGAGGAGATCGTCGGCACGGGCATGCTGCACGTCCTCGGTGAGGCGGCTCAGATGTTCTCCGGTGCGGTACTGCCGCACGCCCGCAAGCGGGGCGGCCAGACGGCCCTGCTGGCCGCCCGGGCCGTCACGGCACGGGACCTCGGCTGCCGTGTGCTGGTCGCCGAGACGGGCGCCGAGACCCCCGGCACCCACAATTCCTCACTCCACAACATGCTCCGGCTCGGCTTCCAGGTGGCGTACGAGCGCCGCAACTGGGTCTGGCAGTCCTCGCCGGCGGGGTGACCGACGGAGGGCTGCCGTGACGCGACCGTCGCCGGTGGGGCGCGGCACGTCCCGGGGCACGAGGATGGGGGGACCGGGTCCGCACGAGGACGGGTCCGGGCCGTCCCCGGAAGGTGCCCCATGAGCCATGAGCAGGCAGACAGCGTTCCCGCCGCCCTGATCACCGGCGCCTCCTCGGGGATCGGGCGCTGCTACGCCGAGCAGCTGGCCCGGCGCGGCTACGCGCCGATCCTCGTCGCCCGCCGCGCGGACCGGCTGGGCGCGCTCGCCGAGTCCGTCCGCCGGGATACCGGTCTCGAGGCGACGGTCCTCGCCGCCGACCTGGCGGACCCTGACGACCTCGCCCGGGTGGAGCAGACCGTCCTCGACCACGACAGCCTCGAAGTCGTCGTCAACGCGGCCGGCCTCGGGGCCCTGGGGCCGCTGCGCGAGGCGGCACCCGGGGACCTGGACCGTCTCGTCGCGGTGAACGTGCTCGCGCTGACCCGGCTGTCCCGGGCGGCGCTGCTCGCCTTCGAGCGGCCCGGCTCGGGCACGTTGATCAACGTGTCGTCGATCGGCGCGTTCCACGCCCCGCCCGGGGGTTCCGCGTACGCCGCGAGCAAGGCCTACGACCTGCACTTCTCGCGAGCCCTGCAACGCGAGGTCGAGGGCACCGGCATCCGGGTGCAGGTCGTGCTGCCGGGGCCCGTGCGCACCGAGTTCTTCGAGGCGTCCGGCGTGGACTCCGCGATGTTCCCGGAGGAGTCGTTCGTCGACGCGGACGACCTGGTCCGCGCCGCCCTCACCGGCCTGGACAGGGGGGAGCTCGTCTGCATCCCGACCCTCCCCGACATGGCGGCCTGGGAGGAGGAGGCCGGGCGCCAGCGGGCCCTGCGCGACGCCGCAGGTCTGCGCGGGGTCATCAGCGACCGCTACGCCCGGCCCTGACCGGCGGGCCGGGCCGCTTCACCGGGGCGGGATGCCGCGTCCAGCCTGGCCCGCAGGGCCTTCGCGATCTCTCCGGCGGCGGCCAGTTGCTCCGGTGTGAGGGTGTCGACGAACATCTCCCGGACGGCGCCGAGGTGCGGCAGCGTGGCCCGCCGGAAGGCCTGAGCGCCGTCGTCGGTGAGGACCGCCTCGGCGCCCCGGTTGTCGGTGGCGCACTCCACGCGCCGCAGCAGCCCGCGGCGTTCCATGCGGCCGAGGTGGTGCGACAAACGGCTGCGTTCCCAGCCGATCGCCGCCGCCAGCTCCGAGGAGCGCAGGTGGTGGCCCTCGGCCTCGTGGAGTGCGAGCAGGACCGCGTAGTCCCCGGGAGACAGCGCGGAGTCGCCCTGCAGGCGCGACGCCAGGTGGGAGCGGAGCCGCTCCGTGGTCTCGACGAAGTCCCGCCAGATCCGGAGTTCTTCGGCGGTGGGCAGCGCCCCGTGCCTGCGTCCCATCAGCACCCCTCTGTTTGACACGTCAATCATACGGACTGCATGCTTGACGCGTCAACAACTTTGCCACCGGGCGCCGAACCGTTCGGAGGCGTGAGGAGGGGATCATGACACCCACTGCCTTCGACATAGGCCTGAACTCGTTCGGCGAGGTCGCGACGGACGGCGGCCGTGTGCTGAGCGACGCCGAGACCGTCCGGCTGCTCGTCGAGGAGGCCGCGCTCGCCGACGCCGCGGGGCTCGACGTCTTCAGCGTCGGCGAGCACTACCGGCCCGGACACATGGACACCGCCACCCCCGTCCTGCTCTCCGCGATGGCCACCGCCACCGAGCGCATCAAGCTCGGCACCTCGGTGACCGTGCTCAGCACCAACGACCCGGTGCGGCTCTACCACGCGTTCTCCACCCTGGACGCGGTGTCGGACGGCCGCGCCCAACTCGTCCTCGGCCGTGCCTCGGTCACCGAGTCGTTCGCCCTGTTCGGCCATGACGTCTCCGACTACGACCGGCTCTTCGACGAGAAGCTCGACCTCTTCATGCGCCTGCAGCGGGAGGAGGAGGTCACCTGGTCCGGCACCGTCCGAACCCCGCTGGCCGGCCAGCTGCTGCGGCCGCGCATGCGTGAGGGCGGCATCCCCACCTGGATCGGCGTCGGCGGAAGCCCCAACTCCACCCTGCGTGCCGCCCGCTACGGCCTGCCGCTGATGCTGGCGATCATCGGGGGCCGCCCGCAGCGTTTCGCCGGCCACGTGGACCTCTACAAGCGCGGGCTCCAGCAGGCCGGGCACCCCGCCCAGCCCATCGGCCAGCACTCCCTGGGCCTCGTCGCGGACACCGACGCGGAGGCGGTCGAGACGTGGTGGCGGTACTGGGAGCCGGTCATGACCGCGCTCTCCGAGGAGCGCGGCTTCTACCGGCCCACGTACGAGCGCTACCTGGCGGAGGTGGCCGACGGCGCGCTCTTCGTCGGCTCCCCCCAGACCGTGGCACGCAAGATCGTCCGGGTCGCCCGCGACCTCCATCTGAACCGCTTCGACCTCAAGTACGACATCATGCACCTGCCCCGCCAGGCCCGCGCCCGCACGATCGAACTGCTGGGCCGGGAAGTGGCGCCGCTGGTGCGCGAACTGCTCACGAAGGAAGCCTCCGATGTCTGACCTCATCCTCGGCCTCGACTCGTTCGGCGACGTACCGGTGGACGACACCGGTGCGCCCGTCTCCCACGCGGCCTCCCTCCGGGCTGTCGTCGACGAGGCCGTCCTGGCCGACCAGATCGGTGTCGACGCCCTCGCACTCGGGGAGCACCACCGCCCCGAGTACTCGGTGTCGACCCCGGAGACCGTCCTCGCCGGAATCGCCACGCGCACCGAGCGGATCCTGCTCGGCTCCGGGGTGACGGTCCTCAGCTCCGACGACCCCGTCCGCGTCTTCCAGCGCTTCGCCACCGTCGACGCCCTGGCGCGGGGCCGGGCCGAGGTGATCCTGGGCCGCGGCTCCTTCACCGAGTCCTTCCCGCTGTTCGGCTACGACCTCAGCGACTACGAGGTGCTCTTCGAGGAGAAGATCGAGCTCTTCGCGAAGCTCCTCGACGAGAAGCCGGTGACCTGGAGCGGCACCATGAGGGCGCCGCTGAAGGACGCGGACGTCTTCCCGAAGACCGAGTCCGGGCGGCTGCGGACCTGGGTCGGCGTGGGCGGCTCCCCGCAGTCCGTCGTCCGTACCGCCCGCTACGGATTCCCCCTGATGCTCGCCATCATCGGCGGGGCCCCCACGCGCTTCGCGCCCTACATCGACCTGTACCGCCGCGCGACGGAGCAGTTCGGCACGACCGCCCACCCGGTGGGGATGCACTCCCCCGGCTTCGTCGCGGACACCGACGAGGAGGCACGGGAGGGGTACTGGCCGACCTACCGGGTGATGCGCGACCGCATCGGCAGGCTGCGCGGCTGGCCGCCGGTCCGCCGCGAGGAGTTCGACGCCGAGATCGAGCACGGCTCCCTCTACGTCGGGTCCCCCGAGACCGTCGCCCGCAAGATCGCCGCGGCGGTCGGCGACCTCGGGGTCGGCCGCTTCGACCTCATCTACACCGTGGGCCCCCAGCCGGTCAGCGCCCGCATGCGCGCCGTCGAGCTGTACGGCACGAAGGTGATCCCCATGGTCCGCGACATGCTCGCGGGCTGACGCCCCCACTGACGCAGGAACAGGAACGGAGACGACATGAACACCGAGGGCGTACGCACGATCGGCATCCTGGGCGCGGGAAAGGTCGGGACCGTGCTGGCCCGGCTGGCCCTGGCCGCGGGCCACCGCGTGCTGATCGCGGGCTCGGGCGACCCCGCCGCCATCGCGCTCACGGTGGAGGTCCTCACCCCGGGCGCGGTCGCGGTCACCGCCGCCGAGGCCGCCGCCCGGGCCGATCTCGCGGTACTCGCCCTCCCGCTGGGCAAGTACCGCACCGTCCCCGCCGAGGCGCTGCGCGGCAAGCTCGTGATCGACGCGATGAACTACTGGTGGGAGGTCGACGGCATACGCGACGACCTCACCGACCCGCGGACGTCGTCGAGCGAGACCGTGCAGGCGTTCCTGGCGGATTCGCGCGTCGTGAAGGCCTTCAACCACATGGGCTACCACGATCTCGAGGACGGGGCCCGGTCCGCCGGGACGCCAGGCCGCAAGGCGATCGCGATCGCCGGCGACGACCCCGGCGACCTCGCCGAGGTCTCCCGCCTGGTGGACGCACTCGGCTTTGACCCTGTCGTCGCCGGCCCGCTCGCCGAGGGCGTCCGCCTGGAACCGGGCACCGAACCCTTCGGTGCCAACGTCGACAGTGCGGAACTGCGCGGCATGCTCGACCGGTTCCCGGCGACCGACCGCGGCAGGACCGTCGCCGAGGCGCGCGGTGTCAGTGGCAGCTCATAGGGTGCGCTGACACCCGACGAGGAGGTTCCATGGGCTTTTCCGGCCATCTGGTCTTCGCGCGCAGTGAGCGCCCACTGCTGGAAGCACCCTTGTTCGGCAGTAGGGGTGCAGAGTCGCCGGACGACGTGCATGAGTGGCGGCCGCGACCGGGCGGCTGGCAGACCCTGCAGTTGAGACAAGGCATCTGGGAGGACGAGTACCTGTTCACCTTGGTCGAATGGACCGGCGCGCCGGCCTGCGTCGCCGATGTCTCCGACAGCAGCGTCGCCCTTGTGACCGGTATGGACACCGACGGGCACCGCTGGCAGGCATGGCTCAACCTGGACAACGCCACGGCTCTTCTCGTGGAGAAACCCGATGACGTGGACGACGTGAGCCTGTGGACAGCCACCACGGAGTTCGAGGAGGTCATCAGACGCAAGCGAACAGAACTCGATGCAGAGGTACCGACCGACGCCGAAGGCGCTCTCGAATGGGCCTCAGCAGCTGGTGTCCAGACCACGGCGCGGCAGTCCCGGATCGAGGAACTGCTGCGCGCACAGGAGACCTTTGTGGAGGATCTACTCGACGCGCTACTGGACGAACTGGGTTTCCCTGAAGCTGCCCACTCCGCGCAGCAGCCATAAGAAACGACGTTCGGTCCCGGTACGGGCCCGAACGGACGACGACGGCGTCGCTCCCGCCGGGCCGTGCCGAATGCCGGCCCTGCACGCCGGCGGGAACCGCCCTGCCCCCAGCGGAGGCCCCCCGCGTCCCTACGGACGCATGGCGACGGAGTCTCGCAGCGGCCCGTTCGCCCACCGGGCCGCCTCGTACCGGCTCCGGATCCGGACGACCGTCAACGAGGGCTGGTCGTCGAGCAGTCGGCGTACCCGCTTCGCCGTCTCGGCGTGGGTGTTCCACGCCCAGCGGACGATGTGCTCGGGATCGGTGAGGATCGTCCGGAACGGGGGCTCGATGTTGCCGTTCCACAGGACCTGCCGGCGCACGCGCCGCAGCAGGGTGCGCCGGATCACCTGGCGCATGACGCGGCGCCGGGGAAGGTCCAGCCAGAGCAGCAGGTCGGCGCGGGCGGCGAGATGGTCGCGGACCGAACGGTACTGCCATTCGGTCACCCAGCCGGGGTCCGCACTGAAGCGGTGGACGTCTGCCTCGAACGAGGGCCGCCTGCTCCATCCGGGGCCGTGGAAGAGCGCGTCGATCTCCACGTGCGGCACCCCCAGCACGGCGGCGACGCGCGCGGCAAGCGTCGTCTTGCCCGCCCCGGACGTGCCGGCGACGAGCACCCGCCGCGGACGGTGGGTCAGTGGGTCAGCCGGTCCCAGAAGTGGCACGCGGCCACATTACTGCCCCTGAGCGGACGGGTTCACCGCGCCGGTCGGACGGCGGCCTCGACCGCGGTCGCCGCTGCGGCCGACGGTACGGCCGCGACGAGAGAGCCGTGGCCACCGGGTGCGCAACCGCCTCACACGTGGGTGGAGTCGTCCGGACGAACCGCGCCCGCCATGTGATCGTCATCATCCCTTCCCGGCGGCGACACCCGGCCGGACGGACGGCGCTGCACGATCTTGGGACGTGACTACCAGCCCTGCACTGCGCACCCTCGACCGCCGCCGGTTCCTGGCCCTCGCGGGCGGCACCTTCGGCGTCCTGGCTGCGGGCCAGTTGACCCAGGCGCTCTCCGCGCGCGCCGCCGAACTGGATCCCGCGCCCTTCTCCCTCGGCGTCGCCTCCGGTGACCCGGACCACCACAGCGTGGTGCTGTGGACCCGCCTGGTGCCCGACCCGCTCGACGCCGAGACCGGCGGCATGCCCGCGGTGCCCGTCGAGGTGCGGTGGGAGGTCGCGAAGGACGAGTCCTTCCGGAAGGTCGTCGCGAGCGGCGCGGTGACGGCGCTGCCCGAGTCCGCGCACACCGTGCATGTGGTCGTGGACGACCTCGCGCCCGATCGTTGGTACTGGTACCGGTTCCAGTACGGCGAGGTCCGCAGCCGCACCGGCCGCACGCGGACCATGCCGCCGCCCGGTGCGAAGGCCGACCGGTTGCGGTTCGCGTTCGTGTCGTGCCAGTCGTGGACCGGCGGCGCCTACCCCGCGTACCGCGACCTTGCGGAGCAGGACCTCGACTTCGTCCTGCACCTCGGCGACTACATCTACGAGACGACGGGCGGCAGCCTCACCGAGTTCCGCCGGCTGCACGCCCTCTACAAGACCTCGCCCGAACTCCGGGCGGCCCACGCACGGTTCCCGTTCTTCGTCACCTGGGACGACCACGAGGTCCAGAACAACTACGCGGCCGACGTGCCGGGTGGCAGCGGCGACGGCCGTCCCTTCCTGGAGCGCCGCGCCAACGGCTACCAGGCGTACTACGAGCACCTGCCGCTGCGGCCCGCGCAGCGGCCCAGCGGCCCCGACGCGCTGATGTACCGTCAGCTGCGCTTCGGGAAGCTCGCCGAGTTCAGCGTGCTCGACACCCGCCAGTACCGCACCGACCAGGCGTACGGGGACGGGCGCAAGGAGCCGGGCCCCGAGGTCTGGAACCCCGAGCGCACGATGACGGGGCCCGAGCAGGAGAGGTGGCTGCTCGGCAACCTGGACCACTCCAAGGCCCGGTGGAACGTCATCGCCCAGCAGACCATCATGGCCGCCTTCGACTACGACCTCGGCCCGGGGAAGATCGTCAACCTCGACCAGTGGGACGGGTACGCCGGTGCCCGCGCCCGCATCCTCGACTTCCTCGCCGACCGCGACATCGCCAACCCGGTCGTGCTCAGCGGCGACTGGCACACCCACTGGGTCAACGACCTCACGACCGACTTCGACGACCCGCACGCTCCGGTCGTCGCCACCGAGTTCGTGGGCACGTCGATCTCCTCCGGTGCCGGATGGGACGCCGACGTGCGTGCGGGTCTCGTCGCCAACCCGCACGTGAAGTTCTACAACGGCACCTACCGCGGCTACGTGATGTGCGAGGTGACCCCCGAGCGGTGGCGCGCCGACCTGCGCATCGTCCTCAAGGGCGACGACGCGGCCTCGCCGGCCTTCACCATCGCCGCCTTCGAGGTGCGCGACGGGATACCCGGGGCCCGGCGGATCGACGCGGGCGACGGCCTCGTCGGCCGGATCACCGACAAGGTGACCGGCAAGCCGCTCGCCAACGTCCAGGTGACGGTCACGGCGGCGGACGGCACCCGGTTCGCGTCCGTCACCACCGACACGACCGGCGAGTACCTGGCCTTCGCGCCGCCCGGCCGCTACACGGTCGACGTGGTCGGCGTCGGCTACGAACCCGCGGCCGCCACGGCCACCGTGCACGCGGGCACGCAGACCCACGGTGATGTGGCCCTGACGCGCGCCGCCGTACGGGTTGGCATCGGCCGCCCGGTGCCGGGGCCGCAGTCACAGGCGGCGGCCACCGACGTCACCCTGTCCAACGGCATGCTGTCGCTGTCGGTCTCGGCCGGTTCGCAGGACCCCCAGCTGTCGGGAGTAACCCTGGGCAAGCCGCTGGACCTGGCGGCCGTGGGCCACCTGGACCAGCTGGACTGGCTGAACCTGCCCTACGCCTCGACGGCGCGGCCGCGCGGCACCAACGCCTGGCAGCAGCTGACGGTCCGGTCCACCGCCCTGGACGTGCTCTCGGCGGGCGGCCCGGTCGCCTCCGCTCGCGCCACCGGCGCCGCCACCCAGGTGCCCGAAGTCGAGGTGGTCACGACCTTCACCATCGCCGACGGCGAACCCTGGGTCGGCGCCGAGAGCGTCTTCACCAACCGGGGCACGCAGGCCCGCACTGTGTGGCTGGGCGACGTGCTGGACCACGACGGCGCCGGCCAGCGCAGCGGTGTCGCCGGACACGGCACCGTGACCGCGTCCGCCCCGGCCGACTTCGAGCCGACAGCGCCTTGGGTGGGCATGACCGGCTCCGACGGCCAGACCTACGGGCTGCTCTACGACGAGCCGGGCTTCACGGTGTACGCCTGCGGTATCTGGGTGATGACGCAGCGTCAGGTCACCATCGAGCCGGGCGCCTCGTTCACCCTGCGCCGCCGCATCGCGGCCGTCGACAACGGTGGCGCGGCCGACCCGTTCGCGGTGCTCGCCGGGCTCTGACCGGCGCGGACTCGGCACGGCGGCGGTCCCCCGCAGCGGGGCCGTCGCCGCGCGGTCCGCGGCCGCCGGACCCGGGTGGCCGTGGGGCGCGGCTCGCCGCCCGCTGCCGGGCCGACAGGACGACGGGGCGTGAGGGGTCAGGCGTTGCGGATGGCATCCACCAGACCCGCGACGAGCACCGCCCGTTCGGCCATGGCGTCGATGACGACGTACTCGTGGTCGGCGTGCGCCCCGCCGCCCACCGCGCCGAGGCCGTCGAGAGTGGGCACTCCCAGCGCGGCGGTGAAGTTGCCGTCGCTTCCGCCGCCCACGGCCTTGCCCTCGATGCCGGGGAGCATCCGCTGCGCGAGGGCGAAGAGCCGGGCGGACGCCGCCTCCGGCATCGGCGGCCGCCGGACGCCGCCACGGACCGAGATGCCCGCCCCCTCGCTGTGCGGGGTCAGAGCGGCGAAGCCGGCTTCGACGCGATCCTTCTCCTCGGCCGTCCCGACCCGTACGTCGGCGACGACCGTCGCCTCGGCGGGCACCACGTTGTCGACCGTGCCCGCCGACGCCACGGTCGGGGTGACGGTCGTACCGGCCTCGGGCCGGCTCAGCGCCGCGACGGCCAGCACCTGGTGCGCGGCCTCGACGAGGGCGTTGACGCCGGCCTCGGGCTCCAGTCCCGCGTGCGAGGCCCGGCCCGTGACGGTGACCTCGAACGTGCCGCAGCCCTTGCGGCCCGTTTTCAGCGCCCCTCCCTCGGCCGCTCCCTCGAGGACGAGCACGGCACCGCAGGCGAGGGCCAGTTCTTCGATGAGGGCCCGCGAGTACGGGGAGCCGACCTCCTCGTCGCAGGTCACCAGGATCTCGACGCCCGACCGGTCCTCCAGCAGCGCCACACCGTGGACGGCCTGCACGAGGCCGCCCAGCATGTCGAAGACCCCGGGGCCCGTGGCGTGGCACCCGGTGACGGTGAAGGGGAGCCGTTCCAGTGTGCCGAGCGGGAAGACCGTGTCGTGGTGCCCCAGGATCAGCACCTTGGGGTCGCCCCCACCCGACCAGCGCACGTGCGGCCCGCCCGGGCTCTCGACGCACACCGCCTGGCCGCCGAGACGGCTCTCGACGACCCCGGCGACCGCCTCCGCCGACGCCGTGAGGGCGTCGGCGTCACGTGACGGGGACTCGACCTCGACGAGCTTCCTGAGGTCCTCGATCATCGCCTCGACACTCACGGGGCCACGATGCTGCGTCGTCATGCCGACAGGGTACTGAGCGCTTCTGCCCGTGCGCCCGTGTCAGCCGCCGGCCTCGCGTGCCACGCGCTCGAGCCGGCCGCGGTGCTCCTCCCACCATGCCCGGTCGCCCGGCGGGATGTTGTCGTTGCCCTGGAGGTACCCGATGCTTCCGTCGACGAGTTCGCGGAGGATGTCGGCGTGGCCGGCGTGCCGCTGAATGTCCGCGATCACGTGCACCAGAACGCGGTGCAGGGTCACCTCCCGCCGATCCTCGGGCCACCACGGGACGTGTCCTGTCGCGTCGAGCGGGAGGGCCTCGACCGTGGCGTTCGCATGCTCCCAGGCCTGCCGGTACAGCCCGAGGATCTCCTCGCGCGACTCGTCCGCCGTGGCCCACATGTCCGCGTTGGTCTCCGCGTCCTCCCGGTACCACGAGGGCCGCTCCGCGTCGAAGAACGGCCGTCCGAAGGTGTCACCCAGGTAACCGAGCTCCACACCGGCCGCGTGCTTGACCAGCCCCAGGAGGTTCGTCCCGGTGGGCGTCAGGGGGCGGCGCACGTCGTACTCCGACAGCCCAGCCGTCTTCCACACCAGGGTGTCACGCGCGTGCTGGAGATACCGGAGGAGGTCCGCCTTGGGATTCGGTTCGGTCATGCCGGGCAGTCTCCCACCCGGCACCGACAGCGGCCTCCCCGGTCGATCCGGCCGTGCCACGTCACCGGCCGGATCGACCGGGGAGACCACGGGGAACTGGGGGGCCATGCCACCGACCGGCGTTGGAGGCGTGCGACAGGGCCGGTGCGGCGCGCACGGAACCGGACGCGCCGACCGGCCTGCGCGATGCCCGCGCTGCCACGGCCGTCTCCGTGGCCGACACACCGGCCGACCGCGACCTCGCCCGGCCGGCGCTCCGCGATCACGGCGTGAGCACGGCGGCGAGGACCGGGATCAGCGCCGCGTCGGGGTGGCTCGAGGGAACGGTCAGCACCGGCCCGAACGCCCCGGCACCCTCACTGCCGACCTTGCCGATCACCGCGCTTGGTGCGAGACGATGCGTCATCTTCCATCGGTTCGGCAGTGAGGCAGCGGCGTACCAGTGCGAGAGTGCGCTCGGTGACCGTATCGAGCGGGGCTCCCCGGTCGACGGCGGCGAGGGCTGTGTGCAGCATCCCCGCGATCAGGTCCGCCGTGAGCGAGGGGTCGGGGACGCCGATCTCCCTCACGGCGGCGCGGAAGGGTTCGACCTGTTCCAGGTGGAGTTCCATCAGCCTCTCCTGGCAGGCGGGATGCAGGCCGGCGCCCATCAGGGCGGCGGCGGGCCGGTGTGCGCCTTCGGCGCCGAGGCGCAGACTCTCCCTGAAGAACGCCTCCACGCGTTCCACCGGACCGCTCGCGGCGGCCACCGCGTCGGCGAGCGCCTCGTTGGAACGACGGAACGCCTCCTCCGTGATGGTGGCCAGCAGGGCTGCCGAGGAGTCGAAGTACTGGTACACGCTGGAGCGGGCCAGGCCCGCACGGGCGCCGACCGCCGCGGGTGTGACGGCGGTGGCGCCCTCGTTCACCAGGATGTCGATCGCTGCCCCGATCAGCGCCTCCCGCTGGTGGGCGCGATGTTCCGCGACGGTGGAGGCGTTGATCTTCGGCATTCGGGACAGGCTCCTGGGTGGCGAAGGGGGCCGGGAGCGAGGCCCCGGTCAGGACAGGCGACCGTCGACCATCTCGTGGACCCGGTCGGCGGCGTCCATTATCGCCGTGTCGTGGGTGACCATGACCGTGGCCGTGCCGCGCTCATGGGTCTGCTCGGCGATCAACTGCACCGCCTCGGCCGAACGTGCCCGGTCCAGCGCGGAGGTGGGCTCGTCCACCAGCAGGACGGCGGGGGAGGTCATCAGGGCCCGGGCCAGGCCCGCCCGCTGGCGTTCGCCTCCGGACAACTGGTGCGGCCGGGAGCCGGCGCGGTGCGTGAGTCCGACCGCGTCGATGAGTTCGTCGGCCCGGGCGCGGGCGGCGGCGTCGAGGCGGCCGTCGATGTGCAGGGGCAGCAGGAGCTGTTCCCGGACGGTCAGGGAGGCCAGCAGATTCGACTGCTGGAAGACGAAGCCGATATGGCGGCGGCGGGCCGCGGTGCGTTCCTTGTCCGACAGGGCGGTCAGCTCGGTTCCGGCGATGTGCACGGTGCCCGAGGTGGGCCTCAGGAGGCCGCCGGCAACGGCGAGCAGGCTGGACTTGCCCGATCCCGAGGGGCCGACGACGGCGACGAACTCCCCGGGAGCGACACTCAGGCCGACCTGGTCGAGGGCGGTGACGGCGGTGTCGCCGTCCCCCAGGGTGAGGGTGACGTCGAGCAGGCGCAGTCCACCGGAGCCTGCGGCGTCCGGATCGGTCCGGTGGTCGGTGGCGGGCGTGGTCATCGGGTGGCTCCCAGAGCGGTCAAGGGGTCGACGGCGGTGATGCGGCGGACGGCTACGACGGCGCCCACGGTTCCGAGGCCGATGAGGAGGCCGGAGGAGGCGGCGATGGCCGGGGCGGAGAGGGAGAACGGTGCCTTGCCGATCATCGCGCTCCCCAGGGCCAGGCCCACGGCGGTGCCGATGACCGTCGCGCCGACGAGTACGGCGACGACCTGGGCCAGCGCGTCGCGCAGGATGTACCCGGTGGGCGCGCCGAGCGCCTTCAGCAGGGCGATCTCGGCCTTGCGCTGCACCGTCCAGACAGTGAAGAACGCACCGACGACCAGGGCGGAGATGGCGTACAGGAAGCCCTTGATCAAAGCCATGGTGCTCGACTCCGCCGTGTAGCCGGGGGACGCGCCGAAGGTGGTCTCCTTGCTGTCGGCGCGGGTGCCCGTCGCCTTCTCGACGGCGGCGACGTCGGCGCCGTCCTTCAGCGTGAGGGCGACGGCCGTGGCCTGCCGGCGCGCGGCCTCGGGCAGGTCACCCGGCAGGCCGTAGTGCAGGTGCCGCCAGGTGTCGAGGTCGGTGTAGGCGACGCCGATGTGTCCGTAGGAGACGCTCTCGTCGACCAGGCCGACGACCTTCAGCGGCACCTCGCTCTTGTCCGCGGTCAGGACGTCCCCGATCTCGACACCCAGGTCGGCGATCTCCCGGGTGATGACGATGCCCCCGCCGCCCTCCTTCAGGCTCTCGCCCTTGGTGGGGCTGGGTGCCAGGGGCGAATCGGGCGCCATGCCGAAGACGGCGAGGTTGACCTGCTCCCCCTTCTCGGCACCCTGGGTCACCTGGGCGTTGGCGAGGGTGTTCCCGAACGGCTCCGCCCGCTCCACCCCCGGGGCCCTGGACCACGCCTGCCAGTCCTCCTGCTCCACCGTGGAACGGGAGAACTGCTCGCTGGTCGCCTTCTCGTCGAAGGCCATATGGGTCATGGGCAGCGCGCGCAGACCGGATATACCGGCGTCCGCCAGGCCTGAGGCGAGTCCGGACAGAAGTACGCCGAGTACGGCGATGAGCGCCACCACGGCGCCCATCAGGGCGAAGCGACCGCGGGCGAAGCGCAGATCGCGTAGGGCAAGGAACACGGGATCTCCGAGCATGGGTGTCACGAGGCGCGGCGCCAGGACGCACACGCCCCTTTGCCTTAATTTGACGACGCGAGTGTCGGCATCCTACCGGACGTTACCGACACTCCTGTCGGCACCCGGCACCCGGCACCCGGCGCCCGGCACGCGTCCGCACGCCCGTGTCCGGCACCCGAACGGCGGCCAGGCAGGATCGGTTGCCGTTCATCCCTCGCTTCCCCGGCGTTGGCCCGGACGACCGCCGGGCGCGCCAGGGTCGTCGGTGCACCACACACGGATCGACCGAGGGACACCATGCGCGTAAGGACCAAGATCGTTTCAGCAGTGGCGGCCTGCCTGGCAACGGCGGCACTCGTGGCGGCCACCGACCTCGGATCGGCCGTGGCCTCGACCCCGGCGGTCGCGAGGGCTGCCACCGCGGCTCCCACCGAGTACACCGCCGAACTCCAGCGCACCTTCGCCGCGTTCGACGCGCGGCAGGGCATCGCCGTGGACAAGAAGTACTTCTACGCGGTCAACAACCAGACCATCACCAAGCACGACAAGGCGACCGGCAAGCCGCTGCTGCAGTTCGTCGGCGACACCGACGGCCCGATCATCCACATGGACAGCGCCACCGTGGTGGGTGACAAGCTGTACGCGGCGACCTCGAACTACAACACCACGCCCGAGAAGAGCTCCGTCGAGGTCTTCGACACCCGGACGATGCGGCACGTCGACACGTTCAGCTTCGGCATCGACCGCGGCTCGCTGACCTGGCTGGACCGGCACGACGGTGCGTGGTGGGCGGCCTTCGCCAACTACGACAAGCCGGCCGCGGGTTCGACCGAGCCGTACGGCGGGACCGACAACACCCAGATCGTCAAGCTCGACGACCGGTTCCGGGTCGTGGAGGCCTGGACGCTGCCGCAGGCACTCCTCGACAAGGTCCGTCCGATGAGCAACTCCGGCGGCTCGTGGGGCCCTGACGGCCGGCTGTGGATCACCGGACACGACTACGACGAGGCCTATGTGATGGACCTCCCGTCCGAGGGCTCGGACCTGCGCTGGGTGGCCACCGTCGCGCTGCCCGACGTCGAGGGCCAGGCCATCGCGTGGGACCGCTCCGCCAAGAAGCCCGAACTGTGGACCATCAAGCGTTCCACAAAGCAGGTGCTCGTCTTCAAGGCGCCCTACGCCTCGGTCGCGGACCCGCACACCCAGCAGTGGAAGGTCGTCGGCCCCGGCCACTTCGTGCAGTGACGCCTGTGGCGTCCCGGGCGTCGGGGGGTTCCCCCACGGCGCCCGGGAGGCAGCGCCCGTCCCCCGACGCCCGTCCCGCAGCGCCCGTGCGAACCCCCGGCCGGGCGCGGGCCGCGCCCATGCGCACCGTACGTGGAGAAGACGGCTCGCCGTGGACCGGGAACGGGGGCGGCGGCTCCGGCGACGTATCGTTGGTGATCTCTTCCACGGGAGCCGCCATGAGTACGCCGCAGGACCTGATGATCGTCAGCATGGATGTGGCCTCGAGCCCGCCCATCGAGCCGGGGGACCTGTCACTCGCGCTCGCCGGGGCCGAGTTGGTCGATCTCCTCGGTGCGCGGGCCGTCGTCCTGGACGGTGACCGCCTGGTCCGCGGTGACGGGCCGGTCACCGGTGACCACCTCCTGGAACAGGCGGCGTCCGCGCTCGTCGACCGGGAGCCCTACGAGACGGTCGAGGACTGGCTGTGGCGCAGGGGCCGCAACCTGTCCACGGTCCACCGCGCCGGCCTGCGGGCGGCCGGTCTGACCACCGTGAGCAGTCCGCGTTGGCGGCCCTGGGCCGCCGGGGAACCGGTACTGCTGGAATCCCCCGCGCGCCGCGGGGCGCTCGCACGCTGGACCTCCGGGGAGCCGGTCCTGGCCGCCCTGGGCGCCGCCGCGGGGATCCGCGGGGACCGGGCCGCCATCGAGGTCGACGACGCCACCGACGACGCCGTGGCGACCGTGCTCGCCGCGGTCCACGACGCAGTCGAGGAACTGCAGTCGGTGCGGCAGCGCAAGGACATCGAGAAGGCGGCCTTCGACAACATCTGGCGGGCCTGAACGGCCGGCGCCTCGGGCGCCGCCCGCTCAGGTCGGCCAGGAACGCGGCGGCGCCGCCAGGGTCCGCACCATGCAGTCGGCGCGGCGCGGCTCGTCGACCAGTGCTCTGACCTCGTCTGCCCGCCCACACCGGAGGCCCGCGGCGTCGAGGTACACGGCCGTGACGGTGACCGACATGTCCGACCGCTCCGGCCACTGCAGCCGTCCGAGGGTGTGGGCGGGCCGCCGCACGAGCGATGGCCCCTGGCAGACGTCCTGCTCGCAGAGCTGAGCCCGATGGCGCGCTACCGCCGCGAGGGGCACGCCGTAGTCCTCGGGTGCCCGGTCGTCCTGCCCCGCCTCCCGGGCGACCTCCGGAAGCCAGACCAGGTCGACCGCGAGGTGAACGGGCGCGCTCCTCGGTGAAGTCGCCGTGCTCCGCGATGACCGAAGCGGCGGACGCGAGGAAGTTCGCCCGGACCGGGCCGGTGTCCGCGCGCACCGGGTACTCGATGCACTCCTACGGGGACATGTGCCGGTTGCGGGGGCCGCCTTGACCGTCTACGAGTCCAACCGGACGTGTCTCCGTGGCTTTGCCATGCACAGATGCCGGCTCCTGCCGGCAGCGAGCAGCAGCGCTTCCGGGGCGCACGGCGTCCTGGGACACGGATCACCGGAACGTGTGCCGACACCGACGAGAGGGAGCCGCGATGCCTCCGGCTGGCACGAGTCGGGCGATCCATGGGATCACGCGGCGGTTCGAGCTCGCGGCGGAACTCAGATCTGGTTGAGACCGCCGTCGACGAAGAGCTCCGTCCCGGTGATGAAGCTGCTCTGGTCGCCGGCGAGGAAGAGGGCTGCGGAGGCAGCCTCCTCGGGGCGGCCCATCCGGCCCAGGGGCACCTGGTCGGCGAAGAAGTCCCACAGCTTGGCGGCCTCAGCCTCGTTGGGAGCCAGTCCGGAGTTTCCGGGCGTCTGGATCGGGCCGGGGACGAGGGTGTTCACTCGGATCTGCCGGTCCTTGAGTTCGTTCGCCCAGGTCCGGGAGAAGGACCGGATAGCGGCCTTGGAGGCGGCGTAGACGCCGAATGCCTCGGCACCGGAGGTGGCGGCGGTGGATCCGGTGAGGATCACCGAAGCACCGTCGTTCAGCAGCGGTAGCGCCTTCTGGACGGTGAAGAGCATGCCCCTCACGTTGGTGCCGAAGATGGAGTCGAAGTGCTGCTCGGTGACCTGCTCCAGGGTGGCGAACTCGCCTCCGCCGGCGTTGGCGTACAGCACGTCGATGCGCCGCCCCTGCTCGGCGACGGCGGCGTAGAGGCGGTCGATGTCGGCGAGGTCGGAAATATCGCCCTGGACGGCGGTGGCGTCCGGACCGATCTCGGCCAGTGCGGCGTCGAGTGCTTCGCGGCGCCTGCCGGTGATGAACACGTGTGCGCCCTCGGCGGCGAATCGCTTGGCGGTGGCCAACCCGATTCCACTGTTCCCTCCGGTGACGATGGCTGTCCTACCGTCGAGCTGTCCCATGATCAAAGTTCCTGTTCGCCGTGGATGGCTGTGGCTCCGCGCGCGGCGACTGCCGCAGCCGCGGACCGGCCCGGTTCCGCCGGGCCCTTATGGACTATACGGTAAAAAACTCGATGCTGGACTGCGCGGTAAAAAACAACATTGTGAACAGGACCACCCCGCCTGTCCCGGAATCGTGATCGCGCGCGAGGACGGCTTCGGCCGTCGACGACAGGTGGTCGCGACCGCAACCCGCCGCCTTGCCGACCCCCGCGCGGCCACCGTTCGGTGGAGCCGCGGGCGCGCTCCGGACGCCGCACGCATGGCCACCGGCCCGCGCCCACGACGGGCTCCCCGTACCGGACCTCGGCGCCCGCTGCCCGACGGCGGCCTCGAGCCGCACACGCCCCCGCCGGCCTTCCGCGGTGCGGCCCCAGGTGCCCTGCGGACGGGGGAAGCCGGGCAGGGCCGCCGAACAGTTCGCCGCACCCTCCGCGCGATCTGGGGATGAGGTCCGCCGGCGGGATCGCCGGAGACCGCCCCTTCCGCACGCCGCAAGGAGAACCGGCGCGCACCCGGCTCCACCTTCCGACGACGGCCCGCGCGGAGCCCAGCCGCCGAGGAGCACCCGGAGGCCCCGACACTTGATAGGCAAGTTGATGCTTGCCTATGCTCGGCTCATGGCCGAGGATGTCTTCAAGGCGCTGGCCGACCCCACCCGCCGACGCATCATGGACGAACTGGTGGAGCAGAACGGCCAGACCCTGTTCGAGATCTGCGGGCGGCTGGCGATGAAGTACGGCCTGTCTCTGTCCCGCCAGGCGGTAAGCCAGCACCTGGCCGTGCTCGAAACCGCCGGCCTCGTGCTCACGCGGCGCCAGGGCCGCTACAAGTACCACGATCTGCACACCGAACCCCTTGAGCACATCGTGATGCGGTGGCTCAGGCCCGACGCATCGGAGAGCACACCATGAGGATCCACCTGTCCAGCGTCTTCGTCGACGACCAGGAGAAGGCGCTGCACTTCTATACCGCGGTCCTGGGCTTCGCGAGGAAGCACGACGTTCCGATGGGTACGGACCGGTGGCTGACCGTGGTCTCACCGGAGGACCCTGACGGGACGGAGTTGCTGCTCGAACCCTCCAGCCATCCCGCGGTGAAGCCGTACAAGGCGGCGCTGGTGGAGGACGGCATCCCGGCCGCCTCCTTCGCGGTGGACGACGTGCGAGCGGAGTTCGAACGGCTGCGTGGGCTCGGTGTGCACTTCACCCAGGAACCGGTGCGGATGGGTCCGGCCACTACCGCCGTCCTGGACGACACGTGCGGCAACCTGATCCAGATCGTGCACAGCGAGGACGCCGGGAACTGACGAACCGACCGGCCACAGAGGCAGGTCGGCGGCGGCGTGGCGCGCACAGCCGGCGCACAGCGCGGATCGACGGTGGAAGCCGGTCGCGACGAAGACGTGCCCAACGGGCCGTGACATCGGCGGCGCCGCGCCGCCGGCCTGCCCGAGGGGCGTCCTCCTGGACCGCCCGTCCGCGGGAGCATTCATGCCGGTGGACCAGCTCGGCCTCCTCCCGTCCGTTTCCACGAAACGGAAAGCGACAGGGTGACCCGCGATCAGGCGGGAGGGGCCCGGCATCCCCAGGTTCCGGAGCGCCGAGGGGCCCCGGCCTGCCGCCGCAGCAGACGAACGGGGCCGACCCGGCGGATGTCTCCGGCCTCGGCCAGCGGCACTCGTCGGGCCGGAGACAGCGCTACCACCGGGAACGTTCAGGGGTGTCGGTGTGCGCGCAAAGGTGCCGCAGGCGCTCATGCGGCCGTGACGGACGGCTCGCGTACCAGCCCCGCCGTCGCAACCGTAGGCCGGACCCGCCCTCGCGGCGGCGGGCGGCCCTTGACGCGCGCGGCTCGAGGAGGGCGCGGAGACAATGGCGTACGGCGCCGTCGCCGCCCGTCGACCGAGCCCGCCCGCGGAGCCGGGGTACCGGGTCGAGGCCTCCCGGTGCCCGTGATTCGGCGGAGCACGCGGCAGCACACAGGATAACCCTACGGTCGCTCACCGTAGACTTATGGAACAAGGAGTCAAGAACTGGTAAGGTCGCGAACATGGCACGCCCTAGAAGCTTCGACGAGGCCCACGTCCTGAACTCGGCACGTGAGCAGTTCTGGAACCGCGGCTACGCCGCCACGACGCTCGAGGACCTGGTGGTCGCGACAGGCCTCGGCAAGGGCAGCCTGTACGGGGCGTTCGGGGACAAGCGTCAACTCTTCCTGAACTTGTTGGACAGCTACTGCAGCCAGCAACTACGTGACGTCGAAGAGGCGCTCACCGGTCCTGGCACTGCCATGGAACATCTTGCCCGGCTCTTCGAGGGCGTGGTCGACGGCTACGCAGCTGACGCACAGCGCCGCGGCTGCTTCATGGTCAACAGCACCTCTGAGCTGCATGGTCAGGACTCGGACGTCGTCGCCCTCGCCCGAGCCACGTATCAACGGGTCGAGGACCTGCTGGTCGCCTGCGTGAAGGAGGCGCAGGAAGAGGGCTCGGTGGACGCGGGCGCCGACGCGAGGGAACTAGGACGCCTGCTCCTTGCAGCTCTGCAGGGCATCGAATTTCTCGCGAAGACCAACATGGAGGCGTCGGCGCTTCTGCAGATCGGCCGAGCCGCGCTGCACCAGTTGCCCGGCGGACGCCGGCAGACCAGGTGACACCTGTCAGGCATGGCTGTTCGGCCGGCGCCTCCGGACAGGAACGCATCGCCGCCGCCCCGGGGGCCACGCCGCGGAACCGAACCGCCATGCGGACAACTGGCTCGGGTTGCTCGTCGCCCAAGTCCCGGCCGAGCAGCGGTGTTTGCCGGCGGTTCGCGGACGCAGGCGGCGTGGAGGCCCGCGCGGACGCATTTCACCGCGTGACCGGCGAGAGGCACCACCTCGACTTCTCCTTCGCCATGCCGCTCATGCGACTCGCCACCGACAAAAACCCGTAGGGCCGGCGCCGGGCGCCGACTCCGGCCGCACCGGACTGCAGGGACCGGCACAACGGCGTCCCCGGATACGCGTTGTCACGCTTCGCCCGCCGGCCCGCAGCCGCGCTTCCGACGCCGTGACGCGCGGCTCGGCGATCTCCCACGCCCCGTCGGACACGACCGGACCGTCCGCATGCCGGCTCGGACCGGGACCTGCCGCGGCGAGGGCGTACGGGTCCGCACAACCCGGGCGGCAAAGTCCCAACTCGCTGACTACGGGGCAGTTCCGGACAGTAAGGGCCGAGGATGGGTACCATCCGGCAGCAACATCCGATACACGAGAAAGCAGCTGTCGTGTCCCACAACACAACCATTCAGGACCGGTATGCGGCACGTCTCGCAGAGGACCTGGAGAACAACGCCAAGGAACAGGAAGCGGTCCGGGAACAGGTGGCGGAACTCCAGGCCCGCCTGACCCGGCTCGAGGACGAGCGCGCCTGGCTGAACCGGCTACAGGGCACCGTGACGACCGGCGGATCCGGCGTCGATGCACGAGAGGAACCTGCCGCCACCGACGTCGCCGACGTTGACGCGGCCGGGGAAGTGCCTGCGCACCACGAGGCTCCGGCCGCCGTCGCGGCCGGATTGCCGCACAAGGGCAGGGCCGGGGCCGTTCCGCGCCCCCGCGCCCGGAAGCCGGCCGGTGGGGCGAAGTCCCGGAAGCCGGCCGGGAAGGCGGCGCCGACCGGCGACAAGGAGAAGCCGACGCTGCGCGGCCTCGTCGCGGACCTCCTCGCCGCCGACGCGGAACCGCGCATGGTCAGTGAGTTCGTCGACGCGCTGACCAAGCGGCACCCGGACCGCTCGGCACCCAGCGCCCCCGTCGTGCGCAACGCGTTGGAGGCGCTGGTGGCGAAGGGGCTCGCGGAACGGTCGCGTCGCCAGGGCAGCGTCTTCTACACCCCGGTCACGCCGTCGCCCGACGCCGGCACTGCCGGTGCGGGCGCGGCAGCGTCCGAGGCGGGGGAGCCCGTCACGGCTACGGCCTGACCCCACGCCGTGGCAGGGGTACGCCTCTGCCACGGCGCAGTGCCCGTGCGTCGCGGGCGGTGCGGGCGCCGCCGCCCCTCGGCCCCTCGGCCCCATGGCACGGTCACGTGGCGACGTTCCGCAGAGCCGCGCCGAGCGCCTTGAGGTCCAGGCCCTCGAGGTGGTCGAGGAAGTAGCGGCGCACCGACGACAGATTGGTCGGCCATGCCTGCCGAAGCCGGGCGAGGCCCGCGTCGGTGAGGACCGCGTTCCAGCCGCGGGCGTCCCTGGTGCACTTGACGCGCTGGACGAGCCCGTCGTTCTCCAGCCGGTGGACGACGCGCGTCATCCCGCTCACCGAGAGTTCGCACGCCCCGGCGAGGTCGCTCATGCGCATCTGCCGGTCGGGCGCCTCCGAAAGGTGCATCAAGGACAGGTACTCGATGAGCGGGAGTCGCTGTTCGCGGACCATCTCGGCGTCCAGGACGCGGGGCAGGGCGTAGATGACACGGCTGAGCGACCGGACGATCGCCTCCTCGTCCGGACTGAGCGGCACTATCGCCTCGGGGGCCGCTTCGGGCCGCGGCGTGACGTCTGACATGCCTCTAGTTTACTTGCACGGTGAAGGATGTGAACGCCTGCTCACAGGGGCCGGGAAACCGGGCGCGGCGCGCTGACCGACGGGAACGCCGGTACGGCGGCCGCACGGGCGGCTGACCGGCGTCGGCCCGGTGGTGGTGACGGTGGCGGAGGGGCCAGAGGAGGTCTCGGCCCTGTCGGCGATCAGGCGCGCCCGGCACGGTGGGCGGCGGCCTGCTGCCGAAGGCCCGCGATGCGGGCGTCCCGGCCCGACGTGCCTCGTGGTCCGTCCGTCGTCGGCCCGAAGGCAGCCGCGCCGGCGGCGCCCATGACCGCGCCCTGCGATCGCCGTTCCACGTTGCGCGCAGATACTCGTATCATGGGTGCATGCGGGAGGACACGATGAGCGCCGAGGCGTCGAAAGCCGGCTTGTGCAACAACCTGGCTCTGCGCAAGGCGGCCCGGTACCTCGGCGCGACCTACGACAGGGCGCTCGCCCCCGTCGGCCTCCGCGCGACCCAGTTCAGCATCCTGCAGCACCTCGGCGCCCAGGGGGAGAGCACGATCACCGCCCTCGCCGACCTGATCGCCATGGACCGCACGACGATGGCCTCCAACCTCAAGCCGCTCGCGCGCGAGGGCCTGGTCACCATCGAGACGTCGGCCGCCGACCGTCGTGCGCGGATCGTCACGATCACGCCGGAAGGCATCGCCCGGCTGAAGTCGGCGCTCCCCCTCTGGAACGAGGTGCAGGCCCGGTTCGAGGAACGCTTCGGATCCGACGACGCGGCCCTGCTTCGCGGGTTCCTGGAAGCCGTCCTTGACACCGGTTTCGATCCCTGGGCGGAGTGAGCGCCCGGCGCCGGGGCGCGTCATGGCCTGGTGACGACGACGTCGTCCAAGGCTTCACCGACGGCCGGGGTCGGCCCCCGGTCCGGTGCGGTGCGTCGACGCCGCCGGTCACCACGCGACCGCACACCGGTGGGTTCCCCGAGGTGTCCGGGCGCGAACAGGCCCTTGGCCACCGTGATCTCACGCGTGATGACACACTGATCGGACAGCGGAGCCTCCGGTCCCGTGAACGGCTGTCCTGGTCGACTGCCAGTTCTACCGGGGCTCCGCTTCCCACATCCCGAGTAACCACAGATCAGGGCACACTCGTCGACGCTCTCGAAGACGCAACTTCACGGCCTTGGGCTAAACGGCCGGGGCACCGGCGGCGCGGCGGTACGGGGCGAGGAAGGTGCCGAGTTCGGCCAGCATCTCCTCGGGTGCCTGCTCGGCGACCCAGTGGCCTGCGCCACGGATGACCGCGCCCCGGACGTCCTGCGCGAGGTCCTGCATCGCGACCGCGACGGCGCCGCCCGTCGGCTTCGGAGCGGGGCCGTCGTGCCCGGACGGCTCGGCGGGAGGCGTGTTCACGAGGTGTCCTTTCACTGCGAACGAGCATGTGCGCGTATTGGGGACGGAAGAGCCGCATCGGTACCGCACCGCACGACTGCGGGAGCGCGCAGGTGTCAGCGTCCGGGGAAGCGCTGCTTGATCTCCTGGAGCACCCAGCCGTTGCCGTCCGGGTCACTGAAGGTGGCGAACGAACCGTACGAGGCGCGCTCGGGGTGCGGACCGGCGAGCCGCCCCTGCCCCTCCAGCCCGTGCGTGGTGTCGCCGTCCCCGTGGCCGTGGTAGAGCAGTCCGCCGGCGTCGTGGAACACCTCGCTCACCTGGACGCCACCCGCCAGCAGCTCCGCGCGGGCCTCCTCGATGTCGAGGACGGCCAGGTACAGGCCCTGGACGGACCCCGGCTCGGCGGACGTGAGCCCCATGCCGAACATCACCGAGCACTCCGAACCGGGCGGGGTGAGGTGCACGGCGCGCCAGTCGGCGCTGACGGCCTTGTCCAGGTCCAGGCGGAATCCCGCCGCCTCGTAGAACGCCTTGGCCCGGTCGACGTCGGTCACGGGCAGCACGACGAGTTCCAGCTTCATGTCCATGGGAATTCCTTCTTCTTCGGTGGACGGCGGTGCGCCGCGAGCGAGCGGGGCACCGTTTGGGGGAGACGAGGACTGCGGGACCGTACCGGCGCCGGGCGCCGGGTACCGGAGGGCACCGGCAGGGAGCGGGAGGCTTCGAGCCGCACTCCGGAGCGGCTCAGTCCGTCCTCGTGGTGATGACCGTAGAGGCTTAGCTACTAACGAGCAAACTTGGACAGCCGAAATCCCGTTTTCGTGACCTACCTCACCGCACGGCATCAGAGCGAGTGCCGTATCCGTTTCACACCTAACGCCCGAGCGATCTAGACTCGTCCGGACGGGGACGAAGGGAGGGCCGCACGATGCCCGCAGCAACGACCGAGCGCAGTCCGCTGACCCAACCGGAGGCCGCCGAAATCCTCCTGCACTTCCTCAACACGCACGCCTCGGGGCCCAGGCAGCTCCCCGAGCGCTTCGCGGACGCCGGCGCTCTGCGCGCGTGGCTGGTGGAGCACGGCCTGGGCACCGAGGCCACCCGGGTCACCGAGGCCGACGCGGCCGGTGCGCGCGAACTGCGCGACGCGTTGGTCACCGTGCTGCTGACGCACGCCGGAGACGCGGACACCACGCCCGAGGCCCTCGCCCGGGCGGAGGAACACCTGCGCGGCATCGCGGCCCGCCACCCCCTCGTCACGGTCGTCACCGCCCAGGGCGCCACCCTGACGAGCGCGCAGACCGGCCTTCCGGGGCTGATCGGGACCGTACTGGCGAGTGTCACGACCCTCGCCCACGCCGGCCTGTGGGACCGGTTGCGAGCGTGCCGCCACACGCCCTGCCACTTCTGCTTCTTCGACCGGACGCGCAACAACTCGGCCGGCTACTGCGGCCCGAGGTGCGCCTCCCGCGCGTCCATGCGGGCCTACCGGCGGCGCAGGAAGGAACAGGCCGCCGCGACGGCGGACTGACCCCGCTGACGGTGTCGCGCCCGCCGGTGCGCCCGCGGCAGCCCCCGCCCGTGATATGAACGGCAGGAGCGAACAGGTACAAATCGGGCGGGCCGTCCCCCCGGGAGGGCCATGGGCCGCGGCCCGGCCGACCGACCGGCGGAAGGTGGGCGGACATGCCGCACTACGATCTTGTGGTCCTCGGGGCGGGAAGCGGCAACATGCTGTTCGGGGAGGAGTTCGCGCACCTGCGCCGCGCCATCGTCGAACCCGGCCGCTTCGGTGGTACGTGCCTGAACAGGGGCTGCATTCCCAGCAAGATGTACGTGGTCGCCGCCGACGCGGCCGAGGGCGCGCGGGGAGCGGCACGGCTCGGGATCCGCGCCACCGTCGAACCGGTGGACTGGAAGACCGTCCGCGACCGGGTGTTCCACCGCATCGACCCGCTCCACGACAGCGCGGTGGACTACCGCCGGGAGGCCGGCATCGACGTGTACACCGACGAGGCGCGCTTCGTCGAGCCGAAGGTGCTGCAGGTGGGCGGGGACCGGATCACGGCCGACACATTCGTCGTCTCGGTGGGCTCACGGCCCGACGTGCCGGACATCCCCGGGCTGGACTCCGTGCCGTTCCACACGTCCGACACCATCATGCGGATCGAGGACGCCCCCGCGTCCCTGGCCGTCATCGGCGGCGGCTTCATCGCGGCCGAGTTCGGCCATGTCTTCAGCGCGTTCGGGTCGGACGTGACGATCATCCAGCGAGGTCCTCGCCTGCTGATGGCGGAGGACGAGCAGGTGTCCGAGCGCTTCACCGAGCTCGCGGCGCGGCGGCACCGCGTCCTGCTCGGTGCCACCGTGGCCTCCGTCGTGCGGCGCCCCGGCGGCGTCGAGGTGAACGTGGCCTGCCGAGACGGCGACCATGTCGTCCAGACGGAGATGCTGCTGGTGTGCACGGGCCGCCGGCCCAACAGCGACCGGCTGGACGCCGCCGCCGGCGGGCTCGAGCTCGACAAGCACGGTCACATCGTGACGGACAGCAGTTACCGCACGTCCGTGCCGGGGGTCTGGGCGCTGGGCGACGTGGTGAACCACTTCCAGCTCAAGCACATGGCCAACGCCGAGTCCCGGGTCGTGCGGCACAACCTGTGCCACCCGGACGACCTGCGCACCCTGTCCAACAGGATCGCCCCGCACGCGGTCTTCACCAGCCCGCAGATCGCGAGCGTCGGACTGACCGAGCAGGAGGCACGCCGTCGCGGCGTCCCGTACCTGGTGAGCGTCCGCGACTACGCGGACACCGCCTACGGATGGGCCCTCGAGGACACCACCAGTTTCGTGAAGGTCCTGGCCGATCCCCACGACCGGAGGATCCTGGGCGCGCACATCATCGGTCCTCAGGCCGCGACACTCATCCAGCCGCTGATCCAGGCCATGGCACTCGGGCAGACGGTCGACCAGGTCGGCCGGGACGTGCTGTACATCCACCCCGCGCTCACCGAGGTCGTCGAGCAGGCGCTGCTGGATATCTAGTGGCTTGTCACGCAGCCTTGGCCGGGTAATGGGTCCAGGTGCGGATGGGTGAGTCGGGGGCGAATGTGGTTTTTGGTTCGGCGCGTGCGTTTCGCCAGCGGATGTAGGCACCGGCCCTCCTCGATGGTCACCGGCCGGACGAACGCTCCCGGACGACGCCCCACAACCACCGCCAAGATCAAGCTCTGGAGACAGCCTGCCCGCAGACCGACAGCCGATCAAATACCGGGTCAACCATCCGAGCCAAGCCACTAGCCCGAGGTCCGACCGGAGCGGTCCCGCCCGAGACGGGACCGCTCCGGTCGTCACAAGGCACTGAGGCCGGCTACATCTTCATGCCGCTCTTCATGTGCTCCATGTCGTGCGCGTCCATACCCCGGCCCATGTCCATCAGCATCCGGTGGATGTCGTGGACCGGCGACGGCATGACCACGAAGGGCCGCATCATGCCCTCGTCCTCGTGGTCGAGGAGGTGGCAGTGGTACATGACCTTGCCCGTCTGGTCGGCGAGCCGTCCCGCCACGGTGACCAGGGTGTTGGCGTTGACGGTGATGGTGTCCTTCCATCCCGACTCCTCGGGCGCCACCGGTACCGGTGCGCCGACGATGATGGGCTTGCGGGTCTGCGCCGTGGTGAAGTCCAGCCCGGAGGCGTCGACGGCCCGCCGGCCGACGACCTGGAAGTTCATCAGATGGATGTGCATGGGGTGGTAGATGGGCACGCCCTCGGGGGCGGCGCTGATGAAGTGCCACTTCTCCCAGGTGCCGGCGGCGGCGAAGAAGGTGGTGGTGTCCTCGAACATGGTGCCCGTGCGGCGCAGCGTCCGGGTGCCGCCGGGCATGTCGACGGTGACGATGCCGGTGCCGGGTGCCGTGCCGGACGGGACCTGCTCCATCTCCCAGATCTGGGGCATGGCGCCGGTTTTGTCGAAGCCCAGCAGGACGAAGCGCTCGGTGGCGTCCTTGGGTACATCGGCGAGGGTGAGCCTGCGGAACGACTTCGACAACGTCGCCGGAAGCGGCTGGAGCGCACGGCGCTTCTTCTCGACGCGGAACTGCATGACCTCGGCGTGCGGGATCAGGAAGTCGGGCAGGTCGGCGCCGGGCGTCTGACCCGGGATCGTGTTGACGAGCTTGAGCTTCCTGCCGGGGAAGGCCGCGAAGTCGATGACGACGTCGGCGCGTTCGGCGGGCGACAGCGAGAGCGCCTCGTCGATCGTCTGCGGCTTGCCGAGCAGGCCCATGTCGGTGCCGATGAGCCTCATGGCACCGCGTACGACCTTGCCGGTCTCCTCGTCGACGACGACAAGGCGGTAGATGCGGGCGCCGGAGATGTTCACCAGGCGGAAGCGGTAGGCGCGGGCCTGGACGTCCAGGTACGGCCACACCACGCCGTTGACCATGGTGAACGGGGCCAGGCTCGCCAGGGCGGGCGGGATGGTGCCGGGCATCGGCATGGAGCCGGGGCCCAGGATCCGCTTGACGAGGACCTGCCCGGTGAGCCGGCCCTGGGCGTCGGTGTCGAAGTTGACGTCCTGGATGGTGAGCGGGATCTCGTGCTCGCCGCGGGGCAGACCGAGCCGGTCCTCCTCCGCGTCGCGCACCAGGTAGTTGCCGACCAGGCCGGACTGGACGTTGAGCGAGGTCACCGCCATGGCGTGGTCGTGGTAGAAGAGGTGCGTCGCCGCCTGGTCGTTGGCGTACTCGCCCAACTGCCCGTTGCCGGAGGTGACTCCGAACTCGGCGGCGCCGTCGCTCAGGGCGTTCTGGTGGCCGCCGTGCACATGGACGGTGGTCCAGGCGGTGAGCCGCTCGACCTCGGGACGCGGGGGCGCGCCCTCGGCGCCGGGGCGGTTGTAGGGCAGCAGACCGGGGCCGGGGCCTTCCGCCTCAACCCACGCCGCCTTGACCGGCGTCCTGCCCTTGAGCTTGTTGTTCCAGGCGATGCGGACCCGCTCCCCACTGCGGACCTCGAGGGTAGGGCCGGGGAAGTGGCCGGCGTAGGTCCACAGCCGGGTGGCCGGCATCTGGGAGTGCAGCCGGACCCGGGACACGACCATGTCGATCTCCGTGATCCCATGGCTCCTGGGGCGCAGCGTCGGGGGTACCCGCAACGGGTCGCGGAAAGGTTTGAGCGTCGTGAACGTGGGCTCGTTCACGCCCTGCAGCGCGTCGGCCGCCTCCGCCGTGCCCTGGAAGACGCCGGTGGAGCCGAGGACTCCGGTGCCGGCCACCGCGACGGCGGCAGCCGTGGCCCCGGCCATGCCGAGAACGGTTCGCCTGCTGGTCGTTGACATGTAAGTGTTGATCCTGTTCTGGGTGGTACGAGTGCGGGAGACGAGGCTTCGTAGGGACGCACGCGCTCCCCTGGGTCGGGGCGTGGCGGTCCGCGCGCCTCAGGGCGGCGATCCGAGCGGACGACCGGCGGCCTGAGGGGACCTCCGGCGCGGACGGATGCGGTCGGGCCTGTCGGGCCGTCCGGCATTCCGCGTCAAGGCAGACACATCGCGGCCTGCCGGCCGACCCCGACAGGGGTGCTGTCGGTCCGGCGCTCCCGGAGCACGCATCCAGCGGTGGGATCGCCACCTCGGTGCGGCACTCGTACACGGGCGATCCCCCAGCCTGCGCTGAGCCCCCCGCGTCCTATTTGCTTGGTCAAGCAAGTAGAACATTCGATCACTTGTACGGGCAAGTAGCTTGATTCCCTGTCAAACCGAACGCGGCGGCCGCATCGACCGGGCACGCCGCGCTCTCCACCAGCCATCCCCGCCGGATGCCGGAGCGGCTCCCACAGGCTCAGCCCAGGTAGACACCCCGGCGGGCGGCGACGAACTGCTCGACGGTGCGGGCGGGCACGCCCGTCACGCGCTCGACGTCCTGCGACGCCCGGTCGTAGCGGTTCTCCCGGTGCAGCCGGCCCATGGCGGCGATGTGCGCCTCCACGTGCGGCGGCAGTCCGGCCCGGCCGAGCACCTCGGCCTCCCACCGCTCCGGCGGCATGTCGACATACCGCACCTCACGCCCCAGGGTTCGCGAGAACTCCTCGGCCATCTCGGTCGTGTCGACCGCGCGCGGTCCTGTCAGCTCGTAGACCCGGCCGACGTGCGGGGCCGGGTCGCGCAGCACCGTGGCGACCACCCGGGCGACGTCCTCCGCGGCCACCGGCGAGGTGCGGCCCCTGCCGAACGGCAGGGCGATCGTGCCGTTCTCCCGGTGCGACCGTGCGGCCAGCACGGTGAACAGCGGGTTGTCCAGGAAGGAGGTCGGACGGATGTGGACCACCGGCAGCCAGACCAGTCCAGCACCTGCTCCGCCGGCCAGTGCAACCGCTGCTGACAGGACTCCCCCGTACTCGTCGCGGTCATCTGCGACACCGTCATCTGCGACATGCCCACGAGGGCGTCCAGCCGCCCGTACTCGCGGGCGACGCTCGCGACCACGGTCGCCGCGACCAAGTGGTCCGGCGAGACGGGCATGGCGAAGTACATCCGCCCCTGCGCCCTCCAACGCCGCGGCCACGGTCTCGGGGCGGGTGAGATCGCCGGTGACCACCTCCACGCCGAGCGCGCGCAGCGCGTCCGCCCGCCCGTCGTCACGGCGGACCATCGCGCGCACCGGGACGTCCCGCTCGCGCAGGCGTTCGAGTACGGTACGGCCCACGCCACCGACGCCGGTGACGAGGACGAGATTGCCGGCAGCCATCAGTCGGCCTCCTTCTGGTTCGGTCGGGTTGCGGATTAGGGAGCGTGGGCCGTCGCAGGCGGCCCACGCTCCCCCAACCCGCTTTTAGGAGCATCTGCTCGCACTTCCCGAGCGGCAAGGCGGCAGGTCCTGCGCGGGCCGCGTCCGGCCCCTGGCAGGGGCGCGATCCCGTCCCGGGGCGACGGGCCCCCCGCGGACCTATACTCGCGAGGAGGGAGCCGTTCGATGAAGAGCAACAGCGCGCTCGGAGAACACCGCCGCGAAGGCGGGCCCGCCCGGAACGCGGACAGGGCCCTCGAGGAGGCACTGCACTGTGCCGCCCGTGAGGCGCTGTTCCGGATGGACGCCGTCGCCACGGCGGTCTACCTGCTGAACACCCACACGGGCGAGGTGTGCGCGGCCATGATCGCCGGAAGCCCGCCCTCCATGTTCACACTGCCCTGCCGGATGAGCATGGACATGCCCCGTGCCTCGACCCGCGCCATCGCCACGGGAGAGGTGGCAGCCCTGCCCGATCCCGACCCGGCGAGCGCCGAAGGGCAGTTCGCGCGCCCCTACCCCTACGCGGCATTGGCGGCGCCGGTCACCGCCGACGGCCACCGCTTCGGCGCACTGACCGTGCTTCGCCTGGAGGACCGCGGCGACTACAGCCCCGCGGACCGCGACGTGCTACGGGAATCCGCGGACGAACTGGCCAGGGCTCTCGCCCGGCTCGCGCGCGCCGGCACCGTGGTCACGGCCGGCCCCAGCCCCGCGCTCGTACCGGTCTTCCGGGAGGACGTCTCCATTCCGGGCTGGGGGGTGGACAGTGTCCCCGGCTCGGCCGGTGCCAGTCTGATGTACCCGCTGCGGCACTTCGCCGAGCGACTCAACGAGGCGACGACGGTGGACCACCTCGTCGCGGCGGCCCATGGCTCCCTCATGTCCCCGTTCGGCGCCCGGGCCCTGGCGCTCGCCACGGCGAGCGCGGGCCGGCTGTGGGTGCTGGGACACAGCGGGCCGTCCTCCGCCCTGGTCCGCGCCCTGCACGGAGCCAGGCTCGGTGGGCGCTCCCCCGCGGTCCAGGCCGTCCGCGGGCGCGCGCTGTTCCTTTCCGACGGCCCGCCGCAGGACGTGAGCTCCGACTGGCACGAGCCCGGGCCACTGGCCGAGGTCTATCTACCGCTCCTGGTCGGGAGCAGTTTCGCCGCGGCACCCTGGGCGAACCCGCACGTCATCGGCGTGTGCTGCCTGGAGTTCCCGGGGCCCCGCGCGTTTCCCCCCGAGGAGCGGACGGTGTTCGGCATGATGGCCGGCATGCTGGGGGCGGCGGTGGAACGCGTCGAGCTGGGCACCCGGCAGCGCGAAATGGCGGAGCACCTGCAGCTGCGGCTCCTGCCGTCCGCTCTCTCGGAGTTGCCGGGGCTGGCCACCACCGCGCGCTACCGGCCCGCCATGACGACCGTCCAGGTGGGGGGCGACTGGTACGACGTCATCAAGGTGTCGGACGAGCGCATGGTGCTCGTCGTCGGAGACGTGGAGGGCCACGACCTGGACAGCGCGGCCGTCATGGGCCAGGCCCGCACCGCGCTCACCTCGTACGCCAGTGAGGGCCACCGCCCTGCCGCGGTGATCGACCGGACGGGCCGGCTGCTCGCCGAACTCGGCACGGAGCAGCTCGTGACGTGCTGCGTGGTCGCTCTGGACACCGGCGACGGTACGGCCGAGGTGGCTCTGGCCGGGCATCCCGCACCGGTCGTGCGGCACCCGGACGGAAGCGTCGGCATCCTGGACGCGCCCGCGAACCTTCCCCTGGGCGTGAGCACACAGCACCCCTACCGCAGCTGCGAGCACACGCTGTCGCCGGGGTCCGTGCTGATGCTCTACTCCAACGGCCTGACCGGCTCCGGCGCCGGCGATCCCGGAGCCTGCGCCGGGGACCTGCTCGGCAGGAGCGGGGTGGAGGCCGCCGATCTGGAGCGGCTGGCCGACCGGCTGGTCTCCGAGGTCTCCAGCCCCCGGTGGCGCCGGGACGACGCGGTGCTGCTCCTGTCCCGGTACGAGGGGGCGGCGGGCCGGGGCGCCCCGCGGACGGCCAGCCTGCATGTGCGGCGCCGCGACCTGCACGGGGTCAAGGCGGCCCGTGTGTTCATCGACAAGCAGCTGCGTACGTGGGCGCTGACGGCCCTCTCTGATGCCCTCCAGCTGATCGCGTCCGAGATCGTGACCAACGCCCTCATCCATGCGGGCAGCGACGTCGACGTCCGTCTGCGGGCCTTCGACGACCACGTCCGGCTGGAGGTACGGGACTCCGACAGCAACCCGCCCGTCCCCTCGCCGCTCGCCCTCGACGAGGTGGAGAACGCCGAAGCCGAGCACGGCCGGGGTCTGCTCATCGTCGAGGCGCTGGCCGGGGAGTGGAACACCTCGCCCAACGGCCGCGGCAAGACCGTCTCATTGGACCTGCCCGTCCCGCAGGGCTGACGGATCAGGCCCGGGGACCGGGTGCGCGGCGGTCAGTGCGGAGGGACGCGGTCGGAAGACGGCTCGCCGTGGTCGTGGCCCCCTGGGCGGCCGGCCAGGGTCCGGGCGCGAGCGGTGACCTCGTCCGCGCCGAGCACGTCCTGTTCCGTGAGCACGTCCACCAGGGCGGCCAGCCAGAGCCGGTAGTAGTCCCAGGGGCCGTCCGTCGCGGGCTCGTTCTCCCAGGCCCGGATCCGGGCGATCAGCGCTGCCTGGAACCGCGGCCAGGCGAGGACCCCCGCCTCGTGCAGGCCGACGGCCATGCCGAAGGCGCGGCTCTCCCAAGGTTCGGCGAAGACCAGTTCCCCGTTCGAGCGGGGCGGGGCCGCCGGCCCTTCCGCGTCCAGGGGCGCGGTCATGGTGCCGCCACCTTCGCCACGCCGACCATCGCGTCCCGGGTCACCAGCGGCACGAGTTCCTCCTGCGTCAAGTGCTCCGTGCCGGGGGGGCGTTCGGGCAACACCAGCCAACGCACCTCGCTCGTGGAGTCGCGGACGGTGATCCGCACGTCGTCGGCGAGGTCGAGTCCCATCTCCGACAGCACCGCGCGTGGTTCGCGCACCATGCGCGAGCGGTAGGCGGGGTCCTTGTACCAGCTCGGCGGCAGGCCGAGCACCGGCCACGGGTAGCAGGAGCACAGAGTGCAGACCACCACGTTGTGGGCGGTGGGGGTGTTCTCCACGACGACGATGTGCTCGCCCTGCCGCCCGGAGAAGCCCAGCTCCGCGATGGCAGCCGTGCCGTCCCGGAGCAGCCGGCTCCTGTAAGCGGGGTCGGTCCAGGCCCTGGCGACGACCTTGGCGCCGTTGAGCGGCCCCACCTGGGTCTCGTAGGTGGCGATGATCGTGTCCAGTGCTGCCGGGTCGATCAAACCGCGCTCGGTGAGGAGCTGCTCGAGCGCCTCGGTGCGCAGGGCTGCCGGCAGGCGGTCGCCCGGACCGCTGGTGGAGGTCATACGGGGGTCTCCAGATAGCTCTCGTACAGCTCGGCGGTCACGGAGAAGGGCTCGGCGCCCGCGCCCCACAGGTCGCGGGAGTCGAACCGGACGGAGTACACGTGCTGCGGGTTCTCGCCCAGGAAGTGCGCGTTGGTGTCCGGCAGCACGGCGGCGGGCTGCACGAGCTCGACGACGCCGGTGTGTCCGCGCAGGTAGCCCGGCAGCCGCGTGTGCCCGGGCGGGGACATGTCCTTCGCCCTGACCCGCTCGCCGACGGCGAACTCCGGCGCGGTGTCCACGGTGCGGAGCGAGCCCGGGGCGGTGGGAACGTGGCCGGGGCGGGCGGGCTCGGGGACCGGGGGGTCCTCGACGTCCTCACCGCGCAGCCGGCGGGCCCGCGTGTCGACCGCGGCGGGGGCGAGGACGGCGCTGTCGGTGAGCATCAGCTCCGCGGCGTTCAGCCAGCGGCCGAAGTACCCCTCGTCCAGGTAGGCGGCCCGGCCCAGGCGCTCCTGGGCGTGCCGGAAGGCATCCACGTTGTACCCGGACACCTGGATGGAGAGCATCGTCAGCGCGAAGGCCCGGCCCTGCCAGGGCTCGGCGAAGACCGGTTCGCCAGGTTGCGGCGGCCGGACGCGGCCCCATCCGGGCGTGCCCCCCATGTCGGCGATGCCCTTCATGGTTCGCCCTTCCCTGTCGCCGGGATCGCTCCACACCAGCTTGGCCCCCCAGCGGTCGGCCTGCCCGCCGACACGGCCCGCGCGCCCGGCGGCTCCTTCCGATGGCCAGACGGGCTCGCCCACCGCGAGGCGAGGAAAACCGGGCGCGCGCGGGCGTGTCCGGATGCGCCTTCAGGTGGCGCGGCTGTCGACGCGGCGCCTGGCACGCAGCCCGGCAGCGCCGAGCCCGTCGCACGGGTCGACGAGGCCGCCCGGTTCGTGGCCGGCGGGTGAAGGCGTCCGGCCCGGCGCAGTGGAACGCTCGCTTCGCTCCCCTGCCCTGGGCCCTCCGGCCATGCCTGCGGGCCTGGTGCAGTTGATCTGTCCGGGAGGTGTGTCGGTGCTGTGTGGCAGCATCCACGGCATGACAAGCACCGGGATGGGCCGCGGACTGGACTTGTTCCGAGAGGGCGATTTCCCCATCTACACGTTGACCTTCGTGCGGGATCTACCGCCCGCGGAGCTGCTCACCCGGATGGGGGTGGCTCCGGAGACCTTGGCGCTTCGCGACGTCGTGGACCTGGCGGACGACTGGGGTGACGACCTTTTCGACGACGAGGAACCCGTCGTCACCAGCGGCATCGATGGCTTGTGGACGTGGGCATGGGAAGGGGGTGGCGTGCACGGACTCGATGAGAGGATCCTGAGTCGCGTCTCCGCGGGCACGGAGGCCGTGGTACTCCACTACAACGAGAAGCCCATGCACTGGTTCAAGTATGCGGTAGGCGGCGAAGTCATCGTGGACTTCCACACGCTCCAGGCGATCGACCCGGCCGGGCAGGACCCTGCAAGGCTTGACGACGTCATGAGGCCCCTTGGGCTCATTCCTGGACAGGTCGCGCCCCTTCACAGCGTCCTGGCGCTGGTGGAGAACGCTTTCGACATCCGGCTCAGGCAACCGGACGACGCCGACGACGAGCGTTGGAGCGGTAGGTTGCTGCCTCTGCCGGAATGAATGCCTCCCGCAGCGGCCCGCAGCGCCGGGGTGCCAGAGGGCGGGAAGGCCATGCCCTCGTCGTGGACGGTGCGCGCGATCGAAGAGGTTGCGGCAAGAAGCCGAACGCGTGTCAGGGACGGCTTCATCGGTACAGCGAGGAGTGCATGAACGGCGCGCCGTCACAAGGTGGCCGACTTGCCAATGACGGCGGTACCCCTTGATGTTTGCGCAAGACGCCGCCGGTACGGTCGTCCCATGTCGGCCTTCCGTACGCCCCAAGTGATTCTGTTCAGCGATGATCTCCAGCGGGCCGTTGCCTTCTACAGGCGGCTGGGGTTCGACGAGACGTTCCGCGTGCCCACCGAGGGCGAGCCGATCCACGTGGATCTCGCGCTGGACGGATACAAGATCGGCATCGCCTCGGCTGCCTCCACCCGCGATGACCACGGCTTGGACCCCATCGCCGACGGCCAGCGCGCGGCCGTCATCCTCTGGACGGACGACACAGCCGCGGCCTACGAGGCTCTCGTCGCGGGCGGCGCACCTGCCCTCGCGTCCCCTCACCCCTGGCTCGGTCGGCTGCTGATCGCTTGGACGGCCGACCCTGATGGCAATCCCATCCAGATCGTCCAGCCCTCGGCATGACCGGCCACGGCTCAGCGGTGCTCGCAGCGGGTGTTGTCTTCCGATCGTGAGGAGCTGGGTCGAGTGGTCGTCTCGCTAGGGTGGCTGTCGCGCACTCGGCACACACAAGCAGGGCTCAGAAACCCTCGTTGGAATCGAGCAGCAGCGAACGCGGCTGGATACGGGCCAGCAGGAGGCCTTGACGCACCTCCAGGCAGTGGTTGGACCAAGAACCCAACGCGGTCGACGGCGTGAACTCGCCCCGAATTGGCCCGATTAACCGTTCCGTGGACGACTGAGAGGGATGTGCAGATGGCTTTCGACGGGACCGAGTCCTTCTCCCGGCCGATGAGACGACCGTTCACCGTCCTGGCGATGACATCTGCCGCGACTCTTGCACTGGCGTCTTGCGTGGACAGCCGATTGGATCCTCCTCCGCCACCTGTGAGGGTCAGCGCAACAGACCTGTACGGCACGTGGGTGGGCTGGGAAGGGAGCTCTGTCAGTTTCAGGACCAAGTCGCAGGTGGCAACGGTGAACCTGGATGGCCAGGAGTTCCGCTTCGATGACGCATGGCGCATGACCGGGACCGGTACGTGGCGCCTACTGGGGCCGGACACTTATCGGGGCGGCAACTTCGTAGGCAATGGGTCGGTCATCCACCTCGAGGTCCACGCCAATGCCGAGTCGACCGAGGAGAAAGCGTCAGCCGGCGGTCCGAGCCCGACTGACCTCGCGGATCCGGGGGACGTGGCTTCCCGCACCGAACGGCCACCTGAAAAGGCCGCTTGGGATCTCGGCGTCACCAACGGAAAGTCGGGCGAACTGCTGCTCTTCTTCTTGACGTCGGACCCGGACGTCCGTGACACGTATTACCTCACGAAGGGCAGTGCTCCCGCATCTTCGTGAGTTTCGTGCGCCGCGCGCCGCGGAGGCGCCGGCGGGGCGGCGTCAGGCCGGCCTGCCCCGTCGGGCCGCGGGGCGGCAAGCATCACCGACCCGGGGACGTGTCGTGTGCGGGGCGGCGTTGCCGGGGGATGGCACCGGACAGGGAGGCGGCGGCGGTGGGCCGGGCGCCCGTGGTGTTCCAGGCCTTGATGACGGGGCGGCCGTGCTCGGTGCCGAGCCGGCTCACGGTGCCGGTGTCCAGCGCGAACAGCGAACCGGCGGAGGGCGGCAGGCCGAGGCGGCGGGCGGTCAGGACGCGCAGGATGTGGCCGTGGGCGACGAGCAGGACGTCGCCCGCGTCCGGGTCGCGCAGCAGTGGCTCGACCCGGGCGAGCACGCGGTCGGCCCGCCGGCCGACGTCCTCCGGACTCTCGCCGGGATGGTCCGCCGGACCGGCGGCCACGCCGTCGGTCCACAGGTTCCACGTCGGGCGGGTGCGGTGGATCTCCGCGGTGGTGACGCCCTCGTAGCCCCCGTAGTCCCATTCGATCAGGTCCGGCTCGATCTCGTGGCCGGTCACCCCGGCCAGTTCGGCCGTGCGCACGGCGCGGCGCAGCGGGCTGCTCAGAGCGAGGGCGATGTCGTGGTCGCGCAGCACCGCGGCCACGCGGGCGGCTTCGCCCTCGCCGTGCGGGGTCAGGGGGAGGTCGGTGTGGCTGGTGTGCTGCCTGGACAGGGTCCACGCGGTTTCGCCGTGGCGCAGCAGGAGCAGGTCACCCATGATCGTTCATCCACTTTCGGCAATGGAGGAGGGTGGTGGCGGGTGTGGTGCGGGAGGTGGTGGGGGGCAGCGCGGTGGTGCCCGCGCCGGCCGGGGCCGGCCGGCGCGGGACGCTGCTGTGGCTAGCGGGCGGTGTCCGCGGAGGTGACGGCGTGGCCGCCGAACTGGTTGCGCAGCGCGGCGATCATCTTCATCTGCGGGGAGTCGTCCTGGCGGGACGCGAAGCGGGCGAAGAGAGAGGCGGTGATCGCCGGGAGGGGCACGGCGTTGTCGATGGCCGCCTCGACGGTCCAGCGGCCCTCGCCGGAGTCCTCCGCGTAGCCCTTGAGCTGCTCGAGGTGCTCGTCGTCGTCGAGGGCGTTCACGGCCAGGTCCAGCAGCCAGGAGCGGATGACGGTGCCTTCCTGCCAGGAGCGGAACACCTCGCGCACGTCGGTGACGGAGTGGACCTTCTCCAGCAGCTCCCAGCCCTCGGCGTAGGCCTGCATCATGGCGTACTCGATGCCGTTGTGGACCATCTTCGCGAAGTGGCCGGCGCCGACCTTGCCCGCGTGGACGAAGCCGAAGTCCCCGGCGGGCTTGAGGGCGTCGAAGACCGGCTGCACCTTCTCGACGTGCTCGGACTGGCCGCCCACCATGAGGGCGTAGCCGTTCTCCAGGCCCCAGACACCGCCGGAGACACCGGCGTCGACGAAGCCGATGCCCTTGGCGGCCAGCTCCTGCGCGTGCTTCTCGTCGTCCGTCCAGCGGGAGTTGCCGCCGTCGACCACGATGTCACCCGGCTCCAGGAGGCCGCCGAGCTCGTCGACCACGGACTGGGTGGCGGCGCCGGCCGGCACCATCACCCACACCACGCGCGGGGCGTCGAGCTTGTCGACCAGTTCGCCGAGGCTGCCGACGTCGGCGAGGGCGGGGTCCCGGTCGTAGCCGACGACGGTGTGGCCCGCGCGGCGGATCCGCTCGCGCATGTTGCCGCCCATCTTGCCGAGGCCGACGAGTCCGAGTTGCATGTCAGGTGCTCCTTCTGTGTGTCGCAGGTGTGGCCGGTGGGCGGCACCTGCCCGGGGCCGGACGGTGCCGCCGTATGGGTCTGCGGGTCAGTTGCCCCGCAGGGCGCGGTACGCGGCGACCAGGGCCGCGGTGGAGGGGTCGAGGCCCGGGACGTCGTCGCCGCCGGTCAGGGCGGGTTCGACGCGCTTGGCGAGGACCTTGCCGAGTTCGACGCCCCACTGGTCGAAGGAGTCGATGTTCCACAGGGCGCCCTGGACGAAGACCTTGTGCTCGTAGAGCGCGATGAGCTGGCCGAGGACCGAGGGGGTCAGTTCGGTCGCCAGGACGGTGGTCGTGGGGTGGTCGCCGCGGAAGGTCCGGTGCGGGACCTGCTCCTCGGGCACGCCCTCGGCGCGGACCTCGTCGGCCGTCTTGCCGAAGGCGAGGGCCTGCCCCTGCGCGAACAGGTTCGCCATCAGCAGGTCGTGCTGAGCGGTGAGTTCCGGGGACAGTTCGCCGGCCGGGCGGGCGAACCCGATGAGGTCGGCCGGGATCAGCTTCGTGCCCTGGTGGATCAACTGGTAGTAGGCGTGCTGCCCGTTGGTGCCCGGCGTGCCCCACACGACGGGGCCGGTCTCCCACTCCACCGGGTGGCCGTCGCGGTCGACGGACTTGCCGTTGGACTCCATGTCCAGTTGCTGCAGGTAGGCCGTGAACTTGGACAGGTAGTGGGAGTACGGCAGGACGGCGTGCGACTGGGCGCCGAGGAAGTTGCCGTACCAGACGCCGAGCAGCCCGAGGATCAGCGGGGCGTTGGCCTCGGCGGGGGCGGTGCGGAAGTGCTCGTCGACGGTGTGGAAGCCGTCGAGCATCTCGCGGAACTGTCCCGGGCCGATGGCGATCATCAGGGAGAGGCCGATCGCCGAGTCGTAGGAGTAGCGGCCGCCCACCCAGTCCCAGAACTCGAACATGTTGTCCGGGTCGATGCCGAACTCCGCGACCTTGCCGGTGTTGGTCGACAGGGCGACGAAGTGCCGCGCGACGGCCTTCTCGTCCCCGCCGAGCCCGGCCAGCAGCCAGCTGCGCGCCGAGGTGGCGTTGGTGATGGTCTCGATGGTGGTGAACGTCTTGGACGCGACGACGAACAGCGTCTCGGCGGGGTCGAGGCCCTGCAGGGCCTCGTGGAGGTCCGCGCCGTCGACGTTGGAGACGAAGCGGAACGTCAGCGAGCGGTCGGTGTGGGGGCGCAGCGCCTCGTAGGCCATGGCGGGGCCGAGGTCGGAGCCACCGATGCCGATGTTGACGACGTTCCTGATCCGCCTGCCGGTGTGGCCGGTCCACTCCCCGGAGCGCACCCGGTCGGCGAAGGCGGTCATCTTGTCGAGCACGGCGTGGACCCGCGGCACGACGTTCTCGCCGTCCACCTCGACGACGGCGTCCCGGGGCGCGCGCAGGGCGGTGTGGAGGACGGCCCTGCGCTCGGTGACGTTGATCTTCTCACCGCGGAACATCGCGTCGCGCAGCTCGAACACGCCACTGGCGGCGGCCAGGTCGCGCAGCAGGGTGAGGGTCTCGTCGGTGACCAGGTTCTTGGAGTAGTCGATGCGCAGGTCGCCGACCTCCACCGTGTAGCGCCGCGCGCGCTCGGGGTCGGCGGCGAACAGCTCGCGCAGGTGCGGTCCCGGCCGGGCGGCGGCGCGGTGCTCCGCCAGGGCGGTCCACTGCGGGCGCCGGCTCGGCTTGGTGGTGTCAGGCATCGTCCTTCTCCTGGTTCTCGTGCTGGTGCGCACCCTGCGGCGGCACCGGGGTGGCCTCGGCGGAGCGGGCCTTGGCGGAGCGGTTCTTGGCGGCGGGGGCCTGCGCGGAGGGGTTCCCGGCCCGCTTCGCCGCGGCGGGCCCGGCAGCGGCGGCCTTCGTGCTGCGGGGCGCCTTGACCTGGGCCCGCAGCGCGGCGGCGTAGGCCTCGTCGGGGTCGAGACGGCGCAGTTCCTCCGCGATGAGCTCCGCGGTGCTGCGCACCTTCAGCGCCAGGAGGCGGGTGGGCTGTCCCGGGATGGACAGCCGGGCCACGGCGCCCTCGGGGCGGTCGATGGTGATGTCGCCGTCCTTGGTGCGCAGCCGCACCGCGGTCACGACCGGACCGTCGGTGACCACCCGCTCGACGGGCACGCGCAGCCGGTCGGCGAACCAGCGGGCCAGCAGCTCGGCGCTGGGGTTGTCGGCCTCGCTCTCCACGACCGCGGAGGTCACCCGGGCCTCGGCCTGGTCGAGTGCGGCGGCGAGCATGGAGCGCCAGGGCGTCAGCCGGGTCCACGCGAGGTCGGTGTCACCGGGGGCGTACGAGCCGGCCCGGACCGCCAGCCGCTCCAGTGGGCGGTCGAGGGCGTAGGCGTCGGTGATGCGCCGCTGCGCGAGCGCGCCCAGCGGGTCCTTCGTCGGCACGTCGGGGGCGTCCGCAGGCCACCACACGACGACGGGGGCGTCGGGCAGCAGCAGCGGCAGGACCACGGAGCCGGCGTGCTCGGCCACGTCGCCGAACAGCCGGAGCAGCACCGCCTCTCCGGATCCGGCGTCCGAGCCCACGCGCACCTCGGCGTCGACGCGGGAAGGGGCGGGCCGGCGGGTGGTGCGCGAGGGCCGCCTGATGACGACCAGGGTGCGCGAGGGGTGTTCCTGCGCCGCCTGCTCGGCCGCCTTCAGGGCGTCGTGGGCGTTCTCCTCGTCGGTCACGATGACCATGGTCAGGACCATGCCGACGGCGGGCGAACCGATGGCGCGGCGGCCCTTGACCAGGGCCTTGTTGATGTGGCTTGCCGTGGTGTCTGTCAGGTCGATCCTCATGGCCTGCGCCAGCTCCGTCCGTCTCGTGCGAGCATCTCGTCGGCTTCCGCGGGGCCCCAACTGCCCGCGGTGTACTGCGCCGGCCGTCCGTGCGCGTCCCAGTACCGCTCGATCGGGTCGAGGATCTTCCAGGACTCCTCGACCTCCTGGTGGCGGGGGAAGAGGTTGGCGTCGCCGAGCAGCACATCGAGGATGAGCCGCTCGTACGCCTCGGGGCTGGACTCGGTGAAGGACTCGCCGTAGGCGAAGTCCATCGTCACGTCGCGGATCTCCATCGAGGTCCCGGGCACCTTCGAGCCGAAGCGCACCGTGATGCCCTCGTCGGGCTGGACGCGGATGACGATCGCGTTCTGGCCGAGTTCCTGGGTGTCCTCCGGGTCGAACGGGGAGTGCGGAGCGCGCTGGAAGACGACCGCGATCTCCGTGACGCGGCGGCCCAGGCGCTTGCCGGCCCGGAGGTAGAAGGGGACGCCCGCCCAGCGGCGGTTGTCGATCTCCAGCTTGACGGCGGCGTAGGTGTCGGTACCGGACTCGGGGTCGATGCCCTCCTCCTCCAGGTAGCCGCTCACCTCCTGGCCGCCCTGCCAGCCGTGCGCGTACTGGCCGCGTACGGTGTGCGCGCCGAGGTCGCCGGGGAGCCGTACGGCGCGCAGCACGTTCAGCTTCTCGGTGAGGAGGGACTCCGCGTCGAAGGCGGCGGGCTCCTCCATCGCGGTCAGCGCGAGGAGTTGGAGGAGGTGGTTCTGGATGACGTCGCGTGCGGCGCCGATCCCGTCGTAGTAGCCCGCGCGACCACCGATGCCGATGTCCTCGGCCATCGTGATCTGCACGTGGTCGACGTAGGAGCGGTTCCACAGCGGCTCGAACATCGTGTTGGCGAAGCGCAGCGCCAGGATGTTCTGGACCGTCTCCTTGCCCAGGTAGTGGTCGATCCGGAAGACCTGCTCCGGGGCGAAGACCTCGTGGACGAGCGCGTTGAGTTCCTCGGCGCTGGCCAGGTCGTGGCCGAAGGGCTTCTCGATGACGGCCCGTCGCCAGGAGCCCTCGGGGGCGTCGGCGAGCCCGTGCTTCTTCAGCTGCCGCACGACCTTCGGGAAGAACTTCGGCGGCACCGACAGGTAGAAGGCGTAGTTGCCGCTGGTGCCGCGGGCGGCGTCCAGCTCGTCCACGGTGGCGGCCAGTTGCTTGAACGCGACGTCGTCGTCGAAGTCGCCGGGGATGAAGCGCATGCCCTCGGCGAGCTGCTGCCAGACCTCCTCGCGGAACGGCGTCCGGGCGTACTCGCGCACCGAGTCGTGCACGACCTGCGCGAAGTCCTGGTCCTCCCAGTCGCGGCGGGCGAAGCCGACGAGCGAGAAGCCCGGTGGCAGCAGCCCGCGGTTGGCGAGGTCGTAGACGGCCGGCATCAGCTTCTTGCGGGACAGGTCGCCCGTCACGCCGAAGATCACCAACCCGGACGGGCCCGCGATGCGCGGCAGCCGCCGGTCGGACGGGTCGCGCAGGGGGTTGGACCAGGAGGTGCCCGGTCCGGTCGTGTCCTTGCTCATCGCGCGTCGGCTCCCTTGCCGTTCAGTGCGGTTGCGACGGCCTGCAGCAACTCCGCCCAGGCCGCCTCGAACTTCGCGACGCCCTCGTCCTCCAACTGACGGACGACCTCGTCGTAGGGGATGCCCAGCCCTTCCAGGGCGGTCAGGTCGGCGCGGGCCGGTTCGTGCCGGCCCGTCACGGTGTCGCCGTCGACGCGGCCATGGTCGGCGACGGCGTCGAGTGTCGCCTCGGGCACGGTCGTGACCGTCCCCGGCGCGACGAGCTCCTCGACGTAGCGGGTGTCCCGGTAGGCCGGGTCCTTCACTCCGGTCGAAGCCCACAGGGGCCGCTGCTCGTGGGCGCCGGCGGCGGCGAGCGCGCTCCAGCGGTCGCCGGTGAAGAACTCCCGCTGCGCCCGGTACGCCAGCCGGGCGTTGGCGAGCGCCGCCCTGCCCTTGAGGGCCGACGCCTCGTCCGTGCCGAGTTCCGTCAGCCGCCGGTCGACCTCCGTGTCGACGCGCGAGACGAAGAACGAGGCGACGGAGTGCACGGTGGACAGGTCGGTCCCCGCCGCGCGGGCCTTCTCCAGGCCGGCCACATAGGCCTCCATGACCTCGCGGTAGCGGTCCAGGGAGAAGATCAGTGTGACGTTCACGCTGATGCCCAGGCCGGTGACCTCGGTGATGGCGGGCAGGCCCGCCGCGGTCGCCGGGATCTTGACCATCACGTTGGGACGGTCGACCAGCCGGGCGAGCTGCGCGGCCTCCGCGACGGTCGCCTCCGTGCGGTGGGCGAGGCGCGGGTCGACCTCGATCGACACCCGGCCGTCCCGGCCACCGGTCGCCTCGTACACCGGCCGCAGGAGGTCCGCCGCGGCCCGGACGTCGTCCGCGGTCATCGTGCGGACGGCCTCGTCGGCGGTGACGCCGCGCGCGGCCAGCTCGGTGAGCTGGTCCCGGTAGTCCTCCCCCGAGCCGATGGCGGCACGGAAGATCGACGGATTCGTGGTGACGCCCACCACACGCCCCGATGCGACCAGCCGGGCGAGGTCGCCGGAGGCGATGCGTCTGCGCGACAGGTCGTCGAGCCAGACCGAGACGCCCTGGGCGGCAAGTCGTCGCAACGGTTCCGCGGGTGCGGTTACTTCTTCGTTCATTGTGATCATCTTCCTTCTGCGCTCGCATCAACCTCGGCGGGCCCCCAACGATTCCCGGTTGCCGGGACGGGATTTGCGCAGGTGGCGAGGAGGTCCCGGCAGGCCCGGCGGCCACGGTGACGGACAGGCGACAAAGCGACGAAGGTCACGCCTCGCGCGGGTGGGGCGCGGGTACGCCGGCCCCGCGGCGCCGCCGCCGGGCCGGGCGGCGCGTCACTCGGGCCCGCGCCGCCCGGCACCGACGAGGTCGCCGCGCAGGTGCTCCTCGGACCCGGCCGCGCGCGGCCCTTCGGTCGCCCACAGCCGCAGGCGCGCGTCGTGCAGCCAGTACGCCGCGATGGAGGAGGGGACATCCATGATGTCCGCTATGTCCTCATAGGTGTAGCCTTCGACCGCCGCGAGGTAGACGGCGAACCGCTGTTCCTTCGGCAGCGCGAGGAGCGCGGCACGGACATCGGGCTCGGGCAGCAGCACGAACTCCTCCAGCGCGGCCGCGAGCAGCCCGCCCGCGGCCGCGGATTCCGGCGGCAGTACGCACACCTGCGGGTGCGGTCCGACGAACGCGCCGGCCAACAGGTCGTAGAGCCAGGCCCGGTGGTCGATGCCGTCGGCGAGCCGCGGGAACGCGGCGTACGCCCGAGTGAAGACCTCCAGGACGAGTTCCTCCGCCTCGGCCGGATCACCCGTCACGCTCGACGCGGCCCGGTACACGGGGTCGAGGTGGGTGAGCACGTCGCGCTCGAAGCGAGCCTCGTATCCGACGGGACCGCCCTCGTCGCCGCCGGCGGACCGGGCCGGTCCGCCGGCGGCCTGCCGGAACTGCGGGGCGCGGAGCGTCCTGCGGTGCCGGCCGGTTCCGGGGGCCGTGGCGGCCCCCCGCAGGTTCGGCTCACCGTCGGCGTGGCGCCCCCGGTGCCGGCCACCGCCCGGACCGGACCCCGTGCGCCGGATCGTGGTGGCGGACTGCGCGTTCTTCAGTGACTGAGGCATGTACGTCTCTTTCCGGGAGGCTTGCGGGGTCGGTCGCAGGGTGCGGGCAGGGATGCGGCGCCGTTGACCCGGCTCCGCGGCTAATTGCTTCGCGCAACAAATATATATCCTTCGCGCAGCAAGTAAAGTGGCGGGCATGTCGGATGCCACCCACCGCCCGGAACCCGTCCCGGGGCTTCCCGATCCGCTCGACCCGGACGAGGAGGACCTGATGCGCTCCCTCACCCGCGTCATCTACGCGCTGCCCCGTGCGCTCGACGCCGACCTGGCGCGTGAGCAGCGGCTGACCCTCATCGAGTACCAGGCACTGATGAACCTCTCGGAGGCCCCCGGCCGTCACCTGCGCATGAGCGACCTCGCCACCGCCTGCGAGATGTCGCTCAGCGGCATGACCGGGGTGGTGCGCCGACTGGAGGAGCAGGGGTTCATCGGGCGGGTCAGGTCCGCACAGGACGGCAGGGGTTGGAACGCCGTCCTCACCGACGCCGGGCTGGCCCGTCTCGAGGAGGCCTGGCCGACCCACCTGGCCTCCATTCGCCACCACTTCCTGGACCACCTCGCGGAGCTCGACCTGCCGGCGCTCGGTGCGGCGCTGCGCGACATCGCCCGCTGACGTCTCCTCGCGGCTCCGAGAACACCAAGTGGACGCCGTGCTCGTCTCCCGGTATGTACGTTCTCCCGCGCGGCCGGCTGGACCCGGCCACGGGGCGCGCGGCACCCTGGCGTCCGCCACACGGTCCGCGCGGACCGTCAAGGCCGCCGCGACCGCACCGGACCTCTTCAGGGCCGAAGGGCGCCGAGTGCCCGGATGGCGCGCGTGGCCGCGGACCGGTCGCCACCAGCCACGGCACCGGACACGGCACCGGCACCGGGTGCGGCAGATCGTGCCGCAGGAGTACCCGCGCGGCCGCCGGCCCGGCCGACGAACACAACCGGTGCCAGGTGCCGGCTCATGACATACGCTCCCCGCCCCACCAGGCTGTCGCGACAGGCCAAGACGGCCGGCGGCCTGCCGCTGCCCGGCCGACCCGCTGCCTCACCGCGTCCACGGCGACGCGGGCGGGTCGTGGCTCCTCGGGCGGCCGTCCCAGCCGTTCCGGTGAGCACCCGCGCACCGGGTCGTGTGCCTGAGAACCTTGCCGGGGTGCTCAGGCACACGACGGTCGCCGGGGACGTCAGTCGACCGGCACCACCCACACGTCGGCGATCGAGGGGTCGTAGTCCGCGCCGGTGTCCTGGAAGCGCACCCGCACGGTGCCGTCCGACGTGGCGGCGGAAGGTTCGACCACGAACTGGTGGGTGACGGTGCCCTGGCCGTCCTCGCCTCGCTTCAGGTCGACGCTGTGCACCACCTTGCCGTCGACCTGGACGTCATAGGTCTTGCGCCTGGCCCCGTCGAACGTCTCAACGATGCGGACCGCGAAGCGGCCCTTGGTCGGCACGGCGGCGTCGAACTCGAACCAGCCGCCCGGATAGGAGGAATGGGTGTAGCGCCGTGTCAGTCCGGCCTCGCTGTTCGTCCCCGAGTGCTCCGAAGCCGTCAGCCGGTGGGCGGACTCCGACGGCCCGTCACCGAGGTCGACGTGGTCGCCGGCCCCCTCGGGTGGGGTGGGCAGCGAGACAGCGATCGCGCCGGACACCTGCTCCGTCGCCGTCGGGCCCGTCGCCACGGTGACCGTGGCCTTCTGCTCGACGACCGTGAGCGGCACCGTCACGACGGCTTCGACCGTCGTCTGCTGTCCCGGGTTCAGGAGGTAGCCGACCGGGTCCGGCGTCGGCCAGCCGTCAGGGAGGTCGAGCGTGAGCTTGCCGGACTGCACCACATCGGTGCGGTTGGTCAGCACGGCGGCGACGGTGGCCTCCTCACCCGGGCCGGCCGGGTCAGGCGTGGTGGACACACCGCCGATGGCGACGCCGGGGGCGACCGGCAGGCCCGCCGACACCGGTAGCGTCGCCGTTCCTCCCGCGTACCGGTAGGACACCGAGCCGGTGAGGTCGGCCATGGACGCCTGCGCGTCGGTCGCGACCGTGACGTCGTAGGCGTGCTCGAGGGTGTTGCCCGCGCCTGTGGTGGACGCGTGCCGGCCCACGGACTTCACCGTCCAGCCGCCGGGTGCGCGCAGGGACGAATCGACGCCGGTCAGCGGCCGTTTGCCGGTGTTCTTCAACGCCACGGTCACGCGGACGACATCGCCCGGGAGGATCTCGCCGGCCGGCACGTCCAGCGTGGCCACCGCGCCGACCAGACGCGAGGATGCCCGCGAGAGGGTCTGCCCGATGCCGGTCAGTGCGTCACGCAGCGTCTTGGCCGCCGTCTTGTCGATCGCGCCCTGCTCGGCGTAGGCCTGCGTCCATCGGTCGAGGTCGGCCACGCCGGCGAGCGCACGGTGCACCGCGGCGGCGGTCAGCCGCTCGTCCGCGCCCTCGCTCTGCAGGCGCCATGCGGCAGCGAGCTCGTTGCGCATCAGGGTGGTGCGCACCTGCAGATGGCCCTTGGCGATCCTGCCCGGACCGCGCGCCGGCAGCGCGTCGACGTCGTCGGCGAACGACGCTGCCTGCGCCCGGGCCGCCCCCAGGTCCCCGAGCACCTGGTCGACCGCGAACGCGTAGCGCCCCGAGCCGACTTCCAGCACCACGTCCCCGTCGGCCTGCTCGACGTATGTCACGTCGTCGACCTCGCCGATCGGCGCGCCGCCCTCGGTGACCGCCCAGCGGTTCGCCGCCGGGATGCGCACCTCGGCGGTGGTGTTCGCCGGCACGGTGACGTCGAGCTTCATCACCCCGCCGGTCGTGTCCCACGCGCTGCGCACCGTGCCGTACGGCGTCCGGTGGCTGAAGTCGACGTGGTCGATGCCCTCACCGGGCTCCGGGGCGATGAGCACCTTGCGGTAGCCCGGCTCGGCCGCCGAGACGCCCGCCATGGTGCGGTACATCCACTCGCCGACCGCGCCGTACGCGTAGTGGTTGAACGAGTTCATCCCCACGTCGTTGAAGGTGCCGTCGGGGTTGATGGAGTTCCACCGTTCCCAGACGGTGGTGGCGCCCTTCCCGATCTCGTAGCCCCAGGACGGGTAGTCCTTGTGCTGCAGCAGCCGGTAGGCGATGTCGGAGCGGCCCGCCTCGGTGAGTGCGGGCAGCAGTCCGTCGACGCCGAGGAAGCCGGTCGACAGGTGGTAGTCGCGGCGCTCGAGGGTCTTGACGAACTTGGCGACGACCTTGTCGCGCCGGTCGGCGGGGGCGAGGTCGTTGGTCAGCGTCAGGATGTACGAGGTCTGGCTGTCGCCCTTGACGGTGCCGTCGGCGCCGATGAACGCGGCCTGGTACGCCGCCTTGATCGCCTCGTAGCGCTGCCGGTACGCCTCCGCGTCGGCGTCGCGGCCGATGGCGGCCGCCATCTGCGCGAACTCGCGTGTGCTCTTGGCGACGAACGCGGTGTCGAGTACGTCGGCCGGGGTCGCGTCGTCGAGGTTGAGCCAGTCGAGATAGCCACCGGCGGAGCGGATGTGGCCGGTGGAGTCGGCGTCCAGGAAGTCGACGTAACCCTTCATCATGTCGTAGTTGTCGCGGATGACGTCGGTGTCGCCGTAGGCCTGCCACACCGTCCACGGCACGTGCACGCCGGCGTCCATCCAGCCGGCCGACTCGTAGCCGCCGTCGAAGCGGCCGGGGACCACGGGGGCGACGCCGGGCAGCGAGCCGTTGGGCCGCTGGGTGTCCCGCAGGTCCTGCAGCCACTTGGTCAGGAAGGACTGCGCGTCCATGTTGTAGACGGCGGTGCGGGCGAAGACGTTGATGTCGCCGGTCCAGCCCATCCGCTCGTCGCGCGCCGGGGTGTCCGTGGGGACTGACAGGAAGTTGCCGCGCATGCCCCAGACGATGTTGTCGTGCAGCTGGTCGACCAGGTCGGAGTCGGTGTCGAGGCTGCTGGTGAGGTCGCCGTCGGTGCCGACGACGACACCGACCAGGTCCTTGGCCGCGGGAGCCTGGTCGACGCCGGATATCTCGACGTACCGGAAGCCGTGGAAGGTGAACGACGGCTCGAACGTCTCCGGCTGGTCGGTGGCGAAGGTGTAGTGGTCGGTCGCCTTCGCGGTGCGCAGGTTCGCGGTGTAGAGCGTGCCGTCGGGGTTGAGCACCTCGCCGTGCCGGATCCTCACCGTCCGGCCCGGCTCGCCCTTGAGGGTGAGGCGCACGTGGCCGACCATGTTCTGCCCGAGGTCGTAGAGGTAGACGCCGTCGGTCGGCGAGTCGATCCGCTTCGCGGTCCTGAGTTCCTGGGTGACCCGTACGTCGACCGCGGTCTGCGGTTCGAGTACGTTCACCGGCTCGTCGCGGACGTCCGCCGTGGCCCAGCTCGCGTCGTCGAAGCCGGGCTTGTCCCAGCCGCCGATCTGCCTGGCCACTCGTGCGTCGTAGGACTCGCCGTCGAGCAGGTCTGCCTCGCGGGTCGGACCGCCGGTGGTGGTCCAGGTGCCGTCGGTACGGACGGTGGTGCTGGTGCCGTCGGTGAACTCGACCAGCATCTCGGCGATCACCGAGTCGTTCTTACCGTAGACGTCGGTGCCGAACATGGCGACCTTGCCGCTGTACCAGCCCGGTGCGACCTCGGCGCCCAGTACGTTGGCGCCGGCGCGGACCTGCCGGGTCACGTCGTAGGTCTGGTAGTCGATGCGCTTGTCGTACGCCGTCAGGCCGGGCGCGAGTTCGGCGCTGCCCACCCGCGCGCCGTTGAGCCGCAGTTCGTACACGCCGCGCGCCGAAGCGTAGACGCGCGCCCGGGCGACCTTCTTGCCGCCGAGATCGAACTCCTTGCGCAGCAGCGGGACGGGCTCGTCGCGGCGCAGCCAGGCCTCGCCGCCCTCGCTGTCGACGCGCAGGCCGCCGGCGGTCACGGTGCCGGAGGCGAAGGTGCGGTCACCCGCCGGGAAGGCGGTGTCGACCAGGACGGTCCCGTCGGCGCTGGTGACCGTGACGTCGCGGACCAGACCGCGCTCCGTGCCGCTGGTGCGGAAGCCCATGGTGCCGGGGCCGCCGAACGTCGCGTCGGTGCGCCGGTCCAACTGCTTGCCGTCGACGGTGGTGGTGATCGTGTCACCGTCGACGTCGATGGCGTAGTCGTGCTCGGCGGCGAAGTCGAAACCGGCCGGGAAGGGTGTCGCTTTGAGGACCGAGTAGCCGCTGTCGCGCTTCACGTGCGGGCGCAGCGCGTCCTCGGCGTCGCTGATCTGCCACATGTAGGCGTTCTCGGTGTCCTGGCCGCGGAAGTAGACGCCGAGCGCCCCGTTGATGTCGGAAGCGGTGAACTTGATCGTGTAGTCGGTCCACTCGGCGCCCGGGCCCGGGTTCCGCGCGCCGATCCACGAGGCGGTCCACGGCCGGTCGCCCAGAGCGGTGCCGAACGTGGCTGGCTCGCTCCACGGGGAGGCGGTTCCCCGGTCGTCCCAGACCCGGACGGACCAGACGTAGTCGGTGTGCGGCTTCAGCGCGGGGCCGCCGTAGCGGACGTCGACCGACTGACGGGAGGCGACCTTGCCGCTGTCCCAGACGTCGGGGTCGTCGAGACCGTCGGCCGAAGAGGCGACGCGCACCTCGTAGGCCCGCTGAGTGACGCCGCGGCGCTCGGAGTCGAGCTGCCAGCCGAGGACGGGCGCGGTCAACGGGATGCCGAGCGGATCGTCAAGGGCGTTGGCCGTCAAGTGGCCGACTTTTGTCACAGCGGCGGCCTGGGCCGCGGGTGGACTCGCTGCCGTCGCCGTCGCGGGTGCCCCCACGACGATGACTGATGCAGCGACCACGGCAGCGATCTGCTGACGCACAGGTGCTCCTCAAGAGGTGATTGAATCGCTTCAATCTCACTTTGAAGGTCATCACACCTGCATGGCAACGGGATTGACAGATTTACTCGAACGGATCTGCCAGCTCGATGAAACGGTTTAAGCGTCTCCAAAGGAGCATCGGATCCCACCCGGCGGCGGGTCGGCCCAGGCGATACCGCCGCCGACGGCGGCCGGTGTGCTCGTCCCGGCCCACGAGCCCGGCGCCACGCCGAGGCGGTCCACGCCGTCCTGCTGTCGGGGAGGACAGCCATGGGGAAAGCCGGCCGGACCGACCGTGGCGCGCGGCCCCCAGTCGGAGGGCGCGGGCCACCGACTGGCTACGGGCATGCGCCCCCGTCGGCGCCGCACGGCGCCGGTCGCCATCACGCGCCGCCCGCTGACGCGCCGTCGCGTTCGCCGGGCCGCGGGCAGCCCGCCGGAGCGGATTCCTCGCCCCGGGCCGCCGCGGCCCCGACCGTTGTGACGCCGGCTCGCAGCCGCGCCCATCGGGCCCCATACCCGTCCGAACACCGCCGTCCATGGGCCGGCCCCACCAGCCCACCCGCCGCAGGCCTTGCCCACCCGGCACGACAAGCAGGCCCTCTCCCCCGTGAGCACGGCCCGACGACCTGGCGCACCGCAACTGCGCCGGCCGTCGGCCACTTCTGCGGATGGGGTCCGAGCTCCGCCCGTTCCCCGAGGTCAGGTCCGGGTCGACGGGTACGCGCCCGCGTCGGCGTACGGCGGCCTGATCTCGCGCCGCCGCGTCCCGGACGTGCATACTCAGGCCCTGCGGGCGCGCCGGCACCCGCGACGATCGGGAGGTGCGCGATGGTGTCGTCGTCGGGGGCGGAATCCCGGAGGGTCACGATCCATGACGTGGCCCGGTCCGCCGGTGTGTCCCGGCAGACCGTGTCGCGGGCCCTCAACGACAAGGACGAGATCGACGGCACGACCAAGCAGCGGGTCCTCGACGCCGCCCGTGAACTCGGCTACCGGCCGAGCCGCTTCGCCCGCGGCCTGGTCCGGCAGGACACCACCACGATCGGGCTGGTCATCCCGGACCTGCTCAACCCCTTCTTCACCGAGGTCGCCGCGGCCGCGCTGGAGGCGGCGCGGGCCCGCGGCTGGCACGTCGTGGTCTACGACACCGCGGACCGGGCCGAGGAGGAGTTCGGCACCCTGCAGATGGCCGCCTCCCAAGTGGACGCGGTCGTCGGCTACTTCAGCTGCTCCGAGCACGACCTCGAACACTTCACCCGCGGGCTGCCCGTGGTGCTCATCGGACGTGACCACCGCACGGCGCGCTTCAGCTCGATCCGCATCGACGGCAAGGAGGGCGTGCACGCCGCGGTCGCGCACCTGGCCACCGCCGGCCACCGGCACATCGGCATGCTCGACCACGACGGCCGGGCCGAGCCGAGCGTGCGGCGCGGGTGGTTCGCGGCGGCCGCGGCGGCCCACGGGATCGCCGCGGACAAGGTGGTCGGCGCCGCCCAGTCGGCCGACGGCGGCGGCACGGCGCTCGGACAACTGCTGGGCGCGCACCCCGAGGTGACCGCGGTCTTCACCTTCAACGACATCATCGCGATCGGCGCCCTGCGCGAGGCGCGCCGGCTGGGACGGAGCGTCCCCGGCGAGCTCGCCGTGGTGGGCTTCGACGGCCTGCAACTCGGCTCGCTGGTCGAACCCCCGCTCACCAGCGTCGCGCTCGACACCCGCCGACTCGGCGCGCTCGCCATCGACCAGGTCGCCCGGCTGCTGACCGGCGGCGAACCGCTCGCCGCCGACGACCTCGTCGTCCGGGCCGAACTGCGGCTGAGCAGCTCCGCCTGACCCCTCCCGGCCGCGAGTACGCCGTGAAGCCTTGACACTTGAAGGCGCCCGAGCGCAGACTTCCGAGCAATTCCCCACCCCCGTGAGCGTTCCCGTGAACGTTCACGGGAACGCTCACGAGGCCGGTACAAGCGGTCTGCCCCACCTTGCGACGGGGTTCGGTGCTCGCGCCGGCACCGTCGCTCCTGCCCACCAGCACGTCCCGCCTGAGGTGTCAACGTCGACCCGGCCGGTGTTCTCGCCGGCCGTCCTCCGGAACGGAAACCATGAGCAGCACAGTCACGCGGATCCGCCTCGCCGCCGTCGCCGCGGCGGCCGGCATCGCCGTTCTCGCCGGATGCTCCTCGCCGGCTCCCTCGGGGAGCAGCGCGGCGGCGCAGTCCTGCGCGCCCGCGAAGGGCAACGTCACTCTCCAGTACTGGAACACCGTTCCCGGCATGGACGAAGTCGTCGCGCTGTGGAACAAGAAGAACCCGGACATCCAGGTCGAGACGAAGAACATCTCCAACGACCAGTACGGCACCATCGGCAACGCCCTCAAGGCCGGCAAGGCGCCGGACCTCGCCCAGGTCGGCTACGACGAACTGCCCAACCTGCGCAGCCAGGACGCCTTCGTCGACGCCTCGGCCTGCAAGGGGGCCACCGACGCCAAGTCGGCGTTCGTGCCCTGGACCTGGTCTCAGGCCAGCTTCGGCGGCACCGGGGTGTTCGCCATCCCGCAGGACACCGGCCCGATGGCCCTGTACGTGCGCAGCGACATCTTCGAGAAGCACCACCTCGAGATTCCGAAGACCTGGGACGAGTACGCGACCGAGGCCCGGAAGCTGCACGACGCGGACCCGAAGCTCAGCATGACGTTCTTCGACCCGAACAACGCCGAGTGGTTCAACGGACTCCTCTGGCAGAACAGCGCCGAGATGTACTCCTACTCCGGTGACAAGTGGCACGTCACCGTCGAGTCCGAGCAGAGCGAGCAGGTCGCCGAGTACTGGCAGAAACTGATCGACGCCAAGCTGGTGCGGACCGACCTCGCCCACGGCTCGACCCAGATGTACACGGCGTACCAGAAGGACCAGATCGCCACCTACGTCGGCGCCGCCTGGGGCTACAGCATGTTCCGCGACAACCTGCCCAAGCAGGCGGGCAAGTGGTCGATCGTGCCCATGCCGACCTGGGGTACGAGCGCCGCGTCCGGCGACTGGGGCGGCTCGACCGTCGCCTTCATGAAGGGCGGCAAGCACCTGTACGAGTCGGTGAAGTTCAACACCTGGCTGAACACCGACCCGGAGGCCCTGGCGCTGGAGAACAAGCTGGGCGGCCTGTACCCGGCGGCCACCGCAGGTCTGGAGCTCCCCGCGCTCGCCCAGGGCGTGCCCTACTACAACAACCAGAAGATCTTCGACGTCTTCGCCGAGTCGTCCAGGAACATCGACACCGGCTTCACCTGGGGCCCGACCCAGAAGACGGTGAACCTGGCGCTCCAGGACGCGATGGCCAAGGCGGCCGCCGGTGACGGAACCGTCGCCGGCGCGCTGACAGCCGCCCAGGAGGCGGCGCTGAAGTCCATGAGGGACCAGGCGATCCCGGCCGCGGCGGGCAAGTGACCGCCGCATGACCGATCTCGCGACCCGCGCGACGCGCGTGGTGGCGACCGCCGAGGGCAGCCGCCGCCGCAGGAGCGGCGGCGGCCCCCGGGCGGGCACCATCGCCGCGTTCGTGACCCCGTTCTTCCTGCCGTTCGTCCTCTTCTACCTGGTGCCGATCGGCTACGCGCTCTGGCAGAGCCTGCTCGTCGTGCGCCGCACCGGGGGCCAGTACGGCACGTCGTACACGACCTTCGGCGGCCTGGAGCAGTACGCACAGGTCTTCCGCAACACCGAGTTCTGGGGCAGCATCGGGCGCATCGGGCTGTTCGGCATCGTGCAGGTGCCGGTGATGCTCTTCCTCGCACTGGCCATGGCCCTGCTGCTCGACACCCCCTTGCTGAAGCTCAGGACGTTCTTCCGCATCTCGGCGTTCATGCCGTACGCCGTGCCGGGCGTCATCGCCGCGATCATGTGGTCGTATCTCTACTCGCCGCAGATCAGCCCGGTCGTCGACGCGCTCAGGAGCGTCGGACTCGAGCCCGACTTCCTCGGTCCGGGCGCCGTTCTGTGGTCGACGGCGAACGTCTCGACCTGGCTGTGGACCGGCTACAACATGCTGATCATGTTCTCGGCGCTCCAGTCGATCCCGCAGGAGCTCTACGAGGCGGCCAAGCTCGACGGGGCGAGCAACTGGGCCATCGCGTGGCGGGTCAAGGTGCCGATCATCGCTCCGTCGGTGGTGCTGACCACGGTGTTCTCCATCATCGGCACCCTGCAGTTGTACGCCGAGCCGGCGGTGCTGCGGCAGATCTCCTCGAACATCTCGAGCACCTTCACCCCGAACATGCTCGCGTACACGGTGGCCTCCGGGAACAACTACCAACAGGCGGCGGCGATCTCCGTGGTCATCGCCGTCATCACCTTCGTGCTGAGCTTCGGGTTCATGCGACTGACCTCGAGGAAGGCGGGACTGTGAGCGACGACCGAGCCGCCATCCGCGAGAGCCGGGTCAGCCGCACGGCCGCGACGGCCCTGATGCTCCTGCTGGCGGTCTACTTCTTGCTGCCGGTCTACTTCCTGGTCGTGGCGGCGACCAAGCCGCAGGGCGACCTGGCCTCCACCAACGGCCTGGCGTTCTCGCACTTCGACCTGTTCGACAACCTCGACACGCTCTTCACCCGCGACGACGGCGTCTTCGGGCGCTGGGCGCTCAACAGCGTGCTGTACGCGGTGCTGGGCGCGGCCGTCGGCACCCTGATCTCGGCGCTGTGCGGCTACGCGCTCGCCAAGTTCAGCTTCCGGGGCCGCGAGTTCCTCTTCTCCGTGATCCTCGGCGGGATCCTCGTGCCCACCACCGCGCTCGCGCTGCCGCTGTTCCTGCTGTTCTCCGCGACCGGGCTCGTCAACACCTACCTCGCGGTGTTCCTGCCCAGCATCGTCAGCCCGTTCGGCGTCTACCTGGCGCGGATCTTCGCCGCCTCGGCCGTCCCCCAGGAGATCCTGGAGTCGGCGCGGCTGGACGGGGCCGGGGAGTTCCGCACGTTCTTCTCGGTGGCGTTCAAGCTGATGACGCCCTCACTGGTGACCATCTTCCTGTTCCAGTTCGTCGCCATCTGGAACAACTTCTTCCTGCCGATGGTGATGCTGCAGAAGGAGTCGCTCTTCCCGATCACGCTGGGCCTGTACCAGTGGAACGGCCAGACCGCCCGCGCGCCGCTGCTGCAGGAGTCGGTGATCACCGGTTCGCTGGTCTCCGTCCTGCCCGTGATCGTCGTGTTCATCCTGCTGCAGCGGTTCTGGCGCACCGGACTGGCCGCCGGCTCGCTGCGCTGAGCCCGCCGCCGCTTGCCCGTTCCCGCTCCCCCGCTGTCCCCGGCCCCGCTGCCCCCTCCCCCCGCCGCCCCACAGCACAGGAAGTCCCGTGCCCATGCGCCGTTCCGCCGTCTTCGTGCCCCATTTCCACTGGGACCGGGAATGGTACGAGCCTTTCCAGGTGTTCCGGCACCGGCTCGTCACCGCCCTCGACACCGTGCTGGAGACGGCCGAGACCGACCCGGACTTCCGCTTCACCGTCGACGGGCAGATGGCCGCGGTCGAGGACTACCTGCAGATGCGCCCCGAACACCGCGACCGCGTCAAGGCCCTGGTCGGCGAGGGTCGGCTGGCGATCGGGCCGTGGCTGATCCTGCTCGACGAGTTCCTCTGCTCGGGCGAGACCATCGTGCGCAACCTGCAGATGGGGTGGGCGGCCGCGGCGGAACTGGGCGGCTCCATGCCCGTCGGCTACCTTCCCGACATGTTCGGCCATGTCGCGCAGATGCCGCAGATCCTGGCGCGCGCGGGCATCGAGCACGCCGCGCTCTGGCGCGGGGTGCCCGGCTCCGTCGAGGGCCACGCCTTCCGCTGGCGCGCCCCCGACGGCTCCGAGGTGCGCACCGAGTTCCTCTTCGACGGCTACGACAACGGCCTCGACGTCCTGCTGGTGCCCGATCAGATCGGGCGCGCGCTGGAGGAGTACGCGCAGATGACGGCCGGCCGGTGGGGCGGCGACCCGGTACTCGCGATGGCGGGCACCGACCACAACGCGCCGGACCCCCGGCTGGCGCGGTGGCTGCGTGAGGCCTCGGGCGAGCGGCGCCCCATCACCATCGCCACGCTGGACGAGTACATCAGGCGGCACGTGCGGGACGAGGTCCCGGCGGTCGTCACGGGCGAGCTGCGCAGCCATGCGCGCGGCAACATCCTCCCGGGCGTGCTCTCGGTGCGGCGCGGGCTGAAGCGCCGGATGGCCGTCGCCGAGCGCATCGTCGACCACGCCGAGCGGATGAACGCGCTGTGGTCCGCCCGCGACGACTCGCCGTTCCTCTCGCTGGCCTGGCACAAGATCATCGAGTCGAGCGCCCACGACTCGGTCGTCGGCTCCGGCACGGACGAGACCGCCGAGCAGGTGGAGGCGCGACTCGCCGAGGCCGCCCAGGCCGCGCGTGCCGTCCGGGACGCGGCGCTGGCCGGCCCCGCGGCCGCCGTGCCGAGCGACGGGCATCTGGTCGCCAACCCGCTGGCCGCACCGCGTACGGCGCTGGTCGAGGTCGACGTCATGGCCCCGTCCGAGGGGACCGTCCTGGTCGCGACCGCGGCCGACGGCTCGAGGCATCCGGTGCAGCTGGTCGCGCAGGCGCCGACCGTGCTCAGTGACGAGCGCGTCGACGCCTCGCAGCTCGAACGCGTGCTGCGGCGCATCCACCGCCGTGAGCTGTTCGGCCGGCTGATCGACCACTACGAGCTCACCGCCGGTTCGCTCGTCTTCCACCTTGCCGAGGTCCCGTCGAGCGGACCGTTCGACCTGCTGGTCCTGCGCCGCGAGGTCGCCGCCGCGGCCGCCGCGCACCCCGGTGAGTGGCGGGTGCTGACGCTGGAGGAGGCGCGGGCGACCGCGTTGGTGCCGGTCACCGTCCCCGCCTCCGGGCTCGCGAGCTTCACGGTGGCACCGGCCGCGCGGGCGGCCGCGCCCGGCACGGCGTCCGCCCCGGCCACGGCGACGGCCGGAAGGCTGTCGAACGGGCTGGTCGAGGTCGTCGTCGCCGCCGACGGCACCCTGGAGGTGACCGGGGCGGACGGCACCGTCCTGCGCGGGGTCGGCCGCCTCGTCGACGGTGGTGACCGCGGTGACAGCTACAACTACGGCCCGCCGGCGCACGACCTGCTCGTCTCGGAGCCGAACGAGGTCGCCGTCGAGCTGGTCGAGGACGGCCCGCTCCGGTCGAGGGTCCGTATCACCCGGGTGTACGGATGGCCCGCCGCCCTCTCCCCCGACCGCGAAGTGCGCGACGGGCGGACCGTGTCGACGCCGGTGCAGACCCTGGTGGAGCTGCGGACGGGCGAGCCTTTCGTGCGCGTCACGACATCGTTCCTGAACCAGGCCGCCGACCACCGGCTGCGCTTCCACGTCCCGCTCCCCCGGCCGGTGGCCGTCTCGGCGTCGGCCGGGCAGTTCGCCGTCACCGAGCGCGGGCTCACCGCGGAGGGCGGCTGGGGCGAACACCCGATCCCCACCTTCCCCGCGAGCAGCTTCGTCTCGGCCGGCGCGGCAACCGTGCTGCTCGACCACGCGACCGAGTACGAGCTCACCGCAGAGGGCACCGAACTCGCCGTCACCTTGCTGCGGGCGGTCGGCTCGATCAGCGTCAACATCCATCCGCTGCGCGACGAGCCGGCGGCGAGCGAGATCCCCGCGCCGGGGGCGCAGGACCTCGGGGTGCGCATCGAGAACCGGTTCGCCCTCGTGCCCTCGGCGGGTGGCTGGCAGGCCGCGGACACCGTGGCCCTCGCCGAGGAGTTCCGTAACGACGTGCTGGTCACCCGCGGCACGGCGCCCGCCGGAGGTCGGCTGCCCGCCGACGCGACCGGCGTGCGGGTGGACGGCGTGGACGTGTTCGTCTCCAGCGTGCGCCGCGTCACCGACGGCGACCTCGGTGCCGGCACCGAGGTACGGCTGGTGGCGATGGCCGACGCGGGAGCCACCGCCCGCGTCACCGGCGCCTTCACCCGCGTGACCACGGTCGACCTGCTCGGCCGGCCGCTGGAGACCGCACCCGCGCGGAGCGGGGTCGAACTCGCCCTCGGCCCATGGGAGATCCGGACGATCGTGCTCCGGTAGCGGTCGCGGCGGCCCCGACCCGGCCGCAGAACGCCCCGCGCCAGATGTCGGCCGCGGACCGGACCGCGACCGGACCCGGAACGGACCGGACCGCGACCGGACCGCGACCGGCCAGGACCCGGACCGCACCCGGACGCCCCTTCGCCTCCCAGCCCTCCCGAGCACTACCAAGAAAGAGTCGTGACCTCTTGCCCTCCCCGCTCTCCGCGTACGTTTCGGACACCACCCCAGGACGTGGCGCACTGCGCCCGCCACGCTCATGGCTGCACACCGACGCACCCTCCCGCTCACTGAACGGGCAGTGGCGCTTCCGCCTCTCCCCCACCGCGACGGCGGCCGAGGACTTCGCCGCCGAAGGATTCGACGACGACGCCTGGGACGGCATCCCGGTTCCCTCCCACTGGGTGCTGCAGGGGGACGGGGCCTACGGCCGGCCCGCCTACACCAACATCCAGTACCCCTTCCCCATCGACCCGCCCCACGTGCCGGACGAGAACCCGACCGGCGACTACCGCCGCCACTTCGACCTGCCCGCGCGATGGAGGGAGGCCGAGCGGGTCGTGCTGCGCTTCGACGGCGTCGAATCGCTGTTCAAGGTCTGGGTGAACGGCGACGAGATCGGCAGCGCCTCCGGCAGCCGGCTCGCCCACGAGTTCGACGTGACCTCGTCCGTGCGCGCGGGTGACAACGTGCTCGCCGTGCGCGTCCACCAGTGGTCGGCGGCGAGCTACCTCGAGGACCAGGACCAGTGGTGGCTGCCGGGCATCTTCCGCGACGTCACCCTGATCGCACGGCCCGCCGGCGGCATCGAGGACGTCTGGCTGCGCACCGGGTTCGAGGACGGGCGCGGGCGCATCGATCCGGAGGTCACCGCGGAGGCGGCCGCCTTCCCGGTCACCCTCCGCATCCCCGAACTGGGCGTCGAGCGGGTCTGGGGCTCCGCGGCCCAGGTGGCCCCGTTCGAGGTCGACGGCGTGGAACCCTGGTCGGCCGAGGTCCCGCGGCTTTACGAGGTCACCGTCGCCTCGGCGGCGGAGACCGTCACCGTGCGGACGGGCTTCCGTACCGTCGAGATCCGCGGCGACCGGTTCCTCGTCAACGGCCGCCGCGTCGTCTTCCACGGGATGAACCGCCACGAGACCCACCCCGAACGCGGCCGCGTCTTCGACGAGGAGCACGCGCGCGAGGACCTGGCCCTGATGAAGCGGTTCAACGTCAACGCGATCCGCACCAGCCACTACCCGCCGCACCCCCGGCTGCTCGACCTCGCCGACGAGCTCGGGTTCTGGGTGGTGCTGGAGTGCGACCTGGAGACGCACGGCTTCGACAGGACCGGCTGGGCCGGCAACCCCAGCGACGACCCGGCGTGGCGCGAGGCGTACCTGGACCGTGTCCGGCGCACCGTCGAGCGGGACAAGAACCACCCCGGGGTCGTGCTCTGGTCACTCGGCAACGAGGCGGGGACGGGTGCGAACCTCGCCGCGATGGCGGCCTGGGTCCACGCGCGGGACGCGGGACGCCCGGTGCACTACGAGGGCGACCACACCGGCGCGTACACGGACGTCTACTCGCGCATGTACGCGTCGGTACCGGAGACCGAGCAGATCGGGACCGACGGCTCCCGCGCCCCGCTGCTGGGCTGCACCCCCTCGCAGGGAGCACATCAGCGCACCAAGCCGTTCCTGCTGTGCGAGTACGCCCACGCCATGGGCAACGGGCCCGGCGCCCTCGACCAGTACGAGGCGCTGGTGCACCGGTACCCGCGGTTGCACGGCGGTTTCGTCTGGGAATGGCGCGACCACGGCATCCTCGCGACGGCCCCGGACGGCACGCCCTACTACGCCTACGGCGGCGACTTCGGCGAGGTCGTGCACGACGGCAACTTCGTGATGGACGGGATGGTGCTCAGCGACGGCGTACCGACCCCGGGCCTGCACGAGTTCAAGGCGGTCGTGCAGCCGATCCGCTTCACCTTCGAGGACGCCGAGGACGCCGAGGGCGGCGGCACGGTGGAGATCGGCAATCTGCGGCACTCCGCGGACACCCGCGACCTGCGCTTCCGCTGGCGCGTCGAGCACGACGGGGCACCTGTGGACTCCGGCGAACTGGAGGTGCCCGTCATCGCGGCGGGAGGGTCGGTCCGCGTGCCGCTGCCGCGGATCGAGGTGTCGCGGGACGCGGAGACCTGGCTGACCCTGGACGCCGTCCTGGCGGCCGGCACCGCGTGGGCGGACGAGGGCCACCTGGTGGCGACCGCCCAGCTGGACCGTTCGGCGCGACGTGCCGTGCCCGCCGTCCGGCTGCCCGCCGGCTGGCGGCCGAGCGACGGGACGGCGGCCCTCGGCGTCGCCGAGTTCGCCGGCGGGTCCCTGGTGCGGCTCGCCGGCCGCGCCCTGTCTGGCCCGTGGCTGGAGCTGTTCCGTGCCCCGACCGACAACGACGAGGGCACCTCGGGGGCGCCCGAGGAGAGCGACGCCCACGTGCCCGGCGTCTCCCACGCCGAGCTGTGGCGACGCGACGGCCTGGACCGGCTGACCACGCGCGTGGTGTCGGTGGAGACCGCCGCGGACGCCCTGCGGACGGTCACCAGGGTCTCCGCGGCGCACTCCGCCTCGTCGGTGACGATGGAGACGGTGTGGTCGCTGCGGGACGGCGAACTCGAACTGCGGGTCGAGATCGAGCCGTCGGACGGCTGGACGACGGTGTGGCCGCGGATCGGCATCCGCTTCGACCTTCCCGACGGCGGCGCGCCCGTCGACGGCGCCGAGTGGTTCGGCCTCGGCCCGCACGAGTCCTACCCCGACAGCCTCCGCGCGGCACGCGCCGGCCGCTTCTCCGCGGGCGTCGACGCCCTCCGCGTCGACTACGCCCGCCCCCAGGAGACCGGGCACCGCTCGCGCATGCGGTGGCTGGAGCTCACCAGTGGCGGTGCCGGTGTGCTGCGCTTCGAGGCCGTCCCGGACGTGCGGGGCCGCCTCCCCGGCTTCACGCTCAGCCGCCACACGCCGCAGCAGACCGCCCGAGCGGCCCACCCGTTCGAGTTGCCGGAGTCGGCGACGAGTCATCTCTTCGTCGACGCGGCCCAGCACGGCCTCGGCTCCCGGGCCTGCGGACCGGACGTGTGGCCCGAGTTCGCACTGCGTCCGCAGGCCCGGACGATCAGGCTGCGCGTCTCGGCGGCGTGAGACGCGCCGGCGGAAGGCCGCCGGGCGCGGCCTTCCGCCGGGGCGGGGGCATGAGCAGTCGGCGCGCCGACCCGCACCGGCCCGATGCCCGCGACGGGCCATCGAAGGCAGGTGAGGCGGGAGCGCCACCTCTCGCCGACAAAAGTGCCGTCCGTGCGGGCCACCGTCGTCAGCCTGGCCGTAGTAGAGGACCGGGACTTCCTTCGACCGGCTCGCTGGCTGCTGTGGTCGCTGCTTCGGTTACATCCCATCCGTTTCAATACCCAGATCAACAGCGTCGTGCTCATGCCGAACGGTGCATCCGCGCCTGCACGGGAGTGGAGCGCTCGCCGTTACGTAGAGCCGGCTTGTATGCCAGGGCGCGGAACCGGGCATCGTGGCTGCTGCTCGCGGGCCGCCGCCGCGCTGCGTCGAGGGCGGCTTGGCCGTCGGCGAATGCTCCTTCTGGTTCCCGGTGGGCGCGCAGTGCGGCGTCGTGCTCAGCCGCACGTTGTCGCGTCTCCTGCTCGATGCCCGGCTGCGCGGCTGTCCTGGCAGCCTCGCGAACGGCGGAACGTGCCCGGCGGTAGTCGGCCGGGTCTCGCGGTGTGGGGTTGTTGGTGGCTGCCAGCGGACAGGTGACGGCGAACGCGGCTCCCCGGCGTCCCCGCTGCTGGAGCGCGCAGGAGTGCGGTTCGTGCTGCCGGGCTGGTGGACCTTGATGGTGCGGACCGCTTCGGGCCCGGCTGCATGGGCGATGCGCTGCAACAGTGCGGACTGCACCAACCGGGCCTGGGTGGCGTAAAAGGTTGAGTCGGCCAGCAGTTCCAGGGTGGCGGTGGCCTCGTCGAAGGTCAGGACCGTGACATGAGTGACGAGTTCCGGGGCCAGAGCGGGCCATTGGTTGACCAGGGTGCCGCCGGCGACGGGGGTCTCCCAGCCGCGGGCGGCGACGAGAGTGGTGAAGGCAGTGACGTGGGCGGCTCGCTTCGTGACGCTCGTCCTCGACTCCGTCAACCTGCGGGCCGGCTTCGTGCACCTCCCGCGCGACGTCCGAAGGAACCGCCACTGAGCTTGTCCCCTGACGGTCAGGAGAGGTGGAAGCGGGATCGCGTACCTCGCCGGCGGCTGCCGCCACCTGCGGGCTCAGGCATCACTCGGGAGCGGCACCCCGCACCTGGCGGCCGCGGTGTCGGCGAGCTCAGCGCGCGTGGGTCGCCGCACAGCGGATGGCCCACGGATCGGCCTGGGGAGAAGAGCGGCAGGGTCACATCGCCACGCGGTACGGTGCGCCGATGTCAGCGACCAAGAAGTTCCAAGTCACCTTCGACTGCGCCGAACCTGAGCGCCTCGCCCGCTTCTGGTGTGAGGTGTTGGGGTACGTCATGCAGCCGCCGCCGGAGGGGTTCGCCACCTGGGACGATGTCAACCGCACCCTGCCTCCTGAGGAGCAGGGGTCATGGTTCGCCTGCAGTGATCCCTCAGGCGTGGGCCCGCGTCTGTTCTTCCAGCGCGTCCCGGAGGGCAAGGTCGTCAAGAACCGGGTGCATCTCGACGTCCGGGTCGGCACCGGGCTTGTGGCGGACGAGCGTCTCACCGTGCTCGAAGCCGAATGTGCACGACTGGTTGCGCTCGGTGCGACCCACGTGCAAACGCTCTATGCCGATGAGGAAAACGAGTCGTGCATCCCGATGCTGGACATCGAGGGCAACGAGTTCTGTATCGACTGAACGCTCTTCGAGCCGGGGAGGTGGGGAGCCGCCTCCCTTGGGCCTTGCCGCTCTCGCACGGGGCGGGAGTCACCCCGCGAGGGCGAGGTCGTCCGGCCGGGCGATGCCGTGCATGACGGTGTGAACGCCATCGCCGTTCACGGCAGTCGGATCTTCGATGCCTTCAGCCGCGCGAAGACGTGCTCGACACCGGCCGGCCCGGACCCTGCGGAAACGGCTCGCCCGCCCCGGCGGTGCTGCCAGCCCCTCGACGAGAAACGCGAGCAGCACCGCCGCCCGGTGCCGGAAGGCGGGTCCGTCGTGACGTGTGCGGGTCACTGCGGAGGAAGCAGCGGGCCCAGGGGGCCGAGATCGATGTTGAGGTCTTGCGGCGTCAAGCCGAAGTGCTCACGCAGATCGGCCATGCGCCCCTCGAGGATCATCAAGGTGAGCCCGATGCGTTCCTCCTCGTCGCCGGTGAGGTCGCCCTGGTCGACGCGCCGCAAAGCCTGCCGTTCCATGAGCTGGCGCAGCAGCTCCACCACGGTGAGGACCAGTCTGGCCAAGTCGCGCTCGACGGTGTCGTGGTCCAGCCGCAGTCGTTGGTGGAGCCCGGAGGGTGCAGGTGCCTGGCGGGCCCGTTGCCGGTCGGGCGGAACGGGATCGACGGCACGGATCGCGGGATCGCTCGTCATGACGAGGGGGCCTCTTCCGTCGGGAGTCGCACCGGCAGCCGGGCTTCGACCGATGTGACCAGGGCGCGCAGCGAGATACGGACCAGGTCGACATCCGCGATGGCGAGGGTCAGGTCCCCCGTGAGGACGACCCCGCCGGCCAGCAGTCGGTCCAGCAGGTCGATGAGCGCGATCTGCCTCTCCTGCAGCGGCGTACCGGGCATGGGGGACGGCTCGGTCACGACAGGTCTCCGATGCCGGCGAAGGAGTAGGGCGCCCAGGGTCCGGTGAGTTCGACGCGTACGTCGGGGACGGCCGCCGCGGCCTGCTCGACCCGTGAGGCGAACGCTCCCGACTTCTCCCGGTGCACCAGGTAGGCGGTGTTCGCGATGTTGGTTCCGGGGCCGTCGGACAGTTGTCCCGCTTGGGCACGGTGCCGGCGGGAGGCGGTGACCAGCCCGGCGAGCTCGCCGTCCATCCGGTCGGCCAGCGCCAGTGCTTGCCGTTCGCTGCCTTCGGCGTACTGGCGCTGGGCGCGGCGCTGGAGGAGGTACGCCTTGCCCGGGCTCGTTCCCGGCGCCACCGGCTCGGCCGGGGCCTGCGCGGGCGGCAGAGCGTAGATCTTCACCCCCCACTCCTGCCGGCCGGACAGCGTGACCAGCGCATCGGCGCATGCCTGGCGCTTTTGCGCGAACGTCGCCGTGAGCCGATGCTCGTCCCGGTGAATGGTGGCCAGTCGCAGCGGGAGAACGGTGGTGCGCCCGGACAGTGCCTCGACGACGCGGTGGTGGGCGCGGGCGGTGGCCTCCAGCCAGGGCAGGTCTTCCAGATGCCGCTTGAGAGCCTCGTCGTCGAAGTCGGCGGCGGGCACATGGCTGACCGCCACGGACAGCCCCGAGGTGGGGACGACGTGCACCGGACGGTCCGCGACGCCTCGCAGGTCTGCCAGGGCCCGGTCCTGTCCGGCGAAGGGCAGCAGCACCGCATAGCTGTACAGGGCCGTCCTCATCGATCGTCACCCCTGTCCGCCGTGCCGGACTCGCGCATGTCCCCGCCCGCGTTCTGCAGGCTCTCCAACCGGGCCCGCAGCGCCGCGTTCTCCTCCCGCAGCGCTCGGCTGTCCTGACCGCCGCCGGCTGCGGACGCACGGGCCCGCGAGGAGAGGGAGGGGTCGTGTTCCCACCAGTCGATACCCATCTCCCGCGCCTTGTCCACCGAGACCACCAGCAGCCGCAGCTTGATGGTGAGCAACTCGATGTCCAGCAGGTTGATCTTGATGTCGCCGGCGATGACCACGCCCTTGTCCAGCACACGTTCCAGGATGTCGGCAAGGTTGGCCGAGCCGCCTTGCGCGGAGGGTGCGTACACCGGGTGACTCATGACGTGGTCCTTCGTTCGCTGGCCTCAGCGGCTCGTCCCGGCCGGGGAGTCGGGCCCGCCGACCTCTTCGTCGGGCTCGTCGTCCGCGCGGTCGTCATCGCCGTCGTTCTCGTCCTCGTACGTCTCGCCGCCGTCGCTCGGTCCATGCGCAGGCGCGGGTGGCTCTTCGTCACCCATCGCCGCATGTCGCAGCGTCACATGGCGGGCGAACAGTTCCAGGTCCCGGCGTGCGCCACGGGCGGGGACACGGCACCGTGCCGCCGTCCTCTCCGTAAGACCGCGCGGAGCGTACGCGAGGGTCAGGACCACCTTGGTCAGGTCGTCAGCGAGAGGGTGAAAGGTCACGACCGCATGGGTGCTGTACCGGGGGTCGTCGCCGGTCCAGGCGATCCGCCGGTCGAGGACCTTCTCGCTGATCCTCATCGGGGGGCCGCCGCGGATGCCGAGGAACCGGCCCTTCCAGCGGATCACCGTGTCGTCCGCCGTTTCCACGGTCCTGGCGCCTTCCGCCCACAGGCCGTACTCGTCGAGTCTGGCCCACTGGTCGTAGGCCGCGGCCAGAGGGACGCCGACGTCGATGGCCGCGACGACGGTCTGCGCCCTGGCCGGACGGCCACGGCCGGGGACCAGCGCGCGCAGCCGCCCGCTCAGACGGGACACGGTCGCCGCGCCGCCCAGTTCCAGCATCACCCGAGCGGGGCTCTTGCCCTCCGACAGCTTGCGGCCGCCTCGCGCAAGGACGTTCAGGGCAGGCGCGGGATCGTCCGCCACGCGTACGCTGACCGAACCCAGGCGTTGGCCCGCGGCGACGAGTACCCGCCGCAGACCCGCCGCCAGGTAGTGTTCGGCGGCCGGCGGCAGGGCGGCGGCCGCCGGATGGCGGCCGCCGCCCTGCCCGCCCCCGCCGCGGCGCTCAGCCATCGTCCTCGCTCCCACTGGCCGACTTCCCCTTCGACCGGGAGGAGCCGCCGGCGCGCTTGCGGGGAGCAGACGTCTTCTTGGCCGCACCGCCTGCCGCCGCGCGGGGCGTGCCGGCGGTCCTGCGGGCGCCGGACTTGGTCTGCGCAGTGGCACTCTTGCGGCGTGGCCGGGGCGTCGGCTTCTCCGCCCGCCTGCCGTCGGCGTCGTCGTCGGCCCCGTGGGACGCGGTGGCCCGTGCCGCCGGCTTCTCGGCCTTCTCGGTTGTCGGCGGGTTGTCGTCGGCGGCTTCCCGGGCCCCCAGGAATCCGGCGGCCTTGCCCAGCGCGCCGGAGAGCCGGCCGCCCGCGTGCGTAGCGGTCTCACCGGCGTCGCCCGCCGCCTTCAGCCGGTCCGGGCGCAGTCGCTCACCGACCCCGGTCAGTCCCGGTACGTGCCTGATCCGCTGCTGCATCTGCTGCAGTTGCCGCAGGCTCAGTGGCGTCCTCCTGCTCAGCCACATGGCGGCCGCGAGGGCCAGTTCGGCCTTGCGTGCCCGGCCGACGAGATACCCGCCGGCGAAAGCGGCGGCGATCCGGGTCGTCGTCTTCACGTCGTCTTCTTCCTCATCCGTTGGGGTGCCGTCCCTGTCCGAAGCCGGGAGGTTCCGTCGCGTCCCGCAGAGCTTCCAGGCGGTCGAGCAGTTCGTCCTCGCGGCGGTCGAACTCCTCTTCCGAGAGCCGGCCCGCCAGCAGTTGTCTCTCCAGTTCGGCCAGCTCCCGCTCGACCGCGGACGGATCGCGCTGCTGCCGCCGCGCTTCCGCCACCACTTGGTCGAGTACCCAGGTCACGCCGCGCAGCGGCGCCACCGGCAAGGTGAGCAGACCCGTGAGCAGACCCACGGCTGCCGCCCCTACACGAAGCTGTAAGGCGGCAGCGGCCCGGTGACGCGGATGTCCACGCCGCGTCCGAAGTCACGCGCGAGCTTCGCCGCGGACTCCCGGAACTCGCCTGCCCGTTGGCGCTCCACCAGGAAGCTGACGTTCACGAACGCCTCACCCGCGACCTCCGACGCGACCTCGCCGGTGGCCAGCGGCCGCAGGGCGCCCGTCATCTCCTCGCCCAGCCGGAGCTGGTACGCCTGCAGGCCGGCCGCGACGGCCTCCCCCAGCGCCAGGCGGTCGTCATGGCTTCCACCGCCGCGGGTGCGCTCGTTGAGACGCTGCAGTTCGGGACGAGCCACGAGCACCTCCCGCAGCGCGTCGTCCTCGTCCTGGACCGCCTTCACGTTGAACTCCACACGGTCGCGCAGCTTCTCCAGCCGTTCCAGGTAGTTCTCCTGGTGCGTTTCCAGCTCCGACTCGATGGACGCCTCGTCGGGTGCCAGCAGCCCGAACCTCATCGGCAGCACGGCGCCGTCGGCCGCGAGGGACTGCAACGCCTCCTGGTGGGCCTTCAGGTCCCGGCGTTTCGGACGCAGATGCTCCGGCGCGTCGCCGACCACAGCGGCGACCTTCCCGCTGTGCACGACACGCAACGGCGCCGGCCGCTCGCCCACTCCCGTGACGCCGTCGAGCGCCAGAGGGTGTGCCGTCTCGGTGATCGCGTACACGTACACGCTCATGGACTACGACTCCTCCTTCCTGCGGGTGGTGGTGCTGCCGCTGCTGCGCCGCGCGCGCGGCCGCTCCTCTTGCGCCGACTCCTCGTCGCGTCCCTGCTTGAACGAGTCGGTCAGCGTCTCCAGAGCACCGCTCAACGCGCCGCGGCTCTTACCGCGCGCGCCCTTCTCGACGGTGTCGCCGACCAGGTCCGGCAGACCCACACCGCCCTTGTTCTCCAGATCGAGGCGGTTGCACGCCTCGGCGAAACGCAGATACGTGTCCACGCTGGCCACCACCACGCGCGCGTCGACGCGCAGGATCTCGATGCCGACCAGGGAGACGCGCACGAAGGCGTCGATCACCAGGCCGCGGTCGAGGATCAGTTCGAGGATGTCGTAGAGACCGCCGTCGGTCTTCTGCGCTCGCGGAGCAGCGCCCTGGTGCGGTACTACAGTCACGGTTGATCCCCCCTTCCGGGGACTTGGGGGTGGATACGCTCGACGGGGACGCCCGACCGGAACCGGCATGACGACAGCCGGCTCGGGGAGGCTGCGCGCGCGAGTCAGGACCGGTCGATCTGGCCCCGGGCGTACCGGCGCACCCTCTCGTATCCGACCAGGTCGCCGTCGGAGTCGAGCAGGACGGTGTAGGTCGCCAGCACGCTGGTGGAGTCCGGGATCCGTTCCAGCTCCATGACCTCGACGTCGGCGGTCCAGCCGTCCTTCGTCCGTGTGAGCGCCGACACGGCCTCGGGCGGACGCCCCAGCATGAGCGCCAGTTGCTCGCCGGCCCTCCGCAGGGCTTCCACCGGCTTGACGACCCCGGACGCGCTCGAGGAGCCGCCCGTGGTGCCGTCGTGCTGGGGGTCGGTGTCCTGCCCGGACCGCTCTTCGCCCTGTCGTTTGGTCGTCATGTCCAGTCCCTCGCGCCTGTGTTGCGCTTCTCGATGCGGTCTCAGGTCGCCGCGTCTCCCGTTGCGACCCGCCTACCCGAGGTCGTCTCCGTCATGCCGAGTGGGTCGGTACGGGGGTCCGGATCGGCGGTTTCGCTCCCGTGGTCAGCCGAAGATGAGCGCAACGTCTCTGCCCACGCAGAACCGTAGGACGGTGATCAACTGACTGACGTCTTCGACGCGCCGTCGGAGGACGGGGTCGTTGTCGTCAGGCTGATGTCGGTCAAGAATCGCTTCCAGCCGGGGCAGCATTGCCGCGCATTGAGCGGGTGCGAGGTCGGGGCCGTCATCGTCCGGATGGTCGAGCAGTGGCGCAAGCGTGGTGGAGACGCTGCACCACTGGCGGTCTCCGCCGAAGCCGTCCATCTCGGCGAGCGTGAACCCCTCAGCCCGGGCCAACCACTTCCTGAACGTGTTGAAGCCCGTGTAGGACCAAGAGATGTCCGGGCTCGCCACGTCACCGTCACTCGGGAAGAGCATCAGCCCCACCCTGTCTTGCTCGTAGCCCAGGATCGTCGTGAGGAGGGGTGTCGGCAACTGAAATGATCTACGGATGGCTGGTGTGATCACGGCGGCGGAGCCGTCCTGGATGGGCCCGTTCACTGAACCGAGTCCCCGCGCCTTGAGCAGGCTGGTGGCCCAGTTCCGTATGGAGGCTGCGGACGCTCCGGGCCGCTGTATGTAGCACGGCTCGTCGACCGGGACGGTGGCCAGGGGCCGCTGGACGAGTTCACCCTCGGGGACGTAGAAAACCCGGTACGCCGAGCGGTCCGCCATCGAGGTGGTGTAGTTGATCAGCACCCGCCGGTCGAAGTCGTAGTGCGGTTGCGGGGTCGAGGTCTCCCCCTGGACCTGGTCCTCGAAGGTGACCTCGCCCATGGTCTCCAGTGTCTGCGGTTCGAACTCGTTGGCCAGGGGCTGCTCGGTGAAGGCACCGTGGCGATGCGGAGGTCGCGCAACGGGGCGAGCCGGCTGCGCAGGTCGACGGCCGGCGGCTCGGGCACGGGCGGGAGCAGGATCGCGACACCCGCGGCCGCGAGACGCCAAGGACCGCGACTCCCCGGAGGGAGACGCGCCAGTGGCCGGCGTCCCCGACGGCCGTACCGAGCGGTGCGCCGAGCGCGGTCGCGGCGCTCAGCCCGGCGATGACGACGGCCAGTGCCCTTCCCCGCTGCTGCGGTGGTACGAGCGCGGTCGCCGCGACATCCGAGGGCCGCGCCCCGCCGCCGCGAAGGCCGCCGGGGGCGGGGGTCCGTCGATTCCTCGGCCCCGCCGGGTACGACCCACCGGGGCCACCACGTCGTGGGGTTCAGGCGAGGCTGCCGACAAGACCCACGTGGAAGGGGGTGAGCTCGTCGTGACGCCCGGAGAGGACCTTCGCCAGCCACTCGGGGTCACCCAGGAGGGCCCGGCCCACGGCGACCAGGTCGAACTCGTCGCGCTCCATGCGGTCCAGGAGGGCCTCGATGTCCGTGACGCGGGCCTGCTCCCCCTGGAACACCTGGAGGAACTCGTTGCTCAGGCCGACCGAGCCGACGCTGATGGCGGGCTTGCCGGAGACCTTCTTCGCCCAGCCCGCCAGGTTGAGCTCGGATCCCTCGAACTCGGGCAGGTGGAACCGGCGGGTGGAGCAGTGGAAGACGTCGGCGCCCGCCTCCGCCAGCAGACCGAGGAAGGTCTCCAGTTCCTGCGGGTTCTCGACGATCCGGGCGTCGTAGTGGTTCACCTTCCACTGGGAGAACCGGAAGGAGATGGGGAACTCGTCGGACACGGCCGCCCGGCAGGCGGCGACGACCTCGGCCGCGAAACGGGTACGGCCGGCCACGTCACCGCCGTATCCGTCGGTGCGCCGGTTGGTGTGGGACCACAGGAACTGGTCGATGAGGTAGCCGTGGCCCCCGTGGATCTCGACGCCGTCGAACCCGAGGGCCTCGGCCGCGGCCGCGGCGGAGGCGTAGGCGGCCACCACGTTGTCGATGTCGGCCTGCGTCATGGCGTGGCCCGACCGCGCGCCGTCCAGGCCGACGCCGGAGGGGCCGATCGCCGGGGCGTCGGGCACGGGCGGGTTGCCGGGGGTGCGGTCCATGCCGACGTGCCAGAGCTGCGGCATGATCCTGCCGCCCTCCTGGTGCACCGCGTCGGCCACCGCGGACCAGCCGGCCAGCGCCTCGTCACCGTGGAAGTGCGGGACCCGGGCGCTGTTGCCCGCGGAGTCGTGGCCGACGTAGGTGCCCTCGGTGATGATCAGGCCGACGCCGCCCGCCGCCCGCCGGGCGTAGTAGCGCGCCACGTCGTCGCCGGGGACTCCGCCGGGAGAGAACTCGCGCGTCATCGGCGCCATCACGACACGGTTGGGCAGGCTCAGGCCTCCCAGGGAGAAGGGGCGGATCAGGAGCTCCTTGGCACGCTCGACCGGATTCCCGGGCATCAGTGTCTGCCTTCGGTAAGGAGCCGACCGCACGTTACGGGGGATTGGTGATACGCCGTGCGGTCGGCGGCTCGGATGGGTTGGTGGTGCCAGGGGCCGCCAGGTGCCGGGGGCACCCGGCGCGGCCCGGTCCGCCCTCAGTCGGCGGGGGGAGTCCGGACGGAGTCAGCCGCCGGGTCCCTCCCGGAGACGGCCGCCGCCGGGTCGGGGGCCGGGGCCGCCGCGCGGATGAACCACGCGCTGGCGAACGTGATCGCGGAGAGCGCGGCCGCGCCGACCACGACACCGTGCAGTCCGCTGCTGACCGCGTCCTCGACGGTGTGGCGCTCCCCTGCGGACATGTCCTTGAGCAGGGCGGGGGTCAGTTCTCCCCCGACGGTCAGCCGCTTCTCGGCGTCCGGTCCGAGCCGCTCGGCCAGGACGTCGGCCATGCGGCTGCTGTACACGGCTCCGAGGACGGCGACACCGAGGGAACCACCGATCGTACGCACCAGGCTGACGGCGCCGGTCGCCGCGCCCATGTCGCGGGGGGCTGCGTGGTTCATGGTGGTGAGCAGGGTGCTCTGCATGAGGATACCGACCCCGACCCCGACGACAAGGGTCAGTGCCGAGGCCGCTGCGAGCGGGGTGTCGGCACCGAGCAGGAGCAGCAGCACTGTCCCGCCGACGGTGACGGCGCCGCCGGTGAGCGGTACGACGCGCTCCATGCCCCCGCGGTCCATCAGCCGCCCGGTGGTGAGCTGCGCCGCCAGCATCCCGAGCATCAGCGGCAGGATCACCATGCCGCTGACCGTGGGTGAGGCACCCTGGACGAACTGCATGTACTGCGGCAGGTAGTTGATGACGGACACGAGGATCGCGCCGACCAGGAAGCTGAGGACCTGGGCGAGGGTGAACTCCCGGCTGGTGAACAGCCGCGGCGGCGTGATGGGTTCGGCGGCGCGCTGTTCCACCCGGACGAACCAGGCGAGGCAGGCCACCACCAGCACCGCGAGGGCCGCGATCTGCCAGGAGGTCCACGCGTAGGTGGTGCCGGCCCAGCTCGCCAGGAGGGTGAGGCCGAGGATTCCGGTGGTGAGCAGGGCGGCGCCGAGGTAGTCGACCCGTCCGGCGACCCGTTGGGCCGGCAGCCGCACGCCCTTGGCGACGGCCAGCAGGGCCACGATGCCGGTGGGGACGTTCACGTAGAACGTCCAGCGCCAGCTCATGTAGTCGGTGATGAACCCGCCGAGCAGGGGGCCGCCGACGAACGACACCGGCAGCATGACGCCCACCATCGACTGGATGCGGCCGCGCTCCTGCGGGGGCACCAGCACCCCGATGACCGCGAGCGCACCGACCATCAGGCCGCCCGCGCCGAGACCTTGGACAGCCCGAAAGGCGATGAGCTGCCCCATGGTCTGCGCCAGGCCGCACAGCACCGTGCCGACCAGGAAGAGCAGCACGGAGGAGCTGTAGGCGCCCTTGCGCCCGTAGAGGTCGCCGAGCTTGCCCCAGAGGGGGGTGGCGGCCGCCATGGTGAGCAGGTACGCCGTCACCGACCAGGAGAAGTGGTCCAGGCCGCCCAGGTCACCCACGATCGTGGGCAGCGCGGTACTGACGATCTGCCCGTCGAGCGTCGCCAGGAAGATGCCGAGCATCAGCCCGAAGACGCCGAGCCGGGGTAAGGCGGGCCGGTCGGACGAGGACATGGGTGTCGAAGGGTCGTTCATCGCTGCCCCCCAGGACGCGAGTGGCGGGACGTCAGACGGTGTACGGGCGGGCGCCCCTGGCGTCGCGCAGGGCGTGCGCCCACCAGGTGAGCTGGTCGAGCATCGCCTTGGCGGCGGCGTCGCAGCCGGGACCGGTCGGCTTGCCGTCGGCACCGAAGATCTCGCCGTAGTTGTGGAAGCTGACGGTGTTGCGGATGGTGACGGCGTGCAGTTCCGCGAGGACCACGCGGAGCTGTTCGACGGCCCGCAGCCCGCCGGCCAGGCCGCCGTACGAGACGAAGCCGACCGGCTTGGCGTGCCACTGTTCGTTGTGCCAGTCGATCGCGTTCTTCAGCGGCGCCGGGAAGCTGTGGTTGTACTCGGGGGTGACGATCACGAAGCCGTCGGCCTCGGCGAGCCGCGGCGACACCGCGCCGAGCTGTGCGACGACCTCGTCGGAGGGAGTCTGGCCGAAGGCGGGGAAGACGGTCGGCAGCGGTGTCGCGACCAGGTCCACCAGGTCGGCCGTCAAGTCCTCGCGCTGGGCGATGTGCTCGGTGATCCAGTCGGCGACGACGGGACCGAAGCGCCCGCCCCGCGTACTGCCGATGATCACCGCGATCAGCAGCGGGCCGCCGGTCACGTCAGCCATGGGAAACCTCCGGGTGTGTGTACGCCGTAACTTACTCGTACAACGTACACACGCCCGTGTACGTCGTCCACTCCTGATACAATGTACGCAGCACCAGTCGGCGGAAGGAACCCAAACGATGGCCTCCCAGCAGAGACAGGTACAAGCCGAGGAACGGGACCACGTCTCCGTGTGGGAACGCCTCGAACGCCCGGCACCGGCACCCCGCACCACGCTCACGCCGCAGCGCATCGCGAAGGCCGCGGTGGGTATCGCCGACGCCGAGGGACTGGACGCGGTCACCATGCGCCGCCTGGCCACCGAACTCGGCGTGGCTCCGATGGCCGCCTACCGCTACGTCACCGGCAAGGACGAACTCCTGGAGCTGATGGTCGATTTCGTCTACGGCGAACTCGACCTGCCGGACGGCACCGAGGGCTGGCGCACGACCATGCGCACTCTGGCCCTGCGCATCCGAGAGGTGCTGCTGCGCCACTCGTGGGTGACCCGGGCGACCTGGTGCGCCCCCACGCCGAACCAGCTCGCCGTGCCGGAGGCCGCGCTGACCGCGCTCGACGGTCTCGGCCTCGACGTGGACACCGCCATGGCCGTCTACGGCACCGTGACCGCGTACGTGCACGGCGCCGTCGACTCGGAGGTCGGCCTGACCCAACTGCTGCGCGTGCGCGGCTGGGCCAGCCGCGAGGAGGCCCGCTCGGGACTCGCCTCGCAGATGGCCTGGCTCATGAGCACCGGCCGCTTCCCGATGTACGCGCGCTACATCGGCGAGGCCGACCGCAAGGATGACCTGCTGTGGCAGTTCGAGACCGGGCTCGACTGCGTCCTCGACGGCATCGCGGCCCGCCTTCCGGTCTGACCGCATCTCCGGAACAGCACACTCAGAAAAAAAGAAGGCCCGCTACAGAGGAATTACATGTAGCGGGCTTCCGCTTGTCGGTACCCGAATCAGCGAATTAGGTTCGCCCCACTGAGAGACGGTGGGGGAAATGACACACGGATTCACGGACACCACGAGGACCAGGGCCCCGGCGAGTGCCTGGATCGTCCGGTTTGATCATGTGATGCCGTAGAGGGCGAGGACGCGCGGGCGCTCGGTGTGGGCTCGTCGTCCGGCGGCGGTGTTGACGTAGCCGGCGAGCTTGAGTGTGCTGCGGATCAGGTCGCGGAGGACAGCGAGTACGGCGGGCGTGTTGTGGGCCCTGACCTGGGACTTGTCCTCGTTGAAGGTGACAGCGCGACACCAGTGGACGGTGTTCTCCACGGTCCAGTGGCCGCGAGCCCAGGACGCGATCTCGGCTGCGTTCGCTTCCTCGGCGGGCAGGTCGGTGATGGCGTAGACGGTCTCGCTGGACCACTTCTTCGCGCCGTAGAGGCGGCGTCTGCGCTGGATGCGCAGGACCTGGGCCGCGTGCGAGAAGAGCAGGCCGTCGACGGTGACGACCTGCATGAGCCGCTGTTCGTGGCGGCCGTGGCCCCGGGCGTCGTCGCGGTGGATCACGGGGATCTCCTTCCAGGGCAGGGGCGTGGAGCTGACGGGCTTGTGCGCGTTGGTTGTTCTTGATGGTCAGCAGGTAGTGAGCGCCGCGTTCGCGCAGGTAGGTGGCGTGGTCGCGTTGGGCGTGGAGGGCATCGGCGGTGACGACCGTCCCTGCGAGGTCCGCGTCGTCGATTCTGTCGGCCGAAGGCGGCCAGTTCCTCCGGTGTCGCACGCCGGCACCACTCCGCCGCCGCGGTGATCGAGTCGTGGCCGGACGGGTCATCGCGCAGACCACCAGGGCCGACAGCGAGGAGAGCCGGTACCGCACCCCGCAAGCCCCTCTCGGGTCGGTGACCGACTCGAACTCGGCGACCAGGCAGCGGACTTGCTCCTTGACAGCACCCTCGCCGAGGGAATCCAGGCAGGGCGCATGAGGCGCGGGGACAGCGACAGGCGATGATGGAGGAACGAACACGGCACCTTCGTGGATCTTGCAGCGTAGAGAACTCCATGATCCACAGGTGCCGTGTTCACCTGCTTCCCGGGCCCACCACCGAGATCAACATCCCAGACCGGGGCGATCCAGGCACTCGCCGGGGCCCTGCTGTCCTTGGGCTTCACCATGAGCAGCTTCGGTAACTACGCCGTCGCCGCAGCAATGCGAGTCGATGAGAGTGCTGTGCGCTCAGTACGTCGAGGAGGGGACACAGCACCGCACTCCGGGAAAGCGCTTACCCAATGGCCTACGCAGACGTCAGGATGCCGCCCAGCGTACGGACCCGCTGCCGGCGACAGTGAATTGCGGGTAGTCCCAGACGAGAGGATGGGACACCGGGTCGGTGGAGACATCCACTGCAGCCTCCCACGCTCCGGCGTACGGCAGCGTGATCCCGTCCTTCATGCACGTACGCTGCGGCCGGCCGGCGACGAGGTCGAATCGCCGAGGGCCGGAACACACCACGCGGGCGCAGCCGGAGCCGCCGCGCGCCTCCGCGACAGCGGTGACGCATCGGAACCAACCCGTCACCCTGCGCACCAAAGGGGTGCTTATAGGTTGAAGCGTGCAATATCACACATTTGGGTGAATACTGGACTAATGGATGTGATGTTTGAACCTTCGGTGTACCCGCCGCTCGCGCTCGGCTTCTTCGGCCTCGCGACCGGCTATCTGATCTGGGGCTCCCAGGAGCTGTTCGGCTGGCCCAAGAGGGACGAACGGGTCGACCGTGCGATGGGCGTCTGGGGCATCTGGTTGCCGGGCTTCTGCCAGTTCCTGGCGGGTGTCATCCTCTTCGTCGGCCTCACCTGGTTCGAGGTCTTCAAGGAGCCGCCGCTCTACATGGCCGCGCTGGCCTTCTCGGCGTACGGCATCCACTGGTTCGCCCTCGGCTGGGACCGCTACCGGGGTAACGACGCCCGCGTGAACGCCGGTGTCGGAGTGGCCTACATGGTCCTGTCGGCCCTGGGCGCCACGGTGTTCTTCGCGGTCGACGACTGGCCCGTCGGGCTGGTCTTCATCGGCCTGTTCGCCGTCTACCTCGCCAAGTTCCTGATGTCGGTCGGCGTGCCGGCCGCCGAGCGCGTCATGGGGCTGTTCCGCCTGCTGACAGCTGCCTGGCTGCTGTACCTGACCTTCGCCGTGGTGGTCAACTTCACCCTCTCGTACCACTGGCCGACCTGATCCCGCGTGCCGCGCCCCGACCGGCCCCGGCCGCGGGAGGCCCTTTGCGGTATCGAGGACGGTCGTCCGCGCCGAGCGCGGCTCCCCCGGGCAGCGCGTGTCCGTACGGACCCCCCGGCATCCCGCCGAGCCGGCTCGCCGCCTCCCGCGGACGCCGGCTCGGTGCGCGCGGCCGCCCGCACCTCCTCGGGGTCGACGCGGGCCGGCACTCTCGCGGCGCGCCCGCCGAGCCCCTCCGCCAGGACGCGGGTCATGCCCGGGAAGCTCGTCGGCGTACCGGTTCCGTCATGCCCGCAGGTGGGCCTGCGCCAGGTCTGCCCGTCGGACAGGTCGAAGCACTGCGGCAGGGCACCCGCGCGACATCGCCCGTACCAGCACCGCAGAGGCCGCAACTCGGGGGCACCGAGACCGAGACGGGCCGGAAGTAGTTCCTCGCCGGGCGCGGCTTCGACCAGGCCGCCGCGACGTCGGCACGGGGCCGAGTCGTGGGCCGCGCGGTGGTCGAACCGCTTCGCCCCGCCGCCGGGAACCATACGTCTCCGGACGACCTCACCGCGTGAGCAACTTAGTGTAGCCTTACCTAAGCTTCGGATGCGGGGCGCTGGTCGCGTCGGTTGTTCACCGGAGGGGTCGCGGGGTGGGAACGAGGGTGCCCTCGGGGCGGGACGTCCTGTGGCGGACGGTCAGGGGCAGGCGGAGGGACGTCGCCGTGGGCGCCGTGCTCGGCGCCGGCCACCAGTGCGGGGAGGCTCTCGTCCCCGTCCTCATCGGCATCGTCATCGACCGGGCCGTCTCCGACGGTGACGCACACGCTCTCTTCGGCTGGCTCGCCGTTCTCGCCGTGGTGTACGTGGGGCTCACCTGCAGCTTCCGCTTCGGCGCCCGCGCCGGTGAGCGCGCCGCCGAGGAGGCGGCGCACGGACTGCGGATCGCCCTGGTACGACGGGTCCTCCACCCGGGCGGCGGCGCCGAGCGCGGCCACCTGAACGGTGAGCTGGCGAACATCGCCACCGAGGACGCGAAGCGGGTCGGCGCCGTCACCATGGCGGTCGTCACCGGGATCGCGGCCCTCACCGGACTCCTGGTCAGCGCGGTGGCGCTGCTGCGCGTGTCCCTGCCGCTCGGCCTGGTCGTCCTCCTCGGCACACCGCTGCTGCTCTGGCTCGGGCACCTGCTGAGCAAGCCCCTGGAGCGGCGCAGCGAGGCCGAGCAGGAGCGGGCCGCGTACGCCTCCGGGGTCGCCGCCGACCTGGTGGCCGGACTGCGCGTGCTCAAGGGCATCGGCGCGCAGACCGCCGCCGTCGCACGGTACCGGCGGACCAGCCGCGCCTCGCTGGGCGCGACGGTGCGGGCGGCGCGCGCCGAGGCCTGGCAGAGCGGGATGGTGCTCACCCTCACCGGCGTCTTCATCGCCCTGGTCGCGCTGATCGGCGGAAGGCTGGCCGCGGCGGGCGACATCACGATGGGTCAGCTCGTCTCGGCGGTCGGCCTGGCGCTCTTCCTGCTGGGCCCGCTGGAGGTCTTCGCCTGGGTCAACGCCGAGTTCGCCCAGGGCCGGGCGTCGGCGGCCCGCATCGCGGACGTGCTCGCCGCCGAGCCCGACGTGCTGCCCGGCGTGAGCGCCCTGCCGGATCCGGTGCTCGGCGGCCTGCGGTTGCGCGGGGTCACCCTCGGTCCGTTGCGCGGGGCGGACCTCGACGTACGACCCGGTGAGCTGCTCGGCGTCGTCTGCACCGACCCGGCCGCCGCGCAGGCGCTGCTCGAGTGCCTCGGCCGCCTTACGGATCCGGAGTCGGGCGCCGTCGAACTGGACGGCGTGCCCCTGCAGGAGCTCGACCCCTCGCGGCTGCGCACCGCGGTCCTCGTCGCGGGGCACGACGCCGACCTCTTCGGGGGCACCCTCGCCGAGAACCTCGGCATCACCGGGGACGACGACCCCGCCCTGGCCGCCGCCTGCGCGGACGAGGTCGCCCGTGCCCTGCCGCGGGGCACCGCGAGCGAGATCACCGAGGGCGGGCGTTCGCTCTCGGGCGGCCAGCGCCAACGGGTCGCGCTGGCCCGCGCCCTGGTGGCCGACCGACCGGTACTGGTCGTCCACGACCCCACCACGGCGGTCGACGCCGTCACCAAGACCCGGATCGCCGCCGGGCTGCGCGAGCACCGCCGCGGCCGCACCACGCTGCTGGTCACCAGCAGCCCGGCCCTGCTGTCCGTCGCCGACCGCGTCGTCCTCCTCGACGGCGGCCGGGTGGCCGCCGACGGGACCCACGGGGACCTCCTGCACGGCGACGCGGCCTACCGGACGGCGGTACTGGCATGACGACGTCATCGGGATCCGCGGCGCGGGAGCTGCTGCCCACGGCGACGCCCGCGCGGACCCGGGCCGCGGTCCGGGAACTGGTGCGCCCGCACCGCGCGCCGGCCGTGGGCGGGGCCGTGGTGATGGTGGTGGCCACGTCGGTGGGGCTGCTGACGCAGCCGCTGCTGGGGCACATCGTCGACCTGGTGACCGACCGGCGCCCGGCCGGTGCGCTGACGCTCCCCGTGGTCCTGCTGGCGCTGGTCGCGGTGGCGCAGGGCGTGGCCACCGCGTGCGGCATGTCGCTGGTGTCGCGGCTGGGTGAGACGGTGCTGGCCGAACTGCGCGAACGCTTCGTCGAGCGGGCGCTGTCGCTGCCGCTGGCGCGGCTGGAGCGGGCCGGTTCCGGCGACCTCAACTCCCGGGTGACGCGGGACGTGTCACGCGTGGCGGAGGCCGTGCGCACCGCGCTGCCGGAGCTGGTGCGGTCCGGGCTGTCGATCGTCCTGACACTGGCAGCCCTCGCGGTGCTGGACTGGCGCTTCCTGCCGGCGGCGCTGCTCGCGGTGCCGGTGCAGGCGCACACCGCGCGCTGGTACGTCCGCAACGCCTCCCCGTTGTACGCGAAGGAGCGCATCGCCACCGGCGTCCAGCAGCAGCAGCTGCTCGAGACGATCGGCGGCGCGGCGACCGTACGCGCCTACCGGGCCGAAGACGCCCACACCGCGCGGGTCACCGAACGCTCCCGTGCCGCTGTCGACCTGACGCTGCGCGGGGTGCGTCTGGCGCTGCGCTTCTACAGCCGGCTGCACCTGGCGGAGTACACCGGGCTGGCCGCCGTGCTGGTCACCGGATTCCTGCTGGTGCGCGGCGGTTCCGTGTCGATCGGCACGGCCACGGCGGCGGCCCTGTACTTCCACAGCCTGTTCGGTCCGGTGAACACCGCGTTGGTGCTGCTGGACGACGCGCAGTCCGCCACGGCCGCCCTGGCCCGGCTGGTCGGCGTCGTCGACGAGCCGGCGCCGGCGACCGGTGAGCGGGACACGTCCGAGGGCGTCGCCGGTGCCCCGGCCGTCACCGTGGAGGGCGTCAGCCACGCCTACGTGCCGGGGCGGCCGGTGCTCAGCAAGGTGGACCTGGTGCTGCGGCCCAAGGAGAGGGTGGCCCTGGTCGGCGCCAGCGGCGCCGGCAAGACCACCCTCGCCAAGATCGTCGTGGGCATCCACCGGCCGTCGTCGGGCCGGGTCGACGTCGGCGGCTGCGAACCCACCGAGACCGGGAGCACGGTGGCGCTGGTCACGCAGGAGGGGCACGTCTTCTCCGGCCCGCTCGCCGACGACCTGCGCCTGGCCCGCCCCGACGCCACCGACGAGGAGTTGTGCGAGGCCCTGGAGCGGGTGGGCGCTCTCGGCTGGGCGCAGGCGCTGCCGGAGGGCCTGGACACCGTCGTCGGCGAGGGCGGCCACCGGCTGACCGCCGACCGCTCACAGCAGCTCGCCCTCGCCCGGCTGGTGCTGGCCGACCCCCCGGCCGCCGTTCTCGACGAGGCGACAGCGGAGGCCGGCAGCGCCGGCGCCGAACGGCTGGAGGAGGCCGCCGAGCGCGCCCTGGAGGGCCGTACGGCGCTGGTCGTCGCGCACCGGCTCAGCCAGGCCGCCGCCGCCGACCGGGTGGTGGTCATGGAGGAGGGCCGCATCGCCGAGAGCGGCACCCATGAGGCACTGCGCGCCGCCGGGGGACCGTACGCCGCCCTGTGGCAGGCCTGGGCGGAACACCGCGGCACCCCCCGCCCGTAGCCGGCCGCCACCCGAACCAACCCGTCCCCGACCGAAACGAACAGAAGGATCACGCGATGCCCCGCGCCCCCAGAGCCACCCGGTTCGCCGGACTGCTCGCCTCCGTACTGATGCTCGTCGGCGCCGTAGCCGCCTGCGGCTCCTCCGGCTCCGCACCCGAAGCCGCCGAGCCGGGCTCCGGCTCCACCAAGGCGCCGGCGAGCAGCGCCTTCCCCGTCACGATCGCCCACAAGTACGGCAGCACCACGATCACCTCCGCGCCCAGGCGCGTGGTCACCGTGGGCCTCACCGACCAGGACGCCGTCCTCGCGCTCGGCACCGTCCCGGTCGGCACCACCGAGTGGATCGGCGGCTACAAGGGCGCCGTCGGCCCCTGGGCCCAGGACAGGCTGGGCTCCGCCGCCGCGCCGACCGTCCTGAAGGACACCGGCACCGGGCCGCAGGTGGAGAAGATCGCCGCTCTCAGGCCCGACCTGATCCTCGCCCTGTACTCGGGCCTGACCAAGGCGCAGTACGACACCCTGTCGAAGTTCGCGCCGGTCGTGGCGCAGCCCGAGGAGTTCAGCGACTACGGCATCCCCTGGCAGCGGCAGACCGAGACGATCGGCAAGGCCCTCGGCAGGCCCGAGGAGGCCACGAAACTCGTCGAGGGCGTGGAGGCGAAGTTCGCCGAGGCCAAGATGGCCAACCCGGCCTTCGCTGACGCCGGCGCGGTGATGGCCACCCCGTACGAGGGCACGTTCGTCTACGGCAGCCAGGACGCGCGTTCGCGGCTGCTGGCGGACCTCGGGCTGAAGCTCCCGACCGACCTCGACGCGGTGATCGGCGACCGGTTCGGCGCCAACATCAGCAAGGAGCGCACCGACCTGCTCGACCAGGACGTCGCCGTGTGGATCGTGCCCGACACCACCGGGGCCGTCGCCGAGCTGCACAAGGACAAGCTGTACGCCGACCTGAAGGTCGTGAAGGAGGGCCGCGAGGTCTTCGTCGAGGAGAGCGGCGACTACGGCAACGCGGTCTCCCTGTCGACCGTGCTGAGCATCCCCTACGTCCTGGACCGCCTCGTCCCGCAGCTGGCCGCCGCGGTGGACGGCGACCCGGCCACGAAGGCGGAGCAGCCAGCGTCCTGAGTGAGCGTCAGGTCCTGTGAAGGCCGGGCGGTGTGCGCGTGCGCGCACACCGCCCGGCCTCTGTGCGACGCGTCCCGGAGGACGTCCGCTCCCCCACTTCCCGGGCTGCGCCGCGAACGGGCTGAGCACCGCGTCCGGGACGCGCAGGCAGTCGGCGAACCGCATGGGCCGGCCGCTTCCCAGCACCCCCCAGTCGATGCGGTCCTCGCCGGTGGCATCGCTGCGCACCACCGACAGCCCGCTGTCCGGCTCCGCCAGCAGCAGGCGGTCGTTGCTCGCCTCCGTGATCTGCAGGAGCGGGCAGCGGCAAGTCCCGTCATCACCGGCGCGCCGGACGTCGCGGCTGCCGCATCGCGGCAGGCCCCCGGAAGCGAGGAGGGCTCAGCGCTTGAGCATGAACGTGAAGTCGCCGGAGAGCTTGCCGCTCAGCCGGACCGCCGAGACGAGCTTCCCCTCCGCGACCAGTCTCTCGACCTCGGCCCGCGGAAGACCGCAGCCCTCGGCGATCAGACGGACCGGCCGGACGGGGATGCGCGCCGCGAAGCGGACCGCGACGTCGAGCACCTCGCGGTCCAGGTGATCCGATCCACCGGTGTCGAGGCGCCAGGCGTCGTCCCAGTCGAGGTCGATGCGACTGCGGCGCCGCACGACCGGGTCCTGAAGCAGTTCGGCCGCCAGGACGGCGTCGTTGTCGTGCAGCCGGTCCAGCAGTTCGGGCCGGACGGCGCGCACATGCGTCCGCTCCAGGATCGCGAGCTTCGCGGTCTCCCCGCACCCGGTGCAGAGCACCAGGAGCCAGGCGTCGAGGAGCTTGTGGTTCGCGTTGACGCGGAACTTGCCGTTCGGCCGGAATCGCCCGGACGGGCAGGAGCGGCAACGGCGGAGAACGATCGGCAGGCAGGTGGGCATGACCACCCAGGTGTTGAGCACAGCAATACACCGGTTTCAGTGAGAAATCCGCAGCAAAAAGCAGCGCGGCGCACAGGTGCGACGCGCGACAGATCAGCGTTCGGGGAGGTCTCACACGGTGTACAACGGGACGTCCTTTCCTGGGCGACTCGGTCCGGCAGCACAGTAAGGGCGTTCAGCGGCGCCGCTCCACTGGTTTTTTCTCGGGGTGTTCTTGACGCTGCGTCAGTGAGCTTGCCACGGCACAAAGAGGCCGGCCCCCGTAGCGTGGGCCGGCCTCTTTGTGCCGTGGACGCTCCCGTCAGCGGCCTTCGACGAGGCTCTTCGGGTGCAGACCCGTCCAGTGGGTCTCGATGTACTCCATGCACTCCTGGCGGGCCGTCGACCCGTGGGCAACCGTCCACCCGGCGGAGACGGCGACGAAGTCCGGCCACAGGCTGTGCTGGCCCTCGGCGTTGACCGAACGGTGTAGACGCCGTCGGGGTTCTCGAAGGGGTTGCTGCTCATCGGGTGGTTTCCTTCCGTGTGACCAGGGCCTCAAGGGCCCGGAGCCAGGTCTGCGCCAGATCCCGGACGGCCTCCTCGGTGAGGAGTTCGCCGGCGTAGGCCCAGTGGGTCCGCGGTGAGGGCGAGGCGCAGCGGCAGCCCGTCGTGTGCGAGGAGCAGATCGGTGGCGCCACCGCCGTAGTGGTGGAGCAGGGCCACGTACGCCGCGAGGTGCCGCGCCTGCCCCGCGTCGGTGCCGGGCAGGGCACGGGAGCGGGTGTGGGTGTGGGTGTGGGTGTGGGGCGCGGCCGGTTCCGCGGGACGCTGCGGATACGGCAGGTCGGTGGGGAGGACGGTCTCCTGAGCGAGCGGAATCAGTCGCTCGCGCCAGAATTCCCTTGCCTTCGTCGCCAGTTCTTCGTTACCCGACACAGGTGCCCGTGCCTCCCAGACGTGCGGAACCGACTCGGCCGAGCCGCGATCGCCCGCCACACCAAGGTAAGGTTTACCTAACTCGATAGCCCTCAAGGTGACACGCCCACACGGTTGGCGCCTATAGAGTTAAGGTATGCCTAACCTAAGGATGGTGGCCGTGGAGCCAGGCCGGTGACCGCCCGCGCAAACCCGCGCCCGTTCCTGCTCGTCGTATCGCTCACCGCCGCCCTCGTGGCGCTGTGCGTGCTGTCGCTGGGGCTGGGGGCCGTCGACATCCCCCCGGACCAGGTCGTCCGGACGCTGCTGGGCCACCCCCCGAACCGTCTGGTGGACAACATCGTCTGGACCGTCCGGGTACCGCGCACCGTCCTCGCCGCCACCGCGGGCGCGGCCCTGGGGCTCTCCGGCGCGCTCATGCAGGCCCTCACCCGAAACCCGCTCGCCGACCCCGGCATCCTCGGCGTCAGCGCGGGCGCGTCCTTCGGAATCGCCGTGGCCGTCGCCCTGTTCGGGATCGGTTCGCTGTACGGCACGATCTGGTTCGCCTTCGCCGGTGCGCTCGGCACCAGCGTGCTGGTCTTCCTGCTCGGCCGGACGGGCCGCTCGGGCGCGACGCCGGTCAAACTCGCGCTGGCCGGAGTCGCCGTCACCTTCTTGCTGTTCTCGCTCACCAACGCGATCGTCCTCACCGATCCCGACGCCCTGGACCGCTACCGCTTCTGGTCCGCGGGCACCCTCGCGGACCAGGACGGCACCGTCGTCCGCGGCCTGCTGCCGTTCCTGGCGGTCGGCGCGGTACTGGCGCTGGCCACCGCGCCCGCACTCAACAGCCTCGCCCTCGGCGACGACGTGGCCGCCTCCCTCGGCCGCCGGCTCGGCCTCGTACGCCTGCGGGGGGTCGTCGCGGTGATGCTGCTGACCGGCGCGTCGGTCGCCGTGATCGGCCCGGTGGTCTTCCTCGGCCTGGTGGTGCCGCACACCGCCCGGGTGCTCGCCCAGTACGCGGGCATCGGCCCCGACCACCGCCGGCTGCTGCCGCTGTCCGCCCTGCTCGCGCCATGCCTGCTGCTCACCGCGGACATCCTCGGCCGGGTCGTCGCCCGGCCCACCGAGATACAGGCCGGGGTACTCGTCGCCTTCATCGGCGGCCCCTTCTTCATCGCCCTGGTCCGCCGGCGCGGACTCTCGGAGGTCGGGACATGACCGCAGTCGCCCCGCGGCGCCGCCGCAGGCCCTTCCGGCTGACGGTCCCGCCGGTCTCCGGAGTGATCCGGCCCCGCCTGCTCGTGCTGTGCGCCGCCCTCGCGGCCGCGGTTTTCCTGCTCTTCTGCAGGGGTGTGGCCCTCGGCGACTACCCCATCGGGTTCACCGACGTCGTCCGGGCCCTGACCGGCACCGGCGACCCCGGAACGGTGCTGGTCGTCCGGGAGTTGCGGTTGCCGCGCGTCCTCGTGGGGCTGCTCGTCGGCATCGCCTTCGGCGTCTCCGGCGCGCTGTACCAGACCATGACCCGCAACCCCCTGGCCAGCCCCGACATGATCGGCCTGACCGCGGGTGCGGGGACCGCCGTGGTCGCGGGCATCGTGCTCGGCTGGGACGGCGGCCTGGGCACTCAGGGCCTGGGCCTGCTCGGGGCGCTGCTCACGGCGCTGCTGGTGTACGCGCTGGCCTGGAAGGGCGGCGCCACCGGCTACCGCATCATCCTGGTCGGCATCGGCGTGTCCTGGATGTGCACCAGCGCCACGGACTACCTGGTCGCGCGCGGCGAGCGGTTCGAGGCACAGGCCGCCCTCGGCTGGCTGGTGGGCAACCTCAACGGCCGCACCTGGGACCAGGTCGCGCACCTCGCGGTCGCCACGGGCGTGCTCGTCCCCCTCGCCCTCGGACTCGGCCGCCGGCTGCGGACCCTGCAACTCGGCGACGACGTGGCGGCCGGCCTCGGCACCTCCGTGCAGCCGGTGCGCCTCGCCCTCCTGCTGGTCGGGGTCGGGCTGATCGCCTTCGGCACGGCCGCCGCGGGCCCGGTCGCCTTCGTGGCCCTGGCCGCCCCGCAGATCGCCCAGCGGATGGCCGGCACGGCCTGGCCGCCGCTCACCGCCTCGGGACTGACCGGCGCGCTGGTCGTCCTGGGGTCCGACCTCATCGCGCGTGAAGCGATCCCCGGCACGGAACTCCCGGTCGGGATCGTCACCGGCGCCATCGGCGCGCCGGTCCTGCTCTGGCTGCTCATCCGCGCCAACCGCGCGGGATCAGGAGGCTGAACCCATGGCAACCACCAGACCCGCCCCCAGCCCCGCCGCGGGCCCGGACCTGCGGGCGCGCGGGCTGTACCTGGCGTACCACGACCGGCTGGTCGTCGAGGACCTCGACCTCGCCATACCCTCCGGCCGGATCACCGCCATCGTGGGCGCCAACGCCTGCGGCAAGTCCACCCTCCTGCGCGCCTTGGCCCGCCTGCTCGCGCCCCGCCGAGGTGCCGTCGAGCTCGACGGCCGCGCCCTGCGGTCGGTACCGACCCGGGAACTCGCCCAGCGACTGGGAATCCTGCCCCAGACGCCGGTGGCCCCCGAGGGACTGACCGTCATCGACCTGGTCGGCCGGGGCCGTTCGCCGCACCAGACGTGGTGGCGGCAGTGGTCCGAGGCCGATGAGCGGGCCGTCCACGAGGCCCTGGCGGCGACCGGCCTGACCGCACTCGCGGACCGGGCCGTGGACGAGCTGTCCGGTGGCCAGCGGCAGCGGGCCTGGATCGCCATGGCCGTCGCCCAGGGCACCCCCGTCCTCCTGCTGGACGAGCCGACCACCTACCTCGACCTGGCCCACCAGATCGACGTGCTGGACCTCGTCACCGACCTCAACCGCCGTGAGAGGCGCACGGTGGTGATGGTCCTGCACGACCTGAACCAGGCCTGCCGCTACGCCGACCACGTCATCGCGATGAAGGCCGGGCGGATCGCCGCGGAGGGGCCGCCGGCCGAGGTGATCACCACCGAGACGGTCGAGGACGTCTTCGGCCTGCGCTGTCAGGTCACCACCGATCCGGTCAGCGGCACCCCGCTGGTGATCCCGATGAGCCGCCATCACGAGCGGGTCCCCGCCGCCGCCGAGTGACCCGGCGGCGGTTCCACCGCACGGGCGGCGCATTCAAGTGCTGGCGCGGCGCGGCGGCCGGGGACCCTCCTGGGGTCCCGGACCGCCGCGTCGCGGCGGGGCGCGGGCCGGGCCCGGCGCTTCACCACCAGATGATGACGTATCCGGGTCCGCCGGGCAGGCCGCTGTAGTTGTCGGGGGGCGGGTGAGGGCCGCCGTTGCCGCCGATGCCCGCGGCCGGTGGTGCCGGCTGGGTGACGCCGTCCACTGCCGGACGGCCTCCCAGACCCGGTTGGGCGTTGAACACACTGGACCCGGCCCCGCCGACCGCGCCTTGGCGCACCGTGCCCTGATCGGGGCAGCCGGCGGTGCCGCCCGTACCACCGGACGAGGCGAACCGCCCGCCACTGCCGCCATTGGCCACCACAACACCGCCGACACCGTTGTTCACGGTGCTGGGTGTGCCTGGCTGGCCGTTCCCGAGCTCGGGCCCGCCCGCTCCTCCGGCGCCGATGTCCACCGTTACCAGTGTGCCCGGTTGGACGGGAAGGACGCACCAGGCGAAGCCGCCGGCGCCGCCGCCCGATCCGGTGAAGAGGGTGCCATCACTTCCCGAACCGCCCCCGCCGGAGCCCCATGCCTGGACGAAGACCGTGGTGACCCCGTCGGGCGGTGCGAACTGACCGTCGGCGGTGAATTCTTGTCGGATCAGTCGAGGTTCAGCAGTCCTGTGACGGCGATCCGCAGGGCGCGGCTGAGCCGGTCGGCGAAGTCGACCTGGGTGTGGGCCAGCCGCGGGTCCTCCAGGGCCTCGACGACCTGCGGGGACGGGTTGGCGAAGGGCCAGAGCCCGGCCGTGACGACGATCAGCAGACCGACGAGTTCCCGGGCCGCGGGCTGTGTCAGTGCGGTCGCGTGCCGGCGCAGCATGTTCGCCAGCCTGGCCTGCAGGTCGATGTTCTCGACCTTGAAGACGCGTGCCGCCTCGCTGGAGATGTTGCGTTCGAGTTCGGTTCCCAGGGAACTGAACAGGTCGCACAGCAGGGGCCGACGGGCGAGGGAGCGGGCCAGGGCGTCCACCACCGCCCCGGGCGATGCCGGTGCGGTGGGTGCGGCGGCCGCCAGGTCGCCGGGCAGTTCCCGCAGCCACTGGTCGAATGTGCGGTTGAGCAGTTCGAAGAAGACCGCTTCCCTGGTCTCGAAGTAGCGCACGACGTTGGTCTTCGACAGTCCGACCCGCCGGCTCAGTTCCCGGAGGCTGATCTCACGTACCGGCATCTCGGCCAGGAGTTCCGCCGCGGCCTTGAGGATGGCGTCCTTGCGGGCCTGGCGTTGTTCGGCGCTGCGCGCTCGCTGGAAGTCGGTCGGCCGGTCGTCTGTCATCGCGATGTCCAAGCTGCTTTCCCAGGGCGCTCTTCCCGCGGCCCGGAACCCGGCCGCGTCCGGCAATGCTACCGGCCCCCGCGGTACCGCCCCTGGCGAGGAGGCACCGCGGCGGGGCGGTGAACCGCGGCGCGACCGGGTCCGAGGGTCACACGGACTCGCTCACGTGGCGCCACTTGGCGTCCGACGCGGCAAGGGTCTCGGCCACGTACTGGCCGACGGCCACCGCGTCCTTGCCGAGCAGGAGGCGCAGCGGCGGGTCCTGGACCTCCGTGATGTCCAGGAGGATTTGCGCCACCCGGGCCGGGTCGCCGGACTGCTTGCCGTCGGACTCGCGCAGGCGGGCGATGGCGGGTTCGACGACCGGCTTGTAGGGCGCGCTCACGGGCGGCGTGCTCATGGACGAACCGGCCCAGTTGGTGCGCATCGCGCCCGGCTCGGCCACCGTCACCTTGATGCCGAGGTGGGCCACTTCCTTGGCGAGCACCTCGGAGAAGCCGCCCACCGCCCACTTGGCGGTCTGGTAGGCGCCAAGGCCGGGACCGCCCACGCGTCCGCCGACCGAGGAGACCTGGATGATATGGCCGGCGCCATGCTCGCGCAGGACCGGCAGCGCGGCCCGAGTGACGTTGACGACACCGAAGAGGTTGGCCTCGACCTGGGCGCGGAAGTCGGCCTCGGTGGCGTCCTCGATCGCGGCCATGTCCGCGTACCCGGCGTTGTTCACCAGGACGTCCAGGCGCCCGAACGCCTCGACGGTGGCGTCGACGGCCCGCCGCGCCGCGGCCGGGTCGGTCACGTCCAGGGGGACGAGGCGGACGCGGTCCCCGTACGTGTCCACGAGGTCCGTGAGGGACTCGGTGCGCCGGGCGGTGGCGACCAGGTTGTGGCCCGCCTCGAGGACCGACTCGGCGAGGGTACGGCCCAGGCCGCGCGAGCTTCCGGTGATCAGCCAAGTCTTGCTCATGATGACGCCTCTGTTCTCTGGGTTGTGTGCTGTGTGTGGAAACCGGTGGTTCAGACGAGGAATCCACCGTCGACCGCGAGGTGGGCGCCGGTGACGTAGGAGGCCTCGTCGGAGAGCAGGAAAGCGACGGCTTTGGCCACTTCCGCACCGGTGCCGAGCCGGCGGGCCGGGATGCGCTCGGCGATCCTCGCGACCTCCTCGGGGTTGCCCTGCTGGCGGGGCACCGGGATGACGCCGGGCTGGAGTTCGTTGATCCGGACTCCGTGCCGGGCCCATTCCGAGGCGGCCGAGCGGGTCAGTCCGCGCAGACCGTGCTTGCTCGCGCTGTAGGCGGCGCGGGTGGGCATTCCCCGGTCGGCGAAGACGCTGGAGACGTTGACGATGGCGCCGCCACCGGCGTCTCGGATCGCCGGCACCTGGTACTTCATGCCGTAGAAGACACCGGAGAGGTTGATCGCGAGGGTCTTGTTCCAGTCCTCCTCGGGGAGGCCGGGCACGTCGTGCACGACGCCGGAGGTGCCCGCGTTGTTCACGGCCAGGTGCAGGGCGCCGAAGTGACGGACGGTCTCGGTGACGGCGTGCTCGACGGCCCGCGGGTCACTCACGTCGGCGGGCAGGACGAGGGTCGTGCCCCCCGCTTCGGCGATCTCGTCGGCGAGTTGCCGCAGCGGTTCCGCCTGTCGGCTCACCAGAGCGACGTTCGCGCCTCGCGCGGCGAGCAGCCGGGCGATGTCGGATCCGATGCCGCTGCCTGCGCCGGTGACGAAGGCGTTCTTGCCGGTGAACTGGTCGTCGTAGTTCATCGGTGGGGCTCCTTGTGGTGTGTCGTTCCGGGTGTCGATGGGCCCGGTGGCGTCCGGTGCGTCAGTCCTCCGTGTCGCTCGGAAGGACGTTGAGGGCTCCGTACCGGCCGCCCCTGATGTGCGCGGCGTCGAACAGGGCCCCGAGGTAGGCCACATCGTCGGCGCTGAGGCGGACCGAGGTGGCCGCGAGGTTCGCGCGGACGTAGGCCGGGCGCCTGGAGCCCGGGATCGGGACGATGTCGTGGTGCTGGGCCAGCAGCCAGGCGAGGGCGATCTGGCCGGCGGTGTGGCCGGTGTCCGCGGCGAACTCCTCCAGGGTGTCGACCAGGCGCCGGTTGTGCGCGAAGTTCTCGCCCTGGAACTTGGGAAGCGTGGACCGGAAGTCGTCGGGTCCGAACTCGGCTCCGCCGCGGAAGGCACCGGTGAGCATGCCGCGGCCCAGGGGGCTGTAGGGCACCAGCGTGATGCCCAGGCGCCGGCACTCCGGCAGCACCTCGGCCTCGACCCCACGCTCCCACAAGGAGTACTCGCTCTGGAGGGCGGCGATGGGGTGGACCGCGTGGGCGCGGCGCAGGATCTCCGGGGTGACCTCGCTCAGGCCGAGCGCCCGGACCTTGCCCTCGGCGACGAGTTCCCCCATGGCGCCGACGGTCTCCTCGACCGGGACGTCGGGGTCGAGCCGGTGGTAGTAGTACAGGTCGATCCGGTCCGTGCCCAGGCGCCGGAGGCTGGCCTCGCAGGCCTCCTTCACGTACTCGGGCCGTCCGTCGAAGAAGCTGCGGCCCTCCGGGGTCGGACGAGCGGAGAACTTGGTCGCCACGACCGCGCGGTCCCGGCGGCCCCGCAGAGCCCTGCCCAGCAGCTCCTCGTTGTGACCGAAACCCGCGACGGGACGGCCCGGGGTGGCGCTGCTCGCCCCGTAGTAGTCCGAGGTGTCGAAGAGTTCCACGCCCAGATCGATCGCGTCGCGGATCGTGGCGACCGAGGCGTCGGGGTCGGCCTCACCGTAGAACTGCGACATGCCCATGAGGCCGAGACCGACGGGCCGCACCGACAGCCCCGAGCCGCCCAGCGGCGTACGAGCCGCTCGCGCCGGCTCGACGCCTTCGTTTGTACACGTGGTGTCGTCGTTCATCTCCGAGCACCTCTCCTTCACGTCCGCCTCGTGCTCACATCGAACCCCTTAAGAGGCCACTGGAACCTTATGGATTTCACCATAAAGGGCCACTGGCCTCTTGTCCAGTCGGGTGCCACGAAGGACGGTGTTACGTCGATCTCGGAGCCGACGGTGAGAGGCTCGCGAGCTGCCCGAGCAGGTAGGCCGTGGCGGTGAGTGCCCGGACCACGGCATCGGGCGGACCGTCGTGAAAGCCGTCGCGCGGTGATACGGACGGCAGTGCCTCCTGCGCGTCGGCGAGGAGCCGGGCGATGTCGCCCGCCGGCCTCGCCGCGCGCGGAGGCGCCTTGCCCAGCGCCTCGGCCGCGTCGGCGAGAGTCGTGATCGCCCGTGCGAGACCGGGCCCGGGCAGGTACGCATCGCGCGCCATGGCGGCGGCCACGGCACGGATCCGCAGGCTCAGGCCCGCGTGGAGGGCCAGGCGGTGGCGTCCGCGTCGCGGGTCGTTGCCCCAGACGACGGGCTGACCGAGCAGGCTCGTCAACGGTGCTGCGACGAGGGACAGTTGCTGGGTGCGCAGATCGAGGGCGCGCAGCAACGCGTCCAGTTCGGGTGGGGCGGTAGCGGCGGGCTCAGGTTCGGGCGGGTTGTGCCGGCCCGGGTCCGGCACCCCTTCCCGGCCGGGAGTTGGCGCGTCGCCCCCACCGCGCGTCGCCGCGCCGTCCCGGCCGGATACCGGCAGAGCCCGTAGAACGTCGGCCACCGCGTCGAAGTACCTCCCGCGGGCGGCCTCCACGGTGTCGCGGGTGTCGGTCCGCAGGATCAGGAGCGCCACGAGGACACCGATCGCCGCGCCCAGGGTTGTCTCCTCCAAGCGCAGCAACAGAAGGTTCCGGGACAGTTCGTGCAACAGGGAGTAGAGCTGGACCACCGCCGTGGTGGCGAAGAAGGCTGTGAAGGCGTAGGCCCGCGCGGCCAGGTAGACGCTGAGCATGAGGCTCACCACGATCACGGTGAGGACCGCGGCCGGGTGTCCCGCGGTTCCTTCGGCGATCCCCGCCCCGGCGCCCAGCCCGAGGAGGGTGCCGACGACGGCGTGGCCGGCCTTGGTGACGGACTCGGCACTCGTGGCGGTTCCGGCGAAGGCGAGGATCGCGGCGGCCACAGCCCAGTAGTAGTGGTCCGGGGACAGCAGGCGCCCGAACACGATGGCCAGCCCTCCGGCCACGGCCGCCTGGAGGGCCTGCCGGCTCGTCTGCGGCAGACCGCGCAGCAGGGACCAGGGTGCCCGGGCCGCGACACCCCGCGCCACGGCGGACGAACCGGGAAGTCCGCCGAGTACCAGGGAGGCGGCGGGGGTGAAGCCCGGGCCGGCGTCGACCGTGGGCGGGGGGCGGTCCCAGGCCGCGAACCCGGTGAAGGCGAGGGCGGCCTCGGCGAAGCGCAGCAGGAGCGGCGTGGGGCCGGCGAGGCCGGCGCCAGTGCGGCCGGCGGCGCCCGTCCCTGAGGCGCGCCGTCCGGCCGCGGCGCATGCCTGCGTGGCGCGTAGCCGGGCCGTCGCGTACTCGTTCCGGGCCAGGTTCCGCGCCATGCCCGCGGCTGTGGGCGCCTCACGATCACCTGCCCTGCTCAGCGCCACCGCGGCGGCGGCGAGATCGTCGACGACAAGGTGGGCCTCCAGCGTTCGCCGGCGCAGGGTCGCCGCGCTCCAGCCATCGGGCAGCGCCCCGGTCGACGCGGACCAGCCGTCGATCACCAGAGCGGTCTCGGTCAACCGGAGTTGGCGCGAACGCAGCCGGATCAGGTGTCTGTCCGCGTCCGCCGGAGACGACTCCAAAAGCTCCCAGCAGGCCCGTGCCACCGCCCGCGCGCGGGCCCCGAATGCCTGCTGCATCCGCCTGAGCGTGCGAACAGGCCTGACCCGCAGCACCGTCAGCGACAGCAGGAGCACCCAGGCGGAGCTGATCGCCACGGTGAGGAGGAGGGCGGGGATCTGGGACACCGTGCGCTGCAGGAACTCCGCGAACACGAAACCGATCCAGCTCATGGTGCCGTAGAAGGAGAAGGCCGGCCCGAAGCGACGGATGTAGACGGTCAGGAACAACAGGGCCACCAGGAGGCCGAACGTGGCACTCGGGTGTCCGGCGACGACGGCACCCGGGAGCATCCCGGCCAGGATGGCGACCGGGAAGAAGACGGCGGTACGCACCTTCGACCACGGGCGGGGCCCCCCGAGCGCCGCACACCCGGTGAGGGCCACGACGGCCCCCAACAGCATCGCCACCAGCGTGTCCTGGGCACTGGACCCGAGGGCGCGGCTGCAGCCGTACTGGACGCCGATGGCCGTGGAGATCGCCACGCCCGTTGACAGGGCGTGCTGAAGGCGGAGCAACCCGGGGTCGGACGCCACCAGGCGGTCCCACACCCCGGCCGCGAATGCGTGTGTCGAGGCCATGCCTGCTTCTCCCGGATGCGTCGTGGTTCGGTCGTCGGGCGGTCTGGTGGTCTGATCAGTAGCGGCTTCTGCTCTGCAACGAACGTGTCTCGACCGATATCACGCCGATATTCCTTGTCGTACGTGCTGCCGTTCGCCTTCGCCCTATACCGAAGGCGTGTCTGCCGAGCACGCGCCGCGCAGACCTCACGGGCGTCGTCGGGCGACCGCAGCGGCCGGACCTGCCATGCCCACCCCACCCTGCCGCAGGGGCAGATCGGGGCACATCAGTCGCATGACGGTGAGTATCGACTCATCCCGCATTCATGACCGGCTTCCTGACCATGGCAACACCTCCGTCATGTGACAGATGCGGCAGCGAGGGACGGGGAGCAGTGTGGTGGCGTAGGCACGGCCGACCGCATACGTATCACAACGAGGTGGCGTGACACCTGTGCGCGGGCGTTCACCTGACACATGGAACTACGGACGGCATTTGCCATGCGGCGGCAAGTGCAGCAAAAGGCGCATCATGGCCAGGGTCTGGTTGATCATCGGTGCATCACGGGGCTTGGGACGCGGGCCGGCGGAGGCTGTACTGGATTCGGGAGACCGGCTGGTCGCCACCGCCCGGCGTCCGGAGCAGCTCGACGACCTCGTCTCCCGGTACGGGGACCAGGTCCGCACGGTGGCACTGGACGTCACCGACGCCGCGGCGGCCCACGACGCGGTGCGCGCCTGCGTCGACGCCTTCGGGCGCCTGGATCAAGAGGACCGCGATCCCCGTGCCCGGGCCGGCGGTACCGTGGCCGCGCTTCTGCCCGAACCGACGGCCTCTCCGAACGTGCGCCCGCCGATCAGGTGGTGCACTTCGCGCGGCAAGCGCGAGTCCCGCAAGGTCCGCGTCGACCCCTGCACGGTTCAACGTCGGGAAGTATCGCGCGCCCTCAACGGTGTGTACCGCTGGGCGGCCCAGGGGCGTCCAGCACCTCCGCGAGAAAGGCGTCCCAGTCCAGCCCGTCCGTGTCCGCCTCGGGCGGCATGATGCGGGAGATCTCCTTCAGCCAGTGCTCGACCGGTGGGATCGGCAGCTCGAACAGCGCGCTCATGTCGCGGCCGTCGAGCAGCAGCCATGCCATGTCCCGGTCACCGGAACGGGCGGGCCACACCCGCACGTCGCCACTGCCGCTCACCGCGTGCAGACCAGTGTGGAGCAGCTCGCGACTGATGCGCCAGGTCACACTCACTCCCTGCTCAACCGTGAGTTTCAGGGTCACGATCAGGGGGGATTCCGGGTCGAACCGGAATTCCGCGCTCGTAGGCTGCCGAGCGAATCCGTCCAGCACCCGGTGGATGTCCAGGGACAACAAAAGCGGGTTCATGGGCGTTTCCTTCCGGGTCCGGGCATCGATTCGTCGACCGTCCATGACGAGTACTTCCTTCCGTGGTGCGGACTCGAGACCTCTCACTCTTCTCCCACTCTTCTCAGGACCGCCGGCATACGTAACTTGACGGGGAAGAGCGAACCCGCGTCGTCGACGTACGGCGCGCCCCGGCGGCCCGAGGACTTAAGCCTCCCCGAGCCTCGCGCACGGCATTGCCAGGGCGTGCGCAGGAGACGGCGCCACCGTGGCACGTCGGCCGGCGAGGACGACTTCGGTGCGCGACGGACCGTCCGGGCCGCTCAGGACTGCCCCCACTGCGGAACGCAGGACTCGGTCGCTTCGGCGCGGCCGGATGCGGTGATCAGGCAGTAGTGGCTTCCGGCGCGGGCTCGGCGGGTGTCGTGAGCTGGGCGAGCCACCGGGCGTTCAAGCGCTCCGCCCGGGCGGGAGACAGGGTATCAAGGCTCTTGGTGGCGGGGCCGCGCACGACGGTCCCGGTCACGACGTGCGTCTTGTCCCCCGCTTCCGTGAGCAGCCACGCCTGATGGAGCTGCACACCGGCGCCGATCCCCGACCAGCCGAGCCGGCGGGGCGGCTCGTGCTCACCCGAGCATGACCTCGAACCGGCGCTGATGAAGCCCCACCTCGAATGCGCCGGCGTGGACACCCGGCCGGACCTCGGTGATGCCCGGAACCCACTCCGGCCGGCGTGCCACATCGGCGAGCAGGACGAAGACCCGGTCGGGCGACGAGCTGATGACGGCTCGCGCCTGGCAGAAGCCGTAGGCGTTCTTCGGGGTGAAACCGGATGGCCAGTGCAGGTCCGGATGGCCGTCCGAGTCGTCGTGCATCCGATACCTCCTCTCGGGCTGTCGACCGACTGCGGGTACGGCGGCCGTGAGAAGGACGCCCCGCAGACCGTGTCCGCTTTCTTCCACTCTGCACGTGGGGCAGGGGGAGGGGATACGTCACATGACTGAGCGGTCGGCGAGAGGCTCAGTGCCTTCGGCCCGCCTGGAGCGGCCGGCCGCCGCGCACGCGGGCTCCGTCCCGGCCACCCCCTCACAGAGGGCGGCCGGAGAGTCACGGCGACCGAGTCCGCCGGGCAGCGGCAGACGCGTGGAACGCGGGCGGCGGCCGCGCCGAAGACGGTCCGCGGGACCTGCCCTGGCCTCTGGTACCCCTTCCACCGGGGCGGGCGAACGCACCGATGGCCCGGTCGCATGTGGCGCATGCGCGGCGACGGACCTTGTGCAGACGGGACGCAGGGAGGATCACCGAGGCCGGCCGTTCACGGGTGCGGCCGCCCCGGGGATCCCCCCGCACCAACCGTGTCGGCGTCCCGCAACGACGCGGGGCAGCCGGCTCTTTGACCCGCCTCCACTTTTGACCGGACCGGTAAGTCCACTTACGATCGCATGTGGACTCCAGGGTCCGCTACTGTCCCGCAGTACCGAGGAGTGGAACATGTACCGCACGACACCGTCCGGCAGCAGCCCTGCGCCCCTGTCCGTGCTCGACCTGACCGTGGTCGGCGAGGGAACCGAGCCGGCGGTCGCACTGCGCCAGACCATCGCGCTGGCCCGAGCCGCGGAGCGCTTGGGCTACCGGCGCTTCTGGGTCGCGGAACACCACAGCTTCCCCGCCTCGGGCAGCCCCGCCCCGGCCGTGCTGCTCGCCCACCTCGGCAGCGCGACCAGCACCATCAGGATCGGTTCGGGCGGTGTGATGCTGACCAACCATGTGCCGCTGGTCGTGGCCGAACAGTTCGGTGTGCTCAGCGCCCTCAACCCCGGACGCGTCGACCTCGGCGTCGGCCGCAACCCGGGCGGCCTCCCCGCCGTCGCCCAGGCCCTGCGCCGCTCCGGCGAGGACACACAGAGCGGGGACTTCCGGGCCCTGGTGGAAGAACTCCTGGGCTTCTGCCGCAGCGGGTTCCCCGAGGACCACCCCTACCACCGCGATCACGTGCACGTGGTGCCACAGGCGCCCGAGCTTCCTGTGTGGACGCTCGGGTCCGGCACGACCGGCGCGGAGACGGCCGCACACCTGGGGTTGCCCTTCGCCGCCGCATTCCACATCAACTCCTCACAGGCACTGCGGGCGATCGATCTGTACCGGAACACGTTCCGTCCCTCCGAGAACCTGTCGGCGCCGTACGTCATGGTGTCCGTGAACGTCACCTGCGCCCCGACCGACACAGAGGCCCTGCGCCTGGCCCTGCCGGGCGCGCTGATGATGATGCGCGCGCGGCAGGGCAAGCAGTCCGCCGTACCGAGCGCCGGCACCGCGGAGACGTACCCTTACACGACGGATGAGCGGGCGTTCGTCGACGGCTGGCTGGACACCGTCGTCCACGGGACGCCGGACGCGGTACGGACGGGCCTGACGGATCTGCAGAAGCAGACCGGCGCCGACGAGTTGATGCTCACCACGATGATCCACGACTTCGAGGCGCGTGAGCGTTCGTACGCTCTCGTGGCCGATGAGTTCGACCTCGCGTCGTCCCCTTCCTGAGCTTTCCCGCACCCGTGGGTCATGACCCACGCCTCAACGGCGACGTGGGCGCCGGTACCCGCTGCCGACCCGACACGTGTGCAGCTCCGCCGACCGCATCAGCCATCCCGGGGCCCCTTGGCCCTCCGAAGGGAACAACACCATGACGAATGCCGCTCCCCGCACGGGCGCCGGCACCGCCCGAGGGGCCGCTCCAGCCACGGCCGCGGAAGCGGCGCCGACCGGGACGGGCTCCAGATGGTTGCTCGCCCTGATCCTGACCGGCCAGTTCATGGCCACCCTCGACGTCTCCATCGTGAACGTCGCCGCACCGACCATCCAGAGCGACCTGCATGCGTCGGGACCCGCCCTGCAGGTCATCGTCGCCGGCTACACCGTCGTCTACGCCGTGCTGCTGATCACCAGCGCCCGTCTGGGCAGCCGGTACGGCTACAGTCGGCTCTTCATGCTCGGCACGGCCGTGTTCACCGTTTCCTCGCTCGCCTGCGGACTGGCTCCCGGCGCCGGATGGCTGACCGGCTTCCGGCTGCTCCAGGGGGCGGGGGCGGCGCTCCTGGTACCGCAGGTCATGTCCCTCATCCAACACTCGCTCACGGGCCCGTCCCGGGTCAGGGCCCTCGGGATCTACACCGCGGTGCTCGCCGCGGGCGCCGTGGTCGGGCAGATTCTCGGCGGTGTGCTGGTGGGCGCCGACCTCTTCGGCACCGGCTGGCGCGCCGTCTTCCTCGTCAACGTGCCCATTGGCGCGGTACTGCTGGTCACGGGGCTACGGCTGTTGCCCGCCGTCGAGGGGGTGCGCGGCCGGAAACAGGACATCCCCGGTCTGCTCCTGCTCGCCGTCGCGCTGGGCCTGCTCGTCCTGCCCCTGTTGCTGGGTCACGAGGCCGGCTGGCCCGCCTGGATCTGGATCATGCTGGCGGCGTCGACGATCGCGTTCGCCGCGTTCGTGTTGTACGAACGGCGAGTGACCATCTCGGGCGGCGACCCGCTGATCAAGACACGTGTCCTGCGGTCCCCGCCGCTGGTCCCCGCCGCCCTCTCCCTATGCCTGGTCCTGGTCGCCTTCTCGGGCAGCCTGTTCACGACCGCGCTCCACCTCCAAGGCGCCCTGGGCTACGGTCCCGAGCACGCCGGGCTGCTCTTCCTGCCCCTGGTCGTCGGCTTCGGTCTGGGCGGCCTGCACTGGCGGCGGCTTCCGGCACGGACACACGCCTCCCTGCCGCTGAACGGGCTGCTCGTCTCCGCTGTCGGCTACGTCGTGCTGGGGCTCGTGCAACGCGAGGGCGCGCAGGTCGGCGTGGCGGCGGAGACGACCCTCGGCGTCGTCGGGCTCAGTTCCGGTGTCGCGTACGGGCCCCTGTTCGGCCTGGCTCTCAGCCGGGTCGCCCCCGCCGACGCCGCCGACGCCAGCGGCGTGATGAACACCGTCATTCAACTCGGCCAGGTACTGGGCGTTTCCGTGATCGGCACTCTGTTCCTCAGTCAGGTGGCGCTCCCCGCCCCAGCGGCGACGTCCGGCCACGCGCTGAGCACGACGGCGTACACGGTCGCCGCGGTGTCGGTCGCCGCGGCACTCTGCGGCCACCTCGGCCGCCGCTCCGCTCGGACCTCATGAGGGCTCCCGATGTCCGGCTCCGAGCAGCACTTACTGGTCATATGGGGATGCGGGGCACTGACGCCGCAGGAGTGCGGTCCACCCGGGCTGACGTCAACGCGGCGAACCGCCGGTCAACGCCGCGATGAGTGAGAAGGAGACCACGGGCCTCTCTCAGCCCTCCGCGTGCGGTACGGGATGCGCGTCCGCCAGGCGGTTGAGCCAGTCCACCAGCAGGAGCCGCTCCGCGACACTGAGGGCGACTGCGTCCTGCCGGGCCAGGGCCGCGCGCAACGCCATCGCCGCACCGGCAGTGTCCCGGCCCGTGTCCGGTGTGGGGCCGTCGGCCGCTGGGGTGGTGGTCATGGCGGCGATGACGACGTCGCGGGTCAGCTCCGCTGCTCCGAGGTCCCGCAGTTCCGGTGGCGTACTGATCATTGTGAAGATCACGCCCATGCTTGCCGAATGCATGACAGTCACGGCCCGCTCGACACTCATGCGCAGCCGGCCGGCCGCGGCGACCCGGGTGATCATGCCCTCCAGTTCGGTGACGGCCTCCTGGCCGGCCCGGGACAGGTGGCCGGGGCGCGGCAGACCGTACACCAGGGTGTAGTACGCAGGTTGGTCCAGCCCGAACCGGACATGCAGGTCCCAGGCGTCGCGCAGGTCGCGCACCGGGTCGTCGCTGCGCGGCAGTCGGCTCTTGGCGCGCAGATAGGTCTTGAACCCGTACTCCCCCACGGCCTCGAGGAGGCCGTCCTTGTCCCCGAAGACGCGGAAGATCGTCGGCGGCGGGACACCGGCGCGCGCCGCGACGGCGCGCGTCGACATGGCGTCGATGCCGTCCTCCTCCAGAAGATCGGCGGCAGCCCTGACGATCTTGTGTCGCAGAGTCGTCGGAGTCTCTTCAGGGTCCGTGTCAGCAGCCATGTTCCGACGGTATCAAAGACGGCGGATCGGTGGTTCATCCGGTCAGGCTCCCATGCCGGGCGGCAGCCTTTCCCTGCGGAGCCGCCGCCCGTGGTACGCAAGGACCTGGGCCTCGCCCCGACGGTGGCGCGCAACCGACGTGGCCGTCCGGCCGGACCGCGATCGGGGCGCCCCGTCCGCGGGGTAGAGGCGGTGGGCGTGACCGTCGCTTTCGGTGAGCAAGCCCAGTTCCCCTCCGGAGCGGTCACACCGTGGGTGGTGTCTTGCCGAGCGCGTCGCGCAGCGCGGCGCGCGTGGTGATGCCCAGTTTCGGGAACACGCGGTACAGATGGGAGCTGACCGTGCGCGGTGACAGGTGCATCCGTTCGCCGATCTCCTTGTTGGTCAGGCCGCCGGCGGCGAGATCGGCGATCCGGCGCTCCTGCCAGGTCAGCGAGGTCAGGTGCGCCGACGTGGCGCGTGTCGATACGCCCGAGGCCCGGAGTTCGGCCTGGGCCCGTTCGGTCCACGCCGCGGCACCGAGCCGCTCGAAGCAGTCGGCGGCCCGCCGCAACACCGGCCGTGCGGTCTTGGGTCCCTGGGTGTGCCGCAGCCGGATGCCGTGGGCCAGACGGATACGGGCCAGCTCGAAGGGGAAGGTCGCCCCGCCGGGATGGGTCTCGGCCCGCGCGTACATCTCGACGGCCTCCTTCTCATCGGTCGCCGTCATCGCCAGTGCGCCATAGGTGATCAGCGCCAGCCGGGGCGAGATGTCGGTCAGCCCCGCCTGCTGTGCGGCCAGCGCGTGCCGTCGGGCCTGCTCGGAGCGCCCTGTGTGGACGGCCGCTTCGACGAGGTCGAGCAGCGTGCGCGCGGCCTGATGCGTGCTGGGCGCGAACGACCCGGGGGACGTGATGCCGATCGCGTACAGGTAAGCGGCCTCATAGTCCCCCTCACTCAGCGCCGCCGCCGTTCCGGCAGCGTCGGCGATCTGGGTCAGGAACCCCACGCCGCGTGGACGCGCCCAGGAGTCGACGGCGGCCTGCAGTTCCCGGGCCCGGCCCAACTGGCCGCGCATCGCGGCGAGCAAAGCCAGATAGGCACGGCTGTGATGGGCGAACAGGACGTGCCCATGGGAGGTCGTCAGATCCAGCACGCGCCGTCCCGTCCGCTCCGCCTCGTCCCACTCCCCCACCGCCATCTGGTCCAGCATGATCAGATGCAGCATGGTCATGCCGTTGGCCACGGCCCCCGTCTCCACCTCACGGTCCACGGCCCGCTGCAGAAGAGGGCGGTAGTGGCTGAGCGTGTCGACGTGGTAGGCGGCCACGGCCAGTCGGGTGACGTCCCATGGTTCCATGGCCGCGAGATCCGCGAAGGCGTCCTCCACTCGGCTGTGCAGTCCGGCCCCGCGCCGAACGACATCGCTCCACGCATCCTGGTAGATCAGCGAAATCGGCGGGATCAAGTCGGGCATCGAGCCGAGCAGTTCGTGGGTGCGTTCCCACACCGCGTGATCGCTTGCGTACTGGTTGACGGCGAGCAGGAGGTTCACGAGCCGGCCGAGCACTTCCGGCGGCTCCCTGAATCCCCCGTCGCGCAGGTTCTCGATGGCCGCCAGGACCCGGCGCGGCGAGGAGCGTACGTCGCCGTCTTCGTACAGCGCCACGTAGGCCGAGGTGAGCACAGCGGCCGGCGACTCGCTTCGGCCCGGGGCCACGTCGGAGTGGACGAGCAGTTGTGCCCGGTCCAGAAGAGCGGCATGCCCGGCGATGAAGGCCGCGTCACCGAGCCGCCTGGAGCGGTCCTCGTGACACTCGCTCAGTTCGGCGGCTCGGGTCAGCCAGCCTACGGCCGCCATCGCTCCCCCGCGGCGGGTCGCCGAGTCCGCCGCCTTCTCCAGCGCGACTGCGACCTGCTCGTCGGGGTCGATCGTCGAGGCGGCCAGATGTGTGGCGTGCCGCTCCACGTCCTCCCGGTGCACCCGCGCCAGGGCGGCGTGCGCCGCGCGACGCTGATTGGGGGTCGCCATCTGGACGGCAGTGGAACGTATCAGGGGATGCCGGAAGACGAAGTCGCCACTGACCGGATCGACGTCCAGGAGGCCGGCCGCCACCGCCTCGTCGGCGTCCCGCATACGGTAGCGCAGGCCACTGCCGGCACCCCTGGCCCCCGGTCCCGCGCCGACGCCGTCCAGGGCACCGCGCAGCAACTCCTCCCGCATCGGGTCACTCAGCCTCTCCATGCGGGTGCCGTACACGTGCTGGAGCCGGCGGGGCAGCGGGACTCCGTGGTACCCGAACAACTCCTTGGCGTTGTGCCCGAGGTAGCCGTCGCTCACGTAGGGAGGGAGCTCCAGAAGTGCCAGTGGATTGCCCCGGGCCTCGTCGAGGACCAGACGGCGGGTCCGCCCGTCCAGCTCCGGGTAGTGCAGGTCCAGCATGCGTTCGGCGGCCTCGTCCGGCAAAGTGGTCACCGGCAGTTCCGGCAGTGCGGCCGTGTCGAACCACGTGGGCACTTCGGAGCGCAGACCGACCAGGAGCTTCACGGAGCTGCCCGTGAGCCGGCGCCCCACGAACCCGCACACCTCGGCGCTGGCCGAGTCCAGCCACTGGCCGTCGTCGAGCACCAGCAGGATCGGCTTGTGCGATGCCGCCAGGGACAGCAGGTCGAGGAGCGCGATGCCCAGCGCCATGACCGACGAGGGACGTCCGGCATCGCGTCCGAACACGACGTCGAACGCGGCCCGGTGACCGGCGTCGAGGCCCTCGATGTAGGGAAGCAAGGGGTACAGGATCTGGTGCAGGCCGGCGAACGGAAGGTCGGATTCGGCCTCGACTCCGACGACCCTGATCACCCGGTACTCGCTCTGCGCCAGCTCGATGGCATAAGCCAGCAGAGCGCTCTTGCCCACGCCGGTCTCGCCCCTCAGGGCGAGCGCCTGCCCCCCGAAGGCGGCCAGGAAGGCGGAGAGTGCGGTTTGCTCCGCGTCTCGGCCGACCATTGTCCCGACGAGCGACTCCACGTCCCCCACTCCTTTCACCGCCAACCCGGCCTGACCCGATCGCCTTCGCGTCCACGCGTGCGAACCATGCCTGCTCGCAAGCGACGCGGCCATGTCGGGACACGGTTCGGTTCGCGGGATGTGACCGACTGTGTGTTGCCTCAGGCGCGCTCCGTCGGGCAGCACATACGTCCCGTCGGAGAATATTTCGTTCATTGCGGTCGAAAAGTCTCCGCGTGCGGCCAGACTAAACGGACCTTGAGGTCCGGTCAACCGTGCCGGCAACCAACGCCGGCTGGACCTGCTCGGCGTCGGTCTTCTCCCCTGCGGCAAGAGGAAACTCGGCCTCAAGGGACAGCCGTGATCCACAGGTATGGACAACTGCTCTCGCCGGGGCGGCGACGGATCCGGTCGGACGGCCCTGCGGTCACTGGCGGTGCAGCACCAGGTCGGCGGCGCGCTCGGCGATCGCGCATACCGTGGCGTTGGTGTTGTTGGAGGGGATCGCCGGGATGACGGAGGCGTCGGCGACGCGCAGGCCGTCGATTCCGCGGACGCGCAGCTGGGAGTCGACGACGGACATCTCGTCCTCGCCCAGGGCGCAGGTGCCGACGGGGTGGCAGTAGGAGCCGAAGTACTTCCGGGCGTAGTCGCCGATCGACGTCTCGTCCACGGCGTCCAGGCCAGGGCTGACCTCCTCGATTCCCCAGTCGGCGAGCGCTGATGACCAGGCGATCCGGCGAGCGGCCGTCATGCCGGCGAAAACCACCCGGACGTCCTGTTCCGCGGCGAAGTAGTTGGGGTCGATCAGGGGAGCGGCGTAGGGATCGTCCGAGGTGATCCGGAGCGTGCCACGACTGAGCGGGCGCATCGGTGAGACGCCGATGGTGAAACCGTTCGTCACCGTAGCGACCGGGTTGGGGAGTGGGATGTCGATGAAGATGATCTGCAGGTCCGGCCCGTCCAACCCCGGGGCGCTGCGCAGCAGGCCCAGGATCTCCCCGTGGTTGTTGCGCGCCGCCGGCACCTGTCGCTGCGCGCGGTAGACGAGGTTGGCGCGGGGGTGGTCGTGGAGGTTCTGTCCCACGCCGGGCAGTGCGTGGAAGACCTCCACCTGGGCCCGCCGCAGATCTTTCTCCGGACCGACACCGGATCGCAGCAGCAGGTGTGCGGAGCCGATGGTCCCCGCGGTCAGGACCACTTCGGCCGCCGTCGCGGTATGCCTCCCGCCGTCGGCGCCGTACTCGACGCCCGTGCACCGCTCGCCGTCGAAAAGCAGTCGGTGTGCGGTCGCGTCCGTGACGACGTGCAGGTTGGACCGGTGCAGGGCTGGAACGAGATAGGCGTCCGCCGCGCTCTGGCGGCGTCCGGCGACGATGTTGAGGTCGACCGGGGCGAAGCCCTCCTCGAGACCCCCGCTGATGTCGAGGGCCCTGCGGTGCCCCGATTCGACCGCGCCGTCAAGGCAGGCGAGCAGGACCTCGTTGGGCGCCGTGGCCGGGCCGACGACCAGCGGCCCCTCGGTGCCGCGGCCGGGGGCCCCACTCAGGGCGTTCTCGCTGCGTTGGAAGTAGGGCAGCAGATCGTCGTAGGACCAGCCCTTGGCACCGTGCATGCCCCAACTGTCGTAGCCGGAGTGGTGGCCGCGGGCGAACACCATGGCGTTGATCGCCGACGAGCCGCCGAGACCCCGGCCGCGGGGCAGGGGTACGGGTCCGCCGGAAGCGCGCTGGACGACCGTCCGGTCTCCCCAGCCGGCGGTCGTCGCCGCGAGCGTCGGCCAGGCGGGCGGCTGCGCCACGGCCGCCGGCAGGCCGGACATCGCGGAGCCGGCCTCCAGGAGCAGCACGCGGACCTCCGGGTCCTCGGACAGCCGTGCCGCGAGGATGCAGCCGGCCGTGCCCCCTCCGACGAGGATCATGTCATAGGCGGAATTCTGAGTGTTCATGACTTTCGCCCCTGCCTGGATCGTTGGTTCGCTCATCAGCGTAACATTGATCCGATCAATGATTCGTAAAACTTGATATCGCTGGGTCATGTGCGCTTCGCGCATATTGTGCGGTTGCGGCGCCGGGGGACGCCGCGGTGACCAGTGACCGTCCAGGCACCCACTGGACCGCGCGACCGACGCTGCCGGGGGCCCGCGCACACGAAGGTCAGGGACGGACCGGCACCCCGGTGGCTGCATGCCGCGCCCCGTCCGATGGCAGTGTCAATTCCCGGCCCTGCCATCGCTCCCGCAGCCAACGGTCGTGGCTCGCGACCACGATCGCGCCGGGGCCGGTGCCCATGGCGTCCTCCAATTCGTCGCACAGGCGTGGGGACAGGTGGTTCGTGGGCTCGTCGAGCAGCAGCAGGTGCGTCGGACGGGCCACCAGAAGGGCCAGCGCCAGCCGTCGGCGCTGGCCGACCGAGAGATGGCCGACTGGCTTGTCCAGGTCTGCCTCGTGCAGCAGCCCCAGGGAGCTCAGCGGGACGGCCTCGGCCCGTTCCGGGCCCAGCGACAGCTCGTAGCTGTCCCGGACCGTACGGTCCGGTCGCTCGAACACGCTGTCCTGGGCGAGTAGCCCCACCGTCAGCCCGCTCCGCCGGCGGATCTCGCCCTCGGCCGTGAGATGTCCGGCGAGAACGGCCAGCAGGGTCGACTTTCCCGCCCCGTTGCCTCCCGTGACCAGCAGACGGTCAGTCGCGGACACCTCCATCTCGTCCAGCGCGAGCCGGCCCGGCACCCGCACGCCGCGCAGGGACAGCAAGGGGTCCTCGTTCCGTGCGCGCTCCGCGCCCTGTGGGCCCTTCACCGTTTCCGCGGCGAGCGCGGCGCCCGCGAACCGCAGCAGACGCGGGGGCTCGCCGACCTGGGTGCGCTCCAGCTCCTCCAACCTGCGAGCGGCGTTGCGCACCCGGCGGGAGATCTGGCTCTGCACCCGCCCGGCCCGGTGGCCGTACCCCATCTTCTCGTTGTCGCGCCGCCCCCGGTCCGGTGCGACGGCGTGCGCCGTCACACCCGTCACGTGACGCAGCGCCTCCAGCTCCTCCCGCTCCTCGGTCCAGCGCCGCTCCCAACGCTCCCGCTCCGCACGCTTCTCGGCGAGGTAGGCCCTGTAGTTGCCGCCGTAGCGGACCGGGCCGGCCACGGCCGGGTCGAGGTCGATCAGGTCGGTGCAGACGGCGTCGAGGAACGCCCGGTCGTGGCTCGCCACGACCACGGCCCCGGGCAGGCCCCGCAGTTGCTCCTCGACGAAGGCGGCGGCACCGTCGTCGAGGTGGTTGGTCGGCTCGTCGAGGAGGAGCGCCGATGGCCGCCGGACCAGCAGTGCGGCCAGGGAGAGGCGGGCACGCTGCCCGCCCGAGAGCGAGCCGAGCGTCCGGTCGTGCCCGAAGGCGCCGAGGCCGAGCCCTTCCAGTACGACGGCCGCGCGCCGGTCCGCGTCCCAGGCCTCGCGGTCCTGGGCCTCCTCCAGCCGCCTGCCGTAGGTGTCGAGCAGCTCGGCGTGACCGGGGTGGTCGTCCGCGGTGCGGGCGAGGTCCTCGGTGAGCCGTTCCAGCTCCGCGAGGACCTCGCGGGACTCGCGCAGTGCCTCGTCCAGCACCGCGGCGATGGTCGCCCGAGCGTCGAATGCCGTCTCCTGTCGCAGAAAGCCCAGGTCTGGCGGGCGGGTGACGCTGCCCGCGTCGGGATCGTCCACTGCGGCGAGCAGGCGCAGCAAGGTGGACTTGCCGACGCCGTTCTCACCGATCAGGCCGATGCGATGGCCGGGGGAGGCGGTCAGACTGACACCGTCGAGCACCCGTCGGCCGCCCAGGTCACGGACGAGGTCGTGGGCGATCAGGGCAGGGTGGGGCATGGGAACCGTCCAACGTGTTCAGGCTCGGCCCGCCGGGCGTGTTGCCTCGGAAGCGGGTTCGACACGCCGAACGGCTCACACCGCGGGGGCTCCCGCCTCCTTGAGTGCGCCGTCTGCCAGGCGCAGCCACCGGTTCACCCCGATCTCGGTGAGGAACCGTTCATCGTGGCTGACCACGATGAACGCGCCCTGGTAGGAGTTCAGGGCGCTCACCAGCTGGCTCGCGCTGACCAGATCGAGGTTGTTCGTCGGTTCGTCGAGGAGCAGCAACTGCGGTGCCGGTTCGGCGCACAGGATGCAGGCGAGGGTGGCTCGCAGCCGCTCGCCGCCGGAGAGCACCCGGACGGGGAGATGGGCGCGGGCACCCCGGAAGAGGAAGCGGGCGAGCAGGTTCATGCGCTCGGCCTCGGGCCGGTCCGGCGCGAACGCGGTGAAGTTCTCCAGGACGGTCCGGTCCACGTCCAGCAGGTCCAGCCGTTGTGAGAGGTAGGCGATGCGCCCGTCGGCCCGCGTGATCTGCCCGCTCTCCGGTGCGAGGTCGCCGGTGACCAGGCGCAGCAGCGTGGTCTTGCCGGCGCCGTTGGGGCCGGTCAGCGCAATGCGCTCGGGGCCCCGGACGGACAGATCGACGCCCCGGCCGGGGAAGACGTTCCGATCGCCGTGCCGGACCTGCATCTCCTCACCGATGAAGAGGTTGCGCCCGGCGGGCACGTTGGTGTCGGGCAGGTCGAGGCTGATGCGCTGCTCGTCGCGCAGCGCACGCCCCGCCTCGTCGAGCCGGGCCTTGGCCTCGCTGACACGGGAGGCGTGCATCTGGCCCGCCCGGCCTGCGGACTCCTGGGCGCCGCGCTTCATGGTGCCGGCGAAGATCTTGGGCAGACCGGCGTTCTTCAGGTTCTTGGCGGCGTTGCTCGCACGGCGCTCGGCGCGCTCACGGGCCTGCTGCAACTCGCGCTTCTCCCGCTTCAGCTCCTGCTCGGCGTTGCGGACGTTCTTCTCGGCCACCTCCTGCTCGGCCTGTACCGCCGCTTCGTAGTCGGTGAAGTTGCCGCCGTACACGCGCAGTTCGTCGCTGCCCAGTTCGGCGATCCGCTCCATACGGTCGAGCAGCGCGCGGTCGTGGCTGACGAGCAGCAGGCAGCCGCTGAAGTCCTCCAGCACGTCGTAGAGCTTGTGCCGGGCTTCGAGGTCGAGGTTGTTGGTGGGCTCGTCCAGTAGCAGCACGTCCGGCCGCTTCAGCAGCTGGGCGGCCAGCCCGAGCGAGACGACCTGGCCGCCGCTGAGGGTGTTCAGGCTCCGGTCCAGGGTGAGGTCCGTGAGACCGAGGCGGTCGAGCTGAGCGCGGGTGCGCTCCTCGATGTCCCAGTCGTCGCCGATGGTGGTGAAGTGCTTCTCGTCCACGTCGCCGGACTCGACGGCATCCAGGGCCCGGATCACCTCGGCGATCCCGAGAACCTCGGCGACGGTGAGATCGCGCGTCAGCGGCAGGCTCTGGGGCAGGTAGCCCAGGGTGCCGTCCACGGACACCGAGCCGGTGGCGAGTTGGAGTTCGCCGGCGACCAGCTTGAGCAGGGTGCTCTTTCCGGAACCGTTCGGAGCGACCAGGCCGGTACGGCCGGTGTTCACGGTGAATGACAGGTCGTGGAAGACGGGGGTGTCATCGGGCCAGGCGAAGGAGACGTTCGAGCAGACGATGGAGGCGTCGGACATGGAGGTGACCTCGGAGTGCGTGCGGGCAGAACGACATCTGCCCTGGACAGGCATGGGAGAAAGGGGACGACACTGAGGCCACCACGGCAGCGGGATGAATGCCCGGCCGGTGGCCATCGAGTCCGGGTATCACCCGGAGATGTCGTCGTCACCCACCATGTCTGCGACTCCCTCTGTGTGCGGTCGGTTCATTTCACTCTAGCAGGTGGAGAAATCTCGTCCAGCAGTTATGGGCCGCACCGATGGGCGGAGCTGGACGCCTGCTGCACACGTGTCGGCGGCGCGAAGTGACCTCGGCAGCATGAGACTCGGCTGGGTGTCGAGATATGTGCAGCGCATGCGAGTGGTGTGCGCGCGCCCGCAGGGGAGGGCGGCGAACGGCCCGTCGAACAGCGCTCGCGTGTCACCGGCACAGGAGCCGGAGGGGCCGCGGGTGGGCGGGACGGTACCGGCGGGAAGGCCGTGTGGCCGGCGATGGCCATTCCTGACGCTGCGTCCTCCCGCGCTCCCGGGCGAGTGAGCACAGCACCTGTCACCGGGACTGACCGTCAACTGACTGATGTGCCGGACCCGGGGCGGGGGCAGAGTGACACCTGCCGCCCCGGCCCAGGGAGCGCACGTCATGCGTGGCGATCGGGTCTGCCAGGAGCCGGGGACGTTTCATCCCAGTGGATGCCGCGATCACCTCCGTGAAAGGAGTTACCTCCTTGACCGGTGACGGCATTCATGTCACTCTCTTCCCGCATCCAGCGGTCGGTGGAGCGACTCGGTGAGAACGGCGTTTCGTCAAACGTACGAACCTGCGGCGGACCGGTCGGCCGGGCCACCTGTCACGCTCGCGGTACTCAGCACATGTGTCTCACGGAAGACACACACCTCTCGGATAGGAAAGTCATGAAACGACTTCTGACCGGCATCGCGGCCGGCGTGCCGCTTGTGGCGGCGGCGGTATACCTGCCGACCGCATCGGCGGACACCAGGAGCCCTGCCTCTGCCTACGCGCCCTTCAACTGTTCGTCCGCCCCTGTGAAGGCCCCGGCCGGCACCAAGGTGGAGTCCGTGACGGCGGCCCGCCGGCCCGGCGGGACCGTGAACGGGACCGGCGTCCTCGGCGGCACGGTCACCGATGTCCCGTCCTATTGCGAGGTGACGGTCACCCTCACCCACCCCGGCGAGGGCGACCACGCCACGGTGCGGACCTGGCTGCCCGCAAGGCGGAGCTGGACCGGTCGCTTCCAGGCACTCGGCGGCGCCGCCTTCGCCGCCGGGGACAACAACCCCGGTATGGCCACGGCGGTCAAGCAGGGGTACGCCGCCTCGACCACCGACGGCGGCGTCGGCGACGCCATCGACAGCAGCTGGGCGCTGGACAGCAGCGGCAAGGTCAACACCACCCTGCTGAACAACTTCGCCGAGCGTTCCCAGCACGAGACGGCCGTCGTCGGCAAGGCGGTGGTCGACGCGGTGTACGGCAAGACCCCCTCATACTCCTACTTCAACGGCTGCTCGACCGGCGGACGCCAGGGCTACATGGAGGCCCAGCGCCATCCCGACGACTACGACGGCATCCTCGCCAACGCGCCCGCCATCAACTGGGACGTGTACGTGCCCGCGACGCTGTGGCCGCAGGTGGTGATGAACGAGGAGAAGACCCACCCCACCGACTGCGAGTTCAAGGCCTTCAACCAGGCCGCGCTCAAGGCCTGTGACACGCTCGACGGGGCCAAGGACGGCCTGGTCTCGGATGCCTCGCGCTGCGACTACGACCCGCGTCGGCTGATCGGCACGAAGGTCGAGTGCGACGGCAAGGAGGAGACCATCACGGCAGCCGAGGCTGACGTGGTGCGCAAGATCTGGGAGGGCCCGCGGACCACGTCCGGCAAGAAGCTGTGGTACGGCGTGCCCATCGGTGCCGACCTCTTCAACGGGGTCGCCGGCGCCTCGCCGTTCGTGGTCCCTGCCGACTGGACCGCGAAGTGGGTGGCCAAGCAGCCCGGTCTCGACACCTCGAAGCTGACCTACAGCCAGTTCACCAAGCTGTTCAAGCAGTCCCAGGCCGAGTACGACAGGGTCATCGGCACCGATGACCCGGACCTGTCGGCCTTCCGCAAGTCCGGCGGCAAGCTCCTCACCTACCACGGCCAGTCCGACCAGTTCATCCCCACCGCGGGCACCGTGGACTACCGCGAGCGCGTCGAGCGCGAGATGGGCGGATCGCACCGCGTCGACGACTTCTACCGTCTCTTCCTTGCTCCGGGCACGGTCCACTGCGGACTCAAGGACGGCAAGGTCGACGACCTGACGGCGCTGACCAAGTGGGTCGAGCAGGGCAAGGCTCCCAGGACGCTCACCGCCGACCTCACCAACGCCTCGGGCCGGACGCTCACCCGCGACCTGTGCCACTACCCCCTCGTGTCCCGCTACAGCGGCCACGGTGCCCTCACGGACGCCGACAGCTTCCGCTGCGTCCTGCCGCACCGGTCCTGAGCGGCCCCCACCCCACCGTCCGTCCCACCACTCGGAAAGACCGAATCCCGATGACCACGAACACCCTGACGACCGGGGCGCCCACGGGGAACGGCGCACGTTCCTCCCTGCAGAGGCTGTACCTGAGCCGCGGCATCCTGGCCGTGGTCTGGGCCGTGGTCTTCGCGGGGGCCCATGACACCCTGGACGCCACGGCGATCACCCTGCTGGTCATCTACCCGCTGATCGACGCGGTGTCCTCGGTGATCGACCACCGGGCCCTCCCGGACGGTTCCGAGCGCCGGGTCACGACGTTCAACGCTGTGCTGAGCACGCTTGCCGCGATCGCGGTCGGCATCGCGGGGGCCGGTTCCTTCGCCGCGGTGCTCAGTGTGTTCGGCGCCTGGGCCGTCCTCTCCGGAGCGTCCCAGGTGGTGGTCGGCCTGCGGCGTCGCGGGCCCGAGTTGGGCAAGCAGTGGCCGATGCTGATCGCGGGCGGTCTGTCCTTCCTCGTCGGCATCTTCTACATCGTCCAGGCCGCCGGCGAGGATCCCTCGTTGGACGTCCTGTCGACCTACGCCACGGGCGGCGGCGTGTTCTTCATCGCCCAGGCGATCCTCCTGGCCTGGAAGGCCCGGCAGCAGCGGACCCGCACTGCCTGACCGACCCGGAGCACTGTCTCGGCCCGCGCCCCACGAGGACGCGGGCCGAGGCGTTTGGTGAGCTGAGCTCACACGTGGTCTGAGGGGCTGCCGGCGCGTCGTCTGCACGCGAGCGAACTGCTCGACCACGATCCACGGGTCGGCGCCTTACACCTCCCTGCACCGCACCGAGGCAGCGCTGCTGCGGCCATCCCACGCAGGAATCGGGGCACACGCGTCGGCACGGAAAGCTCCGGGCCGAGCACCGAGCGCCGGCGCCGCGACAACCGCGCCGACGTCCAGAGCGGCCGCAATGGGCACGCAGCCTCTCGGCCAGATCGGACCAGACGGCAAACGCCTTGGTGACCGGCGCGCGGCCGGTCATCGCGGATGCTCGGACTGATGCGCGAACACCGCCTGGTACTGCTCCGCCCAGCCGCTGCCCGAGGGGCCGGCCCAAGTCCCGCCTCGCGCCGCTTGGCGCGGCGCACGCAAGAGCGGCTCAACGGCCCTTGGGGCCCCGGCGCGTCGGCGCGCACCGACGACGGGCGTGGCGTGAGGCCGCCACCGGCCGGCGGCTCAGGGGCGCAGGGCCCGGAGCGTCAGCTCGCCGTACCGGCGCCACAGCGCCGGGTCCCGCTCTGCGATCCTGATCAATTGGACCACCATGCCGCACAGCACCACCCGCAGATCGAGGATGGTGGCGTCAGCGCGGATCATGCCCGTGGGTTTGGCCGATTCCATCAGGCCCGACACCTGGTCCAGGAGGCCGGAGACGCTCCTGAATCCCGCGTCGGCGAGCACCTCGGACAGCAGGCGGTCGCCGGCGAGGCCCTCGAAGAGACGCAGTACGTAGTCGCTGAAGGCTCGGTAGGGCTCCCGCTCGACCAGCGCGGGAGCGGTGAGACGCTGCAGCTCGGCCAGCCGGTGGTTCACCACGGCCGCCACGAGGTCTTCCTTGGTGGGATAACTGCGGTAGACAGTGGCCTTACCCACCTCCGCCCGTGCGGCGATCTGCGGCACGGTGCCCTCGAGACCGGCCTCCTGGAAGACCTCGAGAGCCGCCGCGAAGACTCGCTGGTGGTTGCGGCGGGCGTCGGCCCGTCGCTGGGGTACGGCGGACTCGGCGGGGCTGGGACTCGTCTCCACGGGTTTCACTCACCCATTGTGCCCACCCGCCCCTCTTGTCTCGCCACCCCGCCGCGTGCACACGCGACCGACCAGGTCTGCACAGGGAGCCGACTTCGTGGCCGTTCCACCCGCGCCGCGCGGCGCCGCTCAGTGTTCCGTCGGCACCGCGTGGATGCCGTGGGTGTCCAGCCAGGCCAGGACGTAATCGGCAACCGCGCGCCAACCGCTGTCGACGACCATGGAGTGGCCGCGGTCCGCGAACTGCTTGAGATCGCTCACGGCGCTGGAATCGCCGTACGACTTGTACGCAGCGCGGGTCACGGAGTCGGGCGCCAACCGGTCCTCCTGCCCGGACACCATGAGTAGCGGCCCGCGCGCAGCGTTGCCGGCGTCCACAAAGGCACGGGGGTGACGGTCGGCGCCCCCATGGCCGAGGTCGGTGAACAGACGGCGCGGCGCGGGCACCACATAGCGCTCGAAGAGCCTGTCGGACTCCTCCTGTCCGACCGCATTGGCGAAGACGTGCCGAAATCGCTCCCGCGGCAGGGACACGAGCCGACCGTTCCCGCTCGTCGTATCCCCGGAGCCAGGGGTCCATGGGCGGAAGGGCGAGGCCGTTGGCGGGAGGCCGTTGACCGGGACCGGCGCGATCGCCACCGCCGCCCGGCCCAGGCTCGCCCCGATGAGGTGTTGTGCGATGAGACCGCCGACCGCGTGCCCTACGATTACCGGGGAGCGGGCGAACGACCGCACGATCCGTCCATAATGATGCGTAAGGGCGTCCAGCCCTATCTCCCCGAGCGTCTCCGGCCGCTCACGGGTCTCCCGTACAGTCGCCCCCTCCCCGGGCCATCCCGGTGTGAACACGTCGTAACCGCGGATGGTGAAACGCTCGGCCCACGACTCCCAGGACAGCGCGTGCAGCCACGCTCCATGGATGAAGACCACGGGAGTACGGTTCACGGCTGAGCCTCCGAGCGTGGATGAGCACCGGCACCGACAGGTGGGCGACCTCTCAAGAGTGATCCAGAACCGGTCCGCCGGGAACAGTCGAATGACTCAAGGTTCCGGATCGCCGCGTCCGCCCTCCCGGCTCCATCCCCGGTGGAGCCGGGAGTTCGCGCGTCGAAGACGACGGTGGGACGTCTAGCGCCGGCCCGCACCGCACGGAAGGGAAAGCCCTCATGAGCGGTCACCGACCCGGTGTACGGGGCCGCAGAAGGCCGCTACGGGAACCTCCCCCTGATGTCGTTGGACATCCGCCCATGCCGGACACTTCGCCCAATACACCGTGCAGGCCGGGTTCCGTTCGCCACGGGGGCTCCCCTGGTGGTGACCGTGACGTTCCTCGTCAAGGGCACTCCCCGCATGACCTGGCTCATCGGCCGCGACCTGCTCCACCAGGGTTTGTGCCGGCCGAGCGGTCCCACTGACGTACAGGGGTGACCTGCGCGTCCGGACGAACAAGGCACAGCACGGCTCCCACTCGGCTCCTACGGCCGACCGCGCTGTTCGAGGTGCCGTTGCCCCTCGCGGGGGGCCAGCTCCCCGCCCCCGGCGACGGCTCCTCCTACCGTGACCGCTTCACCGGCCCCTACGGCCACCGCATCCTCAAGGGCATCGGCCACAACCTCCCCCAGGAGGCCCTCACCGCCTTCACCCAAGCCGTCATCGACGCCGACCACCTCTGACCTGGACCGCTTCACCAGCACGCCGTCCAGCGGCCGGGTCAACGCGGGGCCGCCGGCCCGATGGGCAGGGACGGCAGCCTGTGCGGCCTGGAATCGCGCTGATGAGAACCGGGAGCATCGGACCGTGAACCTTGTGCGTGTCCGGCCCGTTGATCCAGTGAAGACTCCTGCTTCGGGGCGATGACTGGCTGGGTCCCGGCAGCAGGGAAGGAACGGTCGCCCTCACGCACTGCCCCCGATGTGGGGGCGACCGCTTCCGGAACGGCCCGGCTCCCGAGGCGCACACGTGTCCCCGCGGAGCCGGCCCGGCCCGGCCAGCTCAGCAAGCGCATCGAGCAGATGGCTGATGAGTGATCGACGTCCTGCCGCCCGCCGGTGAACTGGACTTCGATCAGCCCGATCCCGGCAGTCTCGGCAGCCCTTGCGGGGCCGGGCCGTTCTGCCGGGCCAGTCCCGGGTACTGAGGGGGCGCCACTCTCCCGAGTCGTCAGCACCGAGTCAGTCACCTGCTTGACAGGTTACTCCTTCCCTGCAAAAGTCGTCACCGTTCAAGCCGGTTACTTCTCTCCAAGGGGCTCACATGGCCGTCGTACGCTTCCACCTCACTTCCTCGCTCAGCCAGGCGGACGTATTGGCGGTGTTGACCGACTTCAGCCCCGCGCGCGCCGAAGCCTGGCCGTCGATCGACTCCGAGCACTTCGTCGTCCACGAACTGGGCGAGAACTGGGCCGAGGTGACCGAGGGCACCAGCGCCGCCTGGGAGCGTGCGCGCTACGCATGGGACAACGAAAGCGGCGAGGTCACTGTCACCACCCTCGACTCCAAGCTCTTCGGCGCCGGCGGCGGCTGGGTCTTCCGGACTACTCCGGGGACCGACGGGACACGTGTCGACGTCGAACTGACCCGGAAGCCCACCGCGTTCAAGGGCAAGATTCTCGCCGGGCTGCTGCCGCTCATCGGCGCTTCGACCCTGCGCAAGTCCTTCCAGGGGCCTCTCAAAGCCAAGTGATCGCATCACCACCCTTCGGTGCAGCAACGGCACCCCACAGGCGGGGCAGCGCGATCGCCCGATGCCAAGCAAAGGCGCCGCCACCCCGCTCACGGCCTACTGATCCGTCGTTCGGCCGCACGCAAAGGGCGCGCGGCACAGGAGCAGGGCGCCCTTGAGACAGGCCGCAAGTCGGCGGCCGAAACAAAAATTCCCACCGACGGCACCGCGCACACCCGGGCGCCGATCACATGCGCAAGCGGGTCGACTCAGTGCCCATCGTCCGTGTCCGGGTCGGCGAGGGTGTCGCGCAGTGCGGCCCGGGAGGTGATGCCAAGTTTGGGAAAATCTGGTAGAGGTGCGTACTCACGTTCATCGGGCTGCCTCCCGCGGCCACGATGCGAGAGCGGCCCGCTACTGTCCGCCGACTCGGCCATGCCCACACGAGCCCGTTACGCCCATGCAACCGCTGTGTGGCTTCGTTGATCTCCAAGGACAGCGTTTGTCGACGGTTTCCGGAGGCGGTCGGTGATCAACCGGCTTTGGAATGTGGATGCGACGACAAGTGACGTCACCACTACTGCTCGATAAAGCAAACTGTGCGTATAAATGTCCAGATTCGACCGCTACTCCGCGTGAAAGAGAAAATGCCCTGTACGTGAGATCTGTGCCAGATATATCCCCGCCCAGCTCCTCTTGGGGCTTTCCCGCAGAGTCGCGACCGACACGGTGGTTCGTGTGGCATAGGTGGCGACTCTCGGACTGCGTTCGGCTTCTCTTCCGGACGTTCCCGGAAAAGAAGCCGAACCCGCTCCGCCTCGTCGCGCCCACCGTGTTTGTCATCACGGGTCGGGTGACTGCGTCGGCCGCGCGCCACGGCCCCCCGGTGGCAGACGCGCCTCAGGAGTTACCGGCGAGGGAGTACATCACCGACCGCTGCTGCCTGTGGCGCTGGACACGGCCCTTGGCGACAAGTGACTCAAGGGTGTTCCGTACAACCTGGGGGGTCGGTGTCCGGTTCGGATGCTTCTCCAGAAGCTCGTCCCGCAGTTCCTTGGCGAGACGGGGTTCGTCGTACGTCCGGAGCAGGTCCATCAAAAGGTCACCGAGCAGAGGCTGATGCGACTTCCCCTTCCCGGTGGTATTCGCGACGGCCTTGCCCGACGCGGAGCGCCGGGGCGCCGCCTTGTCGGCGAGGGAGCTGCCGGCGGCGCCTCGCTTCGTCTGCGTGAGTGCGGGTTCGTCCTGCGCCTGCTCGGGCAGGCGGGACGGGTCCGACGAACGTCCGTATCGCTCGGCGAGACGCATGATGTCCGTCAGGAGGGCTTCCTCCTGCTTCAACATCTCGATCTTCGCGGCCAGCTCATGCTGCAGACGACGGTTCTCCTCCAGGTCCGACGCGGCTTGTTCAACGTACCGCGAGCGGAACGTGGCGGCTGACTGGCTGGTCACAACCGTTCACTCCCTCGTATTGGATGATGCTGCGCATGGTACCCATGCCGTAGCGGATGTGCCGAAAAGTGCCGGCGACTCGGGAGACGGCCGATCGCGCATGTCTTCGGGCCGCGAATCGCGGTACACGTGTACATATACGCAGGCACAGCCGCTCGGACCGCTCGGCGGCCGCAATCGGCACCTACAAGCGAACGGCGCTGCAGAGGGAAACATGCCCGCGAAGCGGTGTCGCCGAACCGCGGTGCGGTGGACCGTGTCCAGAGACCTGGACACTCGTCCGCAGCCCGTGCACGGTCAGGGCGCCGAGCGCACGGGCGCGGTCGGGGTGGCACATGTCGGGCAGCATCTGAGGACCGGTGACACGTGAGGTGGGGTCCCCTCACGGGGGCGTCAGCACAGACCGGCCTCCCGCCGGTGGGGGGTACGCGCAGTGCTCCCACCGACGGCGTCCGGCGAGTTGCGCAGGACGTCGGGGGCGCCGGGTGACCACTCAGGATGCGGCTCTCTCCGTCCTCGACGATCATCGGTCGGTGTTGCCGCCGGAGACCGGGTGCACCTCGTCGGTGACGTGGAGGATGTCGTCGTCGCGCCCTCTGCATGGTGTCGATGCGGTATCGAGGTCGATCGGGGCGTGAAGGGCGGAAAGTCCCCGCCGGGAGACCCGCGGCCGCCGGCAGCGGGCCGGTGCGGTGCCGGACGCTTGGCCCCCGGCACCGCACAGTCCCCGCTGTGAGCAGGCTCGGTCGTCACCCGCTCCGACGGCGACGCGCACCCAGCCGTGTCACCCGCCGGCACGCTCCAGGTCGGCCGGCGTGGCTCCGGGAGGGCCGAGGATGATGTCCCCCAGCTCATCGGTGACGGCCTGGAACAGGCCCATGTCCCACTCGGTTTCCGAGGTGGCCAGGTGAGCCGGGGTGCCCGTGCGCCGGATCAGCTCCGCGAACTTGCCGGGAGAGGTGATGTTGAGGGTGCGCGCACCATCCACCCCGGCCTTGATCGTGTGGGGCGTGTTCACCGGGATCGCGTAGAAGTCGCCGGATCGCAGCGTGAAGGTGTCCGGACCGGCCCAGACCGTCAGCGAACCCGAAACGACCCAGATGCGCTCCTCGTAGCCGGTGTGGAGGTGCAGCGGCGTTCCGGCACCTCCGGGCAGCGTGACGTCGGACAGGTCGTGACGACCCTCGGTCTCCTCTGCGGAGGTGAGGATCGAGAGATGGAGGTGCCGGCCGAGGACGAACTGTCGGTCCTGGGGAACGGGCGGCGGCGAGGGGAAGTCACTCACGGTGAACAGCTCCAGAAGTAGGGATTCGGCGATGGCACGTGCACAGACGTCCCGCGGGCACGCGACACACGAAGGAGGCCAGGAGCGCCCAGGGGATGGGGGAACTCTATATCCGGAAGGGCATACGTGTGTGGTGCGAGGCTCACACGAACCGGACTCGGACCGGGCGACTAGCGTGTCAGAGGCGGTTGTTCGGGACGAGACATCGACCCACACCCCGGTCCGGCGGCAGTACATGTGTGCATGGGGAACCTCGGGGGACGAGTGTCCGGCGCTGTGACAGGTGACACATGGAAGCGAGCTCCCGCGTCCGCCGACACGGCACCACACCGACCACCACGAGCGCGGATGTGTGCGGCGTGGCGCCCGGGCCGAAGGCATGTGTGACAGTCGCCGACAGGAGGTCGTTGGCGGTGGCGACCCCGGTCGTGTGACCACCCCCATGCCGCGTCTATTCGGTACACGGCCGGGGACGGCACAACTGCGTCACTTGCGCGGCACTTTTCCGGCACCCGGCTCTGCATACATTGCGCACACGGAGGCTGCATCCGGCCTCCGGTCGCTTATGGCAGAGAATCAGAATGACTCAGAAGACTATGGCTACGCCTCCCACGACCACCACCCGAGCAGAGCTGCTCAGCACCATAATGAGAGAGCATCGGGAGGGGCTCGTCTCATACGCCGAGAAGATGCTGGGTGACCACGGGCTCGCGGAGGACGTCGTCCAAGAAGCGGTCATCCGCGCGTGGCGGAACATCGACCGTCTACTGCGGATGGAGGGTTCACTCAGGGGTTGGCTCTTCACCGTGACCCGCCACCTGGTCATCGACTGGGTACGCAGACCCCACGCGCGCAGGGAGGTCGTGGGCGCCGGCTACCATGACCCGTCGTCCGGGAGCGACGGCACCGAGGCAGTGCGCAACGCCCTGGTGGCCAAGCCCATACTGCACCGGCTGTCCCCTGAACACCGCGCGGTACTGGTCCACATCTACCTGTTCGACCGGACCATTCAGGAAACCGCCGGAATCCTCGGGGTGCCGACGGGAACGGTCAAGTCCCGTCAGCACAACGCGCTGCGCAAACTCCGCCAAGCGCTGCCGCTGGAAGAGGCCACCTGAGCCGCCCGTCAACGCCCGGTCGGGGCGGGGCACATCTCCAGCGTGGAGGTGAGCTGCCGGCGGAACGTCTCCGCCCTGGGGCGGGGACCCATGTCCTGGATGAGGGCCGGCAAGACGTGCCGCTCGGCGACGATCCAGTCCGCGGCCTCCGTTCGTCCGCGGAACCGCTGCGGCAGGACACCCGGACGGGCCGGTGGCAGGACCAAGGCGCTGAGGTGTGGTGCGATCAGCGCGGTCGCCGCCTCCGCGCTGTACAGGTAGTGCTCGAACATCCTGGCATGGGCAGCGGACCGCGAGCCAGGCGTGTCCAGGATCTCGCTCAGCGCAGCCGCATAGGTGCGCAGCAGCACGTGGCAGGTGTAGCGGCCCGGGAGCGATTCGACGAGCATATGGTGGTCGATCAGTTCGGTGATGTACTCACGCGCCGTGCACAGACCGATGCCGGCCAGGCTGGCGGCGGCCGGCGCGGAGATGTCGCGCGAGGGGTGGAGGCTGAGCAGCCGGAACAGCAGCGCGGCACCACTGCTCAGCGCTCCGTAGGAGCGCGAGAAGACACTGCGGACATCCGTGCGCGTGTCGTGGCCGGACAGGGCCACGAGGCTGTCCCGGTTCTCCCGCAGATGTGCCACCAGGGAGGCCAGGGGAAACCGTGGCTGCATCAGCGCCCGTGTGCCGGCGACGGCCAGCGTCAGCGGCAGGCCTCCGCACAGCTCCACCACTTCCTCGGCAGCGGGGCGTTCGGCCCTGATCCGCTCATTGCCCAGCCGACGGTCGAGGAGTTCGAGACCCTCCTCGCGCGTCATGGGATCCAGCGTGATGACTCGGGCGTTATTGGTGACGGCCAGGCCCCCCAGTCGCCGCCGGCTGGTGACGACGGCGAGACAGCCCGGCGTGGCGGGCAGCAGCGGACGTACCTGCTCGCAGTCGCGCGCGTCGTCCAGCACTATGAGCAGCCGCCGTCCGGCCAGGGCGGTGCGGTACGCCGAACGGAGGGCGGTGACACCCGTCTGCGTCGGGCCGTGGACGATGCCGAGCCCGTCGAGTACTTGGGCGATGGCTTCGCTCGGGTCGAGGGGCGGCAGGGAGGCGTGGTAACCCTGGAGATCAATGTGGATCTGCCCGTCGGGGAAGCGGTCGGAGACCATGTGGGCCCAGTGCACCGCCAGGGTCGTCTTGCCGACCCCCGCCATTCCGCAGATGGCCGCGGTCATCGCCGGAGGCCGGTTCCCGTCCGCCAACGGCAGGAGTTCCATGCACTGCCGCAGCGCCCTGTGACGGCCCGCGAACGGCACTCCGTCCAAGGGCAGTTGGGCTGGCCTGAGGACTGTCCTCGGCTGTGGCTCCGGTGCGTCCTTCCGTGGACCCACCCTGCGTCGCAACAGATGCTGTTGCGCGGCCCGCAGGCCGGGGCCCGGTTCGACGTCGAGCTCCTCGGCCAGTGTGCGGCGGATGCTCTCGAACTGCTGCAGCGCCTCGGCCTGGCGGCCGGTGGCCGCCAGTGCCTCGATGATCCGGGAGTGGATGGCCTCGTCGAACGGGTGACAGCCCACGGCACGTCTCAGCACCGCCAGGACTTCCTCGGTGAGCGCAGGTGCCGCGGTGAGTACGACGTCGGCGGCTTCCTTCGCCGTCGCCACGAACTCGTGCCCGACTGAGGTGAAGACGGGGTGCTGGGACAGGTGTGTGCCGGCGGCGACGACGGGACCGTGCCACAGACGCAGGGCGTCGATGAAGTCCCGGGCCCCTTGCGCGGGGTCGCCGCCCTTGACCGCTAGCCGTGCCCGGGCGCGCAACTCACGGAAGTGCAGCAGGTCGGAGGCGGAGGCGCCGACAAGAAGGCGGTATCCGTCGGCGGCTCTCACCAGGTGCTCCGCGTGGGTCCGGCTGCGCAGTTTCGGCTCCAGGGTCCTGCGCAGCGCGCCGATGTGCCGGTGTACGACATTGACGGCGCTGGGCGGGGGATCGTCGCCCCACAGGATGTCCACGGCATCACTCAGCGTGAGGGGGCCGGGCGCGCGAAGCACCAGGAGGGAGAGCAGGGCCAGCCGCTTCGGGGGGCCCAGTTCGAGCTCGGTCTCGCCTCGCAGTACCCGCACGTGACCAAGGATCGAGTAGCGCAGTGTCGCGTCCATCTCGCGGCCGCCCTTGCCCTTCACTAGATGTCACTGCGACGTGGCCCGCCCAGGTAACATCACCATTCCAGCTGGTGACGAACGCGTCCTAGCGCAGAACACACAGTGGGGCAACCGGACCACAGAGTCCATTTCATGGTAGCCGAATCCCGGGGTCCATTCCGGTCGCGCGGCCCACCGACGCCTGCCGCCACAAGCAGGCCGCGTGGGCGGGGACACGGCGACGGGTAAGCCTTCCGCCCCTCCTGATCGGTCGGTCCGCGCACCCGCACGGGGTTCGGCCACCGCGCCTCCTGCAGTCGGATCGGACGTCACCGCCCCTCCAACCGCCGCGACCAGCAACCCGGCGGACCTGTGCGGTCACAGCCCGCCTTCAGCGGGGGTTCTCAGGGAACGTCCTGTCCTCCCGGTCCGTCGCCGGGCAGCCGCAGGGTGAACAGCGATCCCGCGCCGTGGGTGCTCTCGACGCTGACGGTGCCTCCATGGGCGTGCGCGAGGTTGCGGACGATGGTGAGTCCGAGTCCGCTGCCGCCCGTGCTGCGGCTGCGGGACTTCTCGGCGCGCCAGAAGCGGTCGAAGACCCGGGGCAGATCCTCCGGACGGATACCAGCGCCCGTGTCGGCCACGGCGATGGCGACCGTGCCGTCCTCCCGACGTGCCGTGACCGTGACCGTGCCGCCGGGCGGGGTGTGGCGGACCGCGTTGGACATGAGGTTCGAGACGGCCTGGCGGACGCGTACCGGGTCGGCGACGACGGTGCCGATGCCGACGGCGGCGTCGACCGACAGCACGACGCCGGCGTGGTCGGCGCGCCCGCCGTGGGCGGTGGCGACCTGTTGCAGGAGTTCACCGACCTCGCACGGCACTTTGTGCAGGCGCAGCGCACCCGCGTCGGCGGCGGCGACGTCCTGGAGGTCGTCGACGATGTGCTGCAGCAGGAGCGCCTCTTCGAGCAGCGAACCGACGAGGGCGCGGTCGGCCGGGACGACGCCGTCGTCGGCGGCTTCGAGCCAGCCGCGGATGTTGCTCAGGGGCGTACGGAGTTCGTGGGCGATGTCGCCCACCATTTCGGTGCGGAGGCGTTCCAGCTTCGCCCGCTGCTGGGACATCTCGTTGAACACCTCCGCGAGGCGCCCGATCTCGTCCCTGCCGCCCACCTGTACGCGCGCGGCGACATCGCCCGCCTTGACGCGTTGAGCGGCCGCCGTGAGGGCGCGCAGTGGTCTGACCAGCTGCAGACCCAGACCGACGGTCACCACGACGGTCAGCAGGAGCACGCTCGCGACGACCCCGGCCATGCGGAGGCGGTTGGGCGCGGAGAGGTCGAACGGGGACGCGGCGGCGGCGTTCTGCGGGGAGCCGATGAACAGCAGCGCGGCCGGGGCGACGTACGGAGCGAGCTGCTCGCGGCGGGCGCTGTCCAGGCACGAGGGGACCAGCGCCTCGTCCACGGGGTCGCGGCTCCGCGAAGGCGTCCATGTCAGGTCAGGTGCGAGCTGTACGGGACCGCTGCCCCGGCGGCCGAGGCACGCGTCGGCCAGGGCGTCGAGCCGGGCGAGGGCACGGGACTCGGTGCGGGTGGGCTGGTCCAGCACGTCGTCGGCGCAGCGGCTGCCGCTGTAGCCCGGTGTGCTCACCCGGGGCCGTCCGCCGGGTGACGTGATGATGGTGGCGTCGATGCCGATGGCTCGCAGGCAGCTGACACGGCGCTGTGCGAGGGCGGTCAGCCGCGTCCGTTCCGCACGTGTCAGACGGAAGGGGCCGGCGGCACGGGGGTCGATGCGGTCGCCGGTTCCGGATCCCGAGATCCCGGATTCGACGGCGAGGGGGTCCACGGTCGCCGACGCACGGTCCGGCAAGGGGGTTCGGTGGTCGGCGGCGGCGGAGTCGGCGATCGGCCGGCGGTCCTGGGTGGTCAGGACGACGCGGTGCCCGGTCTCCTGGGCGAGGCGGTCCACCAGCGGCTGCACACCCTGCCAGTCGGCGTGCGTGGCGGCCCGGCCCAGGAGGGCTTCGTATATGCGGGCGTCGTCGGAGATGGCCTGACCCTGCTCCTGCCGGATCGCCTGTGTGGTCGTGCGGACCGCGAGCCATGCGGTGGCGGCGATCGAGCACACGGAGACCAGTACCGACAGGGCGAGCAACCGCACCACCAGGCTGTTGTGGAAGCGGCGCCTCATGCGGTGTCGGACAGGACGTAGCCGACGCCGTAGACGGTGAGCAGGCGCACCGGACGGGCGGGATCGGGTTCGATCTTCCGGCGCAGGTTCATGACATGGGTGTCGACCGTCCGCACGGTGAAGTAGCGCCCCGTGCCGTGGAGCTGCCCAAGAATCTGCTCACGGGTGAAGACGCGGCCAGGCTGGGCGGCGAGCGTCTCCAGCAGCCGGAACTCGCCGGGTGTGCAGTCCACGCTGGTCCCGTCGCAGACGACCTCGTGCCGGGAGGGGTCTATCCTCAGGCCGCCGACGGTCATCGTCGGGTCGGGTTCCGCGGCGGGCGGACCGGAGGGCCGGGTGCGGCGCAGCAGGGTGCGCACCCGGGCGGTCAGCTCCCGGGGGCTGTACGGCTTCGACATGTAGTCGTCGGCGCCCAGGTCCAGGCCGAGCAGGAGGTCGTCCTCGGTGCAGCGGGCGGTGAGCATCAGCACCGGCAGGTCGGATTCGCGGCGCAGGATGCGGCAGACGTCGAGCCCGTCGACCTTCGGCATCATCACGTCCAGCACGAGCAGCTGCGGAGGGTCGCGGCGCAGCTCCTCCAGCGCCGCGCGGCCGTCGTGGACGACGGTCACGCAGTGCCCCTCGTGCTCGAGGTACACCCGCACCAGCTGGGCCTGCTTCTCATCGTCCTCGGCGACCAGTATGTGTGCGCTCATGGCCGGAAGTATAAGTACGCCAAGTTTCGCATTTCCGGCGTCGGGGTCCCGTCCGCCCGGGACCACGGGATGCCGATGGCTTCCTGACAGGATTCCGACATTCACCGGCCACCATCGGTCGGCATGACCTACCCACACCTCCCGCTCCGCGCAGTCGGCGCGGCCGCCGCGCTCGTCTGCGCCGTCCTGCTCACCGGTTGCGGCGGCTCCACCGGGGGCGCCGACGCGACGTCCGGCAAGCAGTCCGGCAACCGGTCCGGGGAACAGTCCGGGGACCAGGACGTCGCCTCGCTGGCGACCGACACCCCCTCGGCCGCGCCGGGGCCGTCGTCCACGACGCCGTCCGCCGACAGCGAGCAGGGCCGTCCGCAGTTGCGCCTGGACAGCTCCGACGCCGAGCGCGACCGCTACTGGAACGCCTATGCCGGGTGCCTGAAGGACCACGGCCACAAGATGCTCCTGGCCCGCGGCCCCTACTCCATCGACCAGCACGACAACAGCCCCACCGCCAAGGCCGCCCAGAAGACGTGCGCCGGCAAACTCCCCCTCCAGCCGACCGAGTTGCGCCGCGACTCGAACCCGCACTACGACGACGACTACCGCGCCTACATCACGTGCCTGAACTCCCACGGACTCAAGGTCACCGCGCTGCCCGACAACTCCGGGTGGAACTTCGACGGCCAGCCCGCGATGAGCGAGGCCGAACAGGCCAAGCTCGACAAGAGCTGCACCATGGAGGCCTTCGGTGACAAGAACCGCTGATCACCGCCTCCCCAGGCGACGTCGGCGCCGGCTCACCGTGGCCCTGGCCGTCCTCCTGACCGCCGGCGGTGCCGGAGGCGCCGCCGCCTGGAGCGCGCGGCAGGGCGGCCCGCAGACCGCGCCGGAACACCCCGTCCGGCTCGACACCGTCAAGGTCACCAGGACCGACCTGTCCACCGACAGGACCCTGCCCGGCACACTCGGCTACGGCCCGCTGCGCACCCTCAAGGGCACAGGCCCCGGAGTACTCACCAAGCTGCCGTCGCCCGGTGCGACAGCCGTCCGGGGCAAACCCCTGTACCGGGTGAACGACCAGCCGGTGACCGTCTTCCTCGGCGACACCCCCTTCTTCAGGGCGCTGGACAAGCCTGGGCTGCGCGGGCAGGACGTCACGGTCCTGGCGGACAACCTGCGGGCCCTCGGCTACGACATCGGGCACACCACGAACCACGCGCCCACGCGCTACGCGCCAGGCGGCACCGAGTTCACCGTCGAACTCGGCGCGGCCCTGAAGCGATGGCAGCGCGACACCGGCCAGGAGGCGACCGGCACGCTCACACCCGGCCGGGCGCTCGTCCTGCCCGGCCCGGCGAGGGTCAACAGCGTGACCGCCATCCCGGGCGACCCGGCCGAAGGGGAAGTGCTGACCTACACCACCACGGCGAAGTCGGTGGCCGTGAACGTGGACGCCGCCGAGGTCGGCGCCCTCCGCACGGGGCAGAGCGTGACGATCACCCTGCCCGACAGCCGGGAGATCCCCGGCACCGTCACCTCCGTCGCACGCGCCGTCCAGGGTGGTTCCGCCGAGGACCAGACCGCGCAGGCGGGACCTCCCACGGTCGCCGTCACCGTCACGCCGCGGCACGCCGCCGACGTGAAGGGGCTGGACTCCGCCTCCGTCCAGGTCCGCTTCACCGCCACCGACCGCAAGGGCGTCCTGGCCGTCCCGGTCACCGCGCTCCTCGCCCTGAGCGAGGGCGGCTACGCACTGCAGCGCCCCGACTCCACTCTGATCCCGGTGGAGACGGGGGTGTTCGCCGACGGGATGGTGGAAGTGAGCGGCGCGGGCGTCAGCGAGGGCATGACGGTGGTGACTGCCTCATGAACACCTCAGGCCCGGCCCCCGCCCTCGTGGTCGACAAGGTCACCAAGACCTACGCGGGCGGTGTCACCGCCCTGAACGAGGTGTCGCTCACCGTGGAGGAAGGCGAACTCCTGGCGATCGTGGGACCCTCCGGCTCCGGGAAGTCCACGCTGCTGCACATCATGGGTACCCTCGACAGGCCGACCAGCGGCTCGGTGGAGATCGCCGGCCACGCCGCCGCCGGACTGCCCGACCGCCGACTGTCCGCACTGCGCGCCCGGCTGCTGGGCTTCGTCTTCCAGCACTTCCACCTCACCGACGGCCTCGACGCGACCGACAACGTCGCGACCGGCCTGCTCTACGCGGGCGTGCCCCGGCGGCTGCGCCGCCCCCGCGCCGAAGAGGCGCTGGCCCGGGTCGGCCTCGCGCACCGCACCCGGCATCTCCCCCAGCAGCTGTCCGGAGGCGAACGGCAACGTGTCGCCATCGCCCGCGCACTGGTCAACGAACCCGCACTCGTCCTCGCCGACGAACCGACCGGAGCCCTCGACAGCGCCAACGGCCGCGCCGTGCTCGGCCTGCTCACGGAACTGAACGAGGAGGGCACCACCATCGCGGTCATCACCCACGACCTGGACATCGCCGCCCAGATGCCACGCAGAATCCGACTGCGCGACGGCCGCATCGCCTCGGACAGCACCACCCGCGCGGACGCCTGGAGCCCGGCATGAACCGACCGATCAGACTGTCCCCCCTCGACGTCCTGCGACTCGGCGTGCTCGGTCTGCACACCCGCAGGACACGCGCCGCGCTGTCCGCGCTGGGCATCGCGATCGGTATCGCCACACTGGTCGTCGTCACCGGCATCCCCGCATCCAGCCAACGGGCCCTCATGGACGAGCTGTCCGCGCTCGGCACCAACATGCTCCGCGCACAGCCCCAGCCCGACGCCGGACCGAAGGCGCTGCTCCCCGAGGCCGCCGACGCCATGGCAGCCCGGATCGGCCCTGTCACCAGCGCCACCGCAGTGGCCAACGTCCACACCACCGTGCGGCGTTCCGACCTGGCCGACCCCAACGACTCGATCGGGCTGAGCGTGCTGGCCGCCAGAACAAACCTGCTGACCACGGTCGGCGGCACCGTCCGCTCCGGCCGGTTCCTCGACCACGCCACCGAGAGCTTCCCCACGGCCGTCCTGGGCCCACGCTCCGCGGCGCGACTCGGCATCGACCGCGTCACCCCGGGACGGGAGCCGCTGGTGACGATCGGCACCCGATCGTTCACCGTGATCGGCATCCTCGGGCCGACGCCCCTCACGCCCGATCTGGAGAGCTCCGTACTGGTCGGCTGGGACGCCGCACGCGACGGCCTCGCCTTCGACGGCCACCCCACCGTGGTCTACGTGAAGGCGCGCGAGTCGCAGATCGAGGCGGTACGCGCCGTCCTGCCCGCCACCGTCAACCCAGAACTGCCGGGACTCGTCCAGGTCAGCCGGCCCTCGGACGCCCTGGCCGCCAAGCGCGCCACCGAGCACACCTTCTCCTCCCTGTTCCTCGGCCTCGCCGGGGTCGCCCTGCTGGTCGGCGGCATCGGAGTGGCCAACACCATGTTCGTCTCGGTCCTCGAGCGGCGCCGTGAGATCGGCCTGCGCCGCGCCCTCGGCGCCAACCGCCGCCAGATACGGGGCCAGTTCCTGACCGAATCCGTCATGCTGTCCGTCCTGGGCGGGCTGAGCGGCACCGTGCTGGGCGCGGCGGGCACGGCCGGTTACGCACTCTGGCAGTCGTGGCCGCCGGTCCTGCCGGCCCTCGCGCTCGGAAGCGGTCTGGCCGGCGCGATCGTCGTGGGTGCCGTCGCCGGCGTCTACCCGGCACTGCGCGCCTCACGGCTGCCTCCCACGCAAGCCCTGTCGGCGGTCTGACGCCGGACAGGCAACACCGGCGACCACGGCAGGTGTGATGTGCAACCCCTGTCGTGACCGCGGGCATCATCTCGGCAGACCACGGCCTGCGACACCGGTGCCACACGCCGGCATACCTCTCCGATGGCCCTCGCCTGCCGTAGAGAGGTGGCCTGCGGACAGACCGGCCCCGGCCGACGCGGTTGGACCGCGCTTTTGCCGGCTGCGCTCAGCCGCGAAGGCTTGCGAGGTGGTCCAGCAGCGCGTCCCGGGTCGGTGCCGGGTTCTCGAAGACGGCCGCATGACCGCCGGGGACCGTCACCAGTCGTGCGCCGTCGATGCCGTCGGCGAGCTCCACGGAGTGCTCGGGGGCCACGAACCGGTCATCCGCGGATGCCACGACCAGGGTGGGCACCGCGATCCGGGACAGGTCCCCGCGCACGTCGATGCCGAGGGTCAGGGCTATCTGTTCGGCGGTACCGGAAGCGGCGTGCCCGCCGAACTGATCGATGACCTGCTGAACGGCCTCCGGCGGAAGCGCTGCCAGGTACGGCTCGGAGAAGGACAGTGCGGTCAGGTACATGCCCAGGTTCTCGTCACCGCGGGCGTACAGCGACGCCCACATCGAGAGATTGAGCCTCAGCGTGGTGCGAGGCCGGGCGAAGCCGACGACGGTGGCCAAACCGCGCACGGACCCCGGATGGCGGGCGGCCACCCTGACGGCGAGGGCCGCGCCCAGGGAGGCACCGGCTACCACGAACTGGCCCAGCCCTGCCCTCCGGGCCGCGTCCACCGCCTGGTCGGCGGCCGTGTCGATGTCCAGCGGACCGTCCGGCAGCGGGCTCTCCCCCGAGCCCGGAAGGTCGGGCATGACCACCGTGTGATCGGCCGCCAACGTGTCGAGCAGTGTCCCCCAGCTTCCGGCCCCCGTGCTGCTGGTGCCATGCAGGAGCAGCAGACCGGGGCCGCTGCCCCGCGTCTCGTAGGCAAGCATGTCCGTAACCTTTCGTCGGTCCTTTTCCACGGAAACGGAACCGGGAGGCGCTCGGGTTCACCCGGCGCTACCGGTCCTCGCCGGACACATGCCGTGGTCCATGAATCGGACGACCGCCGGGCTCGCCGTCGTGGCGGTGACCCATCCCTGGAAGGACGATCCCCTGCGGTGGACCACTTACCGCTGCTGCTCGAGGGCCGCGTCCTGGCCGGAGGCCGGTGGACGAGGTGCGGACCGGATCGTGGCGCTCGGAGTGCTTCCCGGGTCGCGGAGAGCCCCGTCCATGGACTGCATGACGCGCGTCACACCGACCCGCTTGCATGAACCCGCCGAGCTTCGTGCTCCGTCGTTGTGATGTTCGGATCCTCCAAGGACCACCCGGAGGTCCCCGCTGAAGATCCGGTCAGGGACACCACCCCCGGTTATCAGGACAGAAAGGCAATGCAATGCCCGCGATTCACATCGTTCCCGAAGACGTCCGGCAGCGGGCGTCGGCGCACGCGTCCACCTGCATCGAGTGGACGGCCCGACTCGAGGCCCTCAAGGGCCAGGTCGAGAACATGCTCAACGACGAGTTGGTGTTGCCCAAGGGCAGCTCCGCCATCGGCGGTGCCTACACACAGTTCACCGGCAACCTCACCGAGGCCGTCCACGGCCTGGAGAGCTTCGGTGACGCGTTCACCGCGATCGCCAAGGGCGCCGAGGACTTCGACAACCAGATCGCAAACAACTTCAAACCGAAGTGATCGGTTCACACGCGACGGGCCGGACGGCAAGCTTCTCTCCCGGCCCGTCGCCATCACCGGACATCGGTGACGCAGGCGTTGTGCCGGCCGTGGCGGAGGAATCGCAACGTGCCCGGCGGGAGCGCCAACGGCTCCTGCCCGTGCTCGATGAGCCCGTGCAGTGATCACTGGAGAGGGTGCCCGGAGGCAAGGCAGCCAGTGTGCTGGATCTAGACTGCGTTCCCATGGCAGGACAGGCGCTTCACGTTGAGACCTTCGGCGATTTCACAGGGCCTCCGGTGGTCGCCGTGCACGGTGTGTATGGGTACGGGGGACGCTGGCGGGAGTTGGCTGCGGGGCACCTTGCCGATTTCTCTGTGTATGCGCCTGATCTCCGTGGGCAGGGTCGGTCGCTGTGGTCTCCGCCGTGGACACTGGAGCAGCATGTCGCCGACGTTGTGGCGACGATGGATGTGCTCGGTCTGCAGCAGGTCGACGTGCTCGGATTCTCCTTCGGCGCCGCGGTGTCGTTGCATCTCGCCCGACAGGTACCCGAACGAGTACGCCGACTGGTGCTGCTCGACCCTGCGGTCGGGCTCGGAGCCGACGGCGCGGCCAAGAGCGCCGCGAAGGCGCTGGCGGCGCCGTCGTTCCTCGACCCAGCCGAAGCGCGGGCGACATACGTGGAGTCCTGGCCGACCGCCTCGCAGGACGGTGTCGACCAGGAGATCGCCTACTACCTCGTGCAGGGCGAGGACAAGCGGTGGCGGTGGCGCTTCGATCCGCAGTCGATCGCGGCGGCGTACGCCGAGATGGCCCGCCCGCCGGTTCTCCCGCCCTCCGGTATTCCCACTCTGCTCGTCCGTGCCACTCAGTCCAACGTCGTGCACCCGGAGTATCTGGCAGCCTGCCGCACGGCCGGTGTCGAGGTGGCCGACGTCGACTCCGGTCACCAACTCCTGCTGGAACGCCCCAAAGAAACGGGCGTACTCGTGCGCACGTTTCTCGCCGCCTAGATGAGTGAGTCCAAGGGATCGCCTGCGGACATGGCACGAGGGCGTCCAATGTCAGTGTGTGAAGACAGACCTGGATCACCCTCGCAACGGCACTCTACGCCCGGATCGACGATGAGTTGAAGGCTTCACCCTGGTTGGCCCCGTGGCGTCCGAAAGTCGGGATCACGCCCACGCTCAGTGACGCGGAGTTGCTCACTCTCGCGGTCATGTCAGCGTTGCTCGGCTACACCTCCGAGCGGCGCTGGCTTCGCCGCGTCGACCGGGATTTCCGCGGCCTGTTCCCCTACGTGCCCCAGCAGTCCGGCTACGGCAAACGGCTGCGCGCCGCATCACCCCTGCTCACCAGCATGATCCGAATGCTGGCCCAGGACACCCCACTGTGGACCGACGATGTCTGGCTGGTCGACTCCACGCCGGTCGGCTGCGGCTGCTCGCGGGAAACGGCCAAGCGCTCGGACCTGGCCGGCTGGGCCGAGTACGGCTACTGCGCGTCCCACTCACGGTACTTCTGGGGCCTGCGCCTGCACCTGGTCTGCACCCTCGGCGGCCTGCCGATCCTGTTCGCACTCACCGGCGCCAAGGCCGACGAACGCGAGACCCTGCGCGACATGCTCGACTCCGCCCCCGATGTCCAGGCCACCCATCCACAACAGACGATCATCGGCGACAAGAACTACTACGGCCGGGAGTTCGAGAACGACCTCACCGAACGTGACCTGAAGCTGCTGCGTCCGGCCCGCAAAGGCGAGCCCGAGCGGGCCGGCGCACACCTGTTCAAGCCACTTCGGCAAGTCATCGAGTCGATCAACCAGACCCTCAAAGGTCAACTTGACCTGGAACGACACGGGGGCAAGACCCCAGCAGGGGTCACTGTCCGGGTCCTGTCCCGCCTTCTCGCCTGCCAGGGAGTTGATCCCGGCGGGGAGTGTGTTCGTGTTCCTGGCCGAGCATGGGGGTGTGTTGTTCCCGGCGGTGCTGTTCGAGGACATGTATCCGTCGTCGAACGGGCGGCCGTCGATGCCGCCGCAGATCCTGGTCGCGGCGATCACTTTGCAGGCCCCCTGCACGGGCTGTCGGACTTCGAGACGGTCAAGGAATTGCGCTGTGAGCTGCGGTGGAAGGCCGCCCGCGGGCTGGGACTGCACGATGCGGCCTTCGATCCGTCTGCTGGCCTACTTCCGTCGCCGGCTGGCCCGCTCGGTGCGGCCGAACCGGGTTCTCGAGGCCGTGCGCGAGGTCGTCAAGGCCACCGGGGTCTTGAAGGGCAAGCACCGGCGGGCACTGGATTCGACCGTGCTGGACGACGCGGTTGCCACGCAGGACACCGTCACCCAGATCATCGCCGCGATCCGGGCGGTGATCCGCGAGGTCCCCGGGGCAGCGGACGTGGCGGCGGTGCAGTGCACCGCGCACGACTACACCGACGCGGGCAGACGCCGCCGCGGGGGCGGCGGCCCCGGGGCGCGCCACGCCAGACCGTCTCGCGCCGCGCTGCACTTGACCGGTAACTCGACGGCCGCAGAACAGCTGGTTCTGGAGACATTCGCGCGGGCGTACATGTCCTTCTCGGAACTTCCCGAGGACGTCGATCACGAGGCCTGGCTCTGCAACCTGCTCGCTGCTGCTTGCTGGGAGTACCGTCGTGCCGACGTGACGCCCGACGGATGGGGCGAGGCGCCACTGTGGATGACCTCGCGGAGGCAGCAGGCGGCGGCATGCGGCGCTACGGACAGAGGGGAGCTGTCATCCGCCGCGTGCGATCGCCCAAGCCGGTGTCCAGGTCCCGGCGTTGGCGCTGCCGGCCGTCGCGGCGGCGAGGTGGGTGCGGAGGGTGGCCAGCGCCGGGTGGGGGTTGTCGCGGTGCCAGAGGAGTGCGTGGGGGTAGACGGGCGTCGGGTCGGTGACCGGAATGCGGCGCAGGCCGTGGTCGGCGGGCCAGATGAGGCGGGTGTGCTCGCCCATGAAGGTGGCAAGGGCCGGGGTGTCGGAGATGGTGTCGAGGAGCGCGTCGGAGCCGAAGTTGGGGCCGGTCGCCTCGATGGTGAGGCCGAACGCGACGACGAGGTCGTCGTAGTAGGCGGCCCACTCGGTGCCGGGCGCGATACCGGGCATCCAGATCCGGTGCCCGTTGAGTTGGGCGAGGGTCACCGACCGGGCGTTCGCCAGCGCGTGGGCGGGGCCGGTGAGGAGTTGGAGCGGCTCGTCGAGCACCCGGACGGCCTCGATGTCCTCGGGAAGGGGACGGCCGGGCGCGGCGACGGCGCGGAAGGACGCGTCGATGGCCCCGGAGCGGAGCGCGGTGACGGCCGTGTCGATGTCGAACAGCATCATCACGTCGAGGGCGATCTCCGGGAACGCCCGGTGGAAGCCGCGCATCAGGCTCGACTGCGCGCTACGCGAGGCGATCACGTCGACGCGCAGCGGGCGGCGGCCGGGGTGCACGGACTCGCCCGCACGCTGGGCGACGCGCAGCAGCTCGCGTGCGTGGGGCAGGAACGCCTGCCCGTCGATGGTGAGTTCGGCGCCACGGGCGGCACGGGTGAACAACCGCACGCCGAGATCGCTCTCCAGCGCGGCGACGCGCTTGGAGACGGCCTGCTGGGTGATCGACAGGTCGACGGCGGCCTTCTGGAACTGGCCCGCTTCCACGACGGCGACGAAGGTCCTTACTGCTTCGAGATCCACGCCGACCCACCCTACTGAACAACTGATGGTTGTGGACGGCCGGCGCGTCGGTTGTTTGACCTGCCGATGCCCTGCCGACTTGGCTCTCCTCGGTCAACGTCGGTTTGTGCGGGTGTACGTCGAGGGAGCGCGCTGGGCATGGTGGGAAGGAGACCGTTGGGCCGACGGTTCGGCTGGCTGTGGGCGGCGTACGCGGTGAGCGCGTACGGGTCCGGGCTGGGGTTCGGGGCATTGCCGCTGATCGCCGTGCTGGTGTCGCACGCCGGCCCCGCCGAGGTGTCCGCGCTGTCCGCGGTGGGGCCTGCGGTGGGTGCGCTGATCGCGGTGCCGCTCGCGCCGTGGGTGGAGTTCCGGCGCAAGCGCCAGGTCATGATCATGATGGACCTGGCCCGCTTCGCTGCCCTGGCGACGATCCCCGTCGCCTACGCATTCGGACGGCTGGGTTTCGTCCAGCTGCTCGCGGTCTCGGCCGTGGTCGCCGCGGGCAGGATCGCCTTCAACGCGGCAAGCGGCGCCTACCTCAAGTCCCTTCTGCGGCCGGACGACCTCCTTGTCGCCAACGCGCGGCTGGAGTCCACGAACTGGGGCTCCATCGCGGTGGGGCCGCCGCTCGGCGGGGCGGCGGTCGGCCTGTTCGGGCCGGTCATCACCGTGGCGGCCGACGGGCTCAGTCACCTGCTCTCCGCGCTGGGCATCACCGCGATCCGCGGCGAGGAGGAGGCGCCGCGAAGCGCGGGCAGGAGCGCGGTCCGGGCGGGCGGACTGCTCGACGGCTGGCGGCACATCATGGGCCACCCCGCTCTGCGGCCGCTCTACCTCAACCAGATGGCCGTCGCCGGTCTGATCATGACCACCGAGCCGCTGCTGGCCGTGCTCCTGCTGCGCCGGCTCGGTTTCCCGCCCTGGCAGTACGGCCTCGCCTTCGCGGCCCCCTGCCTCGGCGGACTCGTCGGCTCCCGGCTGGCCCGCCACGCGGTGGCCCGCTTCGGCCGGGACCGGGTCCTGCGTTCCGCCGGCACCCTGCGCGCCGTCTGGCTGATCGGCCTGGCCTTCGTCCGTCCCGGCGTCCTCGGCCTCTTCACCGTGATGGCCGTCGAGCTGGCGATCATCGTGAACATGAGCCTGTACAGCCCGGTGCTCGCCACCTACCGGCTCGAACACACCCCCGGGCATCTCGTCGCCCGCACCTTGTCGGCCTGGTCGATCGGCCAGCAGGCGTCCGTCGCCGTCCTCACCGCGCTCGGCGGGCTGCTCGCCGACGTGACCGGCCCACGCACCGCTCTCGCGGTCGCAGGACTGCTCGCCCTCACCACCCCGCTCCTGCTGCCCCGGCGGGACGGGACCGCGCAGCACGTGGGGGAACCTTCCGTCGGCCCCTCATGAGGCGCCCTGGCGCCCTGGCACCCCGGCGTTCCCGGCGCGCCGACCGGCCTACCCGGGCAGGACGGTCGTGCCGGCGCCCCCCGGTCCCGCGGTCAGGCCGCGCAGCAGGGCGTGCGGGACGCGCCCGTCCAGCACCCGTGCCGTGCGGACGCCCGCGCGTACGGCCCGCAGGCAGCTCTCCGTCTTCGGCACCATGCCGCCGTCGAGCCTTGGGAGCACCGCCTCCAGTTCGGCCGCGGCGAGCCGGTCCACGACCCGCTCGCGGCGCGGCCAGTCGGCGTACAGCCCGGGGGCGTCGGCGAGGACGACCAGCGCCTCCGCGTCGAGCGCGGCGGCCAGGGCGCCGGCCGCCGCGTCCGCGTTGACGTTGTAGACCTGGCCGTCCGTGCCCCGGCCGAGGGAGGAGACGACGGGGATGTGGCCGTGGTCCAGGAGGACGTCCACAGCCGCCGTGTCGACCTCCGTCACCTCGCCGACGAGGCCGATGTCCACGGTCTCGCCGCCGACCTCGGCGCAGCGCCGCTCCGCGGTCAGTGTGTGCGCGTCCTCGCCCGTGAGCCCCACGGCGTACGGACCGTGCGCGTCGAGCAGCCCGACGAGGTCCCGCTGCACCTTGCCGGCCAGCACCATGCGCGCGACGTCCAGCACCTCGGCGGTGGTGACCCGCAGCCTGCCGACGAAGCGGGCCTGATGCCCTCCCGGTCGAGTTGGGCGCTGATCTGCGGGCCGCCGCCGTGGACCACCACGATCCGCACGCCGGCCTCCCGGACGCGGACGGCGTCCCGGGCGAAGGTCCGCAGCAGCGAGTGGTCGCCCATGGCGTGGCCGCCCACCTTCACGACGACGGTGCGGCCCGCGAGCGTGCGCAGGGCGGCCGGCGTCCCGGGGCGGGCCGGTGCCGTCGTCACGGGCGGTCCGTCAGGTAGCCGCCCATGGTGCGGAACCAGTCGGCGGCCGCGTGTTCGGTGCCGTCGTCGGTGCGGATCGTGCGCACCAGCAGTCCCTCGCGGTGGCCGCCGCGCGCGTTTGCGCCGCGGCCGAGGACCGCGGAACGCACCGCGGCCGGCGCCCCGGTGCGCCGGGCCGTCGTCCTCGGTGCCGGACAGAGCGCCGCCGAGGCGGTCGACTTCCTGCACCGCACCTTCCCCGACGCGGAGGTCTGCGCGGTGTTCGCCAAGTACGGCTACACGCCCGCCGACGACAGCCCCTTCGCCAACCGCATCTTCGACCCCGAAGCGGTGGACCTCCACTTCGGCTCCCCGTCCGAGGTGAAGCAGTCCCTCTTCGACTACCACCGCGGCACCAACTACTCGGTGGTCGACATGGACCTCATCGAGGCCCTGTACGCGACCTCCTACCGCGAGAAGGTGCAGGGCCGCGAACGGCTGCGGCTTCCTCAACGTCTCCCGCATCCGGGACGTGGGCGTCACGGACGACGGCCTCGAGGTCACGGTGGAGTTCCTGCCGACCGGCGAGCGGCACGTCCTGGAGGCGGACGTGCTCGTGCACGCCACCGGCTACCGCTCGCAGGACGTCGGCACGCTCCTCGGGGAGTCCGCCAAGATCTGCCTGCGCGACGACGGCGACGCGTTGCGCGTCGGCCGCGACCACCGCGTCGAGGTCGTCCCCGAGGTACGGGCGGGCATCTATGTGCAGGGAGGCACCGAGCACACGCACGGGCTGTCCTCCACCTTGCTGTCCACCACCGCCGTCCGGGCCGGCGAGATCCTCGCCTCGCTCGCCGCCCGGCAGGAAGAGGTGGCCGCGGGGCCACGGCCCGCGCCTGAAACGCGCCGAGGAGGGCGCCGGACGACCGGAGCCGCCTCGCACCGCCCCACTCCTGCCACCGCCGGGTCCATGGGCGCAGAAGTCCTCCGGCATCGGGCCGTCGAGCAGTGCGGACCTGCGGCCTGTGACGCTGACCGCTCACCGGGCTTCCGACGGGGCTGCGGCACGAGGACCACGCTGCGGCCCGGCACGACTGGGCCCGCGCACGGCGCGCCTGACACGGGCGAATGGTCGCCGTGGCTCCAGGCGCTCAGGGGCTCGTGGATGCCCGCGGCCCCCACTGCCATCACACAAGGCATTTGATCGACTACCATGAGCGACATGCGGCACCCTGCGGCAGTTCGGCAGATCTCCCCACGCAGGGGCCTGCTCCTGCTCGCGACACTGCTCCTGCTGGGTCTCCATCTGCTCGGGTGCGCGCATGGCCCGGACTACAGCAGCAGCGACGCCATCACCGGCGCGCCCGCAGCCGGAGCCACCTGCCGGCCCTCCGAGAAGGAGCACCACGAACCGGGTCTGGCCGGCGTGGGCGGTCCTGCCGAGGGCCACCACGCCCTGTGCGAGGTGGGCGTGAACCGGATCGCCGACCCGCGCCTATGCCTGACCCATGCCGCCCCTGCGGCGCTGCTTCCTGCCGGCGCGGAGGGCTCCGCCCTCGAGGCCCCGGCACGCCATGACGGCCGTGCGGCCGCGTGCGCGCCCCCCGCCTGGCGGCAGGACACCTTGACGCTGCTGTGCGTGTCCCGGACCTGACCGGCCCAACGGCGCGGCCCGGTGCGTTCCTGTGCGCCGGACGCCGCCTCTGTCCGCACGTCAGAGTCCGTACGAGCACAGCGACCGCGCGATATGCGCCGGCCGCGGGAGAGACACGTATGAGCACAGCGCCATCCCCCATCACGCCCTTTTCCCCGGCGGAGCTTCTGGCCGCCACCGCGCCGCCGCGGCGCACCCCGGCCGGCTTGGTGGGCAACACGCCCGTCCTGTGGGTGGGCTCCCCCTTCGTTCCCGGGGGCTGCGGCTTCTGGGCCAAGCTCGAGGGCTTCAACCCCGGCGGTATCAAGGACCGTCCGGCCCTGTTCATGGTCGAAGCCGCCCGCGCCCGTGGCGAGCTGGTCCCCGGCGCCAGGGTCGTCGAGTCCACCAGCGGTACGCTCGGGCTCGGCCTGGCTCTGGCCGGCGCCGTTCACGGCCACCAGGTCACCCTGGTCACCGACCCCGGCATGGAACCGCCCATGGTCGGCCTGCTCTCCGCACACGGAGCCACCGTCGACATCGTCCGGCAGCCCCACCCCACCGGGGGCTGGCAACAAGCCCGGCGCGACCGGGTCCGGGAACTCCTGACGGCCGATCCGACCGCCTGGTGCCCGGACCAGTACAACAACCCGGACAACGTCGCCGCCTACACCGCCCTCGCGCACGAACTGGTGGCACAGATCGGCCGCATCGACGTCCTGGTCGCCAGCGTCGGCACCGGCGGGCACTCCGCCGGAGTCGCCGGGACCCTGCGGTCGTTCTTCCCCGACCTGCGCCTGGTCGGCGTGGACACCACCGGCTCCACCATCTTCGGCCAGCCGCCCGCCGCCCGCCTCATGCGCGGCCTGGGCAGCAGCATCCATCCGCGCAACGTGGACTACCCCGCCTTCGACGAGGTCCACTGGGTCGCGGCCGCCGAGGCGGTGTGGGCCTGCCGTCGTCTGGCCCGCGACCACTACGCCAGTGGTGGCTGGAGCGTCGGCGCGGTCGCCCTGGTCTCCCGCTGGCTGGCCCGCACGCTGCCCGTCGAGACGCGCATCGTGACGATCTTCCCCGACGGGCCGCAACGCTACATCGGCACTGTCTTCGACGACGCCTACTGCCGAGGTCACGGCCTGCTCCAACACGAACCCGCCGAAGACCCGGAGGAGATCGCACACCCCGGCGAGGCGGTGGTGGACCGCTGGACGCGCTGTACCACCGTCCGAGACCCCCTCACGGACCCCTCGGGTACCGGCGACCGAGCTTCCCGCGTCACGCAGGAGGTACGGTGACGGGGCTGTGGGGGCGGTTCCGCTCGTTCGACCTCCCGGCCCGGTTGCTGATGGCCAACCAGTTCGCCATCAATCTCGGTTTCTACATGCTCATGCCGTACCTTGCCGATCACTTGGCCGGCGGCATCGGCCTGGCCGCGTGGGCCGTAGGCCTCGTACTGGGCGTGCGGAACTTCTCCCAGCAGGGCATGTTCGTCCTCGGCGGCACCATCGCCGACCGCTTCGGCTACAAGGCACCCATCGTCGTCGGCTGCGCGTTGCGCACGGTGGCCTTCGGTGTGCTGGGCCTGGTCGATTCCCTGCCCGCGCTGATCGCCGCGTCCGCTGCCACAGGCTTGGCGGGCGCTCTGTTCAACCCGGCCGTGCGCGCCTACCTCGCTGTCGAAACCGGCGACCGGCGCGTGGAGGGCTTCGCCCTGTTCAACGTGTTCTACCAGGCCGGGGTCCTCATCGGCCCCATCGTGGGCCTGGTCCTGCTGGCATGGGACTTCCGGGTGGTGTGCACCGTGGCCGCCACCGTGTTCGCCGCTCTGACCGTTCTTCAGTGGCGGGCCCTGCCCGACCGGCACGCCGGCGCCGCCACGGACGCGGGCCGGGCGGCCGGGCTGGTGAGCTCCTGGCGGCAGGTGCTGGGCAACCGGCCGTTCGTGCTGTTCTCCCTGGCCATGATCGGCTCGTACGTACTGTCCTTCCAGGTCTATCTGGCGCTGCCCCTGCAGGCGCACCGACTCCTCGGTGAAGGCGGCCAGACGGTCACCAGCGGCCTGTTCGTCATCTCAGCGGTGGTCGCCGTGCTGGGGCAGCTCCGCATCACCGGCTGGTTCCGCCGGCGGTACTCCGGCCCTCAGGCGATCGTCTGCGGCATCACCCTGATGGGACTGGCCTTCGCACCGCTGGCGGCCACCCCCCGCCCGGCCGCGGGGCTGACGGACACGGTCGTGTCCGTGTCCCTGCTCGTGACGACGGTGGTGCTGCTGGCCGTGGGCACAGCCGTGGTCTACCCCTTCGAGATGGACACCATCGTCACCCTGTCCGGTGAGCGCCTGGTCGCCACCCACTACGGCTGGTACAACACCGTCTCCGGCCTCGGCATCACCCTGGGGAATCTCGCCACCGGAGCCCTGTGGGACGTGGCCGGCCGCCATGACGCCACCTGGGCGCCCTGGCTGGCTCTGACAACCACCGGTCTGCTGTGCGCGACCTGTGTACAGCTGCTGTCCCGCACTGGCGGACTGCACACCACGAAACAACCTCTGCCCGCTTGATCCGCCGGGGCCGGCACCCCTGCCCGAAACGGCGTGCCGGCCCCAGCGCGTACCGCGCACCGCACGGCCGGCGCGGCGGTTCGAAGGCGCGGCACGCGCCGCACACCGCCATGCTGGATCAGGGGGGAGGCTCGTTGACCGGTGGAGAGGAGAGCCTGACGTGATCCGTCGCAGCTTCGCCACCCTCGGCACGGTACTGCTGATCGCCGGAGCGTCGGCGACGACGCCGCGTGCCGCGGTGGCCGCCGAGCGGGATTGCTCCTACACCTCGGACGCGGAACGCCCCACGCTCGCACTCACCGACACAGGTTCACCCGTCAAGCAGGCACAGTGTCTGAGCAACCGGTGGGGCGGCGTCCCCGAACTGCCCGTGACCGGCACCTTCGGCCCCGCCACCTGGAAGAAGATCCTGTGGATCCAGGGGTGCCACGGCCTGGCCGAGACCGGCGTGATCAACCGGGACACCTGGCAGGTGCTCTACCACCCGGCGCTGGACTGCTACAACCCGTATCCCCGATGATCACGGGCCGGTGATCCGGCGCACCCGGGGCCGGCGGGCCGCACCCGCCGACCCGCCGCCCGCCAGCCCGCCAGCCCGCCAGCCCGCACAGCGGCATGCCCCGCAAAGACGCGGAGGCGTGGACGACGCCGGGGATCCGGCCCCCGCCCTCCCCCGGGCCGGTCAGGGCCCTGACGGGGCCGACGGCCACATCGATGGCGGCGCAGAGCCGCAGCTCCCGGCTCCGCGCGTGGACCTTGCTTGCCTCAGGACAGATTGGCGACAATCTCCGGCATGATTGTCGCCAATAGGTGCTAGGATTGGCGACACATTGATCGACAATCCTTGGGGCGGCGACCTGGCGTCGCCGGCGGCCTCGCATCCTCCCCGTCCGAGGAGTCTGGTTCTGCCATGAAGCGTCACAGTGTCGAATCCGAGCTTCGTCAGCGCATTCTCAGCGGAACGCTCGCCCCCGGCGACCGCCTGCCGGAGATCCAACTGGCCGAGGAACTCGGTGCCACGCGGTTCGCCGTCAGGTCGGCCCTGCAGGCCCTGGAGGCACGCAAGCTCGTCGAGCGCATCCCCAACGCGGGCGTCGTGGTGGCCCGGCCCGACCACGCCCGTCTGGAGGAGATCTACGACGTCCTGGAGCTCCTCGAGGGCCTGGCGGCGCGGCTCGCCGCTCAGAAGTCCTCGCCGGGCGACTGGGCCGAGCTCCAGGAGTTGTTCGGCGAGGGCGGGAGCTTGGACGAGGCCGCCGACGACGGCGACATCGACGTGTTCCTCGCGGCCATCGACCGGTACCGCGACACCGTCATCATGTCGGCCGACCAGAGCTTCCTCGCCGAGATGCTGGCCGGCGTGCGCGACCAGTCGCATGTACTGCGCCGCCGCATCCTGATGACGCCCGGGCGCATGAAGGAGAGCCTCGCGGAGCACCGCATGGTGATCGACGCGCTCGTGCGCGGTGACGCCGAGGGTGCCGAGCAGCTCAAACGGCAGAACATGCGGACCGCCCGCCAGCGGCTCGGCCGCTACCGGGAGTTCCTGGTCTGAGCACGGCCCCTCGCACGGGCCGTGCGCGAATCTCACAGAAAGTACCGCCCATGTCCGCTACGCACACTGCACGCAGGAAGGCCCTCAAAGCCCTCCTCGCCGACGACAGGCCGCTCGTCCTGCCGGGGGCCTACGACGCCCTGAGCGCACAACTCGCCGAGCGGGCCGGCTTCCGGGCCACGTATCTCGGCAGCTTCGCCGCCGCCGCGTCCGGATTCGGCCTGCCGGACGTCGGGGTGCTCACCCTGAACGACATGGTCGAGCAGACCCGCCGCATCGTCGAGGCCACGTCTGTGCCGGTGCTCGCCGACGCGGAGAACGGGTTCTACGACGCCCCGAACCTCTGGCGGACCATCCAGGCCTTCGAGTCCACCGGAGTCTGCGGCGTCCACATCGAGGACAACCTGGGCGGCAAGCACACCTCCGCGCCCGCGGGGCTGCTGTCGACGGAACGGATGACACAGAAGATCCGTGCCGCGGTCGACGCCCGCACCGACCCCGACTTCCTGGTCATCGCGCGCTCCGACGCGGCATGGGTCGACCATGACCCGGCCGGGTGCGTCGACAGGCTCGAGAGCTACATCGCCGCGGGAGCGGACATGGTCTTCGCCCCCGCGCTCCCCCCCGACGTCCTGGCCCGGGCCCGCGCACGCCTCGCGGTCCCTGTCATGGTCGCCGGCGACCTCCTCGATGTCCCGGGCTCCGACGTTCCGGCGCACACCATCGAGGAGTACGGCGAGGCCGGCGCCGATGTGATCCTGCTCTGGTACACGCTGATCGGCGCCGCGACGAAGAACGTGACCGACGTGCTCCGCACGCTGCACGCCCGCAGCGACGTGGCCGCGGTCAAGGACTCCGTCACCGACCAGCGCGTTTTCGAAGGACTCATGGGCTACGACCGGTTCGAGCAGCGCAGCGCGCGGTACGCCACGGGAGAGCAGGCATGACGAGCGACACCGCGGGCGGGTCCGCCCGCCAGAACTCCGGCGTCCGTGCAGGGGCCTCGGCGGTCCACTTCGAGGGCGCCCGGGTGATCGTGGGCGACGGGGAGCACGTCATCGAGGACGGCTCGATCGTCGTCCGGGACGGGCTGATCGAGACGATCGGTCCCCGGGACGTCGTCGGCCCCGGTCCCGCAGGGCAGACCGTCCACCTCGACGGGAAGACGGTGATCCCGGCCCTCGTCAATCCGCACGGCCACATCGGCTACTGGAAGGGGGCCGGCGCCGACCGCGCGCACTTCTGCGCGGACAACATCGTCGACCACCTCCGCCGTCTCGCCTATCACGGTGTCGGCGTGTTCCAGTCGCTCGGCACCGACCGGGACGACACCGAGATCCGCGTCCGCGACCTGCAGCGCCGGGGCGGACTCGGCGAGGAGGATCTCGCGGTCCTCTACAGTGCCGGCTCGGGCATCGTCGCCCCTACACCGGGGGCGGGCAACGGCGGCCCGTTCTTCGCCGCGGACGCGGTGCACGAGGCGACGAGCCCCGAGGACGCCCGCCGGCACGTGCGTGCTCTCGCCGCGAAGAACGTCGACGCCGTCAAGTACTGGCTCGACGACCGCCACGGCACCAAGGCGCGGCTCCAACCGGACGTCCACCGGGCGATCGTCCAGGAGGCCCACACCCACGGCCTGAGGGCCGCCGCCCACATCTACACGGTGGACGACGCGAAGGAGGCGATCCGGGCCGGCGCGGACATCCTGGCGCACATGCCCCGGACCCCCGCGCCCGACAAGGAGCTCCTCGACCTGCTCACCGCTCACGACGTCGCGGTGTTCACCTCGATGAGCATCCAGCGGCCGGACGGCGACGGGTGGCTCGACGACCCGGCTCTCGCCGAACTCGTCTCCGCCGAGGACATCGCCGACCTGCGGGGCCGGATCCGGGACAGTGCCCCCCAGCCGCTGTTCGACACCGTCGAGGCCTACGCACGTATGGAGAGCACGCTGCGGACCCTCGTCGACGCCGGGGTGCGGGTCGTCTTCTCCGCGGACACCGGCCTGCTCACCCAGTTTCCCGGGTTCGCCGAACACCGCGAGCTGGAAGCCCTGGTGGCCGCGGGGCTGCCGCCCCTCACGGTCGTCCAGATCGCCACACAGCGCTCGGCCGCACTGCTCGGCATCGCCGACCGCGGCACGCTGGAAGCGGGCAAGCGGGCCGACTTCGTCGTCCTGCACGCGGATCCGCTGGAGGACATGACGAACTCGCGCAGGATCGACTCCGTGTACTTCCGGGGCCGACGGGTGGACCGGGAGCGTCTGCGCGAGCGTGTGAGCCAGGGAACCGAGTAGTCCGCCAGCTGCGGACCGGAGCGCGGACGGGCGGCCGCGCCGCCGGGGACGACCGGTTGTCCGTACGGCGGTGTCGCTGCTCGGTGTGGTCGCTGCTGGGCCGTGCCGCCGAGCGACGGCGGTCGGTGTCGCCATGCCCGTGGTCAGATGTCTGCTCCGGCCCGCGTCGAGCGGCCGGTTGCCTGGGGACCGTGCCAGTCCAGGCACATGACGGAGGCGTCGTCCTCCAACCGGCCCCCACAGGCCGCCGCTACCGCTGAGGTGCAGGTGCGGACGACTTCACGCGGGTGCTCTTTGGTGGTGTCGCAGAGGATGGCCCGCAGATCCACGGCTTGCGCCGCGCGTTCTTGCATGCCGTCGGTGTAGAGCAGAAGTCGGTCGCCCGGCCGCAGGTCGAAGCTCTGCACCCGGAACGGCATCAGTGACGGCACGCCGAACGGCAGGTCGACTTCCAGTGGGACCTCGTCCACCGAGCCGCTACGCAGGATGAGCGGCCAGGGGTGGCCGGCGTTGACCAGACGGGCGCCGGTGCCGTCCAGGGCTATGCGCACCAGTTGGCCGGTGGCGTGGGTGCCCGCGGCGTGCTCGACGACCGCCCGGTGGGTGCGGCGGGCCTGTTCCCCGAGGTCGCAGCCGTCGCGCCGGGCACCGCGTGAGGCGTTGACGAGGAGAGTGGCCAGCAGGGCGGAGCCTACGTCGTGGCCCATGGCATCGGTGATCGACAGGTGGAGGGTCTCGCGGTCGAGGGAGTAGTCGTAGGTGTCCCCGGCGATGGCGTTCGCCGGCACCAGTGCCGCCGCCAGGACGAACTGGGCAGCCTCGCAACAGGACGCTGTGGGCAGTAGCTGGTGTTGGATCTCGGCAGCCAGACTCATCTGTGCAGTACGCTGCCCCCGCTGGTAGAGATCCGTGAAGCGACGGTCGGTGACGACGATGTACGCGAGCGCGTGCGCGGTTTCCTGCACATGGCGCAGCATCTCTTCGCCGGCGCTCGGCACGATCAGCTCCAGGACCCCGATCGTGTCGCCCCGGTTGGTCACGGGCGCGATCACACGGTACCCCTGGGCACCATGGGGTTCCTGCACCAGCCGCTGGGTTCGCAGAGCCTCGTCATAGAGGCTGCCGGCCAGCGCGACCTGTTCGACACCGCGGCTGACGTGCGACGCGGAGTACTCGCTGACCCGTACCAACTGCTCGCGCACGGCGTCCGCGAAGAGGAAGGCCACATAGCGTGCGTCGAACCGGTCGCGGAGGTGGCGGGCGACCACGTCGACCGACTCCACCGGCGCTGCGTTCTCCGCCGCGTCGAGCACCTCCGCCAGTCGCATCGAATCGGCCGCCATGAGGGCCTCCTACCTGTCGACGCCGCCGTAGCGACCGGTGATCGATAGCATCAGGTCCCCGGCACCCGCATCGGGCGCAGGCGGCTCTGGGGGCCGTCGGCCCCGCCTGGTCGAGCACGACTGGGCTCACGCAGCCTTGAACCCGCGCGCCGACGGTGTGAGCCGACGCCCCCACTCACTTCAAGGGTCTCTCCGGCCTGACCCCAGCGCATGCCGCGGCGTCGGGGCGAAGCGCCGTGGGCCGGCCATTCGGCTGAGCGGCCGATGCGCCACGGCGGGCTCACGCTTCCCCCTACCGCGCCGCACGGCGCAGGCCCCTGCGAGCGGCCTGTCACCGACGACGGACGCTCTCAAGCCTTCGGCGTGGTCCCGGCGCGGTGAGGCACGCGGTCAGGGCTGCTGCCGCGAGTGCCGCCACCGCGATCACGCCCTTGCGCCGCCACCCGGTTCCGTCGAGGAAGAGGACGTCGCTCGTCCGGTCGAAGGCGCTGAGGGGCACCCCGGTCTCCCTGGTACGTCGCCCGGATCGCTGGAGGTGGCGATCTCCTCCGTGGAACCCGGCGGACTCGGTCTGCTGACGGGGCACCGCTCGCACCACCCCGGCCGCTTGGTTAAGTTAGGCTAACCTTCCTTCATGGCGAAGACCCCGCGGCTCATGCCGCAGAACCCCAGGATGTTCCGCGCCGAGGTCGTCAGGACCGAGCGGGTCACCCCCTCCCTGCACCGCGTGACCGTCACCGGCGCGGACCTCGCCGAATTCCCGTGGCTGGGCTACGACCACTGGTTCCGCCTCTTCCTGCGGCTCCCCCACCAGGACGCCCTGCGGCTGCCCGAGTTCTCCGGGGCGCGGTGGTGGCAGCCCTACCTCGCCATCCCCCCGGCCGAGCGCCCGCACTACTCGAACTACACCGTCGCCGCGTTCCGGCCCGAAATGCCCGAGATGGACATCGAGTTCGTCGTGCACCGCGGTCCGAACGGCGAGCTCGAGGGCCGCGCCGCGCTATGGGCCTGCGACGCCCGGCCCGGGGACACGCTGGCGCTCCTCGACCAGGGCGTGATGTTCGACTGCCCGCAGGACGCCTCCGAGGTCCTCGTGGTGGCCGACGAGAGCGGTCTGCCCGCCGCTACCGGCATCCTGCGGTCCCTGCCCCGCCACACCGCGGGCCGGCTGATCCAGGAGATCCCCACCCCCGACGACCGGCGCGACCTCGACGCCCCCGCCGGCATGGCCCTCACCTGGGTCGTACGGGACGACCCGCACGCCGTTCCCGGCTCCGCCGCACTCGCCGAACTGCGGCGCCACACACCGGCGGACGCCGCCGGGTACGCCTTCGTCGTCGGCGAGCAGAGCCTCGCCACCAAGGGCCGCCGGCACCTGCACCGCGCCGGCCTCCCCAAGGACCGCATCGCCTTCTCCGGCTTCTGGCGGCACCAGGCACGCCACGAGGACGCCTGACCGCGTCCGCGGCCCGCGCGGGCACTTCACGCACAGAGGGGGGCGCACAAGGGCGACGGCTGAGCCCTGTACGCGCTCCCGCCCGTACGGGGAGAATGCCGGGCCAAGCGCCCATGCGACCGACGCGCTCGCCGTCCGGCCGCCGACTCAAGGAAAGCGGGTCGACCACCGTGCTGCTGCACCTGCCCACGTCCGTGCCGGAAGCGCAGAGGTACTTGGCCCAGGGGGCGGTGCCCGTCGGCGGGGCGACGCTCGTGTGGGCCACCTGGCAGCGCGACGGGTTCCCCGAGCGGGCCATGTCCCTGCGCGACCTGCCGGAGGCCAACGCGATCGACCGCGAGGCGCTGGGCGCGGCAGTGGTGCTGAACCGGATCGACGACCGGGTGCCGGAGGCGCTGCGGCGGGCGGCCGCCGGTGTCGGCACCGGCGCCGTACGGCGGACGGCCACCGTCGGCGGCAACCTCGTCGGCAGCACCCTGCGCTGCCTGCTTCCCGCCGCCCTCGTCCTCGGTTCCCGCGCGATCACACTGGAGCCGGACCGGACTCACGAGACCGATCTCGCCGAGGCCGTGGCCAAGCAGCACCTCCTGCTCGGAATCCGCTGGCGCGCCCCGCTGGTCAGCGCCTACGACAAGCTGCCCGGCGAGGTGGGCGGACCCCCGCCCCTGGTCGTCGCCAGCGCGGTGCACGCCGGCAGCGACGGCCGCCGCCTGCGCGTCGCCGTCCGCGACGGCCACGAAGTGCGCTGCGGCGACGTCCCGTTCGACGGCGACCCCGTCGCGGCCCGGCATGCGCTGGAGGAGACGGACCTCGCCGCGCTCGCCCCCGCGGCGTGGGAGGTGGTGCGCAGGCAGGTCACCGGCCTCACCGGACGGCTCCCCGCCGCCTGAGCCGACGGGGCCGTGCGGCCCGTGCGGGTACCCCCGCGCACCTGCGCGCTGTCCGTGTGCGATCTCTTGCGTCACATCGGGTATGCCTTGGCGTTCACGGTTGTTGATGTGTACGAGGGCCCGCGCCGCACCCCGGCGGGCGGCCCCACCCGTCCACCACCGGATCGGAAGAGGCGAGGGAAGAGATGGACGACACGCCGGAAGAGCTGCAGCGCGACGCCCCGTTCGGGATGGTCCGGAGCGGGGCGTCCCCGGCGCGGATGTGTCTCATCACACCCGACGGCGTCACCACGGTCGAGTTCGTCGTGGAACCGTGGGTCGGCCTCCGGTGCGCCCGTGCGGAAGGCGACGCGGCGCTGGCACTGAACCGGTGGCTCCATGACGCGGATCCCTCCCGGTACTCCGAACTGCAGGTCGCGTTCCTGCAGTTCGAGTACAACCCCGGCCACGAGTCCTTCGCCGCCGAGGAGGTCCGGGCGCTGCGCGTTCTCCTCGAGGAGCAGCGGGGCACCGAGCGGTGGAACGACGCCCTGGCGAGCCTGCTCACCAGGCTGGAGGCGTGCGAGGCGGAGCTGTGACCCGGCCGGAGGGGTGAGGCCGGCCGCTTCGTTTCCGCATTCCGGATCGCGGACGCCCGCGGGCGTGGCGACCCACGCCCGCGCGGCGGACGCCGTGACCGTCAGTGACCACTCCAGCCCGACCGCCGGTCGAAGGGTGTGCACCGGAATCGTGCGGTCCCCGCCGCAGCCGTCCGGCGACGAGGGCCCGGCGCGCGCGCTCGAGCGCCGGCAGCTCTCCCCTGGGCCCGTGGACCGGCGGCGACACACCGTGCCCGGATCGGTCATTCGTTCCTCGGAGGCGCGTCCCGCCGATGGAGGGCGAGGGTCCAGGTGTGAACGGTGTGCGTGGTGAGGTCGCCCGGGCTGGCTTGGGCGATGACCGCGGTGAGGCGGTCGCCGTCGCGGCGCAGCGAGCTGATGCACCGGGCCGACCTGTCGGCGTCCATCGGTAGCAGTTCGGCGAGGACCGAGCCGTCGAGCCGACGGTCGACGGCGCGCAGCACCCCGGCGTCGAGCACCAGGATCGTGCCGTCCTCCAGCACCACCGGCCGCGGCGTCATCGGGTCCGTCAGCCGCGGGCCCCGCTCGATCACGCCGCCGGGCAGCAGCCGCACCACGCGGCTCCGGGTGGGATGCCTCCCGTCGGCCTCGACTACGCGGACGCCGGTACCGACGACGTAGTGGCCGTAGCTGCGCCAGGAGTCCACGGTGGCGCCGTCGCGGTCGTGCTGCCAGGTGTCGAAGCAGTCGTAGCCTTGTAGGCCGAGGAGGAAGCGCCCGCCGCCCAGCGTGGCGCCGCGCTCCCCGCGCAGTTCGGTGATCAGGCTGCCGTCCGCCAGGTCCAGCAGCAGGGCCGGGCCGAGGAACCCCCAGGGGGTGTACTCCAGGGAGTCCGTGGTGACCAGCACCCTCCCCCCGGAGACATGGGCGGCGTTGGGGCGCCCGTCGAAGGTGTGGGTCCACCGCACTCTCCCCGCCGCGTCGACGCACCCGATCTCCCCCGTCGCCCCGCGGATGACGAAATCGTCCCGCCGCGCCAGCGGCCGCCCGTCCGGCCGCGACGGGTAAGGCGGCCGCCCAACCTCGCTGTGACGGTCCACCACGGTGACGCGCCATCGGCCGGCATCCGCCCCCTCGGCGCGGACGCTCTGCTCGGGTATCGGCATGACCGCGATTGTAGGGCGCTTCTTCCCGATCACCTGTTCTCCCGCGCGTGCGGGCCCGTGATCACGGGCGGGTGCATGTGGCCGTGACTGGCACCCCCTCGGTCCCGCTCCGCGCGAGGAGGGGTGTGGCGGGGATGCGGCACCCGGTCGGCCCGGGCCCCGGGCGGCACCCGGGCCGGCCGTCCGCGGCAGCTCGTCCACCGTCGCGCCGTCGAACGCCCACGCCTCCTCGGCCACCGGCCCGGTCGACGACGCGGACTGGTAATCTTGGTCGTGAACCCGTCTACCAGAAGCTTTCTTCATGCCCGCCACCCGGGTGCCGATCCAACCAGCCGTCAGGTTGGAAGAGGCTCCATGATGGTCGCCTTGGGCTACGGTTGTGCCCCGTGTCTGCGAGGAAGTGGTGCTGATGCCCCGCCATGTACTGGTCGCGATGGGCATGGACGGCAGGGAGATCGCGCGCGAGGAGCGCCCCGCCTCGCCATCGCTCGCCGAGGTCGCCGCGTACGGAGATCTCCATGCTTGCGACTACGTGACCGTCTCCCAGGGGGAGTCCGTCGGGCTCTACGCCCGCGATTTCGGAGGCACGTGGGACGCTGTGAGCCCCGGGACCGACGCATTGACCGCCGACGAGATGCGCCTGTGGTTCGAGCTTACCCACCACTACCCGGGCCCAGACGGGGCGGACCCGAGCCATCCGCTGGGCAGGGCCCCGCAGCCGGGTGCGGTCGGACGCATCGATGAGCGGCGCGCCATCACCCTGGTCCAGGAGCACATCGCCACCGGCGGCCTGGACTACCCGACCCAGGGCCTGGTGGCGGATCGGTTCGCCGCGGGCTGGAGCGTATACGCGCCCGTCGACGTCGACGACGGCGATCCCATGGCCTTCCTCGACATGCCCGTCGGCCGTTCGCTGTTCATGGTGGGCGACACGGGGCGCATCAAGGAGGTCACCTCCGCGATCCCGCCCGAACAGGCCGGCGCACTGTTCACCGCGGAGGAGGCCTTCGTACGGCGTCCGCCCGCCGAGGAGGCGTTCATGAACGACCTCAAGACGGAGTTCGAGCGCCTCGATGCCCGGTCCGGCCAGCCGGGCGCGATCGACTTCACCGTCGTCGGCACCCCGCCTGAGGACGTGACGGCGGCTCGCGTGACCGCGCTGACCGACGAGATCGCCCGCCAACTGGCGCTGTGCGGACCGCAGCGGTGGGAGCGCATGGTGGCAGCATTCTCCTGCGCCGTCTCTGCCGAGACGGCGGATCTGTGCTTCTGGCAGCACGAACGGCCCATGGAGGCACGGGTGCCGGAGCAGATAGCCCTCCTCGTACGCCGCCAGCGCCACCTCGCGGCCGCCATGCCGGCCGGACCGTGGCTGCGTCTGATGGTCGCCGTCACCAAGGGGCCCGGCGGCCGGGCCCAGGTCTCCACCCAGTACGACTACGGTGACGAGCGGCTCCCCGACGGGCAGTTACTCGCCCCCACGCACTACCGCAACGACCTCGCCGCCTACCCACGGGCTGGGGTACCGGCGTGGCTGCGGACCTATGCCAGGGTGAACGGCCAGCGCACGGCATCCCCGCGCACGGCGCCTCCGCGATCCGCGGCCCCGCGCCAGGAGGCCCCCGAGCGCCCCTTCGTGGACAGTCTGGTCGGCTGGACGACACACGTGGTCGCCGACCAGCAGCGGATCACGTACGGCCGTGACTCGCTGGCCTGGGAGGAGATCGAGTGGGTCCGGTATCCCGTCTCGCGGACCAAACACCTGGGCTTCCTGTTTCCCTCCACGTACACCAATACGTACACGTTCGGCGTGGGCAGATACGGGAACTCACCGAAGAGCCTGGGAAATCTGACCTGGAGCAAGGGCGGTAAAAGGGCAGCGGCCCCCGAAGCGTGGCTGGCCCTGGTCGAGTTCGCGCAGCGCGTCCTCGAGCCCCGACTGCTCGCGGAGCGTCTCGACCTGATCCGGCGCGGCGGGTCGTTCACCATCGGCGAGATGCGCGTGCACCGCGGCGGACTCACGCTGCGCGGGGTCATGGAGGCCGATTGGGGTTCGCTCACAGACGTCGAGGTCGCGGACGGCCTGGTGTGGATTCATGAGCGGGGCAAGCAGCAGCCGGTGAGGGTGTCCCTCGGCAGCGCCAACGCCGTACTCCTGCCCCGCATCGTGGCGGCCATGGCCGGCTGAGCCGCGGCTATCCGTGCAGACGCCCCGAGACCTGCGTGATCTCCTCGGCGCCCAGCGGGTACGGGCTGCCGTACAGCAGCGGCCCGGTGACGACGGCGGGACCGGTGACGGGCGCCGCGCCGTGATCGGCCGCGAGCCGGCTGGCCACGGGGTTGGGCTGGCCGGAGCGCGCCCGACCCGGGCCGTCCTCGGCGTACCAGAGGGTGAGCTCCTCGCCGAGCTTGGTGGAGCGTACGTGCTCCGAACCGAGAAGACGAGCGACCTCCTGCACGAGATCCATCCCGTACGACGCGGTCTTTACCTGCTGGATGCCCGTGTCGGACACGAGCAGCAGGCCGGACGTCGCCTTGCTCCGCTTGAAGAGTCCCATCCCGTGACTCTATCGACGCGACCACGTCACCTGCCACCCTCTTCCCTGACCCCGTCACACGCCGGCGCCTCCCCGCGCGCGGTGCTCCTGGCAATCCGCACATGCGGAGCCATGGATTTCGCTCAGCGGGGGTGAGCCTTCTCGAAGCTGGAGTTCTGACGGGGCGGCGGCTCGAATTCGTCGAGGAAGTAGCCCCGCGGGAGGTGGTCGGCCGTAGCGCCGGTGGGGACCACGATGGCGTCGGCGGCCCGGGCGGTCTCGCGCAGGCCCTGAAGCTTGTCGCGGTGGGCCTCGGAGAAGATCAGGTCGGTGCCGTGCACGAGTGCCATCCGCGGGTGCGACGGCAGGGCCCGGATCAGGGCGGGGGTGGCGCCGAAGGCGAGGTGGTGCAGGCGCAGAACACCGATCCGGGACGGGTCGATCGCCACCCTGAGCGCCTGACGCAGGGCCGCGACGTACCGGCCGAAGGCCGGGCCCTCCAGGCACTTCCCGGCCACGGTCAGCAGGTCGAGCACGGCCGGGTGCCGGGGCCGCGGGCCGGTGGGGGCGAGCATGAACGCGCGGGCGGGGATGAGGGGCTTCTCGCCGGTGTGGAGGTCGAGGAAGAGTTCGACGCTGCCGCCGGGGCTGCCGGCGGGCAGGTCCAGGAAGGTCGCGGCCAGCGGCCCCGGGGTCCCGGCGTGCGGGCGCGGAGCCGCCAGGCGGCGGCTCCCTGCGTCCTTGACCGTCCTTCGTCCCCGGGGGCACTGGCGTGCGGCCGCTTCCGGGACGAGGATGATCCTCATGCCCGAAGAAGCCACTGCATTCCACGACCTGGCGGCGTTCCTGGCCCTGCCCCGCGTCTCCTCACTCGCTCTGTCACCGGACGGGGCCCGTCTGGTGACAGCTGTTCAGGAGCTGTCCGCCGACGGTACGCGCTTCATCGGCGCCCTGTGGGAGGTGGACCCGGCCGGGGAGCGCCCGGCACGGCGTCTCACCCGCTCCGGGCGCGGAGAGTCCGCGCCCCGGTTCCTGCCCGACGGCACGCTGCTCTTCCTGTCCTCGCGTCCGATCGCCGACCCCGGTGAGGGCGAGGAGGACCGGCAGGAGGCGGCGCTGTGGAGCCTGCCGGCGGGCGGCGGCGAGGCGGCGCAGCTCCTGGCCAGGGCGGGCGGGATCGGCGAGTACGCCACGGCCACCGGCTCCGCGCGACTCGCTTTCGGGGCCTCCCTCCTGCCGGGCGCGACGGACGCGGAGCACGACGAACGGCTGCGCGAGGCCCGCCGCAAGGCCAAGGTGTCGGCGATCCTGCACGAGTCGGTGCCAGTGCGGTACTGGGACCACGACCTGGGCCCCGCCGTCCCGCACATGTTCACCGTCGCGGACGCCACCGCGCACGAGCCCGCCGCCGTGGACTGCGGCGCACGGCGCGCCGCCTTCGCCGAGGGTGTCGCGCTCTCCCCCGACGGTTCCCTGGTGGCGTACGCGACGGCGGTGGGCACGCTCCCCGACGAGATCCGCTCCGTGGTCGTCGTCGCGGACGCCGAGACGGGCAAGCCGCTGCGGACGCTGGAGTCCCCCGACGCGGAGTTCGGTGCCCCGGCGTTCACCCCGGACGGCCGGGACCTGGTGTGTTCCCGCAGCCGGCGGGTGACCTGGGACGCCCCCGGCGACGTCACGCTGTGGCTGGCGAGCGCCACGGACGAGCGGGACGCCGGGCGCGACCTGCTGCCCGGTTTCGACCAGTGGCCGGGCGCGCCGGTCGTCTCCCCGGTGCCCGACCACGACGGCGCCCCGGTGGTGTACTTCACCGCCGACGAGGGCGGCCACGGCCCGGTGTTCCGGCTCTCCGCCGGCAGCGGCGAGCTGGTGGCGCTCACCGCGTCGGGTACGTACTCGGACGTCGTGGTGAGCTCGGACGGGGGCACCGTGTACGCGCTGCGCTCCGCCGTCGACAGCCCGCCGGCCCCGGTGCGCCTCGACGCCGCGACGGCCGGGCAGCAGCCCGTCGCCCTGCCGTGCCCCGGGCAGGACACGGTGCTCCCGGGCAGCCTCACCGAGGTGCACACCACCGCCGAGGACGGCACGGCGCTGCGGGCCTGGCTCGTGCTGCCGGACGGCGCCGGCCCCGAGAACCCGGCGCCGCTGCTGCTGTGGGTGCACGGAGGCCCGCAGACCAGCTGGAACGCCTGGCACTGGCGCTGGAGCCCCTGGGTGGCGGCGGCCGCCGGCTACGCGGTCCTGATGCCGGACCCGGCCCTGTCCACCGGATACGGCCAGCACATGCACGAGCGCGGCTGGACGCACTGGGGCGGCACGCCGTACGACGACGTGATGGCGCTGACCGACGCCGCGCTGCTGCGGGACGACCTGGACGGCGAGCGCACCGCGATGATGGGCGGTTCGTACGGCGGCTACATGGCCAACTGGATCGCCACCCGCACCGACCGCTTCAAGGCGGTCGTCACCCACGCGAGCCTGTGGAACATGTACAGCTTCGCCCAGGTCACGGACTTCCCGGCCTACTGGATGCGGCGCCAGGGCGACCCGCTGGTCAGCACCGAGCGGTACGAGCGCGAGTCCCCCCACCTGCGGGCCGCGCGGATCACCACCCCGATGCTGGTCATCCACGGCGACAAGGACTACCGGGTACCGATCGGCGAGGGCCTGGCGCTCTGGAACGACCTGGCGCGGTTCGAGGTCCCGGCGAAGTTCCTGTACTTCCCCGACGAGGGCCACTGGATCCTCAAGCCCAACAACGTCCGGCTGTGGTACACCACGGTGCTGAACTTCCTGGCGCACCATGTCCTGGGTGAGGAGTGGCAGCGGCCCGACCTGGTCTGACGCCGCGCCCGCTCCAGAACCCGCCGCCGGGGCCCGGTACATACCGTGCCCCGGCGGCGCCGTCCCGCCCGCCCGCGGTCGGGCGGGATACCGGGGTCCGGCGGGACGTGCTCGAGGCGGTGCAGGGCGGGCGGACTGCTCGGGGCGAGCGCTGAGAGCCCGGGGCGAGCGCTGAGAGCCCGGGGCGAGCGCTGAGAGCGAGCGCTCGAGGGTGGCTGATCGAGGACACCGGTCCCTCCGCCGGCCCTCCTGCCGACTGCCGGCTTCAGCTTCCCCACGGACACCCTCGCAACACCGGGGCGAACCGGAGCACCGGGGCCCGGACGATGCTCGGCGCGGGAAGCACCACGGCCGCTCACCGGCCGAGCGGCCCGGTCACGACGGCCCGTCACCCACCATCCGATCCGGAAATCACATCAACACCCTTGACACCACTGGTGTCCTGACCCCCTACTAGCCCTTGCACAGCGAACTTGACAACGTTGTCCAGGCGCAGAAGGGGTGCTCGCGCATATGCAGCAGAGAGCTGCCCGGCACAGATGGAGTTCCTCGGCGGTCGTGTTGGCGACCGCCTTCGCTCTGGCCGCGGCCACGCAGCAAGCGGCGGTCGCCGTGCCCGAACCGAAGCCGCACGTCGACACCTTCACGTCGTCGTTCGAGAAGGATGATCCCGCGCCCGACTGGCGCGACACCGTGGACACCGCGGCGGACGGGTCCAAGCGGGCGTCGGGCGTGGACGGTGGCTACGTCACCGGCATACCAGGAAACCTCAACGACCATGTCGCGGACATTCGCGCCAACGGCGAGTACACGGACTCGGGCGAGGTGAAGGAGAACCTCGTCGACGCGGAGCCCGGCACCAAGTGGCTGGTCTTCCAGCCCACCGGCTGGGTGGAGTTCGACCTCGACGCCCCGGCGAAGGTGGTCACCTACGCGCTGACGTCCGCCAACGACGCCGCCGAGCGCGACCCGCGCGACTGGACCCTGCAGGGCTCCACCGACGGCAAGGACTGGAAGACGCTGGACACCCGCTCCGGCCAGTCCTTCCCCGAGCGGTTCCAGACGAAGTCGTACGACCTCGCGGCGCCCGCCGAGTACCAGCACTTCCGGATCGACATCACGAAGAACAACGGCGCCTCGGGCATCACCCAGCTCGCCGACCTGCAGTTCTCCACGGGCAAGGACGACGCACCCGTGCCGCCGGACATGCTCACGCTCGTCGACCGTGGCCCCAGCGGCTCACCGACGGCGAAGTCGGGCGCCGGGTTCACCGGTACGCGGGCGCTGCGCTACGCGGGCCGGCACACCGTCGACGGCCGGGCGTACTCGTACAACAAGGTCTTCGACGTCGACGTGCCCGTCCGCCGGGACACCGCGCTGTCGTACAGGATCTACCCGGCGATGGCGGACGGCGACCGCGACTACGACGCCACCAACGTCTCGGTGGACCTGGTCTTCACCGACGGCACCTCTCTCAGCCGCCTGGGCGCCACCGACCAGCACGGCTTCGCGCTCACCCCGCAGGGGCAGGGCGCGTCCAAGGTGCTCTACGTCAACCAGTGGAACGACGTCGTCTCCCGGATCGGGTCGGTCGCGGCCGGCAAGACCGTCGACCGCATCGTGGTGGCGTACGACTCCCCCAAGAGCCCGGCGAAGTTCCGCGGCTGGCTGGACGACGTGGCACTGAAGCCGCTCGAGCCGCAGAAGCCGAAGGCGCACCTGTCGGACTACGCGTTGACCACCCGCGGCACCAACTCCAGCGGCAGCTTCTCTCGGGGCAACACCTTCCCGGCGACGGCCGTGCCGCACGGCTTCAACTTCTGGACCCCGGTGACCAACGCGGGCACCCTCAACTGGCTGTACGACTACGCCAAGGCCAACAACTCCGACAACCTGCCCACGATCCAGGCGTTCAGCGCCAGCCACGAGCCCAGCCCCTGGATGGGCGACCGGCAGACATTCCAGGTGATGCCGTCCGCGGCCTCGGGGACGCCGGACACGGACCGCCGCGCACGGGCACTGCCCTTCCGGCACGAGAACGAGACGGCCCGCCCCTACTACTACGGGGTCACGTTCGAGAACGGCCTGAAGACGGAGATGGCGCCGACCGACCACGCGGCCGTGCTGCGCTTCACCTACCCCGGTGACGACGCGAGCGTGCTCTTCGACAACGTCACCGAGCAGGCGGGCCTGACGCTCGACAAGGACACCGGCACCTTCACCGGCTACTCCGACGTGAAGTCGGGGCTGTCCACCGGCGCCACCCGGCTGTTCCTGTACGGCGAGTTCGACGCGCCCGTCACGGAGGGCACGTCGAGCGGTGTGCAGGGCTACCTGCGCTTCGACGCGGGCAAGGACCGCACCGTCTCCCTGCGCCTGGCCACCTCGCTGATCAGCGTCGACCAGGCGAAGGACAACCTGCGCCAGGAGATCCCCAAGGGCACCTCGTTCCAGACGGTGAAGTCCCGCGCCCAGAAGCAGTGGGACGGGCTGCTGGGCCGCGTCGAGGTCGAGGGCGCCACACCGGACCAGCTGACGACGCTCTACTCGAGCCTGTACCGGCTGTACCTGTACCCGAACTCGGGCTTCGAGAAGGTGGGCGGGAAGCACCAGTACGCGTCCCCGTTCTCCGCGATGACCGGTCCGGACACCCCGACGCACACCGGCGCGAAGATCGTGGACGGCAAGGTCTACGTCAACAACGGCTTCTGGGACACCTACCGGACGACGTGGCCCGCCTACTCCTTCCTGACGCCCGGCCAGGCCGGCGAGATGGTCGACGGCTTCGTGCAGCAGTACAAGGACGGCGGCTGGACCTCGCGCTGGTCGTCCCCCGGCTACGCGGACCTGATGACGGGCACGTCCTCGGACGTGGCCTTCGCCGACGCCTACGTCAAGGGCGTGCACTTCGACGCCGAGGCGGCGTACGACGCGGCCGTGAAGAACGCGACGGTCGTCCCGCCGCAGTCGGGCGTGGGCCGCAAGGGCATGACCACCTCCCCCTTCCTCGGGTACACCGGCACCGACACCCATGAGGGCCTGTCGTGGGCGCTGGAGGGCTACCTCAACGACTACGGCATCGCCGAGATGGGCAAGGCCCTCTACGAGAAGACGGGCAAGAAGCGCTACAAGGAGGAGTCGGCGTACTTCCTCAACCGCGCCCAGGACTACGTCAACCTCTTCGACTCCAAGGCCGGCTTCTTCCAGGGGCGCGACGCCGAGGGGAACTGGCGGGTGGACTCGGCGACCTACGACCCGCGCGTGTGGGGCTACGACTACACCGAGACCAACGGCTGGGGCTACGCCTTCACCGCCCCGCAGGACAGCCGAGGCCTGGCCAACCTGTACGGCGGCCGGGACGGCCTGGCGAAGAAGCTCGACACGTACTTCGGCACCCCGGAGACGGCCGCGCCGGAGTTCGTCGGCTCCTACGGGGGCGTCATCCACGAGATGACGGAGGCGCGTGACGTGCGGATGGGCATGTACGGGCACTCCAACCAGGTGGCCCACCACGTGACGTACATGTACGACGCGGCCGGCCGCCCCTGGGAGACGCAGAGGAACGTCCGCGAGGTGCTCTCCCGCCTCTACACCGGCAGCGACATCGGCCAGGGCTACCACGGCGACGAGGACAACGGCGAGCAGTCGGCCTGGTTCCTCTTCTCCTCGCTCGGCTTCTACCCGCTGGTGATGGGCAGCGGCGAGTACGCCGTCGGGTCCCCGCTGTTCACGAAGGCGACGGTCCACCTGGAGAACGGCAAGGACCTGGTCGTCAAGGCGCCGAAGAACAGCACGCGCAACGTGTACGTGCAGGGGCTCAAGGTCAACGGCCGCTCCTGGACGTCCACTTCGCTGCCGCACTCGCTGCTCGCCAAGGGCGGCGTCCTGGAGTTCGACATGGGCCCCGAGCCCTCGTCCTGGGGCACCGGCAAGAAGGCCGCGCCGGTGTCGATCACCCAGGACGACAAGGTGCCCGCGCCCCGCGCGGACGCCGTCAAGGGCGACGGCGCGCTGTTCGACAACACCTCAGCGACGGACGCGGCGGTCACCTCCGTGGACCTTCCGGTCGACGGTCGGACCAAGGCCGTCCAGTACACGCTGACCTCGTCGGCGGACCGCGCCAAGGCGCCCACCGGCTGGACGCTCCAGGGCTCCTCGGACGGCACCCACTGGAAGACCCTCGACAAGCGCTCCGGCGAGTCCTTCACCTGGGACCGCCAGACCCGGGCCTTCACGGTCTCCTCGCCGGGCGGCTACGCCCACTACCGCCTGGTCCTGGACGCCGAGTCGACCCTGGCGGAGGTGGAACTGCTGGCCTGATCCGCACGCGGTGACAGGGGGCGGGCGCGCGGTGGACAGCGCGCCCGCCCTCTGCCGTCCGCACGCAGAGCCGTCCGCACGCAGAGCCGGCCCAGGAGCGCCGCCGACCGATCGAGCACGGAGATAGGCTGAGGACTTCGCCGACCTCACCGACCCCTGAACAAAGGGGTGCCGACTACGGCTTGTACACGTACGGGGTCGTGGTGCTCAGAGCCGCAAAGCCGAGCCGCTGCAGGATCGGGCGGCTCTCGTCGGAGGCGTCCACCTGCAGGTAGCGGTAGCCGTGCTTGGCGGCGATCTTGGCGCGGTGTGCAACCAGCGCCCGGTAGATCCCCCGGCCGCGCCAGGCGGGTACGGTGCCGCCGCCCCAGAGGCCGGCGAACTCGGTGCCCGGGTGCAGTTCCATCCGCGCCCCGCAGACCGGCATGTCGTCGGCCATCGCGACGACCATGCTGACTGTCCCCGGGCTCTCGGCGAGCATGTCGAGCAGGCTCGGCCGCAGCCAGTCCGCAGTCGTCTCGAACGCTCCCTCGTGCGCGGACAGCATGAGCTCCACGTCGGCCGGGGTGGTCACCGGGTGCAGCCGGACGCCCTCGGGCAGTCCGCCGCAATCGGGCAAGTCGGCGATCCGGGCGATCATCAGGGCCTCGTCGGGCTCAGCCTCGAATCCGGCCGCCAGCAGCAGCTCGCCCAGATTCTCCGGCTGGTCGTGCGAGTAGTGCTTCCACTCGAACTCGCGTCCCAGCGCGGTGAAATACCGCACCTGCTCGGCGATCGCCGACCGCGCCGTAACCCGGTCCAGGCCGGACCAGACGACCGCGTTCCAGCCGCCCTTGGCGCCGACCTGCCGCACCACCTCGCCGACCCGCTCGATCCGGGCGCCGGGCGCGTCGGCGGGGATATCCCGCCGCATCTGGCGGTCGAAGAGAGCGAGTACCTCGGACGTATCCATCCGCGCATTTCAGCACGGGCGAGAGGGTTCACCAAGCGGATTTCCGCCCACCTGGAGGGGCAGCCGCCGCCCGAACCGCCGCCGCGACGGGCATCGCCACCACGGTCGGGTCCGGGCGCTGCCCTGCTTCGCCGTCCGGCCTCGCCACCGAACGCGATGCGGCGACCGGCCCCGCTGTTCGGGGTGTCGAAGTCCGCCGTCGACCGGGTCATCGACCACCTCGGACCGCTCCTGGACACAACCTTGCTCTCACGGGAGAGCTCCTGCCGTATGCGGGACCTCAGAGGTCCACGGGAAACGGCTCCCCACCTCGCAGCCTTGGAGGAGATTCAGGCGAGACAGAACTCGTTACCCTCGATGTCCTGCATCGTGATGCACGACTCGTTGACGCCATCGGCGCGCTGCGTCAGCACGTGTTTCGCGCCGAGAGCCATCAGCCGTGCGCATTCGGCCTCGAGTGTTGCCAGGCGCTCGTCACCCACGAGCCCGGCGCCGGCCCGCACACAAAGATGCACCCGGTTCTTGACGACCTTGCCTTCAGGAACCCTTTGGAAGAGCAGGCGTGGACCCACACCGGAGGGATCAGTGCACGCGAAGTAGATCTCATCCTCAGGCGGCAGCGATTGGTGGTACTCCTCCCATGTGGTGAAGCCCTCCGGGGCCGTCGGTACGACGTACCCCAGCACCTCGCACCAGAAAGCGGCGAGGGGCGCGGGTTCCGCGCAGTCGAAGGTCACTTGGAACTGTCTGATCATTGACATCGGCGCACGATAACAGAGGTCCTGCTCATGTCCCTGGGTGGGTGGGTCCGCACGTTGTCGCGAGGGAGCCCCTGCTGTCCGCTGCTGTGTCGTGCGGTCCCAAGGGTGCACCGAGGCCGGTGCCTCCTCCGAACGGGGACGATCTCAGATCCCGGCCGGCCGAGCCACTCTCGTGCACTCGCCATGCTCGCCGAGGAACTGGAGGCGAGCGATGCCGGGCTGGGATTTCTCCCGGCGAGCTGAGGGGCTCACATGATCCCTCCGGCATCGTTTTCACCGTGCCGGCGGCCATGTCCGGTGTGGGGCGCTAGTGCATCCGCGACCGCACCCTGGAAGGCCGCGAGTCCGCCGGCAAGCGCGGCAGGACCATCGGGGGCGCGGCCGTCACCGACGAGTCCATGCTGTCCGTGGTCCTTCACCTGCGCGACCCAGGAGATGAGCCCGCGCGACATCGCCAAGCGGCTCGTCATCACGACCGGCGCGAAGAAGGGCCAGGACCCTCACCCGCCACCGTCATGCGGATGCTCCGCGAACACGACGAGCAGGTCGCCGCGGCGGCGAGCACGTGATCACCCGGCTGCTTTGCGGCCGGTGTCCGGGCTGGGACTCCAGGGCCGGCAGGGGCCGGTCGGGCTCGGGCGCTCCGGCGGCCGGCAGCGGAGCTGGATCACCGTGGCCTGCCGGCCGGTGCGGCCGCCGGCCGGCGGTGGCGGCATGCTTGCGGTAGTCGTCAGCCACGCCACCGGGCGCGAGAGCCGGAGGAGACCCTTTGAACCGCAGCAGCAACCACCACGTCGTCGTGCTCCTCCTGGAGGGCGCCAAGCCGCTCGACGTGGGGATCCCGGCGCAGGTGTTCTCCCACCGGCCGAGCATGCCCTACGAGGTGCGGGTGTGCGGCGCCGCGCCCGGGCTGGTGACCGGCGGCGACGGACTGTCGTACCACGTGGCGGAGGGTCTGGAGGCCTTCGAGGACGCCGACACCGTCTTCATCCCGGGCTACCGCGAGCCGGCGGGCACCGAACCCCCGGCGGCGGTCGTCGGCGCGCTGATGGCGGCCCACGAGCGCGGGACCCGCCTCGCGGCCATCTCGACCGGGGCGTTCGCGCTGGCGGCGACGGGCCTGCTCGACGGCAAGCGGGCCACCACCCACTGGCACTACACCAAGGCCCTCGCCGAGCGGCATCCGCTGGTGAGGGTGGATGAGAACGTGCTGTTCGTGGACGAAGGTGACGTGCTCACCTCCGCCGGAGCGGCGTCCGGCATCGACCTGTGCCTGCACCTGGTGCGGCGCGACCATGGCGTCGGCCTCTCCAACCACGTGGCACGGCGCCTGGTGGCGGCGCCGTACCGCAGCGGGGGCCAGGCCCAGTACGTCCCGCGCAGCGTTCCCGAGCCGCTCGGCGACCTGTTCGCGGGCACCCGCGAGTGGGCGCTCGAGCACCTCGCCGAACCGCTGACCCTGGAGGCCCTCGCCCGCAACGCCCGGGTGTCGGCCCGCACCTTCTCCCGGCGGTTCGTGCAGGACACCGGCTACACCCCGATGCAGTGGGTACTGCGGGCCCGGGTCGACCTGGCCCGTGAACTGCTGGAGCGCACGGATCTGGGCGTGGAGCAGATCGCCGACCGGGTCGGGCTCGGCACCGGCGCGAACCTGCGGCTGCACTTCCACCGCATCCTCGGCACCTCCCCCACCGAGTACCGGAACACCTTCTCGGCCTGAGTGGCGAGATCCTTGCGCCCCATGGCGAAAGGGAAGGCGAGATTCTTGCGCATGCTGTCGTTCAGGCCACTGCCGTCCCGGCGTCCCCTCGCGGAGCATGAAGGCGGCAACGAAAGGAACCCGCCATGACCCGCATCGCCGTCAACGGATTCGGCCGCATCGGACGCAACACCCTGCGTGCCCTCGTCGAGCGAGGCAGCGACCTCGAAGTGGTCGCCGTCAACGACCTCACCGCACCCGAGTCCCTCGCTCACCTGCTCAAGTTCGACAGCTCACTCGGCCGGCTCGGCCGCACCGTCGAGGTGGACGGCTCCGACCTGGTGGTCGACGGCCGCCGCATCAAGGTGCTCGCCGAGCGGGAGCCCGCCGAACTGCCGTGGGCCGAGCTGGGCGTCGACATCGTGCTGGAGTCCACCGGCCGTTTCACCTCGGCCGAGGCCGCCCGCGCGCACCTGGCCGCCGGCGCCAAGCGGGTCCTGGTCAGCGCCCCCTCCGACGGCGCCGACGTCACCCTGGCGTACGGCGTCAACACCGGGGCGTACGATCCGGCCCGGCACGTCATCGTGTCGAACGCCTCGTGCACCACGAACGCCCTGGCCCCGCTCGCGTCCGTGCTCGACGGCCTCGCCGGCATCGAGCACGGTTTCATGACCACGGTGCACGCCTACACGCAGGAGCAGAACCTGCAGGACGGCCCGCACCGCGACATGCGCCGCGCCCGCGCCGCCGGCGTGAACATCGTGCCCACCACCACCGGGGCCGCCAAGGCCATCGGCAAGGTGCTGCCGAACCTCGACGGCAGGCTCTCGGGCGACTCGATCCGCGTCCCCGTGCCGGTGGGCTCGATCGTCGAGCTCAACACCACGGTCTCCCGCGACGTCACCCGCGAGCAGGTGCTGGACGCCTACCGCGCCGCCGCCGACGGCGAGCTGAAGGGCGTCCTCGACTACGCAACCGAGCCGCTGGTCTCCAGCGACATCACCGGCCACCCGGCCTCGGCGATCTTCGACGCGGCTCTCACCCGCGTCGACGGCCGCCACATCAAGGTGGTCGCCTGGTACGACAACGAGTGGGGCTTCTCCAACCGCGTCGTCGACACCCTGGAACTCCTCGCCCGCTCCTGACCTTCGAAGAGGGAGCCGGCGGTACGCGCCGGCTCCCTGTCGCGGCACCGCCCCGGTCGGCGGCCCACCCGCGCGTGGCACCCTGCGGGCGGCCCCGGTTCGCCGGCCACCGACGGGTCGAGGAGCGGGCAGCGCCGCATCCGGACCACCGGATGCGGCGGCGGGGCGTCCCGCGCGGCGGTCAGTCGCGCCCGAGGAGGAAGTCGTACACCGCCTCGCGGCCTTCGTCGCTCGCCGCCCTGCTCTGCACGGAATGCGCGACGCCGCGGACCACCACGACCTCGGCGCGCGGGGTCAGCTTCTTCTGGTCGTACAGCCATTCCATGGGCGTCGACAGGTCCCTGTCGCCACCGAGCAACAGCACCGGCACGCCGGGAAGACGGCGGTGCTCCGGAGGCAGCGGCGGGGCCGGGGGGCGGGGCCAGTCGACGCAGCTGAGCATGGAGCCGAGGCCCGTCGCCGTGGCGGCGTCGAAGGGTCCGTGGTCCGCCGCGGTGAGCTGGGCGCCCGCCTTCTCCAGGGCGACCCGGCGGCCGGCGAGCGGCGCGTCCGAACGGCCCCAGGGATAGCGGCCGTCGAGGCAGAGCGTAGCGGCGTGGAGTCCCTGGCTGAGTTCCTCCGCGCCGGCGGCGTTGCCCTGACGTGTGCCCTGGATGAGGCCGTTCAGCAGTCCGAGGTTCCCTTCGGCGGCCTGGTGGAGGGCGTCGATCATGTCCGCGTAGTCCGGGTCGACGAACCCCCAGGTGGTGATCGCGTCCAGCACGTCGACGCCGTTGCCGTAGGTGGCGACGACCTTGGCGAGGTCCGCGGCGGGGTCCGTGGTGCAGCCGATGCTCTCGCACGCCTCCTTCAGCACACGCGGAGCGGCCTGCATGGGGACGAGGGCCATCGGGTCGTAACCGGTCTGCGGCACCACCGAGTCCAGCACCAACCGGGCCACGCGCCCGGGGTGGGCGAGGGCGTACCGCTCGGCGGTGTACGTGCCGTACGAGACCCCGTCAAGGGTCATCTTCCGGACGCCCAGCGCACGGCGGAGCAGTTCCAGGTCGGCGACCGTGTCGCCGGTGGCGTAGTGGCGGCGGTTCGGGCCGATGACCTCGGCGCAGTCCCGCACCGCGTCCGCGGTCGGCGGTGTGAGGTCGGACGACCCCATCTGCTGCTGCAGCCCGGGGCATCGCAGTGCGGTGCCGCCGGTGCCGCGCTGGTCGATCATGACGAGGCGGTAGTCCTTGAGGACCGGTTCCATCGCCTTGGCGATCCGTTCCACGAAGGGGACGCCCGGCTGCCCGGGGCCCCCGGTGAGGAACAGCAGTACGCCCCTGGGAGCATCCACGTTGTCCCCCATGGCGACCTTCAGACCCAGCCGGCCCCGCACCACTCCGCTGTGGTCCAGCGGAACCGTCAGCGTGGCGCAGCTGAAGCCCTCGAGACCGGGGCAGTCCGCGGCGTCGGAGAGCCCCCCGCTCCCCCCGTGCGGCCCCGCGGAGCCCCGGTCCCGGGCCGACGACGTGCAGGTACCCGCCACCAACAGCAGCCCGGCGGCTGCCAGCGCCACCGCCGCCCGTGCTCCGGACCTCCGCGTCCCCCGTGCCTTTCCGGCCTCGCGTTCAGCCCGCATCGCACGCACCCCCGCCCTCCGGCGTCGTCTGTGACCCCTGCCGTCCGTCGGCCATCAGACTGCGCCAAGGGGGCTCACCGGGGCGAGAGTCCGTGCCACGATTCGATCAGGTTCGAAAGGACCGGGGGTGAGGGGTGGCAGGGACAGGATGATCGAACTCACCGTGGACGCTGCCGGGTTGGCCCGGTCCCACTTCGCGGTCTCACCGCTGCACGAGGTCGCGGCGACGTTGCTGCCGTGGGGCCTGCGCCCCGCCCCGCAGGCCGATCCGTGGGTGGCGCGCGCCCGCCGGGTGCTGCGCCGTGCGCGGCTGCCGCTGCTGTCGGAACTGGCGCTCGACGGGGGCGGCTACGTGCCGGACTTCCTCAGTCCGCATCCGTCCGGGCCCTCGCCCACCGTCGAGGAGGAGCTGGACCGGGTGCGGGCCACGCCGCCCGACCGCGTCCTCGGCGAGCTGGAGGCGTTGCGCGACGGCCGCCCCCGCAGCGGTTTGGCCGGGGCTGAGCTGCCGCCCGCGGTGCGGCGGGCGATGGCGCGCGGCGGGGGGCATGTCGCCCGGCAGGTCGCGGACGAGCTGAGCAGGTACTGGGAGTTCGCCTTCGCCCCGCACTGGCCCGACGCGAAGGCCGCGCTCGACGCGGAGGTCGACCGGTGCGCGGGGGTGCTGGCCCGGCGGGGCGCCGCGGGGCTGTTCAACTCACTGCACCCGGGAATCCGCTGGGCCGGTGGCACGTTGCGTGTCGAGAGCCGCTTCACCGTGGGGGTCGCCGCTGAGCTGGTGGTCGTGGTGCCGTCCCTGGTGGCTGCGGGACCCGGGGTGGCCGTGGACCCGGTGCGCGGCGGGCGGCGGCCGCCGATGGTGGCCTACCCCGTACGGGACCGTCCCGTCGCGCCGGTGGCGCCGTCCCCCGAGCTGGCCCGGCTGCTCGGCCCCACCCGCGCGGGGCTGCTGGGGGCGCTGGCGCGGCCGGCGTCCACCACGCAGCTTGCGGCGCGTCACTTCCTGAGCGCCGCCACGGTCTCGTACCACCTGGGAGTGCTCCTGAGGGCCGGTCTCGTCTCCCGGTCCCGGTCGGGGCGGACGGTGCTGTACCGGCGTACGCCCGCGGGGTCGCGGCTGGCGGGGAGGGACTGATCGCGCGGACCAGCGGTCCCGCGCCCGGTGGTTGCCCCGGCCCCGCCGCGGAGGGGGCCGGGGCGGGCGGTCAGGCCGAGACGGTCTCTGCGGGCAGCGAAAGGTCGAGGTCGACCAGGTGCTCGTCGCCCGTGTGCGTGGCGGCCGAGGCGAGGGGGCCGTGTCCCGCGGCGCGCGCGGCGAGCACGTACGGGCCCCCGGCCGGGACGGCGAGCGCGTAGCTGCCGTCCTCCGCGGAGAGGGTGGCGCCGGCCTGCCGGCCCTGGCGGTCGATCAGAGTGACCTTGGCGCGGGCGACGGGAGCGCCCCCGGGGCCCACGACCCGGCCGCGGAAGCCGCTGACGACCTGCTCGGCGCGCGCCGGGCCGGCGTCCGCCTCGTGGCTCGCGCGGAGTCGCAGCGTCGTCCGCCGGCCGGGCAGGCCGAGGGCGAGCAGCAGGCCTACGAGGACGGCGCCCGTGGCGATGAGGAAGGACACGCGGAAGCCGTGCATGGTCGGGACGGCGACACCGTTGACGTGGTGCGCGGAGTTGGCCAGGACCATGCCGATCACGGCGCTGGACACCGAGGTGCCGACGGACCGCATCAGGGTGTTCAGGCCGTTGGCGGCGCCCGTCTCGGAGGCCGGCACCGCGCCGACGATCAGTGCGGGCAGCGAGGAGTACGCCAGACCGATACCGGCGCCGAGGACCACGGAGGTCAGCACCGTCTGCCAGACGGCGTCCATCAGGCCGATGCCGCCGCCGTAGCCGACGCCGATCACCATCAGGCCGATGATCAGCGTGGTCCTGGGGCCGAAGCGGGCGGACAGGCGGGCGTAGACGGGGGCGGTGAACATCATCGTGAGGCCGAGCGGGGCCACGGCCAGACCGGCGACGACCATGGACTGCCCCAGGCCGTAGCCGGTGGCGGCGGGCAGTTGCAGCAGCTGCGGCAGGACGAGGGAGACGACGTAGAAGCTGACGCCGACCATGATCGAGGCGAGGTTGGTGAGCAGCACCTCGCGGCGGGCGGTGGTGCGCAGGTCGACGAGCGGGGCCTTCATCCGCAGTTCCATCACACCCCACAGCAGCAGCACGAGGGCGGCGGCGCCGAACAGCCCGAGGGTGGTGCCGGACGACCAGCCCCAGTCACTGCCCTTGGTGATCGGCAGCAGGAACAGGACGAGGCCGGCGGACAGGCCGAGCGCGCCCAACAGGTCGAAGGTGCCCTTGGCGCGCATCGGCGACTCCGGCACGACGGCCAGGGCGAGGGCGATGGCGAGCACGCCGAGGCCGGCGGCGGCGTAGAAGAGCGCGTGCCAGTCGGCGTGCTGGGCGATCAGCGCCGCGCCGGGCAGCGCGAGGCCGCCGCCGACGCCGATGGAGGAGCTCATCAGGGCCATCGCCGAGCCGAGCCGCTCACGCGGCAGCATGTCGCGCATCAGCCCGATGCCGAGGGGGATGGCGCCCATGGCGAAACCCTGCAGCGTACGACCCACGATCATGGTGAGCAGCTCGCTGGTGACAGCGCTGATCAGGGCGCCGACGACCATGACCGAGAGGCTGCCGATCAGCATGCGGCGCTTGCCGTAGAGGTCGCCGAGGCGGCCCATGATCGGCGTGGCCACGGCACCGGAGAGCAGGGTGGAGGTCAGTACCCAGGTCGCGTTGGTCGGGGCAGTGTGCAGCAGCTGCGGCAGGTCCTTGATGACCGGCACCAGCAGCGTCTGCATGACCGCGACGACGATGCCGGCGAAGGCGAGTACCGGGACGACCGCCGCACCGGCTCTCCGGGCGGGCAGGTCGGTCGTCGTGTGCGTCATGGGGCGAGGCCTCCGGGCGGGGCTGGGACCGCGCTGGCGGTCGTGCGTGCGGTGTACGGGATGTCCAACCCCGTATACCAAGGCAACTATTCCGGCGTCCGAAAGTCGCAAAACATGCATTTGTCCGGCTTATTAGCCTTCGGCGCTGACACATACCAGCCATTTGCGACACAGCAGCCTCTTCTGTGACCCCCCTGTGATCTTCCTGTGCACAACGGTGTGGGCGCCCGAGCGGTCTGAAAGGCGTGTGCCCGCAGCGCCGCACCCCTTCGGACTCCGTGTATCCCGGGACCTCTCGGGACATCTCGGCATATCGAGAACCCGCCCCGACATCCCGACATCCCGACCCGACATCTCGACAACCCGACATCCCGACAACCCGACATCCCGACATCCCGACATCCCGACAAGGAATCGTTGATGAGACGTCCCTTCCGCAGATCCGTCTCCCGGGCAGCGCTCGGACTGGTGGCGGTCGCCGCTCTGGCCGCCGGATTCGGCCCCGCATCCTCCGCCTTCGCCGAGGACGGCGCCCCGCTGCCGGTGGCGATCACCGGCAAGAGCCACGTGGACCTGTCGCTCCAGAGCGACGGCGAGGACTCGGACGAGCCCCAGGTCACCCTGCGGCTTGCCGCGCCCGGCAGCGACGAGCCCGGCGACGACGGCGTTATCCCGGTCGTCCACCAGGGCGCGTACACGGTCAAGATCGACGCCAGCGGCCTCAAGGGCGTCGCCGCCGTGAAACTGCCCTGCGGCGCCAAGGGCCTGACCGCCGTCTGCGACGGCTATGAGATCAACGCCGGGGAGACCTACAACGAGATCGGCGACATCCGCCTCACCGTCGACGCCGACAGCGCGGCCGGTGACTTCGGCACCATCAAGGTGACCGGCGAGGGCGATGGCCTGGACTTCACGCCCCTCACCATCGACGTGCTGGTCGGCGGTCCGGAACTGCGGGGCCGCAAGCTCTCCGAGCCCAGGGGATTCGCCGCCGGCGACACCTACCGGGCGCCGGTCGGCTTCCGCAACGTCGGAGGCATGGCGGCCGACGGCACCGTCCTGCACTTCCACGGCTCGCGCGGGCTGAGCTTCCCCGACAGCTACGGCAACTGCGCCTACAAGCGGACCACCGACGGGTCGCTGCTGCACCAGGGCACCGACGCGATCTGCACCTTCACCGGCACCTACAAGGCCGGTACCGCGTACGCCCTGTCCGAGCCGCTCAAGGTGAAGACGGCCGACTTCGCGCTCTACGACGTCTTCACCTACGGCTTCTCGGCGGTCGGCGCGCAGAAGGCCAAGGCCCTGATGGAGGACGACGGCTATACGCCGGGCACGGGCGCGCCGCTGACCCTCGAGGAACTCCCCGGCGCCCCCGCGGGTGACTACACGCGCTACACCGAGATCGACCTCCCCAGCGGAAACACCTACGACCTCGTCCTGACCGGCGCCTCCGCCCACGGCAAGGCCGGCGACACCGTGAAGGCGGAGATCGGCTTCCGCAACGACGGGCCGGCCTGGATCAGCTCGCTGCGCAGCGGTGGTGAGCCGATCGGTTTCACCGTCGCCGTTCCCGAGGGCGCGAAGGTGACCAAGAGCCCCGAGCGTTGCAACCTCACAACCATCGACGAGGGTGTCAAGGGCTACCTGTGCTGGGTGGAGACCCCGCTGCTGGAGAAGACGAAGCTGACCTTCCCGTTCGAGCTGCGCATCGACAAGGTCGTGAAGAACGCCAGGGGCAAGGTCGCCCTGCCGGCCTGGAACAACCCGGTCGAGCCCGAGCAGTCCAACAACACCGCCTGGATCGTCCTCAACGGCACCGACGACGGCGGCGACGGTTCGCAGGGCTCCTCCGGCGGCCCGTCGGCCACTCCCAGCCCCAGCCCCAGCGCATCCGACGGCCCCGCGGCGGGCTCCGCCGGCACGTCGGGCAGCGGCGGCGACTCGGCCTCCGGCGGTGACTCCGGCGGCGGCCTCGCCCTGACCGGCGCCGGTGGCGCACTGCTCCTCGGCGGCTCCGCGGTCCTGGCCCTCGGGCTGGGCGCCGCGATCATCGTCTTCGTACGGCGCAGGAGTGCCGTCTGACGCAGCAGCGCTCCCACGCGACGGCCGGCGCACCCCTGAGGTGCGGCGGCCGTCGCCGTACTGGTGAGCGGGGGCCCGGGTGACAGGGGGCGCCGCCCGTCGCCGTCGAGCGGTCGTCGGCCTCGAGGCCGGTACCGGAGTGACGGGGCACACCGGCCCGTCCGCCCTCCCCGGGCTGACGGAGCACAGGGTACGGCAGCCACCGGGCCCGCGGTGTACCACCCCCCGCCGTGGTCGCCCCGATGGTCGGCGCACACTCGGAGCGGAATATCCATGCCCTCCGACACCGCTGGTCAGGGAGGTTCCACCGGCGCGGGCCGTCACCGGGTCCGCCTGCCCCTGTCCAGCCCTGCAGAAAAGAAAGAGTGTCCATGTATCAGCGCATCCTGGTCGCCGTCGACTCGAACACCTCCAGCCGGCCCGCTCTGCGCACGGCCGGGGACCTGGCCCGGTTGACCGGCGCCGCGGTGCACGTCGTGCACGTGCTCGCCTCGACGGTCACCTTCGACACCGTCTTGCCCCTGGAGGGGGACTCCGACGCGGGCGCCGTCGTGGAGGAGGCCGTCGCCACGCTCCGCGGCATGGGCGTGGAGGAGGCGGACGGTGAGATCGTCCGCGACGTGACCACGCAGGAGGTCGTCGGCGCGATCTCCGGCGCGGCGGAGCAGTTCGGCGCGGACCTCCTGGTCCTCAGCCCGCACCACCGCGGCTCGGTAGCGGCGTTCTTCAACCCCCGCGTCAGTGACGCCATCGCCCACACCAGCCGCATCGCGGTGCTGCTCGTCCCCGAAGAGCAGGCCGAGGACGGCGACTCCGCAGCCTGACCGGGCCGGTTCCGCCCCGTCCGGCTCCGGTGAGCCGGACGGGCCTCGCCCCGCGGGCACGGCCCGCGGTGGCCGTGCCGTCCTCATCGACGCCCCCGACACAGCGGTCCGCGACCGCACCCGGGGCAGATGTCCGCGGCCGTTCGGTACGGCCGGTTCGCGGCCACCGGCGCGTCGAGGACCAACTCCGCGCCCCCGGGGGCCGCACGTTCCCTTTGGGTGCCTCGAACGTCCGCAACCGGCGCGCGCGCCCATGGCCGGTCCGCACGACCTCGCCGTCGGTGTCCGCGGGACGTCCGCGGAACGAACCCACGCGGCTGTTCGCCTACGCGGCCACGCCTACGGCACACACCGCCGCACGCCGGGAATTCGCGGCATCCAGCCGTACCGACATTCACCGCTGAACACGGCGCGACTTTCCCGCCCTTGTCGCCCGGGCAGCCTCGGTCACCGCTGCGGCCCGGCACGAGCGCCGTGCCGATCCCCGTCAGGGCCTGTGCCAACCGAAATGCAGCGACTTCTCCCTCTGTCGGGTTCCCACTTCACGAGGGGAGCCCTCTCCCGGACACAGGCGTGGAAGTCCGGTCGGACATGGTCCCTTCAGGACATCGCATGGAGTGGGCTCCCATCGAGCAGCGAACTCCGCTCCACGTCGCCCGGCGGACCGAAGTCCCCTTCCCGTGAAGGGACTTGCCCCGTGGACAACGCTGCACGCCCAGCCGGCCGCCACCGTGTCACAGAGAGTCGCGCATGGGCCTGAACCCGCCTTTCCGGACACCGAGCATGTTGGATCGATAAGTGCGGTAATGCCGTGGAGGAATTCACTGGTCGGCCGCCCGGCCGCCCGCACCCTGTGCAAGATCGAACCGTTGACACCCTCTCGGGACTGGTGCTTCGCTGTGCGGCGCACCCCAAGCCACCGTGGAACCCACGCGTCGGCGCGGGGCAATGGAGCGAGAGGAAATCGTGAAATTCACGTCCAAGAGACCTGCGATCGGCACGGTCTTGGGAATCAGCATGCTGCTGGTCGCCGCTACCCCGTCGGCGTCATTGGCACTCGCCACCCCCACCGGCACGGCCTCGTCGGCCGCATCGTCCTCGGCCTCGGCCTCGACCTTCGGAACGGGCCCCGAGATCAAGGCGACTTCGGCCGCCACCGGCGCGCAGCGGTGGATCCCGCTGATCACCGGTGACCGGATCGCGGTGAACGCGAAGGGCGAGATCGTCGGCGCACGTCCCGGCAAGGGGCGCGAGGACATACCCATCCGGGTGGAGTCGCGCGACGGCCACACCTACGCCCTGCCCGACGACGCCCGGGACCTCGTCCAGAGCGGCCGGGTGGACCGACGTCTGTTCGACATCACCACGTTGAGCTCGCCGGCCTACGCGGACCGCCATGACCAGCGGCTGATCGTGATGTACGACGCGGCCCGTCCGGCGGCCAGGACGGCCCTGCGCTCCACCGGCGGCGCCAAGGTCGAGCGCACGCTCGCCAGCGTCAACGCCGACGCCGTCGCCGCGCCCGCGAACGGCACCGCGGAGCTGTGGTCCGCGGTCACCGACGGGGCCGCCGGCGCCATGAAGCGCTCCGTCGCACCCGGGATCGCCTCGGTGTGGCTGGACAGCGTCGTCCAGGCGAGCCTGGACAAGAGCGTCCCCCAGATCGGCGGCCCCGAGGCATGGGCGGCCGGCTTCGACGGCACCGGCACGCGCGTCGCCGTTCTCGACTCGGGTGTCGACACCAGCCACCCCGATCTGGCCGGTCAGGTCGTCGAGGAGAAGAACTTCTCCGACTCCCCGGATGTCGGGGACCACTACGGTCACGGCACGCACGTCGCGTCGATCACGGCCGGCACCGGCGCCAAGTCCGGTGGCAAGTACAAGGGTGTGGCGCCGGGGGCCCGCCTGCTCAACGGCAAGGTCCTCGGCGACAGCGGCAGCGGCGCCCTGTCCCAGATCATCGCGGGCATGGAGTGGGCCGTCGCCGAGAAGGCGGACGTCGTCAACCTCAGCCTCGGCGCCTACGACTCCCCGGGGATCGATCCTGCGGAGGAGGCCGTCAACCGGCTTTCGGCCGAAAGTGGAACGCTCTTCGTCATCGCCGCGGGCAACAACGGCGAGCAGGGGCCCAGTACGCTCGGCACGCCGGGCAGCGCCGACGCCGCGCTCACCGTCGGCGCGGTGGACAAGCAGGACCAGCTGGCCCCGTTCTCCAGCACCGGGCCGCGCGTCGGTGACGGCGGCATCAAGCCGGATGTGACGGCGCCCGGTGTGGCCATCGGGGCCGCGGCCGCGCACGACAGCTACCTGGCCAGTGTCGCGCCCTCCGTCGCGGACGGCTACATCGCGCTCGACGGCACCTCCATGGCCACCCCGCACGTCGCCGGCGCCGCCGCGATCCTCGTCCAGCAGCACCCCGACTGGAGCGGCGAGGACATCAAGGCCGCGCTGGTTTCCTCGACGACGTCCGGCGGGTACACGCCCTTCGAGCAGGGCTCGGGCCGGATCGACCTGCGCAAGGCGATCAAGCAGACCGTCGTCGCCCGCGAGACGTCCCTCTCGTTCGGTGTCGCCCAGTGGCCGCACACCGACGACCAGCCGCTCGCCAAGAACCTCACGTACCGCAACTCGGGCGACTCCCCGGTCACCCTGAAGCTGACCGTGGACGCCACCGGCCCGGACGGAAACGCCGCGCCGGCCGGGATGTTCACCGCTGACCAGCAGGTCACCGTCCCCGCGCACGGCGAGGCGACCGTGAACGTCACCGCCGACACCCGACTCGGCGGCGACACGACCGGCGCCTTCACGGGACGGGTCACGGCCACCGGCGACGGGCAGACCGTCGGCACCGCGGTGGCCGTGGACCGCGAGTCCGAGATGTACACCCTCACGGTCAAGACCCTGGACCGCAACGGCAAGCCCGCTCCGGCCCCCGCCTGGGACGCTCAGATCCAGACCCTGACGGGACCCACCCGGGGCTCCAACATCGTGCTGGCCGGCGACACGCACTCGGTGCGCGTCCCCAAGGGCCGGTACTTCCTCAACAGCATGGTCCGGGTCGACCCGGAGGGCTCGTACGACCAGGGCGGTGACTGGTTCAACCAGCCCAACCTCGACATCAGCGCGGACACCACGGTGACGGTGGACGCACGCACCGCCAAGCCGCTCGACGTCACCGTCCCCGACCGCTCCGCCGAGTCCATCCTCGGCTACTTCAGCGCGGGCATCGAGATGCCCGACGGCTACGGCACCCGCTACGGGGTCTTCACCAACTCCCTCGCGGAGTACCGCACCGCCCACCTCGGCCCCAAGGCTGCCGTGGGCGACCAGCTGACCCAGCAGCTCATGGCCACGTTCTCCACCGGCGTGGGCGGCCACGACGAGTACCACCTGGTGTACCAGCCGACCGGCGACCGGTACCTGACCGGCTTCACCCACCACGCCAAGGCCCGGGAGTTCGCCGAGGTCGAGGCGAAGCTCGGGGCACCGGCCAAGGGCAAGTTCGGTTTCGTCACACCGGTCACCGAGGGCGGTGCCGGTCTCGGCACCGTGCACGCCCTGCCCTACACCGGCACCCTGCACCTGTACTCCGGCAACCCCTCGTGGCAGCTGGGCTTCATGCAGACCGACGCGAACGACTCCTACGAGTCCTCCTACGACGCACTCCCGCGGACGTTCAAGGCCGGGGGCAGCTACGAGCACGTCTTCAACGTCGGTGTCTTCGGGCCGGATCTCCCGGAGGGCGCGGGACTCGTCGGGTTCGTCCGGTCGGACGAGGCGATCGACGGACGGCTCCCGCTCTTCGCGGACAGCGAGGGGAACATCAGCGACAACAACTCGCCGATCGAGAGCGCGCGGACGTCCCTCTACCGCAACGGTGAGCTCGTCAACACCAGCATCTACCCGATGGACGTCTTCTACATCGCGGAGAACGAGCGGGCGGACTACCGGGTGACCGTCTCGGTCGACCGCGGCACTGTCGCGGACGTGTCCACCAGCATGACCGCGAGCTGGACGTTCTCCTCCGAGTACGCCCCGGGGATCACCAAGCTCCCGACCTCCGCGGTGCGCTTCACCCCCGCCCTGTCCCTCGACAACACCGGCAAGGCCCGGGCGAAGGTGTGGGTCCCCGTGAGCGTCCACGGCACCGCCGCGGGCAAGAACCTCAAGTCCCTGAGCGTGTGGGCCTCCTACGACAAGGGAGCCCACTGGCAGAAGCTGAGCGTGCACAACGGCCGGGTTCGGGTCACCAACCCCGCGGCCGGCGGCAGCGTGTCGTTCAAGGCCCAGGCCGTGGACAAGCAGGGCAACACCGTCGACGAGACCATCGTCGACGCCTACCTGACGAAGTAGGCAAGCACACCGAGGACCCGCCTCCCGTCGGGAGGCGGGTCCTCGCCGTTCGCCGACGCGTCAGGCCTGCCGCATGTCCCGGTAGGTCTCCAGCACGCGCAGCCAGACCTCGCTGATCGTCGGGAAGGCGGGGACGGCGTGCCACATCCGGTCCACGGGGATCTCGCCGGCGATCGCGAGGGTCGCCGAATGGAGCAGTTCCTGCACCCCGGGACCGACGAAGGTGACACCGACCACCGTGCCGCGGTCCGGGTCGATCAGGACGCGCGCCCTGCCCCGGTAGTCCTCGACGTACTGCACGGCGCCGGCGAGCCGCCCGATGTCGTAGTCCACGACGTCCACGCGGCGCCCAGCGGCCTGTGCCTCACGGGCCGTCAGTCCGACGGAGGCGACCTCGGGATCGGTGAAGACGACCTGGGGGACGGCCTCGGTGTCGGCGGTCGCCACGTGGGCGCCCCACCGGCGGTCGTCGACAGGCTCGTCCTTGGCCCGGGCCGCGATCACCGCTCCGGTGATGCGCGCCTGGTACTTCCCCTGGTGCGTCATCAGGGCGCGGTGGTTGACGTCTCCCGCCGCGTACAGCCAGCCGTCGGCGACGGCCGTCACCCGGAAGGTGTCGTCCACGGTCAGCCAGTCGCCGGGGGTGAGGCCGACGGTCTCGAGTCCGAGGTCCGCTGTGCGGGGGGCGCGGCCGGTCGCGAAGAGGATCTCGTCGGCGACCACCGTCCCGCCGTCCGCCAGTGTGACGCGTACGGGACCGTGCGGGCCGTCCGCACGCGCCACGGCGGTCACACGGGCGCCGGGCCGCACCTCCACACCGGCCTCGCGCAGGGCGTCGGCGACCATCTCTCCGGCGAACGGCTCCATGCGGGGAAGCAGTCCGCCGGTCCCCCGGACCAGCATGGTCACCTCGGAACCGAGCGCCCGCCAGGCCGTGGCCATCTCGACGGCGACGACACCGCCCCCGACCACCACCAGGCGACCGGGCACCTGCCGGGCGCTCGTCGCCTCACGGTTGGTCCAGGGCCGGACCTCGGCGAGCCCCGGCAGGTCCGGCAGCCGTGTCGTGGTCCCGGTGGCGAGGACGACGGCGTGCCGCGCGGTCAGCCGGACCGTCCCGCCGTCCGGCGTGTCGACCACCACCTGACGGGATCCGTCCAGCCGGCCGTGGCCGCGCACCAGGTCGACGGCGACGGAGTCCAGCCACTCCACCTGGTCGTCGTCCTTCCAGTTCGCGGAGAGCCGGTCCCGGTGGGCGAGGACCTCGGCCACGTCCAGCGGTCCGGCGACCGCGTCCCTCAGGCCGGGTACGCGGCGGGCGTCGGCCCGTGCCACCACGGGCCGCAGCAGTGCCTTGCTGGGTTCGCACGCCCAGAACGAGCACTCGCCGCCGAGCAGTTCGCCCTCCACGAGGACCGTGGCCAGTCCGGCGGCGCTCGTCCGGTCGGCGACGTTCTCGCCGACGGGTCCACCGCCGACGACGACCACGTCATACTCCCGGGGGGTACCGCTCATGGCGTGACCCGTCAATTCGTCGATCTTCATGACCTGCTTCCAAGGGGCCGGAGGGGATCCGGGCAGGACCCCGCGGCGCCGGGAAAAGGGGGTACCCGGCACCGCGGGGAGACAAGGGCCGGAGAAGCGTGACCGGTGATCACCGGGCCACAGCGGGATCCGGGCAGGACCCCGCGGCGCCGGGAGGGAGGGCGGCGTCAGCGCCCCGGCAGGCGCTCGGTGACCTCCTGCAGCGCCCATCCGTTGCCGTCCGGGTCCGTGAAGGTCGCGAAGGAGCCGTAGCTGGCGCGCTTGGGGTGCGGACCGGCGACCCGGGCGGTCTCGCCGGCGTGGTGGAAGACCCCGCCCGCGTCGTGGAAGACCTCGCTGATGGCGACGCCGCGGTCCGCCAACTCGGCGCGGGCCGCCACGATGTCCTCGACGATCAAGTGGAGGCCCTGTACGGAGCCGGGGGCGGCCGTGCTGACCCCGTCACCGAAGAGGATCGACGCACCGGACCCCTCCGGCGTGAAGTGGACGACGCGGAAGCCGTCGTCCGCGACGTAGTCGACGTCCAGCCGGAAGCCCAGCGCCGTGTAGAAGTCCTTCGCGCGGTCCACGTCGGACACGGGCAGCACCACAACCTCAAGCTTCAGGTCCATCGCGTTTCTCCCAGTTCTGCAAGTCGTCACCGCTTTGGCTGGTGATGAGCATGGCCCAGCCGTCCGTCACCTGTCAAGACGGTGACGCTTGGCCGCCATCGAGAACCGGCCACCGCGGCGTTCCATGGCGCCGCCCGCGGGGCGCGCCGCGCGACGACCACGCCGGCCGTGGCGCCTCGGCCTCGGGCGGTCGAAGGCGCCGCCCCGCAGCCGGGCCGCCACGCAGCCGGGCCGCCACGCCGCTGCAGGCGTCGGCCCACTGGGCGGCCGCGCGACCGAAGCCTGCCGCAGCACGCCGGCACGGGCGGCGGCCCTCGGCCGTACGACGACCGTCGAGGGCACCAAGCGCCCCGCACGCCCGCGGCGCCCCCGCGGCACGGTCCGTCGGCAAGGCCCGCCACCGCGCCGCCGCAGTGGCGTCGCCCGGTGCTCCGCACCGGGTACGGCTGAGCCGATCGGCGGAGCCCCCGCCGGGTCGGGCCTGCCTCCGGCACGGCGCGGGCAGGCATGAAGTCGGAGGTACTGGTCCATGCGCAGCGGTGACGTGCTGGTCCTCGTCGACGAGGACGGCCGGGTGGTCGAGTGGGGGCCTCCGGCCGAGGAGCTGTTCGGGCGCTCCGCCGAGGAGGCCGTCGGCCGGCCCCTGGGCGCGCTCCTGCGCGGCACCGCCACGGGCGCCGAGCGCCCGCGCATGAGCGTCCCCGGCGGGGTCCCGGTGCGGATCGAGCCGGTGCCGCACCGTGGCTCGCTGCTGTGGCGGGTGCTCGTTGCGGGGGACCCGCCGGGGGCCGTGCCGCAGCCGGACGCGGCGATCCTGGAGAGTGTCTTCGCCCACACGCCCATGGAGCTGCTCGTACTGGACCGGCAGCTGCGTGTGATCCGCACGAGCGCCGCACTCGGTGCGGCACGTGGCGCGTCGGGCGGCAGTGCGCTGGGGCGCCACTTCACCGAGGTGTACGACCTCGACAGCCCCGAGGAGGAGGCCGACGTGGCGCGGCGGGTCCTGGAGAGCGGGGAACCGGTGGTGAACCGGATCGTCCACGGTGCCAGGTCGCCGCACCGGCACGGGTCCCGCAGGCGATCCGTCTCCTACTTCCGCCTGGAGGGACCCTCCGGTGACGTGCTCGGACTGGTGGCGTCCGCGGTCGACATCACCGATCGCGAGAGGGCGCAGGGCCACCTGGACCTCCTGGAGCAGGTGCGCGTCCGGCTGGGCCGCGTGCCGAACGTGGGGCTCGTCTGCCAGGAGCTGGTGGACGTGGTCGTGCCCGCCCTCGCCGACACGGCCGTCGTCGAGTTGATCGACGACGTGGTGCGCGGGGAGGAGCCGCCGAAGGTGCCCGTCCACCCGGACGTCCCCCTGCGGCGGGCCGCGTTCCGGGGCCGCCGGCCGGCGTACCCCGTGGGCGAGGTGCGTTCCCTGCCGCCGGGCACCCCGTTCGCGGACGTCCTGGCCGAGCCGAGGGGGCGCCTGGTCCGGATCGACGAGGACGCCCCGTGGCTGGCGGCCGACCCGGTCCAGGCCGACGTCATCCTGGGCGGCGGCGCCCACTCCCTCATCGTGGCCCCCCTGACGCTGCGCGACCAGGCACTGGGTGTGGTCAGTCTCTACCGCGGGAAGGACCGGGCCCCCTTCGACGACGACGATCTGCGCGTGGCCTGCGCGGCCTGCGCGCACGCCGCCCTCTGCATCGAGAACGCCCGGCAGTACATGCGCGAGTGGATCATCGCCTCGACCCTGCAGCGCAGGCTGCTTCCCGGGCAGCCGGCGGAGCGGCCCACCGTGGAGGTCTCCCGTCTGCACCTCTCCGGTCCGGAGGGCGGCGGGGCGTGGTGCGACGCGATCGCGCTGCCCGGCGCGCGGACCGCGCTGGTCGTCGGTGACGTGGCCGGAACGGGTATGGTCGCGGCCATCACGATGGGGCTGGTCCGGACGGCCCTGCATACGCTCGCCGCCCTCGATCTGCCGCCGGACGAGCTGCTGGCCCGGCTGAGCGAGACCGCCGCCCGGCTCGCCGCCGCCTCCGCCGCTCTTCCCCAACTGGACTTCGGACCACTCGACATCGGCTGCGCCATCGCGGTGTACGACCCGGTGGAACTCACCTGTACCATCGCCCGAGCCGGCCTACCGGAGCCGGTCGCCGTGCTCCCGGACGGCACTTCGGCCACCCTGGCCGTCCCGCCAGGTCCCCTGCTCAGCGGGTCGGACGACGCCCCCTTCCCCGCGACCACCGTCGCCCTCCCGGCAGGGAGCGTCCTGGCCATGGCGACGACCTCGCTCGCCGAACGGGTCCTGGCCCCGTCCGCCCCGCTGCGCCCGGTCCTGGACGGCGCGGTCCGCAGACCCCTGCCGGAGGTGTGCGACGCCATCGGGTCCGCGGCCGCCGGCCCGGGCGGGGGCGAGGAGACGGTGATGCTGCTCGCCCGTACGAGGGCGCTGCCCGAGGACCGGGTGCTGACCCGCGCGCTCCCGGCCGGCGCCGAGGCCGCGCCCATCGCCCGCGCGGCGGCGCGCAGCCGGCTGGCGGACTGGGGCGTGGCCGAGGAGACGGCGGTCACCACCGAACTGATCGTCAGCGAACTGGTCGGCAACGCCGTGCGCTACGGCACTCCGCCGCTGCGACTTCGCCTGATCCTCGAACAGATGCTGACCTGCGAGGTCAGCGACACCGCGGCCGGCGCACCCCATGTGAAGCACGCGCGCACCGTCGACGAGGACGGGCGCGGCCTGTTCATCGTCGCGGGCCTCGCGGACCAGTGGGGCGTTCGCTACCGGGCGCAGGGGAAGACGGTGTGGGCGCAGCAGCCGCTGGGACCGCCGGGGGACGGCCGCTGAGCCCGAGGGCGGCGGTCGGTGCGCTGACCTCGTCGGAGGCCGGCGGCCCGCCCGAGGGCCGGGCGGAAGTGCGCCGCCGACGTCACCCGCGGAGCGGTCCACGAGATGTACGTCGGTGCGCACAGCGTCACGGCCCTCATGCGGATCAGCAGCGCTTCCCGCTCGACGGCTGCCGAAATCGCCGCGTCCCGTACCCGCAGTGCTTCGCCGGTCACGGTCGGCCGGCCGCGCGGCCGGCCGTCGGGAATCCGGCGGTCACGCGTCACCTTCCTGCCCGGTGGAGTTCCTGCTACAGGCCACCAGGCGGGCCGCTTCGACGAGGCCCGAGGTGTCGGCGAGGCCGCGTGCCAGCACAAACGGGTGAAACAGCACGCCGCCGCGCGAAAGGTGGTCTGCCCCCTCGGCGTGGAATGCGACGCATGCGGCCGCCACCGCGAGGAAGGCGGACCCAGCCCTGGCGCGCGGGATCACGTCGCGTCGAGGTCGCCCTTGAAGGCGAAGGCGCGTTCCGATCTCGGGCCGGGGACCGGCGGAGCACGAGCCGTTCGCTCCCTGTCCGGCGGGTGGCCGGGCGGCGCCTCCACGTCCGGTGACGGCGGGCGAACTGTCGCACGCACCCGAAGCCGAAGCAGACGACGCGGCGGGCGGGTGCTCCGTCGTTCACGCGGTGTGTCCGCGGTGGTGACAGGGGCGCGGTCCGAGCCGGTCCCCGCTGTCGGCCCGGGCGGGCCGTGATCATCCGGCGTTCGGTACGGGGCGGGTGCGGCGCTGGTTGCCGTGCGGTCGGGAGAGGGCACCCCAACGTGGACCGTGACGCGGGTACGCGTCGGCGGCGGCTCCGGCACGACAGGAGGAGGCGCCGCCGAGTGGGCGAACGGCGCACCCGCGGCTCGGCGGCCGAGCGGGTGCGCCGTCAGTGTGCGATCAGCCCGCGAGGCCGCGGTTCAGCGCGGCGGTGAGCTTGATGACGCGCTCGGTCTGGATACGGGCGGCGGTACGGGTGGTGTCGTTGACGGGGTTGTTGCCCTGGGCGTCCACGTGGGAGGTGCCGTAGGGGTTGCCGTCGACGAACTTGGAGGGGTCGGTGTAACCGGGGGTCACGACGATGCCGCCGAAGTGGTGGATGGAGTTGTAGAGGGCGAGGAGCGTCGACTCCTGACCGCCGTGGTTGGTGGCGGTGGAGACGAAGCCGCTGTACACCTTGTCCGCCAGCCTGCCCTGCGCCCACAGGCCACCGAGAGTGTCGATGAACTGCTTGAGCTGCGAGGACATGTTGCCGAAGCGGGTGGGGGTACCGAAGATCACGGCGTCGGCCCATTCGACGTCGCCCGGGGTGGCCACGGGGATGTCGGCGGTGGCGGCGTGGTTGGCGGCCCAGGCGGGGTTGGAGTCGATCGCCGCCTGCGGGGCGAGCTCCGCGGCCTTGAGCAGGCGCACCTCGGCACCGGCCTTCTCCGCGGTCTCGGCCATCTCCTTCGCGATCTCGGCGATGGTGCCGGTGGAGGAGTAGTAGACGATCGCGAGCTTGATCGACAAGGTGTTTCCTTTCGGCGAGGACCCGCTCCCGTGGTCGGAGGCGCGGTCCGCGGATACCGCGGCCCTGAGGGCGAGCCGCATTCACTGGTTGAAGAATAAACAACAAGGTGGTGCCCGTGTCCACTGGCGCCGGTGCGACGAATGTCACCCCGGCCGACCGTCCGTCCCGAGACCGCCGGGTTGCTCGGCACCGCACGGCCGAGGGCGGCGGCCGGCCCACGCGGCCGCTGCCGCGCCGAGGCCGCCGGGGACGTCCGCCACCACCACGTCGGCCAAGTCCCCCGCCCGCGGCCGGATGTTCGCGGCCGGAAGGTGTCGGCGCACGTCGCCGCCGGCCACCACCCGCGGGGGCACGCGACCGGCCCCGACGCGCCCCGGACCGCACGCCGGCCCGGGGCGTAGCGGTCACCGGGCCCGCGGGACCGCGGACGGGGCGGGCGGCCCGTGCTTTGAAGTTGCCGCCGGTTCTTGATTCCATCGCGTCGGTGATGTGACGGGGCGGGGATGGAGGCTTTCGTGGAGAATGACGGACCTCTCGCTTGGGTCGGAGTGGACACGGTGGCGGAGCAGGCCTACCGCCTTCTCCTGTCCCGCGACAGCGCGACCGTCGACGACGTGGTGGCAGCGCTGGGCGTGGGGGCGGACGAAGCTCTGGCGGTCCTCGAACGGCTCCACCACGTCGGGCTGATGAGCCGTAGCTCCTCCGGGGAGTTCTTCACCGTGGACCCCCGCCACGCGCTGGGCGCGCTGGTCGAGTCCCGGGAGCGCCAACTGACGGCGGTGCGGGAGGCCGCCGGCCCGCTGGGCGCGCTCTTCGACGCGGCGCGCAGAGCCAGTGACGGCGGCCCAGGCACCGGCGTGATCAGTGGCCTGGAGGCCGTCGGGGACCGCTACTACCGGCTCAAGCAGTCCGCGCGAACCGAGTTGTGCGCCCTGGACCGACCGCCGTTCCTGCTCGCCCCGAACGAGCCGCTCGACGAGGCGGCGGTGCGGCGCGGGGTGCGGGTGCGGGCTGTCTACGCCGCCGCCAGCTTCGAGGCCGCCGGCGGGTGGCAGGACCTGGGCAACCTGGTGTCGCGCGGGGAGGAGGCCAGGGTCGTCCCGGCGCTGCCGATCAAGCTGGCGATGGCCGACCGTTCGGCCGCGATGGTGTCGCTGAGCCTGTCGGTCGGATGCGCGGAGTATCTGTACACCGAATCCCCGCCTCTGCTGGAGGCCCTGGGTGAACTCTTCGAGAACTACTGGTCGGCGGCCTCCCCCTTGACCCCATGTCCCGACTCCGGCACTCTACCCGCACAGGCGGCGGCCGACTCGGACGACAACCGTCAACCCGCCCAGGAAGAGCGGAAGTTGCTGGCGCTCTTCGCGGCCGGCGTCAAGGACGAGGCGATCGCCCGGCAACTCGGCATCTCACCACGGACGCTGCGCCGCAGGATCCAGGACCTGTTCACCGAACTCGGCGCCACCAACCGCTTCGGAGCCGGCGTCGCCGCGGCCCGCCGCGACTGGATCTGAGCCGAACGGCTGGCCCCTTCTGGCCACTGGCCGGTATCGGCAGCGCAAGTTGTTGGTCACCAAGGGATCACCCGGCTAGAACTGGTGTGCGCCCGCACGGCGTCCCCCTCGGCCGGGATGTCCGGTCACCCCAGATGAAGGAGCCTTGGTGGCACCACCTGTCCATCCTCCCGCGCGCCGTTCGGCGATACCGCGGTCACTCGCGGCCCTTGTGGCGGGCGCCGGCCTCACCCTTTCCCTGGCCGCCGGCCTGACCCCGGCAGCGGCCGCCCCGCTTCCCACCCCGCCCGCCCTCGCGGCCCAGCACGCGGGGCAGGCGCCGGAGTCCGGCGAACCGCCCACCGCCGGGCGGTACATCGTCACCCTGCGGGAGCCCTCCGCGGCGACCTACACCGGCGGCGTGGCCGGCAAGGCCCGCACGGCGCCCCGCGACGGCGAGGGCCTGAAGGCCGGATCGGCCCCCGTGAAGGCCTACCGCGGCTACCTGCGCCAGCGTCATGAGAACGCGGCCCACGCGGTCGGCGCCCGAGTGATCTCCTCGTACTCCGCGGCGCTCAACGGCTTCACGGCCGAACTCCAGCCTCAGCAGGTCGAGGAGCTGCGCTCCGACCCCACGGTGGTGTCGGTCGTCAAGGACGAACTGCGCAAGCCGCTGGCCGCCGTCAACTCGACGGACTACCTGGGCCTGAGCGGGCAGGACGGGGTGTGGGCCGGCAACGGCGGCGTCGCCGGCGCCGGCAAGGGCGTGGTGGTCGGCGTCATCGACACCGGCATCGCCCCCGAGAACCCCTCGTTCGCCGGTGCCCGGCTCGGCACCCAGCCGGGTGCCGAGCCGTACCTGGACGGCTCCACGATCACCTACCGCAAGGCGGACGGCGGCACCTTCACCGGCACCTGCACCACGGGTGTCCAGTTCACCTCCGCCGACTGCTCCACCAAGATCGTCTCCGCGCGCTACTTCGTCGACAACTTCGGCGCCACCCACATCGGCGGCCCCGACACCGGCGAGTACCTGTCGCCGCGTGACGGCGAGTCGCACGGATCGCACACCGCCAGCACGGCGGCGGGCGCCAACGGCGTCGAGGCCGAGGTCGCGGGGAAGCCGCAGGGCACCATCTCCGGCGTCGCGCCGGCCGCCAAGGTCGCGGCCTACAAGGCCTGCTGGAACGGTCCCGACACGAGCGCCACCACGGACGACGGTTGCGCCACCGGTGACCTGCTGGCCGCGATCGACGCGGCCGTCGCCGACAACGTCGACGTCATCAACTACTCGATCGGCAACGCAGACGGCGCCGGCACCACCGACTCGGTCGTGGACGAGGCGTTCCGCAACGCCGCCGCGAGCGGCATCTTCGTCGCCACGGCCGGGGGCAACTCCGGCCCCTCGGAGAGCACCGTCGACAACGCCTCGCCGTGGATCACCACCGCTGCGGCGAGCACCACGCCGACCCGCGAGGCCACGGTGGAGCTCGGCGACGGGCAGAACGTGCTCGGCGCGTCCATCTCGCTCCCCGCCGACGGGGCCGAGGTGACCGGCCCGCTGGTGGCCGCCGCGGAGGCCGGGACCGCGACCGCCGTTCGACCGCAGCTGTGCGGTCCCGACAACCTGGACGCCGCCAAGGTCAAGGGCCGGGTCGTGCTGTGCCAGCGCGGCACCTACGACCGGGCGGCCAAGTCGGCCGAGGTCAAGCGCGCGGGCGGCATCGGGATGATCCTGGTGAACCCCTCGCCGGACTCGACGGACCTCGACGCGCACGCCGTCCCGACCATCGCCGTCGACGCGGACGGCTACGACGCGCTGGTCTCCTACGCGCGCACCGAGGCGCCCACGGCGACCCTGGTGGACGGCAACCCGCACCACCTGACGTCGGCCGCGGTGCCGCAGATCGCCGGCTTCTCCTCCCGCGGCCCGCTCCGCGCCGACGGCGGCGACCTGATCAAGCCGGACCTCGCGGCGCCGGGCGTGGGCGTCCTCGCCGACGGCGCCAACGCCGCCGGCGGGCAGCCGAGCTTCACCTACATGTCGGGCACCTCGATGGCGTCCCCGCACGTGGCCGGTCTCGGCGCCCTCTACCTTGGCCTGCACCCGCAGGCGACCCCGGCAGAGATCAAGTCCGCTCTGATGACCACCACCCGGCCCACCGTGACCGGGACGGGCGAGGCGTCCGAGGACGTCTTCGCGCAGGGCAACGGCCAGGTGGACGCCACCCGTTACCTGCACCCCGGGCTGCTGTACCTCAACGGCCCCGAGGACTGGACGCGGTACATCGCCGCGATCAAGGGCGACGCCACGGCACCGGCTCCCACCGACCTCAACCTGGCGTCGATCGGTGTCGGCACGCTGGCGGGCCGGCAGACCGTGACCCGCACCGTGACCTCCACCGGACCCGGCACCTACACCGCCGACCCGGTGCGGATCCCCGGCGTGGACACCGTCGTGGAGCCGAAGTCGCTGACGTTCACCGAGGCGGGCCAGTCCGCGACCTTCAAGGTGACCTTCACCCGCACCAGCGCCCCGCTGGGCGAGTACGCCACCGGGTACCTGACCTGGCGCGACGGTGCGCAGAGCGTGCGCAGCGCGGTCGCGGTGCGACCGGTGGCCATGGCGGCGCCCGCGACGGCCGCCGCTTCCGGCAGCACCGGCCGGACGACCGTGAACATCAGCGGCGGTGAGGACCGCGACGTGCCGCTGAAGCTCACCGGGCTCGCCCGGGGCCAGGTGGTACAGGGATCGGGCACGGTCGGCGGTCCCACGCGGACCCACGTCGTCGAGATCCCCAAGGGGACGGACTACGCCCGGTTCACCCTCGACTCCGCCGACGACGACACGGCCGACCTGGACCTGTCGGTGTACCAGCTGAACGAGTACGGCGACACGGCGCTGGTCGGACGGTCCGCCACCGACTCCGCCGACGAGCGGGTCGAACTGGAGAACCCCGCACCCGGTCTCTACGAGGTCGAGGTGAGCTTCTACGCCGGTTCGGGCACGCTCGACTTCACCGTGTCCAGCTTCACGCTGGGCGGCAAGGGCGCCGAGGGCTCGTTCACCGCGCAGCCCTCCACCGCGCACCTGAAGGCCGGGAGCACCACCCCGGTCGCCCTGTCCTGGAAGGGCCTGCGGAACGGGTCCGTCTACCTCGGGCGCGTCGCCTACGGTGACACCGGGCGCACCACGTACCTGACCGTGACCGCCGACCCGCGCACCGGCCCGCCGCCGACTCCCGGGGGGCGTGCGACGGTCACCGTCAACCCCGCCTACGCGGTGCCGGGCCAGTCCGCCGTCGTCTGGGCGACAGGTCTGACCCCGGCCGTGGACTTCCAGATCCGGGTGAAGGGCTCCGGCAAGGTCCTGGCGAGCGGCCGCACCACCGACGACGGCGGCGTGGGCCGTCTGGTCACCCTGCCGTCCGACATCGCCACCGGGAAGCAGACGCTGGAGGTCACGTACGGCAAGCACAGCGCCGGCGGCTCCTTCACCGTCAGCAAGCTGATCCTGGGTGACGTCGGCCACGGCGACGCCCACGCGTTCGACGGCAACCCGCTGGCCTCGATGACCGGCGCCATCAGGGGCAAGGGCACGCTGCACGTCACCGTCCGCGGGACCTCCGGCACCTACCTGGACCGGACCCTGCCCATCGACGCCAGCGCGCTGAACTGGTACGGCTGGGCGTCCGACCCGGTCGAGACCAGGGCGGAGAAGCTCACCGCCACGCTCGCCGTGGTCGAGGCGCACGGACGTACCGGGCAGAGCAAGTCGGTGACCTGGACGCCCGAGGCGATCAAGGCGAGCACCGCGTCGATCACCGAGGACCGCTCGGCGAAGCACACCGCGAAGGTGACCTACACCAACAACTCCGAGGCGGTGGTCTTCCCGACCCTGCGCTACAAGCTGACCAACGGTGACCTGGTCTTCGCCACCCTGCCGACCGATCCGCAGGACACGCTCACCCGCTCCTACGACACGACCGGGGTCGACCGCCTCGACCTCGTGCTCGACGGGGCGACCGTGGCGACGTACCGCAACAAGGACAGCGCACGGAAGAGCGGCAAGCCCACGATGGTGGAGCCGTTCTACGCGACCTTCCCGCACGGCGGCACGGGCAAGCACCACAGCGGGCCGGCGTCGCTGAAGATGACGGTGACCAACCGCCCGGCCGCGTACAGCGGCGGCTTCGGTCTGACGGTGGGCGAGGGCCCGGAGGTCTACGCGGGCACGTCGCTCCTGCTCAACGAGCCCATCCCCACGGCGATCAGCGACAAGGAAGGTGCGCCGGTCTCCCGGACCGTCACGGTGCCCGCCGGACAGCCGCTGTGGGCCACCGCGTACTTCGAGATCAACGGCCCGATCTTCCAGGCCCTGGTGGAGCGGCGACTTCTCGTGCCGGCGGTCGACGCGGACGACCTCGAACCGGTGCGCGGCTCGGAGGCGCAGCCCTTCGTCGTCGACGCGATGCCGGGTGAGGCCATCGCCCGCTCCACCGTCTCGGTCACCGCGGCGGGACTGTCGCCGCGGGAACGCTTCACGGTGGCGCTGGACGGCCGGGTCGTCGGCTCCGGCCAGGCGACGGAGGAGGGCTACGCCCACACCTTCGTCACCGTTCCGAACGGCCACGCGAAGAGTCTGACGGTACGGGTGACCGGCACCGGCAAGGGCCGCACGAGCGAGACCGTGCTCGGCGTCTCCCACTAGCAGTACACGCACACCGGCCCGGCCGGCGTACCCGACAGCGGGTACGCCGGCCGGGCCGCGCACGTTCGCCCCCACACCGTCAACCGCGGGGCCGGCCGAGCGTGTCGGGCCACCGCCAGTGTGCGAACACCGCCGCCATGACGCCGCCGAGCAGGACCAGGCCGGCCCGCACGGCCGCCGCGTTCCACGGAAGCGGGTCGTCGAAGTCGGAGAGCAGGAGCAACAGCGGGGGCAGCAGCAGGCACCAGTACAGGTAGTTGGCCGGCCTGAGGGCGTAGGCGAGGCCCGAGCAGACCGCCAAGACGACGGCGACCGCCCACGGGCCGGGGCGTGCCCTCGTCTCCCCCGCTCATGTGACGGCTGGTCACCCGTGCGTTCAGTTCTGCTGTTCGGCCGCCTCGGGCTCCGGCGGCCGCAGACTGCCACGGTTGGCGAGCCGGAAGAGCAGTGCGATGGAGGGGAAGATGAGGAGCCCGGCCACCACGGCGACGCCGAGCGTCACCGCCAGCGTGGCGCGCGGGGCCGCCGCCGCGCCGATCTCCACGTGGGTGCCGAGCAGGTACGGGTACTGGGCGACACCCCAGCCCAGCACGACGAGCGCGACCGCGGCCGCGGCGAGCGCACGAAGCAGCCGTGTCCGATCACGCCACAGCAGGACCGTGCTGGCGACCCCGCACGCGGCGGCCAGCAGCACCAGGGGCAGGGCGCGGTGGCTGAGTTCGCCGAACAGGTGCGGCGCGTCGGCCCGCAGGACGAAGATGCCCGCGATGCTGACCGCTCCGGTGACGGCCGACGCGAGCAGGGCCCTGGTACGGAAGTGCCGCCGCAGTGCGTGGTCGCCCTGCTGGCGGGCGGCCACGTACAGGTAGGCGGCGGCGAGGTAGGCGCAGACGAGCACGGCCAGCACGCCGCCGAGCACCGATGTCGGGTTCAGCCAGCTGGTGAGGGGGGCCCCGTTGCCCGCCGCGGGAACGCGCCCGGAGGCGATGCCCCCGGCGATCGAGCCGAAGCAGTACGGGGTCAGGACGGACGACGCGGCGAACGCGACGCCGTACAGGCGCTGCTCGGGGGTGCGCAGCGAGGCCTTGCGGAAGGCGAAGCCGGCGCCGCGCAGCACGATGCCGAGGACGGCGATGCCCAGCGGGATGTAGAGCGTCGTGGTGATGGCGGTGAACGCGGCCGGGAACCCCGACCAGAGGAAGACCAGGCAGTAGATGAGCCAGGTGTGGTTGGCCTCCCACACCGGGCTGAGCGAGGTGTCGATCAGGTGCCGGGGGCGCCGGCCGCCCTCCGCTCCGCCCGCCGTGAGGTCCCAGAACCCGGCGCCGAAGTCCGCACCGCCGAACAGGCTGTACGCGATGACACCGAGGAAGAGGAAGGCAGCGACGGTTTCCGGCATCACTCCTCCGTCCCGGCTCGCGCACCGACGGGTTCCGGACCGGTGCGCGGACCATAGGGCACGTCCACGCTGTCGTCGCCCTCGGCCTGCCAGCGCCGCTTCATCGACAGCAGCACCGTCACGGCGCCCACTCCGACGGCCGCGTAGATGACGAGGACCGCCCCGAAGAACAGCCACAGGTTGCCCTGGGTGGTCACCGCGTCGCGGGTGAGGAGGTGCCCGACGACGGTCCAGGGCTGGCGGCCCACCTCCGTGACGACCCAGCCGCTCTCCAGGCAGGCCACGGCGGCGAGTCCGCTGACCGCGCAACACCGCAGGAACCAGCGCTGCCGTTCCCAGGAGCGCTTGCGCCACCACAGCCAGGCGAACCACACGGCGAGCGCCAGCAGGGCGAAGGAGAGCCCGACCATGACGTCGAAGGCGAGGTGGACGGTGGTGACGGCCTGGTCGGAGGGGCGCACCTCCGCGGGGATCGCATCGAGCCCCTTGATCTCGGTGGAGGGGCGGAAACCGGCCAGCAGCGAGGCCATGTCGGGGACCGGGAGCCCGTATCTGACCTGCCCGTCGATCAGCACGCCGCCGAGCGTCTCGGCGACGTGCGTGCCGGTGTCCGGCAGCATCTCGATCGCGGCGAACTTGGCGGGCTCGGCGTCGTAGACGTAGCGGGCGATGGTGTCGCCCACCACGATCTGCAGGGGCATCGCGACGGCGGCGGTGACGAACCCGATGAGGAACCCGGTGCGGTGGTAGCGCGAGGTACGGCCGCGCAGCATGCCCACCGCGTAGACGCTCGCCACCGTGAATCCGGCGACGATGTAGGCGGCCAGCAGCATGTGCAGGAACTCCCACCCGAAGGCCCCGTTGAAGAAGACCTCCGCCGGCCGGACGGCCACGATTTCGCCGTCGCGCATCGTGAAGCCCCCGGGCTGGTTCATCCAGCCGTTGGCCGCGACGACGGCGCCCGCGCCCCCGATGCTCGACAGTGCCACCGGTACACCCGTCCAGAAGTGCGCCCAGGGCGACAGGCGGTCCCAGCCGTAGATGTAGATCGAGACGAAGATCGCCTCGAGGAAGAAGAACAGTCCCTCGATCGCGAACGGGAAGCCGAACGCCGCGCCGTATCCGCGCATCAGACCGGGCCAGAGGATGCCGAGTTCGAAGGAGAGGACGGTGCCGGTGATCGCCCCCACGGCGAAGAGCACCGCGGCCACCTTCGACCAGCGCCTCGCGAGCCGCATGGCGTCGGCGTCCCCGCGGCGCAGGCCGCGGTGGTTCGCGATGAGCATCAGTGTGGTGAGGGCGACGCCGAACGGCACCAGGATGATGTGGAAGCCCAGGGTGAAGGCCATCTGCTGACGGGCCGGGAGCAACTGGGCGGGATCTCCCGCTGCCGCAAGGCCCTGCGCCAGCGCGTGCCAGCCCCCGGTCACCGTTCGTACCGCCCGTCAGCGCGGGTGGGCGGGGCCGTGGCCGCCGCCTCGGTGCCGACGGGCGACGGGGCCCTCCAGGGCCACGCGCCCGACCGCGGCCGACGGTCCGCACCGCCCGTCCATGCCATCGCCATCACATCGACCACGACCCTTTCGCGACAGAACGATCACCTTAGGCCACGACGATCGGTATGAGTGGGAATGCGCACTGCGGGCGGGTGGCGATGACCCGTTCGGTGGTCGCGGTCCTTCCGAGGCGGTCCCCCAAGCGGTCCCCCCAGGCGGCGCCCCAGGCGGGCCTTCCTGCGGGCCGGGACCGCGGCGTCGATCCACTCCGGGGCCCGCTGGGGCGTGTTCCGCAAGGAGCCCCGCCGCCCGAACGCCGGGACGCGGGGCCTGGCCACCGGGACGGGCACCGGGGCCGCCCTGGCCACGGCCGCCGTCACGCCGGCCGGAACCGGGGGACGGGCGCCGGGACAGACCCCGCGGCTTCGCACGGCGGAGAGTCGTCTCGTAGTGGGCTACCAGGAGGATGCGACAACGCGGCGTGGGGGCACCCGGCCACAGGCTCGGGGAGTGCCGCGCCGGCCGCCGCGGGTCGGGACTGTCGAAAGACGGCCTCCATGGGGCAGTTCGACGTGCCCGGGCCCGAAGAGGTCCCGCGCGGCGCCGACTCCGTCGACGACTCACCGACCGGCCGTGCGCCACGCCCGACGCTCGCCGCGGCGGACCGTGCGGGTACCGCCCGGCCAGGGCGTTCCGCCTCCGGGCGCCCCCGGGTATCGACGGCCCGCTCCCGGGGCGGGTCCGCTCGGAGCGGGCCCGTGCGGACGGGTTCGGACGCGGCCTTCACGGGCCTGCTGCCACGCGGCGTGAGCAGAGCCCGACGGCGGCCTCGACCGCGCCGCGCGGGTGGGCCACGCTGCTCCCCAGGGCGAGGCGCCGAACGGCCGCCGCGGGGTCAGCCGAGGCCGTCCAGCGCGACGTCGACCACGGCCGTCAGCGCCTCGCGGTCGGGATTGACCGCCCCCAGGACCCGCAGGCCGTGCATCGTGGCGATGAGGTATCGCGCGAGCGCCCGCGCGTCGCGCCTGCCCGACACCTGACCGTCCGCCTGGGCCTGCGCGACGACCTGTGTCAGCGCGTCCTCGAGCATGGCGGTCGTCGACTCCACGTGCGCGGCGACCCGTGGATCGTGGGCGACGCGCTCCGTGGCGGCACCGACGATCAGGCAGGCCTGCCGGTTGCCGTCGCGCGCGATCTCGTCGACCGCGGCGACCAGCACCTCGCGCAGGAGTCCGCGGCCCGGGGCGCCGGTCCGCAGCACCTCGACCAGGGGCACCGCGTACTGCTCCCGGTAGAGGTCCATGGCCGCCAGGTAGAGCCCCTCCTTGCTCCCGAAGGCAGCGTACAGCGAACCGCGGCCGACGCCGGTGGCATCGACCAGGTCCTGGATCGACGTGCCTTCGTAGCCCTTGTCGCCGAAGGCGCTCATCGCGGCCGCCACGGCCTTTTCGGTGTCGAACTCCCTCACGCGTGCCATGACCGCAGTCTACACCTATCAGGAACGAACGATCCATTCACATTCCGCGATCCCGCCCCGACCCGCCTCGGGACGGAGGTGGCGGTCACGGTGCCGGGGCGGCCGCGCCCGGCGAAGGCCACCCCGGCGAGCCCGCTCCGGCAGGCGCAGCCGGTCACGGCGGGACGGACCGGAACCAGCCGCTCGACCGGCGGGACTCCGTCACACGGCGTTCCCCGGGCGCCGGAACACAGCCCGGGGACCGGACACCACGGACACGGAGCGACCTGTGGGTCATTCTTGATGAGACGGATGTGCCACGCCTACGGGCCGCCGCCCGGCCGGCGCCGGAAGAGGGTGAGGGCATGGACACTGCGGGTCTCGCCACCACGACCGACTTCGGGGCGGTGTCGCCGGATACCGTCCTGGCCAGGGCTCTGCGGGACAGCGCGGCGTCCGTGGGCGCGCTCTACCTGCTCCCGGCCGGGGAGCAGGTCCTGCGGCTGGCCGTGCTGAGCGGCGTCTCACGGAAGACCGCCGTGCCGTGGACGCGGGTGTCGCTGACCGACCACACCCCGGTGGCCGACGCCGTACGCGAACGGCGCCTGGTGTGGGTCGGCGGCCAGGAGGAGATGGCGCGCGCCTACCCCCGCCTCGCCCTGATGCTCCCCTACTCCTTCGCACTCGCCGCCGCCCCGGTCACGGACGGCACCACCACGTCGGGCGGGCTGGTCCTCCAGTGGCCCGGCCCGCGTCCCCAGGGGCCGGGTCCGCGGGCGCGGGCCGCGTTGGACACCGCCTGTCGCGACCTGCTCGTCCTTCTGCGGTGCGCCGAGGACAAGGGCCGGCCGATCACCGCGCCGCGTGAGCCGCGCGTACTGCCGCCGCCGCGGCCACGCGCGGCATGGCCGGCCGAGGCGCAGTCCGCGGTGGACTTCGCCGAACGCCTCCCCGGGGGCTGCTGCACCCTCGACCTGGACGGCCGTGTCCTCTTCGCCACCACCGGGGCCGCCGACATCCTGGGCACGGACATCACGGAACTGCTCGGTGCCTGTCTGTGGCGGGTCCTGCCGTGGCTCGACGAGCCCGTCGTCGAGAACCACTACCGGGCCGCGACGATCAGCGGCCGGCCGGCCTCCTTCACCGCGTCGCCGCCCGCGGGCCCGTGCCTGTCCTTCCACCTCTACCCGGACTCCTCCGGCGTCAGCGTCCGTATCGTCCCCGCCGCCGTCCCGACCGACCCCGCCCGCGTGCTGCGCCCCGCGCCTCCCGCGGAACCGGGCCGGGGGGCCGTCCTGTACCACCTGATGCACCTGGCGGCCACGCTCACCGAGGCGATCGGTGTACGGGACGTCGTCGACCAGGCCGCCGACCAGTTGCTGCCCGCCTTCGGAGCTCAGGCCCTGGCGCTGATGACGGCGGAGGACGGGCGGCTGCGGATCGTCGGCCACCGCGGCTACCCCTCGGACCTCATGGAGAGCTTCGACGGGGCGCCGCTGACCTCGGACACCCCCGCGGTCCGCGCGCTGACCACGGGCACCCCCGCCTTCTTCCCCACCTTCGGCGAGCTCCGGCGGACGTACCCGCCCGCCGCCCGGCTGGACTCGATGAGTTCCTGGGCCTTCCTGCCGCTGATCACCTCAGGCCGCCCCGTGGGCTCGCTGGTGATCGCCTACGAGCGCCCGCACCCGTTCACCGGTGAGGAACGCACCGTCCTCACCTCCGCCGCCGGGCTGATCGCCCAGGCCCTGGACCGGGCACGCCTGTACGACGCCAAGCACCGCCTCGCCCAGGAGCTGCAGGAGTGCCTGCTCCCCCGGACGCTCCCCTGCCTGCCCGGCCTGGACGTCGCCGCCCGCTACCTGCCGGCAGGCCGCGGCATGGGCATCGGCGGCGACTTCTACGACCTCATCCGGCTCGGCAGGCACCTCGCGGGTGCGGCCATCGGCGACGTGCAGGGACACAACGTCAGCGCCGCGGCGCTGATGGGACAGGTCCGCACGGCTGTCCACGCCACCGCCGGCGCCCCGCCCGACGAGGTGCTCGCCCGCACCAACCGCCTGCTCACCGATCTCGACCCGGGCCTGTTCACCAGCTGCCTCTACGTCCAACTGGACCTGGCGCGGCACCGGGCTCGCCTGGCCACCGCCGGCCACCCGCCGCCGCTGCTGCGCCACCCCGACGGGCACGTCGAGGTCCTCGACCCGGCCCCGGGACTGCTCCTGGGCATCGACCCGGCCGCCACCTATCCGCCGACCGACGTCCCCCTGCCGCCCGGTGCGGTGCTCGTCCTGTACACCGACGGCCTGGTCGAGACTCCGGAGGCCGCCATCGACGACGGCATCAGTGCGCTCGCCCGTCGTGTCGCGCGCCATGGGGCCGGAACCGTGGACGAACTCGCCGACGCCCTGGTGCGCGAGGCCGAGCAGTCCTCCGCGCGCCGCGACGACATCGCCCTGCTCCTCATGCAGGCGCGGCGCGATGTTCGTTGACGCCGGCCGGGAGGGCGCGCGGGCCTGAGGCGGGTCCGCCGTGCCCGGCCGGTCCCCGTAGGTGTGTGCCTGGACCCTTCAGGCAGCGGCATAATCCTTGGCGGAAGAAGGGAGGCGTGCCGTTGCCACGCGTAGGACTCACCACGGAACGCCTGACCCGGGCGGGCGCGGAACTCGCCGACGAGGCGGGCTTCGCCCAGGTGACCGTCTCGGCGCTCGCCGAACGGTTCGGCGTCAAGGTCGCCAGTCTGTACTCGCACGTCAGGAACTCGCAGGACCTCAAGACCCGAATCGCCCTGCTGGCCCTGGAGGAACTCGCCGACCGGGCGGGCGAGGCCCTGGCCGGGCGGGCGGGCAGGGACGCCCTGGTCGCTTTCGCGAACGTGTACCGCGCCTACGCCCGGGAGCACCCCGGACGCTACGCGGCGGCGCAGCTGAGGCTCGACCCGAAGACCGCCGGCGCCGGTGCCGGGGTGCGGCACGCCCAGATGATGCGTGCCATCCTCCGCGGCTACGACCTGCCGGAGCCTGACCAGACCCATGCGGTGCGCCTGCTGGGCAGCGTCTTCCACGGCTATGTCACCCTCGAGCTGGCGGGGGGCTTCGACCACACCCCCGTCTCCGCCGAGGAGTCCTGGTCGTGGGCGCTGGACTCGCTCGACGCCCTGCTGCGGGGGCGGCCCGCGGCCTGAGGGCGCGCTCCTGCCCTTCGCGGCCGGGCGGACGTACGCCCGGCCGCGCCCGCACCCCGATCGCCGAAACGTCGGCCCCGGGTCGGCGGGCCGGCGTCAGGCGTCAGGCGTCGAGAGCGCTCAGGGTCTCCTGGACCAGGGGCAGCAGTTCCTCCAGGTCCGCCGCCGCGAGTTCGTCGAGCGTTCCCGCGCCGCGGGCCAGCAGCACGCCGAGGAACGCGGCGGTCGCGACTTCGGCCCGCAGACGCGGCCGGTCCAGTCCGTTGCGCGCGAACCGCTCGCGCAGCGGGTCGACCAGGCGGAGGTAGAGCTGGGCGTGGGCCGCGTCCTGCACCGCGGGGTCGTCATGGGCCTGGACGGCGGACCAGAGCACGGGGCCGGCGCCGCGCCGGTTCCTGCGCTCGAAGAGGGTGCGCAGGCGTTCGGGCCCGAGCAGGTCCGGCGGGGGCGCGTCCCCCATCTCCGCGCGCAGCACGGCGATGTACAGGGCGCTCTTGTTGCCGAAGTACCGGGCGATCAGCGCGGGGTCGACACCCGCGCGTTCCCCGATGTCACGGGTGGTGGTGCGGTCGAAGCCCCGCTCGCCGAAAAGCTCACCCGCCGCCCGCAGGAGCAGTTCGCGGCTGCGCGCGGAGTCCCGCCTGCGCGACGGCGTGCCGCCGGTCACCGCACCACCTCCCGCGCCGCGTCCTCGTCCGGCGTCGCGTACGCGGCGGCCGCCGCCGGTACGGGGACCGGAGCCGCGCCACGCCGGCGTCGCGGCGGCAGGACCGCGGTCACGACGATCATGGCCAACCATACCCCGCAGGCCAGGAGGGCGGCCGTGCCGTAGCCGTCGCCCGTGGGCAGTGTGCGGCCGGTGGCGGTGTGGGCCTGCAGCACCGCGGCGCTCAGCACGCTTCCGGTGGAGTAGCCGACGTAGCGCAGCACCTGGTTGAAGCTCATGGCGCTGCCTGTCTCGCGCGCGGGCACCGCGCCCACGACGAGCCCCGGCAGCAGGGCGAAGATCCAGCCGATGCCGAAGCCGGCGACCGTCATGACGGCGAACAGCTCCCGCAGCTGTCCGCGAGCCGCGGCGAAGGCCAGTACGGAGATCAGGGAGACCGCGCACCCGACCGGCAGGACCAGGGCGGGGCCGGCACGCCGGGCCAGCGCCGGCACGATCCGGCCGGCCGCGGCGCCGGCCAGGGAGAACGGCAGCAGGACCAGCCCGGTGACGGCCACCGAGGCCCCGAACCCGTAGCCGGCGTCGCGCGGTGTCTGGACGAAGCGGGTGACCAGCGACACCAGCAGGTACATCCCGACGCCGGCCACCAGCGCCGCCAGGTCGGCGGTCAGCACCGTGCGGCTCCCGAGCAGCCGGAGGTCGACCAGCGGATGGGCGGTCCGCAACTCGTGGACGATCCAGGACCCGAGCAGCAGGGCGGAGATCCCGGCCAGGCCGAGCAGCCGCCCCGAGGACCAGCCCCAGAGCTCGGCTTCGCTCAGGGCGAGGAGCAGCCCTGCGAGGGCGCCGCCGAGCAGCAGCGCGCCGGGGACGTCCAGCCGCGGCGCGGCGCGCTCCGGGGACGGCGGCAGGACCAGGGCGGCGGCCACCAGCGCGGCGGCGCTGACCCCCGCGCCGAACCAGTAGCCGGCGTGCAGCCCGAGGGACTGCGCGATCACTCCGTTGACATCCTCCCCGTCCTAAAGGACGGGGATTCCTGGCTCACGTTGGCTGGGGACCAGCGGTCCGTCAGCTCTTACACGATCGGCACCAGCCGGGTTGAGACCAGCCCGGACGAGCATCACGCGGGCGGAGTTCTTGTCCCTGGGGGACACGGCTCCGCACGCGGTGCAGGTGTAGGTACGTTCCGAAAGAGGAAGTGCGTGCTTGGTTCTCGCTCCGCACGACGCGCAGTCCATGGTGGTGTGCGCGGGATGCACGAGGCGGATGTCCCGCCCGTGCTTGCGGCCCATCTCGATCAGGGCGGTCTTGGTGGCGCCGATCGCCGCGTCGGCGGCTTTGCGGGCCATGGTGGTACGGCTGAGGAACTTCGGCCGGAAGTCCTCGACGGCGATGGCGTCGTGGTCGGTCACGACGCGCTTGGCCCACTTGCGGGCGGTGTCCTGGCGTTGCCGGACGACCTTCTTGTGCACCTTCGCGGTCTGCGTCCGGGCGTGCCGGTAGCCCTTGGACGCTGCTCGGCCGCGCGCGGGGCGGCGGCGGGCCATCATCCGCTGGTAGCGGGCCAGGCGCTGCGCCGCGCACTTGCCGTGCTCGGCGTGCGGGAGGTCGTGAGCGTCGCTCGTGGTGGTGGCGGTCTCCGTGACGCCCCAGTCCACACCCAGCACGGTGCCCGTAGCGGAGAGAGGCTGGATCTCGGTCACGACGACGAACCACGCGTACCAGTGGCCGAGGCTGTCCCGGTACACCCGCACCGAGGATGGCGCGGACGGCAGGTCTCGGGACCACACCACCGTGAGCACGATGCCGCCCGCAAGGTGCAGGCGTCCATCCTTAAGCCGAAAGCCGCGGGTGGTGTAGTTCAGTGTCGGTGCCGCCTCGCGCTTGCGCTTGATCCGGGGCATCCCGGCCCGCTGCCTCACCGGCAGCCGCGCC